>NZ_BDBR01000001.1 GCF_001613085.1 Nocardia salmonicida NBRC 13393
GGTGAAGGGCGGACTCACCTCGATGTGGCGGTCGGTGACGATCGAGGGCGAGATGATCGCCGCGATCGCGTCCTTCGGGATCTTGACTCCCGAGTCGATGGTCATGTGGACCTCGACGTAGGTGCCCTTGGGCACGATCTTGTCGACCTTGCCCACCGCGAGGCCGAGGACCATGATCTCGTTGCCCTCGTACATGCCCGCGATGTTCTCGAAGTCGGCGGTGATCTTGGTCGAGCGGCCGAGCCCGTCATGGGCGGTCAGCGCGGAACAGCTCAGCGTCATTGTCGCGGCGGCGGCCGCCGCGACAATGCGAAACGGTCTCTTCACGGTGCTGTGTGCAAGCCCCACGGGGTGTTCCTTCCGGCCATTGAAGACACGTACACCACGACAGCCGCGTCCACGGATCACCAAACTGACGAAATAGTCACAGATGACTATTTGATCAGTCAAGGAGGCGGAGGAATTCTCACAACAGTGCGGGCTCTGGCTTGTGATGTCGGCGGATCCCCGTAGGACTGGGATGATTTCGCTGTGGTGAACGCTGGCTAGCACTGACGCGCTGCTGCCTCGACCACGGCAGTGAAGGCATCGGCCGCTGTCGTTGCTGCCCGGTCGGGTGCTGGCCCCGCTTCTCGATCGCGCGACCCGGCTCCAGACCCGGCGTACCGGTCGGCGGACACGAATCATCGGAATGTGGGTTTGCTGAGTACTCGACCCGAGCAGGGCGGGTATCCCGCTCGGGTCGCGGCTGCGTGTGATCTGCCTTGGCGGCAACAATTACGGCGCACGTCGGGTACGCGCGGACCCGACGCCGTATGCCTTGGCCATGACGGCCTCGATTACGCTGCGCGGTAACAATCTACGGGCCAGGAACACAGCCGGTGCGTTGCTGCCGACGGCATAGAGCGGCAACGTCTGTTCGGCTTCGACAGCTTCGAGCACAGTGCGGGCGACCTCGTCCGCCGTTATTCCCTTGGCTTCCTTCGCATCGAGGACGGCGATCGCCGAGGTGAACTGTTCGATGTAGGGGGAGTCGCTGCTGATGTATTTGGTGCGGCGTCCGGATATTCCGGTCGCGATGGAACCTGGTTCGACGGTGGTGATGTCGATTCCGTACGGTTTCAGTTCATACCGTGCGGCGGTTGCGAAGCCCTTGAGGGCTGCCTTGGTTGCGACATAGGACGATCGGTAGGCGAGGGGGAAGCTCGCGAGCATCGACCCGATGTTGACGATCCTGCCGCGACGCTGCTGTCGCATCCCCGGTAGCAGTAACTGAGTCAGTTCGATGGCACCGAAAACGTTGAGCTGGAACAACCTCTGCACGGCATCCATCGGTAGCTCTTCGAGCGGTCCGCATTGGCTCTCACCGGCGTTGTTCACCAAAACGTCGACGGCTAGGTCGTCGAGCGCGTCGATGAACCGGGCGATCGAGCCACGATCGGTGAGATCCAGGTCGCGGTAGTCGACGCCCGGCACGGGATCGGTCACGGTTGAACCGTCGCGGCTTGTCCCGAGCACGCGGTAGCCTCGAGCAACCAAGGCGGTGGCGACGGCCCGTCCTATTCCGGAGGACGCCCCGGTGACGATGGCTGTCTTCATGCCGACCTCCTGTCTGCTGGGACGAGCTCGAGCGGAAGACATTCCAGCCTGCGAATGATGTTGTTGACGGCCCACTTCGGTGTGCCGACCAGCTCGATGCGTTCGACACGATCGGCCAGTGCCCGCAGCATCGACGTGGTTTCGAGCCGTGCCAACGACCGACCCGCGCAGCCGTGCACACCCCAGCCGAAGCCGAGCTGGCGGGCCGCGTCGCGGGTGATGTCGAAGGACTCGGGCTGATCCCATTCGGCCGGGTCCCGGTTTGCGGAGGCGAAGAGCACCAGTACGCGGCTGCCACCCGGGATTTTCACCCCACCGATGTCGGCGTCGCGCGCGGCCGTGCGTGAGAACGCGCGCAAGGGCGGTTCGATCCGCACGACCTCGTTGACGGCTTGGGGTATCAGGCCCGGATCCGATCGCACGGCCCGCCACTGCGTGGGGTTCTGTGAAAACAGGTAGAGCGCACTCGAGATCGCGCCGATGGTGGTGTCCAGCGACGGGGCCAGGTAGTCGATCATGAGCGCCGGGCACGATTTCTTGTCGATCCTGCCCTCGTCGGCGGCGCGGAAGACGTCGCTGCCCATGCTGCCGTCGAGAACCGATCGATCGCGTGCGACGCGGCGGGCGAAGGCCAGCATCTCCGAGGCCGCCTTCGCCGCGCCGATGGAGTGCCGGTTGATCGGACCCATCGAGTCGAACGTCGCACCGGCCCAGCGCAGCAGTTCCGCGCGCCCGTCGTGCGGCCAGCCGATAAGATCCGGGACCACCGAAAGTGGTAGCGCGGTCGCGAGATCGTCGACCCCGTCGATGCGGTTGTTCGCCAACGCCTTGTCCACGACGCTTTCGGCGAAGCGCTCGATGCTGTCTGTCACTTCCCGGAGTGCCTTGGGCGTCAGCCGGTGTGCGAGAACGGACCGTTTGGTGGCGTGTTCTTCTGCGTCGCTGTTGAGGGTGGTGCCCCGGCCGAGGCGGTTGGCGACGGGGTTCAGCGACACCCCGCAGCCCGAGATGAAGGTCGCGTCGTCCCGGAGGACGGCCTTGCACTCGGCGTATCGGGAAATCGCGAAGATGCGCTGGCGCGGTAGCCACACCACCGGGCCGGCCGCGCGCAGTGCCGCATAGTGCGGGTACGGATCGAGGATCGCCTCGGTACTGAAGAGATTCTCGCGATATCGCGGGATGGAAATGTCAACCGCCATGGGAACTCCTGTGCGTGGAGGTAGAGGACAGAGCGGGGCAGCTCGGTACGCGAGTGTGTAGGGAGGGGACCGATCGGGAGGTCGCCAGCACGGTTTTGTCCGGTCGCACGATCGCAGCCGTCGCGCGTCCGCGGCGCAGCCATTCGCCGAGCTCGGAGGACGCCGGTACCGTCAGGATCGCGGCGCCGCGTCGGTCGAGTTCGGTCCGCTGTTCGCGGGTGAGCGGGGTGGTCGCGAGGAAGAGGAAGCGTCCGGCGGCGATCTCGTCGACCCGCGTGCTGCCGTCGACGACGCAGTTCGGACACAGCGAGCCGGCCAGGTCGCGCGGCTGAATCGCTTGTCGCGTAACGAATATCGACCGGGACAGGCGCGGTGTGGCGCTGTCGGTGACCTTGGATCTGAGGAGGGGAATGTGGCCGAGGAGCGGCACCACCCGCTTGCGGATCACCTGACCCGCCGCCGCCCCACTCGTCATCGCCCGTCCGACGGCGACGGCCAGGCCGATCATTGACGCGACGTGCGGATCACGTTCGGATTGATAGGTGTCGAGTGCGTCGTCGGGTAGTTCCGATCTCGAGAAGGCGACCAGTTTCCAGATCAAGTTATGGGCGTCACGCAGGCCCGCCCCCATGCCCTGCCCGATGAACGGCGGAGTGAGATGCGCGGCGTCACCGAGCAGAAAGACCCTGCGGTCACGCCATCGGTCGACTACTTGGGCGCGGAAGGTGTACTCGGTGGACCGGATCAGCGTCAGCTCAGGATCGCTCACCTCGCGCAGCCAGGGGGACACGAGCGGCTCGATGGTGTCGAGCGTGGCGTACTGGTCCGCGGTTTCGTCGTCGCGGAGCTTGAACTCCCAGCGGTAGCGTGACGCGCCGATGCGCATGTACGTCGCGGCGCGTTCGGGATCGCACACCTGGTGGACGCCCTCCCACTGCCCGAGATCGGTATCGGTGGCGATGTCGACCACCAGCCACCGCTGTTCGAAACCCAGGTCGCGCATCCGCGAACCGATCGACGCGCGCACGACGCTGTTGGCGCCATCGCAGCCGAGGACGAATTCCGCTGTGACAGCTCGTCGTTCGCCTGTCTCGGCATCGCGGTATCTCACGCGAGCGCGATCACGCAGGTTCGCCACCTCGAGTACTTCGCATCCACCCCGTATCCGCACGCCCTCGGTCGCGGCCACCCTGGACCGCAGCACGCGCTCGAGATCTGGCTGGTCGAACATGTTGGCCTGCGGGAACCCGTGCGGCATCCGGTCGGGGTCGCGGTCGAATTCCGCGAGCGTGGTGATGGCGGAGTCGACCAGCCGAAGGCCGCGGCCGGGGCGGGAGATTCCCGCGAACTCCTCGCCGAGTCCGAGGTCGGCCAGTACGCGGTACACCTCGTCGTCGAGATGCACCGCTCGCGGCTGCGGGTACACCTCGTCCCAGCGATCGACTATCAGGCACTCGATGCCGTACCGCGCCAGCAGTAGCGCGGCTGTCATGCCGGTCGGGCCCGCGCCGACGATCACGACCGGGTAGTGCTCGACCAGGCCTCGATCAGTGTCCATGCCGCACCGTCGTGCGCTGAATGCCGAGGTCGAGCGCGCCGTCCGGGGTCGAGACGGTCAGCTCCACAACGTCGCCGTCTTGCAGGTAGCGCGGATTCGACGCCTGCTTGTTGAAGAAGATCTTCCACTTGAGCGCGGGCGGTACCAGCGACCCGAGGATCTCGATCGGCTTGGCGGGAGCCTTCAGGGCTGTTCCGCCGGGGGTGCCTGTCAGCAGTAGGTCACCCGCGTCCATGCGCTGGAATCGGGTGAGGGCGCGCAGGGTTTCGAGCGGACTGTAGATCATCTCTGCCGCCGTGCTGTGCTGGCGCACTTCGCCATTGACACGCAGCGTCAGGCAGAGGTCGTGGAATCTGTCGAATTCACCCGCCTCGAGCAGCAGCAACACCGGGCCGACCGGTGTGAATGTCGGATACGACTTGCCCTCGTAGAACTGGGTTCTGGGCAGCTGGACGTCGCGGGCGGACACATCGTCGGTGATGACCAACCCCGTGATGAAGTCGCCGATGTTCGAGCTGTCGAGTTCGGTGCCGACGGGCAGCGTCGCGCCGAAAACGAGCCCGATCTCGATTTCGTAGTCCAGCAACCGCACGTGCGCCGGTTTGACGATGTCGTCCTCGGGACCACTGATGGACCCGGACGACTTGCGGAAGAACGTCAGCGGCACGGTCGCCGGGTTCATCCCTGAATCCTTCACGTGCGACACGTAATTGGTCATCTGCGCGACGACCCGACATGGCGTGGTCACGGGGGAGATCAGCGCCAAGTTCTCCACCGGCATGGTGTCGCTGCCCCTGCGCGCTGCTTCGATCGCGGCTCGGTGGACCAGGAGCTCGCCCGTGGTCGTGGCGTCGGTGTCGATTCGGACAGCGCCGTCCGGGGTCAGCACCCACCACGCGTCGGTGGTACGCAGCACGGAAATGCTCATGAGTTGGCTACTTTCAGCAGGCCCCGCAAGCGCTGGGCGTCGAATTCGTTGTCTCGGTGCAGCGAAGAGAAGATGGACCGGAGTTCCCGCAGCGATTGGCGGCCCGGTGCTGTGCCGAGGAAGTCCTTGGTCGCAGGCGGGCCCCACTGCGCCAGGCCCGAGGCCGTCATCGGCGCCCAGCCGGGTTCCAGCGAGCTGTCGAACAGGTCGCCGTCGCTGAAGTGCTCGACCAGGAAACCGTCGGGATCGCGCCAGTAGTCGAAGATCTGACTGCCCTGGATATGCCGTCCGATACCCCAGGATCGGCGATACCCGCGTTCGGCGAGGAACTCGCCACCGGCCGCGAGCGCGTCGAGGTCGCACACCTGATACGCCGAATGCACGTATCGATCCGAAGGGCCCAGTGTCATGGCGAGGGTGTGATGGTCGGTGGGCGTGCTCCCGCGATCGCAGCGGATGAAGGCCATCACCGGCCCGCGTTCGCGCTGCCCGTCGTAGTACAGGAAGTCGCTGACGCTGAGTCCGAGATGCTCCAGATACCAGTTCAGGTTCTCCAGGTAGCGGGTGCGCGCGAGGACGACATGGCCGAGCCGCTCGACCCCGGCAGGCACCCGCGGTGGCCGCTGCGTCGCATTGATCCGGGCGGCGGACTCACCGACGTTGAACAGATGGGCACGCTGGCCCGGCAGCTGCGGCAGCGGGTGTGCGCCGGCCACCACGCGCACGGTCTGGCCGCCCGGATCGTGCAAGGTGACGCCGATGCCGCCGATACTCTCGGGCAGTCGCTCCACGCGATGACCCGTTACCTCGGCGAGCCTGAGCACATCGGACTCCTCGCCGGCCAGGAACGCCGCGCCGACGAAGCGGGTGCGAGCACCCTTGCGGATGATCACGCACGCCGTACCCGCCTGCGTGCCGCGCAGGTGGATCTCCTCCGAGGTGCGGTAGGCGACAGAGAACCCGAAGGCCAGCGCGAAAGCCTCGGCCTTCAGCAGATCGGGCTTGCGGAACTCGAGCCAGGCGAGGTCGGCAACCTTGATGATCGGATTGCTGATACGGCCGGGGTGCTCGCCCGGCAGTGCACCCTGATCGACGTGCAGGTCGCGATGTGCGTCGCTGCGGACCTCCGACATCTCTCGACTCCTCCTCCATGCGCGGCGATTTGCTGACGATATCGTCACCTATGACTGTATAGTCAGTCAAGGGTTCTGAGGGAGTCGTCAGATTTGAAGGCGATTAAGATCGCGGCAGCTGAAACCACTGCCAGAAGGTGACCAACGAAGATGTCCGCCACAGCGAACAGGCTCGAACGCCGCAAGGCTCTCACCCGCTCGGCGCTGATCGCCGCCGGGCAACGCTTCATCGCCGAGGGCAGGCTCAACGCGCCCATCCTCGAGATAACGCAGGCCGCGGACGTGGGAATGGGCTCGTTCTACAACCACTTCGACAGCAAGGAAGAACTGTTCGTCGCGGCGGTCGACAGCGCGTTGGAGTCGCTGGGCGACTACCTCGACTCACTCACGACCGACCTCGCCGATCCGGCGGAGATCTTCGCCCAGTCCTTCCGGATTGTCGGCCGGCTGTTTCGGCTACAGCCTGATCTCAGCCGGGTCCTGATCAACTCCGGCGCCTCGCTGATCGAATCCGAGCACGGCCTGGCACCTCGCGCCGCACGAGACATCGCCGCCGCGACACAGGCGGGACGCTTCGTGGTCGACGACACCGATCTGGCGATGGCGCTGGTGACCGGATCACTGCTCGGTCTCGGACGCCTGCTGCTACAGCAACCCGATCGCGATTGTGCCGTGACCGTGGACGAAATGACCGTGGGAATACTTGTCGCACTTGGTCTCTCGCGTAACGATGCCCAGGAATTGTGCAGTAGACCAGTGCCGTTGGATGCCGAGACCGCGACCGACGCTCCGAGGTGAAGGACCTGGCGGCGATTATCGAGACTGCCCTGGGCATAGGTGGCGAGGCAGCGCCAGAGAGGATGGAGTTTACCGTTTCCCCAAAGGTGTATGGGCTCAGCTGTTCTCGCAACAGAACGTGATGCTGACGATCATGAAGGACGCCGCCCGGGAAGGCCTCGACGCGATCGGAGACGGCACCTCCACCGCCGCGCGGCTACACGAAATGCAGGACTTCTATGGGTACATGGAACAGGAGATGCCCGCCCTGATCGAACGCAGGCGCGAGCGAGTCGACAGCTGACCCGGGAAGGTCACACGATGCAGATAGTGAAGCGCCCTGCGCCGCCCACCGGCGTTCGCCGACTGATGTTCCGGGCCCCCATCCACCTCTACCGGCTACGGCTGGGCTGGTTGTTCGGGGGCAGGCTGCTCCTGCTCGACCACACCGGACGGGTGTCGGGGAAGCCGCGCCAGGCGGTCATCGAAGTCGTCGAACACGACAGCGCCGATGGCAGTTTCGTCGTCTGCTCCGGGTTCGGCCCCAAAGCCGCGTGGTACCAGAACATCCTCGCGACACCGGACACCAGTATTCGAGTCGGCCTGCACACCATCCAGGTGACCGCGGTGCCGCTCGATACGAACGAAGGCGGTGAGTTCATGGCCCGCTACGCGCCCCGTCACCCGCGAGCGGCACGAAAACTGGTGCGGTTCATGGGCTTCGTTGTCGACGGCACACCGGAGGACTATCGCGAGGTCGGCCGTCAGCTGCCCTTCGTGCGTTTGTGCCCACGTGCGAACGGTGCCCAGGAACGGTCATGAATCGCTCGCAGTATCTGCGTCATCGGATGTTCGCCCGGCACGCCCACCCCGTCAGTGCCTGGACCAGACTGGTCACCACGCCGCTGGTTGTCGCGCCGTTCTGGACCCGCCGGGCGGACGTAACCGCTGGAGTTCTGGTCTGGTTCGCGATCAACCCGATCATCACCCCAGAGCCTGTCGATCGGTGATCGTTTGCCACCCGGGCTATTCGGTGTGAATCCGCAGCGTTCGGCGAGCCTTTGAGATGCGAGGTTGTCGGGGGCGCAGGTCAGTTCCAGTCGCGCGATGGCGAGGTCGTGATCGCCCGCTACATTCGGGAACCGAGCATCGAGGTATCGCGGATGCCGCGATGCTGTGGCAGCGCTCGACGGATCGACAGAGGGCAGGTCGCTCGCCCAGAAATCGGCTGGCGCATAGGTTTTCGCCGCACCAGTGTTCATCGCGCGAGGTCGCGACGACGAACTGGTTACAACTGCTGACAGATTTTCGGTGATCACCGTCCTCGCAACAAGATCAGAAATAGCTGAAAACCGACCAGAAACAGACGATACCGGACAAAAACGGACTGGGATTTCATTGCCGAAGTGCCTGCCGGAGAGGGGTAATGGTATCAGCGGCAAATCAAACGGAAAATCCGTGCTGCTGAAATAATTCCTTCCACTCGGAAAGTAACGAAATGGCACCTGTAATCACCTCGCTGAACCCCTCTTTCGGACCTCCAGCGGGTTTCAATTCCGTAGTAATCACCGGCTCCGGATTCGCCAACGTCGGTCCGATCAGTGTCCTGTTCGGTTCGACGGCAACGACATTCACGATCGACTCCGATACGCAACTCACGGCCATCGTCCCGCCCGGAACCGGCACGGTGAACGTCACCGTGAAGGTTCTGCTGGACGGCACGAGCAACCCGGTGCCCTACACCTATGGGGTCCCCGCTCCTACCTTGACCAGCGTCAATCCGAGTTCGGGATCGGCGGCCGGCGGGACGACCGTCGTGCTCACCGGGACGAACCTGACCGGAGTCACGGCGGTGAGTTTCGGTGGAACACCGGCAACCTCGTTCACGGTCAACTCCTCGACGCAGATCACGGCGGTGACCCCTGCCAATGCGGCGGGGGCGGTCCAGGTCACTGTCACCGCTCCCGGCGGGACCAGTAACGGCGTCGCGTTCACCTATATCGCGGTGCCCACCTTGATCAGCGTCGTTCCGAGCTCGGGCCCGCCCAGCGGTGGGACAGTGGTAGTCCTCACCGGCACAGGCTTGACCGGCGCCACCGCGGTAAGTTTCGGCGGCACCCCTGCGACCCTGTTCGCTGTCACCAGCCCCACCCAGATCACCGTCCTCGCCCCAGCTCACGCGGCGGGGACAGTGCAGGTCACCGTCACCACCCCTGGCGGAACCAGCAACGGTCTCGCATTCACCTACGTTTCGGGTCTGCTGCCGGTCAATGTCGGCACTGCCTCGTCTTTCGCGGTGCTGGGTGCCGCGACGGTCACCAACACCGGAGCCACGGCAATCACCGGTGACCTGGGTGTCAGCCCGGGAACCTCGATCACCGGATTCCCGCCGGGAACGGTGACCAGCGGAGTGATCCACGCCGGGGACGCGACTGCGGCGCAGGCACACGCTGATCTGCAGGCCGCCTACCTCGACGCGGCGGGACGGTTACCCACCGCACCCATCACCACCGATCTCGGGGGACAAACCCTGACTTCGGGGGTGTACAACGCAGTTGCCGGGATCGGTCTCAACGGCACCGTCACCCTCGACGGGCAAGGAAATCCGAACGCGGTGTTCATCTTCCAGGCCGCGACGACGCTGATCACCGGGGCCAGCAGCGCCGTGACTCTCATCAACGGTGCCACTGCGGCCAATGTGTTCTGGCAGGTCGGCAGCTCGGCCACGCTGGGCACCAGCACCGACTTCGTCGGCACCATCCTGGCCTTCACCTCGGTCACCGTGACCGGCGGCACCACCGCGGACGGGAGGATCCTGGCCCTCAACGGCGCAATCACCCTCGACACCAACACCATCGCTCTCCCCTGAGTCGATGATTCACTGAAAGGACAGGTCCCTGGGCCGCGTGCTCTTCGGCATGCGGCCCAGGGACTTTCAGGTTTACCAGCCGCTGGTCTGTCCACCCTTGATTAATGCTTGTTGGGTACACCTGACAATCGTTCACGAGAAACAAATCTTTTTATTCCGCCGAATGTGACGCGGACACGGAAACCGTGGTGGCTGACCACCTGGTGACAGGGCTGATCGAAACAGCGACTCGACGAGGGGCGCCCTTCTCTCGATAGTGAGGTGAGATGTCCACTTTCGACGACTATTTGCCGCGAGGTAAATGCCCTATCAAAATTGCTGATCAGATGCTGCCGACCTCGATGTCGAGTGGCTCGAAACGATATGTGGGCGGACTCGCATCACGCGATGTCGCCCCGAGAAAGGTTTGAAATCCGGAGTGTGTGCGGATCTGGTCACAAGGGATCCGCGCGAAAATCGAGGAGGATAGCAATCAATGAGCAAACCCATCTACACCGAGCTCGATAGGCTCGGCAATTCCCGTTCTCAGCGGTGGGGAGCGCGCATCACGAACTTCCTGCTACACACTCAGGAAGGCAACGGCACCGCTGAATCGCTCGCCGCCTATCTCGGCAACGGTGCCAACGGCGTGTCCTACCATTACACGCTCGCGGACCGGATCGTCTGCGACGTGGTCGACACCGACTTCGCGTCGTGGTCGGTGCTCGATGCCAACAGCCACACGATCAACCTGTGCTTCGCGGGCAGCCGCGCGAGCTGGACCAAGGCCGAGTGGCTCGCGATCGAGGACGATATCCGGATCGCCGCCTGGCTGGCGGTCGAGGACGCGAAGAAGTACCGGTTCAGTACGGACGTGATCGCGCCGCCGTACGCACACCGGGACGGCATCTCCGATCACAAGTACGTGACCGAGTGCCTCGGCATCGGAACCCACACCGACGTCGGCTACAACTTCCCGTGGCGCGAATTCGATTCCCACGTCAGAGAATTCGCGAGTGGCACACCCGCCGCACCGCCTCGCCCGCCCGCCATCGACATCGTCGCCGCCACCACACCATGGCTCGGCAAGCGGATCACCGCGGGGGAGGAGCCGACCCGGGACGGCGTCGGTCGGTTCGCGAAGTTCGAGTTCGGCTATGCCTACTGGCATCCGTCCACCGGCGCGTACGCGATTCCTACACCCCTGTTCGCGAAACTCGCCGAGCTGGATTGGGAGAACGGCCCGCTCGGTTACCCGATCACCGTGTCGACGGAGCTGCCGGATGGCCTTGTCCAAGGTTTCCAGGGCGGTGCCCTGTACTTCCGCGTCGGTCACGAAACGGTGTGGATCCACGGTGTGATCCGCGAACGCTGGAACCGCACTGGTTTCGAGAGCGGCCGGTTCGGCTGGCCGGTCCGCGACGAGCAGCTGCTCGAGGGCGGCGAGGCGTTCCAGCAGTTCGACAAGGGGCGGATCTTCTGGGCCGGTCGCCGCGACACCATCGCCTTACTGGACGCGGAAGGTCCCGACATTCCCGTCTCGGACCACGGGGGTTAGAAGTCTTGGCCCAGGTTCGAGCGCGGGCAGACCGAGGAAGGCGCATCGGGCGACGCCTGAACGCATCGCCCGGTGCTTCCGGGGGATCTGAGGTCGGCCGCACACGGCACGGAGCCTGCCGAATCCGCGATAGTACTGGGCGACAACAGGATCGGCGGCCATCTGGTACCTGACGACGGCCGTCGCAGCACACGTATGTCGAGCGACGCCGTGTCACGAATCGCCTCTGAGGCAATGTCGGGCGGGACGTGATCTCGCCGCGCCGACGACTTTCCGGTAGCGATCAGAAAACGGACAAAAACGGAACGTCGATGCATTGCCTGTGTGTCGGTCCGGTGTGTTAATGGAAGTACCGGGGGGCTGCTCCATCGACAAGCACCTCTCGGTTCGGGGAAATCGTCATCATCAGGAAAAGGAGGCAGCGCCATGTCTGCCATCACCGCCTCTGCGCCGACCTCGGGTCCGGCCACCGGCGCCGCGAGCGTGGCGATCACCGGTACCGACTTCGGGTGGCCGACCGCGACGCGATTCGGTAGCACCGCAACCCCGTTCACCATCGAGTCGGCCACGCAGAGCACCGCCATCGCTCTCCCCTGAACGGATGCCGGCGCTGCCTACAGCCACATCGGAGGCCGCGCTGGTCCGGCCGTCGGTGACAACCGGGTGGCACGTCGCTCGTCGGACCGCGAGCGGCGGGGCGTTCATGGACGTGGATCAGCAGGGGGGAGGAACTTTCGGTGCAGACCATGCTGAAAATGCTGCTGGCAGAACGACAGCTCAAGACTCATTCGGATTTCATGGTCGCCTATGACAGATGTGCCGCGCAACTGGATCCCCCGGTCCCACCGGGATACGGCCCGGCGAAAGCGCAGTATTACCAATGGTTGTCGGGCCGGATGGTCGGGCTGCCCCGCGACTATCATCGCCGGGTCCTGGAACGAATGTTTCCCGGCTGGACCATCGAGAGACTGTTCCAGATTGTCGATTCCCCCTCGGCGGACGAGCGCGCTTTCCAGCCCTCCGCCCCGATCGACAGCAAGCTGGCCGCATTCCTCGGTGCCGATATGGTTACCCGAGGTGTGACGCTGGTGTATCCCACCCGGCGCGATGCGGTGGTCGTGGTCCCGGAGAACGACCTCCGGGGGCTGCTCTACGTTTCCGCACTCCTGCAGCACCACACCGGTATTCGCGTGGACTTCTGCGGTGACGGGGAGGCCGCCGCGCACACCGACCGCGCGTACATCGGTTTCGGGCTCGGCACCGTGCCTTCACCCCCGGGAGGTGCCACCCGTCGGTTGTTCACGGTGTCGACAACTGATCCGGCAATCGGGCCTGTCGTCGAACACCTCGAGCTGAGCGACGGCACCCGGTACGACTCCAATGGCAAGCACCACATCGGCTTCCTCGCCCGGATCCGGCCGAGCCCCGGCCTACATCCCGATCGGTACTGGTTCCTCTGTGCCGGTCTCGCGCCCCGGGGCGCCGCCGGAGCGGGCTGGTTTCTCGCCAACCATTGGAGTTCCCTCCATCAGTGGGCGGGCGCGAACGAATTCGTCGCCGTTCTCGCCATCCGCAGGTACTCCGACCAGACCTCCGGCCTGGAAAAGCTGATCCTCGGCTCACCGGACGGGGAATCCCGAGAGCAGCCGACCGCAGGCATCGGCGACTGATTCGAAAAGGTCTGTTGCCGAGAGCCATCGCTGGTCACCGGCAGGAGCGTCCGGTGCAGGTGGTCAGTTCACCGAGTCGGTGGTCGAGGTCGGTGACGATGTCGGCGTGGGCTGCGCGGCCTTGAGGGGTTTTGATGAGGTTGGTGAGTTGGTAGGGGTCGGCCTGCAGGTCGTAGAGTTCGTATTCGCGCTGGTCGAGGGGGCGTTCTCGGTCGTACCAGCGTACGTAGAGGTACCGGCGGTTGCGCACGGCGCTCCAGGACGGCATGTCGAGTGCGTACATGACGGGGGTGTCGGTGCCGGGGATTTGTTCCTGGGCGATTCCGTTGCGGCCGTTGTCGCCGTTGCCACCGTATTCGGCGGCGAAATCGGTGCGCCAGCCGGTGGTGTCGCCGGACAGTACGGGGGTCAGGGACCGGCCGTCGACCTGGTCAGGGATGGGGATGTCCGCCCAGTCGTAGAGGGTGGGTGCGAGGTCGATCGACAGGGCCATGGCGTCACTGCGTCCGGGGCGGATACCGGGGCCGCTGATCGCGAGGGGCACTCGCAGGGATTCTTCGTAGGGGGCCATTTTCTGGGTGAGGCGGTGGGCGCCGAGGCTGTAGCCGTTGTCGGAGGTGAAGATCAGGTAGGTGTTGTCGAGTTCGCCGGTTCGTTCGAGGGTTTCGACGATTCCGGCGACCATCTCGTCGAGTGATTTGAGAGCGCCGAGGCGGTTGGTGTAGTCGATGTCGTTGGTCGCGGCGATGGTCGCGGCCCTCGCGTCGGCGGTGTCGATCAGCCATGAGGGTTTGTCGGACACGTCGGGTTCTTGATAGTTCGGTGACCGCGGGGCGGGGGTGGGCTGGGTACCGGTCAGGTGGCGGGGTGCGGGCGGGATCGGGAAGTGGGGGGAGGTGGAGGCGGCGTACCAGAAGAACGGCTGCCCGGAGGCGGCGGCGTCTGTGAGGAACCGCTCGGACTTGGCGCGGATCACGTCGGTTTGGTAATCGGCCGGTGCCACACCGTATTTCACGCGGGTCCCGTTTTCGTTGAGGGTGTAGTTGTAGCCGGAGTACAGGAAGTTGTCGACTCCGGCGTTCCAGTCGTCCCAGCCGGGCGGGATGTGGCCGGGGTCGTGTTCGAGGCCGTTGAGGTACTTCCCGGCCATGCCGGTGCGGTATCCGGCGTCGTGCAGGGTGGTGGCGATGGTGTGGGATTCGTTGCCGCCCGCGCGGAAGGCGTCGAAGCCACCGACCTCGCCGGCGTTGGTGAGGACGCCGGTGTTGTGCCCGTATTCGCCGGTCAGGATGGAAGCGCGGGCCGCGCAGCAGATCGGCATCGGCGCGAAGCCGTCGGTGAACTCCACGCCGCGGTCACGGATCAGTGCCGCGGTGCGCGGCATCGCCTGCCACACCGGGGTGGTGACCGCGTCCAGGTCGTCGGCCAGGATCATCACCACGTTCGGCCGCTGGTCTTCGGCCACCGGCGAGGCCGACGCCGTGGAGAGGTACCCGGTCACCGTGAGCAGGACCGCGGCCGCCGCGGTCAGGGAACGATGCGACAAGCGACGTGCGCGCATTGAGTTTCTCCTCGAGAGGTGTGTTGTGGCATCTGATGGTCGACTCGGATGCCTCTCGCCCTGGTAACACGACCACTTGACGGATCTGTACAAACCCGGCATCTGTGGGTTAATATTAGGCTAGCCTCACCGAACATTGGGAAGGCTACTTCCATCCCGAGCTTGTCCGGAGAGGCCGCCCGTGTACGTCTGCAACTGTTTCGCGGTGACCGAGGAGGACGTCCGCCGACACATCGCCGACGGCGCGTGCACACCTCGAAGGATCGCCACGGCGTGCAAAGCGGGCACTGATTGCGGATCGTGCGTGCGCCGTATCCAAGCGCTGCTCGCCCGCACCGCCTTGCACCGCGAGTACGAATCCGGAGCCGAGAACCTCGACGAGGTTGCTTAGGTGTTGGGCTGCTCGATCAGCTGCGCGATATAGAGCGGTTCGCCGAGCTTCTCCACCAGCTCCAATTGCGTATCCAGGTAGTCGATGTGGTGCTCCTCATCAGCGAGGATCGACTCGAAGATATTGGCGGAGGTGATATCTCCCTTGGTGCGCATCACCTCTATCCCACGCCGCAGCCGGTCGATGGCCTCCACTTCGACCTCTCGGTCGGCCTGGAACATCTCGGTCACGGTCTGCCCCACACGAACATGGAACAGCCGCTGATAGTTGGGCAGACCGTCCAGGAACAGGATCCGGTCGGTCAGGAGCTCCGCGTGCTTCATCTCGTCGAAGGACTCGGAGCGGGTGTACTTGGCGAGCTTGGTCCAGCCGAAATTTTCTTGCATCTTCGCGTGCAGGAAGTACTGGTTGATCGCGGTCAACTCCGCGGTCAACTGCTCGTTCAGAAACTCGATCACTTCAGGATCGCCTTGCATGGGCCGAACTCCTTCCGGAAACGAATCGGGGCGATGCGCATCATCGCAGCGCGGCCGGGCGCAGTCCAGTAAGTCCACACTTGGTCGCGGCCGCGAGTTCTCTCCGACACGCGCGGTAATCACCCGATTCGCAAGCCCTTTCGATGCTCATCGACCAACCGCGATCTCGAGATCCGAAGTGGGCACGCGATCAACGCGACATCCGTTACCGAGGCAAATTTCCTGGAGGAGGCACTAGCCATCAGGGGGCGGTTCGGGCATTGGAGTCGAAGGCGCCTGGTATTTCGTAGATCGCGCCGGTGAAGGTGGCGGCGAACAGACGGCCGGCGGAGAATCCGGTGGTACCCCGGCCGTAGGTGAGGACGCTGGTCGACGTGGCTGCGGTGCCGAGGACGCAGTACCGGCCGGGTGAGTCGATGCGGACGATGCGGCCAGAGAGGTTGAAGGGGACGACGGGTCGATTCTGTGAGTCCAAGGTCAGCCCGTCGGGTGTACCGAAGGTGTCGATGCCGGACAGGTCCAGCAGCGATTGTGGTGCGCCGGGATCTGCGGTAGGTATCCGGCTGACACCAGGGTTGACGAAAGTACGTGAGACATAGAGGTATTCGTTGTCGGCGTCGAGCACGGCACCGTTGGCGCTGGGGAACCTCGCCCAGTCCGCCTGCACCGCGCCGTTCGGGCTGACGCGGCCGACGAGGTTGCCGAAGTCGTTGGTGGCGTAGACGGTTCCGTCGGCGGCGACGTCCATGCCGTTGGCGGCGCTGAGGCCCGAGGCGAACGGTGCCACCGCACCGGTATCGGGGTCGACCTCGACGATGCCCGCCAGCTGGACCAGGTCGCCGATGACGACCCGGGCGTCCGCGCCGTAACCGACTAGCAGTTTGCCGTCTCGGGTCCAGGCGAGCGCACCGGCGCCGCCGCTGGGCACGGTGGCGATGACTACCGCGGGGGCGCCGGGGGCATCGATCCGCAAGACGTGTCCGCTCACGAGATCTGTGGCGTACGCGCGGCCCTGCGAATCGACGGTGAGACCTTCCAGGGCACCCGACACAGCGCCGACCTGCACCGCCGATTGGCCGGCGCCCGGGCAGTCGGCGGCAGCTTGCGCGTTCGGTGCGGAGATGGCGGTCGCGGCGATGAACGCCGCTGCTGTGATGGGTAGGACAATTCGACGTAGGGCCTGCACTCGGTACCTCGCTATGTCGGGTGGCTCATTGTTCCACTCCCGCCGTCGGCGGCCAGCATCATTGTAGGAGGGCACCGTCTTCCTCTGAGCGGGATGGTGTCACGCTCGCTACGGAGGAAGACCGGCGCCGCCGAGCACCCCGCTGCCCGCGTCGGCGCCTTGCTGAGGTCGAGGGCTTCATCGACGGATGCCCGTGGTTGCTGGTGGATCGATTGATGGTGTAGCGCAACGCTTCACGATCGCGGACAGCTATTCGGCTTCGATAGTGACGGTGGTCTTCGGCTGCGTGCGGCGCCGGACGTGGCAGGGGACTTCGCCGATCGGGTGCAGGACTACATCGGTGGTCAGTGCGATGTCGCCGGGTGGGGTTTCGAATTCGAACTCGCGAACCAGAATGGCCAGTGTCAAGGCGGCTTCGAGCATGGCGAAGCGTTGTCCGATGCATCCTCGCGGTCCATGCCCGAAGGGGAACCAGGCGAACTTGTGCCGTTGGCCATCGTGATCGGCGTCGAACCGGTCCGGGTCGAACCGGTAGGGATCGGGCCACAGATCGGCACGGTGGTGGATCACCCACGGTGCGATCGTGATGTCGGCGCCGGCGGGGATGTGAAAGCCGCACACGTCAGCGTCCTGCACTGCTCTTCGGGACAGATACGGTGCTGACGGGTATAGCCGGGTGGTTTCTTTGAGCACCATGGCTGTGTAGGTCAAGGCGTGGACGTCGGCGGCGGTGGGCGAGGGGCCTGTCAGGATTCGGTCGGCTTCCTCGCGCACCCGGGCTTGGGCATCGGGCGCGCTGCCGAGCAGGCGTAGTGCGAAGGTCAGCGCGGTCGCGGTGGTGTCGTGGCCGGCGAACAGGAAGATCTTCACCTGGTCGCGAATTTCGTTGTCGGACAACGTGTCATCGCCGTCGCGGGCAGCGACCAACCGGCCGATCAGGTCCGAACCGGGTTCGGCCGCGGCTCGCCGATGCGCGATGATCTCGTCGCATGCGGCGTGGATGTGTTGCTGCGCGCGGGCGATGCGCCGGTTCGCCGGCGATGGCCAGTTCAAGGGGATCGGCGCGGGGGAGATGCCGCGCCACCGCGCCGCGCGGCCCAGGACAGGGAAGGTGGATCGCACGATCGGCACCAATCGGGCCGAGTCCTCGCCGAAGAGCACCCGCGCCACGATGGACAGGGTGAGTCGAGTCATCTCCGAACCCACATCGAGCACACCGTCTGGGCGTGCCAGCCATTGGGTTGTCAGGTGGTCGACTTCTTCGGCCATCGCCGAGGTGTAACCATCGACGCTGCGCGCGGTGAAGAGGGGTTGGATGAACCGCCGTTGGCGTCGCCAGGTCTCGTCTTGGCTGGTGACCAGACCGTTTCCGTACAGCTCACGCATCGGTTGATAGAATCCGCTGTCTTTGCGGAAATTGCGGTCATGGGGTGCGAGCAGTACTTGGGCGGCGCCCTCAGGATCGCTGATGATGAAGTATTCGCGTCGCATCCCGGGCAGTCCGAAGACGTAGCGCACCACCTCACCGCACTCATCGAAACCGTGTGTACCCAAGCCGAGTGGATCGCGAAGAAACTCCCGGGTGGAGCCGAGCAGCCACCCGCCCGACGCGGTCTTCGGCTCCCTCAGATGCGTCACATCGTTGCTCATCGACGACTCCTCCGATCGGTTACTTCGATCCTCACCCGCCCAGGCAACAAAAGCGCGAGTAATCCACTACTTCATCTGGCGCGGGTGGGAGCAACGTCGGCCTGGTCTCGGGTTGAGCGGTGAGACCTCGGGGTACCGACGGCAGGCGGCTGTGACACCTGCGAGCTCGACGGCCGGGGGTGTTTATCGTTCCGACGATCCGCGGCGCCTTGTCAGCGCTGAAAGGACCGGCGGTAGAGCATCGGCGTGACGCCGACCGCACGAATGAAATGGTGTCGGAGGTTGCCCGCGGTGCCCATGCCGCAGAGTTGGCTGATGCGCTCCACCGGCAGATCTGTGGTCTCGAACATCGGCATACCGTCGGTGACGGCGACCGCGACGACTCCCAGGTTACCCACAACCCCAGCCTACTGGCAGAATTTTCATCAAGGTAGTCATTTCTGCCTCTCGTCGAGGATCGTTCCCGCGACGAATCTGAATCTTGTGACTACGACTGATGTTTCGCGCATACCTCGGCTGCCTCATGAAGTGGCATTCGGCCTTGCCGCGGCGGTGATCGGCTTCTGCCTGGCAGCCTCCGCCGTGCCCTCGCCGCTCTACAAGCTGTACGCGACGATCTGGCACCTCGACACCTCGACGGTGACGCTGATCTACGCAACCTATTGCTTCGGAGTCTTGGCCGCCCTGCTGGTGGTCGGCCGCATCTCCGACGCCGTCGGCCGTCGTCCGGTGATCGCTGCCGGACTGGCTGGTCTGCTCGCGTCGATGGTGTTGTTCGGCTATGCCTCCGATGTGATCTGGCTCTTTCTCGCCCGCTCGGTGCAAGGGCTGTCGACCGGTGTCGCCATCAGCGCTGCGGGCGCGGCGTTGATGGAGCTGTACCGAGGCGATAATCCGGCCAAGGCGGGTCTGTACAACGTCGTCGCGAGCTCGCTCGGGGTCGGAGCAGGTGGCATGGTCGGAGCGCTGCTGGTGCAATACGTGGCCCATCCGCTGGTAACGCCGTTCGTCCTGCTCGCGGTGTTGGTAACGCTCCTGTTGCTGGGCACGGTGCTGATGCCGGAAACCGTGGTGTCGCGCGACAGATTTCGGATCACCGCACCCGGTGTGCCGCGTACGATCCTCGCGCCGTTCATCTTGGCGGGGTTGGGGATCGCGTGTGCGTGGTCGATCATCGGCCTGTTCCTCGGCCTCGTCGGGGCGATCGTCCCGGCTCTGCTGCACACCAGCAGTGATCTGCCCGCCGGTAGTTCGATCATGGTGATGGGCTGCGCGGGCGCGGTGGCCGCGGTGCTCACCCAGAAGACGGCACCGACGGCCCAGATCGCGTGGGGTATGGCGATCATGTCGGCGGGCATCCTCGGGCTGGCTGGGTCTGTGACCGGCGACGGGACCGCGGTGGGATTCCTCGTCTCCGGTGTCGTCATAGGATTCGGCATGGGTAGCGCAATGTTCGGTTGCTTGCGCACGATCGGCGCCGCGGCCCCGCCGAATCGGCGAGCCCAGGTGATGGCGGCGTTCTACATCGTCGCCTACGCGGCCATCTCCCTACCGACCATCGGCGCCGGCTACACGGCTCGCCACCTCGGGGCCGCGCACACCATCCAGATCTTCGGCGCGGGCATCGTCGTCACCTCGCTGGCGACCATGGCACTCGCCCTCACTCGACACCGCGCCGTGGTGAACACCACCGACACAACGCCATTGGTCACCTCGTCATAGTCCGCGCCTGTCCACACCCGGGGGCGGCGGGGATTCCATAGGACCCGATCGCCGCTTCGCTCAGGCCGACGCGACGGACGTACCTCGGCGGCCCGCCAGCGTGGTACGGGGACGGAAAGAACGCGTTGTCCTCGGCAGTCTCCTCCGTTGGCGCTTGCTGAGATCGCCTGTGTCGTTAGGCATTTCGCTTACCTACCTTCCGTGTGATGCGGGGCATGGCGAACCGCGGTCCCGCAAGGTGGGTTTTCCCGATCCACCGGGGCCGGTCAAGGTCGTGAGCCGATGTTCAGCGATGAGTTTACGTACGACCGCGATATCACCGAACTTGCCGACGAACTCGGTCAGTTCGGCGCGCAGGTTCGTCCGGCGGTCGTCCTCGCGCGCGCGACTTCGACGCGACAGCTGGTATCGGGCGCGGCGCAAGGTCCAGCCGCGAAAGGTGCACTGTTCGACTTCGGTCGAGAATGGGGAAGCTAGATGTTTCGTACTTTGATGGTTGCGGCGGTAGCGGGTGCGATCGCGACGGCGGGCACGTTTGCCGAGGCTGGCGGCAGCAAGTACTGCTATTCCGGGCAGATCTACCTGGTCAACCATGTCAACGGTCGGATCGAGAAGACCGTTCAACCCACCGTTATCGTGGGCGGGGACGGAACGACCATCACACCGTCTCCAGGAGACGGGTGCCGTGGCTGACCCCACTATCGAACAGCTGTCCGAATCGGTCACCACGGCTGGCGCGGACTGGGGAGCGGAGATAGTCAGAGGCCCGCTCGGTCGCTTGCAGATCATCCGCCGCCACGGCGAACTGCTCTATGCGCCTGTGGAATTCGCTGTCACCGACGCCGAGTTGCGGGCCTACTATCGCCGCATCGCCGAAGAAGCTGAGCGGGGTGCGGCACCGGAACCGGCGTGGGAGTGGTGGATGACGCTGATGTCGACGCACCTCGCTGAAGCACTCCACGACCTAGACCGTGAAAAGCGGCCCTGCGTCGTCATCGTCGGTGACACCGGATTCGCCGCCACCCCGGTCGATTCCGATCATTAAGTGAGCCTTCCTCACGTCGTTGAACTCGGTTGTTGCACTGCGCGAATGACCTAGCGTTCCGCGAAGAAATCGAGGTCCGCACCGACGAAGTCGAACGCCGCTCCTCGACGCGCTCGGTGCCGACCTCGACGAACTGCTCCTATCTCGACCCGTGGTCCGAAGCCATCATCGCCGGACACTCCTACCCCACCCGGGTCGCCGGAATCCACAACGTCGGCGGCGGACCACACTTCGGCTCCGGACTCACCACCGACACCGCAGCTCAGCACTACGAGAACAAGATCTGATCAACCGCGCAACGCTGCACAGGTCCGAACGGAATCGATTCGGCCCGAGTCGATCTCACCCCTGGAACCTTTGGAAGGAGCCGCGCAACGGCCGAGTACACCATTTGACGCGCCCTTGGCAGCCTGGATCGGGCACCTGGAAGCGACGCTGGTCGCGGAATCGCAATTCATCGCAAGGCGTGCAGTCGGCGGCGATTGGGATGAGGCCCAGCATAATGGGCAGCTTCCGGGGGAGGTGACACGGTACGGCCCGCAAAAGGTCGTTGCGGGCGCGACTGATGTCACTGCTGAATGGCTTCGCGTATCTCATCTGCGAGGGCTCGATTGCCGGCGGCGATGAACTTCCGGCGCGTAGTCATCGTCTTGTTGATCTCGGTCGTGCTGTTGAGTCCGTATTCCAGCGGGATCGGATCACCATCAAGATCAATTGTCACACCCCCGGCTGCATGCAGAATGTAATGTCCGGGCGACAGATCCCAAACAGCAAATCCCTTGGCAAACTCCACGGTTGCATCAGTGAATCCGGCAGCGACGTGGTACAGGCTGACAGAGCCGAAATCAACCCCGATGCGTCCTCTTCTTTTGCCATCGTCCGATGCTGCGCTCAGTGCATCGAAAAAGCGTTGCTGCTTAGCTAAGGGGCGGAAGCGCTCATTGGGGCGCATCATGTAGTTCGTAACCAGCGCTCGGGAAAGTCGGGCGTTCGAAGGCCGGTTCAGCGTGTGGCGGTCCCCGCTCGAAGTGATCATGAAGGCGCGATCAGAACCATCGCTATCTCTCATGGCCACGTACAGCTGAACATGATGAAAAATGTCGCCGACTACCGCGACAATGGGCCGCTTCAGCGACCGCGAGTAGACCATGATGTGGGTGTAGCCGTGCAGGGATCGCACGGCCAATTCACTGGTATCCAGCGGATCTACGAGGATGCACAAGTCTGGTTCCGGGTCACTTCCAACGACTTGCGGATCGGCTTCCTCTGATGCGTATATGAATGAAGGCAGATACTCGGACAGAAGCTCCTTGTAGCGTCCGTGCATCCACAAGTCGTACTCCGACAAGAAATTGGCCTCATGTCGGACGTTCTCAGTCTCCGATCGGTGCCCGGTCAGCGCGGCTTCCACCAGGCGGGGCCGTATCTCGGCCATCATGGTTGTCACCATGTCGGTAATTTGCTGCGCCAGCTGGGTCGTGTTCTGATCACTCATGCGAAGGTCACCTTTGCTCGAATCTAGCGCAACTCCAATGGCGGTTCAATGCCGGGCGGGCCCATCGTTGCGGCAATGAAAATGGCTTCAAATTCTGCCGCACGCATAATCTTAGCGCCGGTCAGGTCATCGAAGCTATCGACGTCCAAGCGGCGGTCTTTGGTCATTGCACCGAAGACGGCGAAGTACAGCTCGGCCTTGGGGTAGCGGTCGCGCAATTGCCGGGTGAGGTAGCCGATCACGTCGGCGTGCTTGACCTCGAAATCGCAGATGACAATCGTAGGAGCGTCTTTGGCCTCCGGGTAGAAAGATGCACTATCCAGGTGGATGCCGTCGCGCATTTTGTTGCACCGCAAGTACCCGATTCGGCATCGAGAAAATCGGGATGAAGCAAGGAATGTTGCCATAACCAAACCGGCCTCATTGACTCCGAAACAGATATCCATATCTAGGCGTTTGCCCAGGTTCTTGATCTGTTGCGACAACCGTTCCACTCCATACCCGAAGGTCTCCCAAGTAAGATCGATCAATCTGCCTGGCTGAGAATTGGGTAGGGTGAACACGTCAACCTCGGGGTTCCCGTACTCGACAGTTGGAACCGTCAATATGAACTCTTGGCCGACTTGACCTCCTCGAATGCGTGGGGCGGGGGACCCGCTCCGTCTCGTACCATTCTCGAGCGCCAATATTGGTTCACCGGCCGGAACCTTTTCCTCCGTAAAGCTTTTCAGCGCTAGCTGATCTTCGATAGGCAGCCGCTCGTAGGCTTCAGCGATGAGCTCTGTCGGGCTGATGCTCTCCTCCGCGACACCCAGTGGCCCCCGTCCGTAGGCCGCGCACAATATGAGCAAACCTGACATCGGAGGCGGGGATCCCTGCCCCCTGCGTCGCGCCCACGACTCCCAGGCGTTGACCGATGTGCCGCCAAGGCTGGTCTGGTTTCCCGTCACGTCGTTATAGCGCGCTGCCGCCTGATCTTGGGATAGGCCCGCCGCGTAGCGGTACGCCTGCAAACTCGGCACGTCCGGATACCGGGCCATCAGCTCAGCCGCCGCACCTTTCACTGATCCCAACTCGGTCCACAGCTTCTTACCCTGCGCGGCCAACTCCCGGCCGCGAGCCTGCGGACTCATCTGGTGGCTCGTGCGTGCGTTCGCGCCCGGCGACCTTGACGACATTCCCATGACCGACAGCCCTTCACCCCAGGAGCAGTAGTTGCCAAGAAGGTTACCCATCGCAATGGGCAACTTCTGTACTTCACATCATCTGAGCAGCTCAAGCTACCCAAAAACCCGTTGGAGCTCGTTCCGCCCAGCAGGTGTGAGGGACCCTGACCGACTGGGAGGGTGATTAGCAGCAACCACCGCCCCCACAGGAGCTACCAGCCATGACGGTTTTCGCGCACTCGTCAGCGCCCGACAAGCGGGGGCTGTTGCCGACCGCCCAACCGACACGACTCGCAACTTCGCCGCTACGGCGAACAAGGGGGGACCAATGAACACGGAGAGCCTCACCGCTGTCGAGCAACAGGTGCTCGCTGTCCTCGTCCCGGGTGGACTGCTCACCGCCGACACGATCGCCCGCAACCTGAACGTGCCGCCTCGGCGCGTGGCGCGTGCCCTGAACTCGTTGCGCCGCAACGGTGACGCCTTCCGCAACCGGCATTCGGAGTGGCAGATCACGGCCGGACAGGGCCGCACAGAACGGCGGGTCGCGCGATGAGTCACCTCACCCCCGCCACACCCGCGCCCCTGCCATCGCTTAGGCAACTCACCCAAACGCTCGAAGCGATGCGCGAAGCCGGTTGGCTCACAAACGCACCCACTTCACCAACGGTCGGTGCGACAGGGGCACGCATCCCCGCGACCGGGTTGCCCGAGGAGGTTTGATGACCCAGACCGGCCCACCCGCCACCGCCTACGCCGAAACTCCCCGATCACGCTGCGAGTTCTACCGGCGCGAATGCTCACTGCCCACCGTGATCGACCTCGACACAGGGCGGATCACCATGAAGGCCGGGTTTGTCGGTGCGGTGATGATGCCCACCGAGCTGGCACATCGGGTCAAAAGCGCCCTCGATGTGCGTGGTGTCGCGCCGTTGCCGATTATCTGCCACCCCCGCGCAGAAATGTGGACATTCTTGGTGAGATCCGACATCCGCCCGATCGGTGACCCCGCCGTCGTGGCACAGCTATGGCGAGCGCGGGTGGTCGTGATTCGTGAGGGCGATGTTGCATTGCCCTCGCCGGTGCCGGACGCACTGATCGCCCGCACGTGGATATCCCCGGCAATAGGCAAGTTCCGGCCATCCGGGGCGGTTGTCCTCGAATGCGCCCGAGCGTGCTTGCCAAGGCGGGACCCCCGGTGAAACCCGGCTGCCGGTCGCCTTGCCCCGACGAACCCGATATCCACCTCACCATCCAATTCGCCAGTGTACGAATGGAGTTCGCCGCGTGCCTGACTGCCGCACTGGTGTTCGTGCAAGACATGGCGGCACGCAGACCATGCACTGTCGCCGTCGATTCCGGCCACTGTGTCGGGCTCCCGAGACTGCCTAACGAGCGCCTTTACCTGCTGCCCTAGCCGCGCGACCGACGCGTATTCCGACCAATTCAATGGCCTTCGAACGCGCCCCCGGTGAGGCCCCGAGACACCTCACCCCGGCGCGAGCGAAGGCGGCCCCGGACTCGTTCCCCGGCGATATCGCGATGTCCGGGGCCACCCCAAACTTTCCGATCTGAGCCCACTAGTGCACGGCCCCGATACTCGTCCAATGATCTAAATGCATTGCACACCAACACTATTAACCGCAATTGAGTTACCCATATCGCCCGGAACCGCCGACCAGCACAGGAAACGAGATCACGTGAGCGACTCCGACCGCGCCACGGTCCTGGACCAGTCCCGCCCCAGTAGCGCGCGCATCCACACCGCCCTCCTCGGCGGCAAGGACTTTTACATCGCCGACCACGCGATCGCCGAGAAACTGACCCGGAACAAGATCGGCCCCGCGATCACCGAATCGCGTCGGTTCGCCCTCCGCGCGGTCGGATACCTCATCGACCATCACCAGGTCACCCAGTTCGTAGAACTCGGGTGCGGGTTCCCGAACACACCCAACATCCACGACATCGCCGCCGAACACATCGATACCGCCCGCACCCTCTACATCGACAACGACCCGATCGCGGCCACCCACGCTCGAGCCCTAATGTCCACACACACAACCCACACCGCGAAAATCGACCTCACAGACACTGTCGCTGTACTCGACGTCATCACCGCGACCCTCGACACTACCGAAGCGATAGCGCTATTGCTGTCCGGCACCGCCGAACTCATCGACAACGCTCCGTGCTCGACGCTAATGACATCGGGCTCGTCGGTGAGCGGTCCAGCTCGAGCTGATCGCAATCCGTTGACCGATGCCGTCGGGTACGGATGCCGCATGACTCCACACACGGGTTCTTGCAAGGCATTTCCGGCGCGTTGAGCGCGAGGGCGTTGTAGAGGGTCTCGCCCAGCTGCCCGACCCAGGCCCGCAACGCGGAGCCAGACTACTCGGTCGGCTGCGCGCCACTACCCCCGACCACCGGTATACCGACTCCCGGGTGATCAGTGCGATCATCGAGCACGCGCCATGCCTGCCCGGCTTGCCGTCGCGACAGGTGAGAGAAGGACCGACATGGCAGAGCACGAGCGAGCCGAGAAGGTCGGCACCGTCATGCCTGATGGTGGTGTCCACCCGTCGATGGGGGTGGAGGAGGAGTTTCTGCTCGTTGATCCCTCGACCGGGCACCCCATCATGTCCAGCCTCGCGGTTGTCGAGGCGGCGGAAAGGCGCGGTGTCCGGCTTCAATTGGAGTACACCCAGTGTCAGGTCGAGACCAACTCGGCGGTGTGCGGGCACACGCACGAACTACGGACGCAGCTGGCCGAGATGCGGTCGGCGGCCGCCGATGCCGCCGCGCAGTGCGGCGCGCAGTTGCTGGCGGTGGGCGTGCCGATGCTCGGTTCGGCCGTGTTGCCGATCACAGACCTTCGTCGGTACCGCACCATAGCGAGCAGGTTCGACGATCTTGTGGGGACGCGGGGAGTCTGCGCCAGCCATGTCCACGTGGGCGTACCCGACCGGGAAACCGCAGTACAGGTCAGCAACTATGTGCGTCCGTGGCTACCGGCGCTGCTGGCCCTGACCGCCAATTCCCCTATCCATGGCGGCGTCGATACCGGGTTCGCGAGCTGGCGGTCGATCATGCTCGCGCGGTGGCCCTGTTCGGGGCCCCCGCCGTGGTTCGCCTCGGTCGAGCACTACGACGCGGTCGTAGAGAAGATGATCGGGAGTGGTGTCATCCTCGATCCGGGGATGATCAATTGGGATGTGCGGCCGTCAGCTCATCTGCCGACCATCGAGGTGCGAGTCAGTGACGTCCCCGCGACGGTCGAGGAGACTGTGCTGCTCGCGACGTTGGTCCGTGCGCTGGTGATGACGGCGTTGCGGTCCATCAGCAGGGGTGAGTGCGCCCCGAAAACCACCGCGGCGGCGCTGCACGCGGGGTACTCCATGGCCGCCCGCGAGGGATTGACCGGGCGCGGGATCGATGTGGCCTCGGACCGCGTGATCGCGGCGCGTGACCTGCTCGGACTGTTGATCTGCCATGTCCGATCCGCCTTGGAAGAACTGGGCGAATACCACGCGGCGGTGACGACGCTGACCGAGATCCTGCGCTGTGGTAATGGAGCGAGCCGGCAACGCCGGGCCTTGCACAGCCGCAACGACGTGAACGATGTGACCGCGATGGCCGCGCGGAGCACCCTGCAGGTCGGCGGGCCCGCCCTGTCCAGCGGTGCCGACGTCTACTCCGTGTGGTCGGACAGCCCGAGAGTTGCGGTGATGAGCGAACTGTCCTGAAGCCGACCGACCCACATGAAGCCATCGGAGTGCTGCCCGATGGTCACGGTTCTCGTGTCAACGCCGACAGCTGATCGCGACGACTCAGAATGCTTGTGGGCCGATTCGTTCCACGGCGACGAACACCGACAGTGCCAGCAGCACGATGGTCATCGCGACGTTCGACCATTCGCCGCGGCGTCCGTGCGTGATGGCCGCGCCGGCCATGATCGCCGCGAGGCCGATGGCGGCCACGGGCACCAGCCAGGTGGCGATGTCGAACACGCCGGGCAGGATCAGGCCGAGTGCACCGGCGACTTCGGCCGCGCCGATGAACTTGATCAGGCCTTCGGGGAATGACTCGGCCCAGCCCATTTTTGGGTCGGCGACGAGCTGTTCTTTGGTTTTGGCGAGTTTCATCGAGCCGGCCATGAGAAACATCGCGGCCAGCAGGCCGGAAACGATCCAGACGACGATATTCATGCCGCGACTCCGGTCTGCAAGGGGCAGCAGGGCGCCGACCCAGGCCTCGACCTGATCCGAGTATCAGGTTCGCGCTTTCATCGTACTGCGGCACGGGACGGCAATCGATGGAGTTCTCGAAGGCGGCATGGAATCAATGCCGATTCATGCGAATCGTTGAGAAGCGTCGGTTCGCGAAAGAGTTTGGTGCTGAGCACTGTTGGGTATCCCGGCAGTCACGAAGTGGTCCGGCTCCGACGCGGCGACGCGCGCGATCACGAGATGCTTCCGCGCCCTCCGGATACAGGCGGCGAACGCCTCCATGAGATGAGTGTTGCATTCGTTGTGGTCGCCGATCATCAAGCCGGTGAGCCGCGGACGGCCTTTTGCACACCTTTGCGCAGGTGTGGGATGGTGGTGGTGAAATGACGGACGTGACTGCGACGACGCACTCGACCACCGTCGGCCTCGGGCCGCGTGCACTGGCCAACCGGCGACGCATCGTCGCTGTGGCCGGGGACGAGTTGCTGCGAAATCCCCTGGCGAGTATGGAAGACATCGCCGTTGCCGCGGGGATGGTCCGCCGCACCCTCTACGGTCATTTCCCCACCAGGGAAGCGCTGATCGACGGCATGCTCGACGAGGCTTTCGAACAGGTCGGCCGCGCACTCGACGGTATCGACACCGCGCAACCGCCCGCCCGGGCGACCGCGGATATGACGGTCGCGCTGTGGGCTGTCGGCGACGAGTTCCAGCTGCTGCTGCGTCTGGACGAAGCCGGGTCGCGGGCCCGGATGGCCGACCGGCTCGCGCCCGTCCGCGCCCGGTTGATCACGTTGATAGCGGCTGGTCAAGCCGACGGAACCTTCGCTGGTCACCTTCCGCCCGCAGCGTTGGCCAGGGTACTCACGGCGCTGGTGCTCGAGCTGCTGAAGGCGCACAGCGATGGTGAATGGGGCGGTGCCGAAGCCGCGCGTGACGCTGCCCTGGCTTGCCTGATCGCGGTCGGCGTCGACCGTTCCGGTGCCGCGGAGATCGCCCGGTCCGCCGCCGAGGCCGCGCAGCACTGATCGCAGGTGCGCGCGTCGGGCGATCGCTCGTCGAAACATGCTGTCCCCGAATGGATCCAAGGTGTGCTCTCCGGCACGAACCCGGGTGGGTGTGAGTCCCTTCACGAGTTCTTGCACATCAGTGTGCAATAGACGTAGTTTCACAGCTACGTGCAATTGCACGAAGGTGTGAAAATGTCGAAGGAGCGGGATATGACCAGCCAGGTGGCGACTGTGCGCATGGCGTACGCGACCAAGACCTCCACCGGGGGCGCCCCCGTCGATGTGTCCTCGTGGACGCTGCGCGGTGTGGGCGCGATCCGCGTCCTGTACGGCCTCGTCCCGTTGGCCACCCTGATCCTGGGGACCGATGTCGGCACCGGAATGGCCGTGCCTGTCTTCGTCGTGGTCGGCCTGGTGTCGGTCCTGCTCGGCCTGGCCACCGTTGCGCTGACTCCTCGGCTACTGAGCCGCGACGACGCTGTCCTGACCGCCGTCGGCGTCGACGCGATCCTCGTGGTCCTCGGCGTGGCCGCGCTCATGGTGGGCTGGGATCAGTTCACGGTCGCCGCCGCCGCGGTCGTCCTCGGCGGGGTGGTGATCGGGGCGTTGTCCTCGGCGGTCGTCGCGATCGTCACGGCGGTGCGCGAAGCCTGATCCGCTGACGCGGTGTGAAGTGCCCGAGCGGCGCCCCCGGAATTCCGGAGGCGCCGTTCGTGATTGGATGCAGCGTGGTTCCTTGTCAGTGCAGGGCTTCGAGGGTGACGGTGATGTGAACGCTGGATCGTTCGAGGGGAAAACTCGGCGATAATGACGGTGTGCGACGCACGGTGAACCAGGCGTACGATCTGGTCACGAGTGATAATGCCCCGGATGGAGTCCACCCGGCATCTCGTTGGGAAGCTACAGTGCTGCACAGGCGGCAGGAAATGCCGCGACATCGTATCTGTCGTTGGCGATGCCGAACAAGGTCGAGCAGGATGCGGAGCTCGCGTTGGCGGACATGAACAAGACGAACTTTCCATGGGAAGGTCGCTGGTTATGATCGACGTGGCCGAAAGGTGGCGGGATGCCTCGCAGTTGAAGGGCGTCCGGGATGCGTTGGCCGGTAAGGACGTTGAGAAGTGACCGAAAATTTGGACAGCCTTCGTCCCCGTCCGCTCGAAAACGGCCCGCTCGGCTATTATTGGTTCCTGACCTTCGATCATGCTTCGGAGCTTCATTCGCGGACCAGAGAATGCCAGCAGGCTGTCGATCCGGCGTACTTCAAGACCACGCCGATCGACAGCCTTCACCTGACGTTGGATCGAATTTCTCGCCCTTACACGTGCACGTTCGAACAACGTGCTGCTATTGCAGTAGCTGCGCAGAATGCCTGCCGAAACCTGCGGCCGATCAGCTTGTCCGTTGATCGGTTGACCAACATAGGTGGTGCGATCGGCTTCGTTATCTCACCCGCGGCGCCGGTGACGGAACTTCGTGACGCGCTGCGTGCGGCAACGATCTCCGTTCTGCCGCAGGCGTCGCTGGAAGAATTCTCGGATCCCCATGTGACGATCGCATACCCAGTTTTCGAAGGACTGGAAGAAATGGCTGCCGCGGCCGCAGCGACGGCTGGCAGTACTCTTCACGGCTTCGACGTTGTGACCACCGAGGCTGCGCTGGTTTCACTCGAACTTCGGGACAACTCCTACACGTGGGATGTCATCGAACGGATCGAACCGGGTCGGGGGCAGCCGAAGCCGTTCGGCTGAAGCGGGATTCCCGGTTATGCGCCGTCGACCGCGACAGGTCGAGAGAAGATTCATCACGGATACCCGTCGCGTACAGGTCTCGGTCCGTTTCCTCGGCTCGACAGCACCACATCCGCGACCGTCGTCAAATGTGGACGGCCGCCGTCGGTGCTCACCTGCTCCAGCACGAGGCGGCTGGTCCGACCGCGCAGATGCAGCGTCGCTATCTGGTTGCCGAAGAAGGGGCCGGTGACCCGACTCCACTCGACCGACACGGGGGGAACGGTGGACACCCGGTTCAGGAGGAAACGCGTCACCCGTTCGGCCGCCCGACTCCACGAGACGCGGAAAATCACCTTCATGGCGGTCGGAACGTAGTTGTGCATCGGCGAACAGGTCAGCTGGTAGACCCGGGACCTCACGGCGTCGGGGAACTGCGCTTGCGCGGCATAGGCGTGGTGAACGTCGCCGGACAGCACGCAGATCGTGGCGGGCGCCCGTCCTGCCGGGCCGCTGCACTGTCCGCGCCCGACGCGGGCGATGAGCCGGGCGAGCCGGTCGAACGAATCTCGGAAGGCGGCCCAATGTTCCAGATCCGCTGAGCGCCGCAATCTTTCGGACCATCCGGCAACACGTCGGCCCCGCACCCCTGAGGCCATGCGCTCATTCCACGACTCCAGGTCGTGGAGAGCGCGCGGCAGCAGCCACGGGAGCGAGGTCCCCAACAGCAGGTGGTCGTAATCGCCCTCGGTCTGTTGTTCGATCCACGAGAACTCGGGTTCGGAGACCATCGACCGCGTGCCGCCGCCGAGTATGCGTCCGCACCGTGAATCGATGACGAGCAGCCGGGTGGTGCCGAGATCGCGGCGATACGACCACAGCGCCCCCTTGGCGCCGTCGGCTTCTTCGTCCGCCGCGGATGCGAAATCGCGGAGCAACTCCGCGCAGTCGCCGCCCTCGGATCGGATCCGCTGGTAGAGCTCGTTGTCGGCCAGGGCTGCGGGCGAGAGGTTGCCCAGGTGCTGGTAGATCCAGTACGACGACAACGCGCCCACGATGCGTTCCTCCCACCAGTCGGTGGCCTCGATCTCGTCACGCCACGATCTCGAGGTGTTCCAGTCGTCGATGACGTCGTGGTCGTCGAAGATCATCGACGACGGAACCGTGGACAGCAGCCAGCGCACCTGCGGGTCGGACCATGACTCGGAATAGAGCCACGTGTACTCCTCGAAGTTGCGGATCTGGGCGCCCGGGGGTTGGTCGAGGTCGTGCAACTCGTCGATGCGACGGCGGATCTCCGGGGACAGCTCATCGGCGTAGACCTGGTCGCCGAGCAGTACCAACGCGTCGGGCAGATCTTCGGGTGGGCGTTCCATGACTCGCCGCGCATAGGCGTCGAGAGCGTCGGCGTCGAAGTTGTCGTCGTCCTGCGTCGCCGTCGGTGTGGCGAATCGGCACGAGCCGAAGGCGAGGATCAGATCGGCGTCGCCGCTGAGCGTGCGAATAACGGACGGGTACGGGGCGTCGGGCAGCGGCCAGACGCGATCCCCATCGAGACCGACCTCGTACCGCGTGACGGAACCGGCCGCCAGTCCGGTAATCAGGACGAGAGCGTAGTGGTGCCCGGCGATGGTCCAGGTGTGTTCGCGGTGGCCGAGGACCTCGACAGTGCACGGTGCCGACGTCTCGACCCAGACGGTGGCGTCGCATTCGCCGACGTGACGCAGCAACGGACCCAGAACCAGCTCGGTCTTACTTTCCGGCAGTCGTGCCATCAGTCCAGACTATGTCGTAAACCGGCTGTCGAGCGGGGCATTCCGCCCCTCATCTCTTGCCGGGCGGATCCGTCGGATCCGATCAACGCTACGACTGCGGTCGCAACGATGGCAGTCAGTGGTGCGGCTGATTCAGCGCGGTCAGCGGTTGCGGTAGGCGGCGAGGCCACCGAGATCTTCGTTGGCGATGAATACCGAACTCACGTTGAGCAGGGCGTGTTCGACGTGGTCGGGGCAACCCCACGCCGCGTCACCCCAGGAATCAGCGACCTTGATCTCGGCCGGTTCGCTACACCCCGCGGACCCGCCGAGCTCGCAGTGCTCAGGACGCGGCACCGCCGCCAGCGCGGCTGCGGCACTGTGCATTCGGGCGCTGAGTTCGGCGGCCTCTTCGGCGCGCTGCTCGGCCTCGGTACGTAACTGGTGTTCGGTGCGTAGAGCTGTGGCCAGCTCTTCGCGCGCGGCTTCGGCTTGTGCCTCGGCAACTGCTTTCGCCTGTTCGATGTGATGGCGCTCGATGGCCAGACCCGCGGTGTCGGCGAAGACCCGAGCGAGCGCGAGATCGCTGTCCTGCGGGGAGCGCGGGCTGCGGTGATACATGGCGAAGGTTCCCAGCAGGGTGCTGTCGCGGGCCAGAATCGGCGTCGACCAGCACGCCGCCAGCTGCGCGCGCCCGGCCAGCGCCCGGAAGTCGTCCCAGAAGGGATCGGTGCCGATATCGGTCACAATGACCGGTTCGCGCCGATGCGCGGCGGTGCCACACGAGCCAACGCCTTCGCCGGTGGCGATCCCGTCGATGGCTTCGTTGTAGAAGTCGGGCAGGCTCGGCGCGGCGCCGTGGCGTAGATGGCGCCCGTCCGGGTCGGCGAGCAGCACCGAGACCAGTACCTGTTCGGGTGCGAGATCCTCGATCGCGCGCGCCATGCCGTCCAGAACCTCGGCCAGGGGCGCTTGGCGGGCGATCTGTTCGACCAAGGCGCGCTGCTCGGCCATCAGCCGGTGCGCGTGTTCGAGTTGGGTGGTCTCCACACCGATCAACCGGATCCCGGTCACCGACCCCTCGTCGTCGCGGAGTGGTTCGTAGCTGAAATCGAAGGAGGACCGGACCTTGTGGGCGCGGGCGCCCAGCAGGACCGGAACGGCATGACTGGTGTGGGGTTCACCGGTGCGATAGACCTGATCCAGGACGGCGAGAACACCGTGCTCGATTAGTTCGGGCACCAGCTCGGCGAGCGGAATCCCGGTGTGTGCGGGGTCTTTTCCGATCGCGGCGAAGAACGCGGGGTTGGCCGTGTCGACCAGATGCTGCGGGCCCGCGAGCGAGACGAATACAGCGGTGGACTGCCCGAACAGTTCCCGCAGGTCCTGCTCGCTTGCCGAATCCAGCACGCGGGCATCGGGTTCGGTTCGGCTTCGGGCGGGGGTTGTCACGACGTGCCTCTCGTCTGCGGAAGAGTGGCTTGATCACCCAGCATCGACGAGGCACCACCAGTGCCAAACGCTACCGGGCTTGCCGCAGGGTTGCCAATGGGGTGGTCGCGTGACCAGTCAGCAGGTCGTGCGGGATCATCGCGGCCGCCAACCCTATGGCGATGCCACCCTCTATTGAGTGTTGCTAAGTACTGGTAGTCGGCGTTACTATCTACTGGTAGTTAGTGTCACTGAGTAGGTAGAGGAGGTGCGTCGTGGGCAAGCAGATGACGGAAATGCTCAAGGGCACGCTAGAGGGCATAGTGCTCGCGATCTTGTCGGTGCGGTCCGCCTATGGCTACGAAATCACCGCGTGGCTGCGTGATCAGGGCTTCTCCGATATCGCCGAGGGCACCATCTACGCCCTGCTCGTCAGGATCGAGAAGCGCGATCTGGTCGACGTGGAGAAGGTTCCGTCGGAGAAGGGGCCGCCGCGCAAGGTGTACACCCTCAACGCCGCGGGCCGGGAATACCTCGACGAGTTCTGGGGGACGTGGAGCTTCCTCGCAGGACGGCTGGAGCAGCTCCGCGAAGGAGGAAAGTAGACATGGTCAAACGTTGGATCGAGAAGGTCACCGGACCGTTCGAGGACAAGCGGCGCTATCGCCAGTACAAGGAACGGGTGAAGCAACTCCCGCCGAGTTATCGCACGACGGTCGAGGCGCTGGACCGGTACCTGATGTACCGCGGGGTGATCACGAACGGTGACGTCCTGATGGAAATGGCGGAGGACCTCGCCGATCTGTTCGAGCAGAACGCCGCAGCCGGCGTTCCGGTTCGGGCGATCGTCGGCGAGGACCCGGTGGAGTTTGCGGAGACGTTCCTGGCGAACTACTCCGACGGTCAGTGGATCGACACCGAGCGGCGACGACTGACCGCCGCCATCGAACGCGTCGAGCAGGAAGAAGGGGGGTCGCGCTGATGTCGACACAACCGGCAATTCGCGTGCAGGGTCTGGAGAAGTCCTTCAAGGACTTGCGTGTCTTGCGCGGCGTGGACTTCGACGTGGCGCGGGGCAGCATCTTCGCGCTGCTCGGCTCGAACGGGGCAGGCAAGACCACCGTCGTGAGAATTCTGTCCACGCTGCTCGAAGCCGATGCGGGAGCAGCCGCGGTCTGCGGCTTCGACCTGGCCACCCAGCCGGAGAATGTGCGCGAGTCCATCAGTCTCACCGGCCAGTTCGCCGCCGTCGACGAAATCCTCAGCGGGCGTGAGAATCTCGTGCTGATCGCGCATCTGCGGCGCCTGGACAATCCGGGTGCGATCGCCGATGAGCTGCTCGAGCGGTTCTCGCTGACCGAGGCCGGGGCGCGGAAGGTGGCGACCTATTCGGGCGGCATGCGCCGTCGTCTCGATATCGCCATGAGTCTCATCGGGAACCCGCCGGTCATCTTCCTCGACGAGCCGACGACCGGGCTCGATCCGCAGTCACGGATCGAGGTGTGGAAGACCGTCAAAGGACTGGCCGACAACGGTACGACAGTGCTGCTCACCACGCAGTATCTGGACGAGGCCGAACAACTCGCCGACCGGATCGCGATCCTGCACAAAGGGCGGATCATCGTCAACGGCACCCTCGCCGAACTCAAGGGACTGCTGCCACCCGCGAAGGTCGAATACGTCGAGAAGCAGCCGACGCTCGAGGATGTCTTCTTCGCCATCGTCGGTGACGACAGCACCGTCGACGTCGACGAGGTCGCGGCGTCGACAAGTAAGGAACAGCGATGAACACCCGATTCTTCGGCGACACCGGCTACCTGCTCGGTCGATCCCTGCGCCACATCGCGCGCAGCCCGGACACCATCATCACCACTGCGATCACGCCGATCGCGATGATGCTGCTGTTCGTCTATGTATTCGGTGGTGCGATCGACTCGGGGTCGGAATCGTATGTGAATTACCTGCTGCCGGGCATCCTGCTCATTACGATCGCATCGGGTATCTCCTACACGGCCTTTCGGCTCTTCCTGGATATGAAGAACGGCATCGTCGAGCGATTCCAGTCGATGCCGATCGCACGGTCGTCGATCCTGTGGGCACACGTGCTGACCTCGCTGGTCGCCAATCTGATCTCGGTGGTGATCGTCGTGGTGGTCGCCGTGCTCATGGGTTTCCGGTCGGGGGCGGGAGTGCTGGCGTGGCTCGCGGTCGCGGGGATCCTGGGGCTGGTGACCTTGGCATTGACGTGGCTGGCCGTCATCCCCGGCCTCACCGCGAAGTCCGTGGACGGTGCGAGCGCGTTCTCCTACCCGCTGGTCTTCCTCCCGTTCATCAGCTCGGCGTTCGTGCCCACCGACAGCATGCCCGGTCCGGTGCAGGCCTTCGCCGAACACCAGCCGGCGACTTCCATCGTCAATACGATCCGGGACCTGTTCACCCAGCAGCCCGTCGGCGCCGGTATCTGGGTCGCGCTGGGGTGGTGTGCCGGCATACTCGTCGTCGCCTATTTCGTCGCCACGGCTACCTATCGCCGCAAGGTCTCCTGACCAGCGGGCGGCTGCTCACGCGCGAGCGATGGCGAAGGAACTGTGCATCCGACGCACATTCGCGGGCCGACGATCAGAGATTCAGACGTCGATGTGGGAGCCCATGATGACGGTGCGATCGCGGGGTAGGGAGAAGTAGTCGGCGGCGTCGGCGGTGATGTGGGAGGTGGCGATGAACAGTCGTTTGCGCCACGTGGCCATGGTCGGTTGGTCGCCGCGACGGAGTTCGATCTTGGAGACGAAGTAGGAGGCGCGATCGAGGTCGAGCCTTCCTTCTGTCGCCGAGGCATCGAGATGCCGCAACGCCGCGGGGATATCGGGACGTTCGGCGTAGCCGTAGCGGGCGGTGACGTGGATGATGCCGTCGTCGCCGTGCCCGAGATGGTCGATGGTGAGCCGTTCGGTGAACGGGACACGGGGAACGGGGTCGGTGGCGATGCTCACGATCGCGACGTGCTCGTGTCGGATGTGGTTGTTCTCGACATTGGCGCGCATGGCCAGCGGGGTCGTCTTCTTGCCCCGGTTGAGGAAGATCGCGGTGCCGGGGACCTCGACCGTCCTCGGCTGTCCTTCGCGGAGTTCGTCGACGAATTCCTGCAGCGAACCTTCACGCTGTTCGCGTGCCGCGGTGACGATGTCGCGCCCGCGTTGCCAGGTGGTCATCACCGTGAACGCGCTGATGCCGATGAGCAGCGGTAGCCAGGCGCCGTGCACGATTTTGGTGAGGTTCGCCCCGACGAACAGCAGATCGATCCCCAGCAGCGGCACCGCACCGAGCGCGAGCAGCCAGAACGGGGTACGCCAACGTGCGCGGGCGACATAGAAGAACAGCAACGTGGTGATGGTGATGGTGCCCGTGACCGCCATCCCGAACGCGTAGGCGAGGGCGTGGGAGCTGCGGAACGCGAAGACCAGAACCAGGACTGAGACCATGAGCAGCCAGTTGATCCACGGGACATAGATCTGACCGATGGTGGATTCGGAGGTGTGCACGATCCGCAGTCGCGGCAGATAGCCGAGTTGAGCGGCTTGGGAGGCGACGGAGAACGCGCCGGTGATCACGGCCTGAGCGGCGATGACCGTCGCGGCGGTGGCCAGCAGGACCATCGGGAGCCGACCCCAGCCGGGGACGAGTAGGAAGAACGGGCTGGTGATGTTCGCTGGGTCGGACAGGATCAGCGCGCCTTGGCCCATGTAGCTGAGCATGCAGGCCGGGAACACCAGGAACAGCCAGCCTCGGGCGATCGGTCGCCGCCCGAAATGGCCCATGTCGGCGTAGAGGGCTTCGGCGCCGGTCACCGCGAGAACCACCGCGGCGAGCGCGAAGAACGCGATGTCGAAGTGGCCGAACAGAAATCCCAGCGCGTAGGTCGGTGAGATCGCCTTCAGGATCTCCGGATTGTCACTGATGCCCGCGATCCCGGCAACCCCGATCGCGGTGAACCACGCGATCATCACCGGTCCGAATACCCGTCCCACGACTGCGGTTCCTTTGCGCTGCACCAGGAACAGGATCACGATGATCACCGCGGTGATCGGGATGATGAACTCCTCGAACGAGGGCTCGACGATCTTCAATCCCTCGACAGCCGAGAGAACCGAGATCGCCGGGGTGATCATCGAGTCGCCGAAGAACAACGAGGCACCGAAGATCCCCAGTGCCGCGAGGAAAGCCGCGGTCCGCTTACCGCCCGGCGCGCTCCAGCGCCGCAACAGCGTGATGAGCGCCATGATGCCGCCCTCGCCGTCGTTGTCGGCCCGCATCGCCAGCGTCACATAGGTGATCGTCACGATCACCGTCACCGACCAGAAGATCAGCGAGACGATCCCGAACACGTTGTCCTGGCTCACCGGCACCGGATGCGGGTCGGCCGGATTGAACACCGTCTGCAGTGTGTAGATCGGGCTGGTGCCGATGTCACCGAACACCACACCCAGCGCGGCGACGATCGCCGCCAGACGCACGACTTCACGCCCGGTCCCGTGTCCGGTCGGGGCCGATGAGGCGGTGGTCGGTGTTTCGGTCACAGGCCGTCCTTCCATAGCGAGCACCCGACGGGCGACGCGGTCGTGACGATATCGCCTGTGACCGCGATTCGATCGTGCGACAAGTGAACTATTCACGATCTTTGCGGATCGACTCAGCCGTCGTGTTCGACGACTCGGACGTCACCTGCCACCACACGACCGGAGTCGGGTCTGGTTTCGAGCTTGTTCGCGACGACGCAGCACACCGCTATTTGGATTCCAGCCGCCCCAGCGGGTGGGCGGGCGTGAGTACGGTCTGGGCGGTGGTCCAGCCGCTGTGATCGATACCGGCGATGTGACGGAGGTAGGCGAGGGTGACCTGCTGTATCAGCGCGACCCGGTCGGGGTTCTCGTCGGTGGTCTCGCTGACGTGTTCGCCGGAGATACCGCCCAGGAAATGCTGGCCGCCGAACACGGTGAGCAAGCTCTTGTTCGTCCGGCTCAGCGTGTAAGCGTCGGTCGTCCAGGCCGGCCCGCGGGTGGTCAGCGGGAGGTTGTCGTCGTCGCCGGCGATCACCAGGCCTGGGGCGTTGATATGCGAGAAGTCCTGGTCGCACAGCCACGGAAGATGTTCGCGAGCGAAGTCCGTGAGTTCTGTGCCGCCGCGTCCCGCGGTGGCGAGTTGGATACTGGCCATGACTCGTGGGTCCGAGAGGTCCTCCGCGATTCCGGTTTCCGGGTCGGTGACGCGCATGCCGACCAGGATTCCCGCGGTCTGCCCGCCGAAGGAATGCCCCGCGGCGATGATCCGGTCGGGGTCGACTCGACCGCGCAAACCGGGCACCGATGCCGCCAATACGGAAAGATCGTCGAGAATCCGCTTCATGTCCTGCACACGGTGACGCCACAGTCGCGGCCTGCGCGGATCCTCGGCTGCCAGGGTGAACCGCTTCGAGTCCAGGTGCGTAGCCTGGATGACCACGAATCCGTGCGAGCTCCAGTAGTCGACCAGCGGCCCGTAGCCATCCATGCTGGAGCCGAACCCGTGCGCGAAAAGCACGACCGGTAGGTCATCGCCGGTGACCGGGGCGGAAACCCGCACCTGGAGGTCTTCACCACGGCCGGATATGGGCACCCTGAGCGGTTTGACGGTGACGGTCGGTGTGGGTGCGGGGTCGGCCAGGCCGGTTGCGGGGTGAATGACCATGAGTGACACATTCTTTCGGTTCAGTCACGCAGCGCGCTGATCGCGGTTGCGTGCTTCGGGCAGGTATCCGGTGGTGAGCTGCCAGGGCTTCCGTCGCGGATGGGTACCTCGACTACGCTAAAACTTGACGTCGGTGTCAGAGGCAAGCGGTTGTGTCATGGATCACGCGAAGGGTTCGAATGCGTATCGGCGAATTGGCTCGCCGGACCGGGGTTTCAGCCCGGGCCCTGCGGTACTACGAACAGCAGAACCTGCTGCGTGCCGAGCGTAGTTCCAGCGGTCAGCGCCAGTACTCCGACACCGCCGTGGATCAGGTACTGCTGATTCAGCAGTTGTATGCCGCGGGCTTGTCCAGTCGAACCATCGGCGAGCTCACGCCGCATCTGGTGAACGGCCGCGCCACCCCCGCCCTACTCGGTCGCCTCGAGGTGGAGCGTGATCACTTGCGCCAGAGCATCATCGAACTGGAGCGCACCGAACAACATCTTGATTCGGTCATCTCCGCTGTCTCGGCCAATGTGAGCACCGGCGCGGTGTGCGGTCGAGAAACCCGGGCATAGGGGTCGAACGGGACCTCGCCGATCCCGCCGTCGGAGAAGTTGGGAGACATGACGAGGACCGAGGGGGCGACCGCGTCGCCGCCTTTGCCGATGATCGGGTCGAGACGTCCGTCGCTGAGATGGTCGAGGGTCGCGTAGTCCTCGGCCCATCGGGCCAGTTCGACGACCTCGCGGAAACGGGCCCGTTGGCTCAGCGGCTGCTGGGCGAATCCGGTGCTGTGCTCGGGAACCAGGTCTTTGCCTTTGGGGTAACGAGCGCCGCCGTAGATCTCGACGCGCTCGCGAAGGTATTTGGAGCCGATTCTCGCCGGATGAGCCCGGCACCGAGCACAATTGAGAAGGAGCTACCACCGAGTGGCTCCGACGACACGCGGCTACGCTGCCAGACCGAAGGTTGGTGAATCCACCGATGGCGATACCTATGTACGACGAGGTCCTACCGCGCGGCGAACGCGATGGATTCGGACTACGCGTCGGCGCGATCATCGACCGTGGCGGAGAAGTGTTGCTACTGGAAGTCAACAGCACCGGCCCCATCCGCCTCACCCACAAACTCCCCGGCGCCACGGTGGGACCCGGAGAATCAGTTGCCCAGGCGCTCGTGCGAGGAGTCCGCGAGGAAACCGGCCTGACCGTCACCGACATCCGACATCACGTCGGCGACTTCGACTATCTGTCCCCAGCCGGAAGACCGGTGCGACGTCTACACTTCGCCGTCGACGTGAAAGCCACCAGCCCCATCCACCTCTCGGAGCACGCCGGGTATCTGTGGGTGTCATTGGACCGAGAGCTGTTCGTCACGCCCTCGATCCGCAACATCCTCGGGACATACAAGGCTCTCCCCGCCCCCTGAGCGACCGACATCGGACCGCGGGTGCCGGTCAGTCCGCTGAGTGCGGCCACCGCTATCGAGGACCGCGAGCTGTCCTCGATAGCGGCTCCTGGCCGACGGCTTTATTGTCTGGAGTCGGCCCGATGGCCCGGCATCACTTCAGGTGCCGGTTGAAGAACCGGTTCGCCTCCTCGCCGGCGTGCTGCGGGACGCCGGTGTGCCCGCCCATATTGGCGTGCAGCGTCTTCTCCTCGGAGCCGAAGGCGTCGAACAGATCCAGGGCCATTCGCCGGTCGTTTCCTTCGTCGTCCCATTGCAGCAGGACGTGCAGCGGAATGGTGACCTGCCGGGCCTCCTCGAGGATGGCGCGGGGCACGAAACTACCGGCGAACAGAACGGCAGCCGCGATGCGCGGCTCGACCACCGCCAGCCGAGTGCCGATGGAGATCACCCCGCCCGAGTAGCCGACCGGGCCGCCGATCTCGGGCAGCGAGAGAAGGGCGTCCAGGGTGGACCGCCATTCCGGCACCGCCTTTTCGACTAGCGGCAGGACGAGCCGGTCGACGATCTCGTCGTCGACCGGCTCACCGGCCGCCACCGCCCGTTGCAGGTCTATGCGGGCCTGATCGGCGGCGGCCGAACGTGGCCGGTCACCGCTGCCGGGGAGCTCGATGGTGGCCACGGCGTAGCCCTCCGCCACGGAGTGCCGGGCCCGGGCCAGCAGTCGCGGGTATGCCGTGCCCAGTCCGAGGGGAGGGGGACTGACCAGGATCAGCGGCATCGGTGTTGATGCGGATCCCGGCGTCCACAGGATTCCTGGGATCTCGCCGAGGGTGAATTCGCGCTCGAGGATGTCGTCGTCGAGACGCTGTTCGGTAGTGAATTGCATGGTCGTGCCTTTCGGGGAGTGCTGTTGAACGGCGCTCCCGGACGACCTATCGCCCGACCGTGACCCCAAGGGGGAGCACCCATGTCGATACTGCGTTCACGGGTACCACCTCCTCGTTCTCCGGCACGGACTCCGGAAAGGTAGCAGTGGTCGCAGTCGTTAGCCAACGGCTTTTTCGATGGCTCCGAGCCGGACGCACTCGAGTCAGCAGATGCGGACGTTCGTGACCGCGCGCCCAGCGGCATGAGCGGTCACTCCTACTACCGGTTGCCCCGCTTGATCAGGTGCTTTGCCCCCGCATCGAAACCCGCGGGGCTGAGCCGTTCGAAGCCGAAGGCGTCGGCGAGGACTTTCCTCCTCATATGGCACAGCAACCTCCACCTCACCTACGGGGTCCGTGGTTTGCCTTACCCGCCCAGCCATAGGCACATAGCGACTCTGTACGAAGTGGTCAGCTAAACGCATGCTCATCGGCAGATGCGGACGTCTTGACCTAAAGGGGAGCCATTACAGAGCGTTCGGTCGACGCCGGACGTCCACGCTCATTGGTCTTCCGAGGCGGTGGATCGGTATTGCGGGGCCGGTTGTGGGAATTCGCGTGACCAAGGGCCCTGGTCGGTCCCCGTACGCAAGAGGTGGAATGGCAGGATGGTTGGTCCCGTGATGTCCGAGAAGCTGAAAACCCGCGTCGAGCATGAAGTCGACACGAGGTCCGCCGCTCTCGGCGTCTGGCTGTACCGGCGCACCCACGGTCGCATCACTCGGCCTTGGCGCCGACGCGCGATCGTGCTCACCACGCGCGGCAGACGCTCCGGACGGCCACGCACCGTACTGGTTCAGGTATTCCAGGACGGCCCGGACCTGTTCGTCGTGGCGGCCAACAGCGGGCTGCCGAGGCCGCCTGGCTGGTACTTCAATCTCCGGTCCGAACCGCATGCCGTCGGCGAGCTGGAAGGTCACCGGCTACGAATCCGCGCCGAACTGCTCCCCGAGTCGGAGACGACGGACCGGTGGCAGTGGGTGCTGGCGCTTGCTCCTGACTACGAGCGCTACACACGGAGAATGGGCCGTGTACCTCCGATCTTTCACCTGGTGACAGAACAACAGGAGACCGAAGAACATCGCACCGTGGGCATTCGGTCGACCGTACGGCGCTTCGCCACGATGCGGAACCTCGCCGCTGCAGTCGGTGTACTGGCCGGGGTCGGGGGCTTTGTCCACGGCATGGGAGAGGTACTGCAGGGCAGTGGTTCACCCAGTGGTGTCGTCTTCGATTCCTGGACTCAGGGCCGCATCGCGACGAACCTCGGAGGGGAGCCCGCAATGACGGTCGTGCCTGACCTGCTCACCACCGGGCTGCTCACCATCGGCGTCTCCGCAGCTGTCACGTTGTGGGCCACGCTATTTCTCGACCGCAGGTTCGGAGGGACAGGACTGGCGTTCCTGTCGGCGCTGCTGATGCTGGTCGGCGGCGGGTTCGGGCCACCGGTGCTCGGCCTGCTCGCCGCGCTGGTGGCATCGGGTTCGCACCGCGGCCGTCATCGCAGCCACAGATGGGTGCACAGCTGGCTCGGTCGAGTACTCACTGCCATGTGGCCCCCCTTGTTCTGGTTGTGTCTCGCTGATGCGGTGTTCCTGGTCTTCGGATCGGTCGTCGCCGGTGTGGTGTTGAACCTCGACATCTCGGCCGCCTTCGTCTACGCCCTCTTCCTCGCCGTCCTCGCCATGCCGGTCACCACCATCGCTGGAATAGCGCACGACATCGTCGTTGGTGATGGTCAGGCGCGGATTGGGCCCTGGACGCCTGGTGCCGATCGGGTCGAGTCGAGCCGATGAGACTGACGGTCTCGAACACGTCGACAGCGCAGGGTGGAGCACCCGGCTCGGTGGTGACGGATGCTCGGCGATACTCCGCAGCCGCCGTCCGGGTCGGCTGGCCCCAGCTGATTCCCGCTACCCACCGATCGCTGCATCGTCCGCGGGTCAGTGCAGTCAGGGATGGCCGCGACCACGTTGGAATGACCATGGAAGGGGCGGTCGGAATGAGCCTCCACGAGCCGATCGGGCGACAGCACTCGAACCGTCAGTCGTCGCGTCCGTCATGAGTCAGCCGGTCATGCCCGCGCCGATCGGGCGGCATGGCCGTGCCGCCCTTGGCCTGGCCCATTCATACCTTGACAGTGGGCGATGATGTAAACCATGACACGGCAACCGACGCACGGTAATCGGCAGATGCGGACGTTCGTGACCGCGCGCCCAGCGGCATTTCCGTGTATTCGGTTTACGTGGTGCCGTCGAGCTCGCGAGTAGACGGCAGACAGGCCTCGGCGATTGTCACGGTGATCGTCTGCGGGATAGGGAAATCCAGCTCTCGACCGCTGGCTCGCGACCGGGCGTGTACGTGCGTCAGGACGACGAGCGGACTGGAATCGGACAGGATTGTCTGTTGGGCCAGTTCGAATCCGTAAGGGAGAGTGTCTGCCTGCCACAGCACGACAGTCGGCGCGAAGAACGGAGCAAGCGTGGCAAACGACGCTGCGCCGGGTCCACACCGGCTCGCCGCGCGAAGCGCCGGGGTAACGACAGTAACCAGTTAGCCGATGGAACAATGAATCCGAAGCCATCTCGTGCAATCGCCCTTGCAGCAATCGCAGTTGAAAGGCTGAGATGTCACACCGGAAACTTGCCAAAATCTCCCTTGCCGCGAGCGCGGTAGTAGCCGCCCTCATCGCCACCAGTGCCCCTGCCGCAGCCTCGAATTACATCCCCGTCGAGCTCCCCATGACCACCACGGGCGCCTACGGTCTCGGCTGCTCCGGCGACGTCTGGGCAGTAGGCAATGTCTACCCCGACGGCGACGTCCCCGGCACAGTAGACCTCCAACTCAAAGGCTGGTTGAAGGTCTTCGGCGTCCCCGCTCCCTGGTGCACGCTGGCCCCCACGGTCCAATGGCGCAACCTCGATACCGGCGCCACCGGCCAAGCGTCCACCGCCCTCGGCGCCTGGCAACCCTTCTTCTGGTCGGCCCCCGTAGTAGGCAACCTCCGCCTCGTAACCGGCCCCGGCCAAGTCGAATTCACCCTCACGACCGACCTTCCCCACACCCCGAGCGTCACGAACTTCCGGGTGTACTGACACGGACCGCACATACATCCGCCAGGACAAGCGTCGACGGGAGATCTCGGCGACTATCGCCGCCCTTGCGAACAACGCAATGGCGGCCAGGATGCTACGACGGTGGCCTACTCGCGCGCCGAACAGCAACCGCCCGCTCCGATGATCGCGCCGAAGTGTCTTCTTGCCGGTGGAACGGCCTGTGCCGAGATTGCTGACCGATGATGACGACCGGAACCTTCGCTGCGCCGAGGACCGCTCCGCTGACCGACCTGCGGGTGACCCGGGTGAGACCACTGTTGTGGCTGCCGAGGACTATCAACTGTGCTCCGGCGGATTCTTGCATCAATCGGTGTGCCGGCTCGTCATGGGCGACGAGCCGAGTGACATCGACGTCGGGAAATTCTTCCGGGTAGCCCGCGAGGCTTTCCGTCAGCAGGCGGTGCGCGGTCTCGGCTATCTCGGTTGTGCGAGTTCCGGGGTGCGGATCGTTCCACAGTGAGATCGCGACGAGCCCGACGCCGCGGCGAGATGCCTCGCCGATCGCGAACTCGACAGCGCGGTGACTCGCGGGCGAACCGTCGACGCCGACCAACACCGGCAGGTGTCGTGACTCGGGCGGTTGGGGGCCTGGAATGACGGCCAAGGGGCAGCGCGGTCGGCGGGCCAGCGCGCCACTGACAGAACCGAGCAGGGTGCGCTCGAATACGCCGAGCCCGCGAGCGCCGACGACCAGAAGCTGGGCGTGGCGTGCGCGGCGGCGCAACGTCGATATCGGTGACGGGCTGACCAGCGAGGTACGCACCGTCAGCGGATACGGTGCCGTCTCGGCGTGCGCGGCCGCTCTCGCCGCGGCCAACGCTTCTTCGCCCGCATCGCGGAATCCCTGGTGGTGCAGAGTGAACACGCCCAGATGGTCGCCCAGGTCCCAGCCCGAACTCATCGCGTGGACGGCGTGCAGTGGGGCGCCGCGCAGCATCGCGGTGCGCGCCGCCCAACGGACCGCGCTCGATGCCGATTCAGAACCGTCGACCCCCACGACGACGGGGCGGGTGGTGGGTGCGGTCATGGTGTCGGTCTCAATTCCCGGTGGCGGGCCTGGTGATGATGAGCGGGCATTCGGCGCCGTGCAGTACCGCCTGGGCAACAGAGCCCAGAGTCATGCCGGCGAACCCGCGGCGGCCGTGGCTGCCGACGACGATGAGCTGTGCGGTGGCCGCGGCAGTGAGGATCGCCTTGGCGGGCACCTTCTCCGTGACGACGCGCTCGACGGAGACGTCGGGGTACTTCTCGGCGTATCCGGCCAAGCTTTCCGACAGCACCGCTTCGGCCTGGGTCTGCATGGTGGTGCGTGATTCGTAGTGATAGAACTCCGACCAGGTATGGACCGCCACCAGATGTGTGCCCCGCTGGGAGGCCTCGTCGAAGGCGATGGCGATGGCGTCGACACTGCAGGCTGAACCGTCCACGCCGACCACTACCGCGCCGGTGTCGGACACCGTTTCCGGGATCACCGCCACCGGGCATTCGGCGTGACGGGCGAGCGAGGTGCTCACCGAGCCGAGCAGCGTGCGGCGGAATGCGCCCAGCCCACGGCTGCCGACGACAACGAGCCGAGCCGACCTACTGAGGTCGCGCAGCATGGCAACCGCGGAACCGGACACCGCGGCGGTGGAGATGACGGTCTCGGCGATGGGGGTCGGGATCTTCGCGGCCGCTGCCGCAGCAGCGGCGACGATGGATTCACCGTGAGTGCGTAGCTGTTCGGCATCGAAGATAGGCCCGACAAGGCCCGGCCCGTAGTCGACCGGGACATCGATGGCATAGGCGATCTGCAGCGGGGCACGGTGGTGCGCGGAGTACTCGGCAGCCCAGCGTAGGGCGACAAGAGACTGTTGCGAGCCATCGACGCCGACGACGACCGGCTGATTCGGGATCCCAGGAGTGAACATGATGTCGCCTTTCTGTTTTCTCCACTGTGCGCTGGGGTCCTCGGAGCGCAGCAGGGTCGGATGACCCGTGCCGAGAGGCACTAGGTCGTCGGAGAGAGCACCCCGACCGGGGACCTGCGGGGGCGAATGGCTCTGGGAGGGTGACGGCGTTGGGAGCAGGGTGAAGACAGAACCGTTCACCCACTCGACAAGACAGGTTTTGCGATGAAGACCGATACCCCTCTCGATGTCGACACGTCGGCAGATCCCGCGTCGGTGAGCACATTGCTGGCCGACTACCTACACACCCAGCGCGAGACGATCCTGGATGGTCAGATCACTGTCGAGACGCACGACGATCCGGACTCGGTGTCCGACATGGTGATCGCGTCCAGGCGTGCCCGTAGCGCCCTGAGCGCGCACCGGAGAACCGTTCACACCGAGCCGGAGGTGCGCAGAGTGATCGAGGAACTGCGCTGGTTCGGCATCACCGTCGGCGCGGCCCACGAGCTTCGAACACAGTCGGCGCGATTGCACGCCGCCGTAGATGTGCTGCGTCCGCGCTATGTTCGCGGACCGGTGCCCGCCAGGATCACCGAATACTTCGGGGAGCGAACCAGACTCGCGTGGCTGGCCGCACGCGACCTGCTCGGCTCGCCCAGATTTCCCGCCATGATCGAGGACCTGATGGCCGAAGAACGGTTGCTGCGCGGCGGCATCGTGATGGGGATCGATGACGTCGACAACGCGGTGGTGCTGCGCGCGCTGCTCGATCGGGTCAGATCGCGCAGGCGCGCGGTCGAATCCACGGGGGAGGAAGACGCCCGCGACGCGGCGGTCCACGCACTACGCAAAGCGATCCGCCGCACGCGCTACTATCTCGAAAGTGTCCACGATCTCGCTCCGTCGCGCACCGCGCAGGCATGCGACGGCCTGCGTGTTGTGCAGAACCTGCTCGGCGAACACCAGGACGCGGTGGTGGCCAAACATCACCTGATCCAGATCACCAGGGAAGCGGAGAACGCGGGGGAGTCGACGTTCACCTACGGACTGTTGTTGCAGCGCGAAATCGACCGGACCACCCGGTATTCGGAGGAACTGCCGTCGGCCTACTGGCGATCGTTGCGCGATGCCAGGGTGATGGCGGACGTGCACGCGAAAGACTGAAAAGCTCAGTCCAGCGGTACTGTCCAGCGCATCTTGGTGCCGCCGTGTGCCTGTGGCGCGATGGTGAACGTGCCGCCCATCTCCGCGGCGCGGGCGGCCAGATTGGCCAGGCCGCTGCGGCGAATGGTCTCGGGATCGATGCCGGTCCCGTCGTCGGTGACCTCGATCGAGACCTCGTCGCGCACAATGAGTTCCACCCCGACGGTGCTCGCCTTCGCGTGCCGCACAACGTTGCTGACGGCCTCGCGCAGAACCGCTTCGACGTGGTCGGACAGTGGCGGTTCGAGCACCGTCACCGGTCCGGCCAGCCGCACGGTGGTGCGCAGGCCGGTCTCGTCGGTCATGTCGGTGATGATGTCGTGCAGGCGTTTGCGGTAGGTCGAGGAGTCGGTGGCGGTGTTGCTCTGTAGATCGAAGATCGAGAAACGGATGTCCTGGACGATGGCCTGGATGTCGTCGATGGTCTCGTCGAGACGACCCCGCACTTCGGTTGATCTGGCCCGCTGCATCGTGCCCTGCAGTGACAGCCCGACGGCGAAGAGTCGTTGGATGACGTGATCATGCAGTCCGCGGGCGATCCGGTCGCGGTCGGCGTAGACATCGAGTTCGCGCATTCGGCGTTGGGTGTCGGCCAGTTGGAGCACGACGGCCGCCTGGTCGGCGTAGGTGGTCATCAGTGCCTGGTCGATCGCGCTGAGCTGCGCGGCGCCGGCGGGAAACACCGAGGTCAAGACGCCGGTGACCGAGCCGTTCGCGCGTAGGGGCAGGGTGAGGACCGGCCCGAAATTCTCGACCGAGTCGAAGATCGGATTATGGGCGGGCGTATCGGCGGCGACGGTGCGCCCGGACCGGAATGCCTCGGCCGAGTGCGAATCCTCGTGGGGGATGTGCTTGCCGATCAGATTGTCGGCGTCGACACCGGCGGCGGCGACCACCACGAGTTCGGTGAGTTCGTCCTCGGGGACATCGGGGTCTTCGGGCAGTGCGAGAAACGTGCAGGCCGAACCAGTGAGGGCATGTCCACGCTCAGCGAGGAGAGCGAGTACGTCATCGGTCGGGCTACCGGCCAGCAACTCGGTGGCCACGTCGCGGATGGCCTCCAGCCATTGCTGGCGAACGCGCGATGCCTCGTAGAGGCGGGCATTCTCGATCGCGATTCCCGCAGCGGCGGCGAGCGCTTGCACCACCACTTCGTCGTCTTCGGTGAATTCCAGACCGCCCGCCTTCTCGGTCAGATACAGATTGCCGAAGACCTCGTTGCGCACCTTGACGGGCACGCCGAGGAACGTCCGCATCGGCGGGTGGTTGGCGGGGAAGCCCACCGAGGACGGGTGATCGGAAAGATTGGACAGCCGAATGGGTTTCGGGTCTGCGATGAGCACGCCGAGCACGCCGTGTCCGCGGGGCAGGTCGCCGATCAGTACCCGGGTGCGGTCGTCGATGCCCTCGTAGACGAATTCGGAGAGTTGGTTGCTCGCTTTGTCGGTTTCCCGGACGCCGAGGGCGCCGTAGCCGGCATCGACGAGTTCGATCGCGGTGTGCACGATGGTGCGCAGGGTGTTGTCCAGATCCAGGCCCGCGGTGATCACGAGCATGGCTTCCATCAGTCGGTCCATCCGGTCGCGGACGTCGACGATCTGGGTGATCCGGTCCTGTACCTCGGCGAGAAGTTCGCGTAACCGCAGCTGGGACAGGGTCTCGGTCACCGGAAGCCGACCACTCGCCCCCGATGTGTTGTCCATAGGGTGCATTCTTCCACGTCGGCGTGGATGGCGACGACAGTCATTCGCGCTGTTCATGACGCAGGTCGGCCGCGATCACCGCGGCCTGGGTCCGGCGCTCGACGCCCAGCTTCGTGAGAAGTCGGGAGACGTAGTTCTTGACAGTCTTCTCGGCGAGGAACATGCGGGCGGCGATCTGCCGGTTGGTCAAGCCCTCGCCCAGCAACGACAGCAACGTGCGTTCCTGGTCGGTCAGTGTCGAGAGCGGGCCGGTCTTCTCCGCGGCCTCCGAGCGGAGCTTGGACATCAGGGCAGCGGCGGCGCGGTTGTCGAGCAGTGACTTGCCCTCGCCGACCTCGCGTACGGCGCTGATCAGCTCCAGGCTCCGTATGTCCTTGACGACATAACCGCTCGCGCCCGCGAGGATGGCGTCGAGCATGGCCTGTTCGTCGGTGAACGAGGTCAGGATCAAACAGCGCAGATCGGGCTCGGCCGAGAGCAGCTCACGGCACAGTTCGATGCCGTTGCCGTCAGGTAGTCGGACGTCGAGCACCACGACATCGGGGCGCAGTGCGGGGATCCGCGCGAGTGCGTGCGAGCACGATCCCGCCTCGCCGATCACCTCGAGGTCGGGTTCGAGGGCGATCAGGTCGCTGACGCCGCGCCGGACGATTTCGTGGTCGTCGACCAGGAATACCTTGATCATCGGTGACTCTTTCTCGCGTCGGTGTGGGACCTTGCTCCCATCATCCGCTGCTTCGGCGGCCGATAGATCACTGTATTGCTCGAGCGGCACCACGATCACCGCGTTGCCTTCGGTAGCTCGGGTCGGGTGGCGGCCAGCTTTGTGGCCCACGCGGTCGCCCGCTCGCGTTCTCCCGGTGTCAGTGGGCCGGTCATGGCGGTGACATGGAAGTCGGCGGGTGCGACGGCGAGCTGGTAGCCCAGGGCCCGCAGCCGTTTGCCGATGCCTTTCGCCGCCGAACCCGGCAGCCACGGGGGATGAGCGACCTTGGTGCCGAACGCGGCGGCCGAGCACGGTGACGAAACGGGCAGGGCGGCGTCGAGCCACTCACGAACGCCGATCTCGGTCTCGATCGGGGCCGTTGTCCGAGTAGCCGCGTCCTGGCGGGTCGTTTCGCGGCTGAGCCCGAAGGCGTGGGTCGGCCCGCCGACGACGAGCAGATCCACCTGTGATGCTCGGTGATTCACCGCCTCGGCGACCGGGCACAGCTGCACCTCGTAGTCGGGGCGAAGACCGTCGGCGATGGCCTCGGCCACCGCGGCGGTATTGCCGAACATGGATTCATAGACGATCAGTGCGCGCATGCCGTTCCCTTTCATCGATGGGTCTTCAGTGGTGACGCGGGGCGTGATGGGTGAGCGGCGGAGCGCCGAGGGTGGCGACAGCGACGGCGAGGATCACGCACACCGGCTGCAGCCAGCTGAATTCCTGTAATACCAACAGCTGCAACAGGATCCAGCCGATCAGCGCGCAGGCGGCGACCATCGCCGTCTGCGAGAGGTCGCGGTCTTCGTGGGCGGCGGTGAGGGCGACGACCGTCATCGGCAGGCCGACGACGAGGGCAAGCATCACCCCGGCCAGGATCGGGCTCTGCCACGGCAGCCGGCTCTCGGCTGTCGGCCCCAGTGTCAGCGCCCCGGTGATGAGGGCGAGTGACCCTGCGAACGCCCACGTCGCCAGGATGCCGGTGATCAGGCACAGGACGGATCGACGAGGGTCGAACCGTCGCAGGTAGGTGGACATCATGGGTAGAGCCTCGCGCGTTCGGGCCGGTCACCGGCAGGGCCGAAGGTCCCGCGCACCAGGGACCCCGGTCCCGATCCGGTGACGTTCGGCTGTCTCGGAACCGGCTTCGGCGCACAATGCTGGAACAGTGTTGATGCGTGTGCTGCCTGGACTCCGGCAATTCCAGGGCTATCGACGGGCGTGGCTGCGTCCAGACGTGGTCGCGGGCGTGACCGTCGCGGCCTATCTGATCCCGCAGGTGATGGCCTATGCCACGGTCGCCGGATTGCCGCCGGTCGTGGGGCTGTGGGCGGCGGTCGCTCCACTCGCTGTGTACGCGCTGCTGGCGACCTCGCGGCAGTTGTCGGTCGGACCCGAGTCGACCACGGCCCTGATGACCGCGGTCACACTGGCACCGCTGGCCGCGGGCGACCCCCAGCGATACGCCGCGCTGGCCGCGGTCCTGGCGCTGCTGGACGGGCTGTGGTGTCTGTTGGGCGCGCTGATGCGGCTCGGGGTGCTCGCAGACCTGTTGTCGCATCCGGTGCTGGTCGGGTATCTGGCCGGAACCGCCGGTCTGATGATCGTGAGCCAGTTGGGGAAGGTCACGGGCGTGCCGGTCGAGGGGACGACGATGATCGACCAATTGCGCTCGTTCGTGGCCGATATCGATCAGTGGCATCCGGCCACCGCCGCACTGGCGGGCTCGGTGCTGGTGGGACTGCTGGTCATGGCGAAATGGGTGCCGCGCGCGCCGGGCCCGTTGATCGCGGTACTGGTCGCTACTGCGGTGGTCGCGTCGCTGTCGTCGGAACGGCTCGGGCTAGCGGTAGTCGGTGAGGTTCCTGCAGGTCTGCCGACACCGGCGATACCGTCCTTCGGTACGGCCGATCTGGCGGCGCTGCTGCTGCCCGCCATCGGGATCGCGGTGGTCGGTTTCTCCGACAACGCGCTGACCGGTCGTGCGTTCGCCGCGCGCCACGGCACCCACGTACAGGCCAATACCGAGCTCGCGGCCCTGGGCGCGACGAATGTGGCCACCGCGCTGACGCACGGATTCCCGGTGAGCTGCAGTGGCAGCCGCACCAGCATCGCCGACCTGCTCGGCGCACGCACTCAGCTCTACGCGCTGGTCACCCTCGCGTCGGTGCTCGTCGTGCTGTTCGGCGCGCGTGGAGTGCTGGCCGAATTCCCGTCCGCCGCACTGGGTGCCTTGGTCGTCTACGCGGCCTTACGACTGATCGATATCGCAGAGTTCCGTCGAATCAACCGCTTCCGGCGCAGCGAGCTGGTGCTCGCGCTGACAACGGTGGTCGGGGTTCTCGTGCTCGGCGTGCTCTACGGCGTCCTCGTCGCGATCGCGCTGTCGGTATTCGACCTGCTGCGCCGTATCGCTCGCGCCCACGACGCGATCCTCGGCTTCGTCCCCGGGCTCGCGGGCATGCACGACGTAGACGACTATCGCGATGCGAAACCTGTTGCAGGACTGGTTGTCTACCGCTATGACGCGCCGCTGTGCTTTGCCAATGCCGAGGATTTCCGCAAACGGGCGCTCGCGGCCGTCGACTGGTGGGGTGATCGAAGCGGTGAACCTGTGCGCTGGTTCGTGCTCAGCGCCGAGGCCAACGTCGAAGTAGACCTCACCGCGCTCGACGCGGTCGAGCAGGTACGCGCCGAGCTGGCCTCGCGTGGGGTCGTCTTCGCGATGGCGCGGGTCAAACAGGACCTGCGCGACGACCTGGACGCGAGTGGGCTCACCGATCGCATCGGCGCGCAGCGCTTGTTCCCCACCTTGCCGACCGCGGTGGCGGCGTTCCGATCGGATCCGGGGCCGATCGGCCCCGTCCGGCAATGACCTTGTCCCCTGCTGTCGCGCAGCGGAGTGGACGAGGCTCGATGTCGAGAGCGCGATCGTCCGACGATCGCGAGACGAGAGGAGCCAAGATGAGCGGGAAGAAGCAGAGCGCGGCCGAGCACAGCCTCGGGCCGGTGCTGGTCGCGGTCGATGGGTCGGCGAATTCGTACCAGGCCGCGGCCTGGGCGGCGGCCGAAGCCACGCTGCACCACCTGCCACTGCACATTCTCACTTCGGGCGCGATCCAGAGCGGGTTCGGGCCGGGGATGTCGCTGGGCGAGGCGGATCTCGAGTGGTTGCGTGTGGACGCCGAGCGGGTTGTCGGCGAAGCCGCGCGGGTCGCTCGCGCCGCCGTTCCCGACGAGGACCTCACGATCACCACCGAGGTGAGTTTCGAGCTCGCAGCGCCCCTGTTGATCCAGCGGTCGAGCTCGGCGCGGATGCTGGTGGTCGGCAGCCGTGGGCTCGGCGCGTTCCAACGCGGACTGCTCGGCTCGGTCAGCCGCGCGGCCGCCCAGCACGCGCATTGCCCGGTGGCGGTGATCCACGGCATCGCCGCGATCGATCCGGTCTCGGCGGGGCAGCCGGTGCTGGTCGGGGTCGATTGCAGCCCCAACAGCGTGCCCGCGATCGAGGTCGCCTTCGACGAGGCGTCACGCCGCAAAGTGGAGCTGGTCGCGGTACACGCGTTCAGCGACGCCAGCGAGCTCGACCTCCCCGCGTTCGGTTGGGAGATGGGCAGGCAATCGGCCGAGGCCGATCTCGCCGAGGCGCTGGCCGGTCACGCCGAGCAGTATCCGGACGTGCCCGTGCGACGAATCGTGGTCGCCAATCGCCCGGTCCGCACGCTGGTCGACGAATCGGCGTCGGCGCAGCTACTGGTGGTCGGCAGCCATGGCAGAGGCGGGTTCTCGAGCATGCTGCTCGGTTCCACGAGCAACGCCCTGCTGCACTCGGTGGAGATCCCGACGATCGTGGTACGCGCCTGAATCCACGTCTGTGTCCGTACCTGGCTGGTTATCCAGCTCACATAATTCGCATCTGAGATGCGAATTATCGTAAGTTCAGGTCATGCAGCTCACCCGGTTCACCGACCTCGGACTTCGCGTCGTCATGCGACTCGCGGTGGTCGGCAACGGTGATCGTCCAGGCAGCCGCGAGATCGCCGATGAGTTGGCGGTGTCCTACGCCCACGTCGCGAAGGTGATCACCCGGCTGGCAGAACTCGGCATCGTGGACGCCCGTCGCGGACGCCGCGGCGGCTTGGCCATCACCGAACTCGGGCGCGACGCCTCGGTCGGCTGGCTGGTGCGGCGCCTCGAAGGCGAAGGCGAAGTCGTCGAATGCGAGGGGGCTCACCCGTGCCCGTTACGGACCGGCTGTCTGCTGCGGTCGGCGCTGCGCAACGCCCAGGAAGCCTTCTTCGCGTCCCTGGACACTCTCACCATCGAAGACCTCACCCGAAACCCCACGCGCACAGTGCTACTCGCCCTACCCCGGGTGGGCGGCCCGAGCTACGAGACCGCCGCAACGAATGGAGAATGACATGCTCTCGGTCACCACGAAGGAGACCATCCGCGCCACACTGCCTGCCGTCGGCGCCGCGATCGGCGAGATAACCACCCTCTTCTACGGCAAGATGTTCGCGGCCGACCCCGGCCTCGAACGTGACCTGTTCAACCGCGGCAATCAGCAGCAAGGTGACCAACAGAAGGCACTGGCCGGCGCGATCGCCGCCTTCGCCGCGTTGCAGCTCGAACCCGATCAGGCACGGGTCGATCTGATCCTGTCGCGGATCGCGAACAAGCACGCCTCCTTGGGAATTCGGCCCGCGCAGTACCAGATCGTGCACAAGTACCTCTTCGAGGCCATCGTCGAGGTGCTCGGTGACGCCGTCACCGCCGAGGTCGCCGCGGCGTGGGACGAGCTGTACTGGCTGATGGCCGAGACGCTGATCGTGATGGAGCGGGGGCTTTACCGGCGGGCGGGTGTCGTCGACGGTGACGTCTGGCGACAGGCGCGGGTGCGCGAGCGGCGTCAGGAATCCGACGACGCCGTCTCCTTCGTCCTCACATCGCTGGACGGCGCTCCCTTACCGTCCTTCTCGCCGGGGCAATACCTCTCGGTGGGCGTTCACCTCGAAGACGGCGCGCGCCAGATCCGCCAATACAGCCTTTCCTCGGCACCGGCGGGCGGGGACTGGCGCATCACCGTCAAGCGGGTCGATGCCCATGTCCGGCCGGACGGTTCGACCACTCCGGCCGGCGAAGTGTCGAACTTCCTGTACCGCAACGTCTTCGAAGGCGATGTTCTCGATGTGACCACCCCGTTCGGCGATCTCGTGCTCCACGACGACGACGCACCGCTGCTGCTGATCTCCGCGGGCATCGGATGCACCCCGATCATGGGCATGCTCGGCCATCTCGCCGAGACTGCCGACCCGCGCCCGATCTCGGTGATCCACGCCGATCGCGCGCCGAGCAGCCATGCCCATCGCGCCGAACTGGCCGAGCTCGTCGACCGGCTGCCGTTCGCGGTCATGCACCGCTGGTACGAGGATCTCGGCGCACGGAGTCCCGAGAACGGACTCAGGGAAGGCCGCGCCGACCTCGGTGAGATCACCGTCGCCGAGGGCACCCGCGCATACCTGTGCGGGCCACTGCCCTTCATGCTCGACGTGCGAGAGGTACTGCTGGACAAGGGCGTCGCGTCCGAGAACATCCACTACGAGGTCTTCGGACCGGACCGCTGGGCGCCCGCCCTGACCTAGGGGCGGCCATGTGATCGGTAAGCCGATGGGTCATCGCACGGTGAGGACGTCGGCCAGTGGTCTGCGTGGAGTGGACTCCGGTCGCTGCTCGTCGGGTGCGGTGCCGATCCGGACGACGACCTGGGGTATCCCGGGGTGACCGATCAAGCTGCTCAGCAGCCGCCTGCCCGAGGTTGTTTCGGTGATATGGGTGAGTGCGCAGGTAGCCATTCCCGACGCCGTGCATTCGAGCAGGACCGCCGAGAGCGCCTCGCCGGTACGCAGCCAGGTCGCGGGCGTCTCGCCGGTCGCGGTGAGCACGGCCAGGCGTGCGTGGTCGTGCATCTCGCCGCGTCGGGCCGAAGGTCCCGGTGTCGGGTACTTCCGAGCCACCCCGACTCGGGCGAGCTCGGACTCCGAGATCAGCGCCGAGGGTGGAACACCTTCGGGTGTGCCCGGATGGCCTGCCCACCAACGCAATTCGGCTTGGTACTCCATGTCGTAGCGACGCAGGGCGTCGGACTGCTCGGACGCGAGGGAGAGTCGGGCGCGCGCGTCCTCGTCGAGGACATCAAGGGTGACCTCATAGGAGGAGATGAGGTCCTCGAGTACCAGGCGGACCGAACCCCAACCGATCGGTTCGGTCATCGGCAGCCGATCGGAGAATCGGCGTGAGATCGCATCGGCGCGGCGGAGAACACCGATCGGCGGGTCCGGCCACCGCAGGAATTCCAGGGTGGCCAGCAGATCCGGCCGAGTCGGGTCGGGAAACCGGAGGGTGTCGGTGCGCCAGCCCTCGGCCGCGAACGCGGTCCGCACGTGGTGCAGGACCGCGCCGCAGCTGATCACCGACTGACGTCCGTGCTGATCGGCGGCTGTGAGCTGCCGGTCGGTGTCACGAAACAGGTGCAGCCGGGCGCCGTCGAAGACCCATCGCCACGGTTGGGTGTTGTGAACCGACGGCGCGCGACACCCGAGACGGATGGCCGCGCGGATCGTGGGATGGTCGGGGACTACGAGGACTGGTTCGTCGTTCATAGCATCGAGTCTCGTCCTTGCCGGGTGTTTGCCGAGACGGTCTTTGCGCCTGTTCGGCGGGGACCAAATGCCCTCATCGGCGTGTCAGTCGTGGTGTACGACCATCACGGGGCACTCGGCGTGCTGCACGAGCCAGTTGCTGGTCGAGCCGAGCAGCAGACCGCGGAATCCACCCCGTCCGCGACTGCCGACGACCACGAGCTGCGCGGTCTTCGACCATTCGGCCAGCCGTTCGCGGGCCCCGAATACCTCGACTTCACGACGTACGGTGACGTCGGGGAATTGCTCGCTCCAACCGGCCAGCCGTTCGGCCAGCAGGGCGGCCTCGCCGGTCTCGAAGTCGGCGATCGGCAGCGACAGATAGCTGGAGCCGCCGAACTCACCGCGCGAGAGATCACTCCAGGCGTGCACGGCGACCAGTTCGGCGCCGCGGAGCGAAGCTTCGGCGAACGCGGCGCCGATGGCGGGTTCTCCCACGCTGCTCCCGTCGACACCCACGACCACCGGCCCGGTCAGCCGGTCCGGGTCGGGCCCGCGCACGACGACCACGGCCCCGTGCGCGTGCGAGGCCACCGCGAGCAGTGTCGAACCAAGGTGCGCGATCGAGCCTGCCCATGCCGCCGCCCCGACCACGACCAGGTTCGCCTGCGCCGATGCCGCGATGAGAGCACGGGCAGGGTTGGCGTGGGCGAGCTCGGTGGTCACGGTGACCTCCGGTGCGGCCTCTCGCGCGTCGCAGTCGGCCATGGCGATGACCTTCTCGGCAGCGTGCTGGAGATCTTGCATAGTGGCGAAGATGAACGCGTCGTAGGCGCTACGCGGAGTTCCCTGCGCGATCGGCCCGGTGCAGTGCACGATGTGCAGCGCGCGCCCGCGATCGGCGGCTGTGCGGGCGGCCCAGCGCACCGCGGCTATCGATCCGGGCGAGCCGTCGGCTCCGACGACGACCGCGGCGTCGGCGTCGCGGTGCGGGGTTTCGCTGTGCTGCGTCATGGGTTCGTGCCTTCCTGACTGGTGCGTTGCGGCGGGAGAGCGATCAGGGATGGACGACAGTGACCGGGGCGCGTTGCAGCTCGAGCGCGTCACCGATCCTGGTCGACCATGCACGCACTGCCTGCCAATCACGCAAGTCGCCGTAGCGGGCGCCACCGAGCATCCGGTACATCGTCCTGGCCCGCCACGAGACGCCCTCGCGTTCGTACCGGCCGGCGAAGGCGGTGTAGTCGCGGGGATGCAGTGTGCGGATCGCGGCGGCGATCTTGGGCGGGACCTGCCGTCCGACCCAGCGCCCGATCGGTCCGCGCAGTGCGGGGCCGAGTCCGACGCTGAACAACCAGATGTCCTTGTCCACCAAGGTGTTCAGGTTGTTGCGAAGGTAAGCGGAGGCCTCGGGCAGCAGATCCATGTTGTGGATCGCGCTACCGATGACAAGAGTGTCCAGACCCGACAGGTCGGGAGCGTGTTCGATGTCGTGCAGTTCGGCGCGAGCGCCACGGGCGACGAGATCGTCCCAGACGAACTCGGCGATATCGCGGGTCGAGCCCTGCGCGGTGGCGTACAGAACAGCGATGCGGGGTGTGGGTGTCGTGGTCATGATTTCAGCATCGCGCGACCGCAGGGCTGCGGATCAGAGCCGTCATGCCCGCAACGAAGGGACCAATGGCACCGCTGACGGCGGTGGTGACCAACGCGGGACGGGCTGGGACTTTCGGCTCTGCCGGCGGGTAGCGCGACCGGGAAACGATCGAGTGATGACCGACGAGGCTGCCATCTCCATTTCCGGGCTGACGAAATCTTTCGGCCGCACGCGGGCGCTCGACGCACTCGACCTGAACGTTCGCGTCGGCGAGGTGCACGGATTCCTGGGGCCCAACGGCGCGGGGAAGACGACGACTATTCGCGTCCTGCTCGGGTTTATTCGGGCCGATGCGGGGACGGTACGAGTGCTGGGGTGCGATCCGTGGGCCGACGCGGTCGCTGTCCACGCCCGGCTCGCGTATGTACCGGGGGAAGTCACGCTCTGGCCGGGCATCACCGGCGGCGAGACGATTGATCTGCTCGCGAAGCTGCGTGGTGGTATCGACCCGCGCCGGCGTGCCGAGCTGCTCGCTCGCTTCGAACTCGATCCGACGGTGAAGGCCCGCGCCTACTCCAAAGGCAACCGGCAGAAGGTCGCCCTGATCGCCGCCCTGGCCTCGGACGCGGAACTGCTGTTGTTCGACGAGCCGACCGCGGGCCTGGATCCGTTGAAGGAAGCCGAGTTCCAGCGCTGTGTTCGCGAGCTTGTGGCGCAGGGTCGCACGGTACTGCTGTCGAGCCATCAGCTCGCCGAGGTCGAGGCGCTGTGCGACCGGGTCAGCATCGTCCGCAACGGCCACACCGTCGACAGCGGCTCGCTCGCCGAGCTGCGACACCTACAGACCACCTCGATCAGTGTGGAGACCGATCGGCCCGCCACCGCGCTCGCTGCCGTGCCGGGGGTGCGCGGGCTGACTGTGGACGGCAATCACGCTCGCTTCGACGTCGAGACCGTGCACTTCGACGGCGTGCTGCGCGCACTCGCCGACCTCGGTGTGCTCGCGATGACCAGTACCAAGCCGACCCTCGAGGACATCTTCCTTCGTCATTACACGCTCGAGCCCGACGCCACGGTAAGTGTGTCGTGAGCACCACGACCGCCTCCTCACCGACCGCGGGAGTCGCCACGCTGGCACGCTTCGCGCTACGCCGCGAGCGGTTCGCGCTGCCGTGGTGGCTGGTCGGGATCGGTGCCTTGATGGCGTTGCAGTCGGTGAGCAGCCAGAACTTCTACGACTCTCCCGCGAAGCTGGCGCAGTTGCGCGCCACCATGAGCGCTAACGCCGCGGTCGTCGCGATGGGCGGACCGACGAGGTTGCTCGAGACCGTCGGTGGCGAGGTGGTCTTCGAGATCTTCGCCTATCTCGCCGTCGTCGTGGCGTTGATGAACATGTTCGTGATCTGCAGGAACACGCGCTCCGACGAGGAGGCGGGACGCACCGAGCTGATCAGGTCGTCCCGGGTGGGACCTCAGGCGTCGGTCGTGGCGGCCCTCGTCGTCGCCGTGGTCGCGAATCTCGGTGCGGCGCTGGTCGTTTTCGTCACCGCAGCGGCGACCGGGCTGCCCGTGGTCGGTTCGGCCCTGGTCGGGGCCGCGGTCGCGGGTCTCGGGTTCACCGTCGCCGCGGCGACGACAGTCGCGGCACAGGTTTTCGAGAATCCGCGCAGCGTCTATGGGGCGATCAGCGCGTCGGTCGCAGTGGCGTATGTGCTGCGCGCGGTCGGTGATGTGGGAAACGACGCGGTTGCCTGGATCTCGCCGATCGGGTGGGGCCAGCGCACGTACCCCTTCGTCGACGATCGATGGTGGCCGCTGCTGTTGTTCGCCGCGACATCGGCGGTGCTGATCGCGGTGGCGTTCGCGTTGTCGCGGCGGCGGGATCTCGGTGCCGGGCTGTTCGGGTACCGAACAGGTCGTGCCACGGCATCTCGCCTGCTCGGCTCACCTGCCGGTCTCGTGTGGCGCCTGCAACGTGCGACCGTACTCGGTTGGTGCCTCGGGGCTTTCGTGCTCGGTGCCGCCTATGGATCCTTTGCCGACAGTATCGAGCAGTTCCTCGCCGACAACCCCGAGATCTCCGCCTATCTGACGGGAAACGCGGTCGATTCCTATCTCTCGCTCACGCTGTCGATCATCGCGCTGCTCGCTGCTGCCTACGGGGTGTCGGGTGTGCTGCGCGCACGGTCCGAGGAGAACTCGGGACGGGCGGAGGTGGTGCTGGCGGCACCGGTCGGGCGTGTGCGATGGCTGTCCGGATATCTCGCAGTGGCGATGACCGGCAGTGCTCTCGTACTGGTGGCCGGAGGGTTTGGCGATGGGCTGGCCTACGGCATGACCATCGGCGATCCACTGCAGTCTGCGCGCCTGGCCGCATCGGCCCTCGGTTATGTCCCCGCGGTGTGGGTGATCGTGGCGGTGACGGCCGCCGCCGTCGGCTGGGCACCACGGCACGCGGGCGCGGTGTCCTGGCTGTTCTACACCTATGTGGCTGTGGCGCTGATCTTTGCCGATGCGTTCGAGCTGCCCGCGTGGTTCGCCACCATTTCCCCCTTGCGCTACACCGCACTCGTCCCGCTGGAAGATTTCGATCCAGTGGTGAGCCTGGCTCTGCTGGCGGTGGTCGCGGGAGCGACCGGAATCGCCTGGGCCGGGTGCCGGCGCCGCGATCTCAGACGATGAAGGACACCGTGACGCAACGGATTGGGCGCTGCCGTGGTCACGTCACATCTCGCCGGCCGCGCGACCGGTCGCCTGCTCGGTGGTGTCAGTGCCATCCGCCGCGGGTGGCTCGGAAGACAGTGCTGTGGTGGTCGTTTCGAGAATTTCCGCTAGTGGCAGTCGCGGTGTCATCGGTTCCTCTTGTGGTCTGTTCGCCACCGTGCCCGCGCGAATCAGAATCTGTGGTTTCCCGGCACGCCCGGTCAACTCGCCGATGGCGGCACGACCGCGAGGGATTTCGGTCAGGTTGGTCAGCGGACAGGTAGCCAGGCCCAGGAGTGTGCACTCGAGCAACAGGGTCGAGACGATCTCGCCGCAGCGGAGGGTTTGCTCCGGTGAGCCGCCATCGGTGGTCAGGACCAGCACCATCGAGTGATCGACCTCGGGGCCTGACTCCGGAGAAGAATCCGGGAAGGCGGGAAAGCTGCGATCGATGCTCACTCGTCGGTGATCCTGCGGGGAGGGCAGCGCTCGCGCCGGCACACCTTCGCCGGCGAAATCGTGGCCCGTCCACCAGTGCAGTTCCGCCTGGTATCCGGCGTCGTAGCGGCGAATCGCCGCGCTCGCTCGCGCGGCATGCGCGAGGGCGGGGCGGCTGTCGTCGGCGAGAACATCCAGGGCGGCATCGGCGGGGGAGTACGAGCCACGCAGCATCGCTTCGACATCGTTCCAGGCCGGTGGCGCCAGGAACGGCCGTCGATCGGTGTGGCGCCGAGAAATCGCGTCCGCGCGCGTCAGATCGGCGTCGGTCACCAGGTCGGCTCGCTGGAAGGAGACGGTCGCGAGGTGAACTCGCCGATTCGGGTCGGGGAACCGGGTGATGTTCGACCGCCAGCCCGCGGCGGCCATGGCCACCCGGAAGTGGTCCAGGGCGATGCCGCAGCTGAGCAGCATCTGCCGACCCGATGTGTCCGTCGCGGGCAGCATGCGCTCGGGTACCGAGAAGAGTCGCATGATCTGCCCGTCGAAGGACCAGCGCCAGGGCTGGGTGTTGTGCAGTGACGGAGCCCGTCCGGCAACTCGAACGGCCTCGCCGATTGTCTCTCCGGTCGGTACGGTGTTCATAGTTCGACGGTAGGTGCGCGTGCGCGGGGACGAGAGTGCCATTCGCCCCGACCCCCGCGCCATTGGACCCGAGATCCGGCGTGGACAGCGAAGTCGTCGCGTCGGTTCCACGTCCCGGTCAGGGCAGAGGGCCGGGTACGTTGCGGTCCAGTTCATCGAGCCAGGCCCTGGCCGAGGCGTCGCTGGGAGCGCGCCAATCCCCGCGCGGCGACAGGGAGCCGCCCGATCCCACTTTGGGGGCGTTGGGCAGGGTCGAACGCTTGAATTGGCTGGTCTGGATGAACCGGCGCAGGAACTGAGCGAGCCAATATTTGATCGTCGGCAGGTCGTATTCGTGGCGGTGCTGCTCGGGAATGGTGTCGGGCCATCGTCCTCGCGTGCGATCGCCCCATGCCTGATGGGCGAGATAGGCGACTCGGCTCGGGCGGGCGCCGAAGCGCAATAGCTGGTAGAGGTGGAAGTCCTGCAGGTCGTACGGACCGATCACGTCTTCGGAGCTCTGTATCGGCGCGCCTTCCCGCGCGGGGATCAGTTCGGGAGAGATCCGGGTGGCGAGCACGGACCGGAGAACCTCACCGGCATCCGGTCCGAAATCACCGCTGTCGGCGTTCCAGGAGATCAGGTGTTGGATGAGGGTCTTCGGCACCGAGGCGTTCACGCTGTAGTGCGCCATGTGATCGCCGACACCGAATGTGCACCATCCCATCGCGAGCTCGCTGAGATCTCCGGTGCCGACAACCAAGCCGCGGTGCATGTTCGCCAACCGGAACAGGTGCGCGGTGCGTTCGCCGGCTTGCACGTTTTCGTAGGTGATGTCGTATTGTTGCGCGCCATCGGCCGCAGGGTGCCCCAGATCGCGCAGCATCTGCCGGGCGGAGCTGCTGATGTCGATTTCGTGTGCGGTGGCTCCGAGGGCGCGCATCAGTCGTCGTGCGTTGTCCAGCGTTGCGGCACTCGTGGCGAAACCAGGCATGGTGTAGGCCAGGACATTCGACCGTGGCAGACCCAGCCGATCCATGGTCCTGATCGCGACGATCAGCGCGAGAGTGGAATCGAGGCCGCCGGATACCCCGATCACCGCGTGCTGTGACCCGGTCGCGGCCATGCGTGTGCCCAGCCCCGCGACCTGGATGTGGTGTACTTCGGCACACCGTTCGTCACGGCTGTGTGGGTCGGCGGGGACGTAGGGGAAGCGCGGGATGTCGCGCCGAAGTACGGTCGCGGTGTCGGGGAGCGGCAGGGCGGTCCGGATGCGCCGGAACCGGGTCACGCGTTCTCGATGATCGGTGGCGTTGTCGGTGAAGCTGGTCATACGCAAGCGATCCGCGGCGAGGCGTTGTAGATCGATATCAGCGCTCACCAGTTGCGGTTCGTTGCTGAAGCGGGTGCCCTCCGCGAGCAGGTTTCCGTTTTCGCAGATCATCGCCTGGCCGTCCCACGCCATATCGGTGGTGGACTCACCGTCCCCTGCGGAGGTGTAGAGATAGGCGGCGACGTTGCGGGCCGAGGTCCCCACGCACAGCTCGCGCCGGTAGTCCGCTTTGCCGACCACGATATTGCTCGCCGACAGGTTGGCCAGCACGGTGGCGCCGGACAGCGCGGCAAAGACGCTGGGCGGCGCAGGAACCCAGCTGTCCTGACATATCTCCACGTGCAACACGAACCCGTCGAGGTTCGTCGCCTCGAACAGCAGGTCGGCGCCGAACGGTACGTGCTGCCCGTCTATGTCGAGGTGATCGTCGACCGCGTCGCGTGCGGCGGCGAACTGGCGCTTCTCATAGAACTCCTGATAGTTCGGCAGGTAGCTTTTCGGCACCACGCCCAGCACCTGCCCGCCGCTGATGGCAACCGCGCAATTGAACAGGCGTCCGTGCGCCCGCAGCGGCACTCCCACCACCATGAGCGTGGCGATATCGACACTCTCGGCAATCAGGCGTCGCAGTGCCGACTGCACGGCGACGTCCAGCGCGTCCTGGTGAAACAGGTCGTCGGCCGTGTAGCTCGATATGCCGAGTTCGGGGAAGACTGTGACCACGACGCCATCGTCAGCTGCGCGCCGGGCCGAGCGCAGTGTTTGCTCGGCGTTATAGTCCGGATCCGCCACACCGACCGTCGGGACAGCGACCGCGACGCGAGCGAATCCATGGCGATAGAGGCACTGGAAAGCAGATTCTCGATTCACGGCGACTCCACTCCCTGCGTACCCATCGCCCGCCGGGCGCTGGCTATACCGGCGTCTGGTCGTTCGAGGTGACCGGAAGATTCTGGGCGCACACCGTTTCCACGAACTCGCTGACGACGGGGTCCGGCATCGTCCGTGCGATGTCGGCTTCGGTGACGATGCCGACGAGCCTGCCGTCATCGGTGACCGGAAGCCGTCGGATCTGATGATTTCGCATCAGCGCGATGGCGGCGTCGAGGTCGGTGGCGACATCGACTGTGTGGAGATCGCCGGCTCCCTGAGCGAGCTCACCTGCGGTCGTTGTCTGCGGATTGTGTCCCAGAGCAATGCATTTCACGACGATGTCGCGATCGGTGACGATGCCGACAGGTCGTCCGTCCCCATCACAGATCGGGAGAGCCCCGACATCGAGTTGGCGCATGCGCTGAGCGGCCGATTCCATGGTGTCGCGCACACTGATGTGTGCCACGTCCGTACGCATGATCGTTGCTGTCGTGGTCATTCGAGTACTCCCATCTGGTAATGACAGTGTGTTTCGTCCAGTGCTCGGGCCGTTCCAGGCGGCGGATGGGGACCTGGTATTCGGCCGATGCCGATTCAGGAGAAACGGTCCGACTCCGATCAGTCTCGACCCGCGCACGTGGTGGCGGAAAGTGCCACAGGTCGCCGACCCAGGAGCCGGACGGCCCTCGATCGGCGGGGTGGTGCAGCTGCACTCCTCGGGGCCGAAGGTCCACCGGTGGCGCGATGTGCTCATGAACTGTGCGAGCCGTTCGGATGAACGACCATGACCGGGCAGTCGGCGTGCTGGACAAGCGAATTGCTGGTCGATCCGAGCAGCAGGCCACGAAATCCACCGCGGCCTCGGTTGCCGACCACGACGAGTTGCGCGACTTTCGACCACGCGAGCAGGCGAAAACGCGGCCCCGCCAGATAGACCTTGCGTACGACCTCGACGTCGGGGAATTTCTCCTGCCAGCCGACCAATTGTTCGGCGAGTACGGCATCGGCTCGGGCGCGGACCTCCGCGTCGCGGATGATCTCGGGCAGGGCGCCGAACCTGTCGAAACTCAGGTCGCTCCAGGTGTGCACGGCGACCAGCCGCGCCCCGCCGGTCAGCCGCCTCGGCAAAGGCGGCGCCGATCGCGGCCGCACCGCGTGCGCTGCCGTCCACACCCACGACCACCGGCCCCTCGTGCCGGGCCACCTGCGCGGTGTCGGCGCCGCGCGCCACGACGACGGCGCCGCGACCGTGGCTGACGACGGCCAGCAAGGTAGAGCCGAGATGCGCGATCGTGCCACCCGTGCCGGAAGTTCCGACCACCAGCAGGTGCGCGACGGCCGACCGTTCGATCAGTGCTCGGGCCGGAGATTGTTCCGAGATCGACACAACGATGTCCAGATCGGGGTCCACCCTGCGCGCTGCCTCGGCGGCGGCCGTGAGTTGTTCGACGCCGTGGGCACGAATCGTGTCCAGGACAGGGGGAACCATGACGTCGTAGACACCGAGGGTGCCGCGGGTAGCCATCAGGTCGAGGGCATGGACTATTTCGAGTCGTCGGCGGCGTCTCGACGCGACGTCGGCCGCCCAGTCGACGGCACGAGCAGCGCCCGGCGAGCCGTCGATTCCGACGACGACCGGTGCCGATGTCGGTCGGTGCGGGTCGTCGCCGCGGTCGGCAGTCGTCATCGGAGTCCCTTCTCGATCGAACATGTGCGCGCTTCGGTTGGTGTGTCCTCGACAACCACACGCTCTCGCTCGAGTACTCGAGGTAGTTCCTTGCAGTCGATGTCAGGGTGCACTGCGCGGTGCGAACCGCAGCAGGGTCTCGAGACCCGCGCGGGCAGGCCTTTCGTCCTGACCATGCGTGATTTCGGCAGGGACATTCGCGGGCGAACGGCACTGTCGCCTGGATGGACCGAGGAGGAAGGTGACAAGACGAACACAGATCGAGGAGGGCCCGATGCCCGTCGAAGCGGGAAAGCTGATGTGGCGCCGCTGGATCGTCTTTGTCACCGTCGGGGAGTTTCTGGGCTTCTCGGTGCCGGCGATCGTCGCGGCGTCGCTGTGGGATCGCGCCGGATGGTCGGCGACAGCGTCGTTGCTGGTGGCAGGCGTGGGCGAGGGCGTGGTGCTCGGGTGGTTCCAAGCCAGGGCACTTCGCCCCGCGCTTCCTGACATTCCCGGCCACGCCTGGGTCGCGGCGACGGCGATCGGCGCATCTGTCGCGTGGTCGGTGGCGATGGTGCCGGTGAGCACCGATGGTTTCGCTGGTTGGCCGAGAGCGGTGGCGACAGTGGCGCTGGGTATGAGCGGCGCCGTGGTGGTGTCGGCCATCGGGGTGGCTCAGTGGGTGGTCCTGCGCCGGCATCTGACCGGAGCCGGCTGGTGGATCGGCGCGACGGCGCTCTCCTGGGCGGCCGGGCTGGTGGCCTTCGTGCTCTTCACCAGTCCCCTGTGGCACCCGGGGCAGCCGACCGGCGAGATAGCCCTGATCGGTATCGCAGGGGGATTGCTGATGGCCTTTGTCATGGCGTGTGTCTCGGGGAGATTCTTGGTGTGGCTTTTGCGCGCACAGGCCGACCGTGGGCAGTGATTCGACCAGCACGGGCTCACCCGCGGGGGAGACTGGCGGGTCGGCTCGTCACAGCCCTGTCGGATAGGTCTCCGGTGCTCTCTCCACGCTCCAGCGGCCGGTGGGCTCGAGCGGCTCCAGGGCGGTGGTGCGGTCGATGTGGACGATCGCGTCGAACTGGTCGGCGGCGCGGGTGTGGAAGTAGTGGCTCTGCCGCTCGGTGCCGGGGGCGTAGACGACGCCGATGGCCCGCTGCAAGCGCGCCTGCCCGAGCGCACGCGCGGCGGCGTTGCCGGTGTCCATCCGCACCATGAACTCACCGGCGCCGGTGTCGTGCAGCAGTGTCTCCATGCTGGACGGCAGTGCGGGGCGAACAGTTTCGTGGATGGCCGAGCCACCCCACTCTTGTGCGGCGGTGACCGATCCGTAGTAGGTACTGAAGCCGATCGTTGTGCAGTGCGCACCGTGACGTTGCCGCATCAGCTGTCCGATCGTCACCTGGCCTTCGGCGCCCAGTTCGGTGGCTCGAGCGTCGCCGACATGCGAATTGTGGGCCCAGATGACGATTTTCGGAATCCGGCGGCTGCCGTGTAGGTGCTGATGAAGATGCTCACGCAGCGCGTCGAGAGTGTCGGCCATATGTTCGTCACGAAGGTTCCACGACGCGGTGTGGTTGCCGAACATCGTGCGGTAGTACTGCTCGGCGTTGCGGACCGACCACGCGTTGCGCAGGGCATCGAAAAGCTCCTCGGCGGCGATCGGGTCCGCGCCCGTCTCGGTCAACGTCTTGCGCTGGAGTTCGACCAGCTGCGCGACGGCCTGGTCTTCGCAAGATCTGCCCGCGCCGAAGGCCGCCCCGTATCCGTAGGCCTGGCCGTCATCGTTGCAGGTCTGGTCGAAACAGCCGTATCGCGCCTTGGCTCGTTGGGCGGCTCGGAGGTCGGCTCGTTCGAGGTAGCGCACCACTTCGTTCATGGATCGATGCAGGCTGTAGAGGTCCAGACCGTAGAAACCGGTGGTGGGCTCGTCGGCGCGCACGCGGTCGTCGTTGTGGTCACGCAGCCAGCCGACGAAGTCGCGCACTACCGTATTGCGCCACATCCAGGCGGGGAACCGCTGGAATCCGCGCAGAGCTTCTTCCGCGGTGGTGTCGTTTCCACGCGCATGGACGTAGCGGTTGACGCGCGCTGCGTCAGGCCAGTCGGCCTCCACCGCGACAGCGTCGAATCCCCGCTGCTCGATCAGCCATTTCGTCATCTCGGCACGCGCGGAATAGAACTCGTGCGTTCCATGGGTGCTCTCGCCGATCAACACGATGTTCGCCGTACCGATCAGATCGTCGAGTTCGCTGTCGGAGGGAACGCCCGCGGGTGCGCCGATCGCGCATGTCCGAATCGCACGCACCGGGTCGGTCGCCGATGTCGCGAGCCCGGTCGTCGGGGTGGACATGAGCTTCTGTACCTGTTCGTCGGTGACCTGGGTGAAATCCCAGTACGACGCGCCGACGGCATGAAACGGCGACGGTATCGTCGCGCACACCACTTCATCGACCATCGCGCCGAGTTCCCGGCACGTCGATTCCGGTGCTGCGGGGATCGCGACGACGATGCGCTGAGGTTCTTGCGTTCGAATCGCGTCGATCGCGGCGAACATGCTCGCGCCGGTGGCCAGACCGTCGTCGACGAGGATCACCGTTCGCCCGGTGACCTCGAGCGGGCCTCGGTCATCGCGATAGGCGACCTCTCGTCGTGCGAGCTCGTCTGCTTCGGCGTCGGCCACGGCGCGGACCTGTTCGGAGGTCAGGCGCAGTGCCCGGACGACATCGTCGGCGAGGACTATCCGGCCTCCTGTCGCGAGCGCGCCGAAGGCGAACTCCGGGTTGCCGGGGACGCCCAGCTTGCGCACCACCAGGGCATCCAACGGTGCGTCGAGGGCTGCTGCCACCTCCCAGGCCACCGGAATTCCACCGCGCGGCAGCCCGAGCACGATCACATCATCCTGGTCCCGGTAGTGCCCGAGCAGTTCCGCCATGGCCTGTCCGGCCTCTCTGCGATCACGGAAGATCCGGCGGGAATCCTCGCGCAGTGCGATCGGGTTCATCGTTGCCTCGATTCGGTTGCTTGCTGCCTCAGGTGTTCGCTCTCGCCGCACGATGTCGCCGAGAAGCCGAACTGGGCTCGGAGTTGCGCAGGTGGAATGCGATCTGGATGACGCCGTCGCTGCGGTGGGCCGAGATCGGGAGGTCGGAATCGATGATGAGTCGCATGGCTTTCGAGTTGGTCGGCACCACCTCGGCGATGAACCGGTCGAGGCCGCGGGCGCGGCCCAGCGCGGCGAGCCGATAGAGCAGGTCGGTGCCGATGCCGTGGTGTTGTTCGCCGCCGGCGACGACCATGGCGATCTCCGCGCTGACGCCGTCGTCGAGGACGACGAAATTCGCCACGCCGATGAGATCGTCGTCGATGAAGGCTCCGACAGCGCAGTGCGTGCGATCGTTCGACGCGATCGAGCCGACCACTCGGTCGAGGTTCTTGGGCGGTGGCCCGAAGAACCGGAAGTAGCCGTCGGTGCCCGCTAGATCGGCGTGAAGTTCGAGCACCGCGGCCCGGTCGCTGGGGCGGAGTTTCCGGAAGCCGATGTTCGACGTCGCGGTCGTCATGGCTGCTCGGCCTTCGTCTGCGTGACGGTGACTTTCAGCGCGCCCGTTTCCGCGGCCCGCGCGAAAGTGTCGTAGGCGTCGGCGAATTCGCCCATCTCGAAACGGTGGGTGATCATCGGGGTGGGATCGAGATGCCCGGATCGGATCAGCTCGATCAGGCGCGGTGTCGAGTCGGTATCCACCAGACCGGTGGTGATGGTCAGATCACGGCTCCACAGGTTCTCGAGATGGAGCGACGCGGGTGCACCGTGCACGCCGATATTGGCGACGTGACCGCCGGGACGCACGAGATCGACGGCCAGTTCGAAGGTTTCGGGTACACCGACTGCCTCCATTGCCACATCGGCACCCCGACCACCGGTGAGCTCGGCGACCCTGGCGCGCACATCGTCGCGGCGGCTGTTGAGTACCGGCTCGGCACCGAGTTCGCGCGCGGCCGCCAACCGGGTGTCGGCGAGATCGATGACGATGATGCGGCTCGGGCTGTAGAGCCGCGCGGTCATGACCGCGGCCAGGCCGATCGGCCCCGCGCCCACGATGACAACTGTGTCGCCGGGCCGCACCCTGCCGTTGCGCACGCCGACTTCGTAGCTGGTGGGCAGGATATCGGCCAGCATGAGCATCTGCTCGTCGCTGATACCGGGCGGGATCGGGTGGGTCGACATATCGGCGAACGGCACGCGCACCGATTCGGCATGGGTGCCATCGATTTCGTGGCCGAGCAGCCATCCGCCGCCGCCGGTGCACAGCCCGTAGCGGGCCTCGCGGCAGGACGCACAGCTTCCACATGCGGAGATGCACGAAACGAGAACGCGATCGCCGACCCGGAGGGTGCGCACAGCGCTGCCGACGGCGGCAACGGTTCCGACGGCCTCGTGACCGAGAATCCGTCCGCGCTCGACCTCGGGCACGTCACCCTGGAGAATGTGTAGGTCGGTCCCGCAAATGGTGGCTGTGTCGACGGTGACGACAGCGTCGGTGCTGTCGAGGATCACCGGATCGGGGACCTCGCGGCGGTGCGGACGTCCTGGGCCGTCGTAGACCATGGCGAACATCGAAGACTCCTTTCGGATCAGAATGCGCTCTGACTCATGACCATGCGCTCGGCACGGGTTCGGATGCCCGAGAGCATCTTTCGCTCCATGATCAAGCTGCCCGGTTCGGCGACGAGCTGGGTGAACAACCGTGAGCTCGGCGACGCTCCGGTCAGCGAGATGAGATTGCGACTGATCAGCCGGGTACCAGCGGGTTCGGGGTAGAGGTTGAATGACCAGACCCAGTTGCCGTCCTCGGAGCTGAACACGAGCGACCGGTCGGTTTCGAGCACTCCGATACGCATCCGGGGGCCGTTCGTGCCGAGCGCGATCACGTCGCCGAGTGCCGGATGCTGGAATTCGGGCAGGATCTCGTCGGCGCTGTGCATGTCGAGGCCGAGGAGGTTCTCGATCCAGTCGTAGGTATACGCGCCGCCGCGCCCGGGACCGATCTGCACGAGCCACGGCCAGATCGCCGCTGGGTCGGCCGCCACGGTGATCGCCCTGGTTGTTCGAATATCAGGGTTGGAGAGCAATTCGTCGCCGGGCATTGTTCGCTCCGCTTCGTCGCGGGTCGCGCCCCAGGTCGCGATCCGTTTTCGCAGGAGAACCGAATATCCGAGCGCGAGTCCGGCGACGTAGGTCGCGGTACCGATGGCGAGAGCCGTGGTGTTCTTCATCGCGGGTCCTCGACGGCCGGGTGCGCGACCATGACGGGGCAGTGGGCGTGCTGGACAAGCCAATTGCTGGTCGAACCGAGGACGAGACCGCGCAGCCCACCCCATCCGTGGCTCCCGACGACGACCATTTGCGCCGAATCCGACCAATCCTGCAAGCGGTGGCGCGTCTCGCCGGCGTAAACCCGATGCGTCACAATGACATCCGGGTACTTCTCGCTCCAGCCGGCCAGGCGCTCGGCCAGCAGCGCTTGTTCGGATGTCGTCAGATCCTCGACGGCGAACTCGCCGGCGAATTCACCATAGGACGTGTCATTCCACACGTGGACGGTGACGAGCGGCGCGGTGCGTTCGGACGCTTCGGTGAACGCCGCGGCGATGGCTTGCTCGCTGGTCGGGCTGCCGTCGACTCCGACGACGATCGGCCCGGTATTGCGGGGCAGCGCGCCGTCGCCGGTGTCGTTGACCACCACGATCCGGCCCGAGCCGTGGGCGGTGACGGCCAGCAGCGTCGACCCGAGATGCGCGAGCGTGCCGACATCCGGTGTCGCTCCGAGCGCGACGAGATAGGCATGGTGCGACAGCGCGATCAGCGTTTGCGCGGGGTGGCCCGCGTCGAGCTCGGTCCCGATCACCAGTCCAGGCGCGATGTCGTGAGCCACGCGCTGGGCAGCCGCGAGGACTTCGGCGCCCTGGGTGCGTGCTTCGTCGATGACCGACGGTGTGACGACGGCATAGGGATTCACCGCCGCGACGTGAGCCAGATCGAGTCCGTGCACGATCAGGAGGCGGCGGCCCCGGTCGGCAGCCGTCTGCGCGGCCCAGCGAACGGCGATGTCGGCCGTCTCCGATCCATCGGTACCGACGACGACGGCGGATGTCGCGAGCTCGTGCGCGTGGTCGGTGAGATGAGTGCTCATGATGAGTGCCCCAATCGACGTGTGCGGTGCGGATACTTCGACGGTAGGAAGCGCCGCGCCGGATGACTGCTGGCGTAGGTCCCCGACCGAAGGGCCGATCGGACACAGTTTCGATATCGACCGCCCATGACTGTCGGTTGTGCTCGGCACGTGCGAGGCTGGACACCGGCAGCGATCGACGAGCAGACCTTCGGAGCGATCACATGATGCGAGTCTGGCGAGTCCGACGACCCGGTCCCGTCGCGACCGGGCCCCTTCGGATGGGTCGCGAGCCGGTTCCCGTGCCCGAGCCTGGAGAGTTGCTGGTGCGGGTCTTGTCCTGTGGGGTCTGCCGCACCGACCTGCACGTCGTGGAAGGTGATCTGCCTGTGCACCGGCAAGGGGTGACGCCCGGGCACGAAGTGGTCGCCGAGGTGGTTGCCGTTCCGGACGGCTGCACCGATGTCGCGGTGGGTGATCGCGTCGGTGTCGCGTGGCTGCGGCACACGTGTGGTCACTGTCGTTATTGCCGGCGTGGCGCCGAGAATCTCTGTCCGCGCTCGCGCTATACCGGATGGGACGACGACGGCGGCTATGCCGAATTCGCCACCGTACCTGTGGAATTCGTGCTGCCGTTGCCGACAGGGTACGACGACGAGGAGTTGGCGCCGTTGCTGTGCGCCGGCATCATCGGCTATCACGCGCTCGTGCGCGCCGAGGTCCCGGAGGGTGGTGTGCTGGGCATCTACGGCTTCGGCGGTAGTGCCCACATCACCGCGCAGATCGCGATCGCGCGCGGTGCGCGGGTGCACGTGATGACCCGCGGTGTCGCGGCCCGGGAACTGGCGCTCGCTCTCGGTGCCGACTCGGTGCAAGAGGCCGCGGACGCTCCACCTGAACCCTTGGATTCGGCGATCCTGTTCGCGCCCGCCGGCGAATTGGTGCCGCCCGCGCTCGAGGCGCTCGACGGCGGCGGCACACTCGCCGTCGCCGGCATCCACCTCAGCGATATCCCCGCACTGAACTATCAGCGACACCTGTTCCGGGAACGCCAGATTCGTAGTGTCACATCCAATACCCGAGCTCAGGCCCGCGAGTTTCTCGCCCTTGCACAGCAGCACCGGCTGGTCGTGTCGACTCATCGGTACCCGCTCGACCACGCTGACCGCGCACTGTCCGATCTGGCTCAGGGCCGGTTCGACGGGGCAGCGGTCCTCGTGCCATGACGCGCCACTCGTCGGATGACGCGGTGTCGTCGTGTTCTGCCACTGTCATGGTGTCGTGAGTTCCAGCCCGGCAGTGTGGTGGGTGCCGCTGTGCCAGGCGTCGAGGGCAACCGCGACGGAATCGGCGAGGGGCCCGGCGGTGTCCACGGTGACCGCCTCGGGCCACGGCACCGCAGTCGCTGCCATGGCATCGGCGATGGCGGAGGTCGCATCCGATTCGTGCGTGCGTCGGCGTCCGATTCGCTGATGCGCCAGATCGGTGGGACAGACGCAATGCAGGGAAACGAGATCGGCCGATACCGCGTCGGCCATCTGAGTGGCGTGTCGGCGATTGTCGGGGTCGATCCAGCTCGCGTCAAGGATCACCGACACCCCCGACGTGAGTAGAACCCTTGCCCGCCAGAGCAATTCGTCGTAGACGCGGGCCCGTCCGGCGGCGCAGTAACGGCCGGCGCCGAAGCGACCGACCTCCTCGTTCAGCGCTCCGACCCGAGCCAATTCCTTGCGAACGTGGTCGCTGGCGAATACGACCGCGCCGGTGGCCGCCGACAGTTCCGCCGCGACCGTCGACTTGCCCGTTCCGGGTAGCCCGCCGATCAGGGTGAGCCGTACTGTCGCCCGTTCCAGTCGTCGGGCGGCGATGGACAGGTGTTTGCGTAGTCGCGGGCCTGCTGCAAGCTCGCCTTGTCCGAGGCGGATCAGGTCCACCTTCGCCCGGACCGTCGCCCGGTAGGCGATGTAGTGATCGCGCAACGAAGTGGGCGCGGGGTCGCCCGCCGCGCGGAGATAGTCAGCGACCAAGCGATCGCCGAGTTCGGCGTGACCGAGGAAGTCGAAGTCCATGGCGAGGAACGAGATATCGTCGCACCGGTCGACATAACGCAATCGGTCATCGAAGTCCAGGCAGTCCAGCACCCGAAAACCGTCCGGTAGGTCGAAGATGTCTTCGGCGAGCAGATCGCCGTGGCCGTCGACGATGCGGCCGTCGTTGATCCTTTTGTCCAGCAATGATGTTCGACCGTCGAGGTAACGCATTACCCGGTGATCGATGCGCTCGACCATCGGGAGGTCGACGAGTTCTCCCGAAGCTTCTCGCAACGGGCTGAGCAAGGATCGCCACCGAGCGCGCAGCGCGTCGGCGGAGCCCTCACGGTCGATCTCGGAACTGCGTCGGGCACGGTCGTGGAACCGGACCAGCAGGCTGACCAGGGCGGACAGATCGACGGGAGGTTCTTCGTCCCCGGCGGTGAGCAGGTTCGACAGTCGTCGGTCCTCTGGCATCCGTTGCATGACCAGGACCGGCTCGGCGGGCCCACCCCCGACGTCGCTGAGGTGCGCGACGCCGAGGTAGACATCCGGCGCCAGCCGCCGGTTCAGTTCCAACTCACGCGCGCAGGCGTCTTCGCGCAACGCTACGGTGCTGAAGTCGAGGAAGTCGGTGCGCAGCGCCTTCTTCACCTTGTACGCGCGATCACCACAGAGCAGCACGACGCCGGAGTGTGTCTCGTGCACCCGCGCCGGTGCCGGGATGATCACGGCTGTGCTCAGTTCGCCGCGACGAGCGAGGCGCCCGCCGTGGCACCGCCGTCGAGCACGAACTCCGAGCCGGTGGAGAAGGTCGCCTCCGTCACGATGAAGCCGACCATCGCGGCGACCTCGTCGGGCTCACCGAAACGGGGGAGTGGTTGTCCTGCGGCGATACTCGGGTCCATGCCCGCGGTCATCGGGGTTCGGATGGGCCCCGGATGGACCGAGCACACACGAATGCCCGCGTCGCCGAGTTCGATCGCCGCGGCCTTGGTCAATCCGCGCAGTCCCCACTTGCTGGCGACGTAGCCGGAGATTCCGGAATAGCCGATCAGTCCGGCCGTCGAGGAGACGTTGACGATGACGCCGTCACCCGCGGCGCGCAGCCGTGGCGCGGCCAGGTGCATGCCGAGCCAGGAGCCGACCAGATTGACGTCGAGAACGTGGCGGAACTGGCTGGGCGATTCGGTCTCGACGCTGCCGAAGTCGAGGATGCCCGCGTTGTTGACCAGGACCGCGAGTGGTCCGAATGTCGCTTCGGCGTCGTCGAGCACGCGGCGCCACTCGTCCTCGTCGGTGACGTCGAGGTGGCGGAAGATCGCTTGCGAGCCGAGCGCGTCGGCAGTGGCCGCGCCGTCGCGCTCCAGCAGATCCGCGACGACGACGCCGGCTCCGGCCTTGGTCAGTGTGTGTGCGACGGCGGCACCGATACCGCGCGCACCGCCGGTGACGACGACGCTGCGGCCATGAAGATCGGACATGATCGAACCTTTCGTAGGGGTGTTCAGGAACCCGGGAGTTCAGCGATGGTCGGGAGGGTTCGTGGCGAGTGCGTGGTCGAGGAGCACCCGCCGTTCGGCGGCGGCGACGACCCGGCGGGTGTCGGCTATGGCGTCGGGGGTTACCGAGATCGAGGTGATGCCCCACCGCACGAGGTTCTCGGCGAAGGACGGATGATTCGACGGCGCCTGGCCGCACAGCGAGGACGTCACGCCGAGCCGACGTGCGGTGGCGATGATGTGCGAGATCGCTCCCAGCACGGCGGGATCGGATTCGTCGAAAAGCTCGGCGCACTGCTCGGAGTCACGGTCGACGCCCAACATCAGCTGTGTCAGATCGTTGCTCCCGATGGAGACGCCGTCGATCCCGAGCCCGATGTATTCGGGCAGCCAGTGCACCACCGAAGGCACTTCGGCCATCACCCATCGGTGCAGTCCGCGCTGGTGGCCGAGCGGGCTGGCGTCGATGAGTTCGAGGCAGGCCTCGAGTTCCCACCGGGTACGGACGAAGGGGATCATCACGTGCAAGTTGGGGTGGCGTTGCCGAGCATGGGCCAGCGCGGCCAGCTCCACCGCGAAAAGATCGGGTTCGCGAATGTAGCGATAGCAGCCGCGGTAGCCGATCATCGGATTGTGCTCCACGGGTTCGTAGTGCTCGCCGCCACGCAGAGCGCGGAACTCGTTGCTGCGGAAGTCGGTGGTGCGGTAGACGACGGGACGTGAGCCGAAGGGCTCAGCGATGCGGCACAGCGACTCGCTCATGCGATCGATGAACAGCTGCTGCTCGCCGCGGGCGATGAGGTCGCGGGGGTGGCGCCCGTCCAGTGCTTCGGTCAGCAGGGTTTCCGCCCGGAGCAAGCCGACACCGTCGACGTCGCCGGCGGCGATCAGCGCGGCGCGCTCGGGGGTCGCGAGGTTGACGTAGATCTTGGTCGCGGTGGGTGCCGAGGCAGGGGGCGCCGGTCTCGGGGCGGTGGTCGCCGCGACGTCGTGGCGGCCTGCGGTGACTTCACCGGTGGAGCCGTCGACGGTCACCATCGTGCCGTCGGTCAGTGTCGTCGTGGCGTCTCGGGCGCCGACGATGCACGGGATCCCGAGTTCTCGGGCCACGATGGCGGCGTGGCAGGTCATGCCGCCACTGTCGGTGACCACCGCGGCCGCCCTGGCCAGGGTGGGTAGCCAGTCCGGGTTGGTCATCGGCGCGACGAGCACCTCACCGTCGCGTAGCAGCGATCCCGTGTCCGGTGTCGCCAGCACTCGCGTGTGTCCTGACGCCGAGCCGGGCGCCGCACCCACGCCTCTGATGAGCACCTCGCGCGCGGAACCGCGGGTACTCGGCGGCTCGGTCGCGCCGGTCGGCGTGGTGATCGGCCGGGCCTGGACGATCCAGAGATCGGTGTGATCGAACGCCCACTCGATGTCTTGCGGGATACCGTGGTGATGGGCGGCGATGGCGAGCGCCGACGCGGCGACAGCGCGGGCCTGCTCGTCGGTCAGCACCGGGGTTCGCGCGTCGGCGTCTGACAGCTCGATCCGCTGATCGCCGTCGGGCCCGGCGACCACAGCGAATTGCTGGTGTCCGCGACGGGTGTGGAGCAGAGTCGGCCCATCGGCGTCGAGCAGATAGGTATCCGGCTCGACCTCGCCGGAGACCACCACCTCACCCTGGCCCCTGGCCGCCTCGACGACCACACGATCCAGTCGCCCTGTCGTCGGATCGGCGGTGAAGGCGACCCCGGAGCGTTCGGCGGCGACCATTCGCTGCACCACCACCGCCATCACCGGTCGCCCGTGCATCCCGCGCCGTGCTCGATAGGTGAGTACCCGGGGGGTGAACAGCGAGGCCCAGCAGTCGATCACCGCGTGTAGCAGCGCGTCGTCGCCGCGCACGTTGGTACGGGTCACGTTCATTCCGGCGAACGAGGCGCTTGCGCCGTCCTCACCGATCGCCGAGGACCGGACCGCGACCGCCACCTCGTCACCCAGCGCGTGATAGGCCGCCAGCACGGGTGCGCGGACTGCGTCGGAGAGTTCGGTGGCGCGTACGAGTGCTCCCATCCGGTCGCACAGTGCGATGACGGCCGCGGCGTCGGCGGTCGATGCCAGGGCCTGGCCGTGTAGCCGGTCGAGTTCGGCGCCCGCGGGGCCGTCGGTCAGTGTGTGCTCGTAGGAGGCAGCGAGGATCACGAACCCCGCTGGGACCGGGAGCCCCGCGGCGACGAGTTCGCCGAGATTGGCGCCCTTGCCGCCGGCTCGGTCGGCGTCGGCCAAGCGCAATCCACTGAATTCGGTGACGAATTCACCCATGTCGTATCCCCTCGTTTCCGGCTGGTCGTCGGTTGGTTCCCAGCGTCGTCGGCTCCCGGATCGGTCGATACGGCCGAAGGTCCTGACGGGGTTGGCATTGGTCCTCGCCCGTCGGGCCGCGGACGGGTCCGGACCGAATGGCAGGGCCGGACAGGTCCCCGTCGGCGGGGACAACAGCACGACCTCCACGTGGACGACAACGACGTCGATCAGGTAGCGGTTACCGACACAACGAGGTGACGGCGCCGCTCGGCGTAAGAGGTTTCACACCGCGTGCGTCGAAGGGGTCCGACCGATCCGATGCCGGTGTCGACGAGCGCGCAGCATCTTGTGCGCGGTGTCGGCCACCAGCAACGTTGGTATCGCGCAAGCCGCGAGCAGCCAGCCCAACGCGGTAGGAGCGGTGCCGCCGAGCAGGCGCGGCAACGGCGGCACCCAGAGAAACACCGCCAGCAACCCGAGTTCGATCGCCACTGTGTAGAGCAACAGCGGGTTGCCCTTCCACCCGATCGCTCCGACCCACCGCGATTCGCTGCGACAGGCGAAGGCGTTCGCCAACTGGCCGAAGACGATGGCGACGAACAGCGCACCCGATGCCGAGGCGAGTACTTCGACATCCACCTCGGCACCAGGACTCCAGCCCGCCACCGCGAGTACGGTCAGGAACGCGATCATGCCGATGCCCGCTTCGGCGGGACCGAGAACGCCGAACACTCTGCGTAACAACCGTGGATCGATGAGTGCGCCGATCTTCGCCCGCCCGGACATCGTGCGTGTATTCGGCGGTTCCGCACCGAGTGCCAGCGCGGGCAGCATGTCGGTGCCGATGTCGAGGGCGAGCACCTGCAGGACGGTGAACCCGAGCGGAATGGTGCCGCCGCTGGCCGCCCACAGGGCAAAGGGCGCGAGTTCGGCGACGTTGTCGGTGAGGTGATAGGTGAGGAACCGTCGAATATTGGCGAAGGTCGCGCGCCCGAGCCGGACCGCCGCGACGATGGTGCCGAAATGGTCGTCGAGCAAGACCAGATCGGCTGCCTCGCGCGCGACGTCGGTACCGGATGCGCCCATGGCGATGCCGATGTCGGCGGTGCGCAGGGCAGGACCGTCGTTCACGCCGTCGCCGGTCATCGCGACCACGTGGCCTCGCTGCTGCAGGGCCGCCGCTATCCGCAGCTTCTGCTCGGGCGAGACTCGTGCGATCACCACACCGCCTCGCTCGAGCAGATCTGCCAGCCGCGTGTCGTCGGTGGGCAGGTCCTCGCCCACCACCACGACACGGTCCGGCCCGAACAGTCCGACCTGCTCGGCGATCGCGGCGGCGGTGCCGGGATGGTCACCGGTCACCATCGCCAGCTCGATTCCAGCGCTGCGACAGGCCGCGATCGCCTCGGCCACGTCCTCGCGCGGCGGGTCCTCGAGCCCGATCACTGCCAGCAGCCGCGCCTTCGGGCGAGCTTGCTCGGCTCGGGCAACGGCGATGACACGCAGACCACGCTCGGTCATTCCGGTGATCTGCGCGGCGACGGCGTCGCGGTCGCTGTCGTTGTCGCACAGCGCGAGTACCGCTTCCGGTGCGCCCGTGACGTGCTCACCGTCGGCATCGATCACCGAGGCGCGACGAGTGTGGGAGTCGAATGGTGTCCGCTGGTCGGGCGGCGGCGGTTCGCCGGCGCCGATGCCCGCGGCGAATACATGCACCGCCACTTCCATCGGGTCGCCGATCGGTGTCCACTTCCCGTCCCGCCGCTGGGCGTGGGCATCGGGCGAACAGCGGGCGGCGGAATCCGCGGCCGTGCGCGCGGCGCGGAGCGCGGCGTCGGTCCCGTGCAGTCTCCTGGCGGGTTCGTATCCCGCGCCGTCCACTGTCACCGAGCCGCACGGTGTCCAGACCTCGACCACCTGCATCTCGTTGCGGGTCAGCGTGCCGGTCTTGTCCGTGCAGATGAAGGTGGTCGCGCCGAGCGTCTCGACCGCTTCGAGCCTGCGGACCAGCGCGTGCTCGGTCGCCATCCGTTGCGCGGCGCGGGCCAGCGACAAGGTCACCGTCGGCAGCAGACCTTCGGGGACGAGAGCGACGGTGACCCCGATGGCGAACAGGAGGCTTTCGGTGAGGTCGCGCCCCAGTGCGGCGAAGACGCCGAACGACACCACCCCGACGAGTACCGCGATGAGCGCGACCAGCCGCACCACCCGGTGCAGCTGACGGGTCAGCGGGCTCGGCGGCCGGGTTGCCTGCTCGGTAACGGCGGCGAGTGCGGCCAGGCGGGTGGCCGATCCGATCGCGCGCACCTCCGCCTCGCCCTGCCCGGTGACTATGTAGGTGCCGGCCAGTACCGGTTCGTTCATCATCCTGGCGATCGGTTCGGCCTCGCCGGTCAGCATCGATTCGTCGGCGGCCAGCTGCCGCGACGCGCGCACCGTCGCGTCGGCGCAGACTCGATCGCCCGGCTCCAGAACCAGCAGATCACCCACCACCAGGGTGCGCGATTCCACCGTCACGACGTGCCCGTCGCGCCGCACCCGAGCCTGCATCGGGAGTAGCGCGCGCAGGCGCTCGGCGGCGCGGTCGGCCCGGAACTCCTGGACGAACGCGAACACGCCGTTGAGCACGACGACGCAGCCGATCGCCACTGCGAGCACCGGCATGCCCGCGACGAGTGCCAGGACGGCGGCGACCCACAGCATCGCGGCGAAGAAGTGTGTCAGTTGCGCCGCGAACTGCGCGACGCGGTTCGGCCTGGGTGGCTCGGGCATGGTGTTGGGTCCGTCACGCCGATGCCGCAGGGTCGCTTCGGCGTCGGTCAGTCCCGGCCGGTCGACCGTTATCGCCATAGCGGCCTCCTTTTCGTTGGTCCGGCGGCTGCCATGGCTCAGTCTGTCGAGGCGAACCCGGACGCGGCTACGGCCGAAGTGCCCTGCGAGAGGACAAAAGGACACAACTAGGGGGCGGGCTGAGCCGCCGCCAGAGCGACGACCAACGGCACTCGCGGCGGGGTCTGTGGTCCCTGGTCGCGCCCATCGGATCCTTGGTCGAATCGACACACGTTCGATTCGACGAGCAGGAGATGACCATGACCCACCACGACCCGCTGGCTCCGACGGTCCACACCGCCCATGTGTGGTTGCACGCTGTCGCCGAGAGTCTCGACACCGAGGACCGCCGTTTCGCGTTGCGCGCACTACGTGCGTGGTTGCACACCGTGCGCGATCGGATCGGGGTCGACAGTTCGGCGCACTTGTCGGCCCAGCTGCCCGAACTGCTGCGCGGCGTCTACTACGAGAACTGGGTACCGAGCCATGTGCCGGTACGGCACGGCTTGCGTGAGTTCCTCGCTCAGTTCGCCAGGGAGGCCGGTGTTGCACCCGCCGAAGTGCCCGCGGTCGTTGCTGCGGTGACCTTCGCGTTGGAGGAGTTGTTCTCGCCGGGCCTGCTCAGCCGTACGTTCGCGGCAATGCCGCAGGAGCTGTATCGCCTCTATTACGGGGCGAGTTCGGATATCGCGGGCCGGGTACACCCGGTCGAGGACCTCGACGGCGCCGAAGAATCGGTGCCGGGCGACCTCGTCGCGCGGCTGGAACGCCGGGTTCTGGCCCTGACCGACGCGGTCGCGGCACTCAGCGCGGGCCTGGCACAGCTGCCGACCGACCCTGCCGATGACACGCGGGCCGCCGACGCGGCGCGGCGTGCGCACGACCTGCTGCTGGCGGGCGGTCTGGTCGGCCCGGATCACCGGTCGGCGTGATCGTGGGTGAACCGCTCCTGTCGAATGCTGTCAGTGGTTTCCGCGAGTCGAGATGTAAGTCGAGGCGACAACCATCAGCGCGAAGATGATCGCGATCAATACGGCGGCGAGTGGCCAGTTCATTTGTTGTTCCTTCCGTGGTCGGCGAATCAGATCGGGCGGTGTCGAAGGCGGTAGGCGAGGGCGCACACAGCGAGTCCGAGCACACCGAATAGCGGCTGGAGCCAGTGGAATCTGCCGATGACAAGCGGTTGTACCGTGACCCAGCCGATCAGCAGCAGACCGCTGGTGAAGGCGATCGGCACCATGTGTGGATCGGCGCGCAGAGTCGCTACCGCCGTGGCCGACATCGGGAGACCGACGATCAGTGCGAGCATGCAGCCCGCGAAGAACGGACTGTCGAACGGGAGGTGCTCGGTCACCTCCGCACCCAGATCGGCACCGCCTCCGGCGAGACCCACGGCACCGGCGAATGCCCACAGCGCCACGAAACCGGACGTGCCGATCAGCGACGTGCGTACTGCGCGATCCGACTTGCGTTCGGTCAATGTGGACATTACTTCCTCCGGAATATGGGCGAGAGGTGGTTCGACAAATGCCTTGCGGCACAACTCGATTGTTGTCGCCGTCCCCCTGTTCAGCCGAGGGTCTGAAAGCCCTTCTCGGGGTGACCAAGGTCTTCCCTGCGCCCCCCGTCGGATATGCGCACGATATCGATATCGGCGGTCAAAGATTCGATCGTCGCGGGGTCGAAGACATCGGTACCGGGAAGTACGACGGTTGCCGCCGCGGCGGCAACGCCGACCGCGCAGGCGTCCAGCATCCGGTCTCCGCGGCTCAGCCGATACGCGACCGCGGCGACCAGGCTGTCACCCGCGCAGGCGTCGCTGCGCGCCGGTGACGGCAGCCTCGGCGCGGCCAGCTCGTAGTGGGCGCGACTGTCGGAACAGACCGCACCGAGCGCACCGACCGTGGTGATCACGTGCTCGCAAGCGCCACGTTCGAACAGCAAGGTGTTCACGGCGCGCGCGTCGGCGAAGGTCGTGACGGGATGTCCGAGCAGGGCGCCCGCCTCGGTTCGGTCGAGCCGGACCAGGAAGACCCGCTCGCGCAACATCGTCGTCAGTTGCGCTCCGGCGATGTCGGCGATGAGCCGCGCGCCGCGGGTGCCGACGGTGCGGGCGACAGCGGCGCTGAAATCCTCACTCAGGCCGGGAGTCGCGCTCCCGGAGAGGACGAAATAATCGCAGCGCCCGGCGATTTCGGCGATCGTATCGAGACAGCGTTGTTGCTCGGTCCTGGTCAGGACCGGGCCGGGCGCCACGATGTGATAGCTGCGCCCCTCGGCGTTGTCCGCGAGCACGAATGCCTCACGGGTGTCTTCGGCGATCTCGATGGATTCGTGTTCCAGCTTCTCGTCATCGAGCAGTCGTTCCAGGCGTGCGCCGACTTCGCGGCCGCAGGTGTGCACGGCAACGGCCGCGCCGCCGAGTCTCCGGACACAGCGAGCCACGTTGATCCCGCCGCCGCCGCCACGAATCGAGTGCACCTGCGCGCGGGACTTTCCCTCCGGTAGCAGGTGCGCGACGACGAGCGAGAGGTCGACGGTGGGATTGACGGTGAAAGTGGCGATCGGCACCGAACGCGGCGAGACGGGCATGGCGTCAGCGTCTCGCGCTCGATGGGTGCGCTGTCAGAGACACATATGCCCGTACGAGGCCCACGAGTACGAGTGCTTCGGCGCCGAGTACGCAAGTGAGCAGCCCGTTCATGGTTGTCCTTTCGACGCGTCGACGCGTCGGTCAGGCGTGGACGGTGACGGCCTGGGCAGAAGGGGCCGCAGCGAGTCGACGTATTCCGGTGATGACGACGAAGGTTTTCGTTGCCATGGTGCCAGCGTCGCTCGAGACCGGGGCAGCGGAGCAGAGCAATGATGCCTGCAAGAAGGGGACCAAAGGCACCGTCGCCACAGTGGTGACCATTCGCGGCCGGCCCCGGGACTTTCGGCTCTGCAATCGGCGCTTGCCGGGGGGCGACGATCAAGCCATGGCAATCAGTCCCGTACCCGCGCCGGTGCGGGGCCACAGTTTCCCCGGGCCATACCGGATGCTGATCGGAGCCGAACAGATGACGACTTCCACATTCCAGATCGACGGCATGGTGTCGCGGACGGCCAGGCTGTGGCGGTGCCGACCCTGGAACGCCAATCCGCTCATGCGCTGGCCCGACCGATTGCTGGCTGCGGTGCGCATACTCGTCGCCGTCCTGGTGCTGGTTTCGGTGCCGGTGGCCGGCGCGGTGGGAACGATCACCTACACCGACGACGCCGCTGATATCCGCGCACAGCGAGCGGGTGCCACTGTCGTGACTGCTCTGGTCCTGCAACGCCCCGAGCGCACCCCCGCCCACCTGTATCGCGCGCGGGTGAGCTGGGTGGGCGCCTCCGGCTCGTCGGTTGCCACGGTGACGGTGGTTCGTAAGATCTCCGAAGGCGACCGGATCCCCGTGTGGGTCAACGCCTCCGGTAATCCGATTCCCGATCCGCGAGCACCGTCCGCAGCCGTGATGAGCGGAATAGGTGCCGCCATGGTGATCCTGATCGGCGTGGGGTTCACGGGGCTGTGTCTGATCTTCCTCACGGAATCACTGGTGACCCGGCTCCACTCGATCGCCTGGGACCGGCACATGTCAGCACCGTGATCGGCCGAAGTCACCGCAATTCGGGGTGCAGACCAAAGGCACTCTCGCGAGGGCCGCAAGCCCCTGACAACCGCTGGTATCCGAAGTTGATGATCTAACCCCTACCCATGGTCGGATTCGACAGGAGCGAAGGCAATGAGTGGATTCACCGAAGAACCTGCGGCCGCGTTGACGGCGCAGACGATGCCATCGCCACTGACAGCCAGCGACTGGATCGCACCCCAGAAGCGCCGATCGGCACCGGTCCGGAAGCATCTCGTGTTGCTGACTCGGAGTCTCGATCCGGTCAGGGAAACGACGGCGCCACCCGTGGTGACGGCGTCGACGGCGAGTGAGCTCGATTCCATCGCGACGGTATTGATGTCGAGGTTTCCCAGGCACAGCCTCGCCGAAGTCCGTGACATCGTCTACGACGCCTATCGGCGGATTGCCTCGGCGGCCCGGATCACCACACATCTGATCCCGCTCACCGTGAACCGCGCCAGAACAATCATGATGACGAAAGACCGAGAACCTGGCGCGTGATCGGCTGAAGAGAATGTCGCGGCACCGGGACCGCTCACATCGGGGTATTTCGGCGGCCGGTGATGGACTATTTGCACTTCCCGTGACCGAGGCTTTCGCGCAAGGATCGATTCAGTGGCAGCGCCACAGTCCCATCCGGTGACAAGCTGTCACGACCGTCCACTTCGAGGTCGACTGATGACAGAGCTACGTCCCCTGGACATGGGGTTCATGGAGCTGGAGGACACCGATCGCCATATCAGCCTCGGCATCGGTGCCGTGGCGATCATGGCTGGGCCGGTACCGACCCGCTCGGCATTCGACGCGATGCTCGCCGAGGGCGTCGATCGCAATGAACGTCTTCGCCAGCGAGTCCGCCGGTCGCCGCTGGATTTGACCGCGCCGGTGTGGGAGCAAGACCCCGACTTCGCGTTGGCACACCATATTCGCTGGACGGCGCTACCCGGCGCGGGCGATGAGCCGACGCTGCGTGAGCTCGTCGCGACCGAGCTGGAGGAGAGGCTCGACCGCGACCATCCGCTGTGGCAGTGCGTGGTCGTCGATCGAGTATCCGGCGGCCGCTGGGCGTTGATCGTCAAGGCACATCACAGCATGGTCGACGGTGTCTCGGGGATGAGCTTGTTCGAGCGACTGTGTGATCCGCCCGAAGACAGTGTCTCGAAACGCACTGTCCCGTCCCGCGCTTCGGGCGTCGGCCTTGTCGATCGACTGGTCAGGGGCGTGCGGGACCCGTGGGCGGTGCCGCGCTTCGCCCTGACCATGGCGCGCGGTCTGCTTCCGGTGGTAGGCGCGGCAGTCTCGCCGGCACCGTCGTCGTCGTTGAACGGTCCTATCGGCCGACAGCGCCGGTATGCGATCGCCAGAGCGTCGCTGACAGATGTCCACGCGATCGGCACGAGTTTCGAAGTGACCGTCAACGACGTGGTACTGGCCGCTGTCGCGTCGGCCTATCGCACCGTGCTGTCACGGCGTGGCGAGGAGCCGACGGCCGGCAAAGTCCGTGTTCTGGTTCCGGTGTCGGTGCGTGCTCCCGGCGCCGAGGAGATCACCGACAATCGGGTGTCGGCGATGATCCCGTATCTGCCGATCGAGCTGGCCGACCCCATCGAGCGGCTGACCGCTGTCCACGAACGCATCGCGCGACATCGCGCCAGGGGGGAGGCCGGTGCGCAGAGCTCGCTGCTGGCGATGGCCGAGTGGGTGCCCCATGCCCTGGTGGGGTGGACCTTCCGGCTGGCGGGGCATTTCCCGCAGCGCAGTGTCGCCGCATTGGTGACCAATGTTGTCGGCCCCCGACGCCGACTGACTTTCCATGGGCGTGAGGTGCTCGAAATCCTGCCGTGTGTCCCCCTCGCGATGCGCCTGCGCACAACTATCGCAGTCCTCAGCTATCGCGACTGCCTCATCTTCGGAATCACCGGCGACTTCGACACCACACCTGATATCGACAACATCGCCGACGGCATCGAACGCGAGATCGCCGAACTATCGGCACGAGCGAGCCGAGCCGACCTCGGCGATTCTCGCTGACTGCCCGGGCCCGTGCGCCGAGCGTGTCGGATCGCGCGCAACCCGGTTCGGCGCGCTCGTACACATCGGCCGAACCACTGCGCTTCCCCCGTTGAAAGCCACCGGACACCGGGACGACAGGCACGCCCCCGACACCTATCCGACCGCGGTGCGCGGCGCCACGCCGAGCGGGACCTCCCACGTTTGTCCCGCCTCGAGCACCCGCTCGTTGCCCTCGATGTCGACCCGGATCGGCCCTGCGGTGCTGGGGTGCAGCCGCAACCGCACACCCGTGTGGGTGACCGAAACCGTCAGCGGCTGACCACGGTAGGAGATGGTGAACTCCGCCGCGGGTAGCTCGGCAGGAAGGACCGGGTGCAGCCGCAGCATGTCCTGGCGCGTTTCGATGCCGCAATAGCAGCGCAGCACCATGTCGGCGGTGCCGGCCATCGCGCCGATGTGCACGCCCTCGCGAGTCGTGCCGCCCTGGGTGTCGGCCAGATCGGCGTCCAGGGCGCGGGTGAACAGCGACCACGATGCCTTCCGGTCGGTGCGAGCCAGCACCCAGGCGTGCGCGAGGCGGCTGAGCGTCGAACCGTGGCTGGTTCTGGCCAGGTAGTACTCGACGGTACGTGGGATGGATTCCGGAGGAAGGCGATAGTCGAGCCGTTCGAGCACGTGACGCAGTTCCTCTGCCGAGAACAGGTAGAACAGCATCAACACGTCGGCCTGCTTGGACACCTTGTAACGGTTGGTCGTGTCGCCTTCGGTCTGCAGGATGAGATCGAGTCGTTCGATGTTGCCGTAGCGCGCACGGTAGGAGTCCCAATCGAATTCGTCGAGCTCCTCGTATCCTTCGAACTGGCTCATCACCCCGTCTCGATGGAATGGCACGCGCAGTCGCCGACTGACCCGATCCCAGTGTGCCGGTTCGTCGGACCGCAGTCCCAGCCGATTCCACAGGGGAGCGCAGTCGCCGCCGTCGAGGAGCCCGACCACCTCGTGGGCGCGCGCCAACGTCCACGCGGCGAGGACGTTGGTATAGGCGTTGTTGCGCAGCCCCCGCCCCGGCGATCGCGGATCTCCGTCGTGGTACTCGTCCGGGCCCATGACTCCCTCGATATCGAACCGGTCCGCGCCCGGGTCGTAGACGGCCATCGAGGCGAACGACCGAGCTACCTCGATCACGATCTCGGCGCCGACATCGACGAGGAATCGTTCGTCGCCGGTGCTCTGGTAGTACTGCCAGATGCTGTAGGCCACGGCCAGACCCACGTGGCGCTGCCGGAAGGAGTGGTCCGGCATCCATTGCCCGTTGCGGATGTTGAACAGCTCGCTCGGTGCCTCTTCCCGGCCGTCGCTGCCGCTCTGCCACGGAAAGAGGGCACCGTCGAGACCCGCTGCCCGCGCGGCGTCGCGGGCGCGGTCGAGCCGCGCGTAGCGGTAGCGCAGTAGCGCTCGGGTGAGCTCCGGCTGCCGCAACGTCAACATCGGATAGACGAACAGCTCGTCCCAGAAGACGTGTCCCCGATACCCCTCGCCGTGTAGTCCTCTCGCAGGCACACCGACGTCGAGGTCGCTCGCCGAGGTGTGCACCGCCTGCAGTACGTGGAATACGTGAAGGTTGAGTGCGAGGTTGCGGTCGTGGTGGTCGCCGAGGGCGATGGCGAAGCGATCCCACAGCTGCGCCCAGGCCGCGACATGGGCGTCACGGAGCGCGGCGACATCCGCGACGCGGGCGATCCGATCCGCGGCGGCGAGCCCGGCGGCGGAGATACCGCGATCCCGGGAGGTGCTCACGGCGGCGACCTTCTCGACGGTGACCGGATTCGCCGGGCCGATCCGGGCGGTGACGACGAATCCCGGGCGGGAACTGTCACCGCGAAATCGGCGCTCGAGGACCGTCGCACCGACCCTGGTCCGCGCGGCCGTAGCGATCGTGAGACCCGACTGTGTGGTCGCTGTTTCGTACAGGACCGTCTCCTCGTCGAGCCTTCGATGATTTCCCGGAACCAGATGGTGTGCGGCCAATGCTCGATCAGCGCCGACGTTGCGGTTGCTCACGCTGCCCTCGATCACGGATTCGACGATCACTTCGCCGTCCCAGTTCTGGGCCTGAATCGTCAGTTCCAGCACCGCGACGTGTGGATCCGCCATGGAGTGGAACCGTCGAGTGGTCACCGTCGTCTGCCTGCCCTGGCTGTCCTCGTATCGATCGAGGCAGGTGAGGACTCCCGCGCGAAGGTTCAGGTCCTGGTGGTGGCTGACCATTTCCGGTAGGCCTGGTCGAAGGACCGTTCCGTCGGAGTGCCGGACGGTGACGTACGCCCAATTCGGCGCGTTGACGAGGTGTTCGGTCTCGACAACCCGCTCGCCCACCGTCGAGGTCAGCCTGTTGTAGATCCCGGCCAGGTAGGTGCCGGGATAGTGCACCCCGTCCGGCGTAGTTCCCGGTGTGGCGCCGCGGCTGGCCCAGTATCCGTTTCCGGTGGTGCACAACGCTTCTCGCGTGCCCTCCTGAATCGGGTCGAAGTCGTCATAGATGAGGTTCCAGCCGCCGGAATTCGCTGGTGCCGCTCCACCGCACCAGCGTGTCGAACTCGCGGGGATCGGGTCGGAGTTCGACGAGGTGAGGGCCAGATCGGACAGATCGGTGACGACGACGTCGGCGCCGACCTTCGCGAGTCCGGCGCCCGCGCCGGTGCGATCGACACCGATGACCAGACCGAACCTGCCCGCGACGGCTGCCTGTACCCCGGCCGTCGCGTCTTCGAGCACCACCGCGTCGATCGGCTCCACCCGGAGCCTGCGCGCGGCCTCGAGAAACATCGCGGGATCGGGTTTACCGGGCAGTGCCTCGCGTAGCGCGTCGTTGCCGTCGACGCGCACGGTGAACGACTCGGCCAGACCTGCGGCGTCGAGCACGGCGGCACAGTTGGAACTCGCGGTGACCAGCGCCGTCGGTACCCGGGCCGCGCGGAGGCGACCCAGCAGTGCGGCGGCGTCCGGAAAGACACGCACGCCCGATGCGGCGATCTCGGCGGCGAACAGATCCTGCTTGCGCGCGGCGAGTCCGGCCACGGTCAGACTGCTCGGCGGATCCTGCGCCGACCCCTCGGGGACGGTCATATCCCGGGAGCGCAGGAAGGATCGGACTCCGTCACTTCTGCTACGGCCGTCGACGAACCGCCGATAGTCGGCCTCGATATCGAACGCGGGGATCGGCCGCTCGGTCAGCTGAGGCAGGACCTCGTCGAAGAGTCGCTTCCATGCCGCGGCGTGCACGGTCGCGGTGTCGGTGACGACGCCGTCCATGTCGAACACCACCGCGCCGTATCCGTCGGCGGTCCTGCCTGCCGATCTCGGCAGGTTCTCGAGGCGCATCACTCTGCCCGACAGTCACAGGGCCCGGGCACCCGCATTCGTTCACCATGCACAGTTCGATCCTGCCTCGACGACACGACGCAGCGGAAGTGCTGCAGGAGGGCTCGCCGATGACCTGAAGTCCCTCCGAACGGGGTCATCGTGCTCTTATCCCGCTCCGGTGCTGCTGAGACCGTGGAAAGACAGACCATCGACGAAGGACGGACACCATGGAGCGCGGACTGCCCGATAACAACACCGTGATGGCAGCGCTGAGGCTGGCCGGGCGCGCCCCGTCCGTGCACAATGTGCAGCCGTGGCGCTGGCGCATCGCCGATGAGAGCATCCACCTCTACCTCGACCCGCGGCGTGCGCTGCCCGCGACCGACCCTGATCAGCGCGACATCGTGCTCAGCTGCGGGGCGGCATTGCATCATCTGTCCGTGGCGCTCACGGCGATGGGGTGGGCGCCGGTTGTTCACCGGATCCCCGACCCCGCCGCCCCGGACCATCTGGCTGCGGTGACTCTGCTGCGGCGCCGACCGACCTCGCTCGACATCGAGATGAGCAGGTCGATCACCGCACGCAGGACCGACCGCCGCCACTACACGTCGTGGCCGGTTCCGCCGGGGTACCTGAGTCTGTTCGCCGAGCGAGCGATGGAACTGGGCGCGATCGTGCGACGCATCGACGACCGCGAGCGGGTGAAAGCCGCCGCCGCGCACGCGGGCAGCATTCATGCCGATGACGAGTCGTATCGGTTCGAACTCGCGATGTGGTCGGGGCGCCACGGCAGTGCCGACGGCGTCCCCGCCCGCAACGTACCGCCCGCGCATCCGGCGGACGAGTTCCCGCCGAGGACCTTCGCGGCGGCCGAATTCGCCGATCCGGCAAGCGAGCCCGATCACGCCGAATTGCTGGTGCTCGGCACCGGCGCCGACGATCGGCTGTCGAGGCTGCGGGCGGGTGAGGCGCTCAGCAGCGTGCTGTTGACGGCAACCGGAATCGGCCTGGCCACCTGCGTGCTCACCGAACCGCTCGAGATCGCTGGACAACGCGCACTCATTCGTCGAGATCTGCTGTTCGGCACCGCTTATCCGCAGGCCATCGTCCGGGTCGGTTGGGCACCGACAAGTGCTGATTTCCCGCCCGAAACGCCCCGTCGACCGATAACCGACCTGTTGATCCGAGACGCGGAGGATTCCGATGACCGGTGACCCCAGGCCCGACGTCGAGACTGTCCGCGCTGTTCTCGACCGTGCCGCTCGCGCGCCTTCGCTGCACAACAGCCAGCCGTGGCGCTGGCGCTGGGACGGCACCGCCGCGGCGCTCTACGTCGACGCCGACCGGTTGCTGCCCGCGACGGACATGTTCAACCGGGAAGGCATGCTCGGCTGTGGGGTGATGCTGAACCACGCCGACGTCGCGTGGAACGCCGCGGGGTGGGAGCCTCGCGTCACCACGTTCCCGGAGCCCACGGTTCGCTCCCACGTCGCCTCACTCGAACCTGTGCGCCCGCACGTGTCTTCCGAGCCGGAACTGCTTCTCGCCCAGGCGATCGAACGGCGCTACACCGACCGGACGCCGATGGCGCCGCCCACAGATCGGCTGGTGACGCAAGAAATACTGGAGTTCCTCGGACACCGATCCGGCACGACCATCATCTTTCTCGCCCCGCCTGCCGCGCACGCGCTACGCGGGATCTCCGCGACAACTGCCGGGTTGCGTCGCTACGACCCCCTGTACCAAGCGGAGCTGAGCTGGTGGGCCGCGGCTCCGGATGCGGGCCGGGCCGGCGTGCCCGCCGCCACACTGCCGGCGGCCACCGACCGCTCCCGGGTGCCGGTCGGCCGCGAATTCCCTTCCGGGACTGTAGAACCCGCAGGTGACGGCGATGACGAGGCGATGGTAGCGGTGCTGTCGACGCCAGGAGATTCGGCGGAGGACCTGCTCGACTGCGGGCGGGCGTTGTCGGCGGTACTGCTCGAATGCACCGTGCGCGGTCTGTCCACCTGCACCATCACACATGTCGTGGAACTGCCGTCCGCCCGTGCCGCCGTGGCCGATCTGGTGGGCCTGCCGTACCCGCAAGTTCTTGTGCGCATCGGCACCGCGCGGACAGATCCGCCACCCCGAACCCCACGCCGCCCCCTTGACGACTTTCTCGATATCGGCACAGCCGACAACCCCAACGGAGGAAACAATGAAAATCGATGACGCATTCTCGATCGCCAAAGACGCGATGACCGTCGAGCGGGTCTACGCGGAGCCGGTGGAGCGCGACGGCACCACCGTCATCGGCGTTGCCGCGGTCTCCGGCGGCGCGGGCGGCGGCGGCGGATCGGACCCCGAAGGTCAGCAGGGTTCGGGAGCGGGCTTCGGGGTAGGTGCGAAACCGGTCGGCGCGTTCGTGATTCGCGACGGTCGGGTGCGCTGGCAGCCCGCTGTCGATGTCAACCGGCTGATCGCCGTGGTCGGTGCCGTCGCACTCGCCGCGCTGATCGTCGGGGCTCGCTTCGCGCGCCGGCCCTAGTTCTGTCCGCGGTCCGCCCTACCACTGTCACGGTAGGGCGGACCGATTCTTGTCACCCGCCGACGTGCCTTTGGTACTTCCGAATGGTGGCGCTCGGCCCTGCCAGCGGGTGGGCTCCCGGAGACATAGTGGCGGTAACGATCGCAAACGCGCGTGAGCGTTTCATCCCGAAGGAGACCGCGATGAATTGGTACGACCACGACGTCAATGGTTGGGGATATGCCTGGATGGGCTTCGGGATGCTCCTGTTCTGGGGCCTGTTGCTCGCGGGATTCGTGCTCGCGCTCCGGTACCTGTTCCGGCTCGACACCGATCGAACCGCACATCCGGCGGCTACCGGTGCCGAACACGTGCTGGCGGAGCGCTTCGCACGGGGCGAGATCGATGCGCAGGAATATGCCGACCGACTGGCGGTCCTGCGTTCGACCGCCCAGCGATAGCCGGCCGACGAGCTCATCGAGAAGACCATGATGCGAACAAAGAGAAACGACACCGGAGCACGACGAAGATCGCCGACGTCGCCACGCGATGGATGATGGTCGTCGTCGGCGCCCTTGCCGCGATCGGTCTCATCGACGCCGCGATCGGCCGCAAGTCCGAACCGTAGCGGCTCAGCAGCCGTCGAAGCCCGCCGTTATTTCGCGTCACCGCGGGCTCCGCGTCACCGCGGGCTCCTGCGCCCGGGTCGGCTCCAGCGGTGCCGTCTTCGACGCACTGGCCGCCGAACGCGGACTCTTTCACCTGGCCCTCGGCGATCTGCATTACGCGAACATCGAAAGCACCCGCCCGGCGAGTTCTTCGCGGCCTACGACAGAGTGTTGACCAGCCCCGGCCAATCGGCCTTCTATCGAGAAAGTCCGGTTGCCTACGTCTGGGACGATCACGATTAAGGCCCCAATGACGCGGGTGCGGACCGCTTTCGGCGCGACCGTTCCGCACTACCCGTACGGTTCATCCGACGGAACCATCAACCAGGCATTCACGATCGGCAGAGTCCGGTTCGTCATGACCGACAATCGCTCCGCCGCGACATCGACCTCGATACTGGGCACCGAGCAGCGCGACTGGTTCGTCGAAGAACTGGTGCGCTCGAGCCGCACCCATGCCGTGGTGGTATGGGCGAATTCCCTGCCATGGACACCCGGAGGAACGGCAGTACATCGCCGACGCGATCGCCGCCGCAGGCGTGCGTGACTCATGATGGTCGGCGGCGACGCGCACATGGTGGCGATCGATGACGGCACCACCGGCCTCGTCGGCGACGACCATTATGTGCTCCACTTCGACGCCGGGAAACTGCCGCCGGTCGCGGCGTTCTGGTCGGTCACGATGTACGACCTCGAGGGCTTCCAGATCGCCAACGAACTCGACCGCTACGCCCTCGGTGATCGGCTGAAACTACAACTCCGACGGATCGCTCGACATCTTCATCTCGCACAAGAACCCGGGCCCTGAACGCGAAGCGAACTGGCTGCCCGCGCCGACCGGTCCCATGGGCATCACCTTGCGCCTCTACGCGCCCGACACCGAGGCTCTGGACGGAACCTGGACCCCGCCGCCGGTCCACACAGCGTCATGACAGCAAGGTCAGGCGAATCCTGAGGCCGCCAGGTCGCGTCGAGAACACCGCGACAGCGGACTGGCGGGGGCAACCGTCCCTGGGATGGTGGCGGGTGCCCTCTGGGTTTCAGGGGGCTGGGTCGAAGAAGCATTCCACCATCAGCCAACGTCGTTGACTTCTCTCCTGGGTAAGCGTGTACTGAGGGAACATCCGGTTCAGACCATGGGGACTGCCGGATGATCAAGGATCAGCTTGTGCTCACGTGGAAACCGGCAAGCTCCTCCGTGGCAAACCCACGCCTGAGGAACGCGATGACACCCACGACCTTCAACTATCATGCCCGCAGTGCGGCAAGGGTCCAGATCAGCCGAACTGGTTATGGCAGCGACCTTCCCGCGCACCACCGCCCCCGTCCTGTTGGACTCAATGATCGACTGCTCCAACACCTCAACGGGCTCGGCGAGGCCGTCTCGACCATCGCGGAGCAAGGCAACGACGGCACCGAGGGCGTTGACGACGCGATGACCGAAGTGATCACCGAGCTCGACCACATCATCTTTGAAACGCATGTGTTCCTGAGCGGTATCGTCTCGGCGCCCATCACCACACCGTCTTAGAACGCCGGGAGTTCGCTGCTGAACACCACTAGCCGAATCGGGTGACCGCGATATCTTCTGCTGGCGCGGTTTTCGCGCCTCCTTCCCACACCGTCGGTGACACGATCGGCGCTCTTACGCGGCGTCGATTGCACTGATACGTGACGACCAAGCGGCACCCGCGGCGGGGTCGGTGCTCCCTGGCGACGATCAGCCGATTCGTTTCGGCCGTCGGCTGCCACCGCACCCGGTCATCTCGAACGACGAACGCACCAGATCGGAATACATCAGTCACCTCTGCCGCTGGTTCGCGGCGTCTTCGGCTCGGCAGGGCCTGGTGGTCGCAGGTGCTCGGTGATCCACATCGCCGACAAATAGGACTCCCATTGGGCGAGTTGGCTGCCGCTCGCCCGGCGCCCGGGCGCGGACATGTCGGTGACGCGGTGTTCGCACCGCATGCTCGCGGCCGCGGAACGGTTGTGCGCCAGCACTTGTCGATCTCCGCCGCCGATCAGAAACAGAGTCGGAGCGGTGATTCGGGCCAGCCGAGCACCTGCCAGGTCAGGGCGCCCGCCCCGTACGACAACAGCCTCGATTCTGCTGTGTGGTTCGGAGGCAGCCCACAGGGCCACGGGCGCGTCTGAGCCGAGGCCGAAGTAGCCGACAGGGAGGTCGCGGCACACCGTCGCCCAGAGCCAACGCCGAGCGGCGGTCAATCTGCTGCCGAGGAGGCGGACGTCGAAAATTCTGTCGATGTCGCGTTGTTCGGTCGGCAACAGCAGATCGACGGCTACCGAGGCGAGTCGGTGGCTTGCCAGGGCTTGGGCAAGGACCACGTTGCGTCGGTCGCTTCGTGTGCTCCCGCTGCCGTGGGCAATGACGACTACTCCGAGTGCCTGCGGTGGCACACGTAGCCGTCCGAGCAAGTCGATCCCTGCCGCGTCGATCGTCACTTCGAGGTCGTACGCGAGAACAGGATCCACGTTGTGAGCGAGAGTCACCGTTTCCTCCTGAGTCCGACAACAGTCAGTCTCGATCCGCGCACGTGGCGGCGAAAAGTGCCACAGGTCGCCAACCCATGAGTCGCACGACCCTCGAACCCTGGGAACGCGGCCGGATGGACGAGTCGGTCGCGGTCACCTGAGCCGACAGGGATTCCCTGGTATCCGAGGATGCCCCGCTCCCGCAGTGACAAACGACCATCCGGGCAGGGGCGCCGGACCCTAGCCCCGACCGCCCGGATCTTGATCGGATCGAGGAGTCCGAAACAACAGCTGAGGAGCCGAACATGAGTAGTCTGCCTGCCCACCGTCACCGCCTGTTTCCCGCGGTGAACGACTGGCTGACCGGGTTCCCGCCGGTCGAGAACCTCCGCCCGCTCTTCGAAGGCCGGCTCATCAAGGTCGAGGAGGAGCTCGCTGACAACAAGTACCTGCTGCGAGCAGAACTCCCTGGCATCGATCCGGTGAAGGATATCGCCGTCACCGTGCGGGAGGGCGTGCTGACCATCACGGCCGAGCGTAGCGAGCGCAAGGAAACCAAGGGACGCACCGAGTTCGGGTACGGCTCGTTCACCCGCTCGATCGCCTTGCCCGCAGGTGCGGCCGAAGACGACATCTCCGCCAAGTACGACCAAGGCATCCTCACCGTCTCGATCCCGGTGACCGAGCCCGAGAAGGCACAAGAACGTCATATCACCGTCGCATCGGGCGGATAAGAGCAGTTCACCCGAGTGACAGACGAGAACACGCGTCGTCTCGGGCTCCGGGTGAGAAACGTCCGATCACCCGTTCGTAGCGGGACCGACGGCGAATGTCACGGCGAGAGAGCGGATCCGAACATGGCGGTGACAAGGAAACCAGCAAGGAGGCACGTCATGCAGGCGAAACCAGGCGACTGGCTCGTCATCGAGGGACATACCGTTGGCTGCGCTGTCCGGCGGGGGCTGATCGAGGAGGTCCACTCAGCAGACGGGTCTCCGCCCTACCTGGTGCACTGGACCGATGACGGTCATCGGGCGCTGACCTTTCCTGGACCTGACGCTTATGTGCTCACCGGGTCGGAATTGCGGGCGCAGGAGGAGGTCGCGGCCGCGCGGTTCTCCTCGATGCAGCATCAGCCGAGCCATCCGGTCTGAGCGCGGGCGCGACCTTCCCCGTTTCCAGTCGAGGATGAAAGGACGGAAATGACCGAACCCGGCACCCCGCACAACGACACGATCACCGTGGGGTCGATGAGCACACAGGGCTCGCGACGTGGTCGGGCGAATCTGCGCGACTACGACTCGACGTGTCGCGAGTTCTCGTGGGACCAGGCAAGCTCGCAGCTTGCCGGGTTGCCGGGTGGTGGTCTCAACATCGCCTACGAGGCTGTCGACAGACATGCAGCGGGTCCCAGAGCGCACTCCATCGCGTTGCGATGGCTACGAACCGACGGCAGCGTAGTGGAATCGAGCTACGCCGATCTGGCCGAAGCGAGCAACAGGTTCGCGAATGTACTGCGGGCACAAGGGATTCAGCGCGGCGAACGTATCGGAATATTGCTGGGCCGTTGTCCCGAACTGTATGTCGCGGTCCTTGGCATTCTGAAGGCTGGATGCGTGGTTGCGCCGATGTTCTCGGCGTTCGGTCCCGAGCCTGTTCGGCAGCGGCTCGACATCGCCGACGCTGCGGCGTTGATCACCTCCGAGCCGCTCTTTCGGCGCAAGGTGGCGCCGATCCGGGACGCTCTGCCCGCTCTGCGGACAGTGCTGCTCACCGATCGCGGGGCCGGGGGTGTCGACCTGCCCGCTGCCATGGCCGCGGCCGACCCGGACTGCGAGATCACACCTACGACGGCCGACGACCCTGCCCTGCTGCATTTCACCAGCGGGACGACAGGGCAACCCAAAGGGGCGCTTCACGTCCACGGTGCGGTACTCGCCCATATCGTGACCGCACGGTTCGCCTTGGATCTACAGGACGGGGACATCTTCTGGTGCACGGCAGATCCCGGCTGGGTTACCGGGATGTCCTATGGTGTCATCGCGCCGCTGTGCCTGGGAGTCACCTTGATCAGCGACGAGAGCGAGTTCGACGCCCGGCGGTGGTACCGGATTCTGACGGCCCATCGAGTATCGGTGTGGTACACCGCGCCTACCGCTCTGCGCATGCTCATGCGGAGCGGAGACACGTTGCCCGAAGGCACCGACCTGGGGTGTCTGCGGTTCATCGCCAGTGTGGGGGAGCCGCTCAACCCAGAGGTGGTGGTGTGGGGTGAGCGCGTCCTCGGCCATCCCGTGCACGACAACTGGTGGCAGACCGAGACGGGCGCGATCATGATCGCCAACTTCGCTGCCACGCAGGTGAGACCCGGATCGATGGGACGACCTCTGCCCGGTATCGAGGCGGCCGTGGTGCGGCGTGGTGCGAATGGGCGTGCGCAGGTCCGTGACGGCACGATCGGCTTCGCCGAAGTGGGGGAGATCGGCGAGCTCGCGTTGCGCGCGGGCTGGCCGTCGATGTTCCGCGCCTACTGGGACCAACCTGAGCGGTACGAGCGGTGTTTTGTCGACGGGTGGTATCTCAGCGGTGATCTGGCTCGCCGCGACGGTGACGGGTACTACTGGTTCGTCGGACGTGCTGACGATGTGATCAAGTCGGCCGGACACCTGGTCGGGCCGTTCGAGGTCGAGAGCGCCCTGATGCAGCATCCGGCTGTCGCCGAGGCCGGTGTCATCGGTACACCTGATCCCGTCGCCGGAGAAGTGGTCAAGGCCTTCGTGTTGTTGCGGTCCGGTGTTCATCCATCGGAGGAGTTGCGATCCGAACTGACTGCCTTCGGCAGGCGCGCGCTCGGCGCGGTGGCGCCCAAGCAGGTCGAATTCGTTTCCAGCCTTCCCCACACCCGGAGCGGAAAGGTCATGCGGCGGCTGCTGAAAGCGCGCGAACTCGGCCTGCCCGAGGGCGACGTATCGACATTGGAGGAGGCACCGTGAGCCGCCACTACCCACCGGACAGTGCGCAGCGCATCGAGCTACTGCGTCAGATGGTTCGGATTCGCCGATTCGAGGAACGCTGCGTGCAGCTCTACAGTGAAGGAACCATTCGAGGTTTTCTCCATTTGTACATCGGCGAGGAGGCGGTGGCGGCGGGCGTGCTGAGCGCTCTCGCCCCGGAGGACGCTGTTGTCTCGACCTATCGCGACCACGGGCACGCGCTCGCGCGTGGCGTCCCCATGAGCGCGATCATGGCCGAGATGTACGGCCGCGTGAGCGGTTGTAGCCGCGGGCACGGCGGATCGATGCACCTGTTCGATACCGAACGTCGCTTCTACGGCGGCAACGCCATCGTCGCCGGCGGCCTGCCGATCGCGGTGGGCTTGGCGCTGGCTGATGCCGTCCGGGAACGACCCGCCGTGACAGTCTGCCTATTCGGTGACGGGGCGATGGCCGAGGGCGAGTTCCACGAATCGCTGAACCTGGCCGCGCTGTGGCGGCTGCCCGTGCTGTTCGTCTGCGAGAACAACCGATACGCGATGGGCACTGCCCTCGCCCGTGAACACGCTGTCACCGACTTGGCTCTGCGCGCTGCTTCCTACGGCCTGCCCGCATGGCCGGTCGATGGTATGGATGCCTGCGCGGTGGCCGTCGCGACCGACCGGGCCGTGGCCACCATCCGGGGAGGCGGCGGACCGTGCTTCCTCGAGCTGCGAACCTATCGCTTTCGAGCGCATTCGCTGTACGACGCGGACCGCTATCGCGACAAAGCCGAGATCGCACAGTGGGTCCAGCGGGACCCGATTCCTGCGCTGTTCGCCCAGCTCCGTGACGCGGGTGAGCTACGCGACGACGATCTCGAATCGCTCGAGCGGGCCGCCGACGACGAAATAGATGCCGCTGTTGCCGTGGCCGACGCTGCGCCCATCGAACCGGTCGAAGATCTGACGCGCTACGTGTACACGGAGTCGGCATGACAACGACGACTTATCGGGACGCTGTACGTGAAGCGTTGCGGGAGGCGATCATCCGCGACGAACGAGTCTTCCTGATGGGGGAGGATGTCGGCGCGTACGGCGGTTGCTTCGGCGTCAGCAGGGGTCTGCTCGACGAGTTCGGCCCGGACCGGGTGAGAGACACCCCGTTGAGCGAGTCGGGTTTCGTCGGTGCCGGCATCGGCGCGGCGCTCGGGGGCTTGCGGCCCATCGTCGAGATCATGACCGTGAACTTCAGCCTCCTGGCCCTGGACCAGATCCTGAACAACGCGGCCACGCTGCGCCACATGTCCGGTGGACAGCTATCGGTCCCGCTGGTCATCCGCATGGCCACCGGTGCGGGACGGCAGCTTGCTGCCCAGCATTCGCACAGCCTGGAATCCTTCTACGCACATATTCCCGGCCTCCGTGTGGTCTCGGCGGCGACGGTCGCCGACGCCCGCGGCATGCTGTGGACGGCGCTGCAAGACCCAGACCCGGTGCTGATCTTCGAGCCGATCGCCCTGTACAACAGCGAGGCGGATCTCGACGAGAGCGCGGGCGCGACCGATATCACCCAGGCGCGGATCACCCGGCGCGGCTCGGAGGTGACCGTGGTGGCTTATGGTGGCGCGCTGCGAGTGGCCGAGGCAGCCGCCGAAGAAGTGGCTGCCGACGGCATCGACGCCGAGGTCATCGATCTGCGAGTGCTGCGACCATTGGACGAGCCGACATTGCTGGAATCGCTGGGCCGCACTCATCGACTCGTCGTCGTCGATGAGGGCTGGCGCAGTGTGGGAATCGCCGCCGAGATCGCCGCGCGCGCCGCCGAGAATGCCTACTACGAGCTCGACGCCCCCGTGCGCCGTGTGTGCACGGCGGAGGTCCCGATCCCCTATGCCCAACACTTGGAGCAGGCCGCGCTGCCCCAGGTCGCCGACGTGGTCGCTACGGTGCGCGAGGTGGTGGGTGATGGCTGAGTTCCGGATGCCGTCGCTGGGGGCGGACATGGAGCAGGGCACCTTGCTGCAATGGCGAGTCGGTCCGGGTGACGTCGTGCACAAGGGCGATATCGTCGCAGAGGTCGACACCACCAAAGCCGCGATCGAAGTGGAATGCTTCGAAGACGGAACTATTGGGGAGCTGCTCGTACCGGAAGGCACCACCGTGCCGGTGGGCACCGTACTGGCGACGATTCGACCGGTCGATCACCCCGCCACCGAGCACCCTCCGTCGCCGGAGCGGCTCGCAAGCGACTCCGCGCCGCGGGAGGTCACCCGCTCGACATCGATCGACGAGGTGCGGGCCACCCCACTGATCCGGCGTTTGGCGCAGGAGGCGGGTATCGATCTGTCGACTGTTCACGGTTCCGGGCCAGATGGACGCGTCCTGCGCGGTGACATAGACGACGCCGTCACCGCTCGCGATGTCGCGTCCGCAACGCCTGCGCAGGCGCCCGTGCCCGAATCCCCCAGGACCGACGGTGCGACGCATCCGTCACCCCATATCCGAGCGTCCGGACGTGCCCGTGACTTGGCGATCCGCCGCGATGTCGACCTCTCCGCTCTCCACGGCACCGGACCCGACGGCGCGATCAGATCCCGCGATGTCGAGGAGGCAACGCCTGCTGACGAGAGTCCGGTGATTCCTACCGAGGATGTCACGGCCCCGCAGTCGAGCAGTGGGCCGCGGGATCGGGCCGCGATGCGCCGAGCTGTCATCACCGCGATGACACAGTCCAAGCAGACCATCCCGCACTACTACCTTTCCGCCACCGTAGATCTGGATGCCGCTACCGCGTGGTTGCACGCAGTGAACGAGGCCGCGCCGGTGCAGGATCGGGTGATCATGGCCGCGGTGCAGTTGCGTGCGGTGGCGCTGGCCGCTCTCGCGGTGCCCGACGTCAACGGCCACTGGTTCGACGGCGGGTACCGTCCGTCCGTCTCCGTCGATCTCGGTGTCATCGTCTCCCTGCGCGGGGGCGGCCTGATCGCTCCCACTATCGTCGGCGCCGACACGATCCCGCTCCGCGAGCTCATGGTTCGGCTGCGCGGTGCGGTCAGCCGGGCACGGTCGGCACGGCTGCTGTCCTCGGATGCCGCGCCGGCGAGCATCACCGTCACGAATCTGGGCGACCTGGGTGTGGAGACGGTGTTCGGAGTGATTCCCCCACCTCAAGTGGCGATCGTCGGCCTCGGCGCCGTCAGCGAGCGACCGTGCGCGGTGAACGGGCTGCTCGGAGTCCGCCCACAGGTAACGATGACGCTGTCCGCCGACCACCGCGTCAGCGATGGCGCGGTGGGTGCGCGCTTTCTCAATACGATCGGCGACTTGCTGCAACATCCGGAGCGGTTGTGAATTCGGAAAGGTGTGAACGACATGTCCGATACATTGTCCCGTGAAACGGCGGAGGCGACCGTTCGAAGCGCGCTACGCGGCTTCGCGACGGCTGCCGATCTGGCGGCCCTGCGCTCCGATGTTCCTTTGCGCACCACCCTCGACCTCGATTCCCTGGATTTCTTGACCTTCGTCGAGCGGCTCACCACGGCGACGGGCCTTCGCATCGACGAGGTCGACTATCCAAAATTGGCCACCATCGGTATGTGCGTCGAGTTTCTCGCGACACGAGCGGTGTAGAGAACGCACGGGATATTCGACCGGAGAAGTGTCACGGTTGGCTTATGGCGCCCAGGCGGGGTGGGTCGGGGGTGGCGCTTCCTTGGAAGAATCTGCCCCATGGACGACGCGTCGGCGGTCGGTAGTCCTCCGGTGACCGAAACCCTGTCTCAGCTGCGTTTGCGTGAACTACTCAGCGAGGTCCAGGACCGGATCGCCCAGATCGTCGATGCGGACTACGGCGCGTTGGGGGTCCGGGAAACAGACGAGACCAGTAGCGACTCGCCGAGTTCGTCTACGAGGGGATCGATGATCGGACCCGGGTACTGACGGTGATCTGCCTCGCGGGCTCGGTGCGCTCGGCGTATTGATCGCCGAGCCGAAGCCGATTCGGCTGTCGAATTTGTCCGATCATCCATCCTCGGTAGGTTTCCCTGAAAATCATCCGCCGATGCGCACCTTTCTCGGTGTCCCTGTACAGCTCGAGCCCATCCGCGACATATCCACCGAACTTCTGGCCGGTGGCACGCCGGAGGACAAGCTCGGCTTGGTCGCCGAACGCGGCCGGTCCCTCACTGGATCGGCCTGTACGTTCCTCGCACTACCGGAAGACCCGGATCTGCCCCATGAGGAGGTGACCGAGCTCCTGGTCGTCGTGGCCGCCGGCATCCATGCCGAATCCCTGGTAGGTAAGCACATGCCGCTCAACGACTCGCATTCGGCGGAGGCATTCCGTTCCGGGCAGGCGGTCGCAGCCGACATCCCGGCCGACAATCCGATCTTCGACTCGATCGAGGACTTCGGGCCGGTACTCACCCTCCCACTGCGGGCGAACGGAACGGTCACGGAATCTTGACTTCGGTTCTTCCCCGTGGGTGCCAGCCAGCTCGGCGAAATGGACCAATCACTGATGGCCACTTACGCCGAACAAGCCGCCGTGGCGCTGCAGCTAGCCGACAGTCAGCGCCGCATACGAGAACTGGATGTCTATGCCGATCGTGACCGAATCGCCCGTGGTTTACACGATCATGTCATTCGGGCCGGAAACGAAACACGCGCCGGGGCTCGGGGCGGCGGTCGCGGTGGTCGTGCTGTCCACGCTGGCGTGTGCGCCCGACGGGACGGCCGCGGCACAGGTCCGCTGAGGGTCGTGTCCTGCCGATGTCGCGACCGAGGCGCCGGAATTACAGTGTGCCACCGTGCCGGTGCCGCTGGATTACGACGATCCCGGCGTCCAGCACGCCGATGCCGCCGGGGAGCAGGTACCTTCGTCGACGGCCGATTCGCTTCGGTATCGGTGAGCTACGGTCGCCCGGCTACCGGAGGAAGATCACTTCGATGAGGACGAAGGCCGCCACCGCGAAGATCAGATAGGCGAACCACTTCTGTAGCCGGGTGGTGTCGACGTGCTTTCCGTAGCGGCCCGCGATGAGTGATCCGCCGATGGCCGTTGCGGTGAACACTGCGGTGACGCGCCAGTCGAGGCTGAGATCGCCGAGGTAGGCGAGGAGTCCGGAGCTCGAATTGGCGGTGACGATCACGAGAGATGTGCCGATCGCCGCGGACATCTCGATGCCGAGCAGTAGGACGAGGGCAGGGACGATGAGGAATCCTCCGCCCACCCCGAAGAGTCCGGTCAGGAATCCGACGCCGAGGCCGACCGGAACGGCGCGGGAGGTGCAGCGGCGCCAATCGATGGTGGATCCCTCCACGCGGCAGGCAGTGCCGATTCCCCCCGTGCCGGACATCATTCGAGCTCCGGCGGCGATCATCACCACCGCGAATCCTGCCAGTGTCAGTGGTGCGGGAAGAGCTCGGTTCATCGCACTGCCTGCGAACGCGGCCGGTAGTCCGGTCAGGGCGAACATGCCTGCGACTCGCCACTGCACTCGGCCGGACCGGATTTTGGGGATGGCGCCGAACAGTGCGGAAACGCCGACCACGAGCAGTGACATCGGCACCGCCTGTCCGAGTGGGATCCCGAGTCCGTAGACGAGCCCTGGGACGGCGAGAATCGAACCGCCGCCCCCCAGCAGGCCGAGCAGAATTCCGATGACGACACCGAGGACCGCGGAGACGAGGATCGTCATCGGCGTCTCCTGTCCAGGTGCTCTCGGGTGAATGTGTGTGTCGGCTTCTTTCGTGGAATTCAGTCGCCGGCGGTGAGTGCGTCGATCGCGGCCTGCAGGCGTCGGCCGGCGTCGTCGGCGATCGCCGCGAGGGCGGGTTCGCCGGTGACCTGCACCAGCAGTTCGGGGTTCATCGCCTCCACCAGGACCGTGCCTTCCTCGGCCGGGCTGTCGCGCACGATCACATTGCAGGGCAGAAGCAATCCGATCTGTCGGTCGACCTCCACGGCCCGATGCGCCAGCGGCGGATTGCAGGCGCCGAGGATCAGATACCGTTCCATGTCCACGTCGAGCTTGGCCTTCATGGTGGCCTTCATGTCGATCTCGGTGAGTACGCCGAATCCTTGTTCCTGCAATGCCGCTCGGGTTCGGGCGACGGCATCCTCGAACGACGTTTCCAGTGTGGTGGACAGTGCCAGGTTCATCGGTGGGTCTCCGTTCTCGTTGGTGTGGATTCCGGGGGTCTAGCGGGTGGTCGGCTGAATTCGGCAGCTGGCGCGTTCGAGGCCGACTTTTTCCATGATCAGGCTGGCGGGGCACCATCCGACCATCGAGTAGAAGACGAGATTGGCGCCGACGAAACCGGTGAGCAGCAGCCACCACGGCGAGAAGACCGCAGCTGAGGCCACGCTCGCCAGCACGATCACGCCGGCCATCAGCGGCACAACTCGTTCTACAGTCCAGCCCTGATGGCGGGGGAGGTTCGGCACGGGCGTTTCCCTTCTCGTGGATCTGTCAGGCCAAGGCGAGGAAAAGCTTCTCGAGCTCGGCTTCGCTCATGGGTTGCTTGCCGTCCGCGGACTCCCCGGTCAGGCATTCACGCAGTCCGCTGGCGACGATCTTGAAGCCTGCTTTGTCCAACGCGCGCGAGACCGCGGCGAGCTGGGTCACGACGTCTTTGCAGTCGCGCCCGTTCTCGATCATCGAGATCACCCCGGCGAGCTGCCCGTGTGCGCGGCGCAGCCGATTCAGTACCAGCGCGATACTCTCGTCGTTTCCGACCATGACGATTCCTTTCCTGGGGCCTGCCTCCACTATACCCCAGGGGGTATGCAGGGTGGGGTGATCCACGCCATGCATACCCCCATCGCGTCAGCCGTGGGAGAAGCTGATCTTCGGCAGCACGCGGCGCAGCCAGGCCGGTGACCACCAGGCGGCGTGCCCTGTCAGTCGCAGGAGTACCGGCAGGAGCATGAGCCGGATGAACACCGCATCGAGCAGCACAGCGACACCGAGGATGATGCCCATCTCCTTGGGTGGCAACGGCTCGGCGAAGGCGAAGGTGAAGAACACCGCCACCATCACCGCCGCGGCGGCGGCGATGATTCGGCCCGAATGCGCCAGCCCCATGACGTGCGCGTGCTCCGGGTCGCCCGATTCCTCGTAGTGCTCCTTGGCCGTCGCGAGCAGGAATACCGTGTAGTCCATCGCGATCGCGAAGATCATCGCGAAGAAGAACACCGGCCCCCAACCGTCCAGGAAGCCCTGCGGGGTGAAGCCGAGCAGACTCGCGCCGTGTCCGTCCTGGAAGATCAGCTTGGCCACGCCGAATGCCGCCGCGGTCGAGAGCAGGCTCACCACTGTGCCCAAGATCGCGATCAGCGGCGCCTGCAGTGCGACCAGCAGCAACGCGAAGCCGAGCACGAGGATGACACCGATGACCAACGGCAGATAGTCGTTGAGGGCCTGCTGGAGGTCGAGGTTCTCCGCCGGGGCGCCGCCGACGAGTGCCTGCGAGGGTAGGTCCGCGCGCAGCTGGCCGAGGATCGCGCCCATCGCGTTGTCGGAGGGGTCGACGTTCGGGATCGCCTGCACCATCGCGTAACCGGAGCCGTCCGCGCTGGGCATCGGCGGGGTGACCATGGCGATTCCGTCGGTCGCCCGGGCGGCAGCGGCGGTCGCCTCGGCTTCGGCGGCGGGGGCGATGATCTGCAACATGCCAGGAGCGCCTTCGCCCATCTGGGCCTGGATGAGCTCATAGCCCTGGCGAACCGGTGCGTCGGTCGGCACGACCTGGATCGACGGCATGGCTACCTTCAAGTCCAGCACCGGAATCGACAATGCCGCCAGGATCAGCAGCGAGCCGATGGCGAAGGGCCACGGATGCTTGTGCAGCAGTCTGCCCCAGGACTCGAAGCGCGCTGACCGGTGTTGCTGGCGTTTGGCGTAGGGCAGCGAACCGGCGTTGATCTTGGGCCCGAGCTTGCCCAGCACCGCCGGGAGCAGCGTCAAGGTGGCGGCGAGGACGAACGCGACCGCGAGCATGATGCCGACGGCCATGGTCCGCACCGCGGGGGCGGGCACGAGCAGTACGGCGGACAGGCTCACCAGCACGGTCAGTCCGGACAGGACGACCGCCTTGCCCGCGGTATCCATCGTCTCGGCAACCGCGGCGCGGGAGTCGCCGGTCTTGCTCAACGCGTCACGGAATCTCGCGACGAGGAACAGGGCGTAATCGATACCGAGAGCCAGGGCGAACATCATGGCGAAGTTCATGGCCCACACCGAGATCGGCGTGGCCGAGTTGAGCAGCACCAGCCCGCCCGCCGACGCGATCAGCCCGGCCAGTGTGAGCAGCAGCGGCAGACCCGCGGCGACGAGCGAGCCGAACGCGAGCACCATGATCGCCAGCGTCACCGGCCAGGAGAACATCTCCGCCTTGATCATCGCGTCGTGGTTGGCTTTGTTGAAGTCGCTCCACAGCGCGGACGCGCCGGTGGGGTAGACCTCGACCCCGTCCTTCGACAGCGCCGTCAACTGGCCTTTGAGATCGTCGACAGCCTTGACCATTTCGTCGGTGCTCGCGTTCGCACCGGCGATCAGCACTCCGGTGTGGCCGTCCGGGCTGATCGACATCCCTGGCTGCGGCGCGATCACCGCACCGAAGCGGTCGTCGCCCTGGAAGATGGCGGTCGCCTCGGCGAGCACCTGCTGCACCGCGGGATCGGAGACCGAGCCGGTATCGGAGTGCACGACCACTTGCACGGCGGCAGAGGAGTTCCCGCCGAAATGCTGCTGTGCGAGCTCGCGGACCTGAACCGATTCCGACCCGTTGGCCTGCCAGCCGGCGCCGGCCAGTGAACTGAACACGCTCGGAGCGGCGGCGCCGAGGGCAACCAGGGCGATCAACCACACGCCGAAGACCCACTTCGCGTGCGTGGTCATCGTTGCTCCCATGCGGGCCAACGCGCCGCCCGGCTCGGTCGGCGGGGCGGACCCCGGCGCCTGCTTCGTCGTCGGCGTTCGACCGCGGACGACCGCGTGATTGCTGCTCATGTCAATACTCCTTATACGGGAGGGGGTATATTTCGGGGCGCACTGGGCCCACGGGAAATGTTGGTGAGGTCACCGCGTCTGGTCGGTGCTATCCAGTACGGCGGTTCACGGAACGTCCCCCGCGGGCATGTGGATCACATCGCGCTCGGGCTCAGCGGCCGAGGATGCGGGCGAAGAACCCGAGCTCGTCTGCGGGTGCGGACTCGTTCTTGCAGTCGCAGCGGCGGGACGCGGGGACGGATTTCATGACGCTGCTCACGTGGGACCCGCAGCCGCCCCAAGTTGTCTTCTTGCAGGTCGGGCAGGTGACTGGATAACACATGGGGCCTCCTCGGAAATGGGGGAATCAGGCAATAATACCCTGGGGGGTATCAACCAGGGGGTGTCGGTGGCCACAGGCCTCGGGGTTGATGCGTGCCCGAGTGTATACCCCCCGGGGTACTTGCATACCCTAGGGGGTATATGTCATTCTTGTCCACATCGGCAACGAAGAGCCCTTGTTCGGATTGGAGGAAGCGTGATTCTCGAGCAGTACTACATCGAATGCCTGTCCCATGCCTCGTACCTGATCGGTGACGAGAGCACCGGCCGGGCGATCGTCGTCGATCCGCGCCGAGACGTCACCGAATATCTCGAGGACGCCCAGCGGCACGGGCTCACGATCGAGGGGGTGATCAACACCCACTTCCACGCGGACTTCGTCTCCGGCCACCTCGAGCTGCTCGAGGCCACGGGGGCGTGGATCGGTTTCGGTACCGCGGCGGAAACCGGCTATCCGATCCGGCGACTCGCGCACGGTGAACATGTCTCGCTCGGTGAGGTCGATCTGGAGGTGCTGTCCACTCCGGGGCATACCTGGGAATCGATCAGCCTGTTGGTGCGCGAAACCGCGTCGGCCCGCCCGACGGCCGTGCTGACCGGCGACTCTCTGTTCATCGGTGACGTGGGTCGACCCGACCTGGTGAATCTCGGCGACGGTTCGACGTCGGACCTCGCGCGTGCCATGTACCGGACCATCCATCAGACACTGCTGAACCTGCCCGATTCGGTGATCGTCATGCCCGCGCACGGTGCGGGCTCCTCGTGCGGGAAGAACCTGTCCACGGAATTGACCTCGACGATCGGTGAGCAGCGGCGAACCAATCCGGCGGTCCAGCCGATGAGTGAGGACTCGTTCGTCGCGCTGATCACCGACGGCCAACCGGCGGTCCCGCAGTACTTCCACGTCGACGCCGCTCTGAACAAACAGAATCGGGCAGTGCTGGATCGTGATCGCAGCATCCCGGCTGTCACGGTGGAGCAGTTACTGAGCGAGTTGGATCGCGGTACGCGCGTTCTCGACGCCCGGAGCCCGGACGATTTCGCCGCGGCGCATGTGCGCGGGTCGGTGAATGTCGGTTTCGACGGTCGGTTCGCCGAGACCGGCGGAATGGTCGCCGAGATCGGCGACCGGATCGTGCTGATCACCTATCCCGGCGAGGAACAGGACGCCGCGCTGAGACTGGCGCGAATCGGGTCCGACGAAGCGCTCGGATATCTCAATGTCGAGCACGACGGCGCCTTCCCCGCCGAACTGAGGCATCTGCTTCGGGCTGCACCCAGGACGACTGTCGAGCAGTTGAGCCAGTTGCTCGCTGCTGGTGCGGTCACTCTTGTCGATGTCCGCAATCCCGGCGAGCGGGAGTTCGGCGTGATTCCCGGGTCCAAGTCGATTCCGTTGGCGCAGTTGCGTTCTCGGATCGGGGAGATCCCGACCGGTGTGCCGATAGTCGTGCACTGTGCGGGCGGGTGGCGCTCGAGCGTCGCCGCGTCGTTGCTCCGATCGTCGGGCATCGAGCAGGTCAGCGACCTGATCGGTGGTTACAACGAGTGGGTCGATCACTACGCGGCGGCCTGAATCCGGCGACGCCGACACGATGTCGCCCGTGTGTGGTTTCACCTCGCGGCCCGTGGTCCGGTGGGCAGGGCACGCGGGATCGGCGAAGACATGGACTCCCGCGTGCGGCGAGGCCGGATACAGTCATCTGATCAGGCCCGTCGTCGGGCGTGCTGGGGGCTACCTCGATGCCGCGGGCGGGCAGGAATGCCCGGACTTTCGTGAGTCGCAGCCGAATGGTCAGCAGATCGGTGACCGGCAGAGCTCATGACTTCGTCCCACCATCCCTGGAGCGGGCTGGGCTCGGGCCAGCGCACTGTCGTCGCTGGTCTGGCGCTGCCGTCGGGCGCGAGTTCTGGGTAGGACGATGTGTCGAGAGCGGGATCGTCGCTGCGTGCGAGTGACACGGTTACCTCCTTGTGTGGCTGCTGACTCAGCATGGAGTGCCGTCAGGATGGCGAGAAGTGCCGAAAGTCCGCGTCCGCTGGGACGCACGGCTCTCTACGCGAACGACGGCCGACTCGGTCACGCGACTTGCCGATCCCATGCCGACACCGGCGACAGCCGCGCGAAACGCACTGCCATCTCACGACATCGAGCTGTGCCTGACTCGCCTCGTTCTCCCCAGAGCGCCGCGCCCCTACCCGCACCACCGCGAGATCGAAGGTTTGAATGCGCTCGGGACCGCTCGTTCACCGATTCTCTGAGCGTCACTGCCATGCGGTGGCTTGTGCGGTCGGCAGTGTCTGGTGATGCTCGCTGTAATGGTGAGCTGACGGGTCCAGTTGACCAGCCTTGATACCGCCCCCGAATGCGTCCGCTGACCCCGAGTCGACCACCCGGCCGCCTTGGGATCATCTCCGGCGACATCATCGACAACCCCGGCGCGAGTGTGCTTCAGTCGGACAGGCGCAATGCCTCCACCGGGCAACTGTCGACCGCCAGCCGCACGTCGTCGAGTTCGGCTTCGGCTACCCGGTCCGTCAGCACCGTCACGGTGCCTTCGTCGTCGACCCGAAAGATGTCGGGCAGCAATGCTTCGCACATGCCGTGGCCCTTGCAACGGGTGCGGTCGGCGGCGATCTTCATGCGGACACCGAGGCGCCGAGGCGTTCGAGTCGGATGGGTAGGCCATCGAGGGGGACTGGGCCGGTCGCCCAGCCCATCGGCGGTGTGTAGTCGGCGGGCACGGTCCAGCGGTAGTGCAACAGCATGCGGTGCATGATCGCCTTGACTGTCATACCGCCGAAATAGAGTCCGATGCATTTGTGCGCGCCACCACCGAACGGGGCCCAGGTATAGCGGTGAGCCTTGTCCTCGTGCCGTTCGGCCGTGAACCGTTCGGGATCGAACACGTCGGGGTCGTTCCACCAGCGGGCCTGACGCATGGCCGAGTACGAGCCGATCATCACCAAGGTGTCAGCGGGGACGAACTGACCCTGGATCGCGGTATCCCGCACGGTTTCGCGGACCTGCTGCCCGACAGGGGAGTACATCCGCAGAATCTCTTTGAAGACCAGATCCAGGGTCGGCAGCCGGTCCAGATCGGCATAGTCGAGTGACTCCTTGCCCAACGCCTGCGATTCGGCGCGCAGCCGGTCCTGCCATTCGGGATGCAATCCGAGTTGATACCCCATCATCGACACCGCGATCGTGCTGGTGTCGTGCGCGCCGAGCAGGACGAAGATCAGATGGTCGACGATATCCTGGTCGGTGAATGTATGGCCCTCCTCGGACGCGGTGCGGCACAACACGCTGAACAGATCCTCGCCATTTCCCGCGCGTTTGGCAGGCAGTTCGCGACGGCAATAATCCTCCAGCACTGCGCGCCCGCGCAGTCCGCGTGCCCACAGACCGCCGGGCAGATTCGTGCGCACCAGCGCCTGGCCGCCACGCACCGCATCGATGAACGCGCGCTCCAGCCCGGCGGCCTCCGACCCGAGATTCGCCCCCATGAACACTTCCGAGGACAAGCCGAGCAGCAGGCGTTTGGCCGCCGGATAGAGCTGGAAATCGCGATTCGGTGTCCAGTCGCGCATACCGCGCTCGATGGCCGGGCTGGTGATATCGAGATAGCCGACCAACCGCGGCCGGGTGAAGGCCTGCTGCAGAATCCGACGGTGGTAGCGGTGTTCCTCGAAGTCGCGCAGCAGGATGCCGCCGTGGAAGAACGGGCCGATGAAGAAGGTGTAGCCGCGCTGTGCGGAATACACCTTGTCGCGGTCGGCGAGTACCTCTTCGGTGGCCTCCGGCCCGGCGACCATGACAACGCGTCGCCCGACGAGTCCGGCCCAGTGCACCGGCCCATACTTGTCGAAACGGCGGCGGGCGAATTCGAGACTGTCGCTCATCGCGGGTATGGCGTGCCCGATGAGCGGCACACCGTAATCGCCCATGATCGGACGTAATCCGCTGCCGGGCAGCGGGACTGCCAGCGCGCGGGTTTGCGAAGGATATCGCTCGGCAAGAGCGGATACGGCGTATTTGGCCCGTCGGCCCAGGGTCGACATCATGTTCGTTGTCCTCTCGCACCGTTGCGATGTGGTGTGACTTGGAACATACAGGAATCAGTCGTTTCCGTAAACGATTGATTCCTATTTCCTATGCGGCATACTGAGGGCTGTGACACGGGCAGCGACCGGCATCTATCGCGGCACCTCGGCCGAACAGCGACGCGACGAACGCCGCCAGCGGCTGATGGACGCTGCCCTCGACATCATCGGCACCCAGGGCTGGGCTGCGACCACCGTGCGCGGAGTCTGCGAACAGGCCAAGGTCGGTCCGCGATTCTTCTACGAGAGCTTCGACGACCTCGACGCACTCGCCGCCGCCGTACACGACGAGATCATCGAAACCGCGATCCGCAGCTCATTGGACGCACTCGCCGCCGCACCGGATGACATCGCAGCCAAAACGCGGGCAGCCGTCACCGCCATCCTCGAATCCGTCGTCGACGACCCCCGCCGCGCCCGCATCGCTTTCGCCGAGGCGCACGGCAGCGAAATCCTGATGCGCCGCCGCGCCGCCGCCATGCGCACTATCGCCGACGTCGTCGCCGAACAGGAACGCGCACTGCTCGACCCGCCGGCCGGCAGTGAAACACTGGTCAGTGCGGTCTCGCTGATGATCACCGGCGGCGCCGCCGAATTGGTCCTGGCCTGGCTCGACGGCGGGATGGATATCAGCCGCGACGAACTGATCAACCTGTGCGTCGAATTCGTGCTGACCTTTGCCGACAACCTGGCCACGATGGCCGCCCGATTGGCGCATTGAATGCGCGCACGGGACGGTGGAGCCTTGGGCTGCTAGGCCCCGGCGCTGGTCAGTTCGGCCCGGGTCGACCGGAGGCGGCAGTGAGGCTCCGGACGAGCAAGTCGATGACCGCTCGCTTGCCCGCGTCGTCGTGCTGGTGGGTGAGGAGTCCTTCGATGACGAAGGTGCCGATGGCGGACATGGCGGCGAGGTCGGTCTCGGTGACTCCGGCCGCGCGGAGGTTGTCGGCGAACAGCGCGTCGGCCACCTGGTGGAAACCGGCGTGCCAAACGTCGATGGCGGGGGAGGCCGCTACGCGGGAGTGCACGGTATTGACGAGTCCGTGCATCTCTTCCAGCTGGTCGACCACCCACAGCAGCCGCTCGTTCAACGACAGGCCGTCGATCTCCGCGTAGGTGGCGAGTGCCTCGGCCAGGATGCGGTCGAGGACCGCGATGAGCAACTCGTCCTTGTCCTGGAAGTACCAGTAGATCGTATTGACCGTGACTCCCACGCTTTTGGCGATCCGCGCCGTGGACGCCGATTCGAAGCCGTCATCGATGAACAGGCGCTGCGCGGCGGCGATGATCTCCTCGCGCTTCTCCGCGCGGTCCTGCGGGCGTCGATTCCTTGGCACCTGACCACCCTATCTTGAACATCGCTCAAGAAATCGTTAGGCTTCTTGAGCGACGTTCAAGAGATCACGAGATGAGGCTGGTTCCCATGGACACCGACAACGCGGCCGCCGAGCTGCGACGGCTCGATACCAGCGGCCTGCTTGCCCTGTTCACCACCCTGGAAGCCCCTACGATCGCCGAGATCGACGGCGAGTACACCGCCGCTCTGCTTGCCCAACCGAACCTGTTCGCGGTGGTGACCGGAAAGGTGGCCGTGGCCAACCCGCTCGGTCCGTGGCTGTGCAAGGCGTTCCGGCCCGTCGATGAGAACGGCGGGCGCGGCTACAACACTTTCGCCGAGTTCGGCCAGGTCCGGCAGCGCTACCCGATGCGCACGCTGTTGGCACCCTCGCGCTACGACGGTGCTGCGGCCTACACGCTCATCTATCGCGCCTACGCCTCGCTGTGTGGGTCGATCAACATGGTGGACGAGGTGCGGCGTGCCGCGCCCGGCGTCTACCTGGGCATGGGCACCTGGGGATTCACCGACGCCCAGCGCCGCGTCCCCCGGCCCTTCCTGCTGACCGGGCCGGTTGGCTCCTACCGCGGCGACATCGGCACAGCCCGGCACGACTTCACACCCGGCCCCCGCGAGCTGCCCGGCCCACCCGCCTGAACACCGCCCACCTGTCTGCCACCATCCGAACGAAGGAACCATGACCACATCTCCCCGCACCGCGTTGATCACCGGCGCGTCCGCCGGCATCGGCGCGACGTTTGCCCACCACCTGGCCGCGAACGGCTACCAACTGCTGCTGGTGGCCCGCCGCGCCGATCGTCTACAGGAGCTCGCCTCGCAGCTGAGCGAACGCCACGATGTTCGCTGCGAGGTGTTCGCCGCCGACCTCACCGACCCCGCCGCACCCGCCGCGATCGTGGAGTACGCCGACCAGCAGGGCTTGGATGTCGACGTCCTGATCAACAACGCGGGACTGTCGGGCAAGACCGCGTTCGCCGACACCCCATGGGACGCCCTGGCCGACGAGATCCAATTGATGGTGACAGCCCCGACAGAACTCGCCCACCTGGTCATCCCCGGCATGAAGAAGCGACGCTGGGGCCGCATAGTCAACTTGTCCTCGGTCGCCGCGTTCGCTCCACCCGGAGCCAGCCTGCTCTACACCGGCATCAAGTCCTATGTTCTCAACATCTCGCAATCCCTCGACATGGAACTCAAACCCCACGGCGTTCACGTCACGGCCCTGTGCCCCGGCTTGACCCACACCGAATTCCACGACGTCATGGGCACTCGCGACAAAGCCGACCATCTGCCCCGTATCCTCTGGCAGCAGCCCGAAGCCGTCGTCACCGAGGGCTGGGACGCCGTGATGAAAGGCAGACCCGTATGTGTCCCTGGCATCGTCAACAAGATCTCCGCCGCCGCCATGAAGCCTCTGCCCACCCGCCTGGGCTACCTCATCGGAAAGACCTTCAACCCCTTCAAGAACAGCTGACGCCGCTCACTCGCTTTCAGCGACGGCTGGCCATCTGGTCGACCCGATGTTCGGGCCCGGCAGGTGTGGCCGCGACTACGGGTCCAACCACAGCGCTTCGCAGGGCATTCGCCGGTACGGGAGGAAGCCGTCCCTGATCTCGCTCGCGGTGATGGAGGGATGAGGGCGGGAAAGCCAGTCGTGTAGAAAGTTGCGCACGGCGGTGCGGCAACCGCAGAAGTCGACCACCAGACCACCCGTGATCACTCGGAGATGAGTGTCGGGCTCGGCGGGGCGAGGAGATGGGGGCCGTGACATCAGAACCTTCCCCGGCCTCCGGGAGCAAGTACAACGATGTCGATACGGCGGTCGGTCCAGGTGGGTAAACATGACAGCGACCTGACCGCCGACCGGGTCGAGTGCTGCCAGGCGGCGGCATCCGCAGCTTTCGCCGGCGGCCGCTGGGACATTGTCGCTGTGAGCGATCTGCGCACAGGTTCTGTGTTCATGCGTCGCCTTTATGTACGTGGTGGTGAATATGTTCGGTCGTGGGCGGCGGGACGATGGACCGTGTGATTCGCCGATCGTCGATGATTTACCGCTGGGATTTCCCAGGCATAGCAACGACGAACGATAGAGTAACATGGTTATCTTCGGTGGGTCTCACGTGGTGCGCGACGTGATAGATGCCCGGGTGTGCCTGCGATCAGTCTTTGTGGGGAATTCGGGCTCGGTGTCACGATGGGCTTGTATGGCGCGGCGACTCATCAGCTCGCCGACCACGAACCGCCGGACGGCGAAGTGCATGTATCCGGCCTGCCGGTCATCGGGCGGCCCGGCATTCTCGGGGGACTGCTCGTCACCGCGAGTATCACAGCGTTGGTGATGGGTGCCGATCCTCGCGTGCGGGCGATCTCACTGGCCGACGCCGTCACACACTGCTCACCCCGTCGGCTGCCAGGTGTACTCGTATTCGGGGACAGTGAATCCCGCCTCGAATGTGACGGTGCCGGAACCGGTTCGGTGCCAGCCTCTGTTCTCGTAGAACTTGATGGCGGGTGTGTTCGCGGTGAGGACCTCCAGGTAGACCGGGCGGTCGGGGTAGGTAGCGGCCGACCAGCTCAGGCCCGACTCGATGAGGCTGGTACCGATACCGACGCCGTGCGCATCAGGGTGTGCGTGGAGGTTGTCGAGCAGGACT
>NZ_BDBR01000002.1 GCF_001613085.1 Nocardia salmonicida NBRC 13393
CTGCCGTCTTCGGTCGGACGGAAATAGGCGAAACCGACGACGGCGGAGTCCTTCTCGGCGACGAACACACCCGCGGTGACCGGCTCGGACAACACGGTGTGCCAGCGGGTGGAGTGATCCGCGTCGACCGGGCCGTCGAGGTACTCGTCAGGAAAGATGCCCGCGTAGGCGATGCGCCAACTGGCGGTATGGAGAGCGGCGATGGCCGCAGCGTCGGCGGAGCCACCGGTGCGAATCAGCATACGGTCGAGCATGGTCGAGGATCGCCGGGTTTGTCACACGGATAACTCCGGACACGAGAGATCGCCGGGCCCGGCGATCATGGACGTGCCGGTCGGACCAGTAGCGCAGTGAGTCGGCGGACGATCGGCAGGACGAGCAGCAGGATGGGGAACGCGATCGGCCAGGACACCGCCCAGGAACGCAGCCACAGCACGGCGTTCATGCCGTCGCTCATGAGGGTGCTGATCAGGGAGACCAGGCAGGTCATGAGCAGCGAAAGCAGCAGTGGCAGAACCACACCGGCGGCGCGGGCGGGAAGCTTGAAGGAAGACATCGTTGCTCCGTAAACGGCTATCAGGCAACGGCACCACCGGGTGGTGGGCCGGAGCGTTGATTGACGTGAACGCTTACGGCGATGTGAGATCGCGATGTCGATACTAAGCACAGGCGAACGGCGAGCGCAATGGTCAAGACCTGGTGCTCGTTCAGCCCCGCGCAGGGAGTCGTATGTTGCACAGCATGGAGACGCTGTACAGGCAGCTGGCAGGCCAGTTCGCGGAGCGGGTCGCCCACAGCGATTCCGCCACAAGGGAACTCGCCTTCCTCAACGGAGTCGCCTTGAGATTGTGGGTCGAGAACGACGTTGTCCATGCCGAACTCGATTCGCTGCAGGGTGGTTCGGAGTTGTGGATTCTGCGTCCAGGCAGTGATGACGTCGACGACTTCGTCGATGCGGTCGCTGACGCTGTCGGCTGCTGAACCGTGCCTTCTGCCCAAGTATCCGGAAGGACAGAATCGGCAGCGGTCGTCTACCCGGTCTGCTGCGGGGGAGGAGTGAGGTCGCGCGGCGGCGGTGTCGGCCGGCCGAGCGAGCGAATCGTGACGCCTGGCCAGGAAACGCCGCGAACTCCACCGGGGCCGCGAGCGACGCGGATTCCTTCGGCGGTGATCCGAGGGCGGTAGATGGTTGCGCGGTGACCGAATGCCGGGTCGAGATCGATGGAGTTGAACAGCCCCATTCTCGTCAACCACAGTGACGCTCGAACTACCTCGTCCTCGGTGAGCGATTCACCCGGCCAACCGACCGATGCGCCGACGACGAAGGCGCCTAGCACCGGCACCGGGTTGTCGAGGAGGTCTTCGTTGTGTGCCCATTTCAGCACCGCCTCGCGCGCAGCCCATTGCCGGTCGGAGCACCCGGGCGTCGTTCGCGCCGTGCTGTCCAACCGCAGCATCGCGGGCTTTTCCATCACGTCACTCCTCATTTTCCGAACCGAGTGGCTCGTGACTATCGATGAGCCGAGGGTGCCCGGCCGGTTCCCCCGGCCGGGCCCGCTGGCGCGAACTGTCAGTCCTGCTCGGCGGCGCGCTGACGCGCTTCGTTGACCGACGCCTCGAGTCGCGCCTTCTCGGCTTCGGCTTCCTTCTCCGCGACCTCGCGCTGAGAATCGGCCTTGTCCTGCTGTGCGCGGCCTTCGCGCTGCAACGAGTCGTTGCCCACCACGGCGCCCGCGACCTCCTTGGCCTTGCCCTTCACGCCCTCGACGACGCCCTTGACTCCGGCCTCTACTCCGCTGTCGTTGTCAGACACGACTTTCCCTTCGATCGGCCCAGCACTTCCCCGTGTGACGCGAGCGAAACCCGGGGTCGGCAGCTCCACGGCTGTCGTTTACAAGGTAAACATATTTCGGTTTATCTTGTAAACCTTTGTGACGATCACTACGCGACGGGGTGCATTGAAAGCAGCCGGAACTTGCCGGTATTCTGGGGTTATAGCGGCGTGCTGGAAAGCCAGGGCCGAAGATTTTGACAGGAGCTCAGCCCTGAGCGAGGACACGATCGACTCGGGCGCCGAGCTGCGCGACAACGGTCCACGGGACGGAGGCGCTCGCCGCTCCCCGCGGTTGGATCGTGTCTTGATCCTGGAGTCAGCGATTGCGCTGATCGACGAGGAAGGCCTGGCGCATCTCACGATGCGCCGTCTGGGCTCGTGGCTCGGCGTCGAGGCCATGGCCCTGTACCGGTACGTTTCCGGGCGGGACGACCTGTTGGCCGGCGTGGTCGATCACCTCGTCGACCAGCTCTACGATCAGAACCTGATGGAGCCCGACGATGAGGGCGGCAGCTGGCAGGGCTACCTGCAGCGCCTCGCGCACGGTGTGCGCCGCGTCGCCATCGAGCATCCCGAGGTCTTCCCGTTGATGGCCGCGAGTCCACCGCAGGCGCCTTGGCTGTGCCCGCCGCTGCGCAGCCTGAACTGGATGGAATCCTTCCTCGACACGATGCTTCACTATGGCTTCGACGACCGTCAGGCAGTCCAGGTCTATCGGTCTTTCGCCACGTTCCTGCTCGGGCACCTCCTTCTCGAGGTAGCGACGATGGGGGTCGAGTTGAGCCCTATCGCCACCGCTGAGCCCGGACAGCACGAATCGTCGGATCTGGCCGACTACCCTCACGTCTATCGCCTGCAGCGCCAACTGGCAGCCAATCGCGCGGCCGATGAGTTCGAAGAATCTCTCGAGGCACTGCTCGATCGACTCGAAGCGATGCGCCGCGCTCGACAAAGCCCCTGAGCGGTGGTCCATGCCGGTGATTTGGGCGAAGCGCTGGAGCGTCTCGACTAGATCAGGCTGATCGTGCAGAGGCGCAAATATCGCTGCCAGTTGCCGCCGGTCGGGACCCGGACGGTGATCTGGTACTCCACGAACCCGCGGCGGCGACAAAGACAGTGTCAGTTGTGCAGTGCCGCAGCCAATCTGAGCGCGACCTCCAACTTGAGTCGCCGGCTCGCGACCTGATGCCCGAGCAGCTGCTCGATACGTTCGAGTCGGTATCGCACAGTGTTTCGATGCACGCCCAGCTCACGCGCGGTCGCCTCGACACTGCACATCGAGTCCAGATAGCAGGTCAAGGTCTTGCGCAGTCGCACAGCGTTCGCGTCCGCTCCCAGAAGTCCGTTGAGCTCTCGCTCGACGAACGAGTCCATCGCCTCCTGGTCCTGGCTGACCAGATGCTCCAGCTCGATCGAGTCGTAGAGCACGAGTCGGCCGGGCCGCGCGATCCTGTGTGACATCTTCTGTGTGGCAAGCGATTCCAGATGGCTACGCCGAAATCCGGCCACCCCGTGCGCGGGCAGCCCGAAGGCCGCATGGATCGAGCCACCCGCCGCCAAGCAGGCGGAGAGCTCGGCGGTGGGCGAGCGATGAGTACGCGCCCAGCCCCACAGGGTTCGATGGCCGCACGCCAAGGTGAAACTTCCGCGAGCTTCCAGATGCGCGACGATGCGCTGCGCGGCCCGCTCGAGGTCGGGTAGGCCACCACTGGCGTTGTCCTCGAGGCGCAGCACGAATGCCAGATGAGAGTCATCGAGCACGTAGCCCAACCGCATCTGCGCGGTCGCCGGATCGACCGGTAAACCGGCGATGATCGAGCGCACCGTCTCACGTCGACGGGAGAAGCGGCCCGCCGGGTCGGGGTCCTGATCGAAAGCGAAAGTGCCACTGAGTATCTCGATTGCCGTACCGGACCAGTCCGCGACACAGGCGGCCGAGTGCATCACCAGCTCGCGCGTTTCACCCACCTCCGATACCGAGAGCTCGATCTGCTCGGACAGCGTCCGGATCATCGCCTGCTGCCCGGAACGATAGATCCGCAACAACACCTTCAGATCCAGACCGCCGTAGGCGATGGACTCCGCCAGCACGTGCGCCTCGTCCGGCAGCTCACTGGGCGTGACGCCGGTGATCAGCGAGGGCAGCATGACTCGCCCCAACGCCGCGGAACTGGCGTGCAGATTGTTACGCAGAACGTAGGTGTCGATCTCTGGCACGTCCCGCAGGATCTGGGTATCGGTGTAGCTGACGATCGACTCGAGTTGGTTGCTGTCGAGGAGATCGGGCACCAGACGATGAAGCCAGGCTTCGGCCTCGGACCCGACGGTCAACGTCGTCATTTCCCCCCCGAGGGTGAGCCAGGCAGTGGACACCGCCCTCGCCGGAGCCGGTGCGGTAGGTTACTGAACCCTAGTGACGGGCAGCATCGCGACGCCATGGACCTCATGTCGAATCTGCTGCCCACGATTTGTGATCAACTCCAAAACGGAGATCGAAGGCCTGTCGTTCATGACCGATATTCCAGCGTTCCCGGCGCTGATTTCCGCTCGCCACCACGTCGTCTCCCGCATCAGGGACCGCATCCCCGATGTGACGGGCGAGATCGTCAGCGAGGCCAGAGCCCAGATGCCTTCCTACGCGGCGTTGGGCCACGCCGCCGTGACAACGCATGCGGCTGGTCTCATCGAGCGGATGCTTGCGGCGCTGTCCGAGGAACGTGACCTGAACGGCGACGACTGCCGCGAACTGCGTGAATATGGGGAAGCTCGCGCTCAGCAGGGTATCTCGCTGGTCGATGTGCAACACGGCTGGAGAATCGCTCTGCGCAGTTTTCGTGCCGCGTTGGTAGCTGACGGCCGAGCGCATCAGGTGTCCGATGGCGTCTTGCTGGAACTGAGCCACGCGATGCTGGATCTGGTCGATCAGGCCGCACTCGTCTACGGCCAGGGCCATCGCGAAGTGGAACTCGAGATCGCGCGTCTGGATCACCAGGTACGGGCCGAGTTCGTGCGGCGGGTACTGCACGGCACCCTCGGCCCTGCCGGAATCCGTGTCCAAGCCCACCAGTACGGCCTCGACATCGATGGAAGCTATCAGGCGTTCCGCACTCGTTCGGAATCGCGTGATACCGACGCCGAGCTACTGCAGCTCTTGCGGTCGGACGGATTCAAGGTTGTCTTCACCACCACGATCGACGATGACATCGCCGGGTTCACTTCCGCGCCCGCGACGCTGCGCACCGAGGCCCCGCTCGGGCTCGGGCCCGCGTGCCGACTGGAAGATCTCGGACGCTCGTTCCGCCTGGCGAGCAGACTCCTGCTGACCGCGGACGTCTTCGATCTACAAGGACCGACCGAGTTGACCAGGGTCGGGCTACTGGCTGCCGTAGTCGGCGACGCCGACATAGGCTCTGAAATGGTCAAACACTATTTGGCGCCGGTGGGTGCGGGTTCGGCGGCACGCACCATCATCGACACGGTCGAACGCCATCTGGACACCGGCATGCACATCGAGACCACCGCGGAGATGCTCGTGGTCCATCCCAATACGATTCGCTATCGGATCAGCCGTTTCGAGGAGCTCGCCGACGCCGACCTGCGTTCTCCGGTGACGGCCGCTCGGGTCTGGTGGGCGATCAAACATCGACGGGCCACCAGCTGAGGATCGGACCGATGTCGAATGTGGCGGCCCTCCGGGGGCCGCCACATCAGTTCGACAGCGCGCAGCACTAATGCCCGTTGCGGGTGTCACCGAACGGTGGGTGGGCCGAGTTCGGTGGGCCGTTCAGACCGAAGGTCGCGACCGGGATCGAAGGCGCCGCGGGGAGCGGCGCCATAGCGTGCCGAGCCGATCTATCTGCGTCGGCCTGCTCGTTCGTGAGATATCTCGACGGAATCAACACCAGGGCGTGGACGCCACCGTAGGCCGATTCCTTCAACTGCACAGAGATCTGATGCCGCGCGGCAAGCGAGGCGATGACGAACAGCCCGAGGCGACCGTTCTCAGCGAGCGTCTCGAGGCTGAAACTCGCGGGCTCGGCCAAGAGAGCATTGCGCGCGGTCAGCTCGTCGCCGGTCATTCCTGAACCCTGATCGATGATCTCGAGCACCGCGCCGTTGCCGACGATTCGACCCGTGACCTCCACCTCGGTTTGGCGACGCGAGAACGCGGTAGCGTTGTCCATCAGTTCGGCCAGCACGTGGATGAGGTCCGCCACCACCGCACCCACGACATAGACCTGCGGCAAGCGATGCACCGTGATCCGCCGGTAGTCCAAGCTCTCCGCGACAGAACCGCGCGCTATGTCGTTGAGCGGCACCGGGTTTCGCCACCGACGTCCCGGCTGCCCGCCGCCGAGGATGATGAGGTTCTCCGCGTTGCGCCGCGCACGGGTGGCGAGGTGGTCGAGTCTGAACAGCAAATCGAGCCGGGCGGGATCCTGCTCACTCTGCTCGGCCGGATCGAGCAATTCCAACTGTTTTTGCACGATGCTCTGGCTGCGCTGTGCCATATTGACGAACACGGTATTGACGCCCGTACGCAACTTCGCCTCGGCGACCGCGGCGGTCACCGCCGCACTGTGCGCCCGGTTGAAAGCGTCTGCCACCTGCCCGATTTCGTCGGTCCCGAACTGCAGTCGATGTAGCTCAGCGTCCATGTCGAGCTTTTCACCGGCTTCGAGCCGCCGCATCGCCTCGGGAAGATGCTCGTCCGACAATGCCAAGGTCTGCACACGCAACTGACGCATACGGCCGATGAGCCGGTTGGCCACCAGTACCACGGCAAGAAAGCCGAGGACCGCGGCGGCGAGAACCGCCAGCCCGCCGAGCAACGAATCTCGCGCCGTTCGGTCCGCGTCGTGCACCGCGATCGCCTGTGCTCGGCGGGATTGGGCTTCCCACAACACCGCCAGTTCGGATCCCACCTGAACCGCCGCGGCCTGCACTTCAACGCGGACCGTCGCCGCGGTGGAGCGCGCGCCGGACCTGCCGCCGGGAGCGGACTCCGCCGGTCCGGCGAGCAGCGTTTCCTGCTGGTGCCGGGTCAATAGACCCCAGGAGGGTCCGGCGATGATCGCCTGCAGCTCGCCGAGCTGTTGATCTTGCAATATCGCGGTGGCGAACGCCGCTTCCGAACGCTGCTCTCCCACCTCGGCGGCGAACTCGATGAACTGCTCTCCGGTCATGGTGTCGGCCACGGTCGCAAGAGCATTGGCCCGCGACAGAGCCTCCGAGGCTCGCAGTACCGCGACGCCTTTGAACAGCTCGATGGACACATCCGACGACGGTGCGGCACGCGCGGCCAACACCGATGCGGCCACGATGACGTCCACTATCGACCCGAACGTCGCGACCACCGCCTCGACCGGCAGTTTGCGGGAGTCGATCTGTGCGCGTAGATCCGGCAACAAGGCGTACAGCTTGTCGTAACCGGCGATATCGGTAGCGAAGTCCGCCCGCATGCGGCTGGCTTCCTGACCTTTTGACTTGACCTCCCCGAGCGTGCCGTTGGACCGCTGACGGGCCGCGATCAGCGATCCTCCGCCAGTGGGTTCCCCAGCGATGTGCAGCACCGACAAGCGCCGCTCCTCCTGGAATGCTTGCACCATCTGCACCGCGGGACCGGTGGTGCCGGAGGCCAATTCGGCCCATTGCCGGGCATCTCGCCCCGCCGCGACCAGATACGCCGCCGCGCCGACCCCCACCGCGAGCAGCGCGAGGCTGGGCACCAGAACGATCGCGATCAAACTGGCGCGAACGCCGAATTTGCCTGTCACGGCCGTGTTTTCGGGCCGCCATGCGAGCAGACCTCGGAGGGTCCTTCTAGTAATCACCATCAATATCCGATCGCCGGCGTGTGAATCCGGAACGAGTGCCGATAATCCTCGCGCAGTCTTACCTCCAGCCGACCTGGGCCGATAGGACGTTTCGTCCAAACCGCCACGGAACGACATGGTCACTTCGGCCAATTCGCGCAGTGGCCTCGGCTACCTCGAGTACCGGCTCGCGCGGGACGGAGCAGCGCTGGACCGATCGACGTTGTGAAGCGTTGGGGCAGAACATGATCAGTCAACGAGCGCGGAGTGGGAGATCCGGATACCAACTGTCGCAACACAACACACAGATGATTGATGTCGATGTAGCATAACTGGCGAGCGGGGGGCTCGGATCTGATCCCGCAGTGGCTCCCTTGCTTGTCGCGAAACTGTTCTGCTGCCGTGAAATACACCAATTCGACAGGAGATCGCCATGCCAGAAGCTCGCCCGAACCGCCTGCGTCTGCTCGCCCCCGATCAGGAAGCCGCCGCGTCGGCCGTCGTTTCCGATCTGCTCACCGGGAACGCGGCCGGTGTCCCCGATTACTTGGTCGATGACATCGCCGCCGTCCGTGGGCGGTGCCGGTTCGCTCAGGTCCTGATTCCCGGCTACGACGGCGATCTGCTCGACGGGATGGCCGCCTGGCCGACCAGCGGTGGCCCCCATGCGCTTGTCGTGCTTCCCGCCGGTTTGGACCCGGCGGGCTGGAAAATGTACTCCGGGGCGCTGATCAGGCTGCTCATGCGCGGCTACGCCGTCGTTGCCTATACCGAGCGAGGCTTGCCCGGTTCCGGTGGTGAGCTGACGGTGGCCGGTCCCGAAGACGTCGCAGACGGCTCGCTGGTCATCGATTGGGCGCTCGAGCACCCGGAAATCCAGGTAGATCCGGAGCGTATCGGCCTGGCGGGCATCTCCTACGGCTCGGGTATCGGCCAGTTGGTCGCCCAGTCCGATCCGCGCGTGAAAGCGGTTGTCGCCCTGAGTACATGGGCCGATCTCGGCGAAGCGTTGTACGACAACCGGACCCGACACATCCTCGCGGCCGAAGCGCTGGCCGCGATCAGCGAGAATCCCAGCGCCGAACTGGTGAAGGTACTCGAGGACTTCCGGACGAACACCAATATCGACGGTGTGCTGGACTACGCGCGACGGCGGTCACCCGCCCACATTCCGGATGAGCGCCGCCCCGTGCCGACCTTCTTCACCAGCTACTGGCACGAGACCATTTTTCCCCAGAACCAGCTGCTGAGCTACTTCGCCGAGTTCCCCGGCCCCAAGCGCCTGGATCTGGCCATCGGAGATCATGGGGCAGTGGAGATCCCGGGCTTGCTGCTCGGCGTGTACACCCGCACCACCGAGGCCGCATACGACTGGCTCGACCACTTCCTCAACGGTGTCGACAACGGCATCGATGACGACGGTGTCGTGCACACCGAGACTATGCACAGCTTCACCGTCTCCTCCTCGGTCGGTGTGGAAGATTGGTCGTCCAACCCGATCCGCACCTACCACCTCGCCGCACCTGCGAGCGGATCCGGCGATGGTGCGCTGGTGCTCGACCCGCCCTCTGACTTCAGTCGGAGTGTCCGTTCCGGTGACCCGAATATCCGCGCCGTGAATCAACTGGTCATGGATGGCTTCCGTGAACGGCTGCTCGTGCCCGTGCGTCACAAGCTCGCCGAGGTCGACCGATCCGCCGGGGCGGTGTGGACGAGCGCCCCGCTCCCGTCGCCGCACCACATCGCGGGCATCCCGCGAATTCGTTTGACGGTGACTCCCACCACCAAGGCCGCCACCGTCGTCGCCTATCTCTTCGACCTTGACGTGGTCACCGGCAACCTGAAGATCATCACCCATGCCGCGACCACCGTGAGCAACGTCGTACCGGAACATCCCACCGCGGTCGAACTGCGCTTGCAGGCCACGGACTATCGGGTTCCCGCCGACCACCGGCTTGCCGTCATCCTCGCCACCGAGGACCCCTTGTACGCCGGCGAAACCGAACCCGGCACCGTGGTGACACTGTCCGCCTTCCACGGTGCCGCGGCTATCGATATCCCGATAGCCGACTGATAGCTTCGGCGACTGATTGCCCCAGGACAGCGCGGTCTCGGGCAATCAGTCGCCCCGAAGGGCCAAGGAGGAGTTCAGCCCGCGAGCACGAGTTGGTCGTCGGTGGTCTGGGCACGCAGATCCCTGAGCAGTCTGGTGAGTTTGCGAGACACGCTCATCTGGGAGACGCCGAGGCGTTCGGCGATCTCGCCTTGGGTGAGTGTGTCGTAGAACCGCCAGATCAGTAGCTGGCGGTCTTCCGGCGACAACTGTGCCAGCAGGGGTGCGACGGTGATCGTGTCTTCGGTCAGTTGGTAGCGAGGGTCTTCGTCGCCGAAAGTGTCGGCGATAGTCATGCTGGGATCGCCGTCGGTGTCACGGGCTGGGGTGTCGAGGCTTCGCGTCTGGAAGGCGTTGGCCGCCACCAGAGTGCGGGCGACATCGGTGACCGGAACATCGAGTTCGGTCGCGAGCTCTTGGGCGGTGGGGGAGCGATGGAGTCGACGGGTCAACTCTTCGGTCGCTGCCCGGACTTTGCCCTGTAGTTCTTTCTCGCGACGCGGAACGTGCAACGGCCAGATGTGGTCGCGGAAGTGTCTACGCACTTCACCCATGGCGGTGGGGACCGCGAAACCCAGGAACGGTGATCCGCTGGTCACGTCGTAGCGGTCGACAGCCATGACCACGCCGAGCCGCGCGGTCTGGAGCAGATCGTCGAACACTTCACCGCGGCCGGTGTATTTGCGAGCGATGTGCTCGGCGAGCGGGAGGCAGATCTCGATGATCTCCTCACGCAGAGCGTCGTGTTCGGGGCTGCGCGGGTCGGTCAGCGCCAGGTGTACGAACAAGGGTTCGGCGTGTTCGTAGGTGGGGCGGGTGGCGGTGGTGGACATGCGGATCAGCTCCTGATGTTCGTAATGCTCAACGGGGGGAGGTGACTAAAGGCTGTGAAGGCCCGGCATTTTGGAGGACATCGTCATCGCGGCGCCCAGGCCGGCGGCGCCCGAGGAGGCGACGGTCGGCGACTGGGTCGAGGCGGCCAGGCCCGACAGAAGGAACACGCAGGTCGCCAACACGATGGCTGTGCCGGTCGGGTCCATGCTCGGCGTACTCGGTGCCCGATGACGTGAGTTGGTCATGAGCTCAGGGTTGACCGCCGTGGAGGCGAATAAACCGGAATATGTCGATGATGTTGAGACGGCGACAGTTTCGGACTTCGGGATTGAAACACCCGTCCAATGGGAAGGCGTCAGTTCATGTCTCGCCCCAGCCTGCCCGGAGCGTTCGTGCGCGGCTCGGGCATCGGCGAGCGCGAACGTGCTGTCGATCGCGACGCGGACCGCGCCCGCGTCGAGTGGGCGTCCCGGTTCCGCGAGCTGTGCGCCGTTCGAACGGGCGGCTCCTGGCGAAGTTGATGAACTCGTCTGCAGGCGCTGCTCTCGGTCGGACCAACTCGGAATGTCGACGGTCCGGTCGAGCTGGCGGGTTGCTGGCGGCGGTGGTGCCGTCGAGATCGGCGTGGCCCGGTTCATCGACGAATACGGCCAGATCCGCGGCGTCGCGTCGATCAGCCAGGGAGCGGGAGCAGGACGATCGACCAGCGGCGATACCTTTAGGTGGTGAAACGGTCACCGGAAACGGATTCCTCGGTCCGGATCATCGACGTCGTGATGGAGATGTTGATGTCGGACGGGTACGACGAGCTGCAGCTCAAGGAGGTTGCTCGTCGGGCCCAGGTTTCGCTCGCGACGGTGTACAAGAAGTTCGCCACCCGTGACGAGCTGATCGTCGCCGCTGTCACCCGCTGGATGGCGATCAACAGTTACGCCGAGCTGGAGCTGCCTGTCGCGGGCGAATCGCTGCGCGACGGGTTGGTCCGCGTCATCCGACACGTCTTCGAGCCATGGGAACGCAATCCCAGGATGCTCGAGGCCTACCACCGCGCGCGCCGGGGTATCGGTGGCCGTCAATTGGACGCCCAGGGCGTCAGCGCCGTGCTGCCGGTCGCCGCGATGTTGTTCGAGGGCTACGACGCCGCTTACGTCGAGGACATCGGCCTGATCGTCACGAACATGATCTACGCGTTGACCGGGCGATTCGTCGACAAGGAACTCGATGTGACCGAGATCCTGCCCACGCTCGAACGAGCGATCGACCGCTTGACGAGCAATAGCGTGGCTCCGCCGGAGAGCGTCCGCGCGACCGACGGCACGGCAGGCTCGCCGTTCCCGGTGTATCCGTCGCTGGCCGGTCCCTACGGACCGGACCGCTAGATACCAGCTGGTATCTCGGATGCCCGCGCGAATAACCCTACTGACCTGCGGTTGAGCGAATTCAGGCACCGAACGTCAATGCACAATCGCTGTGATGTAGATCACAAGTTAGTTGGGTGAGACTGCTGTCACATCGGGAGTAACCGGATTACCGTGTGGTCGGCAGGGGCTCCGAGCGGTCGCATTTCGGGCGCGGGGGCGTACCTGTCGAGATCTTCAGATTCGAAGTTTGGATGGGAAGCCCATGGCCGCACAATTCGTCGATTCCGCGCACTGGAGAGCCCACGCCCGCCGACATCCCTTGCGATATCGCCTGGCCATCGTCGCGCCGAATGCCCTGGAAGTCGTTCGCTACGCCGGGGGCTGGCTCTTCGATCGGACGACCGCCGGGTGGGAGGTCACCGTATTGGTCGACGACCACTCCGACGACCGCCCGTTGCAGATCCTGGGTGCGACAGTCCTCGATATCGAACAGTCGCTGGCCGCACCGAAACACGACACGTGGCCGCACGCTGTGGCGGTACCCACCCAGATGTTCGAGGACTGTCGTGTTCGCGACGGAATTCTGGACTGTCTCGACCACCGTTCGGCCGAGCTGTCGCTGTGGGGCGGTGCTCTTCCGGCCGAACTCGAGGATCGGGTGAGAATCACACACCATCGAGTGAGCCGCGCTGCGCGCGCTTTCAAAGCATGCGCCTTGGCAACGGCGGGATTCCCCGCCGAAGAAGTCGGCCCCACCGAAGTGTTCCGCGTCAGCGCGCCACGGGCCACTGCTGGATTGGTTCCCACGAGTTGACTATGGCAACGGCCGAGCGTGAGATCGCCGACTGGGTGCGCGGCTATCTCCGCCGGCACCCGATTGCCGCCTTGGAAACGGTCGGCGGCCAATTCGTCCTGGGTATGCGTGCGTTGCGGTTTCTTGCCATCGATGTGGTCACCGGCCGATTCGCGTTCCAGGAGTTCGTCCGACAGGCCGCGTTCATGGCATCGTCAGCGGCCCTGCCGACGATCTTTGTCGCCTTGCCCATCGGGGTGACGCTGTCCATCCAGTTCGGGTTGCTGGCCGGACAGGTCGGCGCCACCTCGCTCGCCGGCGCGGCGAGCGGGCTCGCGGTGATCCGGCAGGGGGCGCCGATGGTCGCGGCGCTGCTGATGGCCTCGGCAGTCGGCTCGGCGATCTGCGCGGATCTCGGCTCGCGCAAGATCCGCGAAGAATTGGATGCCATGGAGATCATGGGCGTTTCGGTGATCCGCCGTCTGGTCGTGCCCCGGCTGGCGGCCGGAGTGCTGATCGGGGTATCGCTGACGGGAATCGTCTGCTTCGTCGGCTTTCTCGCGGGCTACCTGTTCAATGTCTTCGTCCAGGGCGGGGCACCGGGAAGTTTCGTCGCGACCTTTTCCTCTTTCGCGACCGTGGACGATTTGGTGCTGACCATGATCAAAGCCGTTGTCTACGGAGCGATCGTCGCCGTGGTCGCCTGTGAGAAAGGGCTGACGACCAAAGGCGGACCAGCGGGCGTGGCGAATTCGGTCAACTCGACAGTGGTCTCCTCGATCCTGCTGCTGATGATCGTGAACGTCGCCTTCACCCAGCTGTACATGATCTTGTTGCCACGGCAGGGGTTGTAATGGCCGCGCAGTACTATCCGCCGGGGGTCAGGCCGATCTACCGAGTCGCGGTCCGGCTGGGATCCGGGGCCATGCGCGTCGGCCACATGGGGACGTTCCTGTTTCGGGCCCTGTTCTCGATCCCGGTGATGCTACGGCACTACCGCAAGGAATTTCTGCGCATCCTGTCCGACATCACCTGGGGCAACGGTTCGATCGTCGTCGGCGGCGGTACCGCGGGCGTCATCATCGTGCTCGGCGCGGCGGGCGGCGCGATCGTGGGCCTGGAGGGCTACAACGCGCTGCACCTGCTCGGCATGGAACCCACCGTCGGGCTGATCGCGTCGACTGCGTCGACCAGGGAATTGGCGCCCATCATGGCCTCGCTGGCCTTCGCCGCCCAGGCGGGCTGCCGGTTCACCGCGCAACTCGGGGCGATGGGGATCGCGGAGGAGATCGAGGCGATGGAAGCGATGGCCATTCGCGCCATTCCCTATCTGGTCAGCACCAGGATTCTGGCGTCGGTGGTCGCGATGTTTCCCTTGTATCTGGTGTGCCTGGCCGCCAATTATCTGGCGGTCGAAGTGGTGGTCGGCCTGTCCGGCGGTCTGTCGGCGGGCACCTATCAGCACTACTTCCAGTTGGTGCTCAACGGCCCCGACATCGTGTACTCGCTGATCAAGGCGATTCTGTTCGTGATCCTCACCTCGACGATCCAGTGCTACTACGGCTTCTACGCCGCAGGCGGCCCCCAGGGCGTCGGCACGGCGGCGGGCCGGGCGATGCGCGCGTCGATCTCGGTGATGATCCTCGTCAATCTGTTGTTGACCGTGGGTCTGTGGGGCATCGGTTCCAGCGCACGGCTGGGAGGGTAGATGTCGGCGACTCTGTTCGAGAAGGACGGGCGCGGTCCAGGCGCCTTCTCGCTGCTGCTGCGTGGCGTGCTGCTCATCGCGCTCGCGGTGGCTGTGGTCACGGCGCTGTTGATGAAGTCGACGGGCCGCTTCGACGCCAAGGTGGAAGTGGTCGCCATGCTGGATCAGCTCGGTGACGGCCTACCCGACCGATCCGACGTGAAGTTCCGTGGTCTGCTGATCGGCACCGTGGCTGCGGTGACGCTCGCCACCGACGGCGGTCCGAATCGGGTCGAGTTGCTGCTCGACCCGGCCTACGCGTCGAGCGTGCCGAGCACGGTCACCGCGCGGGTGGTGCCGAGCAATGTCTTCGCGGTGTCCTCGATCCAGTTGGTGGACAACGGGCCCGGCCCCGCGCTGACCGCCGATACCGAGATCGCCCAGGACCGCAGCCTCGCGACCGTCCAACTCCAGACCGCACTGACCAAGCTGCGCGAGATCATCGCCGCCACCGGGCGGGTCGGATCCGACAGTACCGTCGGCATGCTCGCCGCGGTGGCGCAGGCCACCGATCGGCGGGGCGGCGACATCGTGCGCGCCGGTGGCCAACTCGACCGGATCACCAGGGAATTCGACGCGCTCCTCACGCCTGACGGTGGTCCGTCGACCCTCGGCGCGATGGCCGAGGCGGTGCACGGCCTGAACGCGGCGGCCCCTGATCTGCTCGATGCCCTGCACTCCGCCGTGCTTCCGCTACGCACGGCCGCCGAACGCGAGGGTGAACTTCTGAACCTGCTCTCGGCGGGCAACAACACCCTGTCCGCGGTGGGCGGCGGCCTGACCCGACATACCGATCAGATCGTCACCGTGACGAATGATCTTGTCCCGGTACTCGATGTGGTGGGCGAGGGGGCCGCCGGCTTCGCGCCGATCGTGGTCCGGATCAAGACGATCTCGGATCTCTGGTTCGCCGAGTTCTGGAACTCCGACACCCAGATGGGCACCGGGAAATTCCAGTTCCGATTGAGCCCACACACCGCCTACACCCGCGCGGACTGTCCTCGATACGGCGAGTTGGCCGCGCCGAGTTGCGCCACCGCGCCGACTGCGATCCCCGAACAGGAGTTGTCGCCCAGCATGAATCCGCGGTCGTATCCGGTGCCCCAGCTGAGTCCGGAGATGCAGGATCTGATCCGCCGGATTCTGGGCGGGGAGGCCAATGCCGCGGAATCGGTACTGGCCCAACTGCTCTCCGACGCTCCACTGCCGTTCGGGGGCGGCCGATGAGCTTTCGTCGTTCACTGATCGGGCTGAGCCTGTTCTTGATCGTGTCCCTCGGACTGATCTGGGTCACCTTTGTCACGCTGCACCGGGGCGTAGACGGCACTGCGAGAACGTATTCCGCGGTCTTCAGCGATGTCACCGGCCTGCGGGTCGGTGACGACGTGCGGATGGCCGGAGTGCGGGTGGGCCGCGTCGACGGGATCGCGCTGGTCGGCAACCGCGCCGAGGTGCGGTTCCGAGTAGAGGAACAACAGAAGGTCTTCGGCAATACGAAGGCCTCGATCACCTATCAGAACGTCATCGGCCAGCGTTACCTCGGCCTGGCGCTGGCCGACTTCGGCGAGCCACAGGAGTTGTCGCCCGGTGGGAAGATCCCGCTCGCGCACACCGAACCCTCGTTCGATATCTCGGTGCTGCTCAACGGGTTCGAGCCACTGTTCGGCGGACTGGACCCGCAGCAGGTCGACAATGTGACCGGTGCGCTGATCACCGCGCTCCAGGGCGACAACACCTCGCTGGTCCTGCTGATCGCGCAGATCTCCACCCTCGCCGAGTCCGTCGCGGGGCCGGATCAGGTGCTGGGCGCGGTGATCACGAACCTGAGCCAGGTGGTGGGAGATCTGGCTGCGCACAGCGGCCAGGTGAGCACCCTGCTCACGCAATCACGGTCGATCATCGACGGGCTCTCGCGCCACCGCGACGAGCTGCTTGGGTCGCTGACGACAGTCGCGTCGGTGACCGGTCGCCTCGCTACCGTCGTCGACGACGTGCGGCCACAGCTGAACGAATTCCTCACGCGCGAACCGGGATTCACCAAGCACTTCGAGCAGAACAAGGACAGTTTCGCCTACCTGGGTTTCAACCTGCCCGCCCTGCTGAAGGGGCTGGCCAGGGCGAGCCAGGAAGGGTCCTACCTCAACACCTACCTGTGCAACATGGGTGTGACTTTCCTGCCCGCGCTCGCCACCCTCGTGCCGACCATCGTCGCGCTGGCCTCGCCGACCGGCACCATCCGACAATCACCGATCTGCAGGTGAGGCAATGACATCGAAACATCCGTCGAAGAGCATGCTGGGGCTGATCGCGCTCGGACTGTTGCTCGCCGTCGTCGCCGGGGCAGTGGGATTCAATTCCCTCGGCGTCGGGCAGCAGCGCTACGACGTCGAGTTCGCGCAAGCCGCGGGTCTGCGCGTCGGCGACGGGGTCACCGTCGCCGGCGTCTCGGTCGGCACGGTCTCGGGTCAGCGGCTGGCCGGTGACCGGGTGCTGGTCACCCTGAGCGTCGACCGATCCGCCGCGCTCGGCGCCGACACCCGCGCCGCCATCAAACTGACCACCCTGCTCGGCGCTCGCTACGTCGAACTGACTCCGGCGGGCGAGGGCGAGATCGCCGATCACCGGATCGGGTTGACTCACACCGCCGTTCCCTACGATCTGCAACAAGCGCTCGACAACGCCACCGCGACGTTCGAACAGATCGACGCCGGTCGCATCGCTACCTCGCTCGACGCACTGGCCGACCAGCTCGACGGCGTGCCGACAGTATTGCCCGGACTGCTGGGCAATCTGCGCTCGCTCGCCGCGCTGCTCGGCAGCCGCCGCAACGAGCTCGGTGCGCTTCTGACGGGTGTGCAACAGCTGACCACCGTGGTCAACGCTCAACAAGGTGACCTTTCGGCCATCGTGACCAAGGGCCGCGACCTGGTCACCGAGATCCTCGCCCGCCGCGGTGCGCTACAGACCCTGATGGATTCCACGCGGCGGCTGGCGGATCAGGTCAGGGTCTTGGTCGTCGAGGACCGGCCGAAGATCGACGAACTGCTGCGCGGTTTCGACGGACTGCTCGGCAGCCTCGCCCGCCACGACGACCTGCTGCGCAACATCCTGCAGATCCTGCCCGTCCCCATCCGCAATTTCGCGAACGCCTCTGGCACTGCCAACGAGGTCGACTTCACCGCGCCGGCCGGGCCGCTGATCGACTCCTGGATGTGCGCGCTGAGCGGTCGAGCCGACCAGGTCGCGCTGGCACCCTACTTCCAGGACTGCAAATGAGAAGACTTGTCACGCTGGTCAGGATCGTGCTGGTACTTGCACTCGGCGCGCTCGCCGGTTGCGCGGGCAGCCCGGACGATACGAATCGGGCCATCACCGTGACGGCCCGATTCGACAACGGCGCCGGACTCTACGTCGGTAATGCCGTCGCCGTCCTCGGGATGCCCGTCGGTGAGGTCACCGCGATCACCCCGCGCGGTTCGCACGTCGAGGTCACCATGCGTGTCGAGGGCGAGGTGCTCATCCCGGCGGACGCGACCGCGGTCACCGTCTCGACCTCGGTACTGACCGATCGCCACGTCGAGTTCACACCGGCCTATCGCGGCGGCGCCACCCTGGCCGATCACGCGCAGCTCGGCCTCGACCGCACGCGAACCCCCATCGATTTCGACCGCTTGCTCGGCGCCGCGGACGGGATGGCCGCGCAGTTGGCGGGCGCGAGTCCCGATACCGGTCCGATCGCGCGGCTGCTCGATGTGTCCGCGCAGATCGCCTCGGGCAGCGGTCCGGAGCTGCGGGCCACCATGAACGAACTCGCCGGCGCACTACGACTCGGCGACGACGAGGGAGCCCGGACCCAGGCGGCGATCACCGACATCGTCGAGCATCTGGCGATCCTGGTTCGCGCCGCGGCCGACAACGATCAGGTGATCCGGGAATTCGGCAGTGCCACAGGTCAATTGAGTGCGGTGCTGGCCGAGCTCGGGATCGGCGCGGGTGACACCGGCGCACAGATCGTGCAGATCATGCAGCAGACCGACGACCTGCTCACTCAGAACAGCGAAAGCCTGAGTTCCACCGTGAACAACGCGACGACGGTGACTCGCGCGCTCGCGGACTACCGCGAGGAGGTCGCCGAGTTCATCGACGTGACGCCGCTGTTGCTGAACAACGCCTACAACGCCATCGATGTCGACTACCGCGGTGTCCGGGTGCATGCTCTGCTGGACAAGGTGTTCTTCGACGGCCAGTTGGTGAAGGAGGTGTGCAACGTTCTCGGTCTGCGCCAACTCGGTTGCAGCACAGGAACATTGCAGGACTTCGGGCCGGACTTCGGTATCACCGACATGCTCGAGGCGATGTCGAGGTTGCCGCGATGAGACATCGATGGTCGTCCGCGTGGACTCTGTTGCTCGCCGGTGCGGTGCTGGCGACCGTGCCCGGCTGCTCGGTGGGCCTGGGTGATCTGCCCTTGCCCGCTCCCGGCGTCGGTGGCGCCAGCTATACGATTCACGCCGGTTTCGCCAATGCGCTGAACCTGCCCGAGCAGGCGAAGGTACGGGTGCTCGGCGCCGACGTCGGCCAGGTCGAGCGGATGTCGGCGCGCGACTACACCGCGGTGGTCACGATGCGCATCCAGCACGGGGTGATCCTGCCGGTGGGTACCAGGGCCGAATTGCGCACCGCGACACCGCTCGGCGATGTCTTCGTCGCGCTCACCCCACCGGACGCCGCCGCGCCCGGGGGGCCGCTTCTCCAGGACGGCGACACCATCGCACTGTCGGCCACCCAGGCCGCGGCCACCATCGAGGAGCTGTTGACGACGGCGTCGCTGCTGGTCAACGGTGGTGTGATCCGGAATTTGACCAACATCGTCAACGGCCTCGGCCAGGCTGTCGGCGACCGCGGCGCGAATCTCGCCGCGCTGCTGGACAGATCGACGAGGGTGGTGCAGGCGCTTGCCGCGCGATCAGCCGATATCCGCACGGCACTCGTCGAGGTCGACCAGCTCACCCGGCAATTGCAGGCTCAGCGTCGCCCGCTCGGCGAGTTGGTCGATGTCGCGGGTCCGGCGCTCACGATCATGACCGACAGTTCCCAGCAGGCGTTGGGGCTGATCCGGCAGGTCGATCAGATCAGTAGGGAACTGGCGAAGTTCCCCGCCATCGACGGGACCGCCGCAGTCGGCATGGTTGCCGATATCAACCGGCTCTCCGCGGGGCTCAATGCGGCGTCGACCGATCCCAACGCCAGTCTGGCGGCGATGAATTCGATCCTCGGGCCGATCATCAAGGTCACCAACGGCACGTCCGCGCACGTGAACGCCGATCTGCAGGACGTGACGATCGGTGCGCTGCCCGACCCGGCGCACCCCGGTGATCCGGGCAGCCGGGTACCGGACGCGAGTGACTGGCAGGCACTCGTCGGCACTCTGACCTACACCTTGCTCAAACTGCAGCAGCGCGTGACGGGAGCGGGGCGATGAACATCCCGGAGCGCACTCGACAGGTGCTCGGCGTGCCCGCTCGCGTAGTCGTCGCGTCGGCCAGGTTCGGCAGCAGGTATCGCTCGCCGCTGTCGAGCGGTGCGCTGCTGGTGACTCTGGTCGTCGGCATCGCGTATCTGATGTTCGGTGCGCTCGGTGTCGATCCGACGGCGGCCACGATGACCGTTCGGGTACACCTCGCGCAGTCCGGTGGGCTGCTGGCCGGGCAGAACGTCACCTTGCGCGGGGTACCGATCGGCGAGGTCGCCTCGATCGAACTGACCTCCACCGGGTTGGTGGCCACCGCGGCGATCGACGCGGATGCGCTGGTGCCCGCCGACGGTGCGGTTCGGGTCGCGAGTCTGTCGTTGGCCGGTGAGCAGTATCTCGACTTCCGACCGGCGAGGGACGATGGTCCTTACCTGACCGACGGCACCGAGATCGAGGTCGAGCGGACCTCGACGCCGGTACCGCTGTGGCAGACCCTCGCCCAGCTGGATACCACGCTCGCGCAGGTGGATCCGGCGCGGCTGGCGGTGATCGTCGAGGAACTCGGGGTGAGCGAGCAAGGTCCGCGCAAGCTCGCCGACATCATCGACGGCGGAATCTTCCTCGTCTCTACGTTGGATTCGGTGCTGCCCCAGACGGTGAGCCTCTTGCGAGACAGCCGGACGGTGCTCGCCACCGCCGCCGATGCCGCACCGGGGCTCGGTGAATTCGCCGGCGACGCGTCGGAATTGATGGCGGGCGTCGAGGCGAAGACCGGGGGATTCGTCGATCTGCTCGGCGCGGCCCCGGGAACGCTGGGCGCGCTGGACGCGGTGATGGCGCAGAACTCGCGCGGTGTGGTCGACCTGCTCGGCAACCTCGGCACGGTGGCGGACATGGCCAACTCGAGAGTGCCCGCGCTGCAGGAGTTCTTCTTCCCGACAGAACGCCCCGGATCGACGCTGGGCAACCTCACCGCGGCGTTCCACGACGGGGGACTCTGGGGGCTGGTCAACCTCTACCCCCGCTATTCCTGTGACTACAACCTGCCGCGGCATTCGCCGTCGCGGCCCGACTTTCCCGAGCCGTACCTCTACACCTACTGCCCCAACGAGGATCCGTCCGTCCTCGTCCGTGGCGCGCGCAACGCGCCACGCCCACCGGGCGCACGTATCCCCGGAGCACCGCCGCCGGGGCAGGCGGCCGACACCCAGGCGATCCCGACTCCACTCGGTCCATGGTCCATCCCGCTCACCTTCGCGGGACCGGAGCTGCCGACACCGGTACCGCGGTGACCGGGCTCAGTGACTCGCACCGCACACCACCACGCAAGGAAGCGCTATGAACGACACAGACACCAAGACCAAGACCGACACCGACACCGACACCGACACAGAGATTCTCGAGCCGAAGGCAGCGAAGTCGTCGACGGATCCGGGCGAGACGCCGGTAGCCGATGAGCCCGAGCAGACCGGGCCGACGACCCGGCACCGGCTGGTGGGGATCGCCCGTCGGATCGCCGTGCCCGTCACGGTGTCGGCCGCCGTGGTGGCGCTGCTGGCGGCCGGGTTCTTCGGCTGGAAACTGGACCAGAAGTCCGACACCGATGCCGCCGCCGAAGCCGGGCTCGCGGCGGCGCGGGCCTACGCCGTCACTCTGACCAGCGTGGACTCCAACAACCTCGATCGTGATTTCGCGGCGGTGCTCGACGGGTCGACCGGCGAGTTCAAGGACATGTACACCCGGTCGAGCGGACAACTTCGGCAGTTGCTGTTGGAGAACAAGGCGACCGGCACCGGAACCGTGCTCGACGCCGCGGTGAAATCGAAATCCGAGACCAAGGTCGAAGTGCTGTTGTTCATCGATCAGACGGTGACCAATATCGCCGCCGCCGATCCTCGCGTCGACCACAGCCGGGTCCAGATGACGATGGAACTCGTCGACGGACGCTGGCTGGCCAGCCGGGTCTACCTGCCTTAACTCCCTCCCCTCGATAGCGCGGTATTCCGTGCTGCCTGGTGGGAATGGGGTTCTCAAAAATGAATATGGTTGTTACCCTCGAAGTACGCGCCTTTGTCGCGGCTTCCCGATCGTCTGGAGTTCTCCGTGACCGATTTCGATACCGTGAACTATTTCACCGACCCGGATCTCATTCCTGATCCACATCCCTATTTCGATCATCTGCGGGCGAAGTGCCCGGTAACCCAGGAACCGCACTACGGTGTGTACGCCGTCACCGGATACGAGGAATCGGCTGAGGTACTGAAGGATTCGTCGATCTTCTCCTCGGCCGTCGCGGTCGGCGGACCCTTCCCGCCACTGCCGTTCACGCCGGTCGGCGACGATATCAGCGAGCTGATCGAACAGCACCGGACCGAGTTGCCGATGTACGAGCACATGGTGACGATGGACCCGCCGCAGCACACCTTCGCGCGGTCGGTGTTGAATCGTCTGCTCACACCGGCCCGTTTGAAAGAAAACGAAGAATTCATGTGGCGGCTGGCGGACCAGCAGCTCGACGAATTCGCCGATGCGGGCCATTGTGAATTCCTTTCCCAGTACGCCAAGCCGTTCGCGCTATTGGTCGTCGCGGATATGCTCGGCGTGCCCGAGGTCGATCACCAACAATTCCGTGTCGTGCTCGGTGCGCCCCAGCCGGGCGCCCGACCCGGTGCGATCGACAACGAAGCTCTCTCCAGCAATCCGTTGGCCTGGCTGGACGAGAAATTCGTTTCCTACATCTCGGATCGCCGAAACGAGCCACGCGAGGACGTTCTGACGTCGTTGGCGCTGGCGAAATATCCGGACGGCACCACACCGGAGGTCCTCGACGTGGCGCGGTCGGCGACCTTCTTGTTCGCCGCGGGGCAGGAGACCACGGCCAAAGTGCTGGGTGCCGCGGTGCGGTTCATGGGCGATCACCCCGACGTGCAGCAGCGATTGCGCGAGGACCGCAGCTTGATCCCGAACTTCATCGAGGAAACCCTGCGGATGGATGCGCCGGTCAAGAGCGGGTTCCGGCTCGCGCGCCGCGCTACCACCGTCGGTGAGGTGGACATCCCGGCCGGCGGATTGGTGATGTTCTGCCCCGGCGCGGCCAATCGGGATCCGCGCCGATTCGAGGATCCGCACGAGTTCCGCCTCGACCGCGACAACTTCCGCGAGCACATCGCGTTCGGCCGCGGCGTGCACACCTGCCCGGGCGGTCCGCTCGCGCGCGTGGAGGGCCGGGTCTCGATCGAGCGAATCCTGGACCGCCTGCTCGACATCGAGATCAACGCCGATCAACACGGACCGGTCGGCGCGCGCACCTACGGCTACGAACCCACGTTCCTGCTCCGCGGACTCAGCGAACTGCACATCAACTTCACTCCCCATTCCTGACGACAACAACGACAGAGGTAGGTAACGATGACCGGACGGGTCGAAGGCAAAGTCGCATTCATCACCGGAGCGGCGCGCGGTCAAGGCCGCAGTCACGCGGTGCGATTGGCACAGGAAGGCGCGGACATCATCGCCATCGATGTCTGCAAACAACTCGACAACGTGCCGTTCGCGATGTCGACCCCGGAGGATCTGGCGACCACTGCCGATCTCGTTCGGGGCGAGGGCAGGCGAGTGGTCACCGCCGAGGTGGATGTGCGTGACTACGACGGACTCAAAGCCGCGGTCGACGGGGCGGTCGCCGAACTCGGGCGGCTCGACATCATCGTCGCCAACGCCGGCATCGGCAACGAGGGCGGCGCGCTGATCGACCTGCAGGAGAACCTGTGGGACGACATGATCGACGTCAACCTCGGCGGGGTCTGGAAGTCGGTGAAAGCCGCTGTCCCGCACATGATCGCCGGTGAACGTGGCGGTTCGGTGATCCTGACGAGTTCGGTGGGCGGGCTCAAGGCCTACCCCAACATCGGCCACTATGTCGCCGCCAAGCACGGTGTGGTCGGGCTCATGCGGACCTTCGCGGTGGAATTGGCGCAGCACTCCATTCGCGTCAACTCGGTGCACCCCACGCATGTCAACACGCCGATGGTGATGAACGAGGGCACCTACAAGCTGTTCCGTCCTGATCTGGAGAGCCCGGGCCCCGCCGACCTCGAGCCGATCGCCAGGATGTTCCACGTGCTGCCGGTGGCCTGGATCGAGCCCGAGGATGTCAGCAACGCGGTGCTGTATCTGGCCTCGGACGAGGCTCGCTTCGTCACCGGTGTGCCCCTGCCGATCGACGCGGGCGGAATGCTCAAGTAGTCACCCCGGCCGCGCCGACCGTGGTGGTCGGCGCGGCCCCGAGAAACAACGAAGACGGAGAACGGTCATGAGGGTGTCGGTCGACGGGACCAAATGTGAAGGCCATGCCCTGTGCGCGGGTATCGCGCCGACGGTGTTCGAGGTGAACGCCGAGGATCTGGCCGTGGTGGTAGACGAGAACCCCGGTAGTGCAACACAATCCGAGGTCCACTCGGCGGCGTCGGCTTGCCCGACGATGGCGATCGTGTTGCGCGAGAGCTAGATCCGCTCAGGCGGCGGTGCCGTCTGCGACCGCGCCACCGGTCATGGTGGTGCGGGTCGCGGGCCCGGACCACCCGCATGGCAGCTCACAGGTCGCCACGACGAGGCGTTCGACGCGACCGTCGAGCGACTTGCGAACCATCTCCGCCGCACCCGCGGGATAACCGCAGCTCTGGCACTTTCCGTAGTAGTCGAGGATCGGTCGGACGCTGATGTGAATGGTCGGGTGCACGGTTCTCCTCCAGCCGGTCAGTCGAGAAAGAGGTCGAGTGTCGGAGTAGCGCCACCGCCGTACCCGGACAGGTCCTCGACTCCGGACGCGGTGAGTACCTCCGCGTCGATGTAGCAGTTCCCGCTGGTCTCGCGGGCAGGCCGGGACAGGATCTCGATCGCGGCGTCGGCCATGATCTCGGGGCTGCGCGCGGACGAGATCAGGCTTTCGCCGTCGGCCATGTTCGCGACCGCCGAGGTGGCGATGTAGGTCTGGGGCCACAGGCAATTCGCCGCGATACCCGCGTCGGCGAACTCGGCTGCCCAGCCGAGCGAGAGCAGGGTCATCCCGTATTTGGACAGTGTGTAGGCGGGATGGGCGCCGAGCCAGTACGGGTTCATATTCACCGGCGGTGACACGGTGAGGATGTGCGGGTTCGCCGAAGAGCGCAGGTGCGGCAGGCAAGCTTTGGTCAGCAGGAACGTGCCGCGCAGATTGATCTGCTGCATCAGGTCGAATTTCTTGGCCGACAGGCTCTCGGTCGGTTCGACGCCGATCGCGCTGGCGTTGTTCACGCAGATATCGATGCCGCCGAATCGCTCGACGGCCAGGTCGACGGCGCGCTGCACATCGGCTTCGTTGCGCACATCGCCGACCACGGCGACAGCCTTTCCGCCCGCGGCCTCCACCTCGGCCACGGCGGTGTGCACGGTGCCGGGTAGCCGAGGGTGCGGCTGCGAAGTCTTGGCCAGCAGAACCAGATTGGCGCCCTGTCTCGCGGCGGCCAGCGCGATCGCAAGACCGATCCCGCGGGAGCCGCCGGAGATGACCAGTGTGCGGTCGGTGAGTACGGCATTCTCGCTGGACATCGGTCTCCTCAGTACTGGGTGATTCCGCTGATTGACGCAGCGTTCCTCTTCGATGGTATTGGCATTCTCATTTTTTGCAAGTACCGTATTCAGTGATGAACGATCCGATACAGACCTCGTCCGGCATCCCGCTCTCGCCGGTCTACGGACCGGCGGACCGAGCTGCCGAACCGCCCGCACCGGGCGGCTACCCCTTCACGCGCGGCAACTTCGCCTCCGGTTACCGGGGGCGGCTGTGGACGTTTCGCCAGTACTCCGGCTTCGGCACGGCGGAAGAGTCCAATCGTCGCTACCGCTACCTCCTGGACCAGGGCGGCACCGGATTGTCGGTCGCCCTGGATCTACCGACCCAATGTGGTTACGACTCCGACGATCCGGAGGTGACCGAGGAGGTCGGTCGAGTCGGCGTCGCGGTGGACACCCTCGCCGACGCCGAAGTCCTCTTCGACGGCATGCCGCTGGACAAGATCAGCACCAGCTTCACGATCAACGGCACCGCCGCGATCTTGCTGGCGTTCTATGTGGCGGCGGCCGAGAAGAAGGGCGTGCCCCGCGAAAAGCTCACCGGCACGATCCAGAACGACATTCTCAAGGAGTACGCCTCGCGCGGCACCTGGATCTGGCCGCCGGAACCGTCGCTGCGGCTGATCGCCGACACCATCGAGTTCTGTGCTGCCGAGGTGCCGAGGTTCAACGCGATCTCGGTGGCGGGCGCGCACTTTCGCGACGCGGGAGCCAACGCCGTGCAGGAGATGGCGTTCACCCTCGCCGACGGTGTCACCTACTGCGACACCGTGCTCGAGCGCGGCCGGATGACGATCGACCAGGTCGCCCCGCAGATCTCCTTCTTCTTCTACACCCACGGTGACTTCTTCGAGGAGATCGCCAAATACCGTGCGGGACGCAGACGGTGGGCCACGATCGTGCGCGAGCGCTACGGGGCCACCACTGACAAGGCGTCGATGTTCCGCTTCGGGTGCGTCGCCGGCGGTGCCTCGCTGTACGCGCCGCAGGCGCAGAACAACCTGGTCCGGGTGGCCTACGAGTCGATGGCCTCGGTGCTGGGCGGGGTGCAGTCGATGTTCACCGCGGCCTGGGACGAGCCCTTCGCGCTGCCGAGCGAGGAGTCCGCCACGCTCGCACTGCGCACCCAGCAGATCCTCGCCTACGAAACCGGGGTCACCCGGGTCGCCGACCCGCTGGGCGGTTCCTACTTCGTCGAGGCGCTCACCGACGCGACCGAGGCTCGCATCATCGAGATCATGGACGATCTCGAGCGGCACGGCGGCATGGTCCGTTCGATCGAGGACGGCTACCTCCAGGGTCTGATCGCCGATGAGGCCTACCAACTCCACAAAGACGTCGAGGCGGGCACCAAGCCGGTTGTCGGGGTGAACCGGTTCGTCTCCGACGAGCCCGCACCCGAGATCGCGACCTACGAACTCGATGCGGAAGGCCGTGACCTGCAGCTGAAACGGCTCGCCAGGGTCAAGGCCGAACGCGATGCCGTGGCCGTCCGGTCCTGTCTCACCGCCTTGTCCACGGCCGCCGAAGGAAACGAGAATCTGATGCACTACCTGATCGAGTGCGCGAACGCGTACTGCACGGTGGGGGAGATGACCGCCGCGCTCAAGAGCGTGTGGGGCGAGTTCCAGCAGCCGGTGGTGTTCTGATGACCGCGCGCGTGCTGGTCGCCAAACCCGGCCTCGACGGCCATGATCGCGGGGCCAAGATCGTCGCCCGTGCACTGCGCGACGCCGGGTTCGAAGTGGTCTTCACCGGCATCCGTCAACGCATCGAGGACATCGTGTCGATCGCGCTGCAGGAGGATGTCGCCGTCGTGGGGCTGAGCATTCTCTCGGGTGCGCACGTGTCGCTGACCACGCGCACCGTCGAGGCGCTGCGGGCGGCCGGCGCGGGCGATATCGCCGTGATCGTCGGCGGCACCATTCCGCAGTCCGATGTCGCGCGGCTGCTCGAAGTCGGAGCGTCGGCGGTGTTCCCGACCGGCACCTCGCTCGACACCCTTGTCACCGAGATCCGGGCGCTCACGAACACCCCGTCCCCGACCTGAGGGTCGGGTCGGTCGCAGCGGCGTCGACCATCGTGGTCGCGCGAAAAGTAGTGGAAGACGGAGGAATTCGTGCGTATCGGAGTGATGATCGGGCCAGAGAAGGGTGATGCGGCCCGCAAATTGTCGCGGATGCTCGACGACATCGCGTGGGCCGAATCGGCCGGGCTGGACACCGCGTGGATACCCCAGATCCCGACCGACTTCGACGCGTTGATCACCATCGCGTTGATGGGACAGGCGACCACCCGGATCGAGTTGGGTACCGCGGTGGTGCCGCTACAGGCCCAGCACCCCATCGCCCTTGCCCGGCAGGCGCTGTCCGCGCAGGCCGCGGCCGGCGGACGGCTGGCGCTGGGTATCGGTCCCTCACACCACTGGATCGTGGCCGACATGCTCGGGCTGCCCTACGACAAGCCGGCTGCCTACACCGCGGACTACCTCGAGGTGCTCAACGCGGGATTGCGCGGGCCCGGCACGGTGGACGTCGAGAACTCGACCTTCACGGTGCACAATCCGCTCGACCTCGGGCCGGTGGCTCCGGTGCCGGTGCTGATCGCCGCGCTCGGTCCGGTGATGCTGCGCATCGCGGGCGAGCAGGCCGACGGGACCATTCTCTGGATGGCCGACGAACGCGCGGTGGGGGCCCACGTCGTCCCGCGGATCACGAAGGCGGCGGCCGAGGCGGGCCGTCCCGCGCCGCGCGTGGTCGCGGGTCTCCCGGTCTGCCTGTGTCGTCCCTCCGAAGTCGAAGAGGCCAAGGCGCGGGCGAATCGCATTCTCGGCGAAGCCGAAGTCTCACCGAACTATCAGCGTCTGCTCGAAACCGGCGACGCTCGCGACATCGGCGACATCTGCCTCGCCGGTGACGAGAGCGCCATCGCCGCGGGGCTGCGCCGGTACGGCGACGCCGGGGCCACCGATCTGTCGGTGCGACTGCTGCCGATCGGTGATACCCGTGACGAGCTGGTCGCCTCCAAACGGCGCACCAGGGAGATGATCGCCGCCCTGGCAAAGGACTTACGGTGATCGGGGCGCGGAGCGAGCGCGTCGGGTCAACGGGTGGGCGCGTCGAGCCGGGCGCGACCGAAGGGCCGCTGTCGGGCATTCGGATACTCGAGGTGGGCACCATGCTCGCCGGTCCGTACGCCACCATGATGCTCGCCGATCTCGGCGCCGAGGTCACCAAGTTGGAGCCGGCGGGCGGCGACATCTCACGGCAGGTGGGCGACAGCTATTTCGCCAGCCTCAATCGGGGAAAGCGCAGCATCAGCATCGACCTGACCACGGAGCAGGGCCAGGACCAGCTCGGCGCGCTGGTGACGAACGCGGATGCGCTGCTGGTGAATTTGAAGCCGTCGGCGATCCACCGGCTCGGCCTGACCTACGCGGCGTTGCGGCGGTGGAACGAGCGCATCGTCTGTGTGGCGATCACCGGGTTCGGCTTGGACGCCGGTGACGATCCGGCCTTCGACTATGTCATCCAGGCGGCCACCGGCATCGCGGCGCTCACCGGGGACCCGGCGGGCCCGCCGACGCTGCCCGGCTACTCCTCGGCCGACAACTCCACCGGCCTGACCGCGGCGCTGGGCCTGCTCGCGAAGATCGTGTCCGGTGTCGGCGGCCAGGTGGAGGTGTCGCTGCGCGATGTCATGCTCTCGCAACTGAACTACCACGCCTCGGCCTATCTCAACGACGGCAAGGCACCGCTGCGTCGCCCGTTCGGCGCGCATACGTATTACGTTCCCGCGCAGATCTTTCCGACGGCCGACGGGTACCTGGCGCTGTTCATCACCCATGACGGTTTCTGGCAGCGCTTCGCCGAGGAGGCGGCGGTCACGGGATTCGCCACCATGGCCGAGCGGGCGGGTCGGCGCGAGGAGGTGCTCGCCGTCGTCACCACCGCGCTCGCGGCGGACACCGCGGTGGGCTGGGAATCGCGGCTGCGACCGCTGGGCATCCCGGCGGCTGCGGTCCGGACCCTGCCCGAGGCGTTGGAGGCCACGCCGGAAGTGTTGGTACACGCGGGGCCACATCGACTGGTGGGCAGTCCGATTCGGATCGCGGGGTATGAGCCCGCGTACGGTCCGCCACCCCGCTTGGGCGAGCACAACGACTGAATACCCGCCGAACTCGGAGATTCTTGGAGCCAGGGGGAGACGGACCCCGGGACCTGGGCAGGTCCCGGGGTCCGTCGTCGCTACTCGTAGCGGACGGTGGTCTCGGCCGTGTCGGGGATCGCCTGGCAGGTGAGCACGTAGCCCTCGGCCACCTCGTCGTCGGTGAGCGCGTCGTTGACGCGCATCGTCGCCGAACCATGGGCGAGCACAGCCATGCAGGTCGCGCAGTTGCCCGATTCGCAGGAGAACGGCGGGGTGAGGCCGCCGCGTCGCGCGCTTTCCAGCAGCGTCTCGCCCGCATTACGCGGCACCGTCACCTTCTTGCGGCCGAGGATGACCGTGACCGTGCCCGCCGTGTCGGCGGGGGGCGCCGGTGTGGCAGGTTCCGGCTCGATCCCGGCTATCGGTTCGGCCGTGGGGATCGGTTGGGCCGCGCCGAATCGCTCGCTGTAGACGGCGCCCGGCCCCGGCAGGGCGGTCTCCACCATCGCCATGAAGGCCTCGGGCCCGCAGATGTAGCTGTCGCCCACGGTGTCGGCGCCGACGAAAGCGCGGACGGTAGCGGGATCGAGCAACCCGCTGTCGGCATCCAGATGCCGGAGCACCTCGAGCCGAGTGGGATAGCGCGCGACCAGATCGTCGAGGGTCGCGTCGAAGATCGCGGACGCCCGGTCGCGATCGACACAGAGCAGGCGTACCCGCCGATCGGTTGTTGCCAGCGCGCTCTTGGCCAGCGAGAGGACCGGGGTGATGCCACTGCCGCCGGAGAAGCCGAGCAGTGGACGTTCGCTCTCGCGCAGGCAGAATTTGCCTGCCGGCCTGCTCATCTCGACCACGTCGCCTTCGCCGAGGTTGTCGATCAGCCAGTTCGACACCCGGCCGCCGACGACCCGTTTGACCGTCGTCATGAGCTCGGCGTCGGTTTCGGGCGCGCTCGACATGGAGTACGACCGGAACAGCTCGACGCCGTCGACCCGCACCCGGAATGTGCAGAACTGGCCGGCCAGGTAGGACACCGGGCCCTCGTGTGGAGCGAGCACGAAGGTGCGGGCATCGGCTGTCTCCTTGATGATCCGGGTCACCGTCGCGCGTTGGAACAGGGGAGTTCTCGCCATGGACCGGCTCCTTCTGGTATGAAGATTCTTATGGAAAGAGAATACTATTCTCTCTTGCAATATGGGATCTTCTCAATCCCGGCCGCGGAGGCGAGATGAACGACCGGATCGCACTCAGTTTCGACGATCGGCACTACACGCTCACCGAGTTGGACGGGCTGACCGCGGGGCTGGCCGAGACCTTGACCGATCACGGTGTGCGGCAGGGGGATCGGGTGGCGCTGATGGCGTCGAACCGGCCGGAATTCGTGGTCGCGGTGCGCGCGATCTGGCTGGCGGGCGGCGCGGTGGTGCTCATCAGCCCGGCGTGGAAGCGTGGTGATGTCGAGCACGCGCTGGCTGTCACCCGGCCTGCCTTCGCCGTCGGCGACCAACCGGTGCTGGCGGAGTTGATGCCGATGCTCTCACTCGACGCATCGATCACGCCCGGCGCCGCTACCTTCCCCGTACCTGTGCCACAGGACGACGCGGTGCTCGTGTTCAGTTCGGGCACAACGGGATTGCCGAAAGCGGTCCGCCACACCCACGCGTCCTTCGCGGCCGCGGTGGAACACTGGCGGGTGGCGCTCGGCTTCACCGGCGACGACCGGATTCAGATCGCCACCCCGCCCTCGCACATCCTCGGGCTGCTCAATATCGTGCTGGCGCTGCGCACCGGTGCCTGGATGCGTCTGCATCGCCGGTTCGACCTGGACCGGATGCTGCACCACATCGAGGCCGACCGGATCACCGTGGAGATGGCGGTCGCGCCGATCGCGCTCGCGATCGCGTCCCATCCCGACCTCGAGTCCTACGACCTGTCCTCGCTGCGCTACATCATGTGGGGCGCGACGCCGGTGACACCGAGCGTCGCCGAGACCGTCACGCGCCGTACCGGAGTCGCGTGGGTGCCCGCCTACGGCGCCAGTGAGCTTCCGGTCATCGCCTGTAATCCGCTCGACGGCGCGCGCTTGGACAGCGTGGGCCGCCCGGTGGCCGGCGTCGAAGTCCGGGTGGTCTCGACGACCACCGGCGACGAAGTCGAGACCGGCGAGACGGGCGAGATCCAAGCTCGCTCTCCGTCGTCGATGGCCGGGTACCTGCCCGACGACGCGACCGAGGCGGCCTACGCCGACGGCTGGTACCGCACCGGCGATGTCGGCTATCTCGACGACGACGGTTGGTTGCGGCTGACCGACCGGCTCAAGGAGATGATCAAGGTGCGCGGTTTCCAAGTGGCGCCCGCCGAGGTGGAAGCCGTTCTGCACGGACATCCCGCGGTCGCCGACTGCGCGGTGTTCGGCGTCCCCGATCCAGCCGACGGCGAGACGATCGTCGCCGCCGTCGCGACCGCGGAACCGGTCGATGCCGAGGAACTCATCGCCCTGGTCGGCACCCGTCTCGCCTCCTACAAACGGCCGCGCCGAGTGGTGTTCGTGCCCGAAATCCCGCGCCTGCCCTCCGGCAAGGTGCTGCGCCGAGTACTGAAGGAGCGTCATGGACGTTCGTCTGACCTCTGAACAGCGGCAGCTGCGTGACGCCGCTGCCAAACTGGCCGACGACCTCGGCCCCGGCTCGGTCAACGACCTGGCCGACGAACAGCGGATCGCGCGGCTCGAGCAGACGGTCGCGAGCACCGGCTGGCGCGCCCTGCGCTCCGACGGCGCCTCCGGCGTCGAAGTGGCCATCGTCGCCGAGGAATTCGGCCGCGGACTGGTCGACGTGCCGTTCCTGGGTCCGCTCCTCGCCGACGACCTCTGGTCGCCCCCCGAATCGGTACCGCACTGGACCGTCGCCGTCGACGACCGCGCGATCGACGCCCGGGGCGCCCGGCGCGCCCTGATCGTGCGGGGCGAGTCGATGCTGGCCAGCTCGGTCGCCACCGCCTCGACCGGCGCCGATCAGACCCGGGCCGAGGCCGCGCTCACCGGCGTTCCGAAACTGCTGGGCGAACTGTCCACGGCGCAGGTCACTCAGTGGCGAGCGCTCGCGCTCGTGGCCACCTGCGCCGATCTGGTCGGCACCGCGCGCGGCGCGCACGCGCTGGCCACCGATTACGCGAAAGTCCGTGCGCAATACGGCAAGACGATCGGCTCCTACCAGGCCGTCGCCCATCTGCTCGCGGAGGGTCTCGCGCTGATCGAAGGTTCGGTGAGCGTGCTGCGGCACGCGGCGTGGGCCGTGGACGCGCTCGACCCCGAGCGAGCCGTGCAGGCGGCCGTGATCGCCAAACTCTACTGCGCCAGAGCGGCACTGACCGTGTGCGAGACCGCGGTGCAGGTGCACGGCGGGATCGGCAACACCTGGGAGTGCCTGGCGCATCTATATCTACGGCGGACGCTGACGTCCACCGAGCTGTTCCCCACGAGCCTGGAGGAGATCGACCGTGGACTTTCGTGATTCGCCGGAGGAAGCCGCGTTCCGAGAACGCCTGCGCGAGTGGCTGTCCGGTGTCGCGGGGCAGTTCCCTACCTCGGGGGACGAGTACTGGGCCAAGCAAGGTGAATGGCACCGAGCGCTGCACGAAGCCGGGTTCTTCGGGCTGTCGTGGCCGCGAGAACACGGCGGCCACGAACTGCCCCCGGTCTACGACGTCATCCTCGACGAGGAACTCGCCCTGGCCGGCGCACCGCCGCGACCCAGCCTCGGCTACCTGATCCAGGGCCTGGGCAGGCACGCGAGCAAGGAACTACAACAGCGCTTCCTGCCCGGCATGATCGACGGGACACAGCGCTGGTGCCAGGGGTTCAGCGAACCGGACGCCGGCTCGGACCTGGCCGCGCTGCGGACCACGGCCACCCGCGACGGCGATTCCTATGTGCTCCAAGGGCACAAGATCTGGACGAGCTATTCCGATGTCGCGGACTGGTGTCTGCTGCTGGCCCGCACCGACTCCGAAGTGCCACGGCACAAGGGCATCTCGGCCTTCGTTGTGTCGATGAAGCAACCCGGCGTGCAGCAGCGACCGCTGCGGATGATGAGCGGGATCACCACCGAATTCGGGCAGGTGCACTTCGACGGCGCCCGCGTGCCCGCCGACCAGATGGTCGGATCCCCCGGTGACGGGTGGGCCCTGGCGATGACGGTGGTCGGGCACGAACGCGAGCCGTCGACGCTCGGCTACGCCGCCCGATACGGCAAGCTCGTGCGGCAAATGGCGGCCAGGACCTCGGGTCCGCTGCCCGCCGACCTGGCCTGGGCCGCGGTGCAGACCGAGATGTTGCGCCTGCACGTGCGCCGACGACTGTCCGAACAGCTCGACGGTGTCTCGCACGGGCCAGAGGGCTCGCTCGACAAACTGCTCATGACCTGGGTGGAACAGTCGGTCGGCCACGCGGCCCTCACGGTCGGGGGCACCCGCGATCCCGAACTGCTCAGCGCCTACCTCTACAGCCGCGCGCAGAGCGTCATGGGCGGGACATCACAGATTCAGAAGAACATCATCGCCTCGCGCATTCTCGGATTGGGAGCATGACCATGTACGACCTGCCTGCCGAAATCGACGTTCGCGCCGAGGGCCCGCTGCGGATCATCACGCTGAATCGGCCCGACGCGCTCAACGCGGTCAACGACGACCTGCACACCGGACTCGCGCACCTGTGGCCGCGACTGAGCGAGGACCGCGAGGCCCGCGTCGCGGTGCTCACCGGGAGCGGCAAAGCCTTCTCGGCGGGTGGCGACTTCGGCTATCTGGCCGAGCTGAGCCGCGACGCGGATCTACGCGCCAAGACGATCGCGCACGGTCGCGACATCGTGCTCGGCATGGCGCGCTGCCGGATTCCGGTGATCGCGGCGGTCAACGGTCCCGCCGTCGGCCTCGGCTGCAGCCTGGTCTCGCTCAGCGACATCGTCTACATCGCCGAGACCGCCTATCTCGCCGATCCGCACGTACAGGTCGGGCTCGTGGCGGCCGACGGCGGTCCGCTCACCTGGCCGTTGCACACCAGCCTGCTCTTCGCCAAGGAATTCGCGCTCACCGGCGCGCGTATCCCGGCCGCGCGGGCCAGGGAGATGGGCCTGGTCAACCACGTCGTCGCCGATCCGATGGCCGAGGCGCTGGCCTGTGCCAAGCGCATCCTGGAACTGCCTCGTCAGGCCGTCGAGAGCACAAAGCGACTGCTCAACCTTCACCTGGAACGGGCGGTGCTGGCCAGTCTCGACTACGCGACCACCGCCGAGGAGATCTCGTTCCAGACCGCGGATTTCCACGCCACCATCGAGCGGCTCACCGCGGGCAAGAAATAGTCGAGCGAGAAACGATCGGAGTACAGGCGCGGGGAGCGGTCGATGAACAGAGGTCTGTCCGACGACATCGCCGAATTGATCGCCACGGCCCGCGCGGGTTCGATCCGCGCGGCCGGGCGGTTGCTGAGCCTGGTCGAGAGCGAGCGCCGCGAACAGGTGCTCGCCCACCTCGATCCGGCCCCGGTCCGTGTGATCGGGGTCACCGGGCCGCCGGGCGCGGGCAAGTCCACCACCATCGCGGTCCTGGTGACCGGCTATCGCGCGCGCGGGCAGCGGGTGGCGGTGCTCGCCGTCGACCCGTCCTCGCCCTACAGCGGCGGCGCGCTGCTCGGTGATCGCATCCGGATGGCGGCGCACATCGACGACCCCGACGTCCTGATCCGCTCGGTGGCCACGCGCGGGCACCTGGGCGGCCTGGCCGCCGCCGTGCCTGCCGCGATCAGGCTGCTCGGCGCGCTCGGCTACGGGCTGGTCCTGTTGGAAACGGTGGGGGTGGGGCAGTCCGAGATCGAGATCGCCGCGGTCGCCGACCCGACCGTGGTGATCCTCAATCCCGGTGCGGGCGACGCGATTCAGGCCGCCAAGGCCGGGCTGCTCGAGGTGGCCGACATCCTCGTCGTCAACAAGGCCGACCGTGACGGCGCCGAGCAGACCGCGCGGGAACTGCACATCGAGACCGGTCTGCCCATCCTCACCCTGGTCGCCTCGCGCGGCACCGGGGTCGAGGAGTTGATCGAGGCGATCGAGACCTACCACCGGGCCGACACCGACGCGCGCAGCACGGCCCGCGCGCGGGCACAGATCCTGTCGCTTGCGCAGTCACGGCTGCGCGGCCATCCCGGCCTGGACGAGTTGGCCGCCGCGGTCGCGGCCGGGGACCGCGATCCCTACAGCGCGGCGGAGCAGTTGCTGGTCGGGGTGACCCACTAGAAGCTGTTGTTCCGCGCTGTCTATTACGGCCAGCCTGGGTAGGGCGGTAGTACCTCCGGGGCGGGAACGCGGGCACCCGGCTGATATCCGGATCTATCCGGGTTCAGCGATGCGGGAAATTCCGCGGGCCACTCACACGGTTGTTCTCTCCAACGGGAGGTATTGAGAGTGGCAGGATAACCCAAAGTTTCCCAGACAATGGGCAGGGGATGGACGGGGTACTTCGAACTGCCGGTCAGGCGCGGCTCCGGGCTCGGAACGTTCGATCTCCGCACAGCGAATCCTTCAATGAAATGGACCGACCGTTCCGTCGACTTCTGGCCGAAGTAGGATATTTCTCCGGACGGCTGTTCTGCCGCGTTCCGGCTGGAGAAATATTCTCCGGCCTCGTTCCCGAATGCCACGTCGCCCCCCCATACGCACGCGTCCACGGCCCACGATTCAAACCCGCCGAGGACGCCATCTTGTTCGACGCGGCGTATTTGGGCGAATATTGTGCCTCGGACCTTCCATCGGTAGTCGGCGGCTCGCTCATCCAATTGCCACAGAGTCGGCGGATCATAGCTGAGCATATTCAAACCCTGCCGCTCTTTCAATTCGTCTTCGCTGAATTGTCCGGCTCCCCCCATGAACGCTGTCTCGACCGCCGAACGCAGCTGGACAGCGGCCCCGGTCTCCAGGTCGACACCGGGTCCGGCAACCCACCGGAAGTTGTAGTCGAAGCGGTCGGGCCATCGATTCGGCAGTCCGGACGGCCCGGCACAGGCACCCAGTAGCAGATAGAGGGCCATCCCGATCGCGGCGGCACCCGCCGCGCGCCTGCGCGTATTCGATATCATTTCGGCTCGTTCGTCGAGCGGCTGTTCCCCCATGTTGTTCTGTAGTCATGCACGCTCGGAGCGTACTTCGCGAGGTCTTGGTTCAAATAGCCGTAGCTGGTCGTCTGGTTGTCGTAGGAATTGGCGATATCGGTGAACGAACGAAGTTCACCGGTTGCTGGCTCGAAGTATTTTCCGATATTCGGGTCGTTCCGCAGATCGCCGTGATCGGGCGAACTCGCGAGCCCCTGCAAGATGTTGTAGGACTGCGTAGCGATACTGCCCTCGTTGTGCAGATCGACGTGCGTACCTTCCGTCGCGATCGTCCCGATGGTTTCGAGCCGGACCTCGGAAGATATCGACTTCCAACCGAGTTCGAGCAGACCACCCGCCACCGGGACCTTCTTCAGCTCGTACGCCGCGACCTCGCGGAGTCCGTCGAACAGCGGCGTTGTGTTCTTCTGCGTGGTGGTGTTGTCGTCCTGTCGCGTCTTCAGTTCCAGATTTGCGCCGTCCTGTGCGGCTTTGTCGATGTGGGCGCCCCATTCGGCCCAGCGAGTGTCGGTCAGGCCCGTCGCGCCGTAGATCTGGTTGAGCCCGGCGATCTGCTGATAGGCGTTGGCGTTGAACATCTTGGCGGCTTCCGGATCGGAATCGATCACCGCGAAGACATTTCGCATCGACTCGGCGCTGAACGAACGTGAGTTGCTGTCGACGAAGCCGTGCGAGTTGAGATCGCTGTCGTCGACGCCGGCCATCGCGGGTATGTAGTTGGCGAGGGTGTCGCCCAGCTGGGCGGTGAGGTTCGGATTCAGGGCGCCGATGCTGGTAGGTGTGTTGCTGGGGTTCCAGTGCCCGGACTCGCTGGTGATGTGCAGCAACGTATCCCGATGGGTGGCGACGTAGTCGGCGATCTGGCGCGCGGACTGACCGGCCTCGGTATTGATGTGCTGGTCCGGGGAGGAGGCGTCGGTGTCGACGGTCTTCAGCAGCGCGGAGACACCCGCGTCCTCGCCGTGCCAATTGTGGTCGAGCAGGGTGCCGATCGCGGCCTGGTTGTCGAACTTCTCGCCCGGCGCCATCACCGCGTCCATGCCCTGACCGGTGAAGAAGTCGTTCACCGCGATGTGGTCGGAACTCACCTGGCTGAACAACTTGCTGGCGAGTGGATTCGCTTCGGCGTCGATCTGCTTGGTGATGTCGGTGGCCTGGTTGAGCAGTGCGCGGTCGGCGTCACTGCCCTGGGCGACCTGGGGCGACCCCTTGGACAGGATCTCGGCGACGGTTTCGACATTGGTCCGTTTCACCGAGGAGTTCTTCGGTGGATCGGTGAGTGCGGTACGTACCGAGGAGGGCAGCGCGCCGAGTCCGCCGAAATCGACCCCGGCCTTGCCTCCCTGGGCCGCTGTCAGGCCGTTGCCGGTGACCTGGGGATTCGAGGTGAGCTGTAAGGCGTCGGCCAGCCCGGCGGCGACCACCTTGTCCTCACCGTTGGGCAGGCCGGCGCCGATTTTGCTGATCTCGCCGACGGGGAGACCGTCGAGGTCGCGCATCACCGAATTGAGGTAGTCGAGGCGTTCCTGGGGCAGGTTCACCTGCCTGCCCGCGGCAAGGTCGGCCTTCTGCTGATCGGTCAGTGTCGTCGCCCACGTCAGACGTTCGACCTGTTCGAGGGTCGCGGTGCCGTTGCGGAAGGCGTCGACGTCCTCGCGGGCTTGGCGTGGATTCACGCCCGCGTTCTCGGGGGTCAGTTCGTTGATCGCGTCGACCGAGGATTTCACCCCGGCCGCGCAGTCGGCATCCGCCCACCCGAGTTCATCCGCGAGTCGCTGGAGGCGAATGGTCTGGTTGGTCGCCTCCTGCTTCCGGGCGCCGTCTTCACCCTCGGCAGAAACGGTCCAGTCCGATTCGATCTTGTAGCCGGCGCCGGTCAGCGAGGTGTAGTCGGTTCGCAGCTGTGAGACGAGCTGGCCCATCCGTGCGTGGCCGTCGTTCAACGCGGCGGCCAGGTCTTCGTACGCGGCCGCGATCACCCGCATTTCGGTGACCTCGCGCGTACAGCGGCCGTCCACCGTGTTGCGCGCTTCGCCGGACCAGTTCATCGCATCGATCGTCCGGTGCATTCCGTCGACCGTGTCGCGCAGGCAGTCGGCGATCGTGGTCGCTTTCGTCGCGGTCGAGGCGAGATCCACGTTCCAGAACCGGACCTGCTCGGCGGCGGGGCGCTTCATTGCGGCATCTCCCCAGAATTCAAGTCGCTCACGGCGGCGATTCGCGCCGCGGCGGCCACGTCGGTGTCGGTGTAGGACTCGGCGGAAGTGCGCAGTAGCGAGCCGAATTCGCGGTAGCGACCACCGACGATCTTCAGGCTCCGGGTGCGCGCGGGCTCGATCCGATCCAGCTGCGGCGCGACGTCGGCGCCGTTGAGAAAGGTACTGAGCGTGCCGAGCGAACCGGCCGATGTGTCCATGACCGGCAATCTGCCGATCTTGTCGTCTGCGAGTCTGTCCATTTCGGTTGCGGCAGAGCGCAACTCGGACGGCGAAACCTGCATGATCCCCCTCCGGATGATGTGCGGCCGATGGTATCAACGCCTCGATCGGGGGAAAGGCTCCCGCAGAGCTGTTGGCTGAATGTTCACCGATCGATAAAGTCCTGAGCTGTCCGCAGAACGAAGCCACGTGCCAGTGCTGGTTGTCGAACAATGCTTCCGGACGAATGGAGTGATTCGTCTCCGAAAAGGAACGAGCCTGTCACCGGCACATGTGCTGGTGACAGGCTCGCTGCACTACCTGTTGACTAATGAGGATCCTGCGCACGGGAGGCCTTTCTGGCGCGCGGCCAGACGTGCGGTCCGGCAGCCGTCGCGGTGATCGGGTGCGCTCAGGCTCGCTGTGCGGCGGGCTGGGCCGAGATCGCCTGGGGCGCGTCGGCGCCGAATCGTACGAGGGCTTCCTGGGCGAAGGAGGCGACGAGTTCGCCTGCCACGGTGAGGACGTCGCCTCGGCCGAAGGAGCGGCCGTGTGCCAGGACCGGGCTGTGCTGGCGCAGCAGCAGCCAGTCGTCGGTGCGGAACGGGCGGTGGAACCACAGGGTGTGCGCGGTGACGGCGGAGGTGAACGCGGTGCCGTTGCCCCGCTGGCTCACCCCGTCGAACGGACGCAGCGCGGTGCCGATGAGGTTCAGATCGGTGGCGTAGGCGGTCAGCGCGGGGGCGAGTTCGGGGCCTACCGTCGGGGTGCGCATCCAGAACTCGTACTCGGGCATGGCGGCAGCGGTGGAGTTCAGATCGTCGAACGCGCGGGTTTCCCAGGGCAGCAGGTCGAAGGTGACCCGGTACTCGGGAGCGAGGAGCGCGGCGACGTCCTCGATGTGCTGCGTCTGTGGGCCGTCCTCGGCGACGTGCATCGACACCGCGGCGCTGGCGACCACCCGCGCGGATTGCCTGGCCAGGATCGACAGCGTGGCGAAGGACCGTCCCCGGTGCTGGCAGGAGACCTCGTACCGGACCGGCTCGTCGTAGCTGCCCTCCCTGGCGAACAAGGTGTGGACGGACTTGACCTGCTTGTCCGGACAGGCGAGTTCGGCTGCCCGGACGAACTGCCCGAGGATCTGGCCGCCGAAGAGCCTGCGGTAGTTCAACGGCAGATTGGGACCTTCGAACGCGGTCGGCGGCTCACCGGGAACCGTGGTGCCGGGGGCGTTTTCAGGTGCGACGGTGCCTTCGGTTGCGGCGGTGTTCCCGGTGTGCGGTGACACGCGGAGATCGAGGCTCGCGAGCAGGTTGTTCCAAAGATCGGCCATGCCCGAATTGTAATTCATCCTCTACCTCTATGAGAATTATATTCTCAGCGCGCCGGTGACGCCGGACGCGCAGAAATCCCAGACTTCCTCGGCGGTGACCGGGCGCATCGTCGAATCATCCTGGGCGCCACTGGACTGGGCGGTGAACATGACGGTCTGCATCGTCATGGCGGCGACCCGGCGTGGATTCAGACCGGGCCGCAGCGTGCCCGCCGACGCCGCGTCGGTCACCAGATCGACGAACAGTGACAACAGCGGCGCGTGCGCGACTTTCACGTGGGCGGGATGAGTGACCAGCAGTCGCGGTGCGAAATCGGTGAACAATGGGTGGCGGTCGCTCGGGTCGGAGCGGCACAGCGAGAACAGCAGCCGCACCGCGACCCCGAGTCGCGCCAAAGGGTCGGCCTCGGCCGCGGCAGCGTCGCGGATCTGCTCGGCCGTGCGCAGCAGCGCGTCTTCGAAGAGCGCGAGCAGCAGCTCGTGCTTGCCGTCGAATTGCAGGTAGAAACTACGCAGCGACTGACGTGACCGCTCGACCACTTCCTGCACGGTGAAGTCAGTACTGCCGTTCTCGGAGATGATCGCCTGTGCCGCGTCGAGGAAACGTTGTACCCGCTGCTCGGCCCGCTGCCGGGTGGACTTGATCGAGCGTTCCACCGCACGTTGTTTCCAGGCGGGCTCCACGCGCTCACTCATAGCTGCACCAGTCGTGCGGCCGAACCCGCGGCACGCACGGTCGCGCCCGCCTCGCGGATGAGTTCGCGCGAACTGCCGAGCAATCCGTCGAGGATCAGGACCCGCCGGATGTGGCGATGCAGATCGTGTTCCGCGGTGAAGCCGATGCCGCCGAGGGTCTGCTGGCAGTGCCGGGCGGTGGTCAGCGCGGCCCGGCCCGCGGCGGCTTTGGCGAGCAGGCACCCGAGGTCGTCGGCGGCGGCCACGAGGGTCGCTTCGGCGCCTTCGACGGCGACCAGGGTCTCGGCGAGTCGGTGCCGGATGGCCTGGAACGAGGCCACCGGACGACCGAACTGGACCCGGTCGACGGCATGGGTGCGGGCGAGGGTGAGCATCGCCCGGCTCGCGCCGGTCAGCCACCAGCCCAGCGCCCGACGGCCCGCGGCGAGTGGGATCTCGGCGCCCGTCGATAGCTGTCGGATGGGCAGGTCGGCGTCGAGGAGCCCGGAGTCCGGAAGGGATGAGCCGTTGTGTTCCCACTGGACCCAGGTGCCCCCGGCGAAGGGGAGGGGGACGGGCCCGTCGGCAGGCTGACCGGCGGCGGCATGGATGACGTCGTTGAGCAGCGGTGCGTGCGAACCGGTCTCACCGAGCAGCCGAAAGACCAGGGGCACAGTGGAATCAGGTGCTTCGACGAGCATGTCGTGCCAACCCAGGTCGGTGAGCGCGGTGTAGAGATCCGCACCCGAGGCGTCCCGCATCGTCTTGCGCAATGTCTGAGCCAGCAGGTCGAGTTCGGCAGCATCCACGGTTTACTCTTTCCCCAGGTCGAGCAGTCGGCGCGCGATGATGTTGCGCTGGATCTCGGCGGTGCCGCCGTAGATCGTCGCGGCGCGCGAGTACAGGTATTCCGCGCGCAACGGCGAATCGGCGAGCTCGATGACACCGGGCGACAGGTCGCGGATGGTGTCGAACAACTGCTGTTCGGCGGTGGCGAGCAGCACCTTGTCGATGGAGGTCTCCGGCCCGAGTTTGCCGCCCGCGGCGAGGCGCTCCTGCGTCGCCAGCGACCGGCAGCGGATGGTGTGCAGAGCGAGGTAGGCGCCACCGAGGTCGGCGTCGTCGCCGCCCGCGTCGCCGCCGGGGGTCTGGGCGAGCAGTTGGTCGAAACGCGTGTAGAGATAGGCGATTCGGTGCCAGAAACAGGTGGAGCGTTCGTGCGGGAGCAGATCCATCGCGACCCGCCAACCGTCGCCCGGTCGGCCGAGCATGCGGTCGGCCGGAACGACGACATCGTCGAAGTAGACCTCGGCGAACTCGTCGATGCCGTGCATCGTCCGCAACGGCCGCAGGGTGATGCCGGGGGAGTCCATGTCGACGAAGAAGGCGGTGATCCCGTCGTGGCCGATTCCGGTGCGGGTCAACAGGACACAACGCGCCGAGTACTGGGCCAGGCTGGTCCACACCTTCTGCCCCGAGACCACCCAGTGGTCACCGCGGGGTTCGGCCTTGGTGCTCAGTGAGGCGAGATCGCTGCCGGAGCCGGGTTCGGAGAACCCCTGGCACCACTGCTCACGACCGCTGAGCAGTAGCGGCACCATCTGCGCCGCCAATTGCGGTGTGGCGTAGGAGATCATCGTCGGCGCGAGCACCTCGATCATCGAATAGATGCCGGGCTCGGCGAGGTCGCGGGTGGCGACCTCCTCGCCGAGGATCGCGCGCAGCACCGCGGGCCCGCCGAGGCCACCTACCTCGGCGGGCCAGCCGTACCGCATCCAGTCCGCGTCGTAGAGCGCGCGCCGGACTCTGGCCAGTTGCGCGACCTGCGCGTCGAGCGAGTGGTCCGGGCCTGCGGACAGGTCGTTGTCATCGAGCCAGGACCGCAGGCCGGCCCGAAAGTCGGTGCGGTTCACGCACTCGGTCGTTCGAAGGCGTGCGGGCGACCGGAATCGTGGTCGCCGTTGCGACGGATGAAGGTCATGGCCCTGGTGCGCAGCCGCCAGCCCTCATCGGTGCGCGCGTAGGTGTCGCTGTAGTAGCCGATGCGCATGTCGTGGGTCGACTGCTCGACGAAGCACAGCGGCTGGGTGCCGCTGGCGGTGTCGCCGTCGATCTCGAGCGCCGGAGTTCCGGTGAGGAACAACCCCTTCGGCGCGGCGGCGACGAGATCGGGGAACTCGTCGAGCGGATAGGTGTCGCCGAAGGCGCTGTAGTTGCCATCGGGGGTGAACACCGAGATCAGGCCCTCGATATCACCTTTGGTAATGGTGACCGCGTACCGTGCGAGCAGCTGTTCGAGCTCGATCACGTCGTCATTTCTGGACAAAGACTTTTCCGCCTTTCATCACGAACCGCACCCGTTGGGTGACGGTGATGTCCTGGAGTGGGTCGCCGGGGACCGCGATGATGTCGGCGAGCAGTCCCTCGGCCAGTCGGCCGCGGTCGGTGACATCGATCAGCTCGGCGGCCGTGAGGGTCGCGGCGCGCAGCACGGCCAACGGGCTCATGCCACGGTCGACGAGCGCGACCAGCTCGTCGGCGTTGCGGCCGTGCGGGATCGCGGGGGCATCGGTGCCCACCGCGATCTTCACCCCGGCCTTGTAGGCCGCCAGCACCGACGTGCGGGCGAGCGGGAACATCTGGGCCGCCTTGGCCTGGAGTTCCGGTGGCGCCTTGGACACGTCCATGGCGTCGGCCAGGCGGGTGGTCGGCACCAGATAGGTGCCGCGTTCGACCATCAGCGCGATGGCGTCGTCGTCGATCAGGAAACCGTGCTCGATGCAGTCGATTCCCGCTTCGACAGCGGCGCGCACCGCGTCGGCGCCGTGGGTGTGCGAGGCGACCCGCAACCCGCGCCGATGCGCCTCGTCCACGATCGCCCGCAGCTCCTCGGACGAATAGTGTTGCGCCCCCGGGGCTCCGGTCAAAGACATGACTCCGCCGGAGACGCAGACCTTGATCAGCTGCGCGCCGTGCTTGATCTGGTACCGGACCGCCTTGCGGACCTCGTCGACACCGTTGGCGATGCCCTCCTCGATGCTCAGTTCCAGCACATGCGGCGCGAACGCGGCGAACATCGTCGGATCGAGATGTCCGCCGGTCGGGGTGATCGCGTGCCCGGCGGGCACGATGCGCGGGCCGTCGACCCAGCCCGCGTCGATGGCCTTGCCGAGCGCGACGTCGAGCAGATAGCCGCCGGTCTTGACGAACAATCCGAGGTTGCGCACGGTGGTGAACCCGGCCCGCAGCGTGCGGCGGGCGTTGCCCACCGCACGCAGCATCCGCAGCGGCGGATCATCCTGAACGCTGGAGGCCAGCCCGGTCTCGCCGCGCCCGCCCATCAGGAGATTGACCTCCATGTCCATCAGGCCGGGCAGCAGGACGGCGTCACCGAGGTCGATGATCTCGCCCTCGGGGGGACCGCCGACGCCGACGATCCGATCACCGTCGATCCGGATCACTCCAGGTCGGACGATCTCGCCGGTGTCGATGTCGAGGTATCCGGCGGCCAACAGCGTCAGCATGATCAGACCACCGGCTCCCGGATCAGGTGGACCATGGCGGCGCCGGAGTCGGGCACCCGCGCCTGCTTCCAGACCTCGATCGGGAAGGACACGTTCACCAGCGACTGCATCAGGTGCAGCAATGCGCGGGCATCGTCGGGCAGGTCGTCGAGCGGGAACTTGTCGCAGTAGGTGATCGCGGCTTCAAGACGCGGGAACGCGATGTCGTAGAACTCCTGCATCACCGGCATGCTCGAGGCGAGACGCTTGGCGTAGCGCTCCGGCTCGGTGGGCAGCACCCAGTCGGCGAACCGCTCCAGATCAGCGAATTCAGTGGGCAGCAGTGGCATCTCGGTACTCCTTGACCTTGTCCTTGGCGACCTTGTGCAGGTGGCGCAGCAAGATCTCCTGATCGTTGAGGGGGAATTCGGACACGATGCGAGTGGCCAGCATCGTCTGGGTGGCTTCGAGGGTGTTCGCGTCCTGCAACGCGTACTCCTTGAAGGTGACCGCGGCCAGCTCCTGGCCCAGGCGTTCGCGCGCGGTCTTCGGGGGCACGAAGTACAGGTTCGCCTCGAAGATGTGCTTGTCCACCGCGGTCGGCCAGTAGTGGTAGGTGAGGTACCAGCCGGGCTCCCAGAACAGCAGCGACATGTTCGGGAAGATCTCGAACTCGTCGACGCCCCAGGCCCGGTGGCGGGCGGGGTTGATCCCCTCGGGCAGCGGATCGAGGCCCTCGATGTCGGGCTTGTCCCACGGTCCGAACAGACCGCTGCGCAGCACGCGCTCGATCGGCTTGACCATGTTCAGGTCCTTGGGCGGGGCCATGCCGCCCCACGAGGAGATCATCGAATGGGGACTCTGCAACTCGTAGTGCAGTGCCTCGTAGCCGACTCCGGCCAGCTTGTCGGCCTCGTCCTTGACCGCCTGCTTCATGTGCAGGATCGGTGCGTGATAGAACTCGGCGAACGCGTCGATGAACAGCTTCCAGTTGCTGCCGATTTCGGCCCGGTAGCTGTAGACCTCGGTGAACTCGTGGAACGGATACCCTTCGACGCTGCCGACGAGCGTGCCGAGGTAGTCGGTGAGCGGTGCGGCGTCCTCGTCGAGGTTGACGAAGATGAACCCCTCCCACACCTCGCAACGCACCGACTTGAGGCCGTAGAGCTGCTTGTCGAGGTCGAAGAACTCCTTCTCCTGCTGAACGAAGTTCACCTCGCCTTCGAGGCTGTAGCGCCAGGCGTGGTATTTGCAGGTGAACTGGCGGCACGTGCCCGAGGTTTCCTCGTTCGGGAAGTCGTCCCAGACCAGCTTGTTGCCGCGGTGGCGGCAGATGTTGTGGAACGCCCGCACGACCTCGTCGGTGCCCTTGGCGATGATGAGCGAGGTGCCGACCGAGGGCAGTTCCCTGGTGAAGTAGCTGCCGACGCGCGGAAGTCGTTCGACCCGACCGATATTGAGCCAGGTCTTCTTGAAGATGGCGTTGCGCTCGTCCTCGTAGAAGTCCGGGTCGATGGAGTCGGTGTAGTCGACCGGCTCGGTGCCGAGCTCGGGATAATGCTCCGTCCAGCTACCCGCGGTCGGTTTGGTGAAGTGGGACAAGGGGTTACCTTTCCGTTTGTTCGACTTCGACGCCGAAGGTGTTGAAAGCCATGGCCAACATGCCGTAGCCGCCGACTGTGAAGACCAGATCCATGCACTGCCGCTCGTCGAGGTGCGCGCCGAGGGCGGCCCAGGTCGAATCGGACAGGTTCGATGTCGTATCGAGTTCGTCGGTCGCGTCGAAGACCACGCGGTCGAACTCGGTGGTGGGGGTAGCGCCCTGCGCCGCCGCGATATCGGCGGCCGTCACGCCGGACTCGCCGGCCATCTCCACGTGATGGGCCCACTCGTAGGCGCAGCCGCGTCGATGGGCGACGCGCAGGATCGCCAGTTCGCGCACCCTCGCCGGCAGCGTCGACCGGAACAGCAGGTGCACACCGAGACTCAGGTAGGCCTTGGTCAGGTCGGGGTGGCGGACCAGTGTGGCGAGTGCGTTTCCGGCGCCTGCCGGGTTCTGCCGGTCCCGGGGGAGCAGACCGGACAGGGCGCGCTGAACCTGCTCGTCCCATTGGTCCGCCGGCAGCGGGGGTAGGCGCATACTTCCTCCTCTCGATTCGGAGAATCACATTCTCACATTTGAACTGTAAGATTTCCACGGGTTGGCCGGATAGTCAACGAATCATTGATTCTCGCTGAGGGAGAAGCTAGTTTTCATAGGGAGAGAGCGATGTAACCTCAGGAAGGGAGATCCACCATGACCGCAGTGCCACTGCGTCCCGGTGATCAACTCGCGAGCACCGTCTGCGGTACGAGGGTTGTCGTGATCCGGGTACCGGCCAACCGGACGCCCGCAATCGCTTGCGGCGCGAGTCCGATGGTCCCCGCGGCCAGCGCCCGGGCTGTCGTAGCCGACGGCACGCCGGTCACGTTGATCGGCAAGCGGTATGTGGACGCCGAAGAGAACGTCGAGGTGCTGTGCATCGCGGCGGGTGCGGGCGCGTTGAGCTGCGACGGCGAGCCGATGACGGTCAAGGCGGCCAAAGCGCTGCCTGCCTCGGACTGATGGGGGAATCGCCTATGTCTGGCGGGATGAGTTTCGCGCTGAGCGAGGATCAGCAGTTGATCCGCGACTCGGTCGCCGAGCTGATGAAGAAGTTCGACGACAAATACTGGATGGAACGCGATCAGGCGCACGAGTTCCCGACGGCGTTCTACGACACGATCGCGGCGGGCGGGTGGCTCGGCATCACGATTCCGCCGGAGTACGGCGGGCACGGTCTAGGGATCACCGAAGCGTCGCTGTTGCTCGAAGAGGTCTCCCGCTCCGGCGGCGGGATGAACGCCGCCAGCGCGATTCATCTGTCGATCTTCGGCATGCATCCGGTGGTGGTGCACGGATCCGAGGAGCTCAAGCGGCGGACCCTACCGCGCATTGTCAGCGGTGATCTGCACGTGTGTTTCGGGGTCACCGAACCGGGCGCGGGCCTCGACACCACCCGGATCAGTACCTTCGCGCGGCGCGAGGGTGATCACTACGTGGTCAACGGGCGCAAGGTGTGGATCTCCAAGGCCATGGAGTCGGAGAAGATCCTGCTGCTCACCCGCACCACCCGCTACGACGACGTCACGAAGAAGACCGACGGGATGACGCTGTTCCTCACCGATCTCGACCGCACCAAAGTCGAGATCCGGCCGATCGCCAAGATGGGTCGCAACGCCGTCACCTCGAACGAACTGTTCATCGACGATCTGCAGATTCCGGTCGAGGATCGGGTCGGCGACGAGGGAATGGGGTTCAAGTACCTGTTGGACGGACTGAACCCCGAACGGATGCTGATCGCCGCCGAAGCGCTCGGCATCGGCCGGGTCGCCCTCGACAGGGCCGTGCGCTACGCCGGTGACCGCGAAGTCTTCGGCAGGCCGATCGGGATGAACCAGGCCATCCAATTCCCCCTCGCCGACTCGCTGACCCATCTCGACGCCGCCGAGTTGGTCCTGCGCAAGGCCACCTGGCTCTACGACAACGGCCAGCCGTGCGGTCGCGAGGCGAACACGGCCAAATATCTGTGCGCGGAAGCGGGTTTCACCGCCGCCGATCGCGCGCTGCAAACCCACGGCGGGATGGGTTACGCCGAGGAGTACAACGTCGCGCGCTACTTCCGCGAGGCGCGCGTGATGAAGATCGCGCCGATCAGTCAGGAAATGATCCTGAACTACCTGGGATCGCACACGCTGGGAATGCCGAGGAGCTACTGAATGACTGACAAGACAACACTTTTCGATCTGACGGGTCGATCGGCACTGGTCACGGGTGCGGCAGGCGGCATCGGCGCCGCGGTCGCGCGGGCCTTGGCTACCGCGGGCGCCGCGGTGCTGGTCACCGATGTCGACGGCGCCGCCGCGGCCGTGGTCGCGGAGAAGATCGTGGCCGAGGGTGGCGTCGCCCGCAGCGCGGCCCTCGACGTGCGCGACAGAGCGTCCGCGGATGTCGCCGTCGCGGCGGCGGCCGAGCTGGCCGGGGGAGTCCTGCACATTCTGGTGAACAACGCCGGCGTGACCGATCCCGCCATGTTCGCCCAGACCACCGAGGAATCGGTGCTGCGACTGCTCGACATCCACCTGCTCGGTACGTTCCGCTGCACCCAGGCCGCGCTGGCGAAACTGGCGACCGACGGGACCGGCCGGATCATCAATGTCACCTCCTCGGCAGGCATCGTCGGCACGCTCGGCCAGGTGAACTACTCCGCGGCCAAGGCGGGGATCATCGGCGTCACGAAATCCCTGGCGCGCGAGCTCGCCCGCAAACAGATCCTGGTGAACGCGCTCGCCCCGCTGGCAGCCACCCCGATGACCAGCACCCTGCGCACCGACGAGAAGTTCTCCGCGCAGATGTTGAACCGAATCCCGTTGCGGCGCTGGGCGGAACCGGACGAGGTGGCGGGCGCGTTCGTATTCCTCGCCTCGGATGCGGCTTCCTTCGTCACCGGGCAGGTGCTGCCGGTCGACGGCGGCATGGTGATGTGATGGCCGCACACGCGGCGACGGACCCGGCGCCGTTGGCCGGTGTCACCGTGGTGGCGCTGGAACAGGCGGTGTCCGCGCCGATGTGCACCCGCACCCTGGCTGATCTCGGGGCGCGGGTGCTGAAGATCGAGAACCCGGACGGCGGCGATTTCGCACGCCATTACGACGATGTGGTCGACGGTCTCGCGGCGCACTTCGTCTGGGTCAATCGGGGCAAGGAATCGGTAGCGCTGAACCTGAAATCGTCGGCCGGAATGGAAGTGCTGCACCTGCTGCTCGACCACGCCGACGTGCTCGTTTCCAACCTGGCCCCCGGCGCGACCGCTCGGCTCGGCATCACACCCACCGACCTGGCGCAACAGCATCCCGACCTGATCGCGGTCGAGATCGACGGCTTCGGCGCCGGTGGTCCGCTGTCGGGCAAACGCGCGTACGACCTGCTGGCACAAGCGGAATCAGGGGTCTGCGCCGTCACCGGACTACCGGGCGCGCCCGCCAAGCCCGGTCCACCGGTCGCCGATGTCTGCGCCGGTCTGTACGCGACGATCTCGATTCTGGCCATGCTGTCGGCGCGAGATCAACGCGGTCGCAGGGGCGCGGCGGTCAGTGTCAGCCTGTTCGACACGATGGCCGAGGTGATGGGCTACCAGCTCACCTACACCCGGCACTCGGGCATCGATCAGCAGCCGCTCGGCATGAGTTCGCCCGCGGTGGCGCCCTACGGCGCGTACCCGACCGGTGACGGGCAGACCGTGGTGCTCGGCACCACCAATGACGGGGAATGGCAACGATTCGCGCGCGAACTGCTGGGACGACCAGATCTCGCCGTCGATCCGAGGTTCCGGACCAATCCCGACCGGGTTCGCCACCGCGAGGAGCTCGACGCCGAGATCGGCGCCTGGTGCGCCCGCCACGACCTGGCCTTCCTCCAGCAGGCCGCCGACACCGCGGGCATCGGCAACGCCCGCTACAACACCCCGAGCGAAGTGCTGGTCCATCCCCAGTTGACCGACCGTGATCGCTGGCGCCGGATCGACACCCCGGTCGGCCCGATCCCGGCGCTGCTACCGCCGCCGATCATCACCGGGTTCGACCCGCCCATGGGTGCGGTGCCCGCGCTCGGCGAACACACGAACGCCGTGCTCGCCGAGTTCGGTCTCACCGATGACGAGATCGGACTGCTGCGCCTGCACGGTCTCATTACGTCGGCCGTGCCCTGATGACGGTGGGGGACAAGGACAGTGACGGGCTCGACGAGCAGGTACTGCTGTCCGAGGATCGGAACGGGGTGCGCACGCTGACCCTGCATCGCCCGCGTCGCAAGAACGCGATCAACCGGGAACTGTGGGTGGCCCTGCGCGTGGCGCTGGATGCGGCGGGCCGTGATCGCGGCGTCCGCGCGCTCGTGCTCACCGGTGCGGGCGGGGCGTTCTGTTCGGGTGCGGATATCTCCGCGCCCGACCCCAGTCATCCGATCCACAAGTTGCGCGCGCTCACCGAGGTCGCGCTGTTGCTGCACGAGTTGCCGATTCCCACCATCGCCAAGGTGCGCGGGGTGGCGGTCGGCGCGGGCTGGAATCTGGCACTGGGCTGCGATCTGGTGGTCGCGGAACCGGATTCGCGGTTCTCGCAGATCTTCACCCGCCGTGGGCTGTCGCTCGATCTCGGCGGGTCCTGGCTGCTGCCCAAACTCGTCGGGCTCCAGCAGGCCAAGCGGCTGGCGCTGCTGGCCGAGACGATCGACGCCGCGCAGGCGCACGCGCTGAACCTGGTGACCTGGGTCGTCGCGGAGCCGGAGCTCGATGCCTTCGTCGTCGAGCTCGCCGAACGGCTGGCCGCCGGACCGCCGGTCGCGCTGGCCCAGACCAAGGCGCTGCTGAACGAGGGCGCCGACCGCACCCTGCGCGACGCATTGGCCAATGAGGCTCGCGCACAGGGGGTCAACTTCGCGACCGCTGACGCACCGGAGGCGTTCGCGGCATTCGCCGCCGCCAGGGAGCCGGAGTTCACCGGCCGCTGGGCGCTCGCCCGGCAGGCCGAACCAACGATGACTAGTTCGAATGGAGAGCGCGATGCGTGAGGTAGTAGTGGTCGAAGCGGTGCGCACGCCGTGGGGCAAGCGCAACGGTGGCCTGTCGGGGATCCATCCGGCGGACCTGTCCGCGGTCGTGCTCAACGCACTGATCGAGCGCACCGGGATCGACCCGTCCGTCATCGATGACGTGATCTGGGGCTGTGTTTCCCAGGTCGGTGACCAGTCGAGCAATATCGGACGGTACGCGGTGCTGGCCGCCGGATGGCCGGAGAGCATTCCCGGCACGACGGTGAACCGGGCCTGCGGCTCGAGCCAACAGGCCGTGGATTTCGCTGTGCAGGCGGTGATGTCGGGTCAACAGGACGTCGTCGTGGCGGGCGGGGTGGAGGTGATGAGCCGGGTACCGCTGGGTTCGGCGAAAGCCGGCGGGTCCCCGTATGGCCCGAAAGCCCTTGCGCGCTACCCGGACTTCTCGTTCAACCAGGGCATTTCCGCGGAGCTGATCGCTCAGAAGTGGGGACTGACGCGGCATCGGCTCGATGAGTTCGCCTCACTCTCGCACGAGCTGGCCGCCGCCGCCCAGGATCGAGGCGCGTTCGACGCACAGCTCGTGCCCGTCGATACCGAGGGCGCCACGGTGACCGCCGACGAAGGCGTGCGCCGCGGGACGAGCCCCGAGACCCTCGCCAGGTTGAAACCGGCCTTTCAGGACGACGGAGTCATCCACGCGGGCAACTCCTCCCAGATCTCCGACGGTGCCGCCGCCGTGCTGGTGACGACACCGGAGCGCGCCCGCGAGCTGGGGGTGACACCGCTGGTGCGTTACCGCGCGGGCGCGGTCACCGGTGCCGACCCGGTGCTCATGCTGACCGGTCCGATCCCGGCGACCGAGAAGGTCTTGCGTAAAGCCGGTCTGGATCTGTCCGAGATCGGCGTCTTCGAGGTGAACGAGGCGTTCGCGTCGGTCCCGCTGGCCTGGCTCGCCGAAACCGGCGCCGACCCACAACTGGTCAATCCGCTCGGCGGTGCGATCGCGCTGGGTCATCCGCTCGGAGGTTCGGGAGCGGGCCTGCTCGCCCGGATGGTTCATCACATGCGCGACAACGGAATTCGCTACGGCCTGCAGACGATGTGCGAGGGCGGCGGCACCGCCAACGCCACCATCGTCGAACTGGCAGCCTGACCACAAGGAGATATCGGTGCGCCGAGACATCTACACCGAGGACCACGAAGCTTTCCGCGGGCTGGCCAGGGAATTCATCGAGAAGGAGATCGCACCCCACTACGCCGAGTGGGAAAAGGCCGGGCAGATGCCGCGAGAGATCTTCGAAAAGCTCGGTGCGCTCGGTATTCTCGGCGTCGCGATCCCGTCGGAGTACGGGGGAGCGGGGCTGCGGGACTATCGCTACAACGCCGTCCTGCAGGAGGAAGCGGCCCGCGCGCTGGTGACCCTGAGCACGGTGCGCACCCAACTCGACGTCATCCTGCCCTACTTCCTGGAATACGCCGACGAGCAGCAACGCGAACGCTGGTTTCCCGGCCTCGCGAGCGGTGCGTTGCTCACCGCCATCGCGATGACCGAACCGGGCACCGGCTCCGATCTGGCCGGAATGCGCACCTCTGCCGTTCGCGACGGCGACGACTATCTGCTCAGTGGCGCGAAGACTTTCATCACCGGCGGCCTGCTCGCCGACTTGGTGATCGTGGTGGCACGGACCTCGACCGACCCGGACAACCGGCGCGCGGGTCTGACACTGCTGGTGGTCGAGGACGGCATGCCCGGATTCGAGCGCGGGCGGGTTTTGGACAAGATGGGTTGCAAGGTGCAGGACACCGTCGAGTTGTCGTTCGACCAGGTCCGAGTCCCCGCGGCGAATCGACTCGGGGCCGAGGGCGCGGCTTTCGGCTACCTCGGCAACAATCTGTCGCAGGAACGGATGACGGTCGCCGTCGGCTCGGTCGCCCAGGCGCGGGCCGCGATCACCGCGACGATCGACTATGTCAAAGAGCGCAAGGCCTTCGGGAAACCGGTCTCGTCCTTTCAGAACACCAAGTTCGAACTCGCCGCGATGTCGGCGGAACTCGAGGCCGCGCAGACCATGGTGGATCGTGCCGTTCTCGATCTGGTGGCGGGCGAACTGTCCGGCCCCGACGCCGCCCGCGTCAAATTGTTCACCACCGAAATGCAAGGCCGGGTGGTCGACCGCTGCCTGCAACTGTTCGGTGGCTACGGCTATATGACCGAGTACCCGATCACACGGCTCTACACCGATGCGCGGGTGGCCCGCATCTACGCCGGAACCAGCGAGGTCATGAAGGTGATCATCGCCAAATCCCTCGGTCTGTAAGGGATGAGCAGATCTGCCCCACGACCACCGTTGTCGTGGGGCAGATCCCGCTGACCGAGAATGTCACCGGCGCGCGATCACACATTCCTCGATGAAGGACATAACCTTGAGGTGATACGCGGTCGCCGAGTGCCCCATGCTCAGGTTATGGCCGCTGTCGGCTTGCTCGTTGAGCACCACGCGCGGCGCGGACGTGAACAGGGCGGCGACCTCACCCAGCGCGATCGGGTCGGTGCGCCATACCCTCTCGTAGGCGCCCACGGTGAACTGGACCGGAACGCTGACGTTCGCGGCGAGGCGCGCGAAATCGTGCGTCGCCCACCGCGGCATCACGGTGGCCTCATAGGCGGGGCCGGGTGACGCGATCGCCGCACCGCCGAAGATCTCGGTGGGATACAGATGGCTGGGCTGCCAGAGCAGTTCGCGCAGGCGGTCGCCTCGACCGGGTCCCCCTGCCGTCAGGCTACTGATGGCATCGGGATGGTGTTCTCGGCCGGTTCCCGCCAGTTCGATACCGAGCAACGTCGCGCCGCGCTCGTCGGCGGCCATGCGTACAGCCAACTCGCACCCGGCCGAATGCGCGAGGACGAACAGCCCCGCGCCGCGGGGCCGCGTCCCGAGTATCCGCTCCACGACGGCATAGGCGAGGTCGACGCGTCGGGTGGCCGGCGCGATTTCCCTCGCGTGCGGTGCCGAACTGCCGTAGCCGGGGCGGTCGATCGCGAGCACGGTGAACCCGAGCGCGGGTGCGGTCCGCAGCAGCGACAGTCGGGGATGGCCGGGGCAGTCGAAGTAGGCGGAGGTGGTCACGCCCCCGTGCACCGCGATGATGACCGCACGAGGATCGGCGGCCTCGGCCAGCAGCGCCGACATCGGGACACCGTCGATATCGACGGTGTGGGAGCTGATCGGGACGTCGTGCGGTAGCCGCACCAGATCGGACCCGGTACTGGTCATAGCTTCGGGTCACTTTCGCAGAGGGTGGGCACGACGGTGAGATGGCCGGCCTCCGCCGAGACCAGTACGGCGCAGGCGGCGATCGTCATGTCGGGCAGTACCGCCTTGGCGTAATGGAAGAAGCTCGCGCGCAGGCGCTGTGCGACGGTGGCGTTGCCGTTGGTCGGCGATGGCGATGGGGGATGCATCTCGATCAAGGAGACTCTCCATTCAATATGGGAGAATCTTACTCTCGCAACGAATTTTCCCGCAAGAGGGGTCATCTACATGCGGTTAGGCTTGCCGGAAGAGGGCATTTCCGCTTCCTTGAAGCTGCTGTAGTGTCGGGCTTCGACACCGCATTGTGGTCGAATCGGCCGTGCGATTAGAATGCATTCTCTAATATGAGAATGAGATTACCATCTAGGTCGGGAGAGCACGATGCCGTTGATCGCTTCGGTCGGTACCTATCTGCCGTGCTGGGGTACCGCCGAAAAGCGCGTACCCGGTGACGACGAGGACGCGATCACGCTCGCGGTCGAGGCGGGTCGGGCCGCGATCGCCGCCGGGTCCGGGGTGGAACACGTCGTGCTGGTCAGCCGGGATCTCCCGCTGCTGGAAGGCGGCAATGCCGCGGTGCTGCTGGCGGGACTCGGCTTGGATTCCGAACTCGAGGTGACCGAGCGCCTCGGCGGGGCACCCGCGACCCTGGACGCCCTCGGTTCGGCGCGGCCGCGGACTCTGGTGATCGGCGTCGACCTCGATCCAGCTGGTGCGGCCGCCGCGGTCACGGGCGAACGGGGGTTACAGGTGCGGACCGTGGCGCGCGTCGCACGGAGCCTGCCGGTCCGGGCTCGCTATGCCACCGGCGTCGTGCACGACTACGGCGACCCCCGACTGTTGCGTGAACGTGGACTACTCGGATCGCTGGCCGCGTCCTGGCTCGACACCCCCGTCGCGGTGGCAGGCGTCGATCACGAACAAGCCGCCGACCTGTGTGTGGGCACCCCGCCGCCGCTGCCGACGTTGGGCGCGAGTTCTGGATTGTTCGCCCTGGCGGCGATGGTGCAAGCGGGGCAGGCGGGCCCGCTGGTCGGCGTGGAGCAGGGGAGTCTGTCCGCTGTCACGGTCGCGGCGGGCGTGGTGCCGGTGCATCGACAGGAACCGGAGCCGCGCGGCAAACCCCTGGCCACGTTCGTGCCCGGTGCCGACATCCCGATCTCCCTGGCCGCCTACGAGCGCGCCTTCGAGGCGAAAGTGCGCTGGGCCGCCGGTCGGCACGCCGACACCGACGAACTGGATTTCCCGCCCCGATATCGGGTCGACGACGACGGTGCGCTGCGCACCGACTACACCCTGGTGCCGTTGCCCCGGACCGCCGTCGTCTACACGTCGGTGACGGTGCATGTGCCGGTGCCGGGGCTGAAGACGCCGTATTCGCTGGTCATCGTCGAACTCGACGAGGTCGGTGTGCGCGCGCTGGTGAAGGTGACCAGCGCCGAACCGGGTTCGGTGGCCATCGGCGACCGCGGCCGCATGGTGCTGCGGCGAGTGGCTGTGCGGTCCGGAGTGCCGGACTACGGCTACGCCTTCGAACCGGAAACCCTCGAACGACAGGAGTCGGCAGCATGAGAAGAGTTGCCATCGTCGGCGCCGGAATGACGCCCTTCGCCGAGCATTTCGCGCTCGGTATCAAAGATCTGGTGCCGATGGCCTTCGCCGACTGCGCGCGCAGCATCGACAAGGGCTTGCGCAAGTCCGATATCCAGGCCGCCTGGTTCGGCGAGCTCGGCACCGCCGACGGGTTCGCCTCCGGCATTCTCGCCGACACCCTCGGCCTGCCCGACATCCCGGTGACCCGCGTCGAAAACGCCTGTGCCACTGGGCACGACGCGGTCCGCAACGCCCTGCTCGGCATCGCCTCCGGCGCCATCGACGTCGCCCTGGTGGTCGGCGCGGACAAGCTGCGCGAGTCGGCGTCCAAGGACATGCTGTGGGAATGGGAGGCGATGACCCGCGACATGGCATGGGACTACCCGCTCGGGCTGGTCGCCCCTGCCGGGTTCGCACTGCACGTGGCCAGGTACCTGCACGAATCGCCTGCCACCCGCGAACACATGGCCATGGTCGCGGTGAAGAATCATAAGCACGGTGTACGAAATCTCAAGGCGCGGTTGCGCTTCGAGATCAGCATCGAGGAAGCCCTCGCGGCCCCGACGGTGGTCACCCCGTTCGGACTCTACGATTGCGCGCCGCAGAGCGACGGAGCGGCAGCTCTCGTGCTGGCCGCCGAGGACGTGGTGGATCGCTACACCGACCGCCCGGTGTGGATTCGCGGGGTCGGCCTCGGCATGGATTCGGTGATGCACCAGCACAAGCTGGACATGACGACCTTCCCCGCCACGGTCCGCGCGGCCAAGCAGGCTTTCGGGATGGCTGGGTTGACGCCGTCGGACATCGATGTCGCCGAGGTGCACGACTTCTTCACCGGCATCGAGCTGATGAGCTACGAGGATCTCGGGTTCGCCGACCGGTTCGAGGCCCACAAACTCGTCGAAGCGGGAGTCACCAGCGTCGGCGGCGCACTACCGGTGAATCCCAGCGGCGGCTTGAAGTCGAAGGGGCACCCGCCGGGCGCCACCGGCGTCGCTCAGTGCGTCGAGCTGTTCGAGCAGTTGCGCGGCGACGCGGTGAACCAGGTCGATGGGGCGCGAATCGGCTTGGCGCACTCCATCGGTGGTCCCACCGCGGTGGCGGCTGTGACGATCCTGGCCGGGCCGGACGCTCGAGGCGCCTCTCAGCCGTAGATGATTCGTCCGTCGACGACGGTGGCCGCGATCGGTGGGTTGGGCAGGATCGCGGTCACGTCCTCGGGTGCCACCGCCAACAGCGTCAGATCGGCGACTTCGCCGGGTGCGATGGTGCGCGGCGCGGCCGGCCGTTCGGGTCGGCCGATGAACAGGCTCACCGCCGATCGAAGTGAAAGGCGCTCGGCCACATCGCGACCCGAATCCCGGTCGACGGCGGCGTGGACGAGCCGCCACGGGTCCGCGCCGCCGAACGGGGCGTCGGTGCCCGCGGCCACACCCACCCTCGCCTCCAGCAGGGACCCGAGCCGCCACAGATCCGGACGGTCCTCGACGGGCACCTCCCGTCGGTACTGGTCGCCTCGTTCGACCAGGAAATGTGGCTGGGTCACTACCGGTACCCGGTTCGCACGCAACCACGCCATCGCCTCGACCGGGATGATCGCACCGTGCTCGATGCGATCGCCGAGACGTACGCCCGCGGCGTCGAGGGCGGTCATCGTCAGAATCAGTTGGACCCTGGTCACACAGTGCACGGCCACCGATCGGTCCGCGACGTGGATCTCGCGGATGCGAGCGATGAACTGATCGAGGGTCGGCAGGGCCGTGTCGTCGAGCAGAATCTTGGTCGGCCCCAGGGAGAACCGCAGGATCCCCGGGGCGGTGATGGCGGGCGGTGCCATGCAATGAACTCGTTGCTGAATACGGCCACTGGCCACATCACGGGCGAAATCGTCGATATCGGTTTGCCGCAGGCCGGGGGTAGCGTCGGTGACGCCGGTGATCCCCAGTGCCGCAGCGCGCGCGCTGACCGCGGTGAGATCGACGGGCCGGGTGGCGATCTGGGCACCGAGCCAGGCATCCATCCGCCAGAGTCGGCCGTTGACCCGGCCGTCGAGGTCGCGTTCCACCCCTGGCTGTGTGCAGCGCTCCAGCTCTACCGCTGCGCAGGCAGGCGAATTGAGCGTCCAGAGGGCACCGGAGCGATGTTGGATACGGACCGGCCGCCCCGGGATCAAGCGATCGAGTGCCCACCGGTCCAACTCCCCAGCTGCCGACTCGTGGTAGCCGACGCCGCGGATCCACACTCCCTTCGGCAATGTCGCGTCCGCCTGCCGCAGCCGAGCCGCCAGATCGTCGACGGTGCGGATCGCCAGGGGGTCGAGCTGGATTGAATCGGCGGACGCGGCCAGGGAACGCAGGTGCACATGGTGGTCGTGCAGGCCGGGCAGCAGCCACCCGCCGTCCGCGTCGATGTCGTCCTCGCCGGGAAGCGGTCGTAGCCCGGTTCCACATTGGGTGATCGACCTACCGTGCCACCGAACATCGGTGTGTTCGGTCCCGAATATCCGAGCTCGTCGGATGAGCATCAGGCATCACCCGGCCACAGTGGCGCGGGTGCGGCGACGGTGCTGCGTCGTTGTGTCGGTGCGCATTCCACGATCCACTCGTCGCCGTGTCCGCGGACCGAATGAGGTCCGTGCGTGATCGGCGGCGCGGCCGCGAAAGCCGCCGCCGTGGCTTGCATGGACAGGTCGATCAGCACGCCACCACCGCTGTGGCGTGCGCAGGCCACCGCCAGCGCAGCGCAGACACCCGAGAGCGGATCGGCGATCGCGTCAGCGCAGAAGACCGGCTCGCCCTCGTGGCGCCCGACCAGGCCGCCCGCTACCGCGGCGTCGTCACCGAAGGCCACCCGCATCGGTTCGGATCGGCCGTAGCCGGTGAGGCTCAACCAGATCTGCCCGTCGCGGTGCGGGCGGTCCTCGGGTGCGAGGCCGAGTTGAGCCAACGCCCGTGGGCGGGACGCCTCGAGCACGATGTCGGCTGAATCGAGTAGTTCTCCCAAGGCTTTTCGGCCCGCCTCGGAGCGGAAGTCGATGGTGCGGAATTCGTGTCCGGCGTGCAGCCAGTCGAAGAACCGGGGATCACCGACGCGGGCGCCGTCGGGCCGGTGCGCACCCTCCACCTTGATCACCCGCGCTCCGGCCAGACCGAGTATTCGCGCGCACAGCGGACCCGCCCACATCGATGACAGATCGACAACGACGAGACCACGCAGCGATCGCGCGGCGACCGGTTCGGCGATGCGAGAAACGCGCCATGGCAGCACTTTTCGCGGCATGGTGAGCACAGATGCCGGAACGCCGAGCAATTGCGCTCGTTGTACCAGGTCGGCCGCCGACGACCGTGCTGCTGCCGCCTCGAGCGCGGTCCACGGATCTCCGTCTACGATCCCACCGAGAATCGCGGGGACGGCGTCGATGTCGTCGGGGCGGCTCAGCGTCAGGGCGCACCAGCCGTCGGTGGTACGAAGCAGCCTGCTCGTGCCGTTCGTCGACCTGCGCCCCGCTCGCCGCAGTCCCGCTCGCCGAGCCCTGCCGGTCAACGCGACCGCCGGGTCGAGGTCGACGCGGTCGCCGAGGTCGTCGGTGATCCACGACAGCGCGCGCAGCGCTGCGCGCAGCAGGCTGTAGGCGGGTGCGGGGGACAGGACCGGTGCGGCATCGTGGCCGGTCAGCGCCATCGCACCGGAACCCGCCCAGGCCAGCATCGGGCAGTCCAAGGCGGCGGGAAAGTCGTCGGGGACGGTGTGGGTGGTCAGGGTGTGGATCCACTCGTCCACCACCGCGTGTGGTGTTCGGTTGTCCGCCTGGGGATCTGATCGCACGTCAGCGCTCCGCATCGGCCACCTGATCGATCAGGCCCCAGTGCAGTGCCGTAGAGGCATCGAGTCGCTGTTCGGTCAGCATCAGCCATGCGGCGCGCCAGCGCCCGATCCGCCGCGGCACGCTGACGGTGCCGCCCGCGCCGGGTATCAAGCCCATCCGCACCTCGGGGAAACAGAAGGACGTTTCCGGGGTCGCGGTGACCGTTTTCGCGAAGGCGGCGATTTCGGCACCCGCACCGATGCACGGGCCGTTGGCGCGGACGACGAGACGGTCGGCGATCCGATCGAGCGCCCGCCACGGTGCGTGATCGAGTCGCACCAGATAGGCGGCGACTATGTCTGTCGCCGAGCCGAATTCGGCCAGATCACCACCGCTGCAGAACACGGGGCCCTCGCCGCTGAGTTCGACCGTCGCGATGCTCGGGTCGGCGACTGCCACCTGCGCGGCGGCGAGAAGTTCCTCCCGAAGCCGCGTGCCCAGCGCATTGCGACGCTGCGGGTGATCCAGCACGATCGACAGGTGGTCCGCGCTGCGCCGCAGTCGAACCAGAGGGCGATCGGTAGCGGGTGCGGGCTCGGCGGGTCCGCGCTCGACGAGCCATCGAGCGAATTCGGGGCCGGCGAGCAGCATCGAGTAGGCCGCGGCCTCGGCGGCCAGCGCGGGCGTGGTGTCGCGTTCGATTCTCGCGCGAAGCAGATGGCCGCAGACGAGCGCGGCCCGCGGCGATCGAGCGACAGCGGCACGCAACGACGCAAGGGCGGCATCGATGTTCGCCACGCAGACCACCTCCGAACGGAGGGCCGAGGTCGGACGGTCGGTCAAGGTCAGCGTGGTGGCGGCCAGGACGGGCCCGATGGTCACGGAAGGTGGTCGCCGCAGAACCCCGACGACGAGCGACGTCGACTCCCGGATTCGAGCGGCCGCCGCCAGCACCGACTCGGGGGACGCAGCGCCGAGGTCGTCGAGCTCGAGCACGACGAGCGGCCTGGTAGGCGCTCCTGAATCCGAGAGCGCGAGCCCGTCGTCCAGCAGCGGATCGATCATCGACTGGGCTGCCGGTCGGCGAGGGTGCGTCGGACGTGGAACTTCTGCACCTTGCCGCTCGCGGTCCGTGGGAAGTCCTCGACCTGGTGCAACTCCTCGGGCCACTTCTGTTTGGCGACACCGGCCCGGTCGAAATGTGCCCGCATCTCGTCGATGGTCGGCAGCAGGTGGCCTGTGCGCAGCCGCACTACGGCGGCGGCGTGTTCGCCGAGGCGGGCGTCGGGCGCGGCGACGACGACCGCCTCCGCGATCCCGGGCATGGTCAGCAAGATCTCCTCGACCTCGAGGGCGCTGATGTTCTCGCCGCCGCGAATGATGATGTCGGCCTTGCGATCGGTGATGGTGAGGTATCCGTCCGCGTCGAGTTCGCCGATATCGCCGGTGTGGTACCAGCCGTCGGCGTCGAAGGCCGCGGCGGTCAGGGCGTCGTCGGTGTAGCCGAGGCACAATTCCGGTCCGCGACTGAGGATTTCGCCGTCCTCGGCCAATCGGATCTCCACGCCGGGTAGGACGTTGCCGTCGGTGAACAGGCGTTTGTCCGATGCGGCGGTGACCCGTGACCCGGTGATCGAGGGGTGTTCGGTGCTGCCGTAGGAGCGGAAGACCGTGATGCCGAGATCGTCGAGCCGGCGCGTGACCGCCGCGGGCACCGATGACCCACCCAGGCCCGCGTACTTCATCCGGGGCAGATGCGCGTCGGAGAAATCGGGATGATCGAGCAGGCTGGTGACGAAGTACGTCGCGCCGCCGCCGACGGTGAGTCCGTCGCTGCGCATCAGCGCCAGGACGAGCTTCGGATCCCATACATCGGTCAGATTCACCGGTGACCCGTCTAGCACCGGAATCAGGAAGGCGTTGACCATGCCGATGAAGTGCCCGACGGGGGCCGCGGTGAGTTGTTTACCGCGTTCGGGCGGGTACCAGGCGGCCAGCTGCCGGGTTTCGTGACCGAGGGTCTCGTGGCTGTGCACCACGCCTTTGGGTGCGCTGGTGGTCCCCGAGGTGAAGGCGATCAGCGCGGGGCCCGCCGGATCGGTCGCCAGGAACCCGGGCATCGGGTCATCGGCGAGCAGCTCGTCGAAGTCGCGTCCCACGACGCCGACGATCGGGATGTCGGCGCAGAGATCGGCCTGGTACTCCAGGCGCCCGAACCTGTCGGCCGTGATGAACACCCGTGGCGCGGTCGCCTCGAGAATGTAGGTGAGTTCCTTGCGGCCGTAGAAGTGCACGATGGGCACCACCACAGCGCCGAGGAAGGCCGAGGCCCAGAAGGTCGCCGCGGCCTCCATCCAGTTGGGCAGTTGGAACGCCACGACGTCGCCGGGACCGACTCCGCGAGCACGCAGGCCGGCGGCGAGACGCCGAGCCCGATGCTCGACCTCGCCGAAGGTGCCCGACCAGGGACGCTCGGCCGAGTGCACCCGGAACTCGGTGTCCGGTGCGGCGGCCAGACCGCGCGTGAGCAACTCGCCGATCGGTTCGCCGGTCCACCACCCCTGTGTTCGGTAATGCTCGATCAAGTCGGCGGGAATGCTGCGCACGTGAGACTCCAATGCCCGATCCGAGGTCCTGCGGCGATGATGTTATTCTCTGAAATCAAGAATGACAATCTCGCGATGGGAGAATCTCAGATGGTCGACCTCGAGTTGGATGAGGGTGTCGCGGTCGTCACGATCGATCGACCACAGGCCCGCAACGCCATCGCGCCGAGCACCATGGACGAGCTCGACGACGCGCTCGACAAGGCGAAAGGCGCGCGCGCCCTGGTCATTCGAGGGGCCGGTGACCGCGCGTTCGTCTCCGGCGGCGACCTGAAAGAACTGAGCGCGCTGCGCACCGAGGAACAGGCCGCTGCGATGGCGTGGCGGATGCGGTCGATTTGCGACCGGTTGGCGAATTTCCCCGCCCCGGTGATCGCCGCGCTGAACGGGCACGCGCTCGGCGGCGGTGCCGAAGTCGCTGTCGCCGCGGACATCCGGATCGCCGCCGACGACATCAAGATCGGATTCAACCAGTCCGCCCTGGCGATCATGCCCGCCTGGGGTGGGGCCGAGCGGCTCGCCGCCCTGGTCGGCAAGAGTCGGGCATTGCTGCTCGCGGGTGCAGGGACCATTCTCGAGGTGGCCGAGGCCGAGCGACTCGGGCTGGTGGACCGGGTACTGCCACGGGCCGATTTCGAGGCGGGCTGGCGTGCGGCGGCCCGTTCGCTGGCGACTGCGCAGGCCGGCGAGATCAAGCGAGTCGTCGCCGGGGTGTCGGCGCAGGAGGCCGTCGACGCCTTCGCGCGGTTGTGGGTGGCCGATGAGCACTGGGTCGCCGCCGACGCGGTGCTCACCCGCCGGACCACTTAGCCCGCGATCACCCGTCGGCGGGCAGAAACGGAACAAGCGCCGCCTCGGCGGGCACCGCGAACGAGTTCAGGGCCATCGCGAGCATCGTGTACGTGCCGACGACGAACACCAGATCCATCAGCTGGTGTTCGTCGAACTCGGTCGCCAGGGCGTTCCAGGTGTCGTCGCGCACCACGCCGTCGGCGAGCAGTTCGTCGACGGCGGTGAGCAACCGCCGATCGGTCGCCGACCACCCCGGTGCGGCCGGGCCCTCCGAGATCCGGGTGATCTCCTCGGGTCCCAGACCCGCGCCCGCGGCCAGGATCACGTGCTGTGCCCACTCGTAGCCGCACCGCCGGACCGCCGCCACCCGGAGCACGAGCAGCTCCCGCTGCCGGGCCGTGAGAGTGGAGCCGGACAGGAAATGGCCGGTGAAGGTCAAGAACGGTTTCGCCAGCGCCGGGTACCTGGCCAAGGTGCCCAGGAGATTGGCGCCGCTCTGGCGGCCGCCGGACGGCTCGGCCCCGGTGGCGGCGGCGCTGCGGAATCCGGCCAGGAAGGTAGTCATCTCGGTGGACCATTCCGCCGTCGGAAGAGGCGAGATGCGTGGCTGCGCGGGATCGTCCGTCGCGGTCATGTGTTGCGCCCGCCGTTGACGCCGATGACCTGGCCGGTGAGATAGCCTGCTTCTTCGCTGACCAGGAACGCGCAGGTGGCGGCGACATCGGCGGGAGTGCCGATCCGGCCGACCGGGGTGCGCGCGATCTGGGCGTCGACGTCGATGAACCCGCGCTCCTCCGTCCGGCGCAGCATCGGTGTGTCGATGAATCCCGGCGGGATGGTGTTCACCGTGATCCCCCGCTTGGCGAATTCGAGCGCCAACACCTTGGTCAGGCCGACCACGCCCGACTTCGCCGAGACATAGCCCGCCAAACCGGCTGCGCCACTGTGGATACTCGACGACGAGATGTTGACGATGCGGCCCCAGCCCTGCTCGATCATGTCCGGGATCACCGCCTGACAGCAGTCGAACGTCCCGGTGAGATTGATCGCCAGGGCCCGGCTCCAGGCCGCCGCGGTGATGTCGAGGAACGGGCCGTCGAGGGTCAGTCCGGCGCTGTTCACCAACACCGTCGGGCGGCCGAGGCGGGCGCGTACTTCGGCGAGACCGGCATCGATGGCCGTGCGGTCGGTGACATCGACGGTCAGGCCGATGGCCTTGCCCCCGACGTTCTCGATCTCCGCCGCTGCCGCCTCGGCCGCGGCACCATCGATGTCGAAGATGGCGACGAGCGCGCCGTCCGCGGCCAGCCGGGTGCTGATCGCACCGCCGATCCCGGAGGCGCCGCCGGTGACAACGGCTGTGCGAGAACTCATTTGATCGCCTCCTCGCCCCGCAGGGTGGTGCGGTGCATCCGGCGAGGTTCGCGCCGGTCGAAGGCGCAGGCCCGGTGGACCAGGCCGCGGTTGTCCCAGATCACCAGGTCGCCGACCGACCAGGCATGGCGCAGCACACGATCCGGGGCCGTGGCTCGCTCCTGGAGTTCGGCCAGCAACGATCGGCCCGCTTCGGTGTCCATGCCGAGAACGTGCGAGGCGGTCGCCCCGAAAACCAGTGAGCGACGCCCTGTTTCGTGCTCCCACACCAGCGGATGTTCGCGGACCGTCCGCGAAGCCCACTCGCTCAGCTGTTCCGCGGTGGGGTCCGGGTAGGTCAGCCGCTGAATGGCCTCGAAGGTATGGATCACCCGCAGCTGGGCGAAATCACGCTTCTCGGTATCGGAGAGGTTGTCGTAGGCGGCGTAGGTGCTGGCGAACTCCGTTTCGCCGCCCTCGGTGGCGATCACGTGGGCACTGAGCATCGACGCCTTCGCCGGGATGGCGTCCAGCGCCCCGTCCAGGTGCCAGAAATCGTTGCTGGCGAAGTACTCGGCATTCGGATTGTCCGGGTCGAAACTGATCTGCATGACATCGGGATTCGCGTAGAGCGGGAACTGCACCAGCTCGCCCAGGCGGCGCCCGAACGCCGCCTGCGCCTCGTCGCCGATGTGCAGTTCGCGAAACAGCAGGACGCCGTGCTCTTCGAGCGCCGCCATGCACGCCGCGGGGATATCGGGGTCGGTCAACAGCCGGTTGATGTCGGCGTCGAGCACTTCGACGCCGACCGTGTCGCTCAGCTTCTTCGTGGCAAGGGTTGGCATCGCGCTCCTCATTCTTCCGGCGGTGCGTACCCGAGTACGCCCTTGATCTCGAGGTAGTCGTGGAAGCCGAATTCGCCCCATTCGCGACCGTTGCCGCTCTTCTTGTAGCCGCCGAAGGGGACCTCGAAGTCGAACCCGTCGTTGATCGAGACCGACCCCGCTCTGATCCGGCGGGCCACCGCACGCGCCCGCGCCAGGTCGGTGCCTGCGACGAAGCCGGCCAGCCCGTAGTCGGTGTCGTTGGCGATGTCGACGGCGTGATCGAGATCGTCGTAGCCCAGGATCGTCAGAACCGGCCCGAAGATCTCCTCGCGGGCGATGGTCATGTCGTTGGTGACCTCGGCGAAGACCGTTGGCCGCACGAAGTAGCCGGTGCTCAGGCCCTCCGGCCGCCCCGGCCCGCCCGCCACCAGTGTCGCGCCTTCGCCGATGCCCTTCTGGATCAGCGCCTGGATCTTGTCGAACTGCGCGCCGGACACCACAGGGCCGATGGCGAAATCGCCCAGTGGATCACCGACGGTGACCCCCTCGGCCGCGCCACGGGCGACCTCGATCGCCTCGGCCATCCGCGAATGTGGCACCAGCATGCGCGAGGGCGCGCTACAGGTCTGGCCCGAGTTGAGCATCATGCTCACCACGCCCTTGCCGACGTTCTCGGCGAAGGCGTCGTCGTCGAGAATGATGTTGGGGCTCTTGCCGCCGAGCTCCTGGGTGACCCGTTTGACCCCGGCCGCCGCGTTGCGCGCGATGTCGATGCCCGCCCTGACCGACCCGGTGAAGGAGACCATGTCGACGTCGGGATGACTCGTCAGCGGCACGCCGACGGCGAGGCCGTCGCCCTGCACCAGATTGAACACCCCGGCGGGAACGCCTGCGGCATCGAGGATCTCGGCAAAGATCTGCCCCGTGAACGGTGACAGTTCCGAGGGCTTGAGCACCATCGTGCAGCCGGTGGCCAGCGCCGGGAACACCTTCACCGCGATCAGGTTCAGCGGCCAATTCCAGGGGGTGATCAGCGCGCACACCCCGATCGGCTCCTTGACGATCAGTGAGGCGCCGCGCTGTTCGTCGAAGCGGAACCGTTCGAGGATCTCGATCGCGGTGCTCAGCTGGCCCGCCCCCAGATCCACCTGGAATCCGTTGGCCAGGGCGGCCGGTGCCCCCAATTCCTCGATCAGCGCCGCCCCGAGGTCGGGGGCGCGCTTCTGATATTCGGCGAGGACGGCGCGCAACAGCGCGATCCGTTGCGCGGGATCGGTGCTCGACCAGCCGGGGAAGGCGGCGCGCGCGGCGGCGACCGCGCGATCCACATCTGCCGCCGTGCCGACGGCCACGGTGCCGCACACCTGTTCGGTGGCCGGGTTCACCACGTCGATGGTGCCTGGCTCGGCGGGGTCGATCCACTGTCCGTCGATATAGAACGTCAGATATTCACGCATGATTTCCTCACTGAGTTCCTTCCGCATACCAGGTGCGGAATTCGTCATAACTCGGCATTTCTTCCGAATTCGCCTTGGGGTCGACCGCGACATGGATGACGCCAGGTCGTCCGCTGGCGTAGGCGCGTTTGATGGCGGGGGCGATGTCCTCGTCGCGTTCGACATATTCGCCGTAGCAACCGAAACCCTCGGCGACCTTGTCCAAGCGGGTGTTCGTGCTCCAGTGGACGCCGGTCTCGAGCGAGCCCTGTCCATAGGTGCGCTTGTAGACGCCGACCTCGAGCCCCCACGCGTAGTCGACCGCGACCACGCAGACCAGCGGAAGGTTCAGCCGTGCCGCGGTTTCCAGTTCGGCGATGTGGAACTGGAACGAGGAATCGCCGGTGATCAGCATCAGCGGCCGTTTCCCGCCGTCGGCCACACCGGCGCCGACGGCGTAGGGCAGGCCGGTGCCCAGATGCCCGAAGTTCTGATTCCACATCACGTCATGGGGTTTGGCCTGGGAGTAGGTCCAGCCGAAGATGGTGGTCGCGCCGCCGTCGCGCACCATGATGCCGTCGGCCGGGAACGACTTCGTCGCTTCCACGATCAGCCGCGCCGGGTGCACCGGCGACATCCCCGACGGCGCGGTCTCGGCCAGTTCGGCGAGCTGGGCCGCGTCCTGTTCGATCCAGCCCGCGAGCTCGGGAGTGGGGGTGCGCGGGGTGTCGCGCAGTGCCTCGACCAGCTGCGGGACGATCGCGCGCAGGTCGCCGACCAGCGGCACGTCCACCGACCGGTTCACCCCGATGGCCTCGGGGTCCTGCTCGACGAGGATCCACTTGCGGTTGGCCTCGTTGGCGACCCAGTGCCTGCCGCGACCGTAGTGCACCGGCTCGCCCAATTCGGTGCCGATGGCCAGGCACAGATCGGATTTCACCACCGCGTCGATCGCCGCCGCCGAGAAACCGTACGGGAAGGTGCGGTCCTCGAGCCCGGGGATGAAGGAGGTGCCGCCCGAGGTCTGGATGACCGGGCAAGCCATGGCCTCGGCGAGCGCGCGGACCGACGCGCCCGCGCGCGTGGTGTGCACGCCATGCCCCACGAGCAGCACGGGCTGGCTCGCCGCCCTGATGTACTCGACCGCCTCGGCGATCCGGTCCGGACCCGCTGTCTGCCCGACCAGGCGATAGGCCGAGGGCGCCAGCGCGGGCGCGACGTCGAGTTCTTCCTGGATCACGTGCGAGGGGTACTCGATGTACACCGGGCCCGGGGTGCCCGCGAGCGCCTTGCGCAGACCCTCGCGGATGACCTCGTCGGTCTGGTCGGCGTATTCGATACTGGCGCAATACTTCACCGACGGTTCGAACAGCGCGGCCTGCTTGACGAACTGGATACGGCCGCGCCGCACCCGCTGCTCGGTGATCCGCGCGCGCTGCCCGCCGAGGAAGATCACCGGCGAGTTCTCGACCTTGGCGCACATCATCGCGCCGGCCAGGTTGGCGACGCCGGGGCCGAGCGTGCCGATGCACACCGCGGCTTTTCCGGTCATCCGGGAGACGGCCTCGGCCATGAAACCGGCGGACTCCTCGTGGTGCGGGGCCACCACCTGCCAACCGCGTTCTTCGGCGAGGTGGAACATGTGCACGAAGTTCGGATCGGGAATGCCGAAGAGGGTGTTGATGCCTTCGGCCTCGAAGAGTTGCAGAATGCGTTCGTAGACTTTAACCGACATGCGTGCTGCCCTCCATGGCTGTCGCGAAGCTCTTGGTGATGTGGTCGAGATGGCCGGAGGGAACCACCGGCAGGATCCACGGGTTCTCGGTCGCGCGGATCTCGTCGATCCGTGCGCCCACCTCCTCGATCGACCAGGACGGTTGATACACCCCGGGGGTCTCGGCGATGAACGCTCGCGCCACCCGTCCGGCGATCGACACCAGCATTTCGCCGGTGATCGAACAGGATTCGTGCGCGAGCCACCCCACCACCGGCGCCGCCAGCTCCGGGTCCATGGGCGGGTAGGCCGAGGTGTCGATGCCCTCGGCGAGGCGGGTGAGCGCGGCGGGAACGATCACGTTGCAGCGGACGCCGTGCTCGGCGCCCTCGAGCGCGACCACGTTCGACAGTCCGATCAGACCTGCCTTGGCCGCGCCGTAGTTGGCGACCCGGTGGTTGCCGTACAGCCCGCCGATCGACGAGGTGAGGACCACCCGGCCGTATCCGGCGGCGCACATCAGCGGGAAGGCGGGCCGCACCACATGGAACGCGCCGCGCAGGTGGACATCGAGCACGGCGTCGAAGTCCTCGTAGGTCATCTCCGAGAGTGGCGCGTACCGGTTGTTGCCCGCATTGTGGACGATGATGTCGATCCGGCCGAAGGCGTCGAGCGCGGTCCGCACGATCGCCTGACCGCCCTGCGCGGTCGCCACCGAATCGGTGCAGGCCACCGCCGTACCGCCGGCGTCGGTGATCTCGCGGACCACTGTCTCGGCGACTCCGGCGTCGCCGCTGTCGCCGCTGATGGTGCTGCCGGGGTCGTTGACGACGACCCGGGCCCCCTTCGCGGCGAGCAGCAACGCGTAGGCGCGGCCCAATCCTCTTCCGGCGCCGGTGATCACGGCGACTCTGCCCTCGAAACCGGGTTCAGACATGGTGCGCTCCGTTCACCGCGCTCCTCATCGGGCCGGTTCGGGCGGGGTGCCGAGGGCAAGGCCGGGCAGCTCGCCGGTGTCGCGCCACGCCTGGAGCAGATCCTCGAAGGCGTAGAAGCCGGGCCAGTACGGGTCACCGAGGTGGGAGCGGATCTGCTGCTCGCCCTCGTTGTTGTAGTAGCCGGGGGTGCACTCGCGCTGGAAGTTGCTGTTGTCGATCGCGCTCTCGCGCACGGTGGTGCACCACTGCTCCTGCGCCTCGGCGGTGGGTTCCACCGTGGTCGCGCCACGGGCCAGCGTTTCCTTGATGATGTAGGCGATGTGGGTGGCCTGCTGCTCGAACATGGCCGTCGTGCTCGCGGTCACCCCGCCCTGGACGAAGCCGGTGAAGAACTGGTTCGGGAAGCCGGTGGTCATCGTGCCGTGCAGGGTGCGATATCCCTTGGCCCAGTGGTCGTAGAGCGAGAGCTCGTCGCGGCCCGCGAAGGGGGCGATGCCGAAGCGCCGGTCGAGGTCGGTGGTGATCTCGAAGCCGCTGGCGAAGATGATGCAGTCGACCTCGTGTTCGACACCGTCGGCGACGATGCCCCCGGCGGTGATCCGTTCGACGCCCTTGGTGCCCGACACGTCGACGAGGGTGACGTTGGGGCGGTTGAACGTCGGCAGATAGTCGTCGTTGAAACAGGGCCGCTTGCACAGGAATCGGTAGTACGGCTTGAGCGCCTCCGCTGTGGCCGTATCGGTGACGACGGCATCGACACGGTCGCGCACCCGCTGCATCGCCTGATAGTCCAGCAGCTCCCGCAGCTCCATGAACTTCTCCGGCGTCAGCTCCGCCCAGCCGCCGGTGCGGTCGAGGTGATCGCGCACATTGCGGCTGACCTCGGTCCATCCGTCGCAGACCAGATCGTTCTGACCGGGACCGTAGGCTTCGAACGCGCCGGTGTGGAAGTTGCGACGCAACTCCTCCTGCCAACCCGGCTGCAAGGTCTGTGCCCACGCGGGGTCGGTCGGCACGTTGCCGCGCTCGTAGATGTAGGACGGGGTGCGCTGGAAGACGGTCAGGTGCTGCGCGGAGCGGGCGAGGTGGGGGATCGACTGCACCCCGCTGGCGCCGGTGCCGATGATCGCCACCCGCTTGTCGGCGAGCTTGTCCAGCCCGCCGCGCATGTCGCCGCCGGTGTAGGCGTAGTCCCAGCGCGCGGTGTGGAAAGTGTGGCCCGCGAAATCGGCGATCCCGGGGATGCCGGGGAGCTTGGGCCGGTTGAACGGGCCCTGGCACATGATGACGAAGCGCGCGCGGATCTCGTCGCCCCGGTTGGTGCCGATCCGCCAGCGCTGAATCGACGCGTCCCACGTCATCGAACGGGTCAGGGTGCCGAAGATCGCCTTCTCGTAGAGGCCGAAGTGCTTGCCGATGCGTTGGCAGTGCTCGAAGACCTCGTCGCCGAAGGAGTACTTCTGCTGGGGGATGTAGCCCACTTCCTCGAGCAGCGGCAGGTAGCAGTAGCAGTCGGTGTCGCACTGGATGCCGGGGTAGCGGTTCCAGTACCAGGCGCCGCCGAAATCACCGGCGTGCTCGATGATGCGGAAGTTCTCCACCCCGGCACCGGTGATCCGGGCCGCGGTGACGAGTCCGGCCAGTCCGCCGCCGAGGATCGCGACATCGATGTCCTGCGAGATCGGCGGCCGCGCTACGACCGGGGTGTAGGGATCGGACTCGTGGTACTCGGCGAATTCCGCCTCGGCCTCCACGTACTGCTGCTGGCCCTCCGGGCGGATCCGCTTGTCGCGCTCGGCGAGATACCTCGCTCGGAGCGCGTCGCGATCGACCTCGGGCGTCTGCGTCGGTTCGCAGGTGTGCATGGCGAATTCCTCGGTGTGATGCGGTGTTTCGGGTGAGCGGGGCACGGGACTCAGGCGAGATCGCGCGGTGCGCCGGTGCCCATGTAGGTGGCCAGGTTGTGGTGCAGGTTGACGACGCTGCGTTCGCGATACGGGTTGGGCTTGGGTCCGGAGAACCCGCGCGTCTTCATGCCCCGTTGGACCGCGGCCATGTTGGAGAAGTCCTGGGGCAGCACCGTGCGCCACGCCGGATCGTCCTCGGCGGTGTACTCCCACTCGGTCTTCGGCTCCTGGCCCGCCGGGAACAGTTCGTAGACCGCGGCTTCGAAGATGCACTTGTCCGGGTCGTAGCCGAAGGGTCTGGCGCTGTAGCAGAGCATGTTGTTGAGCGCGTGACCGATCTGGAAGTTGGGAAAGATCTGCCATGCGGTACCGGCGGCGGCGACCACCTGCGGGTCCACCGTCGGCCACACCACTCCGCGGTCGGCGTCGTAGTTCCTGGCCGATTGCAGCCAGTGCTTGAGCACCTGATCGGCCGGCGTGCCCTCCGGCAGTTCGGCTACTAGGCGATTCGCGGCGTCGACCAGGGTCCTCGTGGTGTTGGTGTTGGCGTTCTCCCAGGTGAAGTTCTGTAGTTCGGCCGTGGACATGCGGGCGTCCGGCCCGGCCCCGAGCCGCAATTTCGCCTGGTTCTCCTCCATACCTTTCGGTGCGTCGTAGCCGATGTTGCTGTGCTTGCCCTGGGCGCGCGACCATCCGAGGAAGTTGCCGAAGTTCATGAACTCGGGGTGGGTGTAGGGCACGTGGTAGGTCTCCATGAAGGCCTCCAGCGCGACCTTCCAATTGCAGTCGAAGACCAACCAGCGCCGCCAGCGGTAGCGCATGTTCTCCAGCTGGAACGGATCGAGCAGGCTCGCGGCCGGTTCCAGATAGTCCCGCAGCGATTCGGCGTCGGGGTCCATGTTGATCCAGATCCACCCGCCCCAGGTGTCGACCCTGACCTGGGAGAGCCGAGTCTTGTCCGGGGTCAGACCGCGCGGCCAGTCCTGCTGCTCGGCCGCGAAGGTGTTGTTGCCCTCCAGGTCGTAGCGCCAGCCGTGGAAACCGCAGACGAATTGCTTGCAGCTGCCGTGTGTATCGCGCGAGTACGGGGCGGTGTCGACCAGCCTGCGACCCCGATGCGAGCAGACGTTGTAGTACGCGCGAAGGGTGTCCGGTCCCGACCGCGTCACGATGATCGAGTCGTCGAGGATGTCGTAGGTGAGGAAATCTCCGACCTTCGCCAACTCCTCGACCCGGCCGACCTGCTGCCACACCTTGGCCCACAGTTTGTCGCGTTCGGCGCGGGCGTACTCCTCGGACAGATAGGCCTCGACGCCGATGGTGCGCGGCGTCGACAGCGCTTCTTCGGTTGCGGCGACCGCGGATTCGATGTTGTCGACAGTGTCGGTCATGGCTTCTCCTCACGGGTGATGGCGGCTCGGAACGCGGCGTCCTCGAGGAACAGGGAGGTGTGGTCGGCGTCGAGGTGGGTCCACTTGAGGTCGAGCCCGCCGTCGACCAGCAGGGTCTGGCCCGTGATGTAGGTCGACAGGTCCGAGAGCAGGAACAAGATCGCGCCCGCCTGCTCGTCAGGTCGACCGCGTCGGCCCATGGCGATGGCCCGGCGGTCGCGCTCGGCGTCCTCGCCGACATAGGTGGCCGAGGCCGGGGTCTTGGTCACTCCGGGGGCCACGGCGTTCACCCGGATTCCGTCGGCGGCGAGTTCCACGGCCAGTGTCCGGGTCGCGGCCACCAGCGCGGCCTTGGCTGTGCCGTAGCCGATATGGAAGGGCGCGGTGTTCATCCCGCTGATCGAGGAGATCGACACGATCGAGCCGGGCCGCTGTCGTGCTTTCAGTTCGGCGGCCACAGCCTGACTCATGAAGAACATCGTTTCCAGGTTCTGGGTGAACAACGCGCGCCAATCCGCGCGGCTCACCCGCAGCGCGGGCATCCACGTCGCCGGCGCGGCGCCGCCGGCGACATTGACCAGCCCGTGCAGCTCGCCCTCGGTTGCGCGGATCTGCGCGAGCACCGTGGCGATGCCGTCGTCGGTCGAGGCGTCGGCGGCCACCGGAACAATCGAGAGCCCCTGCGCCACCAGCGGATCGACGTGAGTGGCGAGGTTGTCCGGAGATCGGCTCACCGCGATCACGGTGGCCCCGGCCCGTGCGACCATCTCGACCACCGAGGTCCCGATCCCGCCGCCCGCCGCGCCGGACACGACGACGACGCGTCCGGTGAGATCGGTCGGCACGGCCCGGCTCATGGCGTGCGTCGCAGCGCGAGCACGCTGCCCTCGGCGTCGGCCGACAGGTACAGCGTGCCGTCGGGTCCGGCGGTGATCCCGGCGAAGGGGCCCTGCGGTCCGGAGAACGGCGGCAATCCGCGCAGCGGCTTGGGCGTGACTCCGGGCGGAGCGCCGACCGGCAGGTTCTCAGCGAGCGTGGTGCGCACCTTGGTCGCGAGATCCACGCTGATCAGCGACTTGCTGCCGACATCGACGACATAGAGCGCGCCCTCGCGCACCAGGATTCCCTGGGGCTGCTCCAGGCCGTCCACCACCGTGTCGACGCCGGCGCTGCTCACCGAAACGATGCGTCCCGCACCGGATTCGGCGACCAGGCAGGTCCCGTCCGGTGTGAACGCGACGCCGATCGGCTGGTGCAGGTCGGCGGCCAGCTGTTCGACGCGGCCGCCGGATCGCACGGCCAGCACCCTGCCCGTGCCGAACTCCGTGGCGACGATGTCACCGCTGGGTGCGACCGCGACACCGTAGAGCTGGTCGAGTTCGTCGGCCAGCACCTCGCTCTCCTGGGTCGCGGGCCGGTAGCGCGTGATCTGACCGCCCGAGGTGGTGACGATGAATTCGCCTGCGCCGACAGCGGTTACGCCGCGGATGAAGCCCGGATAGCCGGGGCTGAACAGCATCCCCACCGTCTCCGGCGCGCTTCCCGGCCGCAGGACATAGAAGTAGGTGCCGTCGGCGACGTAGAGTTCGCCGTCGCTGTCGACGGTGAGATCCAGCGGCCAGTTCAGGCCGCCGGGCAGGGTTGTGCGGGTCCGGCCGCCGTCGAGGATCTCGGTGATCTCGCCGGTGAAGTTCGAGACGAACAGCCTGCCGTCGACGAAGGTGCAGTTGTCCAAACCGGGGTTCAGCGTGGCCAGCACGGTGCGCTCACCGGTGCGGGGATCGATGCGCAGCACCTCGCCGGTACTGACCTGGGTGGAGACGATGTTGCCCGCCGCGTCGAACTTCACCGAGTCGGGGACACCGAGATCGCCCACCACTCGTTCGGGTTCGCCCCCGAGCGGGTCGATGCGCCAGATGTCGTTGGTGCCCATCACCGGGTAGTAGAGGAGCCCGTCGGGGCCGACCTCCATGGCGTTGGGCATCGCGAGGTTCTCCGCGAGAACGCGGGGCTCACTGCCGTCGGTGAACAGTTCCATCAGTCGCCCGCCGACACGACATTCGTTGACGAACAATCTGTTCTGATGCACGGTGATGCCGTTCGCGCTCGGCAGGTCGTCGCGCAGGACCCGAGTCCGGCCGTCGGCGCCGCGCATGCTGACGCGCCCGTCCATCACCTCGGTGGCGAACAGATTGCCCTGGTCGTCGAAGGCCAGATCGTCGGGCGCGATGATGTCGCCGCCCTTGGCGCTGATCGTCTCGAGTCGACCGGTCGTGATGTCGAGTGCGCTGATCTGGCTGCCGGTCACCTGGGCGACATAGACGCGCCCGTCGGGGCCGGTGCGCAGACCGTTCGCGCCGAAGAGCCGGCTCGGCGGAGTGAGGCGTTCCAAGCTCCACCCTTCGGCGAGGCTCATTGCTGTGGTGTTGATGTAGCGCGCCCCTTGCGTCACGGTGGGGCCTCCTCCGGGGTGAGAGCGTCGGGGTCCGCGAGGGGTGGCGTCGCACTCGGCCGGATCGCCGGATCGTGATGCGGACCACTTCGTCGGTGGATCGGAGCCTGCCAGCAAGTGGTGAGCATTACAAGTATTGTTATCCTTGTAAGGATTGTTTAGCATGCGCGACGAGAGAGAATCGCAATCTCATTGCTTGCAAGTCGCACTCTACTGCTGTTGACGTGCGCTTTTGTGAAGAATTGTCAGGAGAGCTAGGCGCGAGTGGGCGCCGAGTCCGGCGGCAGGAGTGGCGACGCGAGGCTGGTGTCCGTCAGCCGGGGTGAACGCAGCGGCGTGCGGCCGCTGGGTGTCGTGGCGCTAGCGACGGCACGGCAGGGGTGAATGTTGTTGTGCCCCGCCGTGAATCGGCAACCCGCGTCGGCCTTGATTCGAACGCGCGAAGTCGAAGGGAGCTCGACCGGGCCCGCGGGTGCGGCTAGATACGTGCGCGGTGGCTGGATTGGATCGACTGGCGTGACATGGCCGACGAGGCGTTGACGACGCCGCCGTCGAAACGTTCGAGCACCACTGCCTGCGTCGCGGCCAGGTGTGCGCGCGCCAGCCGCTCGGCCTCCTCCGCTCGACCCGCGGCGATCTCGTCGACGAGCCGGCGATGGAAGCGCACGGCGTCTTGCGCGTCGGCCTCGGAGGGGTACTCGCCGCGTCGGGTCGTCGCTTCCGCCCAGGCTTGCTCCTGTGCTGACCACAGGGCCACGAGCGTGCTGACGACGTAGCGGACGGTCACGTTCGGCGTGAACGAGACGACGAGATCGTGGAACTCGCGGGCGGATTGGGTGAAGGCCACGCCGTCGCCGACCATGGTGGCCGAGGCGTCGACGGCGGCCTGGAGGGCGGGGACGACCACTTCGGCGCGGTCCTCGCGCCGGGCGCATTCGGCGGCACACATCGGCTCGAGCGCCTGTAGTCCGGACGCGAGATCGCCCAGTGTCACCCGGGCGCCCTGCAGGGCGAGGCCGAGGTGATAGGCCGCCGAGACCTCGTCGGGTCGGTGTACCTCGGCGCCTCCGACATTGCCGCGGCGGACGGTGACCAAGCCCTCGGTCTCCAGGATGCGCAGCGATTCCCGGATCGAGGGATAGCTGACGCCGAAGTCCTTGACCAGTTGATCCTGGGTCGGGAGACGGTAGTTGTCGTCGGAGAGGATGTGGTCGCGCAGTTCCGCCGCGACGGTTTCCGCGATGCGGCGCTGCGGAACCCGGCCCCGTCTCGGGGTGGTCAACGAACCCGCCGATCGTCCATGGCGGGAGTGTAATTGATCGCGGGTCAACCATTCAAGTATTGCTATCCTTATGCTGTCAAATATTGCTATCCTTATGAGGATTAACTACAGTCTGATCATGGATTTCACGATGGGTACGGCTGCCGCGGACCTGCGGGGGGAGCTGCGCCGACTGGTGGACGAGCACGTCCCGGCTGATTTTCTGGGCGCCTTCACCGACGATCCGGCCGATTTCGCTGCTGCCCAGCGGTTTTCCCGTCTGCTCGCCGAACGGGGTCTGCTCTGTCTGGCCTGGCCCGCCGAGTTCGGCGGCCGCGATGCCTCGCTCTGGGAACAGACCGTGGTGCGCGAGGAGATGTGGGCGCATCACGAGCCCCGCGGCGCGCAATACATGGGCGTGAACTGGGTGGGGCCGACGATCATGCGACACGGCACCGCGGCCCAGCAGCGGACCCATCTGCCCCCGATCGCGCGCGGGGAGGTGATCTGGTGTCAGGGTTTCAGCGAGCCGGATTCGGGCTCGGACCTGGCGTCGTTGCGCACCGCGGCCCGCCGCGACGGTGACGGCTGGCGGATCTCCGGTCAGAAGGTCTGGACCTCCTACGCCGCGATGGCCCAGTGGTGCTTCCTGCTGGCCCGGACCTCGACCGGGGAACGCAAGCAGTCCGGTCTGACGATCTTTCTCGTCCCGATGTCCAACCCGGCCATCGTCGTTCGCCCGATACGCTCCATGATCGGCCCGCACCACCTCAACGAGGTCTTCTTCGACGATCTGCGGGTCACCGAAGCCGATGTGCTCGGCCCGGTCGACGAGGGCTGGAAAGTGGTCCAGGAGGTGCTGGCCTTCGAGCGGGTGGGTATCGCCCGCTACGCCCGGTGCGAACGTCTGCTGCGCGCCGCGCCCACGGCGCTCGGTGACCGGTGGGACGAACTGCCCGCCGAACTGCGTGGCCGGTGGGCGCGCATGCTGACCCATTGCCGGCGGGCTCGGTTGCTCGCCTATCGGGTGCTCGCGCTGCAACGTGTCGGCCGGGTACGTCCCAGCGACGCCGCGGCCTATCGGATCGCGGTGACCACCCTCGACCAGGACAGCGCCGAGGTGCTGGTGGAGATCGCCGCCTACGCCGGATCGACCGAATCCTCGAATGATGAAGGGCTTCAACGGTTCCGCCGCGAGTCCGAGGAGCACTGGCGCTATTCGCAAGCCGCGACCGTGGCCTCGGGAAGTATCGAGATGCAGCGGATTCTGCTGGCCCGAGCATTGCTGGCGGTGTCGTGAACATCGATCTGAGCGCGGATGCGCTCGAGTTCGGCTCGCAGGCCTCGCGCGCGCTGGAAGCGGCGGGCGGTGACCAGTTGGTTCAGCTCGCGGAGCGTGAACCGGGGCGGCGCGCGAGTCTGGTCGCGCCGGTGCTGAGTGGACTGGGTGCCTGGGATCTCGACCCGCGCAACGATGCCGACGAGCTGGAGGCGGCGGCTGCGCTGTGCCGTAGCGCGGGCTATTGGGCTGTGCCCTATCCGCTGGCCGAACGGCTCTCGCGGCCCGTCGATCTCGAGGTCGACGGCCTGCTCGTGATCGCCGACCACCGCCCGGAGGCGCCCGTCGCCGACCTCGAATTGCGGTGGGCGGCAGTTACATTGTCGGGCCGCCGCAGCAATGTGGCGGTAGGACCGTCGCGGTCGCCACGCGGCTCGTCGTTCGTGACCTCGCTCGAGCTGGGATATCTCGACGACGACGGCGCGGCCGACGTGGCACTCGGGCTGGTGCTGCCGTGCTGGACATTGCTCGGCATGCTCGACCGCGCGATGGATCTCACCCGCGCCCACGTACTGCTGCGTGAGCAGTTCGGCAAGCCGCTCGCGCAACTGCAGGGCGTGCAGTTCCAGCTCACCGAAGCCGAGGTGGAGCGCACCGGTCTCGACGTGCTGGCGAAGTACGCGCTGTGGAGCATCCAGGTGGGTCGCGACGAGGCACTCGACGACGCGCTCGCACTGCGGTCGGCCGCGATCGAGGCGGCCGAGATCGTCTTCCGGGTGGCCCACCAGTTGCACGGCGCGATCGGCTTCTGCGACGAGTCGACGCTGTCGTGGCTCTCGCGCTACAGCTTGCCGCTGCGGCGTTTGCCGCTCGGATTGTCGGGCACCGGCGACGCGTTGACGCGGCGCGTCGGGCGCACCGGCCTGACCGGTTTGTTCGACGAGGACCCCGCGGCGGTGACCGGGTGAACTACGACCTGCCCGACGAACTGATCGTGGAACGCGACGGCCCGATCCGCACCGTGGTGATCAACCGACCCGGTGAGCTGAACGCGGTGAACAAGGCTCTGCACTGGGCGCTCGCGAATGTCTGGCGGCAGCTCGCCGCCGATCCCGAAGCCGGGGTCGTGATCCTCACCGGGGCGGGCCGGGCTTTCAGCGCGGGCGGCGATCTCGACTGGATCACCTCGTTTCTCGACGATCCCCTCGCACGCGACGAGAGCATCAGAGAGGGGGCACAGATCATCGAGGAGATGCTGCGCTTCCCGCTGCCGGTGATCGCGGCGGTCAACGGACCGGCGGTAGGGCTCGGCGGCAGCCTCGCGGTGCTGTGCGATGTGGTGCTCATTTCCGAGCGGGCATATCTGGCCGACCCGCATGTCGCGGTCGGCCTGGTCGCCGGGGACGGCGGGGCCGCGTTCTGGCCGTTGCTCACGCCGATCCTGCGGTCGCGGGAGTTCCTGTTCACCGGTGATCGGATCAGCGCGGCCACCGCCGTCGAGCTCGGGCTCGCCACCCGCAGCACCGCCCCCGACGCCCTGCTCACCGAGGCGCATGCGCTCGCCCGACGGTTGGCCGCGTTGCCGCCCGAGGCCGTGCGCGGTACCAAACGGATCGTGAACATGTATCTGTCCCAGGCGCTCGGTGGTCCGATGCAGGCCGGTTTCGCGGCGGAGGTCGCGACCATGGAGTCCGCCGCGCACCGTGACCGGCTGCGCGCGCTGCACGAGCAGGCGCGCAGCCGGTGACGGGGGAGTCCCGGACCCTCGACGACTTTCGCACCGAGGTCCGACAGTGGTGCCGGACGAACATTCCCGTCGACTGGCGCACAGCCCAGACCGGCGTCTCGGACCGGGAGTTCGTCGAGTTCCAGCAGTCCTGGTTCCAGCGATTGCGGGCAGGCGGGTTCGCGGTGCCGCACTGGCCGAAGGAATACGGCGGCGGGATGTCGTCGGCCGAGCAGGTGGTGCTCTATCAGGAACTCGCCGCCCACGACGCGCCCCGGCTGGTACTGGCTTTCGTCTCGATCCACCACGCGGCGGCCACGCTGCTCGCCGCGGGGACCGACGAGCAACGCCGACGCCACCTTCCGGCCATCCTGGACGGCGAGATCTGGTGCCAGGGCTTCTCCGAGCCCGGCGCGGGTTCGGACCTGGCCGCGCTCGCCACCACCGCGCGCCGAGGACCCGACGGTTATGTCGTCAACGGGCAGAAGCTGTGGGCCAGCGGCGCGCAGTACGCGGATTGGTGCCTGCTGCTCGCCCGCACTGATCCCGATGCGCCCGCGCGACAGGGCATTTCGTACTTCCTGCTGGACATGCGGTCACCCGGCGTCGAGGTCAGGCCCATCCGTCAGGCGACGGGGGAGTCGCACTTCTGTGAGATCTTCCTCGACGACGTGGTCATCGCGACCGACCGTCTGGTCGGCCGGGAGAACATCGGGTGGCAGGTCGCGCAGCGAACCCTGGGCGCCGAACGCGGCATGACGATGCTGGAACTGGCCGAGCGACTCGGCAACGGTGGTTTCGGCCGGCTGGTCGAGAGCTGTCCGCTCGACGACCCCGTGGTGCTCGACCGTCTCGCGGCACTCGAGATCGAGCTCACCGGGCTGCGCGCCCTGTGCGCCGACTTCGTCGCCGAGGCCGCGCCCGGACCGGCCGACGCCTCGATCGTGAAGTTGTACTACAGCGAGCTGCTGCAACGCATGACCGACTTCGGCACCGAGGTGGCGGGTCTGGCCGCGCACACCGAGTTACGAAAGCCGCTGTCGAGCGGCTGGGAGTCCGGCGCCTGGATGCTGGATTTCCTCGGTTCGTGGGAGTGGACGATTCCGGGTGGCACCAGCGAAATCCAGCGCACCATCATCGGCGAGCGCGGCCTCGGCCTACCTCGCGAGCCCAGAGGGAAGTGATGAACTCGAACCACACCGACGACCTCGCCGAGCTGCACGCCGAGGTGGCCGCGGTAGCGCGGGAACTGCTCGCCGACTCCGCACCCCGCTGGGCGACGATCGCGCAAGCGGGATGGCCGGGGCTGGAAGTATCGGCGGCGTTCGACGGCGCCGACGCCGGCTTCGCCGAGGTCGCCGTGGTTCTCACCGAGATCGGTCGGGCCGCCGCGTCCGGGCCGTACCCGGCGGTCGCGGCGCTCGCTGTCGGAGCCCTCGATCATGCTGTGCCGACACCGGATAGGGACCGACTCCTGCGCGAGACCGCTGTGGGCGCCGTCGTCCCGATCGTGGCGCTGGCCGCAGAAGGCATGGAGGAGAAGCTGTTTCGGATCGAGGACTCACCGCGTGGGCCGCTGCTGCGCGGCGCGGCGGATTTCGTCCTCGACGCGCCCGGCGCGGGGCGGCTGCTGGTCCCCGCCGTCGATCCGGCGGGCGAGGTCGTCCTCGTCGACCTCGACCCCCGTGCGCGCGGGCTGCTCGTCACCGAGCGACCGGTGCTCGACGCCACCCGGAGCTTCGGCGACATCATCGCCGAGGACGTCGCGGTTTCACCGGAGTCGTTGTGGCACTTCGAAGACGGCTATCAGGCCGATGCGCTGCGTGATCGGGCCGCTGTCGCGGTGGCCTGCGACAGTCTCGGCCTGAGCCGGGCGATGCTCGACGCCACCGTCGCCCACGTCGGGGTGCGAGAACAGTTCGGCCGCGCCATCGGGTCGTTTCAGGCCGTCAAGCACGCGTGTGCCGACATGCTCGTTCAGGTGACGGTCGCGGGGAAGCTGGTCGACGCGGCGGTACGCGCAGTCACCGCCTCCGGTGCCGATGCGGCGACCTCGGTCTCGATGGCCAAGTCCTACGCGTGCGCGACGGCAGTGGATATCGCCGGCAAGGCGATGCAGTTGCACGGGGGAATGGGCTACACCTGGGAGAGCGGCGTCCACGTCTACCTCAAGCGCGCCGCGCTCAACCGGTCGCTGTTCGGTTCGCCCGCTCAGCATCGCGCGCGGCTGGCCCGGCGGTATTCCGTTCAGACGCCGCACCGTTGGGGCGCCTGAACGGCAAGTCGCTCACGACCGCAGGCGCGCCTCTGCCAGCTCGCGCAGGTCGCTCGACTTGATCTTGGCGCTCCCGGTGAGCGCGATGTCCGCGTCGTCGAAGAACAGCACGTGCCTCGGCACCTTGTAGCTGGCGAGCCGGTCCCGCAGGAAAGCACGGATCTCCTCGGCGAGCGGACGCGCGCCGTCATGGGGCACGATGCACGCGACGACGACCTCGCCGAGCGTCGGATGAGCGACGCCGACGGTGCGGGTGACCTTCACTCCGGGATGGTCGTTCAGGGCGGCGTCGACCTCGAGCGGCGAGACGTTGGCCCCGCCGGTCTTGATGATGTCGGTGAGCCTGCCCTCCCAGTACAGCCGACCGGTCTCGTCGAGGTAGCCGCCGTCGCCGGTGTGGAAATACCCGTCGGCGTCGAAGGTCTCCTCGCGGCGGACGCCGAGGTAGCCGAGCATCAGGGTGGCGCCCTTGACACAGATCTCGCCGCGCGTGCCGCGCGCCGTCAGGGTCCCGGTGAGCGCGTCGACGATCTTGATCGTCATGCCGGGCAGCGCGATACCGCTGCTGCCCGCATGCACCTCGGTCGGCGTATCGGCCGGGAAACAGGTGGCGATGGTGAAGGTTTCGGTGCACCCGTAGGCGCGGCCGGGTTCGAACCACTTCGTCGACACCGTGGGGTGTCGCGCGATCGGGGTGTGGAAGTCCACGAACCGCATGCCGCTCAGATCGACGGTGTCCCAGTTGGGCGCGCCCTCGAGTTGGGCCCACTGGTGCGGCCAGGCGACCGGGAAGTTCACTCGCCGCGCGGCCATCAGCTCGAGCGCCTCGACGGCCACGAAGGTCGGTTGCAGGACGAGGGCGCCGCCCGCGGCGAGCGTCGAGCCGAGCGCCTGCGCGAAATTGCCGGACCAGAAGAAACCGTTGGCGGCCCAGCACCGCACGTCGTCGGCGGGCCCGAAGCCGAACAGGCGCTGGAAACGCCACATCTGGATCGTCACCCCCGCATGGGCGCTGAGGATGCCCTTCGGGGTGCTCGTCGAGCCCGAGGAGAAGAACAGCACCGCGGTATCGCTGGGCCGCACCGCCGCGGCGGTGGCCTCGACCAGTTCGCGAGCGGTGCCACGACCACGGTCGAGAAACGCGTCCCACGTGTCGATCGCGGTGCTCGCCGCCGCCTCGCCGATCATGGCCAGTCCGCGCAGGAAGGGGTATGCCGCCGAGTGCAGGGCGCCCGGCGTCGCCTCGGCGATCTTCGGTTCCAGCTCGGTCAGCACCGCCGCGAAGTCCTTGTCGGCCACGGTGCGCTCGAACAGCAACACCGAGACGCTGGACTCGCGCAGCAGGAAGTCCAGCTCGGCGCGCGTCGAGAAAGTGCTCAGGGCGACGGCGACGCCGCCCGCGAGCGCGGTGCCGAACACCGCGGCGAGCCACTCGGGACGGTTGGTCATCAGGACACCGACCCGGCCGTCCTTGCCGAGACCGCAGGCGCGCAGCGCCATGGCCACCTCGACGGCCCGCTCCCACAGATCGCTGTAGGTCCAGCGGATGTCGCCGTCGGCGGTCCGCGCGAGCACCGCCTCGCGGTCGCCATATCGCTGGGTCACCTCCCGCAGGAACCCGGGCAGGGTGAGCGGTCCGAGTCCCGGTTCGGTGCTCAGATCGGGACCCGTCACGAGCGAAACAGCCTGTGCGGATACGGTTTCGGACTCCACGCCCATCATCGGCCTCTCTGCGTATGTCTCGGCGCCGTCAGAACGGCAGCTCGACCTCGGCGGTGCAGTCCACCAGCACGCCGAGGTCCTGATTGGTCAGGCGCAGCTTGATCTGCACGATCGGAACGCCCCACGACGACTCCGCGTCCTTACCGATCACCTCGGCGTCGAAGTAGGTCACATCGCCCTCGAAGGCGGGCAGGCGGAAGTTCGCCTTGGAATGCCGAACCATGCCGTCGTAGCCGGCCCAGTAGGCGAGATAGTCGGTGCACCAGGCGCCCATGGTGGCGCCGTATCCGTAGGCACGTGCCATCCCGACCTCGCTGGCCTTGTCCGCGTCGATATGGCCACGCGACGGTCCGACATAGAGGCCGTCGCGCTTGCGCGGATCGATCTTGGCCCCCTCCTCGTCGAAGGCGAAGCCCTCCACCCAGCCCGGATCCTGATACACCCAGGGGTCGGCGATGCCGGGCGGGGCGACCCAGCCGAAGGTGCCCCAGATGTTGAACAGGAACGCCCGGTACTCGGTGGTGAAACTGGCGACCGTGTGCGGTCCGATCACCCTGCGCGGCAAGGTGTCTCCGACCTTCACCTCGTCGAAACGCGGCGAGACGCCGTGTCGATTCGACATCAACCAGTCGGTGCGCAGCGCGTCGACCGAGGCGAGTTCGGCAGGGGTCCAGCTCTTCACCGTGCCGTACTGGTTCTCGTAGAGACCGCGCTCGGCGGCCTGGGCGGCGAGATAGCGGATCGCGGTGGACCGTTCGCGCGCCACCAGCACGCCGTGCTGATTGGTGTGGGTGGTGTCGCCGCGCGAGAACATGGTCGGCCCGGCGAATTTCGTGTCGGCGACCTTGTAGTCGTGGAAGCGGCGCTGCTGGAACAGGGTGTCGCCGGGGCGAACCGGGCAGCCGTAGAACCACCATTCCTCGCCACCGAAGATCAGGTGACTGCCGGGAATGTGGCCGACGCACGCGGGCGCCGCGCCGTGCCCGTAGTCGAGGGCGACGGCGATCGACTGCGGCGCCACGAGTCCGCCGAAGCGGGACGCACGGGCGAATTCGTGATCCCAGTGCACCGGATTGGGGTAATCCATCGCCATCACCCAGCGACGAATGTCGGAGGTACTGCACGGATCCCACAGTTGGCCGCCGCCGATCGGCTGACCGACCCGGTGATCGACGTCGGACAGGTCGAGTTCGGTGATCGCGGGTCGGCTCGGCTTTGTGCTCACAACTGCTCCTGAACTATCGATTGACGTCGACGACGATGCGACCACGCACCGTGCCCGCGATGAGTCGTTCGGCGGCGGCGATCGTGTCGGCCAGCGCGATCTCCTCGACGATCGCCTCGATGGCGTCCGGCGCGAGGTCGCGGGAGAGCCGGGACCAGGCCGCGTCTCGTCGCGATCGCGGCGCCATGACGCTGTCGATGCCGTACAGGGTGACCCCACGCAGAATGAACGGCGCGACCGAGGACGGGAAGTCCATGCCCTGCGCCAGCCCGCATGCGGCGACGGCGCCGCCGTAGCGGGTCTGGGCGCAGGCGTTGGCCAGGGTGTGACTGCCGACCGAGTCGACGACGCCCGCCCAGCGCTCCTTCTGCAGCGGCTTGCCGCCCGCGGCCAGTTCGGCGCGGTCGAGCACCGTGGTTGCGCCGAGGTGACGCAGATAGTCGGCCTCGTCGGTCTTTCCGGTCGCGGCGGCCACGGTGAAGCCGGCCGCGGCGAGCAAGGCGATCGCGATGCCGCCGACCCCGCCGGTCGCGCCGGTGACCAGGACCTCGCCCTGCTCGGGTCGCACGCCGTGGTCGAGTAGAGCGCTCACGCACAGACTCGCGGTGTAGCCCGCGGTGCCGATCGCCATCGCCTGGCGGGAGGTGAACGCGGCGGGCAGCGGTACGAGCCAGTCGCCGTCGAGGCGGGCGCGCTGGGCAAGGCCGCCCCAGTGGGTCTCCCCGACGCCCCAGCCGTTGAGCACCACGCGGTCGCCCTTGGTCCAGTCCGGGTGCGCGCTGTCGGTGACGATGCCGGCGAGGTCGATGCCGGGCACCATCGGAAAGCTGCGCACCACGGGGGATTTGCCGGTGATCGCCAGTGCGTCCTTGTAATTCAGCGTCGAGTACTCGACCTCGATGTCGACGGTGCCGTCCGGGAGCGCGGATTCGGCCACGCTCGTCAGCGCGACTCTTCGTCCCGCATCGTCTTTTTCGATCAGCACCGCGGAGAACATCGCCGCCATCGTGTCGTCCATGGCGAGCACATTACTTCAATCCTATTAAGGATAGCAATGCTTGACTGTTCAATGGTCAGCGTGCGGTCCAGCCGCCGTCGACCACGATCGTCTGGCCGGTGACGTAGCTGCCCGCGTCGCTCGCCAGCCAGGCAACGGCCCCGACGATGTCCTCGGCGGTGCCCTCCTTCGGCAGCGGAGTGTTGCGCCGCAGATACGCCGCGGCGCGCTCGCTCTCGTAGAGCGGTCCGGTGATCTCGCTGCGAAAGAAGCCCGGCGCCACCGTGTTCACCCGGATCGAATGCCGTGCCCACTGCACCGCGAGTTCGGCGGTGAGCCCGGACAATCCGGCCTTGCTCGCGGCGTAGGACGCCTGCGGGATGCCGGGGATGCCGACCCGGCCGCTGATCGAGGAGATGTTGACGATCGTGCCGCGCCCGAGCGTGCGCATATGCGGAAAGACCTGCTGCGACAGCCGCAACGGCGCGACGAGGTTGAGGTCCATGGTCGCGCGGATGGCGTCGACAGGTTCGTCCTCGGCGCGTTCGGTGGTGAACATCGTGCCTGCGGCGTTGATCAGGATTTCCGGTGGACCCAGTTCGGCGACGACCGCGGGGACAATCGCCTCCAGTCCGTCGGCGCCGTCGAGCTCGGACAGATCGCACGCGACGACGAATCCGTCGATCCGGTCGGCGATTGCGGTCAACCGGTCCCTGCGCCGGGCCACCACCGCGACCCGGGCGCCGAGTGCGGCCAGGGTCGATGCCACCGCGGCGCCGAGGCCCGACGACGCGCCGGTCACTATCGCCACACGGCCGTCGAGGTCGAAAAGGCTTGCGGCCGTGCCGCGATCGGGTGTCATGGCGGTGTCCTCAGGCTTGCGTGGAGTGTGGTCGTCGGGCGGCGAGTGCGGGCAGTTTCGTCCGCTCGACCTTGCCCATCGCGTTGACCGGCAGGGCGTCGACCACGGACCAGATCTCGGGCACCTTGTACGGCGAGAGCTCACGCCGGCACAGTGCGGTGAGTTCCGCGACATCGATCGCGACACCGCCGCTTTCGATCACGGCGGCGACGCGGTGGCCGAGCCGGTCGTCGGCGATGCCACATACCGCGACCTTGGCGACAGCGGGGTGCGCGGCGATGACTCGTTCCACCTCGAGCGGATAGACGTTCGCCCCGCCCCGGATGATGACGAGCTTCTTACGGTCGAGCACGGTCAGCCAGCCGTCCGCGTCGACGGTCCCGATGTCACCGGTCGGGATCGGACCGGGGTCCGGTGCGCGGATGCCCTCGGGTTCCCAGTAGCCAAGCATCGGTCGCCACCGATTCGCCCACGGTCCGGTGGTGGTGCCGCTCAGGCGCAATTCGCCGAGCTCGCCCGCCGGGAGCCGGTGGCCGTCGTCGTCGTAGGCCGCGACGGTGTACTGCGGCAATACCTGCCCGCAGGTTCCGGGACGCGGCGGGGTTCGCGGCGGGTCGATGGAGACGACGGTCGGCGCCTCGGTCAGGCCATAGGTGACGCGGGGGAGGAGCCCGTGCGCCGCGTGGAACGCCTGGCGCAGCGATTCCGGGGTGTCGCCGCCGCCGCTCCACACCTCGGTGAGTGAGCTGAGATCGAGATCGGGGCGGCGGGCGAGATCGTAGAGCTGGGCGGGCGCGCCGTTCCACACGGTGATCCGCCGTGTGGCGATCCAATCGGCGACGCCGTCGACGTCGCGGCGGTTCATCACCACTGCGCATCCGCCCGCCTGTGCGGTGAGCAGAGTGGACAGGACCATGAGATTGAGAATGGTGAGCGGAAAGCTGTCGCCCTTGCGCAGCTCGGGGCCCCAGCCACGGGTGGCGACGAGAGCCGCGCCGGGCAGGAGCAGGTTGCGCTGGCTGTGCACCACGGCTTTGGGCTGTCCCGACGTGCCGCTGGTGAAGGCGATGGCGGCAGGCGCGTCGACCTCGGTCTCGACGGGCGGTGCCACCGCGCCGGTGGCCATCAGCTCCGCCCATCGGTCGGAATCGACGCCCGCGGACGAGGTCACTCGGCACTGTGGCCCGGCGAGCACGACCATCGGAGCGCAGAGGTCGTCCAGATAGCGCTGCTCACTCGCCGTGAGTGCCTCGCCGATCCCCGCCCAGATCGCGCCGATCCGCTGCGCGCCGTGAAACGCCGCGACGATGTCGAGGTCGTTGGGCAGGCAGGCGGCGACCCGGTCGCCGGGCCGCACGCCGAGTAACCACAGCGCCCCCGCCGCCCGGTCGGCCCGATCGTTCAGTTCGGCATAGGTCCAGACGCCGGAAACCGCTTCCACCGCTGCGGCGTCGGGGCGGTCGCGGCGGGCGGCGTCGAGTACCGCGGCGATGGTCCCGGTCGTGCGCCGCGGCCGGTGGGAGCTCGGTGGGTCATGGCTGTCGATGTCGTCCACGATTCTTTCCTCACTATTCTTATAATGATTCATACTATAGGCTCGGTCCCGCTGTCCCGGAGTGCGCGCGAGCTCCTGGACATGGCTTCCGCCGATGCCGAATCCTCCCGGCCGCCAACGTCTCCCGGCTGCCGGTTCCCTGTGACGGAGGAGAGGTCGAGCCGTGATGGCACCTCGAACAACGACGCGCTCCGGACCACTGTCCGAGCTGCGTGTCCTCGATCTGACCGCGATGGTGATGGGCCCCTACTGCACCCAGATCATGGCCGATATGGGCGCGGACGTCGTCAAGATCGAACCGCCCGCCGGGGACAACACCCGCTACATCTCGGTCGGCCCCGACCCGACGATGGGCGGGGTGTTCGTCAATGTGAACCGGGGCAAACGCAGCGTGGTCCTGGATCTGCGATCGGAGTCGGGCAAGGACGCGTTGCGCGCACTGATCGCCGACGCCGACGTGTTCGTCCATTCGATGCGCGCCACGGCGATCGCCGGACTCGGATTCGACTACGCCGCGGTGTCGGCGATCAATCCCTCGATCGTCTACACCAACTGCTACGGGTACGGCCGACGCGGCCCCTACGCGAATTTCACCGCCTACGACGACACCATCCAAGCCGAGAGCGGCCTGCTCTCCGCGCAGGAGCAGCTGACCGGAACGGCGGGCTACGTCGGCACCATCCTGGCGGACAAGGTGGCCGGGTTGACGGCGCTGTACGCCACCACCATGGCGTTGTTCCATCGGGAGCGGACCGGGGAGGGGCAGGAGGTCGAAGTCGCCATGTTCGAGACCATGGCCGCGTTCATGCTGGTGGAACACGCCAACGGCGCGCTGTTCAGCCCACCGCTCGGTCCCGCCGTGTACCCCCGCGCTGTCACGCCGAATCGCAAGCCCTACCGAACCAGCGACGGCGGCTATGTCTGCGCGCTGGTCTACAACGACAAGCAGTGGTCGGCGTTCGTCGACGCCGTCCAGCCGCCGTGGGCCGGACCGCATTTCGCCACCCTCGCCCAGCGCGCGGCCCGGATCGACACCGTCTACGGCCTGCTGAGCGAGACGTTCGCCGAGCGCACGACGCAGGAATGGCTCGATCTGCTGCACGCGCTGGATATCCCGGCCGCCCCGGTCCGCACTCTCGACGAACTCTTCGACGACCCGCACCTGAACGCGGCCGGATTCTTCGAGACGGTCCAGACCGAGTACGGCGCCGTCCGCTTTCCGGGCCCGCCGACCTGGTTCTCCCGCACGCCCGGCCGCATCGCCGCCGGCGCGCCCGGACTCGGCGCCCACACCACGGAAGTACTCGACGAGAGACAGCCCCATCGAATCGACCGAAGAATTGGAGAAGCAATGACCAGTATCGGAGAAGCCTTTCGCGCGCGTTCCTGGCTCTTCGCGCCGGGCGACAGCAGGCGGAAGATGGAAAAGGCCGCGGCGAGCGCGGCCGACATCGTCATCTTCGACCTGGAGGACGCCGTCCGCGACGCGGCGAAAGCCCAGGCCCGCACGATGATCGCCGATCTGCTCACCGCCCGCCCCGCGGACGCGAGCAGGCTGTGGGTGCGGGTCAACCCGCTCGACGGTCCGCACACCCTGGCCGATCTGGCGGCCATCGTCCCGGCCGGGCCCGGCGGCATCATGCTGCCCAAGTCGCGCGGTCGTGCCGACGTCGAAGTCCTCGACCACTATCTGAGCGCGCTGGAGGCAGCCGCCGGAATCGAACAGGGCTCGACCAAGGTCATCGTGTTGGTGACCGAGACCGCCGAAGCCATGTTCACCACCGGCTCCTACCGTGGGGCGCCCCGGGTCGTCGCGATGACCTGGGGAGCGGAGGATCTCGCCGATTCGGTCGGCGCCGCCGAGAACCGAAACCCGGACGGGAGTTACGGATTCACCTACGAGCTGGCGCGGAGTCTGTGTCTGCTCGGCGCCACCGCCGCCGGGGTAGCGGCGGTCGAGACCATCCAGGGCGATTTCCGCGACCTGGTGGGACTGCGCGCCAGAGTCGAGCAGGTGCGCCGCGACGGTTACAGCGGCATGCTCGCCATCCACCCCGATCAGGTCGAGGTGATCAACGCGGCGTTCACCCCGTCGGCCGAGGAATTGGCCGCGGCCCAGGAGATCGTCGATCTGTTCGCCGCCCATCCCGGCGTCGGTGCCATCGGTCATCGCGGCGCCATGCTCGATCGTCCGCACCTGGCCCGCGCGCAGGCGCTGTTGGCGTCCGGCGGACGCGCGTGAGCGTCCGCGCCGAGGTGACAGATCTGGATCTGGGTCGATACCTGCGCCACGGCGACCGCATCGTCATCGGTCAGGCGTGTGGTGAGCCGACCACCCTGGTCGAAGCGTTGATCGCGGGCGGTCGCGAGATCGGCGGGCTCTCGGCGTTCATCGCCACCAGCTTCTCGGGACTGTTCACCCCCGAGACAGCCGACAGCTTCGCCCTGTCGAGCATGGGAGCGATCGGCACGTTGCGGTCGATGACCAAGGCGCACAAGCTGACCGTGATCCCGTGCCACGTGGGCAGGGTCGCGCCGATGATCGAGGCGGGCACGATCGGGTGCGACATCGCCTTCGTCCAGGTGAGCCCGGCCGACGCGCACGGCAACCACAGCCTCGGGCTGATCAGCGACTACGTCCGGGCCGCGGTCACGAAGGCGCGCGTCGTGGTCGCCGAGGTGAACGAGCGGGTGCCCTACACCCACGGCGCGCTGCTCGCGAGCTCCGACATCGACTGTGCCGTCAGGGTTTCGCGGGCGCCGGTCACCGTCGCGCCGACCGCCGCCGACCCGACCGACGACGCCATCGCGGGACACGCCGCGCACTACATCGGCGACGGCACCGTCCTGCAGGTCGGTGTCGGCGCGGTGCCGGACGCGGTCTTGCGACTCCTGCACGATCGCACGGACCTCGGCGTGCACTCGGGCATGATCGGCGACGGCGTCGTCGATCTCATCGAGTCGGGCGCGATCACCAACGCCCGCAAAGGCATCGACCGAGGAATATCGATCACCGGGGCGCTGATCGGCACCGAACGGCTCTATTCCTTCGCCCACCGCAACGCGCTGATCGGCATGCGCGCCACCTCCTACACCCACGACGCCGCCGTGCTGTCGACGCTGGACAACCTGGTTTCGCTCAATTCGGCGCTCGAGGTGGATCTGACCGGCCAGGTGAACGCCGAACAGAGCGGATCGGCCTATCTCGGCGGCACCGGTGGTCAAGTGGACTTCGTCCGCGCCGGCCTGCGCTCACCGGGCGGGCACGCCGTGATCGCGCTGCCCGCCACGGCGAAAGGCGGCACGGTCAGCCGGATCACCGCGCGGCTGTCCGGGCCGGTGACCACCGCGCGCAGCGAGGTGGATGTGATCGTGACCGAATTCGGCGCGGCCGAACTCGCGGGTAGGTCGGTGGCCGAGCGCGCGCGCCGACTGATCGCCATCGCCCATCCCGACTTCCGGGCGGAGCTCGACCGGGCCGCCCACCTGATCCAGCAGCGAGGTTTCTGATGAACGACGCCGTGCTCTTCGACGCCAGGGCCGACGGCATCGCCGTGATCACCCTGAACCGACCGGAAACCCGCAACTGTCTGGACGCCGATGTGCGCGCGGGTCTGTACGCAGCGTGGGATCGTTTCGAGCACGATCCCACGCTGCGCGTCGCCGTGCTCACCGGCGCGGGTGACAAGGCGTTCTGTGCCGGCGGCGATCTCAAGGAGATGGTGGACACCGGGATGCGGGTGCCGCCGCCCGCGATGTTCCCGCTGCCCTACGACACCGTCGAGCTGTCCAAGCCCACGATCGCCGCGGTCAACGGCGCCGCGTTCGCCGGTGGCTGGATGATCGCCCAGGCCTGCGACCTGTGCGTGGCGAGCACGGCGGCGACGTTCGCGATCACCGAGGTCAAGGTGGGGCGCAGCTCGCCGTGGGCCGCGCCGCTGATTCATATGATCCCGCAGCGGATCATGATGGAACTGCTGCTCACCGGCGCGCCGATCACCGCGGGCCGGGCCTACGAGGTCGGCCTCGTCAACCGCCTCGCCGAGCCGGGCGCGGTCCTGACGGCGGCACTGGAACTGGCGGCCGAGATCCTGCGCGGCGCGCCGCTGTCGGTGCGGGCGGCGCGGGACACAGTCATGCTGGCCACCGAGATGGGGCGGTCCGACGCGCTGCGGGCCGCCAGGACCGCCGCCGTCGAGTGCTACGACAGTGCCGACGCGCAGGAGGGTCCGCGCGCGTTCGCGGAGAAGCGAACCCCGATCTGGCTGGGCCGTTGAGGCATTCGGCTGCTGCCACGACGTATTCGGCTGGTGCACCGGGAAATTCGGTACGTGCCCGTGGGCCGAATCCGGGCGAGGGGAATGCGGTTCCCCCAGCCCGGTTCGGATGCCCTCGGTGGTCGTTCCATCGACCGTCGCGAGCGTCAAGGCGTGCCGACCGTGGTCATTTCGGCGGGAATCGCAGTGCGCCGTCGAGGCGGATCACCTCGCCGTTGAGGTAGTCGTTCTCGATGATGGACTGCACCAGCTGCCCGTATTCCGGCGACTGCCCCATCCGCTTGGGATGCGGTACCTGCTTGCTCCAGTACACCTCCAGCTGCTCGGCCGCCTTGCCGTAGGCGGGAGTGTTGAAGGTGCCGGGGGCGATCGTGACTACGCGAATGCCCAACGGGGACAGGTCGCGGGCCGCGACCAGGGTCATCCCGACCACGCCGCCCTTGGCCGCGGCGTAGGGGAGTTGACCGATCTGACCCTCGTAGGCGGCGATCGAGGCGGTGTTGACGATGACGCCGCGGCTGCCTTCGTCGAGCGGTTCCTGCTTGGCGATGGCGGCGGCGGAGAGTCGCAGCACATTGAACACGGCGGTCAGATAGAACTCGATCGTGGTGCGGAAGCCGTCGAGCGCGAGGGGGCTGCCGTCTTTGCCGACGAGTCGTCCGCCGCTGGCGGGACCGCCGTGCGTGTCGACCGAAATCCGCAGCGGGCCGAGGGATTGCGCCTCCTCGATGGCGGCCTGCACGGACTCCTCACTGGTGGCGTCGGTGTGCACGTAGCGGATGCCGAGTTCGTCCTCGAGTTCCTTGCCCTTGTCGTCGGCGACGTCGGCGACGACCACCTTCGCCCCCGCGGCGTGCAGGCGGTGAACGGTGGCCGCCCCGAGCCCGCCGGTGCCGCCGACCACGATGGCGGAACTACCACTGATATCCATGTTGTTTCCCTCTCTTGAAATTAGCACTCTCTTGCTGTGAGAATAATGTTCTCATGAATATTGGCATGATCCTAGACATGGCCGCCTCGGCCGGGAGTCGATCGGTGATCACGGTCGACGACCGCTCGCTGTCCGCGGCAGACCTGCTCGACCGCGCCCGGCGAGCGGCCCCTCGCTTCCATGAGCACCCCGCGGTGCTGTATCTGGGCACGAACCACCTGGCCTATCCGGTAGCGCTGTTCGGCGCCGTGCTGGCCGGTGTGCCGTTCGTGCCGTTGAACTACCGGCTCGGCGACGCCCAGCTGAGCGCACTGCTCGAACGACATCCGGGCGCGCTGATCTTGCGACCGGAGGACCTCGACGCCCTGGTGGCCGTCGACCCCGCGCAGCCGGGCCCGCTGGAGCTGCCGACGCCGTGGGACGCGGACTCGGTGGCGGTGATCCTCTACACCAGCGGCACCACCTCCGCGCCCAAGGCGGCGCTGCTGCGGCACCGGCATCTGATGGCCTACCTGCTCAACACCGTGGAGTTCGGTGCCGCCGCGACCACCGATGCGACGCTGGTGTCGGTGCCGCCGTATCACATCGCGGGGCTGACGAACCTGCTCTCGAACCTCTACGCCGGACGCCGGGTGGTCTACCTGTCCGCGTTCGACCCCGCCGAGTGGCTGGCGACCGTTCGCCGGGAACGGATCACGCAGGCGATGCTGGTGCCGACCATGCTGGCCCGCATCGTCGGCGAGGTCGAGGGGCCCGACGCGGGCACTCCGACCCTGGCGACGCTGGCCTACGGCGGTTCCCGGATGCCGCGCCCGGTCCTGGACCGCGCGCTTCGGGTGTTCCCCGAGACCGGCTTCGTCAACGCCTACGGACTCACCGAGACCGCGTCTTCCGTCGCGGTCCTCGGGCCGGAGGATCACCGTGCCGCCGCCACCTCCGACGACCCGCTCGTTCGCGACCGGCTCGGTTCGGTGGGTCGCCCACTTCCCGGCATCGAGTTCGAGATCCGCAGTGCCGCAGATGAACCCGTAGCGGTGGGGGAGCCCGGGCTGGTCTTCGTCCGTGGTGAGCAGATCTCGGGCGAATATGGCGGACGCAGCGCCCTCGACGCCGACGGCTGGTTCCCCACCGGCGATCTCGGCAAGCTCGACGACGCCGGCTACCTGTTCATCGAGGGTCGCGCCGACGACACGATCATCCGAGGCGGGGAGAACATCGCACCGGCCGAGATCGAGGACGTGCTCCTCGAATACCCCGGCATCACCGAGGCCGCGGTCGTCGGCGTGCCCGATCCGGAATGGGGTCAGCGCCTGGTCGCGGTGGTCGTCGGGGTCGGCGACGAGGCGCGGATCAAACAGTGGGTCAAAGAGCGGCTGCGCTCGTCCAAGACACCCGACGTCATCGTGTTCCGCACCGAGCTGCCCAAGACTGACACCGGAAAACTATTGCGACGCAACCTTGTTGCCGAATTGGAGGACACCCGTGCCTGAAGCAGTCATCGTCTCCGCGCTACGCACGCCCATCGGGACCGCACGGAAGGGGACACTGCGCGACACCGACGCCTTCACGCTGGCCGATCATGTAGTCGCCGCCGTGGCCGACGGCCTCGATCCGAGCCGAATCGACGACGTCGTTCTCGGGGAAGGCCGCTACGGCGGCGGAGTGCTGGCCCGGCACGCCGCGGTCACCGCCGGGCTGACCACAGTGCCCGGCCTCGCCACGAACCGGCACTGCGCGGCGGGGATGGCGGCGGTGCAGTCCGCCGCGGCGAGCATTCGCGCGGGCATGGACCGGCTCGTCATCGCCGGTGGCGTGAACTCCGACTCCACCGCGCCACGCCTGCGTTTCCGGGTGGGCGAGGACGAATGGCTCGAGCCCTGGACCTCACCCAGTCACCCCGATCGTCCGGATGCGCCGAATCTGGACATGTCCATCACTGTCGGCTGGAACGCGGCGGTCAAAGCCGGTATCTCGCGCGCGGAAATGGACGCCTGGGCGCTGCGCTCGCACCGCAATGCCATCGCCGCCATCGACGAGGGGCGCTTCGCCGACGAGATCGTGCCGATCAAGACCCCGCACGGCCTGTTCGAGGTCGACGAGCACCCACGGCGCGACACCACGCTGGAGAAGCTGGCCGGATTGAAGGTTCTGCACCCCGAGATCGAGGGTTTCAGCATCACGGCGGGCAATGCCGCGGGCGCCAACGACGGCGCCGCGGCGCTGGCCATCGCCAGCGATCGTCTCGGGCTGCCCGCGCTCGGTGTGATCCGGGCCTGGGCATCGGTCGGGGTCGACCCGGCCGTCACGGGGCTGGCGCCCATCGAGGCGATCGCGAAAGCTGTTTCCCGGGCCGGTATTTCGCTGTCCCAGGTGAGTTTGTTCGAAATCAACGAGGCGTTCGCCGTGGTGCCCCTGGCCACGATCAAGGCACTCGACATCGACCCGGACCTGGTCAATGTCAGCGGCAGTGGATGCTCGCTCGGTCATCCGGTCGCGGCGACCGGTGCCAGGATGATCGCCACCCTGGTGCACGAATTGCGGCGGCGCGGTGGCGGTTTCGGTATCGCCGCGCTGTGTGCGGGCGGCGGAATGGGTTCGGCGACAGTCGTCGAGGTGGCCGCGCCATGAACGGTGACCGGGTGGCCGCATCGGCCACCCGGTCGGTTCAGGCCTTGGCGAACCCGAACGCGCAGAAGTCCCAGACTTCACCCGCGGTGATCGGGTGCGCGGAGTCCTCGTCGGTACCGCCCGCCGACTGCGCGGTGAACATGACCGTCTGCATCACCACGGCGGCCATGCGGCGCGGGTTGAGGTCATCGCGCAGCGCACCGGCCTCCTTGGCCTGTTCCATCAGGTCGGTGAACAGGCTCAGCAGTGGCGCGTGCGCGATCTTGACCTGGGTGGGATGCGAGACCAGCAGTTGCGGCGCGAAATCGGTGAACAGCGGACGCTGCGCGACCGGGTCGGGCCTACACAGTTCGAACAGCAATTCGACGGTGACCCGAAGGCGGTCCAGCGGTTCGGTCTTGCCCTCGGCGGCCGCCGCCAGCTGATCCGCGGTCCGGTTCAGCGCGTCCTCGAACAGGGCGAGCAACAGCTCGTGCTTGCCGTCGAACTGCAGGTAGAAGCTGCGCAGTGACTGACGCGAACGGTCGACCACTTCTTGGACGGTGAAGTCGGTGGTGCCCTTTTCGGTGATGATGGCCTGCGCCGCGTCGAGGAACTTTTGCACCCGCTGCTCGGCGCGCAGTTTCGCCCCGCGGATGGACCGCTCGACGGCCCGCTGCTTCCAGGCGGGCTCTTCGCTGACGCTGGTCACGGTCGCCTCCATCCTCGGTTATGTGTGCAGAACATGGATGCACTGTACCGGAGAACGTCATATCCATCGGTGGTCAGCCCTGCGTGTCCGCGATCTTGGAGACCATTACTTTCTTTCTAAGAGAATGCTATTCTCCGTACTGTTATCGACATCAGCCGACAAGGAGGCCCTCCGGATGCTCGTGGAGTTCGACTCCGATCAACGGCTGTGGCAGGAGACTGTCCGCGCCGTTCTCGCCAAGGAGTGTCCGCCCGCACTGATCCGTGCGGTCGTGGACAAGGACGCCGATCCGGCCCCGCTGTGGCATACCTATGTCGAGCTGGGCTGGACCGAATTGACCGACGCCGCCGACGCGGTGGAACTGGCCATCGTGCTCGAGGAGCTGGGCCGGGCCACCGATCCGACGCCCTATCTGGCGACCCTGAGCCAGTTCGCCCCGCTCGCGGCACAATTCGCGCAGGGCCCTCGCTCGGGGACGGCCGTGTTCACCGGTGTCACGGTGCAACGCGACGGCTCGGACTGGGTGCTCAACGGCACCGGCCACCATGTCCTCGACGGTGATCGAGCCGAGCAGTTCGCGGTCGTCACCGATGTCGGGGTGTTCGTCGTGGAGGCTTCCGAGGCGATCGCCCGGCGCACAGCGGTGTTCGACCCGGTCCTGCACCTCGCCGACGTGAGCTTCGTCGGGGTACGGGTGCGCGACGACCGCCGCGTCACCACCGTGCCGGAACGCGCTCGCCATCTCGCCCTGACCGGTTTGGCACTGACCATGGTCGGTGCCTGCCAGCGCATTCTGGACCTGGTGCTCGAGCATGTGCGCACGCGTCAGCAGTTCGGCGTCGCGCTCGGCTCGTTCCAGGCGGTCAAGCACAAGGCCGCAGACATGCAGATCGCCATCGAACGGGCAAGGGCGCTGGCCTATTTCGCGGCGCTGACCATCGCCGCTGATGATCCACGCCGCCGGATCGCGGCCTCGATGGCCAAGGCCGCCGCCGGTGAATGCCAGTCCCTGGTGTTCCGTCACGGTGTGCAGTTGTTCGGCGGCATGGGCTTCACCTGGGAAAACGACCTGCAATTCGCGCTCAAGCGGGCCAAGGCCGGCGAGCTGCTGCTCGGCGGCGCGCACACGCATCGGGCGCTGATCGCCGAGGAGTACCGTGCAACTGACTTTTGACGCCGACGTCGAAGCCTTCCGGGCCGAATTCGTGGCCTTCCTGGCCGAGAACCTGCCCGACGCGGCGGTCGCGGGAGCGGACCGGGCTGGTTCCAGCGCCGATATTCCCGGCTGGGCTCGCGAGTGGCAGCGTCGCCAATTCGACAGCGGCTGGCTGCTTCCCGGCAACGCCCCGGAATACGGCGGCCGCAACGCGACCCTCGTGCAGCAGTATGTGCACCTGCAAGAGCTGTCCAAGCGGCACATGTATCACAGCTTCAACCCCCAGGGACTCGGCATCATCGCCGCCTCGTTGCTCTCCTTCGGCACCGAAGAGCAGAAGAAGAACTGGGCGGTGCCGATCCTGCGCGCCGAGATCACCGCGGCGCTCGGCATGAGCGAACCGGGCGCCGGGTCCGACCTGGCCGGTCTGCGGACCCGCGCCGTGCTCGACGGCGACCACTTCGTCGTGAACGGGCAGAAGGTCTGGACCTCCGGCGCCCACGACGCCGACGTGCTGCTCACTTTCGTCCGTACCGACCCGGACCTCCCCAAACACAAGGGGATCAGCGTGCTGCTGATCCCGACCGACACCCCGGGGGTGACGCGGCGGCCGTTCGCCTCGATCTGCGGTCCGCACGACCTGGACTTCAACGAGGTGTTCTTCGAAAACGTGGTGGTGCCCGCGGAGAACCTCGTCGGCCCGCTGCACGGTGGCTGGGGTGTGGCCAACGGTTCGCTCGGCCACGAGCGCACACTGCTGTGGCTCAGCTTCGCCGAGCGGCTGCGGGAACTGATCGAAGACTTCCGGCCGAGCACGGTGCTAGAGCGCGACCACTACGCGACGATGGTCATGGACAACCAGGCCTTGCGCCTGCTCGGCTCGGCGGCACTGGCTCGCGCGGCCCGCGGCGACCAGGACGTCGCCGCGCTGTCGGTGCTCAAGGTGTTCGGCTCTGAGGCCGTGCAGAGCGCGGCGGAGCAGACCCTGCTCGCGGCGGGCTCGGACGGGCTCGTGCATCCGGCCATGACCGCGCCGTTCAATCCGCTGAATCTGGACAACTTCTCGTGCAGTTGGTTCGAGCGTTACGCGCGTAGCTTCGCGGGCACCATCGCCGGCGGCACCTCGGAAATCCAACGCAACATCATCGCCGAGCGTGTGCTCGGTCTCCCTCGGAGCTGAGGAGCTCGCTGTGTACATCCGCTACGAAGTCGCCGACAAGATCGCGACCATCACCCTGGATCGGCCGGAGGCGGCCAACGCCCAGAACTCGGACCTGCTCGACGAACTCGACGCCGCGTGGACCCGCGCCGCCCAGGATCCCGAGGTCGCGGTGATCGTGTTGCGCGGCGAGGGTAAACACTTCTCGGCCGGTCACGATCTGAAAGATCGCTGGCCCTCCTCCGACGACATCACCCTGGAGTGGATCTATCAGAACGAGAGCCGACGCTACCTCGAGTACTCCCTGCGCTGGCGCAATGTGCCCAAGCCGTCCATCGCCGCGGTGCAGGGCCGGTGCATCGCCGGTGGTCTCCTGCTGTGCTGGCCCTGCGACCTGATCGTCGCCGCCGACGACGCGCTGTTCTCCGACCCGGTCGTGCTCATGGGCATCGGCGGCGTCGAATACCACGGGCACACCTGGGAACTCGGCGCGCGCAAGGCCAAGGAGATCCTGTTCACCGGCCGCGCGGTGACCGCGACGGAGGCCGAACAGGTCGGCATGGTGAACAAGGTGGTGCCGCGGGCCGAGCTCGACGAGCAGACCCGCGCGCTCGCTACCCGGATCGCCGCGATGCCGTCGTTCGGCTTGCGGCAGGCCAAACGCGCGGTCAACCAGACGCTCGACGTCCAGGGCTTCTACGCCGCCATCCAGTCCGTCTTCGATGTGCACTCGACCGGTCACGGGAACGCGTTGAGCGTGAACGGCTTTCCGATCCTGATGGCGCTGGACGAGATGAAACAGAAGATCGAGTGATCCGTCGCTCATGAAGAGAGGTTCCACCAATGCGAAATACACTGCGCCGCAAAGCGATGGCCTGTTGCGGTCTCGCGGCGATCGCCGTCGTCACGGTCACCGGCTGTGGCTCCGACGACGAGGGTTCGAGTAGTTCGTCGACCACCTCGGCGGTCGCCACCTCGGCCACGACCGCGGCGGCCGACCCGGCTGCGGTCAAGTCCATCACCGATGCCTACGTGCTGTTCTTCGACGGCAAGGCGCCGGCGGACAAGAAGGTCGCGGTCGTCGAGAAGGGTGCCGCGTTCACCCCGCTGCTGCAGGCCCAGGCGGCCAACCCGCAGGCGCAGAGCACCTCGGTCACCGTGGGCGGGGTGAAGCTGATCGACGCCGACAATGCCGACGTCACCTATTCGCTGCTCATGAACGGCACCCCGGTGCTTCCCGATCAGACCGGTCAGGCGGTGCGTGAGGGCGGCCAGTGGAAGGTCGCCGCGGCCACCTACTGCGCGTTGATGGCGATTCAGGGCGGTACCTCGCCGGCTTGTTGAGGTAGCCGAAACAGTGTGGCGCTCAGCGGTTTTCCGCTGGGCGCCACACGTGTGCGCGGGGTGTGGCGAACGGCTGTCGATCACCGCCGCAAGGATTCGACATCGATCTTTCGTCAAAGTGTTAACTTTATTCTCTCTGAGTGAGAAGATGATTTCCGATATGGAGAGCGTCGACCGTAGACGCCTCGTTCGATGAGGAGCAGGGCTCGGCCGCCGAGCTTGTGTCAGGAGGACATCGGTGAGATCGCAGCGAATATTCGTCGCCTTGATGGCGACTACGTTGTTGGTGGCGGGCTGTAGCGGCCGCACCGGCAGTGGCGTCGAAGAGACCGCCGCACCGGGCGGCAAGGCGGTGACGAGCGAGTTCGGTGATCTGACCGGCGTCTGTCAGTCCGGCACGTCGACGAGTTCGCCCGCGCAGGGGGTGACGCCGCAGCAGATCGAAGTCGGTGTGTTCACCGACATGGGCTTCACCAAGAACCCCGAACTGGTCGATGCCGCCAAGGTCTTCACCTCCTGGTGCAACGACAACGGCGGAATCAACGGTCGCAAGCTGGCTTTCAACATCCGTGACGCGAAACTGCTCGAGGTCCGCCAGCGGATGCTGGAAGCCTGCCGCGAGGACTTCGCGCTGGTCGGCGGCTCCGCCGCACTCGATTCCCTCGGGGTCAAAGATCGGCTCTCCTGCACGCTGCCCGAGTTCCCCTCACAGGTGAGCCAGGCCGAGAACACCGGTTCGGATCTCCAAGTGGGGTCCGGCGCTTCCTCCGCGCGCCCCTACGACACCTACGCGGGCATGCATCAGTGGCTGTTCAAAGAGGCGTACCCGGCGTCGGCGGCCGCTGTCGGCATCATCGTGGCCGACTCGCCGGTGGTGAAATCCATGGCGGATCGGTACGGGGAGTCGTTGCCCGCCGAGGGCGCGACCCTGATCTACAACGACCTCTACCCGGCGGCCGGAGTCTCGGATTGGACGCCCTACGCACAGTCCATCAAGGCGAAGGGCGTGAAGGGCCTGATCTTCCTCGGTGACTTCCGCAGCCTCGCCAAGCTCGAGGATGTGCTCACCAGCATGGACTACAAGCTGGACTGGGTCGACGTCACCAGCAACGCCTACACCCCCGCGTTCCTCGAACTCGCCCGCACGTCCCTGTCCGCCCAGAACAACTTCGCCGACCTGTCGGGGACGGTGCCGCTGGAGTCTGCCGACAGTGCCCCCGCGGTGCAGCGGGCGAAGGATCTGTACGCACGGTACGCACCCGACGGGAAACTGACCTACAACGGGCTGCGCTCGCTGATCCAGTGGCTGTTGTTCGCGAAGGCGGCTTCGAGCTGCGGTGACAACCTCACCCGCACCTGCGTCGTGGAGACCGCGCGCAAGGAGACCGCGTGGACCGCGGGCGGTTTGCAGGCTCCCGCCGACATGTCGACCCACACCGTGCCGCCCAAGTGCTTCAACGTGATGAAGGCGACCGCGCAGGGCTGGACGATCGCGGACTTCAAGCCCGACACCGGCCCGTTCCGCTGCGACATGAAGCCCTACGTCTACACCAAGGAATACGGCCGCCCGCTGACACTGGCCGACGTCGGCAAGAGCATGAGCGACGTCAAATAATGGAGCAGTTCATCGCTTTCGGCATCGTCGGGCTCAGTACCGCCGCGATCTACGCCATCATCGGTAGCGGCCTGGTCCTGACCTTCACCACGACCGGTGTCTTCAACTTCGCGCACGGCGCGGCGGGCATGATGTCGGCCTTCGTGTACTGGCAGTTCACGGTGGGCTGGGGCGTGCCGACGCCGATCGCGGTGGCCCTGGTGTTACTGGTGTTCGCGCCGCTGTTCGGGTTGGCGTTCGCGCAGGCACTGGCGCCGACCCAGGGGCTCGGCGACGCCGAGAAACTGGTCATGACGGTGGCGTTGCTCAGCGGCCTGATGCTCACCGCGCGCTGGATCTGGAATCCGGACGTGGCGCGCACCCTGCCGCGGTTCTTCGCCGAGCAACGTCCGCTGCACCTGGGATCGGTGACCATCACCTGGCATCAGGCGTTGACGATGGTCGTCGCGGTGGCCGTGGCCGTCGCTCTGCGCATTCTGCTGTACCGGACCAGAACCGGCGCGGAGATGCGGGCCACCGTCGACGATCGGGCCCTGGTCGGGCTCACCGGCGCCGACCCGCAGCGTGCCAACCGGGTGGCCTGGATGCTCGGCATCGAGTTGGCGGCCGTCGGCGGTATCCTCATCGCGCCGATGGTGGCCCTGGACGCGGCGCAGCTGTCGTTGCTGATCGTCAGCGCCTACAGCGCCGCGATCTTCGGGCGGCTGCGCAGTCTGCCGATGACCTTTCTCGGTGCGGTCGTCGTCGGCTGCCTGGAGAGCTACCTCACGGGGTACCTGCCGCAGAACGAGTATCTGCCCGGATTGCGGCTGGCCGCGCCCGCGCTGCTGCTGCTGCTCGCGCTGCTGTTGTTCCCGCACGGGCGGTTGCGTGGGCGTGATCGGCGGTTGAGCCCCGTGCCGCTGCCGACTGTGCGTGGTTCGGCCGTGTTCGCGGTCGTCGTCGCGGTGGTCGGGGTCATGCTCGCCACTTTGCTCAGCGAAGCGGATCTGATCACCTACGGCCTGATCTTCGCCTTCGGGGTGATCGCGCTGTCGTTCGTCCCGCTCGCCGGTTTCGCGGGCCAGATCTCGCTGTGTCAGCTGAGCATCGCCGGGATCGGCGCGGTTGCCTACGCGCATCTGGGGGCCGACGGGCAATGGTGGGCGTTGCTCGCCGCCATGGCGATCGCGGGCGCCGTCGGCGCGCTGATCGCGTTGCCTGCGCTGCGGTTGTCCGGGGTGTATCTCGCGCTCGGCACGGCCGCGTTCGCGGTCGTGCTCGACCGCTGGATCTTCACCCTGCCGTCGTTCGAGGTGTTCGGGGTGCGGATCGCCCTGTTCGATCAAGGATCGGTGGATCTGGTCGGCCCCAGCCTGTTCGGGATCCAGTTGACCAGTACCGCGCAGGTGACCGTTTTCGCGGCGGTCGTGCTCGGGCTGGCCGGATTCGGGGTGGCGATGCTGCGCCGGAGCCGACTCGGCAGACGGTTGATCGCCCTGCGCGACAGCGAGGCCGCCTACGCCACGCTCGGAGGGAACCTGCTGGCGGCCAAGATGCTGGTGTTCTCGCTGTCGGCGGCGATCGCCGGACTCGGCGGGGCGCTCTACGGTATGCAGTTGCGGTCGGTGACCGCCGAACAGTTCGGATTCGTCGCCGGCCTGCCGATCTTCTTGATCGTGGTGATCGCCGGGCTCGGCGCGGTCGGCAGCGGCTTGTTCACCGGCGCCGTCTATTCGGGACCGCTCAACGCGATTCCGGTGCTGTTCCCGGCGCTGATGAACCTCGTCCACGTGTTGCCCGCGCTGGGTGGTATCGCGTTCAGCGGTGGATTCCTCGGCCAGGGCGCGTTGGCGCATATGCGCCGCGAATGGGCTGCGGCACTGCGTGATCGAGTCGTGATGGCGGTGCTGATCGGCGGCCTGGCCCTGCTGTGGGCGCTGCGCGTGGGTGACGTCGTCAACGGCTACGTGTTCACCGCCGGCGCGCTGATCGCCGCCATCGTCGTGCCGCGCTGGGCGAGTCGGCGTAACCGTCCGCCCACGCCCGCGCAGGTGCCGGTCGAATGGCTCGGCATCGAACGGCCGTGGACCACAGCAGACAAGGAGATGCTCGATCGTGGCATCACTACTCGAAGTTGAGGAGGTCTCGGTGACCTTCGGTGGTCACCGCGCCCTCGACCGGGCCGGGTTGTGCGCCGAGGCGGGCCGGGTGACCGGCCTGATCGGTCCGAACGGCGCGGGCAAGAGCACCCTGTTCGACGTGATCTGCGGGTTGCGGCGACCGGTGACCGGCCGGGTCACGATGAACGGCCGCAATGTCACCCGGCTCGGGCCCGCCCGCCGGGCCGGGCACGGGCTGGCACGGACCTTTCAGCGGCTGGAACTGTTCGGCCGCTTGAGTGTTCGCGACAATCTACTGGTCGCCGCCGAGCTCGGACGACACCGGCGCGACGCCGCCAGGATCGTCGACGAACTCCTCGGCAGGCTCGGCCTGGACGAGGTCGCCGACACCACCGCCGACGAGCTGCCGACCGGTACCGGTCGGCTGGTCGAGGTGGGCCGGGCGATGGCGGCTCGGCCCAGCGTGGTCCTGCTCGACGAGCCGGCGGCCGGCCTGGACCACACCGAAACCGAGCGGTTCGCCGCGCTGTTGCGGTCGCTGGCCGACGACGGTGTCGCGGTTCTGCTCGTGGAGCACGACATGGGCCTGGTCATGAACGTGTGCGATCAGCTCTACGTGCTCGACCTGGGCAAGATCATCAGCTCCGGTCCGCCCGAGGTGATCCGCCGTGACGCAGCCGTACTCGCCGCCTACCTAGGAGAAGGATGACCTTCGCACTCGAACTACACGGTGTCCGTGCGGCTTACGATGCGATCACCGTGCTGCACGGGCTCGACCTGCGGGTCGCCGCGGGCGAGGTGGTCGCGTTGCTCGGGCCCAACGGTGCGGGCAAGACGACCACGCTGCGCGTCGCGGCCGGGGTACACGCGGTCACGACCGGCCGACTCGTGCTCGGCGGCCGCGACGTCACCGGGGCAGACCCTCGCGATCTGGCCGCCGCCGGGGTCTGCCTGATCCCCGAGGGGCGTGGCGTGTTCCCCAACCTGTCGGTGAGCGACAACCTGCTGATGATGACCTTCACCGGCAAGACCCACGCCGAGATCGAGGAGGTGGCGTTCAGCCGATTCCCGATTCTCGCCCAGCGCGCCGATCAGATCGCCGGCACGATGTCGGGCGGCGAACAGCAAATGCTCGCCCTTGCCAGAGGATTGGCCACCGATCCCGCCGTGCTGCTGCTCGACGAACTGTCCATGGGCTTGGCCCCGTTGGTGGTCGAGCGACTCTACGAGCAGGTCGCCGAGATCGCTCGGCAAGGCGTGGCGGTGCTGGTGGTCGAGCAGTTCGCCGCCGCCGTGCTCGACATCGCCGATCACGCGGCCGTGCTGGTGCGTGGCCGCATCGAATACCAGGGGCCCGCCGACGGCGAACTCCGTCGCGAACTGGCCAACCTCTACCTAGGAAGTCAATGATGACCGAAACACGTGCCGACCGCTTCGCCCGCGAACTGGCCGAATTGAAGATCCCCGATCCGGCCGCTGGCCGGGGCAGTCTGTGGCTGCGCCTCGGCGCCGTCCTGATGGTGGCGGGCCCGGCGCTGGCCGTGCTGTCCTATTTCCTGGCGCACAACACCTCTGATCCGCTCGCCCAGCGCGACGCGCTGGCGCTGGCACTCACCGGAGTGGCGGGCAGCGTCGTCGGCGCCGCACTGTTCGTGCGCTACTCGCTGACCGGTGTTCTTCGCTTCTGGATGGCGCGCCAGTCCTACGACCTCGACCGGCTCGGGGATCGACTGTCGGAGAACCGGATTCAACTCGACGACACGGCCGCAGCGGCTCGATGAGGATCTGATCGGGAGCGCCCCGGGGTGGGGAGCGCCCCCGATCAGCGGTCCTCCCCGCGGGGTTCCCGCTCGTCGAGGAACGACAGGACGCCATCGGCATCGGACTCGGTGCCGATCACCGACTGCCAATGGCTGAGTCTGCGGGTGTCGCGGAGAACCCGAACTTCGTCGTGGCCGAGGCGATGATGACGTCGCTGCCGTGCAGCAGTTCCAGCCCGCCGCTCACCGCGGTGCCGTTGGCCGCGCCGATCACGGGAATGCGGTGCCGGCCCGTGGCCAGTCGGACGAACGCGGCGTACTGCGGACCGCCGAGGAAGTCGGCGCCGTCGGCCGAGGTCATGGCCTGCGCTCCGAATCGAGGAATTGGGCGTCGATGGCGGTGTCGAGTGCGCCCATGGGCGCGCCGAGTTCGGCGGCCAGCATGCGCACCACGGCGACGTCCTTGCGGATGAATTCGCCGACCGAGGCCCTGAACGCGGCCACCGAGCCTTTGGCCGCGACGCTCGCGGCGGCGCGGCTGGCCCCGCTGGCGTGCTGGAGGGCCGTGAGTACGGTCGATTCGTCCACGCCGAGTCGGGCGGCCAACTGGACGGCTTCGGTGACCAGGCCGAGTTGGGCCGCGAAGAGCGCGTTGTTGACCAGCTTCACCCGCTGCCCCGTGCCGAGTGGGCCCACGTGCAACACCGGGTCGCCGTAGCATCGCAACACGGGTCCGGCACGGGCGACGGCCTTTTCGGTGCCGCCGGCGAACAGGGTGAGGGTGCCCGCGTCGATATCGGGTGGTCCGCCACTGATCGGAGCGTCCACGACGCTGATATCGCGAGTAGCGGCCAGCGCGGCGACATCTTCGATGGTTCGTGGGCTACCGGTGGTGTGCACGATGAGCACCGACCCTGTCGGCATGCTCGACAGCAACGGAGTGTCGAGACAGACTTCACGGACCTGATCATCGGTGAACACGCAGATCACGACCGCGGCGGCCCCGGTGCCGACCGCCGCGGTGAACGACACCGGCTCGGCGCCCGACGCGGTCACCCGCTTGCGCGCCCCGCTGGACCGCCCGAGCGCGCGCACCTCGTGTCCGGCCGCGACGAGGCGGCGCACCATCGGAGCGCCCATTCGCCCCACCCCGACGAACCCCACCCGAAGGGCAGTCACCGAGCGTGACCGATCAGGTTCAGCGTGGCATCGGCCGCGGTCAGCGCCACACCGGTGTCCGCGTCGGACCCGGTCGCGAGATCGGCGAGTAGTTGGATGTCTTTGCGCAGCGTGTGCCCGGCGTGCTCGCCGATCCGGGCCATGGTGCCCGCCAGGATGCGGCCGAGGGCGAAACTGTTCGCTGACCCGTGCGCGATCACCTCGCCGAGCTTGGCCTCGTCGACACCGAGGTCGCGGCCGAGCGCCAGGGTGCTCGCCGAGGTCGCGAGATTGGCGGTGAACAACAGATTGTTGAGCAGTTTGGTGACCTGGCCTGCCCCGATATCGCCCAGGTGCACAACAGGATCGGCGTAGGTCTCGAACACCGGTCGACACAGATCGACCGCTTCGGTCGGGCCGCCGACCATGACGAGCAGACGCCCCTGGGCGACCGCGGGCGCGCCACCACTGACCGCCGCGTCGATCAACGTGACACCCTGTGCCGCGGCCTTGTCGGCGAGTTCGCGGCAGGTGTCGGGATGAATCGTGCTGTGCACGGCCACGATCGCGCCCGGAGCCAGTCCGCCGAGTACTCCGTCCTCACCGGTCAGGACGTCGCGGATGTCGGCGTCGTTGCCCACGCACAGGCAGACCAAGTCGCTGGCCTGTGCGAGGGCGCGCGGCGTAGGGGCGACCTCGGCCGCGGTGTCGGCGAAAGGCTCGAGCGTGGCGGGTCTACGGGCCCACAGGGTGGTCCGGTACCCGGCCGCCACGATCCGCTGCGCCATCGGCGCACCCTGACTACCCAATCCGATGAATCCGACGCGCATCAGCGCACCTCCAGTTCGAATGTGCCGCTCACGCAGTCTGTTCGGGCTGTGGACGCCAGAACAGCGCGAGCAGTCCCGCTGTCGACACGACGGCTACGCCGAGGGCGATGCCGCCGCCCGCCCAGCCGGTGACGGTGATATCGGCGGCATGGTCGATCGACAGCCGCCCCGGTCCGAGGAAGGCCAGCGCCAGCGCCACCACCGCCAGGACTAGCACGTACTCGTACCCCTCCTTGAACACGAAGAATCCGTTCGCCCGGTGCGCGAGCAACCCGGCGACGAGCATGACCGCGATCACCGCCGCGCACGCCAGTGGCGTACCGAGGCCGAGGATCAGCAGCACGCCTGCCCCGACCTCGGTGAGCACACTCGCCCACGCCTGCAGGACCCCGTTACGCAGGCCGAGGCCGGCGAACCAGCGGGCCGTGCCCGCGATCCGGCCGCCGCCGAGCCAATGATTGAGTCCGTGCGCGATCATCGTGGCGCCGACGACCAGCCGCAGCAGGGTCGGCGCCACATCGGTGACATCCATGAGTTACCTCCTGAGCCACGACTGCGCGGCTCGATCGAATCAGTTCTCGCTGGTCAACAGGAGCACACCGCTGGGCGTCAGACCACCGCTGCTGGTCACCGCGACCCGCGCACCGGCGACCTGTCTCGGCCCGGCCTCCCCGCGCAGCTGGCTGACCGCCTCGTGCAACAACCCCATGCCGTGGGTCCGGCCGTGCGAGAGCTGGCCGCCGTGGGTGTTGAGGGGGAGCAGGCCGTCGCGGGCGATGTTCTTGCCACCCTCCAGGAAGTCCTTGGCCTCGCCGATCCCGCAGAAGCCGAGGGCTTCGATCCAGGACAGGCAGTTGAAGGTGAAACCGTCGTAGAGTTCGGCGACATCGACATCGGCCGGGCGCAGTGAGGTACGCGACCACAGGTGCGCGGCCTGGCCGAGGACCTGCGGTTCGTGGGTGAGGGTGCTCTGGTCCCACTCGATCCGTTCGAGGATCTGGGTACCGACCGCGGCCACCCGCACCGGCGGTTTGGCCAGATCCGGGGTGGTGTCGATCGCCGAGACCAGCACGGCGACAGCTCCGTCACAGGGCACGTCACAGTCGTAGAGCCCGAACGGGGTGGTGACCGGTCTGGCCTCGAGGTAGTCCTGCATCGTGAGCGGATCGCGGTAGACCGCAGTGGGATTCAGCTCGGCGTTGGCTCGTTGGTTCAATGCGATCCAGCCCAGCGTTTCCCTGGTGGTGCCGTAGCGGTGGAAATGTCGTTGGGCGTTCTGCGCCAACGTATGCGCGGCCGAGGTGGCGCCGAAGGGCATCATCCAACTCGTGGTCCGGCCGCCCGTCGGCGTGATCTTGCCGGTGCGGATCAGCTCGTTGTACGTCGCCTCCCACACGGTACGGAAGCACAGCACGTGCCGGGCCAGACCGCCGGCGACGGCCAGCATCGCCGCGATCACCGACCCGCCGGGACCGAAGGTCTCGAAACCGCCGTTGTACCAGGTCGGTCGGAGACCGAGCGCGGCCTCGAGCGCGCTCACCCCGCCCTCGCCGAAACCACCGACATTGCCGCCACCGGGATAGGTCGACAGGCCGTCGATGTCGGCCATGGTGAGACCGGCATCGGCGACGGCGCGCTCGCACGCTTGCATCGTCAGCGACAGCGGCGAAACCATCAGACGCCGACCGATATCCGACATGCCGATGCCGGTGATGGCGACCTTGTCCTCGAACTTGTCCCGGCCGATCATCGGCCGCACGTGCTCGCCGAACCGGTTCGGCTCGATCTCGTCGGTGGGCAGGGGTGCGGGTTCCGGCTGTTCGGTGGTGGGCCGGAACAGCGGCAACCACACGTCCGCGTCCTGTTCGAAGACGACCTCCATCCGCATCCCCAGCACGAGGTCGGCCGGATCGCAGCCCACCACATTGGTGGTGAGCCGGACCCGGGGATCCTCCTCGACCGCGACCTGGGCCACGACATACGGCGCGGTCAGCCCCGGCACGCTGAACCGTTGGTTGACGGTGAAGCCGATGAGTGTGGCGAAGCCGGAGACATCGCGGACACCGAGGGTGTGCCCGTGGCAGTACCGGCACACCGGCTGCGGTGGATGGATCAGGGCCGCGCAAGAACCGCACTCCTGGATCCGCAGGCGACCATCGGCGCCTGCGGTCCAGAAGAATTCGTTCTCCGCGGTCACCAGGGGCAGTGGCCGCCCCGATGCCTCCGACATCTCGTTCCTCACTGTGTGCCGGCGTCCCGCTGGGCCGTGACGGGTGCCGCGAGTTGCTCCTCGTCGCAGATCTTCTGCAGTTTCACCAGCGTGTCGTCGAGCCCGAGCCCGAGGCGTGGTCCGGGGGTGAACGTCGCCGGAAGGTGCCGCATGCCCTGGATGACCCCGATGGTGTCGTAGTGCACCGTGGTTTCGGGATCGCAGCGGTAGTCCGGCATCCGGTCGAGAACGGCGAGCAGCATGCGCTTGAACACGGTGCGCGCCACGTTCGAACCGATGCACCGGTGGACGCCGAGCCCGAAGCTGTAGTGCCGGTTGCGTCGTCGGTCCAGGATGACCTCGTTCGGGTCGTCGAAGACGGCCGGATCACGATTGGCCATCGCCCACGACAGCCACACCCGGTCGCCTTCCTTGAACTCGGTGCCGACGACCTCGCAATCCTCGGCGATCGTGCGCCCGTCACCCGGGGCGGGCGTGTAGTAGCGCAAGAATTCCTCGGTCGCGGAATCGAGGAGATCGTCTCGATCCCGGCTCAGCGTCTCGCGCTGGTCCGGGTTCTCCGACAGCCACTCCAGGGCATGGGCGGTGAGCGCGGTCGTGGTGTCGAAGCCACCGCCGATGAGCAGCCCGAGCATGCCGAGCATTTCCATATCGGGGAGCTGTTCGCCGTTCATCGTCGCGTTGTTGATCGCGTTGATCAGGCCGGGTCGTGGGTTCTCCCGGATCTCGAACAGGTTCTGCAACAGGTCGATTCCCATCGTCCGGTGCATTTCCGCCACCCGCGGATACTCCGGGGAATCCGGCGGTGTGTACACCGACGCATGGGCCGGCTCGTTGTAGATAGTCCATTTCGCGAGCGGGATGCCCAACATGCCCAGCGTCAGCACGGCGGGCACGATATTGGCCAGGTCGTCGACGAAATCGATCCGGCCCGACTCGATCTTCTCGTCGATCGCGGCCCGCACGATCTCGTCGATGAACGGGATCCAGCGTGCGACGGCCGCGGGGGACAGGTAGGGGTTCAGTGCCGAACGCACCTCGCGATGCTCGGGCTCGTCCATCTCCAGGATGCCGCCCCGAACCCCGCTGGCCCGTGGGGCTTTCGGAATCGAGATGCCCTTGTAGCCGCGCCGCACCCCGGCCGTATCGTGGTCGTTGGAGATGTGCGGGCAGCGTGCGAGTTCGAAGACTTCACGGTTGCCCGCCGCGACCCAGTGCCCGTCGTGGGTGTCGGTCCAGGCGATCGGGCATTGTGCCTGCATGGATTCGGTGGTCGCGACGAATTCGTCGCGGTATCCGGGGGCGAATCGATCGAACGAGAAATTCGGTTTCTTGCGTGCCTCGTCGGTCGCCACATCGTTGACGCTCATGGCGGTGTCCTCTCAGGAAATAGCGATGGCGCGTTCCGGGCAGGAGTGAGCTGCTTCGCGCACCTGCTCCTCCTGGTCGGGCGAGACATCCTCGCTGACCGGCGACGAATGGCCGTCGAACTCGCTCAACTCGAATGATTGGGGAGCGGTCATCGCGCACAGGGTATGGCCCTGGCAGCGCTCTGAATCGACTCGAACCTTCACAGCGGGAATTCCTTTCAGGCGTGGTAGTCGTACCACTTCAGATATCCGCCCGCGTCCACCCGCAACTGCGTGCCGGTGATGAAACGGGACTCGTCGGATGCCAGGAACAGCACCGCGTCGCTGATGTCCTCGGGCTCGACATAGGGGACCGGCATGGCTTGCATGGTGTGGAAGGCGGGTTCGGCGTCCGCGCGGGTCGGATGCTCGAGATCGGGACGGAACGAGCGGTACATCGGCTCGCTCTGCAACATCGGGGTGTTGCAGTTGGTCGGGTGAATGACGTTGGCGCGGATCTTCTTCGGCGCGATATGGGTGGCGAGTTCGTGCACGATCATCGACAGCGCGCGCTTGGCGACCATGTACGCGACGCCGCCCGGATCCTTGCCCGGCTGGTCCACCTTGCTGATATCCATCAGCGCGGCGAGGGAGCCGGTGGCGATGATCGAGGCGCCGGCTTCGAGATGGGGCAGCCCGGCGTGGATGGCGTTGAGCACGCCGGTCAGGTTGGTGTCGAGCACATCGGTCCAGGCCTGCCACTGCGGCTCGCCCTTCATCCCGGCGATACCGGCCTGAGCCACCACGATGTCGAGGCGGCCCAGCTCCTGCACCCCGTGCGCGACGGCGTCGCGCATCTGTGCGGCATCGCGCACATCGGCCTGGACGGTGACGATGCGCCGCCCCGACTTCTCGACCAGTCGAGCCGTTTCGTCCAGGTCCTCCGGACGCGACAGCGGGTATCCGATGGAGTCGATGTCCTGGCAGATATCGACGGCGATGATGTCGGCGCCCTCGGCGGCCAAACGCACCGCATGACTGCGGCCCTGGCCTCGTGCGGCTCCGGTGATAAAGGCGACCTTGCCCTCGACGCGTCCCACGGGAATTCCTTTCGATGTATGCGGTGCCCACCGGAAGGTGGTGAGCCCGTTTCGGTTTGGTACGGCTAGGTGTTGCGTCCGCCGTTGACGCCGAGGATCTGCCCGGTGATGTACCCGGCGCTCTCGGAGATCAGGAACGAGCACGCGGCGGCGATGTCCTCGGGTTGTCCGACTCGCCGCACGGGGGTGCGCTGGATGTGGTCGTCGATCGTGCCGCCGAGCAACTTGGCCGACTCGGCCTTGCGCAGCATCGGGGTGTCGATGAAGCCGGGCGGGATGGCGTTGACCGTGATGCCCACCGGACCGAGTTCGAGCGCCAACGACTTCGTCAGCCCGTTCACCGCGGACTTGGCCGAGACGTAGTGCGCCATGAACGGTTGACCCGAATGCGTGCTCGATGAGGAGATGTTGACGATGCGGCCCCATTTGGCCTCGAGCATGTCGGGCAGCACGGCTTGGATGCAGTGGTAGACGCCGTTGAGGTTGACGTCGACCACCCGCTGCCACTGCGCGAAGTCGATATCGACGAATCGGCCGGTGCCGTCGAGCCCCGCGGCGTTGACCAGGATCGTCACCGGACCGAGCGCGGTGCGGACCGCGTCGAGCGCGGCGCGCACCTGCTCGGGATCGGCGACATCGGCGGCATGGGCGAATTCGGTTTCGGTCGGCCGCAGATCGAGGGTGGCGACGTGATACCCGTCGGCCCTGAGTCGTTGCGCGATGGCGAGTCCGATGCCGGAGCCGCCGCCGGTGACCACTGCGGTTTTCACGCCCACGCCTCCTCGCCGGCCAGGGTGGTCCGGTGCAGCTCGCGTTCGGAGGACGCCTGGTAGGGCAACGCCCGGTGCAGGATTCCGGTGTTGTCCCAGATCACCAGGTCGCCGACGGACCAGTCATGGGTGTAGCCGAAGCGCTCCTGCGTCGACCAGTCGAGCAACTCGTCCAGCAGCGCCCGACCTTCCCCGGGATCCATGCCGACGATGTGATCGGCCGTGGCGCCGATCACCAGGGACTTGCGGCCGTCCGCGCGCTCCCAGACCAGGGCCGTCTCGTGGGAGGGCTGGGTACGCCAGTCGGCGACCTGTTCGGGTGTCGGGTCAGGGTGCACCAGTCGCTGCGACGCTTCGAAGCTGTGCACCACCCGTAGCCCCTCGTAGCGCTTGCGGTCCGCTTCGGGGAGGTTCTCGTAGGCGGCATAGGTGCTGGCGAACTGGGTGCCGCCGCCTTCCATGGCGACATGGCGAGCGGTGAGCACGGTGGCCTTGGCCGGCACCTCGTTGGTGGTGTCGTCGATGTGCCAGAAGAACGTGCCCTCCAGGTATTTGGCCGCCCGGTTCTTCGCGGGATCGAGGGTGATCGTGAAGATCTCCCGGCCGCCGGGGGCCAACACCGTGCCCAGCTCGCGGCAGAACGCGAGTTGCGCGTCGTCGTCGAGGTGCAGACCGCGCACGACCAGCACACCGCGCCATTTCAGTGCCTCGAGGCACCGGCTGACCACCGTCTCGTCGTGCAGATCGGCGACGCCCGTGACTTCCACCCCGATCGTGGGACGCAGCGCTGTAGTGTGGATCACAAGAATCTCCCTTCCAGTTGCGAGAACCGTACTCTCGCCGAGAGTTACTCCGCAAGGCCTGATATTCCCCTTCTTGGCGAGTGGCCTGCTGCTGATCGGGGTGTCGTCGCGGCATTCGGCTGATACGCGACACGGTCTATGGATATATTGTTCTCTTGAAGAGAGAATCACATTTCCAACGCTCAGCGAGGAGACGGGATGTCATCCCAGGACACGGACTCGGTCGGCGCGTCGGCGCCGACCACGGCAGTCACCAAGCGGCTTCTGATAGACGGAGAGCTGGTCGAGGCGGAACAGACGTTCGCCTCGCTCAATCCCGCGACCGGCGAGGTGTACGGCTACGCCCCCGAGGCCACGCTCGAACAGACCGAGGCGGCCATCGTGGCCGCCCGTCGAGCCTTCGACACCACCACCTGGTCGACCGATGCCGCGTTCAGGGCCCACTGCCTCGGCCAACTCCATGGGGCACTGCTCGACAACGTGGAGGACCTGCGCGAGCTGACCATCGCCGAGGTCGGCGCCACCCGGCGGCTCACCCACGGCAATCAGCTCGACTTCCCGATCGAGATCGCTCGCTACTACGCCGATCTCCTGCCCGCGTACGCGTTGACCGAGGAACTCGGCGAGCTCGAGATCCGCGGTGAGCGCCACCGGCGCTGGATCGAAAAGGAAGCCGCCGGAGTCGTTTCGGCGATCGTGGCCTACAACTACCCGCACCAGTTGGCCCTGGCCAAACTCATGCCCGCCCTGGCCGCCGGCTGCACGGTCGTACTCAAGGCCGCCCCCGACACCCCCTTGGCCACGCTCGCGCTCGGGGAACTGATCGCCGAGCACACCGACATTCCGCCCGGCGTGGTGAACGTGTTGTCGGCCGCCGATGTCGCGGTCGGCAAACTGATGACCACCCATCCTGACGTGGACCTGATCACCTTCACCGGCTCCACCCCGGTCGGGCGCCAGATCATGGCGGCGGCGAGTGAATCGCTCAAGCGGGTTTTCCTCGAGCTGGGCGGCAAATCCGCCATGGTCCTGCTCGATGACGCCGACTTCGCCACCACGGCCGTCTTCGCCGCGTTCACCATCTGCACGCACGCCGGACAGGGCTGCGCGCTCACCTCCCGGCTGCTGGTACCGCGGGCCCGCCACGACGAGATCGTCGAACTGGTCGCCACCAATCTCGGCTGGGTCAGCAGCGGCGACCCCAGTGACCCGAAAACGTATATGGGGCCATTGATCAGCGCCAAACAGCGCGACAAGGTGCACGGCCTGGTCGACCGGGCGGTCGCCGCCGGAGCCACGCTGGTCACCGGTGGTACGAAGGTCGACCCGGGCTTCTTCTACGCGCCGACTCTGCTCGCCGGCGTCGACCCCGACAGCGAGATCGCCCAGGAAGAGGTTTTCGGACCGGTGCTGGTTGTGATTCCCTACGACGATGACGACGATGCCGTGCGCATCGCCAACAATTCGATCTACGGCCTCTCCGGTGCGATCTTCAGCGCCGATGCCGACCGTGCGCTCGCGCTCGCCCGGCGGATCCGCAGCGGTACGTTCAGCATCAACGGTGGTAACTACTTCTCGCCGGACGCCCCGTTCGGCGGTTTCAAGCAGTCGGGAATCGGCAGAGAGAGCGGCGTCGCCGGGCTCGAGGAATTCCTGGAGAGCAAGACCTACGCCGCAGTAGTCGGGTTGAGCGAAGCGTCGGGCGGGGCCGAGTAGTGCGGCCGCTGGAGGGAATTCGCGTACTCGAGGTCGCGATGTACGGCTTCGTGCCGTCGGCGGGAGCGGTGCTGGCCGATTGGGGCGCCGATGTCATCAAGGTCGAACACGCGGTCACTGGCGATCCGCAACGCGGCCTTCGACAGATCGGGCGCTTCCGGGTCGACGGTGACCCCAATCCCAATGTCGAACATGCCAATCGGGGCAAACGCAGCATCGGCGTCGACATGTCGGTGCCAGAGGGGCGCGAGGTTATCCACGAGCTCGTCCGTGGTGCGGATGTGTTCCTCACCAGCTTTCTGCCCCAGGCGCGCACGAAATTCGGGATCGACGTGGACGACATCCGCGCCGTGAACCCGAAGATCGTCTACGCCCGCGGCAGTGCGCTCGGCCCACGCGGCGCGGAGTCGGACAAGGGCGGGTTCGACATGACCGCCTTCTGGTGCCGCGGTGCGGTCGCCGCCACCATCACCCCGCCGGGCACCGAGGGCATGATCTCGCCGCCGGGACCCGCCTTCGGCGACACCATCTCCGGGACGAACCTCGCGGGGGGTATCGCGGCCGCGCTGCTCAAGCGGGAACGCACGGGCGAGCCGTCGGTGGTCGATGTCTCGCTGCTCGGCAGCGGCCTGTGGGCGCTGGGCCACACCATCGCCCTCTCGGCGCATCTCGGGCAGCCGATGGTGGCACCGGTGCCGGGCGCCCATGGCGCGCCGACCAATCCGCTCTCGGGCCTGTACGCCACGGCGGACGGTCGCTACCTGTCGCTGGTGATGTTGCAGCCCACCAAATTCTGGGCTGATGTGTGCCGCCATATCGGTCGTCCGGAGCTGGCGGCTGACCCCCGGTTCGGCACCGCCGCGGATATCGCGGCCAATACGCAGGAAGCTGTGGTGATCCTGCGGGAGGCGTTCGCGAGCGCAACCCTCGCCGAGTGGACCCAGCGTCTGACCACCCTGTCCGGACCGTGGGCGCCGGTGCAGGACAGCCTGCAGGTCGGCGACGACCCGCAGATCCGGGCCAACGAATACCTGGTACGAGCCGGTGAGCTCGAATTGGTCTCCAACCCGGTGCAATTCGACGTCACCGCGCCCGAGTTGGCGCCCGGCCCCGAGTTCGCCGCGCAGACCGAGGAGATCCTCCTCGAACTCGGGCTGGACTGGGAACGGGTCATCGCCCTCAAGACAGCGGGCGCGATCACCTAGGGCAATCTCCGGCGGCGGCCGCTCGGTCGCCGCCGGAGCCCTCTAACGGCCGTGCTGGACCTGATCGAACGGCAGACCCCGGTCGGCGGCCGCCTCGCGGGGCATGCCGAGTACCCGCTCGCTGATGATGTTGCGAGCCATCTCGGTGCTGCCGCCGGCCAGACTCCATGCCTGCCGCATCAGGTAGTCCTGTCCGGCCCGGCCTGCTCCGGCGTCCTCGACGTCGGCACCGGTGGCGGCCGCGGCGCCCGCGATCCGCACCGCCATATCGGCTTGCAGCCACGAATTCTGGGCGCTGAACAGGCGGACCATCGATCCGGCCGCGGGCACGAGCGCCCCGGCCGCGATGCCGCGGGTCACGCGGGCGATCAGCTGATCGTGCACCATGTTCAGCGCCCGCGCCTCGCCGATGTCTTCCCTGACCCGAGGATCGTCCAACTGTCCGGTCCGTCTTGCCAATTCGATGAGCGCGGACACGTCGCGCCCACTGTGGGTCTGGACACCGCTGGCGTAGGGCGACGCGCCTCCGACCGCGCTGCGCTCGTGGCTCAGCAGCCGGTTCGCGGTCGCCCAGCCCGCGTCGACCTCGCCGAGCACCGCATCGGCGGGCAGCACGACATCGTCGAAGAATTCCTGGCAGAACTCCTGCGACCCGTCGACCTGGGTGATCCGCTGGACGGTGACACCCGGCGCGTGTACCGGAACCAGGAACATGGTGAGCCCGGCGTGTTTGGGCACCCCCCAGTCCGTGCGGGCCAGGCACAGACCGTAGTCGGCGGCGTAGGCCCCTGAGCTCCAGATCTTGGCGCCGTTGAGAACCCAGGTATCGCCCCTGCGTTCGGCGCGGGTGGTCAGTCCGGCCAGGTCCGAGCCACCACGCGGTTCGGACAGGAATTGCACGAGCAGTTCCTCACCACGCAGCACCGCCGAGAGATGGGTGCGCTTCTGTTCCTCGCTGCCGATGTCCAGAATCGTCGGCGCGCAGATGGTCAGGGTCGGGATGTTGAGTGCCAGGGGCATTTCGTAGGCGCGCGACTCCTCGCTGAACACCCGCTGATGCGCGGGCGTCAGGCCGAGCCCGCCGTACTCCTTCGGAAAGCAGATCCCCGCGAAGCCACCGTCGTACAGGACGCGTTGCAGCTGTTTGGCGCGTTGCCAGGAGGCCTCGGACTTACTGGTCTCTCCGTGCTGGTTCGGTGGTGCGGGCGTGAGGTTGTCCGACAACCACCGTCGGGCGCGAACGCGGAACTCGTCGACGGGCTCGAGATCGGCGGTGCTCTGTTCGGTCATGCGACCTTCCTGTCCAGGAGATCGGTGAGGCGACGCCGATGCTCCTCCGGCGTTCCGTACAACGCGCGTCCGAGGGTGACCCGCCGCAGGTAGAGATGGATATCGTGTTCCCAGGTCACCCCGATGCCGCCGTGGATTTGCACGCAATCCTGGAGCAGGCCGGGGGCGACAGCGCCGATATAGGACTTCGCGACGCTGACGGCCTCGGCGGTTCTGGTCGGGTCGCCGTGGAAGGAGTTGGCAGCGGCCCACGCGGTGGCACAGCACGCTTCGAGTGAGGTCTTGTGTTCTGCCGCACGATGTTTGAGCGCCTGATAGGACGCCAATTGCCGACCGAAGGTGTAGCGGTCCGACATCCACTGCAGGGTCAGTTCGAAGGCGTGCTCGGCCGCGCCGGTCGACTCCGCGGCGGTGAGCGCGGCGGCGACCTGCACCTGGGTATCCAGTGCCGCGGCGGTCTCGCCCGGATAGCGCTGGACCACCGCGTCTTCGCCGACCACGACGTCGACGAAGGAGACCTTCGCGGTGCGGCGTACGAGGTCGAGCGTCCAGGTCGGGATGACGGTGACACCGGGTGCGTCGGCGGCGATCAGGACCTGGACCGGTCCGTCGGGACCGCGGGCCGACACCAGGAACACGTCCGCCTGATCACCGCACTCCACCCGGTCCTTGACACCGGAGATCCGGAAGCCGGTGCCCTCCGGCACCGCAAGGGTGTCGACCGCCGCGGCTTCCAGTCCGTGCCCCGGCTCGTAATGTGCCCAGGCGGCGATGGTTTCACCACTGCACACCGTGGCGAGCAGGTCCACGAAGCGGTTCTGCTCCCTGACCAGGGAGGTCAGCACCGCACTCGTGGTGACGAGCGGGCCCGGTGCGCAGGCCCGCCCGAACTCCATCGCGACCAGTGCGAGGTCGGCCATCGGCACCGCCGAAACCGATCCGCCGCCGAGCCGCTCCGGGACCAGCGGTGCGGTCCAACCCAGTTCGGCACCTTGCCGCCACCACTCGCGGTCGAACCCGACGCCGGACGCGGCGAGGCCGCGCACGACGTCGAGGGGAACGGATTTCGCGAGGAATTCGCGGGTGGTCGAGCGAAACAACCGCTGGTCACCGGAGAGCTCGAAGTCCATCAGAGTGATTCCCAGACAGTCACTTTCATGGCCGCCGGGTCGATGGCCGGGCTGAGCTGGATGCGCCCGTCAGCGGAGCGGGCCTGGATTTCCTTCAGCACCGGACCGGCGTCGCCGTCGATATCGTAGTCGGCCAGATAGGCGAATTCCGGGGGCTGCCCGCCTACCGGTTGGGCGCGAAATCGGTTGCAGGACTTGACCCCGGGTATCGCCAGCATGTCGGGGATGTGGACCTCGGTGTACCAGGTGTTGTATTCCTCGTCCATGCCCGCGCGCGGACTGGAGAAAACGATCAGGTGCATGACAGCGTCCTTCGGTTGTTCGGTTGTTCGGGTGATCAGCTGATGTGCTGGGCGGCATAGCGTTCGGCCCATTCCGCGCGAGGCCGGATGGTCAGGTCGACATCGCGGGCCTTGTTCCGCAGTGCCGCGACCGTCGCCTCCTCGCGGGAAATGTGGGTGAAGGGATCCCAGTTGAGGAATCGGCAGGCGTTCTGCCAGGTGATCTGATGGATGTCGCTGTCATCGGCGCCGGCGCTGGTGAGTTCTTCCAGGACGAATTCCGGGGCATCGGGAAACAGTGAGTCCGAATGCGGGTAGTCGCACTCCCACGCGATGATGTCGATGCCGATCTCGTGGCGCATCTTGAGCGAATTGCGGTCGGTGACATAGCAGGCCATGACGTGCTCGCGGAACACATCGCTCGGCATCCGGCCGCCGAAGTCGCGGCGCAGCCATTTCTGATTGGTGTAGTGGCGGTCGGAGCGGTCGAGGTAGAACGGAATCCACCCGATCCCACCTTCGGACAGCGCGACCTTGAGACCGGGATAGGTACGCAGCGCCGGACCCCACAGCAGATCCTGGATCGCGATCTGGGACACCGTCGGCGCGAGGCACATGAGGTTGTCGATCGGCGCGTTCGGCGCCAAACGCAGCGCCCCGAAACCCTGTCCGATGTGCAGGTTCATCACCAGCCCGGTATCGGCGAGCGCGGCCCAGACCGGGCCCCAGTACTCGCCGTCGTGATAGGAGGGCAGTCCGTCGATGTGGGGGAGTTCGGGCATGGTGACGCCACGGAATCCTTTGGCGGCCACCCGGTTGATCTCGGCGACGGCCAGCGCCGGTTCCCACAGCGGGAGAATGGCATTCGGAATGAACCGGCCGGGGTAGGTGGCGCACCATTCATCGATGTGCCAGTCGTTGTAGGCGGAGATCACCGCGATGGTGATCTCGTCCTTGAACTGGCTCAGGTGTCCGGCGCTGAAGCCGGCGAAGGTCGGAAAGCACATCGAGGACAGGATGCCGTTGGCATTCATGTCCGCCACCCGGCTGTGGATGTCGTAGACCCCCGGACGCATCTCGGCGTAGCGGGCCGGATTCTTGTCCCACTCTTCCTTCGGCCACCCCACCACCGCGTTCAAGCCGGTGACACCCACCGGCTTACCTCGATAGACCCACTGATCGACGCCCTGGTCGTTGGTGATCAGTTTCGGGATGTACTCGGCGTGCTTCTTGGGCGTGTGCCGGGCGAACATATCGGCAGGCTCGACCACATGGTCATCGATGCTGACCAGGATCATGTCGGTGAAGTTCATGGAGGGTTCCTCGGAGTCAGGCGAATACGGTTAACGCAGTTGGTCTTTCATGACCTTGCCGGTGGCGTTGAGCGGTAACTCGTCGAGGAACCGCACGGATCGGGGTGCCTTGAATCCGGCCATCCGATCGCGGGCCCACGACACCAGTTCCGCCTCCGACACCGGGCTTTTCGCGACGACGAAGGCACGGCCGACCTGTCCGAGCCGCTCGTCGGGCACGCCGACCACAGCGACCTGGGCCACGGCGGGGTGCTCGAGCAGGAAGGCCTCGACCTCGGCGGGATAGGCATTGAAGCCGCCGACGATGAACATGTCCTTCTTGCGCCCGTTGATCCGCAAGCGGCCGTCCAGGTCGAGACTGCCGAGGTCGCCGGTGTGCAGCCAGCCGTCGGCATCGATGGTCGCCGTGGTCGCGTCCGGATCGTCGAAATAGCCCTGCATGACGGAGTATCCGCGGACGAGCACTTCGCCGTCCTCGGCGATGCGCACCTCCACACCGTCACACGGGGTTCCCACGGTGGTCGCGACCTGCTCGAAGCTGTCGCCGGGACGGGATGCCGTCGCGGTTCCGGCTTCGGTGAGCCCGTAGCCGGTCATGATCGACTGGAACGGCAGTTCGGTCTTGACCCGCCGGATCAGTTCGACCGGAATATCGGCGGCCCCGGTGACCGCGGTCCGCAAGGACGACAGATCGTGGGTATCGGGAGCGTCGAGCAGGGCGTGATACAGGGTGGGTGGCCCGGGGAGCATCGTCACCCGTTCACGTTCGACGAGTTCGAGCACCCGATCGATCTCGAACACCGGCACCGGCAGGATGGTGGCGCCGCGGATCAGCGAGCTGATCACCCCCGCCTTGTAGCCGAAGGTGTGGAAGAACGGGTTGACGATCAGATAGCGGTCACCCTCGCGCAGGTCGGCCAGATCGCACCATTCCGAGTACAGCCGCAGGGTCTGCCGATGATTCATCATCACGCCCTTGGGGCGACCCGTGGTGCCCGAGGTGTAGATGATGTCGGCGATGTCGGTGCCGTTCATCGTCCGTTCGAAAGGCTTACCGCTGGCAAGGAAGTCCGATTTCAGATCGATCACCGGGACGCCCTGCGGGCCCGTGTAGTCCGTCCCGAGGAAGCCCTGCTGCACCAACAGCAGCTCGGCGCCGCTGCGCCGCACGACGTCGGCGGCTTCCTCGGCCTTGAATCGGGTGTTGATCGGTACCAGCACGCCCCCCGCGGTGACCAGCCCGAACGCGGCGATGATCCACTCGGCCGAGTTGGGCGCCCAGATCGCCGCCCGATCGCCCTTCTCGATGCCCGCGGCCGCGAACGCGCCCGCGGCCCTGCGCACTCGGTTCGCGAGGTCGGTGAAGCTCAACCGCAGTGGTCCGTCGACGATCGCTTCGGCATCCCCGAAGCGATCGCCGGCGCTCAGGACCATCTGCGGGATGGTCTCCCATGTCATACCTTCAGCAGCCTCGCGAGGTTGCCACCCATGATCTTGGCCTGGTGTTCCAGGCTCAGATCCTTGATCTCATGGATGTAGCGCGCAGGCTCGGCCAAGCCCTCCGGATGCGGGTAGTCGGAGCCGAACAGGACGTTGTCCACTCCGATGAGGTCGGCGATCCCGCCGAGATCCTCTTCCCAGAACGGGCTGACGAAGATACTGCGTTTGAGCGCCTCGACCGGGTCCTGATGGCCGAAGCCCTCCGGCGCCTTCTTGGCGACATCGGCCAGATTCTCCAGCAGCGGCGCCAGCCACGACGCGCCGTTCTCGATGACCGCCACCTTGAGTTCGGGGAAGCGGAACAGCGCGCCGTGGCACACCCATGACGCCACCGCGTCCTGGATCGGGCGCCATTCGGTGGTCATCCGGAAGGTGTTCGTCTGGAACGGCAGCATCTCCAGGCTGGAGCCCTCCCACTCGGCGTTGTGGCGCGAATAGCCGCTGTCGGAGGAGTGCATGGTGACGAGAATGTCGTGCTCGACCACCCGCTTCCAGAACGGGTCGAACTCCGGCAGCGCGAACGAGCGCATCCCGCGCAGACCGGGGACCGGGGCCGGGCGCACCAGAATGGCCTTGGCGCCGTGCTCGACGCACCAGTCGAGCTCCTCGATCGCCTTCTCGACGATGGGCAGGCTCACCACCGGGACGGTGAAGATGCGGTCCTTGTAGACGAAATTGCCGTCCTCGCCCCAGGTTTCGAGCAACCACCGGTTCAGCGAGTGAATCACCGCGTGGATCAGATCGGGGTGGTGACGCATCCGCTCTTCGACGAGGCTGGCCAGCGTGGGAAACATCAGCGAGCGATTCAACTGCAGCTCGTTCATGAGCTCCAGGCGCGCGCCCGGCTCACGGAAGGCCGGGATGGAGCGCATCGACTTGCCGAAGATCTCTCGCTTGCTCTTGCCCTCCGGATTGCCGTTCTTGAAGTAATCCTCCATCGCGCCGGGACGGGCGACAACCTCGAACGTGGGGTTGGGAATGTACTCGCTGATCTGGCCGAGGACCGCAATCTTGGTGCGCCCGTTGATCTCGACGTACTTGATGGTCCCCTCGTACTCCGCGGGGAGGAACTTGGTCAGCGCCTCCTTGGTTTCGTAGAGGTGGTTGTCCGCGTCGAACAACTGATACGGCAGATCCAGCTGCGTCATGAGAGCCTCCTTGTTGGGTTATGAGAATCATATTCTCACAAGATGCGCATGGCAATATTCGATAGCTACATTTGCGCCCATACCGTCTTGGTCTGCAGGTAGGCCTCGAGCCCCGCCTTGCCTGCTTCGTAGCCCCAGCCCGACTGCTTGTAGCCGCCGAAGGGCATGGAGTGGTCGAACACCATCTGGCAGTTCAACGAGACGGTGCCGGCTTGCAGCTGTTTGGCCAGTCGATGGCCACGGCCGAGGTCCTTGGTCCAGACGGTGGCGGCCAGGCCGTAGGTGCTGTCGTTGGCCATCGCGACGACCTCCTCTTCGGTGTCGAAAGGCAGGATCGTGACGATCGGGCCGAAGATCTCCTCGCGGTAGAGGCGGCTGGTGGCGGGGTCGACACCGGTGGCCACGGTGGGGTGCACGAAGTACCCGGTTCGATCGAGACGCTGACCGCCGGCCACGAACTCGACGCCCTCGGATTTGCCCTGATCGACATAACCCAATACCCGAGTGAGCTGCTTGGCGCTGATCAGCGGGCCTGCCATGGTGCCCTCTTCCTTGGGCCCACCCATCTTCATGTTGTCGGCCAGGTTCGCGATGCCCGCCACGACCTTTTCGTAGGAGCCGCGCTGCACGAAGACGCGCGAACCGCACACACACGCCTGGCCCGAATGTACGAAGGCGCCGAATCCGGCCATCATGATCGCCATATCGAGATCGGCGTCGTCGAAGATCAGCACCGGTGATTTGCCGCCGAGTTCGAGGGTGATCTTGTTGAGGTTGCTCGCCGCCGAGGCTTGCACGATCGCCCGGCCGACTTCGGTGGAGCCGGTGAAGGCGACCTTGTCCACGTCCGGGTGCGCGGTGATCGCCGCGCCGGTGGTGTGTCCGTGGCCGTTGACCAGATTGACCACGCCCTCCGGTACGCCGGCCTGGGCCAGGAGCCGGTCGAGTACCAGCGCCGAAAGAGGAGTCTCCTCGGCGGGTTTCACCACGCTGCTGCACCCGGCCGCGAGGGAGGGAGCGACCTTGGCGCAGTAGTTGAAGACCGGCCCGTTCCACGGGAAGATCAGCCCCACGACATCGTAGGGCTCCTTGAGGGTGTAGCCGTGCTGTCGCGATTCCACGCCGGTGAGCCCGCCGGCGTTCACGTCGTGAGCGATGCCGTCGATCTTGGTGCACCAACCGGCGTAGTAGCGGAACCATTCCGAACCGATGCCAACGGTGAGCGCGGCCTGGTTCTGTGGGATTCCGGCGTTGGCCGATTCGAGGTCGGCCAGCAACTCGGTGTTCTCGTCGATCAGATCCGCGACGCGCCAGAGGATCTTGGCCTTCTCGCTGCCCGCCAGGTTCTTCCAGATGCCGGATTTCGACGCCGCTTTCGCCCGTGCGACGGCGTCGTCGACGGCTTCGGCGCCGCCGTCGGTGAATTCGGTGAGCTGTTCCTCGGTGACGGGATCGACGACGGGGATCGCGTCTCCGGTGCCCGGTCGGTTGCGGATTTCGTCCAGCACATTCTGCACGGTCATGGTGTAGCTCCTCGCGTGTCAGCGGTGTTCTCGAGCGCAACGGATTCGGTACGCGCAATCCACCGTCGTCGTTAGGTTAAGCGCATAACCATCGGGGTGTCCAGACCCCGAACGGCCTCTGGTGAGGAACCGGGAAGCTAGGTTGAAGCCCGCACGATCAGGTGGGCGACATCGGTCGGCTGGGGAGCGGGCGGTGCCGGATATCCCAGTTCGGTGAGGACAGCGGCGATCGCGGCGTCGGCGACCGCGGCGGGGTTGTACTCCACCGTGGTCAGCGGCGGATCACACAGCGCCCCCATGGGATTGGCGTCGATGCCGATCACGGCGAGGTCGTGCGGGCAGCGCAAACCCGCCTCCCGGAGACCGTGCAACACCAGACCCGCGATCTCGTCGCTCTGCGCGCAGACCGCGCTCACCCCGTCGCGCACCCAGCCGGTGACCACCTCGGCCGCATTGCTCGCGGTGACCTCGTCCACCGTGATCGGCGGCAGGTCGTGCGCGCGCGCGGCGTCGACGATTCCCTGGAGCCAATAGTCGCCGAGGGCACGCCATTTGGCGACGTCGGTGCGCCCGAACGCGATCCTGCGGTGCCCCCGCGAGACCAGGTGATCGACGCGCAACGCCCCGACGGTGAGCAAAGGGTCGCCGAGCGCGGGCAGCAGCCCGATCTCGATCAGGGGCACCTTCGCGGCCTGCACCTTGGCGCGTGCGTCACTGCTCAACGGGAACAGGCTCACTACCGCGATCGGATCGAGATTGTCGATCGCGTCGATGACTCGCTCGTGGTCCTCGGTCTCGAAGATCTGCACCTGGAGCAAACCGTGCTGTGCCAGTGCGGTGGCCATCAGGCTGCCCGCCTGAATCGGCATGTCGCCCACCGCGACCCGTGGCAGCACGGAGAGCACCACCCCGCTCCCGCCACGCGCGAGGTTGCGCGCGGCGACATTGGGGCGATAGCCGAGTTGTCCTGCGGCACGGTAGACCGCTTCTCTGGTGCGTGCGGAGATCCGTTTGCCCGCGGAGTTGTTCAGGACGTAGCTGACGGTCGCGGTCGACACGTTCGCCAGCCGGGCGACGTCGGCGTGGGTGGGCCGCGCGCTTTTCCCGACGTTCGTCGCGTCACGATCGGGAGCGGGAGCGGCCATGGACTCATGATGGCACCGTCACCGCGGACCCGGCGTGTAGGGGCCGCCGTACGGAGTGGGAACGGTCTGCGGTCCCACCGGGGCAGGCTCGGCGGTCTGCAGGGGGTCGGCGGGCGGTGCGCCGGGAACGGGGTCGTTCGGCGGGCGCGGAGCGTTGCGCGCGCCGCGCGGCATGAGGGTGGGATCCGGGTCGGTGCAGTCCGCGTTGACGTAGGGCTGCGCGTAGTCGGGCACGGAGCCGGGCCGCCGCGGCACGTTGTAGTCGCAGGCGTAGCGGGGGTAGATGCTGGCCAGTGCCCAGACTCCGCCGTCGTGGAACGCCGAGGCCACCGCGTCGAGAGCCGATCCGGCGCGTTGGCGGGGAAAGAAGAACTCGTCGAGTGCGGGGATCCGGGAGTAGGCGACCTGCGAGACAGTGACGAGGTTGCCCAGCAACTGCACCATCGTCGGAGAGTTCTGCGCGAGGATGGTGTCGAGCTCGGTCAGCATCGGCGGTGTCTGCGCGAGCAGCTGTTCGTAGCCGCCGGTCATCGACGCCGTGCCGCCGAGTACGCCCGCGAGATTCGCCGATGTCGACCGCAGCGCGGTGCGCCCGTCGTGCAGGGTCGCGACCACGACTCGGCTGTTGCGCAGCAGGTTCACGGTGTTCGGCAGCACGGTGTCGAGCGTGGAGATGAGGAACGTGCCACCGTCGATGATCGCCGCCAGTTTGTCGGGGCCCGCCGGACCGACGCCCAGTTCCCGCGAGATGGTCGCGAGCCGGTCAGGATCGATCTGGGCGAGGGTGCCGCTGAGGCTTTGCAGCATGTCCGACATCGGTACCGGGGTGGAGGTGCGGTCGGCGGTGACCAGCGCGCCGTCGCTCAGATAAGGACCCTCGTTGCTCGCGGGCAGGAAATCGAGATACTGCTCGCCGGCCGCCGACAGCGCCGCGGCGCGCACCTGCCCCGACACCGAGATCCGGACATCTTCGTCGATGGCGGCGACGGCGACCACCTTCTCGTCCACCACCTGAACCGAATCGACGCGCCCGACGCGCACACCACGCACGGTGACTTCCTGGCCGGGCAGCAACCCGCCCGACTGAGCGAGTTCGACTCGCACGCGATACGGGTGATCGAGTGGATCGACGCCGAAGGTGGACAGCACCAGGTGCGAACAGGCGCCGGTGAGAACGACGAGTAGTCCGAGTAGCGAGACCACGGACCGATGCCGATGCGCGGCGCGGACGACCTCGACGAGTGCGCGGGCGGGTGGTTCGATCATGCTCCGCGGGGTCATCGTGGTACTCCTGTCAGCCGACCGCCCAGCCGATCGATCATGTGTTGGAGCGAACCGACGAACGCGGTCCAGTCGGTGATATCGGGAGCCCTGCCGCCAGGCCCGCCCGGATTCGCGGGATCGGGAATCGCCAGCTGGGTGACGTCGACCGCCACGTGCCCGTTGGGGCCACTGATCATCTTGAGCACGATCTTGATCATGTCGTTCACCGTGTCGAGGTCGGCCTCGGGATTGAGGGCCGCGGCGTTGAGTCCGGCGGCCAATTGGTTGATGTTGGCGGCCATGCTCGTGGTGTTGGTGCCGGCGACACTGGGGAACCGGGCCAGCTGGGTGGCGATCGTGTGCACGCGATCCACCAGCGTGATCACCGAGTCGGTGTTCTCGGCGAGGACTTCGATGGCTGGTCCGGCCGCGGCGACGGTGTCGGCGAGCGTGGTCTGCTGGGCGGCCACGGTCCCGCTGAGGTCGGCCGCGGCGTGCAGCACGCCGTTGATCTGGTCGGTGCGGTCGGCGAGGCTGCCCAGCAGTGCTCGGGTCTCGTCGAGCAGCGCGGCGAGCCGGTCGCCGCGGCCCCCGACGTGGTCGCTGAGCGCGGCGACGACCGTGGTGAGGTATTGGATCGTGCCGCCGTTGACGAGAAGCGATGCGCGAGTGAGCATTTCCTCGATCGTCGAGGCCGCCGAGGTCGACTCCAGCGCGATCGCGCCGCCGTCGCCGAGCATGGCGGCGCCGGGCTCGACGATCGGCGGCGGCTTCACCGCCACGAAGACATCGCCCATCGGTGTGGCAGATCGCAACTGGGCCGACGTGCCGACGGGCAGCCGTACCGACGAGGTGATGCGTAGCGTCACCTCAGCCGTGTAGTCGCGGGCGGACATCGACTCGACCTGGCCGATGTCGGCGCCGTTGAGCGTGACCTTCGCCTTGACAGGAAGGTTGAGGGCGTTCGAGAAGGTGGCGGTGAGTGTGTAGGTGTCCCCACCGAGCCCCGGTGCGGGCAGCGGCAATTGGTCGAGCCCCACGGCACATCCGGTGGCCGACAAGGTGAGTGCGGCGGCGATCCCGAGCCTGAGCACTGTCCGGTTCCGAGGTGTCATCGACCGCTCCTTCCCGCGATTCCCGCCAGGATGGCGGTGATACCGAAATCCGGTCCCATGTCGCGCATGGTGCCGGTGGCGCAGCCGTGGTTCTGCAGTTGCAGCAGATTGCAGACCTCCTTGACCATTTGGCCGTCGAGCAGCAGCCGGTTGACGTCCACACCGGCGCGTAGCGCGCGGACATTCGGGTCGACGGAGTTGTAGGCGTTGTCGACGACCATCGGGAACACGTCGAGGAACTGGGCGAGGTTGTAGTCGTAGGCCGCCAGGGAACCGGTCACGGTGTTCGCGTTGGTGACGAGGCCGGAGATAGTGCCCTGGTGGCGCCGGAGCAGCTCGGTGACCTGGCCGATGATCCGGTTCAGCGCCGCGCCGGTCGAGCCGGTTCCCAGCTGTTGATCGGCCAGGAAATCGCTGAGTTGCGCTACGGCACCGCCGAATTCGCGCAGCGTCTGATCATTGCGCGCCGCCGCCGCGGTCAGCTCGTCGAGGTTGGTGACGACGGTGGTGATCGCATCGCGCGTGGCGGTCCCGTTGTCCGCACCCAGTCGCAGCGCACGGGAGAGCTCACCGAGCGCGGCCCGCATGTCGTCGCCGTTGCCTCGGGTCGCGGCGGACCCCAGGCCGATCAGGTCGGCGACCGGGCCGGCACCGTTGCCGTCACCACCCAGTGAGGTGGACAACTTCTGCGCCATCGACAGCAGGGCATCGAACTCGACCGGCGACTTCGTCCGCGCCGGATCGAGCACCGCGCCCGAGGGCAAGGTCGGCCCACCGCGATAGACCGGGGTGAGTTCGATGTGGCGGTCGGTGAGCAACGAGTCCGAGATCGTCACCGCCTGCACATCGGCGGGCAGCTGGATCGAGCTGTCGATTCGCATCTCGACTTCGACCTCGGTGCCGTGGGCCTCGATCCGAACGATGCGCCCGACGCGCATTCCGAGCACTGAGACCGGGTTGCCCTCGTACAGGCCGTTGGCATTGGCGAATTCGGCGGTGATGGTGGTGGTTCCCGTGTCGGACCCGACCGAGCAGCTGGTCAGGCAGGCGGCGGTTACCACGATCGCGGCCAGTTTCAGGCTGGACAGCAGTGTGTTCATCGGCAGTCCTGGAGATAGGGGGCCCGGCCGGAATCGACGGCGACGGCACTCAACGCGCACATCCACGAGTCGACGAAAGCGCCGTCGGGGGCGTTGGCGTTCAGTTCCGCGCCGGTGCCGGTGGCATTGGCGAACATGCGCCAGGGGACCGGAAGGATCTGCAAGATACTGCGTAGCAGGTCGTCGTGGCCCGCCATCATCGCGGTCATGTCGCGCAGGTCGGTCAGCAGTTGTTCGATTTCGGCGTTCTCACCGACCACGATCGGTTCGAGCCGCTGGACCAGCGTGGTGGTCGCGGCGAGCAGTCGACGCAGCGCGTCCTGGCGGGCGAGGATCTGCCGCAGCACGGCGCCGCCCTGCCCCACCACCGAGCCGAGTTCGGCTTGCTGGGTACGGATCACGGTGCTGACCTGGTCGGTACTGGTGAGCAGGGTGCCGATCTGGTCGCGTCGGGTCGCGATGACATTCGACAGTGACCGGATGTCGCGCAGGATGCCAGGGACCAGCGACGGCAGGCCGTCGAGCCCCTGCGACAGCGATGTCATCGACGCGGCGATCTGGTCGGCGTCGAGTTCGTCGAAAGTGGTGGTCGCGTCCTGCAGGGCGGTCTCGAGGTCATAGGGAACGGTGGTCTGGGACAACGGAATCCGATCGTCGCGCAGTTCGCCGTTGCCGGACGAGCGCAACTCGACATAGCGCGAGCCGAGCAGCGTGGTCAGTTTGATCGCGGCCGCGGCATCGGCGCCGAGGGCGACCTCGTCGTCGACCGACAAGCTCACCTCGACATGGTCGCCGGCGAGCCGGGTGCTGGTCACCGTGCCGACGGGAATGCCCGCCCACGTCACAGGGTCACCGGCGGCGATCCCCGCGGCCTGCGCGAAATCGGCCCGCACAGTGCGTGTGCCGAGGTGTAGCGAGTTGACCACGACCAGCACGAGCAACACCAGCACGACGGAGAGCACGGCGATGAGGCCGGTCCGAAGCGACCTGTCGGTGGCGATCGCGCCGGAACCGGCGGCGCCCGGGCGTGGCAACAGAGAGGAGAGGGCGCGCAGTGGATTCTTCATGGTCCTACCTACAGATCGCGGAGTGCTGGGGTCGGCCGGTCGGGGAGGCGGCGCCGAGGATCTGCGCGATCACGGGATCGATGCCCGGGATGATGCTGAAACTGATGTCGCAGACATAGGCGTTGACGAAAGAACCGGCGTCGGTGGCCCGGATCATGGACTGGAACAGCTGCGGGAGATTGAAGCCGAGGAACGCGAAACGTTCCTTGCCGTCGACGAAATGACGCGCGAAGCCGGGTTCGCGATTCATGAACTCCGTCAGCGACGGGCCCGCGCCGTCGATGACAGCGGCGGCGTCGGAGACGACGGTGGAGATCTGCGCGGTCTGGTCCAGCAGTGTGTCGCGCCGGGTTTCGAGTGCGTCGAAGATCTTGCGGGTCTGGGTGAAAGTCGTCTGCAGCCCGGCGCTCTGCCCGGCTAACGTGGTCATCACCGCCGACAGGTTGTCGATCAGCGTGCCCAGGATCTGGTCGGGCCCGGCGAAGGACTGCACCAGGGTCGCGGTCTCGGTGATCAGCGCGGCGACCGCGCCGTCGTCGCCCTGAAGCGCTCGGATCAACGCGGAGGTCAGATTGTCGACGTCTGCCGGGTCGAGGGCGCTGAACAACGGCTGGAATCCGTTGAGCAGCCCCGACAGATCGAAGGACGGTTCGGTGCGATCGAGCGGGATCCGCGCGCCGGGCGCCATGGGCGTCGGATCGCCGGATTCGGCTCTGCTCAGCCCGAGGTAGCGCTGTCCGATCAGATTCTGATAGATGACCGAGGCGATGGTGTTGCCGTACACGGGCTGACCTCGCTGGATCCGGAAGTCGACCTCGGCGTTCGGGCCGAGGATGTCGATGGAGTCGACCCGGCCCACTTGTACTCCGGCGATCCGGACGTCGTCACCCACACGTAGTCCCGAGACATCGCTGAAGACAGCGGAATAGGAGTGCGTGTCGCCGCTGACGTCGCGTTGCAGAGTCACCCGGACCATCCAGATCAGCAGCGCGGAGACGAGCAGAAAGGCGGTCAGTCCGGCGAGGTCGCGTTTGTGTTTCACCGTGGTTCTCCGGCGGCTGGTGGGGCGGGCACGGTCAGACCGAACAGCTCGGCGAGGCCGGCGGCTTCCTGTGGCAGACCGAGGCTTTCGGCCAGAATGTCGCGCTGGTCGAGCGTGTTCACCGGTTGGTCGGCGGCGCCGATGACCGGTGGGCCCGCGGCGGGTCCGTTCTCGCAACTCGCACCAGCGAGTTCTCCGTAGCGCGGACAGTCGGTCCGGGTGTATTGCTTGTGCGGAGTGAGTTCGACGATCACTTTGGCGGTGCCGGTCTGGGTGTCGGGTTGCCAGAAGTCGTGCGCGAACACGTGCGCGATCCGGGTTTGCGAGGTCGTCATCTGGACGAAGTTGCCGCTGCCCGCGGCGAGAATCTGTAGCACGGGGCCCAGCCTGGAGTTGAGGTCGATGATGGTCTCGGTGCGGTTGTTCAGCGCGGTGCCGACCGTTTCGGTGGTCGCGATGCCGCCGGTGAGCAGTTCGGTCAAGCGGACTCGCTGCTCGGCGACGCTGTGCATCGGCCCGACCGCGCTGTGTAGCGCGGCGAGCAGATCGGGTGCCGATTCCTGCAGTCCGTGCACAGCCTCCGAGAGTCCGGTGAGCAGCGCGGGGGAGTCGTCGTCGCCCGACAATTCGCCCTGGTAGGCCCGCACGATGCGCGCGAGCTGGGCGGCCGCTGCCATCGCGTCCGCGCCGCGGCCACGGGTCGCCCGTTCAACGGTCTCCAAGATCCCGACGGTGGGATCGGCGTCGGGGCGTCCCACGGCGTCGACGATGCGGCTCAACGCGGTGAGCGAGGTCTGCAACTGCACGCTGGCCTTGCTGTGGTCCTCCGGTATCGACGCTCCTGACCTCAGCGCGGGGCCCGGTCCGTTGTCGATGAGCTGGACCGAGGGCACCGCGAACACGTTGCTGGGGACGACGCGCGCCGTCACCGTCGCCGGAATCGCGGCGGCGTGCGAGGGGATCAGTTCGATGTGAACCTTGTTGGGGTGGCTGCCGTCCGAGGCAACCACGTCCTGCACACTCCCGACCAGCACGCCGTGATATTTGACATCGGATCGTTTCGGCAACCCGTCGCCCACGTCGACGAGCATCGCGGTCACCGCGACCGTCTCCGCGAACGCGCCTTCCGAGCGGGCGACCATCGCCGCGACGGTGGCGACGACGACGGTCAGCGCGGCCATCCCGCGCACGAACAACTTGGTATTGCTCAGGTGCCTGTCGTCGGATTCGAACACTATCGACATCGCACTACCCACTGATCCTGGAGCCGGCGTCGAATCCCCACAGCGCCAACGTCATCAACAGATTCACCGAGATCATCACGGTGATGCTCGCGCGCATCGCCCGACCTGCCGCGACACCGACTCCTTGCGGCCCGCCGCGCGCGTAGTAGCCGAAGTAGCACTGGATCGTGGTGGTGATGGTGACGAATACGATCGCCTTCAACAGCGAGAACACGACGTCGGTGCCGCTGAGCACCAGGTCGAAATAGTGGGCGTAGGTTCCGAACGATTGTCCGCCGACGAGCCCGACGAACAGCTCGACGGCGAGGTAGTCCGCGGCCAGCGCGGCCAGGTACAAGGGGATCACCGCCACGATCGAGGCGATCAATCGCGTCGAGACCAGGAAGGGGACCGGGCGGATCGCGATCGCGTCGAGGGCGTCGATCTCCTCGGCGATCCGCATCGCGCCGAGCTGGGCGGTGAACCGGCACCCCGCCTGCGCGGCGAAGGCGATCGACGCCATGATCGGAGCGAGTTCACGGGTCGCCGCGGTCGCGGCGATCATTCCGGTCGCGGGCTCCATGCCGAGCAGCTTCAACGCGTTGAAGCCCTCGATGCCGACGATCCCGCCCGCGGCGGCGCCCAGGATGATCATCACTCCCGCCGTTCCACCGCCGACGATGAGCGAGCCGTTGCCCCAGGTCACATCGGACAGGATGCGCAGGGATTCGCGGCTGTAGTGGCGCAGGGCAACGGGTATCGAGACCACCGCGCGCACGAAGAAGGTGAACATGTGCCCGAATCGGATGACACCGTGCCACGGCCCGGCCGCCACCCTGAGCGCGACCCGCACTCCGGGAGGGCGATACACGCTGGCCATTACAGGGTCGTCCTCGGGAACAGCATCGTGTAGATCTGGGTGAATCCGAGATTGACGACCATCAGCACCACGATCGATGCCACCACGGCGGCATTGACCGAATTCGCCACGCCACCTGGCCCACCCCGGGTGTTGAGGCCCTTCTCGCACGCGATGACGACGACGATCACGCCGAACACCGCGGCCTTGACCATCGCCAGGTACAGATCACCGGAGGTGGCGAAGGAGGAGAAGGTCGCCATGTAGCTGCCCGGAGTTCCGTCCTGGACATAGACATTGAACAGGTAGCCGGCCAGAAATCCGACAAAACAGCTGACTGCGGTGAGCGCCATCGCGATGAGGATCCCGGCGGCCAGTCGCGGCACCACGAGCCTGCGCAGCACCGAGACCCCCATCACCTCCATGGCGTCGATCTCCTCGCGGATCTTGCGCGAGCCCAGATCGGCGCACAGCGCCGAACCCACCGCTGCCGCCAGCAGAATCGCGGTGACCAACGGCGCCGACTGGCGGATCACGGCCAGGCCGCTCGCGGCGCCGGCCAGTGCCGTCGCACCGACTTGTCCTGCCAGCAAACCGAATTGGATGGACAGGGTCGCACTGATCGGCACCGCCACGGCCACCGTCGGCAGCAGGGAGGTCTTCACCATGAACGCCGCCTGCCCGACGAATTCGTCGAAGGGGAAGCGCCGCGCCACGATGTCGGTGGCGAGATAGCGGAATGCGTCCCGGCCGAGTTCGACCTGTCTTCCGACGGTGTGCAGCGAGGCGATCGGGTGTCGCCGGGAGTATTGCTTCGACCAATCCTTGATCTCGGTGACCGCGGATGCGTTGGGTTCCACAGCGAACCTCCTCTTTCCGGTGTAGATGTCTCGCTAGCGCGGTGTGGGCGCGGCGAGTTCGCGAAGAGAGGACAGGAACAGTTCGTCCATGTGCGGGCTCAGTTCGCTCAGGGTCGCGGCGTTGGCATGGCCCGCGGAGCCGAAGACGCGTGCGAGGGCGTCGGCGGGCGTGGTGGAGCCGATGGACAGGCACAGGCAGGCCACGCCCTCGGCGCGCAGTTCCTCGAGTGCCTTCGCGGCATCCGCTTCGGCGTAGCGACCCTCGTAGCCGTCGTCGTAGGGACAGCCGTCCGACAGCACGACCAACAGCCGATTCTGCGTACCCGCTCGGTTTTTGAGAATCTCGCCCGCGCCGCGGATGCCTGCGCCCAGCCGGGTGTAGTTCGAGGGCTGAAGCTGATTGAGTCTGGCTCGTCCGACGGCGCCGAACCGCTGATCGAAGGTTTTGATCGCGGGCAGGTACACCGCGTGGCGGCCCTCGGAGCGGAAGGCGTACACCGCGACACGGTCCCCGAGCTCTTCGAGCGTGACGGCCATGGTCGCGGCCGCCCGCCGCTGATGGTCGTGCACGGACAGGCCCTCCAGATCGGCATCGGTGGCCGATCCGGACGCATCCAGCAGGATCATCACGCCGAGATTGCGCTCGAGCTTGCGGTGTTCGAGGTACACGTTCTCCGGGCGCGAGTATCCCGAACGCAGATCGACGAACAGATCGATGAGCGCCTCGATATCGAGTTCGTCACCATCGGGGCGCCCGCGCAGCACCTTCGGGCCAAGGCCCACCCGAGCCAGCCGCCGTCGGAGCACATCGTCTTCGGGCACACGTGCGGCCGAGATATCCGTGGGGACCGTCAGCGGGAAATCGACGACTCGGCACCAATCCGGTTTGTAGCGGTCGTTGAATACGTCCCACTCGGGATAGAGGGCGCCGCCGATTCCGGCGGCGGCGCCGGGCTTGTCGGCATCGGTGAACTTGATCCGGGTGGGCAGCGGCCGGGCATTCGGTCCGACCATCCGCGCCCGGCGCACCGCACTGACCGGCGCTTCGGCGCCGGCGGGCCCGTCTCCGTCGGACCGTGAGTTGCCCATCGTCTTGCGGAAGAAATCCATCACCGACTTGCCGCTGAAGAGTGGATTCTCGAAGAGTTTGAGAATCTTGCTCTCCTCGGACTTCTCGACGTTGTCCTCGACCTCGTCGTCGGCCTCGGGTATCTCGCTGAGATCGAATTCCAGGCGCAGCTCTCCGTCGCTCGCCCGCCCGCCCGGGCCAGGATCCGACGCCACCAACTGGGAGGGTTTGATGGTGCCGAACCACTCCGGTGGCTCGTCGACTTTCCGCTTTCCCTTGGCCGCCGCGAGTGATTCCGCGGCGCTCGCTGTACTCGGTTCTCCCTCGAGATCGAGTCCGGCGGCGAGTGGAAGCCGCCCAGCCAGTTCTGCGAGCACCCGACGGCCTTCTAGGGCCAGGTAGCGCCGCGCTGTCGATGGACGCCCCCGCAGTGACCTCACCAGTGCCGGATCCAGGCTCCCGGCACCGAGCAGCGCGCTCTGCACGAGTACTTCGCGACGCTGCTCGGTGCCGGTACCGTCGTCCGAAACGAACACGATCTGCCCGTTCGTATACGGCGTCCCGCCCGCCGGCAGCTCTGCGATACCCACAGACCTGCCGGCGAGGTAAGTGGCGAGGAGCCGGTATCGCTCCGGCCCGCTCGGATCCTTGTCGATCATGGCCGCGGCAGCACAGCGTCGACGAGTTCGCCGAGGGCGGCAACGATATCCGCGTCATCGGACAGCGCCTGCACCACCGCCGATTGCACGGCGGTGCGTAGGTCCAGCCCGCCCGCGACGAGGCCACCGGCGAGGATCAGCATTCGCGTGGAGGACACCTCGCGCAGCGGCGAGTTGTCCAGGTTGCGGATGGCGCTGCCGACCGCGACCAGTGCCCGCGCGGTCTCCTCGTCGACCCCGGCTTCGTGGGCGATCACCTCGCGCTCGATCTCGGGGGGCGGGAAGCCGAGTTCGATAGCGACGAATCGCTGCCGAGTCGACTCCTTCAGATTCTTCAGAACGCTCTGGTAACCAGGGTTGTAGGAGATCACCAGCTGGAACCCGGGTGCAGCGGGCAATGTCACCCCGAGCCGGTCGACCGGAAGTTCGCGGCGGTGATCGGCGAGCGGATGGATCACCACGGTGGTGTCCTGGCGCGCCTCCACGACTTCGTCCAGATAGAAGATGGCGCCCGACCGCACGGCGCGCGTCAACGGACCGTCCACCCAGACCGTTTCGCCGCCCTTGAGCAGGAAACGGCCCACCAGGTCCGCCGAGGTCATGTCCTCGTGGCCGGCGACGGTGATCAGGTCCCGGCCGAGCTCCGCGGCCATGGTTTCCACGAAGCGGGTCTTACCGCAGCCCGTGGGGCCCTTGAGGAGAAGCGGGAGCCCGCCGACGGCCGCCGCGCGAAACACCGCTACTTCGTCACCGACCGCGCGGTAGAACGGTGCCCGTGGAACGTCGAGTACAGCGCTGGATCGACTGGTCATGTCAGTTTCCTTTGTCGGTGTCGGCGAAGGGAATGATCTTCGGCAGCTCGGCACCGTCGGGCAGGACGAGTTTGCCGGTCGGATCTATGTAGCCGCTGTGCCGGAAGGGAACCGGCAGATCAGGATGGGGGCAGAGCCGGTCGGTTCCTTCGCCGCAGATACCCATGTTGAAGTACGAGCGCTTCTGGATGTCCTCGGGCCACGGATCGGTGTGCAGGGCGAAGAATTGCGCGGGAAGGTTGTAGCCCACGAAGAAGAATGTGCTGACGGCCGCGAAGATCGCGAGAAAGCGCGTGAACTGTTGCCTGACGAATCCGCCGTGGATCTGATCCAGGCCACGCTCGACGATGGTTCGGCCACGGTCGTCGGTGAAATAGCGCAGCGAGCAGAGGCCGGCCTGAACTCCGCCCCACATGAGCCCTTCATACAGCGGCCACTGATAATAGGTGCCGGCGTTGATCGACCATGCCTGGAGTGCGCCGGGGTAGGTGAAAAGACCCATCGGCATCAGGAATAAACCTTCGATGACGAGATCGAAGAAGAATGTCCAGACGAGCAGCACGCCGATCAATCCCATAGTGCTGATATTCGGGAACCGCTGCTTAGTCTTTCGCATCACCCAGCATCCGAGAATCGTGCACAGCAGGACGCCGTAGGAGTAGCCCGGTGCGTTCATCAGGATCGGTTCGGCCATCATGGCGCCTGGTTCGCCATAGGATTGCCAGCCCGGCACATCCTGCACCCACGAGCCCCTGTTGAACATCCAGGTGTTGTACGTACTCCACGTATTGAAGTAGTTCAGCAGTGGATCCTGGAAGAACATCAGGCCGCAGGCCACGAACAGCATGCCGTCGAGGGTTATTCGCCGCTCCCGTAGCCACGGCCGGATAATGAAGAAATACATGCCGATCGGCAGACCGAGAAGAATCACCGCGGTCCAGACGGTGAGAATCACCTTCATGAAAGTCGGCGGATCGCTCGGTCCTGTGGGCACGCGTTCGAAATTGGGGCCGGTGATCCAGCGCAGCCACACATATATCTGCAGGGCGAGGATCAACCCGCCGAGGGTGGCCCAGATCTTGACCGCATTGCTGGTCGATTGAACTTTCGCGCCGAGGGTGGCCACGTTGCCGAGCGGCTCGGTGACGGTGGTGCCCTTTTTCGGCTCCGAGGGTCCGCTCACAGCGCACCTCCTCGGTGAATGGTCGGGGTCCGACGCGCGTCGATACGCTCGAAATTCGGAATGGAATCGGCGATGGCCGTGGAAGTCGATGAGGGAGTCATCGGTCACTCTCCTGAAGTATCCGTACGACTCGAAATATACCACTGAGAATCTGAGATACTAGGGGGTTTCTAAGATTCGTGGCATAATCGCTGATATGGCTGAGCGTTGGACCCGAGAGCGGAGACTCGAGCACACCAGGGGGCTGCTCCTGGAGGCCGCCGAAGAAGTATTTGCCGAAAAGGGTTTCGCGGCGGCAACACTCGATGACATCGCCCACGCCGCCGGGTACACCAAAGGCGCGATCTACAAGCACTTCGCCACCAAGGAGGAACTGTTCCTCGGGGTGAACGATCGATACATGCAGCGCTACTTCGATACCTTCACCGAGGTGCTGGCGGCCGCCTCGAGTGTGGGAACCGAAGAGTTGGACCGCGTCGGTGAGCTGTGGCGCCGGCTGGGCGCCGACCGCGGTACCGACCATGCCGCCCTCGGTATGGAATTCACCCTGTATCTGCTGCGCAACCCCGAGGTTCGGGCACGGGTGGCCGTCCGGCGGGAAGAGACCGTGGAAGCTCTGGGGCAGTTCATCATCGAGAATCTCGACCGACTGGGCGCGACCTCGCTGATCCCGCCGATGACGATGGCGAGGGTGCTCATCCACACGACGCCCTCCGTCGTACTCGGCACCGAACTCGACAGCGTCGACCTCTACGGGCCGATTCTCGAGATGTACATGTCGGCTATCAAGCTGCCCTGACCGCGCATCCCTGCCTCCGCCCCGATCACTCACGAGCTGCGGATTCCGCTCGGCGGGGCGGCAGCGCGGGCGGAATCGATGTGCGGCACTGTGGCATTCGTCGACGAGCGAATCGAGAGCGACACCGTGTCGAGGTAGCCTTCGAGACCCTCGGTTCCGAATTCGCGGCCGATGCCGCTGTTCTTGACTCCGCCGAACGGCGCCACCGGATCCATGCTGTAGGGCTCGTTGATGCCGAGGGTGCCCGCGCGTACTCGGCGGGCGATCGCCGTGGCGCGCTCGATGTCGGATGACCACACCGAACCCGACAGCCCGTACTCGCTGTCGTTGGCGAGGTGGACCGCGTGTTCGTCATCGGTGTAGGCGATCACGCTCAGAACGGGACCGAAGATCTCCTCCTGCGCGATCCGCATCGAGTTGTCCACGTCGGCGAACAGGGTGGGCCGGACGTACCAGCCGTGCTCGACGCCCTCGGGGAGGTCGGTGCCGCCGACGATCAGACGGGCTCCTTCGCGCTGCCCCAGGTCGATGTACTCCAGAACCCGCTGCTGTTGGCGGTGCGAGACCATCGGACCGATTCGGGTCGCTGGATCGAACGGGTCTCCGACCGTGAGGTTTTCGATCACACTCGCCAGCGCGTCGACGAATTCGTCCCGGCGGCGCTGGGGGACCAGCACGCGGGTCTGGGCGACGCAGGCCTGTCCGCTGTTCATCAGCCCGGCCACCATCATGCCGGTGGCCACGGCGTCGGGATCGGCGTCGTCGAGCACCACCGCGGCGGATTTGCCGCCGAGTTCGAGGCTGACCCTGCGCAGTGCCGCACCGCATACTTCGGCGACCTGCCTACCCGCCCCGGTGGATCCGGTGAACGAGACCTTGTCCACGCCCGGGTGCGAGACCAGGTACCGGCCGACTTCGCGCCCCGCGGGCAGGATGCTGACCACCCCGGGGGGCAACCCGACCTGGTCGAGGAGCTCGGCCATATGGTGCGCGTCCAGCGCTGTCTCCGGAGACGGCTTGAGCACCACCGTGCATCCGGCGAGCAGCGCCGGAATCAACTTTCCCACGAGCAGGAACATGGGCATGTTCCAAGGAATGATCGCGGCCACGACCCCGACGGGTTCGTGGCCGACGACCACGTCACGGCCGAGGAACCCCGCTCTGGTCTCCTGCCAGCGGTAACCGGCGGCGATGTCGGCGAAGGCGCTGATCATGATGCCGGGCAGCTTGGCGTGCGCCGAGCGCGAGAAGGTGATCGGCGCACCCATTTCGGTGGTGATCAGTTGTGCGAGTTCGTCTTCACGTGCGCGGTAGCACCGCGCCAACTCGCGGACGATCGCCACGCGCGCCTGTGGGTCCATACGAGGCCACGGCCCCGTGTCGAACGCCTCGCGCGCAGCCGCGACCGCACGATCGACATCCGCGGTCGTCGGGTCGGCGACCCGCGCGATGACCTGCTCGGTGTGCGGCGAGATCACCTCGATCGTCTCGCCGGCGGCGGGGTCGACCCATTGCCCACCGATATAGAGCTGATGACGTGGCGACATTGCTACCTCGGATCTGATGCGCGCATTCGAAGTGCGGGCGAACGGTTTTCGCTGGTCACGGTTTCTTGTGGACGCGGCCGTCCTTCATCACGAACCGCACATCGTCGAGAGTGGTGATGTCGACGGTGGGGTCGCCGGAGACGGCGATGATGTCGGCCAGCAATCCAGGTGCCAGCCGCCCACGGTCGTCGACGCCGATCAGTTCGGCGCTGGTGATCGTGGCCGCGCGCAGCGCCTGCGCAGGTGTCATGCCGCGGTCGACGAGTGCCCACAGTTCTTTGGCATTGCTGCCGTGCGGGACCGCGGGTGCATCGGTGCCGCAGGCGATCTTGACCCCGGCACGGATCGCCTTGCGCAGCGTCTCGCGCGCCCGTGGAAAGACCTCGGCGGCCTTCTTCTGCAGTGCGGGAGCGGCTTTGGAGACATCGAGGCCCTCCGACAGATAACTCGTCGGTACCAGATATGTGCCCTGCTCCACCATCAGCGCGATGGTGTCGTCCTCGGCGAGGGAACCGTGTTCGATGCAGTCGACCCCGGCCCGCAGGCAGGCGCGGATTCCGGCGTCACCGTGGGCGTGCGCGGCGACGCGCACACCGGCGCGGTGCGCTTCGTCGACGATCGCGGCCAGCTCCTCGTCGGAATACTGCTGGGCTCCGGCGACGGTGCCGTGTGACATAACCCCGCCCGATGCCGAGATCTTGATGACCTCGGCACCGTATTTGATCTGGTAACGCACAGATTCGCGGACCTGCGGCACGCCGTTGGCGCGGCCTTCCTCCACCGTGATCGGCATGATGTGCGGGGCGAGCCGCTGAAACATCGTGGGATCGAGGTGGCCGCCGGTCGGCGTGATGGCGTGTCCGGCCGAGACGATGCGCGGGCCTTCGAGCCAGCCCTGTTCGATCGCGCGGTGCAGATCCACGTCGAGCAGATAGCCCCCGGTCTTCACCATCAGACCGAGATTGCGGACCGTGGTGAAACCGGCGTGCAGGGTGACGCGGGCGTTCACCGAGGCGCGCAATGTTCGATACACCGGGTCGTCTTGCACACCGTGCATCGGGTTCGGCAACCCCGAGGGAGTGTCGGGCCCGCCGATGAGCAGGTTGACCTCCATATCCATCAATCCGGGCAGCAGCGTGAGCTCACCCAGATCGATGACCTGCGCGTCCGCGGGTACCTCGACCGGATTGATCGCGGTGATTCGGTTGCCGTCCACGACGATCACCGCCGGCGTGTGCCGCTGCCCGGTCTCGACCTCGACCCACGCCGCGGCACGCAGCACGACGACCTGCCCGCTCATAGGCTCGGCTCGATGACACAGGTCAACGACGCGGCCCCGGTGTCGGGTATGCGCGGCTGTCGCCACACTTCGACGGGGAAGGACACCTGAATCATCGAATACAGCAGGTACATCAGGTTCTTCGCGTCCTCGGGCATATCGTCGATCGAAAACTTGTCGCAGTAGGTGAGCGCGTCTTCGGCCCGCGCCGCGATCACGTCGTAGAACCGCTGCATGTCGACCATCGTGGAATTCAGGCGCTGGTCGTTGCGTTCGGTTTCGGAGGGCAGACACCACACAGAGGCGAACTGCTCGAGGTCGGCGAATTCGACCGGCAGTAGAGGTGTGCTCATCGCTTGGCCTCCGTGCCCTCGCGCTGATAGTCGCCGACCCAGTCCGCCGCGACCTTGTGCAGGTGCCGAAGCAGGATTTCCTGGTCGTTGAGCTGGAATGTGGTGACCGCGCGGGATTCGAGCATGAGCTGGGTAGCCTCCAGCGTCGAAGAATCCTGCAGCCCATACTCTTTGAAGGTGACCGCGGCCATTTCGTGGGCGACGCGGTCGCGCGGGGTGCGGGCGGGCGTGAAGTACAGGTTGCCCTCGAAGATGTGCGTATTGTGCGAGGTCGGCCAGTACTGGTAGGTGAGATACCAACCCCCGGACCAGATGAGAATGGTGAAATTCGGCCACAGCTGGAACGAATCCAGCCCCCAGGGTTCGCAGCCCGCGGGGTTGAGCCCGGCCGGCATCGGACCGAGATCCGGGACATCCCACGGACCGAACAAGCCACTGCGGGTGATGTCTTCCATCGGTTTACGCATCGCGGCGTCGAGTTCCCAGGTCACCACACCGGAGGTGCTGACCAGCCGATGCGGTCCGTCGAGCTGGTAGTGCGGTGCTTCGAATCCGGCCTGCTGCGCGGCGACGGAGAAATTGTCCGGCGTCTGCTTTCCGTGCAGGATCGGTGCGTGGTAGAACTCCTGGAAAGCGTCCAGGTAGAGCTTCCAATTGGCGCCGACCTCGGCCCGGTAGGAATAACGTTCTGTCAGTTGGTCGAACGGGTATCCCTCGAGACCGGTCACCATCGGGCCGAGGAACTCTCGCAGTGTCTGACGCGGTTGCGCGGCCAGATTGACGAAGATGAATCCCGACCAGACCTCACAGTGCACGCGCGCGAGCCCGAGGTTGTCCTTGTCCAGGTCGAAGAACTCGCCTTCCTGCTGCACGAAACTCAGCGAGCCGTCGAGTCCGTAGCGCCAGCCGTGGTACTTGCAGGTGAACTGGCGACACGTACCGGCGGTTTCCTCGCGGGGAAACTCGTTCCACACCAGCTTGTTTCCCCGATGCCGACAGATGTTGTGGAAGGCGTTGACGCTGCCGTCGCGATCGCGCACCAGGATGATCGAGGAATGCGCGGCGTGGATCTCCCTGGTGAAATAGCTGCCGGTGCGCGGCAGTTGTTCGATGCGACCGACATTGAGCCAGGCGCGTTTGAAGATCGCGTCGCGCTCGAGTTCGAAGAACTCCGGGGAGATCGAGTCCTCGTAGGACATCGGGTCGGTCCCGAGTTCTGGGTAGTGCTGAGTCCAGCTACCCTCTGCGGGTTTGGGCCAACGAGCCATGATGTACTCCTGAAAGGCTGTATCGGTGGGCTATTCGATCGGTTCTTCACCGAGCACCGTGGTGCGCAACATCTCTCGCGGAGAACCTGCCGGGTACGGCGCGGCGCGATGGATGACCCCACGGTTGTCCCAGATCACGGTGTCGCCGACAGCCCAGGTGTGCCGGTAGACGCGGTCGGGAGCGGTGCAGCGGCCCAGTAGTCCGTCGAGCAGTGCCCGGCTCTCGTCGGCGGGCATCCCGACGACGTGGTCGGTCGAGGCACCGAGGACCAGCGATCGCCGTCCGGATTTGTGGGTCCAGATCAGTGGGTGCTCTTTGGTCGGACGTCTGCGCCACGCCACCAGTTGGTCCGGTGTCGGGTCCGCTGTCACGCCACGCTGCGACGCTTCGAGTGAATGCACCACACGCAGGGACCGCAGAGATGTTCGTTCCGCGGCGGTCAAGTCGTCGAAAGCCTTGTAGGTGCTGGCGAATTCGGTCTCACCGCCGCTGGCGGCGACGGCCTTGGCCGTGAGCACGGTCGCCATCTGTGGATAGGCGTCGTCTTCGGGCGTGCAGCCGTCGATGTGCCAGTCGAAGGTCGCGCGCAGGTAGCTCGCCGACGAGTTCTTGGCGGCGTCGAGGCTGACCCGATAGATGCCCTCCACCGGATGATGTCCGGGTGAGGTATCCACCTGCCCGAGCGTGCGGCAGAACGCTACCTGGGTTTCCGGGTCGAGATGCAGATCACGAAAGACCAGCACCCCGTTCTCCTCGAGGGCTGTCATCACGGTCTCGGCGACGCGGTCATCGTCGAGCAACTGCTCGCGGCGTACGCCGATGACCTCTGCTCCGACAGCGTGCCCGAGTTTCTCGATGGTAATCGTCATAATGGAGTTCCTTCGTGTCCTACGGCCAGGGCCCTGTGACGCGTGCGAGTTCTGCGTCGGCGCTGTCGACGGGCTTGGGTTGTTGGAAGATCTCGACTGCCATCGCGACCATGACCAGCGAATACACCAGATGAAGCAGGTGTATGGCGTCCTCGGGTAATTCCTCGAGGGGGAATTTGTCGCAGTAGGCGATAGCGTCCTCGACACGCGGAAAGCACGCGTCATAGAAGCCGATCAGCTCTTGCATGGGACTGGCAAGGCGGCGGGCGTAGCGTTCGGATTCGGTCTTCAGACACCACGTGACGGCGAACCGTTCGAGGTCGGCGAAGGCAGGCGGCAGCATTGTCGATGTCATCGCTCACCGGCTCCGGTGAGATCGTGGCGGTACTCATCGACCCAGTCGGCGACGACCTTGTGGAAATGACGCACGAGGATTTCCTGATCATTGACCGGGAAATGAGTCATGCCCGCCGTGCGATATGCCGATTCCAGCGCGGTCTGTGTGCCGGTGAGCATGCCGGCGTCCTGAAGGGCGAACTCTTTGAACACCACCGAGGCGACCTCGTGTTCGACTCGCTCACGGGCCGTACGCGCCGGCTGGAAGCACAGCATTCCCTCGAACCGGTGGGAGTTGTAGGAGGTCGGCCAATAGCGGTAGAGCAGATACCAGCCGCGATAGATGAGGATCTCGATGTTGGGAAAGATCTGGAAGTTGTCGATACCCCACGGCTCGACCCGACCAGGATTCAAGCCCTTGGGCGGCTCGCCCAGATCCGGCGACTCCCACGGGCCGACCAGGCCGCTGCGGGTGATCCGTTCGATCGGATACATGAACTCCGCCGGCATCGTCCAACGTCGCGCACCACCGGTGGAGACCATCCGATGTGGGCCGCCGACCTGGAAATGCGCACACTCGAAACCTTTCCCGGGGGTGCGCACGGCGCTGGGGACCTGCTGCGAATGCAGGCCGGGGACGTGGTAATACTCCTGGAACGCGTCGGCGAACAACTTCCAGTTGCTCTGGTTGTCAGCCTTGAATTCGTACCATTCGGTCATCTTGTCGAACGGGTAGCCATCCAGATCGGTGATCATCGGGCCCAGGAATTCGCGCAACGTCTGCCGCGGCGTGGCATCGAGATTGACGAAGATGAATCCGGCCCACACGTCGCAGTGCACCGGAGCCAGACCGAGCTCCGCTTTGTCGAGGTCGAAGAACTCGCCCTCTTGCTGCACGAAGCTCAGGGAGCCGTCGAGTCCGTAGCGCCAGCCGTGGTACTTACAGGTGAACTGGCGGCATGTCCCCGCGGTCTCCTCCCGGGGAAACTCGTTCCAGACGAGTTTGTTGCCGCGATGGCGACACACATTATGGAACGCGTTGATGGCACCGTCACGATCGCGCACCACGACGATCGACGTGCGCGCGACATCGAGTTCCTTGGTGAAGTAGCTACCGGTCTTCGGCACTTGCTCGACCCGACCCACATTGAGCCAGGCGCGCTTGAAGATGGCCTCGCGCTCGAGTTCGAAGAACTCCGGCGACACCGAATCCTCGAACGACATCATCGATGTACCCAGCTCGGGGTAGTGCTGGGTCCAACTGCCTTCGATGGGTCTCGGCCATTGATGGGGCGTAGCCGGTTCGTCTACGACTTTGCTCATGATCGTTCCTCCCGTTCCGGGTCCGGTTGCAGGGCAACACTGTTCAACACCATCGCCAGGCACAGATACGAGCCGGCGACGAACAACAGCTCGATCAGTTGCCGATTGTCGAAATGGAGTTCGAGCTGTGCCCAGGTGGCGTCGTCGACGCGATGCTGATCGAGTAGTTGGTCGGTCATCGCCAGCAGCGAGCGCTGCACCGGCGACCACACCGGCGCCCGCGGTCCGGAGCGCACCCCGACGATCTGCTCCTCGGTGAGGCCGAGGGCCGTGGCGATCCGAACATGCTGTGTCCATTCGTAATCCGACCGGCTGCGCCACGCGACCCGCAGGATCACCAGTTCGCGGTCTCGCGGGTCGACCGTGGGGCGCTCGATCAGCAGGCCGTTGTAGGCCAGCCACGCTCCCGCCAGTTCGGTGTGATGGGCCAGCACCCCGAGAATGCCCGGCATGGCTGGGGCGTCGGGTGCTCCGGAGAGGTACCGGTCGGCCGATTTGACGTGTCCGCGGAACACGGCTCGCGTGTTCTCGTCCCACTCCCGTACCGGCAGCGGCGCCAGTCGAGGAACGGTGGAATGTGTCATATCACCGACCCGCCGTTCACTCCGAGGACCTGCCCGGTGATGTAGCCGGCCTGCTCCGAGCACAGGAACACGCACGCCGCGGCGATGTCCTCGCCGGTTCCCAGGTGACCGACTGGGATCGCCTCGGCCATCCGGGCGCTGTCGGGCAGATGCCCGGCGGCCTGCGACTGGCGCGACATGGGCGTATCGATGCCGGAAGGCGGAATCGTATTGACCGTGATTCCCGCGGCGGCGTATTCGCGCGCCAAGGCCTTGGTCATCGAGAGAACGGCGCCTTTGGACGCGGTGTAGTGCACCATGCCCGGCGAGCCGCGCTGCGCGCTCGACGACGAGATCGTTACGATGCGACCCCAGCCGGCCGCGACCATGTCCGCGACCACGGCTTGGGCGCAATGGAATACCCCGTTCAGGTTCACGTCGACGATGCGATTCCACGCCTGCGGTGTGATCTCGGTGAACGGCGCGAAATCGACGGAACCCGCACTGGTGACAAGGATTTCGATCGCGCCGAACTCGACGCGAACCTTGCCGATCGCCTCGCGGACCGCGTCGCGATCGGTGACGTCGACCGCGCAGGCCATTGCCGTCGCACCGGTGGCACGCAACTGCTCGGCGACGCGCTGCGCGGCCGCGCCGTCGATATCGAGAACCGCGACTCGATGTCCTGAATCGGCGAGCCCCATGCAGATCGACTCGCCCATACCGGACGCTCCGCCGGTCACCACCGCAACTCTGGCTTGTGTCGACCGGCCGCGTACCGGCTCCGAAACCGTAGTGGCTGTGCTGCTCATATCCGTGTTCCTCTGCTCGTCGGCAAGGTGGGCGATCGCCGCCAGGGCGCGATGGCGCCGTCGTCGGCGCGGGGGAGGCACTTCCTCCGTGGAATGGGTGGTCGCGATGGGCCGGCCGTCGGTGGGCTGCCGCAACGACCGACGAGGTATGTTCCTTATTTAATCGAGTGCTCAATTTGAGCGAGTGATTAAGATATACGTGACGGCGCTCACGACTGTCAAGAGTCGGAATCGCGAACCGGCCTTGCTGACGATCACGGCCCACGCGGCCGTAAACTGGTGAACCCCAACACCGCTGGGCGCCGTCCGATCATGAATCGCGATCCACGCGGCAGGCCGAGCGCCTCTCGCACGACAGACAGGTCCCCATGTGAAGCCCGAGCGCAGCTCTGACGCCGAGAACTCCACCTCCCGCTCCGCACTGCTGGACGCGGCCGAGCACATCATGCTGGAGGAGGGCTACGCCGCCGTCAGCTCACGCCGACTCGGAACCAGAGCCGGGGTGAACCCCGCCCTCGTCTACTACTACTTCGACAACATGGACAACCTGTTCGTCGAGCTGTTCCGGCGGGGGGCCGACCGCAGCTACGAACGTCAGCTACGCGCACTGGAATCAGCGCAGCCGCTGTGGGCGCTGTGGGACTCCATTCATGACCAGTCGCACACCGCTCTGACCATGGAATTCGTGGCCCTGGCAAACCACAGGAAAGCGATTCAGGCCGAGATCGCCGAATCCTCCCGGCGATTCCGCTCGCTCCAACTCGACGCGGTGGCAAAGATCCTCGCCGACTACGGCGCGAGTGCGGTCCGTTACACGCCCGGCGCCCTCGTGCTGCTGATGTCGAGCATCTCCCGCTTTCTTCGGATGGAGGAGGCCTTCGACGTCGACACCGGCCACGCCGACGTCATCGACCTCATCGAGTCGTTCCTGCGTGAGCTCGAAGGGGAGCGTCGGGGCCGGGTGCGGTAGCCCAGCCGCCGGGGGTGAGCGGCGGCTTCGGGCGCTCTTCACTGATTCGTCCGATTCCGGGTCCGAGCCCTCCTCGGGTGGTACCGTCTGCGACCAGTAACACGGTTACTACTCGAGAAAGGCGCCCTCTCGTCGGGGCGACAACTGCACCTATGATCACTTTTTCTGCCCGTGCGCATCGACGCGCCGGACTGATACTGGCTGCCGCGCTGCTGGTGTCGCTGGGCGCGGTGAGCGCGCATTCCGCGCCGCCCGCGACCCGCGCCGACTGTCTGCCCGGTTCGGCGCCCGAATCCGGTTTACAGGGCGACGTCCCCGCCGCCGACCGTGACAGCGGTCGTTCTCGGGACGGATTCCGTTGCAACATGCGCTTACTCGGTGCCGCGGGCGGCCGGGGCGGTGGCATCACCTCGGTGACCTTCGAACACTGCGCCTACGTCGGCACGTTCTTCTCCGGTGATCTGGGGAGTCCGGACGCCGGCGTGCACGTCCTCGACGTGCGCGATCCGGCCGCACCCGTGCGCACCGCCACACTGACCGAACCCGCGATGCTGGCGGGAACCTGGGAGAGTCTGAAGGTCAACAAGACCCGCAAGCTGTTGGTCGGCGCGGGCGTGCCCGCCCTGGTCGGGGCGGGCTTGCTCTCGGTCTACGACATCAGCGACTGCGCGCATCCGCGCCTGCTCAACCCGGGCACCGGGACCGATCTGTCCCTGCCGCTGCCGATCACCGCCCACGAGGGCGGCTTCTCTCCGGACGGCCGCACCTACTGGAGCTCGGGTACCGCGCCCGGCCTGCTCAGCGCGGTCGACCTGACCGACCCGGCGAACCCGCGGGTCGTGTGGCAAGGGCTGCCCGGCCTTTCCATGCACGGGATCGGCGTCTCGCCGGACGGCAACCGTCTCTATCTGGCGAACAACATGGGCGGGATGAAGATCCTCGACATCAGCGCGGTCCAGCGGCGCGATCCCGCACCGCAGGTGCCCGAGCTCGCCGATATGACGTGGTCGGATGGTTGGGCGACACAGCACACCGTCCCGGTGACCTACGGGGGAGTGCCCCATGTGTTCGCCGTCGACGAAGCCGGGTCCGGTGGTGTGAAACTCATCGACGTCTCCGACGATCGTCAGCCGCGGATCACCGGCTCGATCAAGCTCGAGATCAACCTGCCCGAGCACCAGGACGCCATGCTCGCGTCGGCGGCGGGTGGGTCGCTGTTCTCCTACGACGCGCACTACTGCGCCGCCGACCGGCCCGCCGATCCCACGGCCTTGGCCTGCGGCTGGACCTCGTCGGGAATCCGCGTCTTCGACGTGCGCGATCCCGGAAAGGTCACCGAGATCGGCTATTTCAACCCACCCGCCCGCACCGGGGAAAATGCCGCACTGTCGAACTCGCCGCACGCGCTCGCCTCGATCATCGGCCTGCCGCTGCTGTCGGCGCCCTCGGTCGCGCAGGCGATCTTGCGGGGCGAATTCGATCCGGAGCAGGCGCTGAGCCCACGGACCGGCACGGTGGCCTTCGGGGACCTGTCGACCGACTGGTGTTTTTCGCCTCCGGAGTGGCGCGGAAATCAGCTCTGGACTACTTGCGCCGACAACGGGTTCCTGGCGCTCGAGCTGTCACCGCAGGTCTACACCCCGCCGCTCGACCAGAACTCGACCACCGGATCATGAGCTGGCGCAGCGGCTTCCGCTTCGCCGCGTTGGGTGGGCTGGCACTGCTGCTGCTCGCGATGGGCGCGGCCCTGCGGCCTGTATTGCCCGCTGACACCACCGCCCCGAGGGTTCTGAGCGAGACCGAAATCGGTTTTGTTCAGGACATGGTGGCCCACCATGGGCAAGCTCTGCTGCTCGCTCAGCGGCTCCACGCCGACGCTGATCCGTTCGTCATCGGCCTGGCCCGGCAGATCGCCGACAGTCAGCGCACCGAACTGGGCATGTTGCTCGGCTGGCTCCGCTTGGCGGGCGCGCCCGTCGTCAACGAGCGCCCGATGGCATGGATGTCGGATTCCGAAGACGGACACCGACATTCGGCTGATCACTCGGCCCGATCGATGCCGGGGACGGCCTCGGCCACCGAGCTGGACGAGTTGGCCGCCGCGCGCGGTGGCCAGGCCGAGATCACTTTCCTGCGCCTGATGCGGCGCCATCACGCCGGCGGCATCGACATGGCGACCGCTGCGGACGCCCTGCTCACCGGCGGTGAGGTCGAACGCTCGGCCCGCGAGATGGTGCGCACCCAGGGGCAGGAGATCGGACTGATGTCCCTACTGCTGGACCGGCGCGGGAACTGACCCGTGCCCCGGACAACACACGATGAAGGTATTGCTATGTCTACGATGACACGCCGTTCGCTACTGGGCGGTGCCGCCGCTGCGGGGTTGCTGCTCGCTTCGGCCCGTGGCGCCGCTGCGCAGAACCCGATCGCCGCCCGCACCGGGGGTGTCCCGCTGACCGAGGAGGAGCGTCGGGTGGTGGTGATCGGCTCCGGATTCGGCGGCGGTGTCACCGCGCTACGGCTGGCCCAAGCCGGGGTGCCGGTGCTGCTGCTCGAGCGCGGAAAGCGCTGGGTCACCGGGCCGAACGCGGAGACCTTCCCCCGGGCCACCCAGCCCGACAAACGGTTGCTCTGGCATCGTTCGAGCCCGACGCTGTTCGGTACGCCACTGCTGTTCGAGCCCTATACCGGCCTGGTCGAAGCGGTGCCGGGTGCCGGCATGACGGCACTGTGCGCCGCCGGACTCGGCGGCGGATCGCTGGTCTACCAGGGCATGTCGCTGCAGCCGACCCGCGAGGTATTCGAAACCCACTTTCCCGCCGGGCTGGACTGGAAGCGGATGGACGAGGTGTTCTACCCTCGCGTCGCGCGCATGCTCGGCTTGGCCACCGCGCCGGACGAACTGGTCAACAGTGGGCCCTATGCCGCCGCACGGGTTTTCGCCGAGCGAGTCCGCGGCGCCGGAATGCCGCTGTCGAAGATCCCGATGCCGATCGACTGGGACTACGCGCTGGCTGAGCTGCGTGGGGAGATGAAACCGTCCTACACCAACGGTGACGGTGCGATGGGCGTGAACAACGGCGGCAAGCACACCGTCGATGTCACCTATGTCGCCGCCGCCGAGGCGACCGGAAAAGTGGACGTGCAGACCCTGCACGAGGTCACCGATATCGAACGTGCTTCCGATGGCCGCTGGGTGGTGCGCGTCGACCGGGTCGACACCAACGGCGTCGTCCAGGAGAACAAGGTCATCACGACAGGCACGCTCGTACTGTCCGCGGGCAGCCTCAACACCACGCGCCTGCTCGTGCGGGCCGGGGCCACGGGTGCGATCCCGGACCTCCCCGACGCACTGGGCAAGGGCTGGGGCACCAATGCCGACCGCATCTACGTCTGGCGTGATCCGGGCGCGAATTTCGGCTCCCCGCAAGGTGGTCCGGTGGTCTACGGCAGCAAGAACTGGGACGATCCGCGGTCGGCGTTCACCGTCATCCAGGCTTCTCTCCCACCGCTGTCGCTGGACGCGGGCAGCACCATGTTGGTCGGCTACGGCGTGAGCGAGGGACGCGGTGAATTCGTCTACGACGCGGGTTCCGACGCCGCGACACTGCGATGGCCGTCCGACGGCGATCGGGCGATCCAGGACGGCCATATCGACCCCGCCGTTCGCCGAATCGCGGGACCGGACGCGCAACTGATCGACACCAACGCGATCTTCCCGTCGACCTGGCATCCGCTCGGCGGCGCGAACATGGACAGTGTGTGCGATCTGGACGGCCGGGTGCTCGGCCAGCGGGGGCTCTACGTGCTCGACGGAGCTCTCATGCCCGGCAACACCGCCGCGTGCAACCCGTCCATGACCATCGCCGCGATCGCCGAACGCGCATTGGACGTCCTGGTGCGCACTGATGTCGGTGTGGTGATCTGAGCGAGGCGCCGACGCGGATAAGCGCCGGCGGGCCGATCGTCGTCGACCTGTACGGGGACGAACGGCCCGCTCGGCGCGGATACCGCGGTGCTACGCCTGACGTTCCATCGGCGCAGTCGCGGCACGTGCCGCCAGGAAGTCGTCGACGATGCGGGCGCAATCCTGGTGAGTCGAGGGGCGCAAGCCGATGAGCTTCGCGAAAACGAGCGGACCGACCAATTGCGACAGAACGAAGTAGGTGTCGAATTCGCCCAGTTGCCGACGGGCATCGGGGGTATCGAGCACCTGGTCGAACGGCACCCGGTACTGGTCGATGATGCGCTGGCTGAGCGAGGTGATGGCCGGATTGTCGGTGTTGCGGTCCGCCCCGGTCGCCAGCCACGCCAATGTCGACACCTGTAGTGGCGCATCACGAATCGCGTCGGCCTGCCGTTCCAGCAAAGTGATGAGCCGATCCCGCAGCGGGCCTTCCGGCGGAGTCTCCAGCGCCGGTGGAAGCAAACGTTCGATGGTGGCCGCCCGCAGTTGCATCGCATTGTCGAAATGCCGGTACAGGGTGGTTCTGGCGACCTTCGACAACTTGGTGACGCCCTCGATGGTCACCGCCTCCACTCCACCGGCCTGCAACAGGTCGGCAGCGGCATCGAGCAGGCGGGCGCGCGAGCGAGCCTTGCGTGGGTCGACTTCGACGTCGTCGGATCCGCTCATGTAGCCCAGTATTCCTCCGTCCAGGCAGATAACCTCATCGGCCTGCCTCCGGCAGTGTGGTTGTGCTACAAGTTGTAGCGTAGCAATACTAATAGTATCGGAGGCCCGATGGATTCCACCGGAAGTGTGCGATTGTCCGCGGCCCAGCGCTGGCTACTGACACTGTCCTGTCTGGCGGTCGTTCTCGTCACCTCCTCGATGGCGGCGCTGTACACGGCATTGCCGGAGATCGCGGCCGCCACGGGTGCCAGTCAGGCCGAACTCACCTGGATCGTCGACGGATACACCCTCGCGCTGGCCTGCCTCGTCCTGCCTGCGGGTGCGATGGGCGACAGGTACGGGAGGCGGGTGGTCCTCATCGTAGGACTGTTCATCTTCTCGCTCGCCTCGGCGGCGCCGCTGATCCTCGACACCCCGATCTGGCTGATTGCCGCGCGAGCCCTCACGGGAGTCGGCGCCGCGCTGGTCATGCCGTCCACGCTGTCGATGTTGACCGCGGGATTCCCGGTGGAACGGCGAGGCAGCGCGATCGGACTGTGGGCCGGCGTCTCGGGAGTCGGCGCGATTCTCGGTATCCTCGGCTCGGGTATCCTGATCGAAAGTTGGTCCTGGGTCTCTATTTTCGTCGGGATGGCCGTTGCCGGCGCGGTGCTCACGGTGGCAGCCTTCACCGTGCCCGAATCGGTGGACACATCCAGGCCCGCGATGGACCCGCTCGGCGCGGTCACCAGCGCCCTGGCAATCGGCGCGATCGTGGTCGCGGCGATCGAAGTGCCCGCGCGTGGCTGGCTCGATCCGATGGTGATCGCCGCGACCGTGATCGGGCTGACCCTCGCCCTGGCTTTCGTCGTCATCGAGAAGCGGGTCGCTCATCCGTTGATCGACATCCGGCTCTTCGCCGACCGAGGCTTCGGTAGTGGCACTGCGATAGTGACAGTGCAGTTCCTGGTGACCTTCGGCCTGTTCATGCTGATCGTGCAGCATCTTCAGCTCATCATGGGCTACCGGCCGCTGGTCTCGGCACTGGCACTTGCCCCGATGGGTATTCCGATGGTGGTGATCTCCGCGTTCGCACCCCGGCTGGCGGAGCGGATCGGATTGCGAATCCCCACTTTCGCGGGGTTGTTGGCAATCGGGGGCGGTCTGCTCATGATCGCGCAAGTCGACGCCCAGACCTCCTACCTGGCTCTACTCGGCCCGCTGTTGCTGATGAGCGCGGGGATCGGGTTGTGTACCGCGCCCGCCACAGCCGCGATCGTCGACGGCACCCCGGTGGAGAAGCACGGTGTCGCCGCGGCGGTCAACGACGCGGCCCGCGAAGTCGGCGCAGCGATCGGTATCGCGATAGCGGGCAGTGTGCTCGCGGCGGGTTACGGCCAGCGCATCGCCCCCGCACTGCCCAACCTCCCCGAGGCCGCGCGCGAACCCGTCGGCGACTCCCTCGCGGCGGCGCTCCAGGTAGCCGAGCGTGCGGGTCCACCGGCGCAGCCCCTTGTCGATTTCGCGAAGTCCGCGTTCATCCACGGCATGCACCAATCCGCCACAGTGCTGGGCTTTCTGACCATCGGCGCGGCCGTTCTCATCGCCGTCTGGACACCGGGCCGACGCCGCGCCGCCGCGCCCGTCGCCACAGGCCCTGACGATTCGCACCGAGAGGTCATCATCGAGTCCCGGGCGAACAGTGGGTCTTCGAGTTCCGACAGGAGTTGAGGCGCGTCCTGTCCGGTCCTCGGTGGAGAACCAGTGTTGTCGTTCGTCGAAGGCCGCCTGTCGACGTGGGGCACGCTTCTATCGAAAAACGGGTGTCGCCGGTGATTAATTCATAGCCTAAGGCTATATAAAAACAGATCTCGAGCGCGCCTATCGCAGATCTCGGGTACTTCGATGTATGACTGGAGAACTGGGATATTTGGGATAAAACGCCTGATTATCCCGTATTTTCTGCCGAAGGCATCCTCCGCCGAACCTTGTGTGTACGGTCTATCCCGTTCAGGTATTCGAGTGCTGTACATCACTGAGGGGTGCAATCTTGGGGAGGCGAATGTGCAAGTGGTCCGCAGTTCTGACAGGAGCGGTCGTCGCGGTCGGCGCGGGGCTGGTATCGGCGCCGGTGGCATCGTCGTTGCCGACCGCTGAGGTGGCCGTCGGCGACTTCTACAGCACGCCGATGCCACTGCCCGATGTGGCGGCGGGGGCGATCATCCGGACGGAGCCCGCGCATCTGGCCCTGTCTGTTCCGGGTCAGCCGGAGATGATTCCCGCATCGGCGACGCGAATCATGTATCGCAGCAACGACACCCATGACGAGCCGACCGCTGTGGTCGGGACGTATCTGGAACCCGCAGCGCCATGGACCGGGCCGGGTGAGCGACCCTTGGTCGCTTTCGCGGGTGGTTCGAAGGGGCAGGGCGATCAGTGTGCTCCGTCGAAATTGCTCGCGAAGCTCGTCGATGTCCAGCCGCCGATGGATGTGATGGTCGAGTTCGATGTGCTGGCGTTGTACGCGCTGCTGGCTCGCGGGATGGCGGTCGTGATGACCGACTACCAAGGTCTCGGCACGCCAGCCGTGCACGATTTCCTCAACCGGAAGTCGCAAGGGTATGCCGTGCTCGACGCCGCGCGGGCGGCATTGGCGCTGCCCGGCAACGGCATCGGTGCCGGTGCTCCGGTCATGCTGTACGGGTATTCCCAGGGCGGTTCGGCCACGGGCGCTGCCGCCGAATTGCAGCCGTCGTACGCTCCCGAATTGAACGTGCGCGGCGCGTATGCGGGTGCCCCGGTGGTCGATCTCATGGCCTTCATCGCGCACAGCGACGGCAAGTCCAATTTGGCGCCCGCCTACGCCTGGCTGTTGAACGGTATCGCCGCCGATTATCCCGATGCCCGTCCGGAACTGGACGCCGAACTCAACGACACCGGCAAGGCGATCCTGGCGGAGGAGCAGGGCAAATGCGCTGTGCTCAGCGGAATCGCGCAGCGCTTCCCGAGCACCGCGCAGTGGACAACCAGTGGTGAACCGCTGCGCGCGGTCATCGAGCGTTTGCCCGCGGTGTCGCGAGCGGTCGCCGAGCAGCAGCTCGGGAATCAGGCTCCGGCGGTGCCGGTGCTCGTAGCGTCGAGCCGCAACGATGACGTACCGCCGTACGGCACAGTCCGTTCGACGGTGGAGCAGTGGTGCGCAGCTGGTGCGACCGTCGAACTCGACGCCGACCTCCAAATGCCCGCGATCGCAGGCACCGCACCCGACCACGTGGTGTCGTTCTTCCCGGCGCTGGAAGGGTCGCAGCGATGGATGATCGATCGGCTCGCGGGTCATCCCGCACCGACCAACTGCCCGAGGCTGCCTTGACTCCAACATTTCGATGAGGATGTCGATGCGGGTGCCGGGACCGCGGCACCTGCTCGGGCGGTACTTGATGCCGGCGGCAGATCCGAAACGATTCCTCTGGGCATTCGGATTGCTGGCGCCGGTGTGCGCGCTGCTGCCCTCACAGTTGGTGATGCGTACCGGTCTGTCGATCTTCTGGTGGATCGAACCGATTATCGTGCTGTTCGTGATTCCGGTGCTGGATCGACTTGTCGGTGAAGACGGCCACAATCCCAGCGACGAGGACTACGAAGAACTCGGTGCCAACCGCTTCTACCGGTGGTGTACCTACCTGTTCCTGCCGATTCAGGTCGCTGCTCTGGCGATCGCTTGCCACCTGTGGGCCGGTCCGGAACTTCGATTCGTCGATAAGCTGGGACTGGCGGTGACCGTCGGCTTCTTGGCGGGAATCGGTATCAACGCCGCACACGAACTCGGTCACCGGGTCGAGCGGCTCGAGCGGTGGCTGGGGAAGGCCGCGCTGGCGCAATCCGGGTACGGGCATTTCTACGTCGAGCACAATCGGGGCCATCATGCTCGGGTTGCCACGCCGCAGGACCCGGCCAGCGCGCGGTTCGGTGAGTCGTTGTGGGAATTCCTGCCCCGTAGCGTGATCGGGGGCTTTCGGTCAGCGCTCGAACTGGAGCGGGAGCGGCTGCGCCGCCAGCAACGCTCGTGGTGGGGCCCGCGCAACAATATTCTGCAGGCGTGGGCGATGACGCTGGTGCTGTTCGGCGGGCTCGTCGCGACGTTCGGGCCGAGTGTGGTGCCGTATCTCGCCATTCAGGCGGTGATGGGCGTGTGGCTGCTCGAGACGGTGAACTACGTCGAGCACTACGGCCTGCTCCGACGTCGATTGCCGAACGGTCGCTGGGCGCGCTGCTCGCCGGCCGACAGCTGGAACTCCGACCGCCTTGTCACCAACATCTTCCTGTTTCACCTACAGCGGCACAGCGATCATCACGCCAATCCCGGCCGCCGATATCAAACCCTGCGCACCGCGCCCGAGGCCCCGCAGCTGCCCGCGGGCTATGCCACCATGATCGTTATGGCGTCGGTGCCCGCACTGTGGCGGCGCACTATGGATCACCGGGTCCTGGCGCATTACGACGGCGACCTCACCCGAGCCAATACGATGCCCGGCCGCACTCAGCGTGTGAGGCGCGGGTCGAAGTGATCGCGAGGAAGGCTGTCGCCGCGCGGTGCGGGATTCACTACAGACTGGTGGGCTCGCCGAACACCGCTCCGCTGTCGTCGACTTCGGGTGTTCTGGTTTGCACGTAGGTGTATTGGCGGATGGTGGCCGGGCCTACGCAGTTGTCGACTTTGATGTGGAAGTCGCGGGCCACGATCTGCACGGTCTTGCCCGGGATGAGCGGCTTGCCGTCACCGATATCGAAGTTGGTGATGTCGCCGGGTTGTAGCTGCAATTCCAGGAACAGACCCGGGTCCACCGCGATGGAGGGGGTGATGCCGTTGAACTCCTGCACCTGTCCCGATTCGAACTCCTGTGATTGCCCGGACTCCTGCGTCTCGATCTCCACCGACTCGCCGGAACTCGACCGCTCGACAGACCGCGACTGCGCCTGCTCTGTCGCCTGCCGCTGCGCCTGCTCCGTCGCGTAGTTCTGCTGCGGTCCCTCGAGCCCGAATTCCGTGGTGGGATCGACGCCAGGGACCGCAGTATCGAGCCTGGCCGCACAGCCGACCGAGTATCCGGTCTTGAGCACGCCCTCTGCCTGCCCGTCGAGCCGTCCGTAGGCGACAGTGGAGACCAACGCTTCACGGCTGATGGGGGAGCTGTTCAACGGCGCGATTCGATAGATGACCTCGTCATGTGTGCCGACGGTGAAACTGCCTATAGCCGACTCGAAAGTCTTCTCGTGCGGTGGCAGATTGACGCTATCGGCATGTGCGGTCGGCTGCGACAGTATGGCCAGCGCTGAGGCGGCACAGCTCACTCTCCGGATGATTCGCAACATGACCCCGGACACTAGCGACACCGACGGCCATTTCCCCTTCGTCGCGCGGGCGCGTGTCCCGACCGATGCAGCTTCTTGTTCCCTCGTTCATCCGGCACCCACACCGGTTCGGTCGATCGACGTCGCTGTCGCTGTCAGAATCCGCCCGCGGGCGGTCGTCCGGGCAGCAGGGTCCGGACTAGCTGTCCGGTCCGGCCTCGTGCCCAGGACGACCATGGGAGCGGCGGGCTTCTTTCATCTCGGCCTCGTACAGGTGGGTGCGGCCGTCGACGAGTTCGTCGCGGATCTCACGCTCGATCTGCCGGAACCGCGCGTAGTAGCCCTCGTCGTATTCCTCCACGATCTGGAAAGTCCACCGGCCGGGCAGCACGTTGCGGCCGACGAGCTCGGCGGCCAGCTTCTCGGCGAGCTGATGGTGGCCGGCCTCGCGCAGCATGTCCACGGCCTCACCGAGAGCGAGATCGGCACCGCCGGTGAGTTGGTGGAAGCTGTAGAGGTGTCCGCGAGCCCGTTCGGTCGTCTCCAACGCCTCCGACAGTTTGCCGACCGCTGCCACTGTCGGGGAGTCGACGCCGACGGGTCGCCGATGCCTCAGTGCAGGCTGATCGTTGTCAGTCATACCCCGAGGCTATCGCCGATCCTCTGATGTGGGCGCAGGGTCGCGGTGACGGCGCTGTACATGGTGGTTTTGATGGCGGCCAGCGTTGCCGGATTCTTGCCGAGGACGGGGGTGATCCGGTCGACGGCGGTGGTGAGGACCTCGGTTTCGGGGGCGGTGGCGTCGACGAGACCGACGGCCAACGCCTCCGGTCCGCTGAAACGGTGCCCGGTGGTCATGGCGGTCACCGCGGCTTGGGAGCTGAGCTTGGCCTGGATGAGGTCGGCCATGCCGGGGGTGAAGGGAATGTTGATGTCGACCTCGGGGAAGCAGTAGTAGCCGCGGTCTTCCCGCATCACGCGATAGTCGTGGGCCAGGGCCAGCATCGCGCCCGCACCGAAGGTATGGCCGTTGACCGCGGCGATGGTGGGCAGCGGAAAGGTCAGGATGCGGGCGAACAGTTCCTGGACGCGCCCGACGTACCAGTCGGCGCGATGGCCGTTGGCCATGAGCCAGTCCAGATCCAGGCCGTTGGAGTAGAACTTCCCGCTGCCGGTGGTGACCAAGCCCTGAGCGTCGCGCTCGACGCAGTCGAGGTGGGCGTTGACGGCGTCGAGCCAGTCCGGGGAGAAGCGGTTCTCGTCGACTCCGAGGGTCAGCACGGCGATCGTGTCCTGGTAGTGCAGGTTGGCGGTCATGATGTTTCCTTCACTTCGTTGTGGTGGGAGTGATGGTGGAAAGAGGTTGGGCAAGGACCGCGCGGACCGCGGCCGCGAGGCGTTGGCGCACTGCGAAATCGGGGTTTCGGCGGCCTCGCAGCAGCAGCGCGGTGGGCAGTTCCACCACGCAATCGCGGATGACGGCCACGGCCTCGCGGTCGGCGCGGTCGAACACGCGGCGCGACAGATTGACGAACAGCTCGGACAGGGTCTGATCGAGTCGGCGGAGCTCATCGGCGATGTCGTCAGGGATCTCGCTGGAACCGAGGAGTTCCCGGCGAGGCACGGTCAGCAGGAAACGTCCTGAGACCGGTTGCTGCACAAGGAATTCGGCGGGGGTATCGGCGGCGGCGACGACCGCCTCGATCGCGTTTTCGTGGGAGCGGCCGACGGCCGGCGCGCGGTCGACCGCCTCACGTTGCAGGGTCAGGAACCGCTGAGCGGCGCGCAGCCAGACCCGCCCCATCAGCCCGGCGCGGGAGCCGAAGGCGTGATAGATCACGCCGTTGGACACCGAGGTGACTTCCGAGAGCGCGCGGACAGTGACCGCGGCGGGTCCGGAGTCGACCGCCAGCTGTTCGGCGGCATCCATGAGCGAATCCAGGGCATGTACGCGAGGGCGGGGCATGATCGAAGCATAACAGAGCGTCCGCTCTAAAACTGCTCCGGTTAATTAGAGCACACGCTCTTGTTTGATTGTGGAGCATGTGCTCCCGTCTGTGGAGTCCTGGTGGGCAGTCCTTCGGCGAGGACGAATCGTCACAGTTCGGTGGTCGGCCATATCGGGGGCGGTCTCGCCAGCGGGCCCAGGCCATTTCGCGGGGTTGCGATCGCACGTACCCCTTGCCGTTGAGCTCCGGCAGTCGGTACCCCGGTGCGGAGTTAAGACACTGTGGCGCAACGGTATTCGAGAACCTGTCAGGGGGTTCGCGTCGGCGGCAGACGTCAGTAGTGCCGCCTCGGACCGGCGTGGCCACGGTCGTGTCGTGGCCGGGGAATTGGGTAGAACCCAAATATCCGCGATCGGTCCCGTGGAATGTTACAAAGCACTGAATCGCTTGTGCAGCAACATAATTGACGACGTAGAGTCGTCGGCACAGCGAAGTCGTTCTCTTCAGATGACCGATCGCCGGACAATGGCGTTTTCGTGAACGGTCTGTGCAGGTTTCCCGGCCGTACCCACATTGTCCCCGTCATGTCGACGTGACCATCCATGGATCGTGACGTCCGAACTCACCGTTCCAGCGCAAGACCAGCGCACCGTATGCCTACGTGCCACGACGCTACGGATCTGTCCGCAGGTTCCTGGCGTGAGGTTCGAGGCCTCAGATCAGGGGGAGGTCAACTGACCCGTCTCGATCCTGTCAGCCCCAGTGAACCATCCGGGGATCTCACCGCCATGTGGCCGCACCAAAGGAATTCAGCGTTATGGACAATCCCGCGCTACCCGAAGTCCGCCGTAACGATGCTCGTCCGACAGGGAACCCGCAGCGCCAGGGCGAACCCGTCGCGCTGATGCTCAGACATCCGAGTGCGACTGAGCCGATCACCGAATACCAGGGCTCCGCGACGCGCGAACTGCTCGCGCTGGTCAACGCGCGCCTGTACGAAATCCTCATCAGCGGTGGTGAATTCGACGATATCTGCAGGCACATCCTCGCCGCTCCCGGCAAGCGGGTGCGGGCACGTCTGGTTCTCGCGAGTGCGGGTCTGCTCGTGACCGACGCGTGCGAACCCAGTCGCGCCGCCATCGATCTGGCCTGTGCGATGGACATGCTGCACGAGTCCTCGCTGGTGCACGACGATATCTGTGATGGTTCGCTGCTGCGCCGCGGCGCGACCTCGGTGCCCGCCGCGTTCGGTGTGCGCGTCGCCGCCAGAGCGGGATTCCACATAGCAGGTGCTGCGGTGCAACTGATCGCGCAGGTGCTTGCCGACAACCCGAGAGCGTTCGCGTGTCTGGGTGAATTGCCCGGTGTGACGTATTCCGACGGGCTGTCGGATCTGTCATTCGGCCAGCTCATCGAGATGCTGCCGCCCGCGGTCGAAGCGACCGCGCTGCGCCGTCATTACCGACTCGTCGCCGGCGCCAAGACCGGCACCTTGTTCCGATTGTCATGCTCCTACGGCGGCACCGCGGGCGGCGCCGATCACGATCGCCTGCGAGCGTTGATGACATATGCCGATGAGCTCGCACTCGCGTTCCAGATCATGGACGACGTCCGCGATATCGAGGGCGGTCCGGAACTGGGCAAGGACGCAGGTGGCGACCTGGAACGACGGGTTCCGACCTGGCCGGTGATCGAATGGCTCGAGATGCGCCCCGGAGCGCGGGAGATGTGGCTGTCCGCGGACACCTCGAGCGCGACCCTGCAAACCGATCTGATCGACAGCGGGGCCACCGGAGCCGCGCGCACGGTTGCCCTCGACGCCACGCAGAAGGCGAGCGCTGCGCTCGACATCTTCCCGTCGTCGTCTGCTCGCGACGACCTCCATGCACTGCTACAGGAAGTGATCACCCGATGAGACAGACCAGAATCGGATCACTCGCCCATGGATTTCGACACCTGCGCCGCGCACCGGACATGGCCGCGCTACGGGCCGCCTCCTCACCAGAGGAGCTGGCCCGGCTGGCGCTGATCCCCGCCGGTCGCAACCTGGGTATCTCGGTGAGCTTCCTGCCTACGCATCTGCAGGCAGAGGCCACCGCCGCCCTGCTGGCCTGCCGAGTTCTCGACGCCTTCGAGGACCTCAGTGACCGCGCGATCGCGAGCTGCGCCGTGCTGGACGCCGCGGACTACCTCAACGGCAACACCGACACCAAGCCTCCCGCATTGCCTTCGGTCAGCGCGGAAGCCCGCGACAGCGAAGCGGTCGACCGGCTTCTGGCCGAGCGCATCGGCGACATCAGGGCTCTGCTCACAGCGCTGTCGCCGGCCGGGCGCAAGCGTGTCGGCGCGGTGGTCATCGATGTCGCACGGGTGATGGCCCGCAACATCGACTCGCCGCTACCGCGGGTCGCCTACAGCGAAGGTGTGCTCGGCCGGGTCACCTATTACGCGTGTGAACTCGTCACCGAACCCGTTGTGCCCGAGGCGGATCTGCGCGAACTGGCCGGCTGTCTGGCCATCATCGCCCAGTCCGCCAACGACCTGCGCGACAACGAGCTGGAGATCTACGGCGTCGCCGACCGTGCGGAACTGAAGCGGAAGGTGATGCTTCAGCTCCTGGTGCCGGCGTTGGGCGGCTTCGCCCTGCTGGCCAGGCTCGGTCCCGCCACGCCGAGTTTCGGTGCGCGGGCGGCGATGGCGCACATGACCATCACCACGACCGCGTTTTTGTGCGGTGCCGTCGACGCGCCGCCGCCCTTCCGGCGCAAGGTCGGCGCCGCGCTCCTCGCGGCGGCCTCGTCGAAGTACTGGACCAGGATGCTGGATCGGGTGCGGCGAAGTGTCGACGTGGCAGTCCACCGAATGCTGGACGACTCACCGGAGTTCGGCGACGGGACGAACACGGTGACCGAGGCGCTCGTGGTGGGCGACCCGCTGTCGATGCCGACCTCGCTGGTACCGCTGATCGTCGACACCACCTTCGCCATGGTGCATACCCTGCCCGAAGGCGCGCTGACCGGCGAGCTCACCGACGCCGAGGTACGCACCATGTTGATCGCCGACCACCTGGCGTTCAGCGCTATGGAACGGGTACCACCGCACGACCCGGACGCACTGCAAGCCCTCGCCACACAACTCCAACTCGGCGCCCTCGACACCGGCGGGGGCGATCGGTAGGCCAGCTTTCAACGCACTATCTCTCGGACGAACCGCTCGCCGATCCACTACCCAGGATGCACAGCGGATTCGCCACCATGGCAGCCTGTGCCGAACCGGACGACGAACCGGTGATCCCGGAGTCGACCGGGGGCGTATTCGGCACCGGTGCTGACGGGTTGCCCGAGCCGCCCGTCAGCATCGACGCGCCGTCGAGATTCGCGGGAGCCGAGACATCGAGCAGGTCCAGAACGGTCGGTGTGATGTCGGCGAGGGTGTATCCGTTGTTCTGCGTTCCCGCCGCGAACCCCGCTCCCCGCGCGATCACGAAACTGGCTGTCTCGTAGGCGCTCTGCCCGCCATGCCCCCCGTCCGGCTTGTGTCCGTGGTCGGTGGTCACCAGGATCGTCCACCGCTCGTTCGAATGCGCGGCCGCTCGGGCGTCCACCGCGGCGGTGATCTGCCCGACCAGGCCGTCGACTCGGCCGATGGCATCGCGATACGCCTGCGGCCAGACCCCGCGCAGCGTGTGACCCACGATGTCCACCTGATCGAGGTGCGTGAACAGCAGATCGGTCGCCTCCTCGGTGATGGCCGCGACAACCTCCGCGGTGGCATGGGAATCGGCGGTGGTCTCACAGACGCCCGCACCGGTGGGATCGATCTGGGTGACGGCCACCCGGTCGGCCTGCGGGCTGCCGGTGCGCGCGATCATGCCGATCTTGTCCCAGGTCCCGATGGAGGCCGTCGACAACGCCGGACGCTCCCGCTCCACCTGGGTGAACACCGTCGGATACTGTGCGAAAGGTCCTGCGGTGCAAGTGGAGCCGTTGTCCTGGATCCCGTGCTTGGTATCCCACACACCGGTCAGCGCCGTTGCCCACGAGACGCACGACATGGTGGTGTGCGGGGCGATGGAGGTGCGTGCCAGGGTGCCCTCCGCGGCCAGGCGGTCGAGGTTGGGGGCATCGGCCGCCGACACCTCACTCCACAGGGTGCCGTCGATGCCGATGACCACGACCTTGTTCACGACGGGAGCCGCGGGGGCGGGCGCTGCCGCGGCGAAGGGGACAGCAGCCAAGGTGGCGGCAGCGAGTATGCGGTGAGTACGAGACATGCGCGGCACCGTAGTTGCCGAGCGACTACGACACCCCGCAAATTGGACAATTGACCTGTACGGTCCCGCCCACTGGGAAATCTCCATAGTCGCGCGCCCGTTGCGTGCGGTGAATTTCCGAGCCATTGCTGTGTGAGGTTCGGTTGATTGCCATGGGCTATCGCTCGCTGTCGACGCTCGAAACGGCCGTAGGGTCGTCGAACATGAGCATTCGTCTCGGATACCAGATGCCCTACTTCGGCTACGCGGCCTCCCCACGCGAACTGTTCCCGCAGGTCATCGCGCAGGCGCGGGAGGCGGAAGCGGCCGGATTCGATGCCGTGCTCTTCATGGACCACTTCTATCAGGTCTATGGGCAACCCGACGACTGGATGCTGGAGGCCTACACCGCCCTGGCCGGGCTGGCCACCGTCACCGAGCGAATCCAGCTGGCCACCCTGATGACCTGCAACACCTACCGCAATCCGGCGCTGCTGGCCAAGATCGTCACGACGCTCGATGTGATCAGCGGCGGCCGCGCGGCCCTCGGCATCGGCGCGGGCTGGTTCGAGCAGGAGCACCTCGGCTACGGCTTCGAATACGGCAGCTTCACCGAGCGGTTCCAGCGGCTGGACGAGGCCCTGCAGATCATCTCGCCGATGCTGCGCGGGCAGCGGCCGACCTTCCAGGGCAAGTGGTACCGCGCCGAGAACGCGATCAACGAGCCGAAGGTGCGTGACGACCTACCGATCCTGCTCGGTGGCGGCGGTGAGAAGAAGACCTTCGGCCTGGCCGCGCGGTACGCCGACCACCTGAACCTCCTCTGCCACACCACCGACCTACCGCGGAAATTGGCCACACTGCGACAGCGCTGCGAGGAAGCCGGGCGCGACCCGCAGACCCTGGAGACCAGCTTCCGCGCGGTCGTCGTCGTCGACGAGAACGGCGACCGCGCGCGCAAGCTGGCGCGGGAGTTCATGCAGCGCGATGTCGTGGTGGTGATCTCGCAGGACAGCGTGTTCGCTGGCACCCCCGACGATGTGGCGGAGCAGGTCCAGCGCCGCATCCTCGATCACGGGGTCGACGGCCTCATCGTGAACATGGTCGCCAACGGTCACGAACCGGGCATCCTCGAACTGGCGGGCAAGGCCCTGAGCCCGCTGGTCCACGGCTGAGTCGCGCCTTTTCGGCCTGGCAAGAATGGGTGTGGCGCGGATTAGTGCCCCGCCGAGGAGGTAGCCGTGCTTATCGAGTCGACCTCGTGCGGCGAACGTCTCGGCTCGGAAAGAGGCTGTCCCACAGTTTTGTCGGGGTGCGTTCGGGATCCATCAGCTCGTTTTCCGCCAGGACGCTGTCCTCGTCCGCGACGGTGTCGGGGTCGAATCGGACCAGGGTGCGGCCTTCGCCGCGCAGCGCTTCGACGGTGCGCACGAGCGAGGATGTTTCCGCGAGGGTGGCGTCGAATTTCGCGGGGTCGGCGTCGAGGTGTTCGCAGAGCAGGCGGCGGCGGATGCCGAGGATGGTGTCACGGAGGACTTCGCCGTCGGCGGTTGTCGGGGTGACCTCGACGGCGAGGTCGCATTCGGTGTCGAAGCCCATCGATCGATTGTTGAGGTTCGACGATCCGACCCGCAGCAGGCGGTCGTCCATCACCAGCACCTTGGCGTGGACATAGATGGGCGCACCGGCGGCGGTGACCGGGTAGTAGACGCCGAGTCGATGGTGGATGTCGGCTTTCCACAGCAGATGCAGGAGGCGTCGGCGGGCGCCGTCCATGGCCGCTTGCTCGAGCCAACCGTCGGCATTGCGGGGGAGTACCAGCACGATCTCCGGGCCGTTCGGCTCGCGTAGGCGCGCGGCGATCGCCTCGGCGAGGGTGCGCGATGCCAGGTACTGGCTCTCGATGTACAGCGCGCGGGTGGCGCCCGCGATCGCCGCGCGATACAGCGCCTCGATCTCACGGACCTCGGTGCGGTCGGCGAGTTCGGGCAGAGTTCGGGCGATCCCCACGTCGACGGAGCGCATCGTCGGCTCCAGGTCTTCCGGCCACGGCGTGTCCCCGGCGATCTCGTCGACCGGGCTCAGTTCTTGTCCCGTCGCCGATTTCCACCTGGCGGCGGCCAGTTCGCCGATGGCCTTCGCCGCGGCGCCGTCCACGGCGGTGGTCGCATCGTGCCAAGGGCCGTAGCGGTCGTCGTTCGGCGCGGTTCGGTAGGTGTTGTCGTCGCGGTGGTCGCTGGTGTCCCAGCGGTCGACGGTCATGTCGATGCCGCCGCAGAACGCGAGTTGGTCATCGATCACGATGATCTTCTGATGGTGCGCCGCGCCGACGGGGTGCGCGCCGTCGATTTCGAAGTGCAGGCGTCGGTCGGTCATCCAATTGACGACGAAGATCGGTGTCATCCCCCGGCCGATCGCGGCGAACGCACCGACATTCCACTTCAGCAGGTAGATCTCGAGATCTGGACGTTGCTTCGGCAGCCAGGACAGGAATTTGCCGAGCCGATCGGGCCCTTCGAGGGTCTTGCCCTGCGGTTCGAACTTGATCCGGGTGTCGAAGTCCCAGCCGATCAGCACGATGCGTTTGCGCGCCCGCAGCATCGCGGCCTTGGCGTAGTGGAAGTAGTCCGCCGCGTCGATGATGCAGGCCAGGCGATCTGCCTGGGCGATCTGCCAGCAGGTTTCGCCGGGAGTGAGGATTTGTCGCTCGTCGCTCATGTGTCGTCAGTCCCGTCGTTCGGCACCCGTCCCCGCAGGTGAACGATTCACAATACTGGGTGGGCCGCCGACCGCTCGGGGCCTACCCGCCGCTCCGGGCCACGACACGTCGCCGTTGGTGCGTGCCTGCCCGATCTCAGGGCCGAACCGTGTGAATCTTGGGTGTTGTACCTAGGCGTGATCTATCTCGGACCCAGTATTCGATGCATAAACGATGCAAAATGCGGGAGTTGATGCCACAATGGGAGATGTGGATGCAGAGCGAACAGCTATCGCGATCCAGCACTGCCGAGCGTCGCCGAGCGAGGACGGTTCCGCGCAGTTCGCAGGGTGGCTCGACCGTACGCAGCGCTCGGTACGCGATCACGTCGATGAGTTCGTCCGGGCGCGTTGCACGGCGGAACTGGACCCAGAAGGGTTCTCGCTCCCCGGTCGGCTGATGATCGACTTCGCGTCGGGCGGCAAGTGCGTACGGTCGGTGTTCGTCTATCTCGGCTGGCTGTGCGGTGGTCTCGGTGAGTCCGAACCCGCGCTGCGCGCGGCCGCCAGCGCGGAGCTCCTGCACGCGTTCGCGCTCGTGCAGGACGACGTGATGGACGAGTCCCAGGTCAGGCGGGGACGGAAGTCGGCCCATCTGCGGCTCGCCGCGTGGCACAGCGATCAGGGGTTGTCCGGATCGTCGGCCCGATTCGGTGAGTCGGCGGCGATCCTGCTCGCCGACCTGTACTTGGTGTGGGCCGAGCGCATGCTGCGTGAAAGTGGGGTCGGTGCCGCCGCGTTGGATCGCGCATGGCCACGTTATGACTCGATGCGCAGCGAACTGGCGGTCGGCCAGCTCGCGGATTTGTCCAACGACGCGAACCGCGTTCCGACCTTGGACGCGGTGATGGACATCGCGCGCCGCAAGTCCGGCAACTACACCGTGCGCCGACCCCTCGAGCTGGGTGCGGCAATGGCCGACTGCGACGCGACGGTGATGCGCCTTCTCGGTGAATACGGCGAAGTGATCGGGGAGGCATTCCAGATTCGCGATGACCTGCTCGGCATCTTCGGCGACCCCGCGACAACCGGCAAACCGACCGGCGACGACGTCCGAGAACGGAAGGCGACCACCGTGATCGCGCTGGCTGATCAGCTGGCCGAGCCGTCGGACCGCGCCCGGCTACGAGATCTCTGGACGAAGAAGGTCATCGATGAGCGCGACGTGGCGCTCGCACAGGCGGTGGTCACCGACAGCGGCGCGGCACAGTGCGCTGAACAGATGATCGGCGACCGCGTCGACCATGCGCGTCGGCTGCTCGACGTCGCCGATCTCGAACCATCGGTGGCTGATGCTCTGCACCGAATGGCGCTGCTGTGCACCCACCGCACGCACTGACCGCCGTCACCACCGACTGAAAGGGAACGATGCGAACGATCTCGGGAAGAACCGATGAGGTGGTCGTCGTCGGCGCCGGTCTGGCGGGTCTGGCCGCGGCGTTGCACCTGGCCGGACGTGGTCGCACTGTCACGGTGGTGGAGCGTGAGATGTTCGCCGGTGGTCGAGCGGGACGCCGCGATGTCGATGGGTATCTGCTCGACACCGGGCCGTCGGTGCTGACCATGCCCGATATCGTCGCCGACACCCTTGCCGCGGTGGGAGAGGATCTCGACTCCCGGTTGGACCTGTTGCCGGTCGTTCCCGCGTACCGCGCGCACTTCGCCGACGGCAGCGGGTTGGATGTCCACAGCGACGCATCGGCGATGGAAGAGTCGGTTCTGGCATTCGCCGGACCCAGGGAAGTCGACGGGTATCGCCGAATGCGCGCGTGGATGAGCGAGCTGTACCGCGTCGAATTCGATCGGTTCATCGCCGCGAACGCCGATTCCCCCCTCTCGTTGCTGACACCGGCGCTCGCGCGGCTGATCGCATTGGGCGGATTCCGGCGCCTCGACAGGGCGATCGGATCCTTTCTGACCGACGAACGACTGCGCCGAGTGTTCACCTTCCAATCGCTCTACGCGGGGGTGTCGCCACAACGAGCGTTGGCGCTGTACGCGGTGATCTCCTACATGGACACGGTGGGTGGGGTCTACTTCCCGCGCGGAGGAATGCGCGCGCTACCGGAGGCCCTCGCCGCCGCCGCCGTCGATGCCGGTGTGACGTTCTGTTACGGCGAGACAGTTCACGACCTGGAACGGCGCGGTTCCAGGATCACCTCGGTGCTCACCGACCGCGGTCGTCGAATCCCTTGCGATGCCGTTGTTTTGGCGACTGAACTGCCCACTGCCTACGAGTTGCTCGATCGCACACCGCGCCGTCCGATCCGCTGGCGCCCGGCACCCTCTGCGGTCGTCATGCATATCGGAATGCCCGCCACGGTGCCGACAGCACATCACAACCTCGTCTTCGGCGAAGCGTGGAAGCGAACCTTCGACGAACTGATCGGTGCGGGGGAGTTGATGTCTGACCCGTCGCTGCTGGTGACCCGGCCCACCGCGACCGACCCCGCCCTCGCTCCGCGCGGGCGCGACCTGTTCACCGTTCTCGCTCCGGTACCCAACCTCTACCGCAGCAAGGAATTGGACTGGGATCGCCGCGCCACCGCCTACAGCGAGGAGCTCGCGGCGATCGTCGAGGACCGTGTGGTCCCGGGCTTCGTCGAAAACGCCGAGATCATGCACGTGGATACTCCCGCCGATTGGGAACGGCAGGGCCTGCTGGCCGGCACTCCGTTCTCACTCGCGCATACCTTCGCCCAGACCGGCCCCTTCCGCCCCGCGAACATGCCACGCGGCACGGCCAACGCGGTGCTGGCCGGCTGCGGCACCGTGCCCGGCGTCGGCGTGCCGACGGCCCTGTTGTCGGGCCGTCTCGCCGCCGACCGCGTCACCGGCACGGTGTCGACCTCGCGGACCTCGACTGCGACCAGGAGTGATCGACGATGATGCACACCGAACTCGACGCCGCCGGCATCCGCGCTGCGGGGCTGCGGGAGTCCTATCAGCGATGCCGGGACCTCAACGCGCGCCATGGACGCACGTTCTTCCTCGCCACTCGGCTGCTCGCGCCCGCCCAACGGCCCGCGATCCACGCGCTCTACGGCTTTGCCCGGTGGGCCGACGACATCGTCGACGAACCCCCGGCCGACGCCGCCGCCGGCTCTGCGGCGGCACGACTGGACGCGGTGGCGAAGGACCTGCACGACAGTCTTTCCGGGACCCCCGGAGACGACCCGATCCTTGCCGCGCTTGCCGATACCGCCGCCAGATACCAGATCGACCACGCCTTGTTCGACGATTTCCTCGACTCGATGCGCATGGATCTGACGGTGACCGACTACCCGGACCGGGCCGCGCTGGATCGCTATATGCACGGTTCGGCAGCGGTGATCGGGCTGCAAGTTCTGCCGGTGCTCGGCACCGTGGGCGCACAAGCCGATGCCGCCCCGTACGCGGCCGCGCTGGGAAAAGCGTTCCAGCTCACCAACTTCCTTCGAGACATCGCCGAAGACCTCGACCGTGGCCGGGTGTATCTGCCTGCCGACGAGCTGGCCGCTTTCGATGTGGATCGCGCCCGGTTGCAGTGGTGCCGGACGAATCGCCGCACCGACACCAAGGTGCGATCGGCCCTGTCCGCACAACATGCGATTGCCCGAGACTGGTACCGATACGCCGACGCCGGAATCGAGCTGCTGCACCCGGTGTCGCGACCCTGTGTCGCCACCGCGGCTGTGCTGTACTCGGAGATTCTCGACCGCATCGAGGACACCGAGTTCGCGGTGTTCACCGCACGCGCCACCGTGGGCAACGCGCGTCGCACCCGGGTCGCCGGTTCGGCGTTGGCTCGCGCGTTGTGGGCGCGGCGAGGCGGGCGCGCACGCGCACTGACAAAAGCCGAAGGGTTGACGTGATCTCTCGAACTCGGCGAAAAAAGGCGGTGCGGGTCATCCAACTCGGCGGGATCCGGGACTAGTTTGTGCTGTGAGTACCTGATGCCTCGAGATCCCTGAGCAGATGGACCGATGGTTTCGCCGTTTGGACCGCGTGTTGTTGACCGAGAGTTAGGTGACACGATGGAACGCTGGCAATACCTGATAGTCATGGGGCTTTGCCTGCTGGTGACCCTGCCGTTGGAGTCTTTCGGTGGCGGGGTCTATCGGCGCCCCGCCCGGCTCGCTCGATGCGTGCTCCCGGTGGCCGCCGTGTTCCTCGTCTGGGACGCGATGGCCATCGCTGCCGACGTCTGGACCTACAGCCCGCGCTATCTGACAGGCTGGACGCTGCCGCTGGCGATACCGGTCGAGGAACTGGTCTTCTTCCTCGTCATACCGCTGTGCGCACTGCTCACCTACAACGCGGTCGAGACGATTCTCCAGCGGCTGCACCCCACCGAGTCGCCCTCGGCGCCCTCGGAGCGGACCCGGTGACCGGCCTCGGCTATACGCTGCCCGCGCTGGTCGCGGTGGTCCTCGTCTGTGTATGGGAACTCGCGTTCCTCCGGACAGGGCTGTTCCGCCGGCCCGGCTATTGGCTGTCGATGGTCATCGTGCTCGGCTTCCAGATCTTGGTCGACGGCTGGCTCACCAAACTCACCGCACCGTTGGTTCTCTACGACGCTGAACACATCACCGGGATCCGGTTCCCGTGGGACATCCCGGTCGAGGACTACCTGTTCGGCTTCGCCATGGTCACCGCGGTCCTGCTGCTGTGGGAACGCGAACGAATCCGGGATCGGAAAGGTGTGCGCTTGTGAACGACTCTCGAATCGGTGTCGACGGGCTATCTCGCGACGAGGTCCCGATTGCCTTCGACGCGGTCGCCGACGATTACGACCGCCTCGTCGCGGTGAATCCCGGCTATCACAAACACCTGCGCACCTCCGCGCGCCGGATGCAACTTCCCGACCGCGGGGCAGGGCTTCGATTGCTCGACGCAGGCTGCGGGACAGGTGCTTCCACCGCCGCGTTGTTGTCGGTCGCCCCGAAAGCGGAGATCGTCGCTGTCGACGGATCGGCACAGATGCTCGCACGAGCGCGTGCCAAAACATGGCCCGACTCCGTCCGGTTCGTGCACAGCCGTATCGAGGATATCGAGGCCGCGGGCGTTGTCGGACCCTTCGACGGCATCTTCGCCGCCTATCTCGTGCGCAATCTCGCCGACCCCGACGCCCAGCTCCGCGCGTTCGCCGCGCTGCTACGCCCTGGCGCCCCACTGGGGGTGCACGAATACTCGGTGGCGGAATCGAGGTGGTCCCGCATCGTCTGGAACACGGTGTGCCGCACCATCATCGTGCCCGCCGGATGGATGCTCAGCCGCGACGCCACGCTGTACCGACACCTCCAACGAAGCGTCGTCTCCTTCGACAGCACGTCCCGATTCCGGGAGCGGCTGCGCGAGAACGGCTTCACGGCAGTCTGCAGCGAAACCGTCCCAGGCTGGCAGCACGGCATCGTGCACACGTTCCTGGCGACCACCCATCGTTCTCAGTACCTGGATGGAGTCGAGCGCTAGTGGACGCTGCTATCGGCCGCGATCGGCGCATCGTTCACCATGCCGCCGCCCGTCCTGTCGGTCGTGAGCCGCGCACCCGCCCGTACGTGGTTGTGGTCGGCGCGGGCATCGCCGGGCTGGCCGCCGCTACCGGGCTCGCCGAACGCGGTATCGAGGTCGAGGTGATCGAAGGCCAGGAATATCTCGGCGGTCGCGTCGGCGGGTGGACCGAAGCCCTTCCCGACGGCACCACGATCGCGATGAACCGTGGTTTTCATGCCTTCTTCCGGCAGTACTACAACCTGCGGCAATTGTTGCGCCGCACCGATCCCTTACTGCAGCGCATGACGCGCGTCGACGACTATCCGCTGGTGGATGCCGAAGGCCGACGCGATTCGTTCCGTCGCCTGCCGCTCACCCCACCATGGAACGCGCTCGCCTTCGCGGCGCGCAGTCGCACGTTTCCGCTGCACGAGTTGTGGCGACTCGATGCCAGGGCCGCGGCCCCGTTGGCGATGGTGTCGGTGCCCGCCATCTACGACCAGTTGGATCATGTGGACGCGGAAACGTTTCTGCGGAAGATCAAATTTCCCGTCGCCGCACGCCATCTCGCCTTCGAGGTCTTCTCCCGGAGCTTCTTCGCGCCGCCGACGCAGATGTCGGCCGCCGAGTTGGCCGCCATGTTCCACATCTACTTCCTCGGATCCAGCGAAGGGCTGCTCTTCGACGTGCCGACGTCGAACTACGACTCCGCACTGTGGTCGCCGCTGAGCGAGTACCTCGCAGCGCGCGGATCCCGGATCCGCACCGGAACGACCGTCACCCGGGTGCAGACGGGTGGAAACCGAACCTTCCGAGTTCACGACGATGTCGGTGGCGTCGTCGATGCCGACGCGGTCGTGCTGGCGACCGATGTCGCCGGGCTGCGTCGGATCGTCGCCGACTCCCCGGATCTCGGCGATTCCGACTGGCGCTCACGGATCCAGGCGTTGCGCAGCGCTCCACCGTTTCTCGTCCATCGCCTGTGGCTGGATCGGCCGGTCGCGCAGGAGAGACCGGCGTTTCTCGCCACCGGCGGGATGCCTCCACTGGATAACATCAGCGTTCTCGACCGCTACGAGGATCGGGCTCGCTCCTGGGCCGAGCGGCACAACGGTGCGGTGGTCGAACTGCATGCCTACGCACTGTCCGAGGTTCGGACACCAGAGTTCGAGCGTGAGATCCGCGCACAGCTTCTCGCTCGACTGCACCACCTCTATCCCGAGACAGCCGATGCGAGGGTCGTCGGTGAACAGGTGCTGTGGCGACAGGATTGCCCCCTGTTCGGAGTGGGCGACCACGCCGCCCGTCCGCCGGTTCGCACGCCGCACGACAAGCTGATGCTGGCCGGGGACGGTATCCGTATCGACCTGCCTGTCGCGTTGATGGAACGTGCCGCCACGACCGGCTGGACCGCGGCGAATGCCCTGCTCACGCAATGGGGCCTGTCCGGGCACGACCTGTACACCGTGCCCACGACCGGACGACACGCGGTGCTGCGCCGTCTCGCCGCGCGCGAAATGTCGAAAGCGCCGATCCAGGAGGAATCTGTATGAGCGACAGGATCTTTCGGCGCTGGCCCACCGGCTGGCCGGTGCAGCCTGTCGATTCCGAACGGTGGTCTGCCCAGAATCCCACCTACCGCGACGCCGACCCCGCTGTCATCGGCGCAGCACTCGAACGGTCGCAGAACCGTCCCTCCGGGAACTGGTACGTCTTCGGCGCGAGCCGTGACGTTCGAAACGATCGGCCTTTCGGTGCCACAGTCGCCGGCGTAGAGCTCGTGGCCTGGCGCGACCAGCAGCAGCGGCTGCTGGTCGGACCCGGCGCATGTCCGCACCTCGGTGCGCCGCTTGCTCAGGCGAGAGTCGACTGCGGGGCGCTGGTGTGCCGCTGGCACGGCCTACGGCTCAGCGGTGACGGTGGACCAGGCTGGGCAGCATTGCCGTGCCACGACGACGGGGTTCTGGTCTGGGTCCGACTCGACCACATCGGCGCCGAACCGCCGTTGGACGCGCCGGTCATCGGTGCTCGTCCGGCCTCGAATCGCGCGATCTCGGCGGTCGCCACCGTGACCGGGGTGTGTGAGCCCGCCGACATCATCGCCAACCGGCTCGATCCCTGGCACGGGTCCTGGTTTCACCCCTACTCCTTCGCCCATCTCGAGGTGCTCGAATCTCCTGCGTCCGAACCCGGCGCCGCCGACTCTGTCGAACGGTTCGTCGTCGCGGTCACCTTCCGGGTCGGCGGTCGGCTCGGCGTCCCCGTACACGCCGAGTTCATCAGCCCGGAACCACGAACGCTGACGATGCGCATCATCGACGGCGAAGGACAGGGCAGTGTCGTCGAAACCCATGCCACTCCACTGGGCGTCGGACCTGACGGACAGCCGCGCACGGCAGTCATCGAAGCAGTGGTCGCGGACAGCGGAAGGCGTGGCTTCCGCGTAGCCCGACGCGCCGGCACCGCGCTGAGGCCGCTGATGGCACACGCCGCGACTCGATTGTGGCGTGACGATCTCTCCTACGCGGAGCGTCGCTACCAATTGCGCACTCGGCACCGGAGCGGGTGAACACGAAAAGTGTGCATCATTTCTGCATCATTTGCTCGATCGCGTCCGTTTCGCTCCTAGGATCATTGGAGGTGACAACCGCATGTCGGCGACCACTCGGCAACTCCTGATCAGCTCACGGAATTGCCCTCGCACCAGCCCGTACGAGCCTTGGGTGCATCTTCTCCTCTGGCCGTCGGCAACCTGGACGAAAGTTCGATGACCGTCGGAAATCGTGGTGGCGAACCCCGCCGCCTCGTCGGAAGGAGAAAGCGAGTGAACACGATGAGAAGCAACACGAGAGTAACCGTGGCAGCGGTAGGGGTGGCAGCGATGGCGATGTTCGGTCTGGCGGCGTGTTCGTCAGATGATTCGTCATCGGACTCGGCATCGACGTCGATGGCGATGGCGACAACGTCATCGATGTCGACACAATCGATGACGCCCACTTCGGGGGCTGCGGCGGGGGACACCCTGGTGGGCCCGGGCTGCGCCGAGTATGCCGCGCAAGTCCCGACCGGGCCGGGGTCGGTCGAAGGTATGTCCGAAGTACCGGTGACGGTGGCGGCATCGAACAATCCGCTCCTCACCACCTTGACCGCTGCGGTCTCGGGTCAGCTGAATCCCCAGGTCAACTTGGTCGACACGCTCAACGGCGGCGAGTTCACGGTCTTTGCTCCGGTGGACGCGGCCTTCGCCAAGGTCGATCCCGCCACCATCGAGAGCTTGAAGACCGATGCACCCACGCTGGAGAAGATTCTTACCTATCACGTGGTGCCGGGCCGGATCGCGCCGGACGCCATCGTGGGTACGCAAACAACGGTGCAGGGTGGCACGGTGACGGTCACCGGCTCCGGTGACAATCTGAAAGTCAACGACGCCGCAGTGCTCTGCGGTGGCATCAATACCGCCAATGCCACGGTCTACCTGATTGATTCGGTTCTGATGCCGCAGTGAGAATCTCGTCGATATCTCGACGAGACACAGTGAACAACTCTCTAGGAGATTGACATGAAGATTCACCATTACGGGCGAGTAACAGGAATCGGCTTCGGCGCGGCCATCGCGATCGCGGGCGTGATCGCGATGGCGCCGACTGCCGGCGCAGCGCCCGTCGATTGCCGCGTTCCCGGCGCGGGCATGATCGAGAATTCATCGGACACTTCGGAATGCGCCGCGTCGAGCGTCGGCGGAAGTGCCGCTGCCGCGTTCGGAGTCGATGGATCCGCCGCGGCGTCGGCGGGGCCACAGGCGCTCGCTCTCGCGATCGGCGTAGGCGGCGGCGCGGCAACCTCGCAGGCACAGGGCCTGTCCGGGCCGGCCGCGCTCGCGTTGGGCCCAGGATCGACGGTCGACGCCAGCGGTGTGCGGCCCGGACTGGCGCTCGGGATCGCCGGTGCCGGTGCAAGTGTCACCATCGACGGGAAGACCACGCCGACCTGCGTGGGTGGCCCGGCGCTGGCCGGTGACTTCCAGACATTGCAGGGCTGCGTCTCCCTCGGGTGACTCGTAAACGACCGGGTGGGTAGCCGATACCACCACTCCTCGAGCGTCGAACCTGTTGCGCGCCAGCCTTTGTGGATTCTGTAGGTGTCATCGGGAGCCGCGCGAATCCTCGCGCTGCGCGCGCCCCTAGGGTGCGCGCAGCGCGACCGAGGCGCGGGCGGACTCGGACGCTGTCGGTGGTCGCCACACCTGCCACGGACTGCGTGGTCGCACCCTAGGTGCCGAGGAGGATATCGGACATCAGGTGCTCGATTCGGGCAGCGCCGCATTCGGGATGGTCGGTTCCCATCAATTGCTCCAGGTCGACGACGAGGGCGAGTGCTGCGTGGACGAGGACTTGGGCGTGCGCGGGCGGTAAGGAGGGCCGGGCGGCGGTGACGAATTGGGCGCAGGCCTCGATGGCGAGTCGCTGACGGTGGTTCATCGTCGCGCCGTCGGCAGCCGGGAGATTGGCGATCTCGGCGTGGTACACGAAGGACAGTCCGGGCTCGGAGATCGAATCCTGGACATAGCTCTCGATCAGCTGGGTCAGCGCGGCATGTGGGTCGCCGTCGGAAGCAGCGGTCACGGCGGTCGTGATTCGGTCGAGACGACGATGGAATACGGCGGTGAGCAGGTCACCTTTGCTGCGGTAATAGCGGTAGAGCGCCGACGCGGAAGGCAGCCCGGACGCTGTCGCGATGTCCTCGACGCTGACGACGGGGTAACCGCGTGTACGGAACAGTTCGACAGCTCGGAACATCACCAATTCGTGGTGGTGCCTGCGCACCGCAGGAAGGTCGGTGTCGGCGGGCACCATGGTCGGAAGCGTCGTGCCGACAATCGTTTTGCAGGTCGTGGCCAGAATCTCGGCCAGCTCGGGGGCCGGAACGCGGGTGCGGTGGTCGCAGACACTGGTGATCACACTCATCAATGCACTGGTGATGACGGAGCATTCCGCGTCGGACAGTTCGGGTCGCATCTGCTCGATCCGATTGCGCAAAGCGGCTTCGGTGGTGGCGACCTGATCCAGCAGAATGCGCCGGTCGTCGTCGTCGAGGTAGCGGTGCTGCCATCGCAGCAGCGCACCGCAGCCCCGGTTGGCGAGCGCGGCACCGATCATGGCGTCGACGGTGAAGTCGAACTTGCGCTGAGGATCCCAGTTCCTCGCAACTTCGGGCAGGCGCACCACCCGCACTCCGAGTTCGCTGAGCCGTAGCGTCTCCTGCCGGAACAGGCTGTATTTGCTGGGAAAATGCCGATACACAGCGGCGTGGCTGATGTCCAACTTGGCGCCGATTTCGTTCATGCTCACGCCGTGCAGTCCTCGTGCACCGAATGCTTCGGCGGAAACCCGTGCGATGTGCTCACGACGGTCGGCCGGCCTCCGCCGGACCGGCGCAGGGCTACTCGGCTTCGGTTGGGGACCAGGCGCTGTCTTTGCTGTGTGAACTCTACCAACGACCATAGCCCGACAGTAGTGGTGGAACACGTTCCGCAGCGGGTTCCACGCTGCCTCGGCAGGAACTGAATCGAAGGTCACATATTCGAAGCTCCTCACCGTCAAAAGACCATCCAGTCTGCAATGATGCGTCCACGCGTTCTCGTGCTTTCGGCTCAGGCATCAGAAGCTCGGGTAACTTGAACTTGGTCATTCAGTCGGCCGGCAGAACGGCCGTCTGGCACGCGTCCGCAGTACGTCGGCGATCGCGAGCGCTGACTTCGTGCCAGTCAGTGGCGCTGTTCGAGCCCGACGGCGTCTCGTAGTCGATCCGCGGCCACCCGGAGTTCGGGATCGGTGGACGCGGAGAAATCCAGGAGCGCGGCCAGTGCCTCGGCGATGACATTGAGTTTCTCTTGTGCGGCCTCGCTCGCGCGGCGGCCGGCGTTCTCGAGCAGTACCACCAACAGCAGCGTGAAGACGCTCGCGACAGTGTGAATGGCGACCTGCCACGTCTTGAGGTCCGTCCACCACGGCAAGCTGATCAGCCATGCCGTGACGATTCCGGCACAGACGAAGAAGAACGGAGCCTGACTCACTCGCAGCTCGGCCTGCTCGACGAACCGGTCGAAAGGCGAGCGGTGATCACCTCCGCTACGGCTGCGCGCGGTTTCACTGTGGCGCTCCATCATCGAATTCTAGGCCCATCTCACCCCTGTCGCAGCCGGACCGATGTCGCGGTCGGACATTCCTTCATCTGTTCACTTGGACAGATAAAGGGCGTAGTGTTCTGACAGGTGAACGGCAGCACCGTAGCAATGCATATGAGCGACGGGATCGTCGATGCGCCGACGTCGCTGATCTTCGCGGGGATCGCGGCGGTGGGACTCGGGCTCGCGGGCTGGCGAGCACGAGCTGAACTCGATGAGCGTGCCGCGCCGATGGCCGGGCTGGTGGCCGCGTTCATCTTCGCGGTCCAGATGGTGAACTTCCCGATCCTGCCCGGTGTGAGTGGGCACCTGCTGGGTGGGGCGCTGGCCGCGATTCTGGTCGGGCCCGCTCTCGGGGCATTGTGCGTGGCGGTGGTGCTGGTCGTGCAGGCGCTGCTGTTCGCCGACGGCGGGCTGACCGCACTCGGCACCAACATCACGAACATGGCCCTGATCGGCGTCGGCGTGGGATATCTCGTCGCTCGGGCCGGGACAGCGCTGCTGCACCGGCGTAGCGACACCGGGATGGGTGTCGTGGCGTTCGTCGCCGCTTTCATCGGAACACTGTGTGCCGCAATGGGTTTTGTCGTCGAATACGCAATCGGCGGGGCTGCGGGCTCCACGGTCGGGGCGGTCGCGGGGTTCATGTTCCTCACCCACGCGTTGATCGGGGTCGGCGAAGGCATCATCACGGCGATCACCGTGGTGGCGGTGGTGAGCGTACGACCCGATCTGGTCTATGTGCTGCGTGCCGCCGGACCGGTGTCCGCGAAAGCGTCTCCCGCTCGCGTGCGGTTGTCGTTCACCGGTTTTCTGTGGGTGTTCGCCGCGACGTCGGTGCTCGTTGCCGGGGTGCTGTCCTATGCCGCGAGTTCACAGCCCGACGGGCTCGACGCCACCACCCGACGCGGGTGCTCCACGGTCGAGGTGAACGGGGCCGAGGAGCTGCACGGTGAGTGCATCGCGCAGAGCGCCGAGGAACACCGGTTCGTCGGTTCTCCGCTGGCGGACTACGCGATCGACGGCAACAGCGATCTGGCCGGTCCGGCAGGCGTCGTCGGTGTCGGAGCCGCCTTCGCTGTGCTGTTCGCGGTGGCCCGCACCATCCGGATCGGCCGAAACGGATCGCGCCCGGCGGCCCGCGCGGGTGATGTCGCGGCGCGGTCGGATACGGAGCGGGAGTAGTGAGCGCCTCGGTCCACCGGCTGTATCTGGCGGGGAATTCACCGGCGCATCGGGCGCCGACCGAGGTGAAGATCGTCTGCGCGGTGGTTACGGTGTTCGCGGTCGTGGCGACACCACGGGAGTTGTTGTGGCCGTTCGGCTGTTATGCTTTGGGCTTGGTCGCGCTGTGGCGGTGGTGGGGAATCGGGCTGCGCTGGATCGCGCCGCGTCTGCTGATCGAGTTGCCGTTCGTCGTGTTGGCGATCCTGCTGCCCTTCGCCGCCGGGCAACCCCGCACCGAGGTTTTCGGGCTGTCGCTGTCGGTGACCGGCCTCTACGCTGCGTGGGGCATTATCGCGAAAGGCACTATCGGCGTGGGCATCTCACTGACCTTGGCCGCGACGACGAGCGTGCGTGCCTTGCCCGAAGGACTGACGCGACTGCGCGTTCCCGGCACGATCGTGATGATCGTCGTCCTGATGCTGCGCTATGTCGACGTGCTGGTCGACGAGGCGGCGCGGATGCGGCTGGCACGGATCTCACGCGGCGACGACCCACGCACACTGCGCCAAGCCGGTGCGACCGCACGCGGCGCGGGCACCCTGTTCCTGCGATCCTACGAACGCGGCGAACGAGTTCATCTGGCCATGCTGTCACGCGGATTCGACGGCACCGTGCCCGATGTCGGCACCCCGCCTGCCACCCGCAGGCAATGGCTGCTCGGCTGCCTGCCCGCAGCCGCCGCGATCGCGGTCTGCGCGGGTGCTTGGATGGTGCGGTGACCGAACCGACGGCACCGGCGGTGCGTGTGGTCGACCTGGCGTTCGCCTATCCCGACGGGACCGGCGCGCTGAACGGGGTGAACCTGGAGATCGCGCCAGGGGAGCGGGTGGCCGTTCTCGGGCCCAACGGCGCGGGCAAATCCACCCTGATGCTGCATCTGAACGGGGTACTCACCGCAACCTCGGGGGAGGTGCACATCGGCGGGATGCGGCTGGACCGCAACAGTGTTCGCGCCATTCGGCAACGGGTCGGGGTGGTGTTCCAGGACCCCGACGACCAACTGTTCATGCCGACCGTGGAACAGGACGTCGCGTTCGGGCCCGCCAACTTCGGTGTCCGCGGCGACGCCCTGGCCGAATACGTACGGGAGGCGCTGGACGGGGTGGGGATGACGGATCGGGCCGGGCGTTCACCGGCGCACCTGTCGCTCGGGGAACGCCGCCGGGCCGCGCTGGCCACGGTGCTGTCGTGTCGACCGGAGGTCCTCGTCCTCGACGAGCCCGCCGCCAACCTCGATCCGGTGGCCCGCCGCGAACTCGCCGGGATCCTGTTGTCGCTGCCGACCACCATGCTCGTGGTGACCCACGACCTGCCCTACGCGCAACGGATCTGCGAGCGAGCCGTCATCCTCGACGCCGGCGAAGTCGTCGCCGACGGCCCCACCGCCGACATCCTCGGCGATGCCGCGCTGCTCGCCGCACACCGGCTCAGCTGAGCATGTGCCGACCATCGCGTAGGTGGGTTGCTCAGGAGTAACCTGAGCGATGGGTTCACCCTCGACGAGCCGAGACTGCGATGCACGAAATGGCGATCACCCAGAGTGTCATCGACGCCGTGTGCGAACACGCGGCGGGTGCACAGGTGCACAGCGTGCTCCTGGAGGTGGGCGTGCTGTGCGCGGTCGTTCCGGAGGCGATGCAGTTCTGCTTCGAACTCGCTGCCGAGGACACCCTGGCCGAGGGCGCGCGCCTCGAGATCGACGTGGTACCCGGCCGGGCGGGCTGCCGAAGCTGTGGCGCGGAGTTCACCGTGCTCGAGCCGATCGCACTGTGCGAGTGCGGCAGCGCCGATGTCGAGATCAGAGCCGGGCACGAACTCCGAATCCGCTCGATGGAAGTGAGCCGAGAATGTGCGCAACCTGTGGATGTGGCGACGACGACGCCGCGGTGATCACCCTCCCGCACGAACACGAACACGAACACGAACACGAACACGAACACGAACACGAACACGAACACGAACCGCACGGCCACAGCCATGGTCACGGCGGCGATCACGTGCACCTGCCGGTGACCGAGACCATCACCCTCGAGCAGAAAGTCCTGGCCAAAAATGACCTGTTGGCCCAGCGCAACCGCGAATGGCTCGCCGCCCGCGACATTCTGGCGCTGAACATGACCAGCTCGCCCGGCGCGGGCAAGACCACGTTGCTCGAACGCACGATCCGCGAGTTCACCGAGGTGCCGATCGCGGTGATCGAGGGCGATCAGGCAACCCTGCTCGATGCCGAGCGGATCGGGGCGACGGGCTGTCGGGTCGTGCAGATCAATACCGGCGCGGGCTGTCATCTCGACGCCGAGATGACCTACCGCGCGCTGGAGTCACTCGATCCCGCACCCGGCACGCTGCTGTTCGTCGAGAACGTCGGCAACCTGGTGTGCCCGGCATTGTTCGACCTCGGTGAACGCGGCAAAGTTGTGGTTATCTCGGTGACCGAGGGCACCGACAAGCCGCTGAAGTATCCGCACATGTTCGCCGCGGCCTCTCTGGTCCTCGTCAACAAGATCGACCTGCTGCCCTATGTCGACTTCGACCTGGACAAATGCCGGGAATACGCGGCGAGGATCAACCCGCATGCGCAGATCCTGCCCCTGTCGGTGACCAGCGGTTCCGGCATGGCGCGATGGTACGACTGGCTCCGTCGGCAGCGATCGGCAACTATTGAGGATCACTCACCGGCGACATAGACTGACGTGATCAGGATCACAGCGTAGGTTCTCGCGAGCCTGCGATCTCGCTTCAGAAAGTGGCACAGCCCATGCCTACCCAGGAAGCAATCAAAGCAGAACAGGCCCTGATCCATGTGCTGTGGATCAACGCGGGCCTCAGTTGTGACGGTGATTCGGTCGCGCTGACCGCCGCGACGCAGCCCAGTATCGAGGAGATCGCGCTCGGCGCTCTTCCCGGCCTCCCGCAGATCTCGGTCCACTGGCCGTTGATCGACTTCGAATGCGGTCCCACCGGCGGCGCCGACGATTTCCTCGAATGGTTCTTCAAAGCCGACCGTGGTGAACTCGAACCTTTCGTGCTCGTGGTGGAAGGTTCCATCCCGAACGAACAGCTCCACGAGGAGGGCTACTGGTGCGGTTTCGGCAACGATCCCGCCACCGGACAGCCGATGACGACCAGTGAATGGCTCGATCGGCTGGCCCCGAAGGCCACCGCGGTGGTCGCGGTCGGCACCTGTGCCACCTACGGCGGCATCCACGCCATGGCGGGTAACCCCACCGGCGCGATGGGTGTGCCGGACTACCTCGGCTGGGACTGGAAATCCAAGGCCGGAATCCCGATCGTGTGCGTGCCCGGTTGTCCGGCCCATCCGGACAACATGTCCGAAACGCTGACCTACCTGCTCTACATGGCCACCGGACAGGCCCCGATGATTCCCCTCGACGAGGCGCTGCGCCCGAAATGGCTGTTCGGCGCCACCGTCCACGAAGGCTGTGATCGGGCGGGCTATTACGAGGAAGGCGATTTCGCCGACGAGTACGGCTCCCCGAAATGCATTGTGAAACTGGGGTGTTGGGGCCCGGTGGTCAAATGCAACGTCCCCAAGCGGGGCTGGATCAACGGCGTCGGTGGCTGCCCGAACGTGGGCGGCATCTGCATCGGCTGCACCATGCCGGGATTCCCGGACAAATTCATGCCGTTCATGGACGAGCCGCCCGGCGGCAAGATCTCCTCGACGGCATCAGGGCTGTACGGGTCGGTGATCCGCAGTCTGCGCCACATCACCGGACGCACGGTGGACAAGGAGCCGCGATGGCGGCACAAGGGCGAGAAGCTGGAATCCGGCGCCACCCGCACCTGGTAGGAGGCGATTGGAATGACTGCCATCATCCCCGAGCCGTCACACAAGCGGATCGATCCCGACAGCCTGGTCGAAATGGCCTGGGACCCGATCACCCGCATCGTCGGCAGCCTGGGAATCTATACCAAGATCGATTTCGAGAACCGTGAAGTGGTCGAGTGTCACAGCACGTCGTCCATCTTCCGCGGCTACTCGATCTTCATGCGGGGCAAGGACCCCCGCGACGCGCATTTCATCACCAGTCGCATTTGCGGGATCTGCGGCGACAATCACGCCACCTGCTCCTGCTATGCCCAGAACATGGCCTACGGGGTGAAACCGCCGCACCTGGGCGAGTGGATCGTCAATCTCGGTGAGGCCGCGGAATACATGTTCGACCACAACATCTTCCAGGAGAATCTGGTCGGCGTGGATTTCTGCGAGAAGATGGTCGCCGAGACCAACCCCGGCGTCCTGGCCCAGGCGGAGAAGACCACCGCACCGCATTCGGCCGAGCACGGTTATCGCTCCATCGCCGACATCATGCGCGCGCTCAATCCGTTCACCGGTGAGTTCTACCGGGAAGCGCTGCAGGTCAGCCGCTACACCCGTGAGATGTTCTGCCTGATGGAGGGCCGACATGTGCACCCGTCGACGCTGTATCCCGGCGGTGTGGGAACCGTCGCGACCATCCAGCTGATGACCGACTACATGACGCGCCTGATGCGCTACGTCGAATTCATGAAGAAGGTCGTTCCGATGCACGACGATCTCTTCGACTTCTTCTACGAGGCGCTGCCGGGCTACGAACAGGTCGGACTGCGGCGCACCCTGCTGGGTTGCTGGGGCTCCTTCCAAGACCCCGAGGTGTGCAATTTCGAGTACAAGGACATGGAGGAGTGGGGTCGGCGGATGTTCGTCACCCCCGGCGTGGTCGTCGACGGAAAACTGGTCACCACGTCCCTGGTCGACATCAATCTCGGCATCCGAATCCTGTTGGGCAGTTCGTATTACGACGACTGGACCGACCAGGAGATGTTCGTGAAGACCGACCCGCTCGGTAATCCGGTCGACCGCCGTCACCCCTGGAACCAGCACACCAACCCCAAGCCGCAGAAGCGCGATATGGACGACAAGTACAGCTGGGTGATGTCGCCGCGCTGGTTCGACGGCACCGACCATCTGGCCCTCGACACCGGCGGTGGGCCGCTGGCGCGGCTGTGGTCGACGGCGCTGGCCGGGCTCGTCGACATCGGCTACGTGAAGTCGACCGGGCACAGCGTGCAGATCAACCTGCCCAAGACCGCGTTGAAGGGCCCGGTCAGCTTCGAATGGCAGATTCCCGCGTTCGGCAGCAACACCATCGAACGCAACCGCGCCCGCACCTACTTCCAGGCTTACGCCGCGGCCAGCGCGTTGCACTTCGCGGAGCAGGCGCTCGTGGAGATCCGGGCGGGACGGACCAAGACGTGGGAGCACTTCGAGGTACCCGACGAGGGCATCGGCTGCGGGTTCACCGAGGCGGTGCGCGGGGTCCTGTCCCACCACATGGTGATCAGGGACGGCAAGATCGCGAACTACCACCCGTATCCGCCGACGCCGTGGAATGCCAACCCCCGCGACAGTTTCGGCACGCCGGGACCCTACGAGGACGCGGTGCAGGGCCAGCCGATCTTCGAGGAGAACGACCGCGAGCACTTCAAGGGCATCGACATCATGCGTACTGTGCGCAGCTTCGATCCCTGCCTGCCGTGCGGTGTGCACATGTATCTCGGCAACGGCAAGTCCCTGGACAAACTCCACTCGCCGACCCAGACACTCACCGGGGAGTAACGGTGATGCCGGATCGTCCGGGGGAGCACGACGAGGCGGCGTTCGACCCGGACCGGTGGCGCGGCGCAGGCGACCGGATCGAGACCCTGCTGAACGCGAGTTCGGCGGGTGGCGTCGTCGCTCGCGAGCGTGCCGAGCAACTGGTGCGAGAGGTCGCCGACCTCTACGGTGCCGGGCTGGCGCGGGTCCTGGAACTGGTCGATGGTGGCATCCGTGAGCGACTCGTCGCCGACGATCTGATCGCGAGTCTGCTGCTGGTACACGGCCTGCATCCGCACGACGTGCACACCCGGGTCCGCGCGGCACTCGACAGCGTGCGCCCCTACCTGGGGTCCCACGGTGGTGACGTGGAACTGCTCGGCGTGGCCGACGGTGTCGTGCGCCTCGAACTGTCGGGCAGTTGTCGCACCTGTCCCTCCTCGTCGGTGACCCTGGAACTGGCGGTGGAGGACGCGGTGCGCGCCGCCGCGCCGGAGATCGAGTCGATCGAAGTGGCTGCCGCGCAACCGGAATCGACGGATTCATTGATCTCCGCCGATTCGTTGTTCGCTCGGGTACACGCCGACGCCCACCCGGTCGAGTCGCAGCACGGGAGCTGGATCGCGGTCCCGGAACTGGGAGAACTCGGTGCGGGCGAGGTCGGTGGCTTCGTCATCGGCGGGCAGACCGTGCTCGCCTGCCGGGTCGGTGACGATCTGTTCGTCTACCGCGATCACTGCCCCGCCTGCGACAACTCGCTCGCCGGCGCGGTTTTGCATCGCCGGATGGGTTTCCCGGTCGGTGACGCCGTGTTGCGCTGCCCGACCTGCCGGGCGCACTACGACGCCGTCCATGCCGGTGCCAGAGTCGACGGCGAAGGACATCTGGAACCACTGCCGGTGCTGGTGCGTGCGGGGGAGCTCTCGGTGGCCGTGCCGGTGGGGGTGGCCGGGTGAGTTCTGGGCTGGGGGTGCTGCGGCGCCTCACCGTCGACCGCAAACCCGCCGTCCCGGCGGGCGAGCGATGTGAGATGTGCGCCGAGGCCATCGCCGAAGAGCATCAGCATGTGGTGAATGTCGAAGGGCGCCAACTATTGTGCGTGTGCCGGGGCTGCTATCTGCTGTTCACAGACCAGAACGCGGTCCTGCGATACCGCGCCGTGCCCGACCGGTACCTGCGCTTCCCTGACTTCACCATCGGCCACGGCGAATGGGACGCGCTCGAGATCCCGGTGGGCCTGGCGTTCTTCTTCGACAACTCGGCGCTGGGCCGCACCGTCGCGTTCTATCCGGGACCGGCCGGCGCCACCGAATCCGAACTGCCCCTCGACCAGTGGCGCACGGTGCTCGAGCGGCACCCGGAGATCGCTGTCGCGGTTCCCGACGTGGAGGCGCTGATGATCCGGGTCCCCGAGCGGGGCACCGTCGAGGCGGCCTGCCTGCTGCTGCCCATCGACACCTGCTACGAATTCGTCGGCCGGATGCGGATGCTGTGGCGCGGATTCGACGGCGGTCAGGATGTGCACCGCTATCTCGACGAGTTCTTCGCCGCGGTCTCGGCGCGTGCGCGACCGGGTGGTGTGTGATGTGCCCGGCCTACTCGACGACCTTCGCGGTGCTCGACATCGCGCCGGAGCCCTACGCCGCGACACCGACGTTGTCGGCCCGGATCGGCATCGCGGTACTCGGTGAGGAACCGGTGCACGCCATCGCCCTGCGCGCGCAGGTGCGGATAGAACCGCACCGCCGCGGCTACACCGACGCGGAGAGCGCGGGCCTGGTCGACCTGTTCGGCCCACGCGAACGCTGGCGCGACACCCAGCGCTCCTTCCTCTGGATGCACTGCGCCACCATGGTTCCCGGCTTCCACGGCGGCGCCCAAGTGGACCTGCCGATGCCGTGTACCTACGACTTCGAGGTGAGCGGCTCCAAATACCTGCACGCCCTACGCGAGGGGACAGTGCCGCTGATCTTCCTGTTCAGCGGCACTGTCTTCATCCGGGGCTCCACCGGTTTCGCGGTGCAGCAGATTCCGTGGGACCGCGAGGACAAGTTCGAGATGCCGGTCTCGGTCTGGGACGACCTGATGGCCACGAGCTTCCCGAACTCGGGCTGGGTGCGGTTGCGGCGCGAGACCCTCGACGCGCTCGCCGCGTACAAATCCAGCCACGGGATGCTCGGTTTCGACGACGCGGTACTGAGCCTGCTCGACACTGCCGAGGAGGACCCATGAGCATCGAGCTGACCAGATCGCAGGCCAGGGCACGGGCGGTCGCCGACGCGGTGCTCTACGAGGGCTACCTGCTGTACCCGTACCGGGCCAACTCGCGAAAGAACCAGTCGCGCTGGCAGTTCGGTGTCCTCGGCCCCACCGGGGCGGCAGCGGCCGGACTCGGCGAGGACCCGGAACTGTCGGCCCAATGTCTGCTCGACGCGGACGAGTCTGCCTCGGTCACGCTGACCGTGCGGTTCCTGCAGCTGCAGCGTCGGACCGTCGAGGACGCCGGGAACACACCGGTCGCCGAGCTCGTCGCCGACGGCCGATCGTGGATCAGCTGGGACGAGGCGGTCGAGCGCGAGCAGTCGATCGGTCCGCTGCCGCTGACCGATTCGACCGCGCGGCTGACGATTCCGGCCGGCACCGACTATGAGACGATCCCCGGCCCCGACGGCGCACCGGCCGGACGACTGGTCCGACACCGCGCCCACCTCGATGCGGAAGTCCAGCTGACCGTGGACCGTGACGAGCGCTGTCTGCGTCTGAACCTCACCCTTCGCAATACCGGCACCCCCGCGACCGACCAGTACGACGCCATCGCCCGCTCCCTGATCGGCGCGCATATCATCGCCGAAACCCAAGGCGGCCAATGGGTTTCCCTGCTCGAACCGCCACCCGACGCTGAAGCGGCCGTCGCCCGATGCGCCCAGCACCGGTGTTTCCCGGTGCTGGCCGGGCCACCCGGCGACCACAGCATCGTGCTGATCTCGCCCATCATCCTCTACGACCACCCCGAGATCGCCGAGCAGAGCGAGGGGCCGCTGTTCGACTCCACCGAGATCGACGAGATCCTCACCCTGCGCGTCATGACCATGACCGACGACGAGAAGGCCCAGGCTCGCGCGACCGACGAGCGGGCGGCGCAGATCATCGACCGTTGCGACGCGATGACACCGGAGGCATTGCAGCAGCTGCACGGTGTCCTGCGGAATCCGCACGCCGAGCAGGCCGCGCTGATCCCCGAGGTGCCCGACGGCGTCGACTGGTGGGACCCGTTGGCCGACAACGCTGTTCGCCCCGATACCGACGCGATCATGGTCGGCGCGATCCGGGTCCGCAACGGCAGCAGGGTGCGCCTGCATCCGTCTCGGCGCGCCGATGCCCACGATCTGTTCTACGACGGCCGCACCGCCAAGGTCGTCTCGGTGCACGCCGATGTCGACGGGCAATCCCACGTCGGCGTGGTCATCGAGGACGACCCCGCTGCCGAACTGCACGAATGGTATGGCCGGTACCTGTATTTCGCCCCGGAGGAGATCGAACCACTCGACAGCCAACGAGAATGAGAGAAGAGGTCAATCATGGCCACGATAGGAATGATCGCGGTGGCGCTCGCCGCCGTGGCGGCAGCCGCCGCCGCGGTGCTCGGCGTGCGTTCGATACCGGATGTCCAGCGCTACCTGAAGATGCGCCGGATGTGACATGACGGCGCGGGTGCTCGTTGCGGGGATCGGCAACATCTTCCTCGGCGACGACGGCTTCGGGCCCGAAGTGGTGCGGCGACTACCGCCGCACGGCGAGACCGTGCGCGTGGTCGACTACGGCATCCGCGGCATGCACCTGGCCTACGACCTGCTCGATCCGTGGGACGCGCTGGTACTCGTCGACGCCGTCCCCGACCGCGGCGCGCCCGGCACCCTCGCGGTCTTCCACGCCGAACCCGACCCAGCGGGCGCGGCGCAGCTCGACGCGCACGCCATGAACCCCGACGCGGTGTTCGCGAGCGTCCGCGCGCTGGGCGGAACCCTGCCACCGACCGTCGTCGTCGGCTGCCAGGTCGACTCGGTGGAGGAGGGCATCGGCCTGTCCGATCCGGTAGGTGCCGCGGTCGATCCTGCTGTCGAGGCGGTGATAGCGGTCCTCGCGCGACTGGTCGCCGATCCGCACGAGTCGATCGCGGACCCGCCTGAGCCGGTCACCGACTCGCACGGGCCTGTCGCGCCGTCGAACCGATCGGAGGGGTGAACCATGTGCCTCGGCATCCCCGGACAGGTCGTGGAGATCCTCGACGGCTACCACGGTCAACTCGCCCTGGTGACGGTCTCCGGCGAGGACCGGAAGGTGAACATCGGCCTGCTGGAGCAGGATCCGGTCCGTCCCGGCGACTGGGTGATCATCCACATGGGCCTGGCCGTGGAGAAGACCGACGAAGCCGGGGCGGCCACCGCGCTGGCCGGGCTGAACCTGCTCGGACGAGGTGAACAGCTATGACCGCCGGCCGGCAACGCCGCCGCCTCGTGGTCCGCGGCGTGGTTCAGGGCGTCGGCTTCCGGCCCTTCGTCTACACCACCGCCGCCGAGCTGTCCCTGTCCGGGTCGGTGGCCAACGACAGCTCTGGCGTGATAATCGAAATCGAAGGCGCCCCTGCCGATCTGGACGAGTTCGCGCGACGCCTGCGCGAGCACCCACCGCCGCTGGCCGTCGTCGAATCGGTCGAGCAGACCCCCGTCGCGCTGCACGGCGGCACCGGATTTCGCATCGCCGACACCACCCGCGACGGCGGCGGCCGCACCCTGGCCTCACCCGATGTCGCGATCTGCGCCGACTGCGCCACCGAACTCGCCGATCCCACCGACCGCCGCTACCGCCACCCCTTCATCAACTGCACCAACTGCGGCCCCCGGTTCACCATCATCGCCGAACTGCCCTACGACCGGTCCCGCACGTCGATGGCCGACTTCCCGATGTGCGACCGCTGCGCCGCCGAATACACCGACCCCGCCGACCGCCGCTTCCACGCCCAACCCATCGCCTGCCCGGACTGCGGCCCCCGCCTGTCCTACCTCGGCCCTTCCGCCCCACTCGCCGAGGGGCCACTGGACTCGGCGCGAAACGTGTTGCGCGAGGGCGGGATTCTCGCGGTCAAGGGCGTCGGCGGCTACCACCTCGCCTGCGATGCCACCAACGAGCGCGCCGTGGCCACCTTGCGGGGCCGAAAGCGGCGAGGCGACAAGCCTTTCGCCGTCATGGTTCCCGACCTCGGCACCGCACGCACGATCGCGGAGGTCGACGACACCGCCGCGGTGCTACTCACGGGCCCCCAGCGCCCGATCGTCCTGCTCGCCGGCAGGGCCCCTGTCCGCATCCCCGCCGGGGCGGCATCCGACGCAGACTCGCACGACGTGCTCGATCGCGAGACCGTCGAACTGGCCGCTTCGGTCGCGCCCCGCAACCCCGACCTGGGCGTCATGCTCGCCTATACACCGCTGCACCTGCTGCTGTTCGGCTTGCCGGGCGACCGGCCCGGCCCGCGGGTGCTCGTGATGACCTCCGGCAATCTCGGCGGCGAACCGATCTGCTTCGACGACTCCGATGCCCGCACCCGGCTCGCCGAAATCGCCGACGGCTGGCTGTCGCACGACCGCCGCATCCTCACCCCCTGCGACGACTCGGTGGTGCGTGTCGTCGACGGCATCGAACTACCCCTGCGCCGCTCGCGCGGCTACGCACCCCTCCCGCTGACCCTGCCCGTCCCGGTACCGCCGATGCTCGCTGTCGGCGCGGACATGAAGAACACCTGCGCGGTCGGCGAGGGCCGCTATGCCTGGCTCAGCCAGCACATCGGCGACATGGACGACCTGGCCACCCTGCGCGCCTTCGACTCCGCCGCCGAGCACCTCGCGGAACTGACCGGGGTCCGACCCACCCAGCTCGTCGCCGACGCGCACCCGCGCTACCGTTCCACCACCTGGGCGCGCACCCACGCCGCAGGCCGTCCGGTGCACACTGTGCAGCATCATCACGCCCACATCGCCGCGGTCATGGGCGAACACGGACTCGGCGCCTCGGACACTGTCACCGGGATCGCGTTCGACGGCACCGGATTCGGACCCGACGGCGCCATCTGGGGCGGAGAAGTCCTGGCCGTCGGCTACAAGGGCTACCGGCGGCTCGCGCACCTGAAGTACGTGCCGCTCGCGGGTGGGGACGTCAGTGTGCACCGGCCCTACCGGATGGCGCTGGCGCACCTGTGGTCGGCGGGACTGGACTGGTCGGACACGATCGCCTCGGTCGCCGCCTGCCCCGCCGACGAACGAGCGGTGCTGGCGCACCAATTCGGCTCCGGCTTCGGGTGCACCCCGACGTCGAGCATGGGACGGCTCTTCGACGCCGTGTCCTCGCTGGCCGGGGTCCGCCACACCGTCGACTACGAAGCCCAGGCCGCGATCGAACTCGAGGCCCTCGCGCGCGCCGCCGACCCCGGCTCGCGCACCTACCGGTTCGGCCTCGACCACACCGCCGACCCGGCGGTGATCGACCCGGCCCCGGTCGTGGCGGCAGTGGTCACCGATGCCGATCACGGCGTTCCGGCCGCCGTGATCGCCGCGCGCTTCCATCACGCCGTGGCGGCGCTGGTCCTGGACCTGGCTCTGGATTTCGCACCGCGCCCGACGACCGTCGCGCTCTCGGGTGGGGTGTTCCAGAACGCGTTGCTGCTCTCGGCAGCACGCACCACGCTGCGCGACAACGGATTCCACGTCATCACCCATCGCCGACTGCCGCCCAACGACGGTGGTCTCGCGTTCGGACAACTACTCGCCGCCGGTGCGGGTTGAGCGAAAGGAGAGCAGCAATGTGCCTGGCAGTCCCGGGAAAGGTGCTCAGCCTGCACGAACGCGACGGCACCATGATGTCGGTCGTCGACTTCGGCGGCGTGCACAAAGAGGTGTGCCTGGAATACATTCCGGACGCGGCGATCGGCGACTACGTCGTGGTCCACGTCGGCTTCGCCATCCAGCGCCTCGACGAGGAATCGGCGTTGCGCACACTGGCCGAATTCGAGCACCTCGGTGTGCTCAACGAGGAGTTCGGCGACGGGTTCGCCCTCGCCGCCAAACAATCCGGGCTCCCCGATCCCACGGCAGAACCGGCAGCGACCGACTCCGGCGCCGGCGACGACACGGAGGTGACGTCATGAAGTATCTCGACGAATTCAGCGACCCCGACCTGGCGAAGAAGCTGCTCGACCAGATCCGCGCGACCACCTCCCAGCGGTGGGCCATCATGGAAGTCTGCGGCGGACAGACCCATTCGATCATCCGCCACGGCATCGACCAACTGCTGCCCGACGAGATCGAGATGATCCACGGCCCCGGCTGCCCCGTGTGCGTCACCCCGCTCGAGGTGATCGACAAGGCGCTCGAGATCGCCGCGCAGCCCGGGGTGATCTTCTGCTCCTTCGGCGACATGCTCCGGGTACCGGGTAGCGAGCGCGACCTGTTCCGGGTCAAGAGCGAAGGCGGTGATGTGCGAGTGGTGTACTCACCACTGGACGCGCTCACGATCGCCAGACAGAACCCCGATCGGCAGGTGGTGTTCTTCGGCATCGGCTTCGAGACCACCGCACCGGCCAACGCGATGACTGTCTATCAGGCCAAAAAGCTGGGCATCGAGAACTTCTCGCTGTTGGTCTCCCACGTGCTCGTCCCACCTGCCATTGCCGCGATCATGGAATCGCCGAAGTGCCGGGTCCAGGGTTTCCTGGCCGCCGGGCACGTCTGCAGTGTCATGGGCACCGAGGAGTACCCGCCGCTGGCCGACAAGTACGGAGTGCCGATGGTGGTCACCGGCTTCGAGCCGCTCGACATCCTGGAAGGTATCCGGCGCACCGTGACTCAGCTCGAGGACGGCAGACACCAGCTCGAGAACGCCTATCCCCGTGCGGTCCGCGCCGAAGGAAACCTCGCCGCGAAGACGATGCTCACCGACGTCTTCGAGGTCACCGATCGTGCCTGGCGCGGCATCGGCGTGATCCCCGACAGCGGCTGGCGTCTCTCGGAACGCTACCGCGCCTACGACGCCGAGCACCGGTTCGCGGTCACCGACCTGCACACCGAGGAGTCCTCGATCTGCCGCTCCGGCGAGGTGCTGCAAGGACTGATCAAGCCGCACGAATGCGCCGCTTTCGGCAAGCAGTGCACACCGCGAAACCCGTTGGGGGCCACCATGGTCTCCTCCGAAGGCGCCTGCGCGGCGTACTACCTGTACCGGCGCCTCGACCTGCCCTCGGAGGTGGCTCATGCGTGAGGACAACGTGGCGGCCGGAGTCGACATGGACAGCTGGGTGTGCCCGATGCCGCTGCGCGACTCACCGACCATCGTGATGGGCCACGGTGGCGGGGGAGCGATGTCGGGCGAACTGATCGAGCACCTGTTCCTGCCCGCGTTCGGCTCCGCGGCCGAAGCGGGCATGGGCGATTCGGCGGTGCTCGCCGTCGGTGGGGTGCGGTTGGCCTTCTCGACCGACTCCTTCGTCGTCAAACCCCTGGCCTTCCCGGGTGGGTCGATCGGGGACCTGGCCGTCAACGGCACCGTCAACGACCTGTCCATGGCGGGCGCGCGGCCGATGGTGCTGTCCACGGCGTTCATCCTCGAAGAAGGCACCGCACTCGCCGAGATCGCCCGGGTCGCCGAGGCCGTCGGCACCGCCGCCCTCGCGGCAGGGGTCAAGCTGGTCACCGGCGACACCAAGGTCGTCGACTCCGGCCACGGCGACGGCATCTTCATCAACACCGCGGGCATCGGCATCATCGACGACGGCATCGACATCCGCCCGCAGCGTGCCCGCCCCGGCGACGTCGTCCTCGTCAGCGGTGACATCGGGGTGCACGGCGTCGCGGTGATGAGCTGCCGTGAAGGTCTCGAATTCGGCACCACGGTCTGTAGCGACACCGCCCCGCTCAACGGTCTGGTCGCCGCGATGCTGGCCACCGGCGCCGATGTGCACGTACTGCGTGACCCGACCCGCGGTGGGGTCGCGGCCACGCTCAACGAGATCGCCGGCGTCGCGAAAGTCGGTGTGGCACTGGATGAAAGGAAGCTGCCCGTGCCCGATGCGGTCCGCGATGCGTGTGGGTTGCTCGGGCTCGATCCGATGTATGTCGCCAACGAGGGCAAGCTGGTCGCCTTCGTCGCCCCCGAGGACGCCGACCGGGTGCTCGCGGCGATGCGGGCGCATCCGCTGGGTTCTCGGGCCGAAGCCATCGGCGTGTGCGTCGAGGAGCATCCAGGCATGGTGGTCGCTCGCACCGCCCTCGGCGGCACCCGGGTGGTGGATCTGCCCGCCGGAGAACAACTGCCACGGATCTGCTGACAGGAGGCGCGATCATCGACGGGACGGAGATGTTCGCCCGCTACGCCTACGCGCCCAATCGGCTCGGCTACTGCGGTCCCGCTGACGCGCGGGCGCTGCACAACGGCTCGGCCGCCGAGATCCGCGCGCTGGCCACGCAGTTCTCCGGAGCCTGGCCCTACCTGCGGGCGATGTCGCGACTGACCGGCATCGCCGATCCGCTCGACCGGCGCCTCGTCGAGTCCTATTGGCTCGGTGGCGGAATCGGCGCCGACCTCGACGCCGGCGCGTTCACCACCGAACTGCTCGCGATCATCGCGCCGATGGCCGGACACTACTGGTCGCATCTGAACACCGACCTCGCCGAGGAAGCCGCCGCCAACCACGGATTCCACGTCTTCGGTGTGTATCCGTGGACCCGGCTGCTGGGGCGTGGCGCCGACGAGCACCCGATCCGCATCCTGGACAGCTGCCGCATCACCTGGGGGACCGTGGTGGCCCGCGCAGGCGGCGCTGCTTCCGTCCGGTGTCGGCGGTTGGTCCTGGACGGTCCGCTCCTGCGGTTGTCCGCTCCAGCAGTGCAACGCGCCGAGGTGGACGATCACCTCGCGACCGAGGTGGCGGTCGGCGACCAGGTCGCCGTGCATTGGGAGCGCGTGTGTGGCCGCCTCGATTCCGCTCAGACGCGGGCACTGGCCACCAGTACCGCACGGCAACTGCGGGTGACCAATCGCCGGTTGTCCGACACCGCGCGTACCGTTCGGCGGTAGTCGTTTTCAGCGAGGACGGCCCGTGACGATGGGTGCCGTCGAGGTCGATGAGGAGCAGGTTGTGTCGGACACGTATGTCGTTGCCGCTCGAATTCCCATGCGGCGGGAGGCATTCGACCATTGGCTGGAGACACCGGCGCCGGGGGAAGAGGCCATCGAGAATCACGGCGCGATGTATGACCGGTGGTTCTGGGACGGGAAGTCGCCGGATTGGCGGCAGGCTGAGGCGGGGGTGACGCCACGGGAGTATTTCGCCGATTGTTTCGGAGAGGACACCGGCGGGCTCACCTATGTACTGACCTATCGGGAGGGAGCGCTCGAGGCGTATCTGATGCACTTCGGGTTCTGTGAGTCGAACATCTATACCGCGCTGGTGATGCTCGCGGCGGCGGGGCGGTTGAGTTCCGAGGTGGCGCCGAGCACGGTGTTGTTCTGGGCCGAGACCAGCGGGTCGATGTTCGCGGCCGATTCGGACGGGTGGCTGGCGACGCTGCTGGTGGGTGTCAACGGGGCGCGGTTCGCCGCCGATATCGATCTCACGGCGACCATCGCGGAGCTACGGACAGCCGAGGCGAGCTACTTCGATCTGCTCGTCCGGTTGGCGGAGGTGGAGGAATCGGTCGGCGGTGAGTCGAGTTTCGCCGCGATCGCGCGTGATCCACGGTATGTCGATGCCGCGGTCCTCGCCGGGAACTGAGCGGGGGACTTTGTCGGTCCCGGACACCTGCGATGAATTCCGGACGCGGGCGACGTCATTACTGGCATGACGACACAGACGCTCGCCACGGCCGAGAGCATCCTCACCTATGACGTACACGGGCCGCTGCCCACTACCGACGGCCGACCGCCGCTGTTCATGATCGGCTTGCCGATGGACGCCAGTGGCTTCACCACCTTGACGTCGTACTTCGGCGATCGCACGGTGATCACCTACGACCCGCGCGGTCTGGGTCGCAGCACCCGTACCGACGGTCGGATCGACAACGTGCCGGCGGTGCACGCCGAGGATGTGCACGACATCATCAGCGAACTCGGCGTCGACTCGGTCGAGATGTTCGCCAGCAGTGGCGGTGCGGTAGTGGCGCTCGCCCTCGTGACCGCCTACCCCACGGATGTGACGACGCTGGTAGCACACGAGCCACCGCTGATCCCGGTACTTCCCGACGCCGCGGCCGCCGAGCGCGCTCGTGCCGGTTTTCGAGATGCCTACGTGGCGAAGGGCTTCGGCGCGGGCATGGCGAGCTTCATCGCGATGACTTCATGGCAGGGCGAGTTCACCGAGGACTACTTCGACCAGCCCGATCCCGATCCCGCCCTGTTCGGCCTGCCGACCGAGGACGACGGCGCGCGCGAAGACCCGCTGCTCTCGGACGTGTCCTGGGCCGTGAGCAGCTATCGCCCCGACCTCGCCGCGCTCGCCGCTGCCCCGACACGGATCGTGGTCGCGGTGGGCGAGGAATCCTCGGGCACCTTCACCGCCCGCACCGCGGTGCGGCTGGCCGAGCTTCTCGGTCAGCACGCGACGGTGTTCCCGAGCCACCACGGCGGCTTCGCCGGCGATGAATTCGGTTACCCCGGCCAACCAGAAGCCTTCGCGCACAAGCTGCGTGAGGTTCTCGACACGAGGAGCTGACGCGCGCTGCCCGGTGCCGGGGGAGCGGGCTCGCTACAGTCCGTCACCCGGGCACGGCTTCCGCCTCGCCGATTTGGCCGATGATCACGAGAGCCTGCCTCAGCAGGAGAGTCTGCTCGTCGGAGAGCTTGCTCAACTGCCCGGCGAGCCAGGAATCACGGGCCGAGACCTCATCGGTCACCAGTGCCCGACCAGCTCGCGTGACCGAGACGACGACCTGCCTGCCGTCGGACGGATGGGGGCTGCGCATGATCAGCTCCAGCTCGGCCAACGCGTTGACGGTCCGCGTCATCGACGGCGGCCGCACCCGTTCTCTGGTGGCGAGCGCACCCGGTGACATCGCGCCGTCGCGGACGAGTGTGGTGAGCGCCGAGCGCTGGACCAACGAGATCTGCGAGTCGGCGTGGTGCAGGCGCAGTAGGCGATCGAGCCTCATAGCGAGCAAGGACAGAGCTCCGGCCACAGCCGCGGTATTCGAGTTCGGTGACACAATCATGAACTTTACGAACAAAAGTGCCCGCTGTCCCCGTCTGGGGACAGTCGTGACCATCTCCTGAGCTGCTCGGTGCTGAGGAGAGACCGAACCCGAGGCCGGGGTCCGTACCGGAAACCTCCTGACAACAGCCAACCTGATCGACCGCTGTCGCCGGGTGCAACGTTACGCGGTGCTGTTGAGAAAGCTTGTGCGTGCACATGTTTCGAAGGTCTACGGACTGGGCTCAGGTTTGAGGATCCGCCTGGCACTCGCTCACGGACCGTGCGGCCGCGGATGCGACTCCCGCCGAGATTCCGAGCATGCCCACTGCTGTGACGACCGATGCCAGTGCGGCGATCCCGCGACGTCGTCGAACGGTTGCTGAAATAGTCTGATTACCAACGGGTTCCATACTTCAATGGTCTAGTCGGGGCGTGCCGGGCACATCAGGTCCCGACCCGGAGCTTTGCCTCAGGGATTTCCCTCGGTGTCCTCGCGGCCGGGGCGAGCCAACTGTCCCGCCGCGCGGGCACCGACTGTCGGGCAGGTCACCACGAATCACCTTCGGCGGCAAGGAAAGGCACGGCGAGACGGAGCAGCTCGGCCGGCCGGTCCAGGGGGATTATGTGGCCGCAGTCGGGGATGAGGTGGCCGGTCAGATCGGCGGTGATCGGGCGGAGCTGACGCTCGAGAGTGGCACCGACCGGGTGCGCGCCGATGGCGAGTGTCGGCGCTGTGAGTGGGCCGGTGGCGACGGCATCTTCGATCTGACGAGCGCTGATCGGGAGGGCGCGGTAGTAGTCGAAGGCGCAGCGAAGGGCTTCCGGTTGCCGAAAGGCGTCGACGAAGGCATCTCGAAGATGTTGTGGTGCACCGTTTCCGCGTGTTCCCGTGTCGAGGAACCAGTCGATGTACTCGGCTTCGTGGCCGGTGAGTACGGTTTCGGCGAGCCCGGGGACGGCGTGAAAGCCGAACCACCACGGTGGGCCCGCTGCCAGGAATTCCTCACAGCCTGGAAGGCGACCGAGTAGCGATTCCATGAGGATCAGGCGTCGGATCCGGTCCGGACGTCGCATGGCGAGCAAGAACGCGACCGGGGTGCCCGCGTCGATGGCCACGACGGCGGCAGACGGTTCGTCGAGCGCGTCGAGGATTCCATCGATGTCGGCGGCGAGCGTGCCCGCGTCGTAGCCGTTCGGCGCCCGACTGCTGTCACCGAACCCCCGCAGGTCCGGTGCGATGACTCGATGGGCTGTGGACAGCGGGCCGATGATCTCGCGCCACAGTTGCCAGGTGTGTGGGAAACCGTGCAGGAGTACGACAGCCGGACCGGAACCCGCTGTCGCCACGTTGGCGTAGGTGCCGTTGGTGGGGATCTTGTGCAGAGTGACGCCTACGGGCGGGGAATCGAGCATCGAGGTCTCCTGGTTACGATTGGTTACCAGCAAACGGTACGAAACCGTCGCTGGGCTGCCAAGAAGGCACTTTCCCGAAAGGTGGTGAGGTCGAGGTGACCACCCGGCCAGAGCGCGGCGATGTCTTCGATCCGCAGTGCCCGACGCGTCAGCTACTGGACCGCATCGGGACGAAATGGACGTCGATGGCGGTCAAGGTACTCGCGGACGCCGCGCCACAGGAAGTGCGGTTCGCCGACTTGCGGCGGCGGATGCCGGGAGTGTCGCAGAAGATGCTGTCGGTGACACTGCACAGCCTCATCCGTGACGGCCTGGCCGCTCGCCGGGTCGAGCCGACCGTACCGCCGCGCGTGCATTACCAACTCACCGAACTCGGCTTGTCGCTGGAGATTCCGCTGGCCGCGCTGCGCGCCTGGGCCGAGACGCACATGCCCGAGATCGACCTGGCCAACGCGGCCACCGACAGCGCCACGTAGCTGTCCGGTGAACCCGCCGCTGTCAGCCGAGCACGTGCGATCGGATGTCGGCCGCCCACTCCACGTATTCGACGTGCGCACCATCGGGGTGGCGCGCGTACACCACCCGACCTGTCGCCGAGACCACCGGTCCGCGGGTGATCGCGCCGCCGACGTCGGTGACGAACCGATGGGCCATCGAAGCGCTCGGAACTCGCGAACGGCGCTTCGCCGAATTGCATCGGGTCGGTCGACGGCATCAGCTACAAGATGCTCACCCAGACCCTGCGGGGGTTGGAGGCCGACGGAATTGTCGCCCGCTACGACCACCACTCCGCCAACCCCCGCGTCGACTATTCGCTCACCGCGGCCGGAATCGACCTACTCGCGACCGTGCACGAACTGTGTGGCTGGTCGCGCACGCATCTGGAATCACTCCTTGCCGCGCATCCCACCGCCGACCCGCGCTGACCGATCGAGGGGCACAGTACGGCTCGAGCCGGAATGTATTCGGCCGCGACGTGTCTTGGGCGGCACTCGCCGCGGCACTGGCGCGTTTCGACGCCGACATCGAGGTTGTCGGCCCGCAGTCGCTACGCGATGCCTTCGCCGCTCCGTCTCATCGCGCGGACCGAGCCGCGCAGGGGAGCCCATGAACCGGTCCGTGCCGTCGAGTTGTGATACCGATGGTAGATATCAGCGGTCCGGGTGCGTGCCGGTGCCACGACTTCGGGGGAGTAATGACTGCGATAGCAAGACTCGGTGCGATTGCGCTAGACAGCGTGGATCCGCATGCTCTCGGACAGTTCTATCGAGCACTGCTGGATTGCGAGATCCGCTACGAATCAGACGATGTGGTCGTGCTGGGGAGCAAGGGGGTGATGCTGACGATCGAGCGAGTGGCGGACCACGTACCGCCGGATTGGCCCGGTAACGAGGTGCCCAAGCAGATGCATCTCGAACTGTTCGTCACCGAGCTCGACAGCGCCGAGGCGGCGGCGATCGAATGTGGTGCGGTCAAAGCCGACTTTCAGCCATCACCCGATCGGTGGCGGGTGCTCATCGACCCTTCTGGTCATCCCTTCTGCCTGACGGTCCCGCCTGGCGGGGGTTAGCTGAGGGAACAGCTCGAGCCCCGGCCGATCCGAGGATCGGCCGGGGCTCGGGACAGGTCAGTGCAGGTCGAACCGGTCGTTGTCGGCCACCTTGACCCAGGCGTCGACGAAATCGTTCACGAACTTCGCGCCTGCGTCCTTCTGTGCGTACACCTCGGCCACCGCGCGCAGTACCGAGTGCGAGCCGAAGACGAGATCGTTGGCCGTGGCCGTCCACCGCTTCTCGCCGGAACGTCGGTCGACACCGTCGTAGACGTTCTCCGACGATTCCGACACCTGCCACTCCGTGCTCTGATCGAGCAGATTCACGAAGAAGTCGTTCGACAGCACGCCCGCCCGGTCGGTGAAAACGCCGTGTCCGCTGCCACCGTAATTGGCGCCGAGCGCGCGCAGGCCGCCGATCAGCACGGTCAGCTGCGGCGCGGTCAGGTCCAGCATGTACGCGCGGTCGAGCAGCAGCCGCTCGAGCGGAGCCTTCTCGCCGGGGCGTACGTAGTTGCGGAACCCGTCGGCGCGAGGTTCGAGTACATCGAAGGTGTCGACATCGGTGTTCTCCTGGGTGGCATCGGTACGCCCGGGGGAGAACGGCACGGTGACCTGATGACCGGCGTCGCTTGCTGCCTTCTCGATCGCCGCCGAACCGGCCAGGATGATCAGGTCGGCCAGCGACACCTTCTTGCCGCCGGTGGCCGAGGCGTTGAAATTCTGTTGGATCTGCTCGAGGACCGGCAGCACTTTCGCCAGCTCGGCGGGTTCGTTGACGTCCCAGTTGCGCTGGGGCTCGAGCCGGATCCGGGCGCCGTTCGCGCCGCCGCGCTTATCGGTGCTGCGGAAGCTCGCCGCCGACGCCCACGCCGTCTTGACCAGCTGCGCGATCGACAGACCGGACTCGAGGACAGTGCTCTTCAGCGCGGCGATGTTCTGCTCGTCGATCAGTGCGTGATCGACGGCGGGAACCGGGTCCTGCCACAGCTGCGCCTCGGGCACCCAGGGGCCGAGATAGCGACTGAGTGGACCCATATCGCGATGCAGCAGTTTGTACCAGGCTTTCGCGAACGCCTCGGACAGCTCTTCCGGGTGCTCGAGCCAGCGGCGGGTGATCTCGGCGTAGATCGGGTCCTCGCGCAGGGCCAGATCGGTGGTCAGCATCGTCGGGGTTCGGGCGGGACCACCGAATGGATCAGGGATGAGGCCTTCGCCCGCACCGTCTTTCGGCTTCCACTGCCACGCGTCGGCGGGGCTCTTGGTGAGCTCCCAGTCGAAACCGTAGAGGTTCTGCAGGAAGCCGTTGCTCCACGACGTCGGGGTGGCGGTCCACACGACTTCCAAGCCGCTGGTGATCGCGTCCTTGCCCTTACCCGTGCCGTAGCCGCTCTTCCAGCCGAGGCCCTGCTGCTGCATCGGGGCGGCTTCGGGCTCGGGGCCGACCAGGCTGGCGTCACCCGCGCCGTGGGTCTTGCCGAAGCTGTGACCGCCGACGATCAGGGCGGCGGTCTCCTCGTCGTTCATCGCCATGCGAGCGAAGGTTTCGCGGATGTCGAGTGCCGCGGCCACCGGATCTGGCCTACCGTTCGGCCCTTCCGGGTTCACGTAGATCAGACCCATCTGGACCGCGCCCAGCGGCCCCGACAGCTGGCGCTCGCCGCTGTAGCGTTCGTCGCCGAGCCAGGTGTCCTCCGGCCCCCAGAACATTTCCTCCGGCTCCCAGATATCGGGCCGGCCGAAGCCGAAACCGAAGGTCTGGAACCCCATCGACTCGAGGGCGACGTTGCCGGTGAACACGAGCAGGTCGGCCCAGGAGATCTTGTTGCCGTACTTCTGTTTCACCGGCCACAGGAGGCGACGAGCCTTGTCGAGATTGGCGTTGTCGGGCCAGCTGTTGAGCGGGGCGAAACGTTGCGCGCCTTGACCGCCGCCGCCACGACCGTCGGCGATCCGGTAGGTGCCCGCAGCGTGCCAGCTCATCCGAATGAACAGGCCACCGTAGTTGCCGTAATCGGCGGGCCACCAGTCCTGCGAATCGGTCAACACCGCGGCGATATCGGCTTTGAGGGCGTCGACGTCGAGCCCGGCGAATTCTGATGCGTAGTCGAAGTTTTCGCCCAGCGGGTTGGACTTGGACGAGTGCGCGTGCAGGACCGAGACGTCGATCTGTTCGGGCCACCAGTCCTTGTTGGTCCGAGGGCGCTGGTCGGGCTTCGCAGTGGGCGAGGGGATCGCCGGGTTCTCGCTCTCACTGGTGCTGTGCGTGTCGGTGTCAGGAGCAGGCGGGCGGCTATCGGAGGTCACGATATTCCTTCCTGGACGGACTAACGGGCTGCGAGTGGCGTCGGGTTCGGAGGGCGTTCAATTCGCGCAATCAGGGCACAGGCCCCAGTAGATGACTTCGGCTTCGTCGATCGCGAAGCCTAGGTCGTCGGAAGCGGTCAGGCAGGGTGCTTCGCCGACTTGACAGTCGACATCGCCGATCAACCCGCACACCCGGCAGATGAGGTGATGGTGGTTGTCGCCGACCCGGGTCTCGTAACGGGCCAGCAGGCCGCGAGGCTGGATGCAGCGGAGCAGGCCCGCGGCGGTGAGAGTGCGCAACGAATCGTAGACGGCCTGGTGCGACACCACCGACAGGCGGGACCGCACGGCACGGATGATCGAATCGGTGTCGGCATGCGGATGTTCATGAACCACACTCAGCACGGCGACCCTCGGTGCCGTCACGCGCACCGAAACTCCCCGCAGCATGTTCTGGAACTCCACGTCCGTGGGCACGCTCGCAGTTTTCCTCGTTTTCCGACTTCAGACAACTATCGGACCGGGCCGCGTTGCATTCGCGTTCCGATGGATCGGCCGAAGACGGGTATAGGAACCACCCGACTGATCAATGCCCGCGAGGATCTGTCAGCGCCAGACCTTCCTTGGCCTTGATCCGCCGATGCTCGAGCAACAGCCACGCGACGCCGCCTCCAGCCAAGATCACCGCGGCGATGCCCGCGATCGTGGCCCAGCCGGCGAAGCCGTATCCGGTCGCGGTCAAACACAGTCCCAGCGCGATGATTCCCATCGCGCACAGGATGATGCCGGGGAAGTTGTAGCCGTCCTCGAGGCCCTCGCCTGCGTGACTGCGGGTTGTGCGAGCGTCGTCGGGAAACTCCCCACCGGACACTTCGGAGCGCTTCTCTACGGGGCCATGGTGCTGATTCGAAGACGTCATCACTGTTCCCTCCGACTGGTCGGCTTTGGGCTGGCAATACCCGATGCGCCGAGGCTCAATCTGCGGCCCGGCAGACCACGGATTGCACAGTTCGGTGTGACGTAGCGCACGCTACTGTTCGGGTGTTGTTGTGGGTCGACTCCCGAATGGAGAACACCATGACCGAGACCGACTACATCGTTGTCGGCGCGGGCAGCGCGGGGTGTGTGGTCGCGCGCAGGCTCGCCGAAAGTGGCGCATCCGTGGTGCTGCTCGAAGCCGGTGGGGTGGACAACAAGGGCTGGGCCAAGATGTTGTTCCAGATCCCGGGGGCGATCAACGTCATGCACTCGACGCCGCAGCTGAAGAAACTGTTCGATTGGGGCGACAAGTCGATACCGCAGCGCAACGCGCTCAACCGCGAGATCCCGATGACGCGCGGTCGGGTGCTCGGCGGATCGAGCTCGGTCAACGGGATGCTCTTCGTGCGGGGCAACAGGAAGAACTTCGACGACTGGGCCGCCGAAGGCTGTCACGGATGGTCTTACGAGGACGTCCTGCCGTACTTCAAGCGGATGGAGGACTGGGAGGACGGCGCGAGCGAGTGGCGTGGGTCCGGCGGTCCGATCAAGGTCACTCGCCAGCACACCCTCACCGACGCGGCGCACGCGTTCATGGACGCCACCTCGACGCGCCTGGGTGTGCCGAAGCTCGACGACTACAACGGCGAGAGCCAGGAAGGCGTCGCGGTCTTTCAACAGAGTGCCTCGAAAGGGCGCCGGTATTCGACCGCCGAGGGCTACCTCCATCAGGATCCGCTGCCCGATCTCACCGTGCTCACGAAGGCGAGGGTGACCAAGGTAGTCATCGACGGCTCCCGCGCGACGGGCGTGGAGATCCTGGTCGACGGCGGCAAGCGGGTGATCGGTGCATCACGCGAGGTCGTCGTGTCGGCTGGCACGTACGGGTCGCCTCAGCTGCTGCAACTGTCCGGGATCGGCCCGGCCGCGCACCTGACAGCGCACGGCATCGCCGTCAACGCGGATCTGCCGGTCGGCGACAACCTGCACGACCACCTCTTCGTCCCCCTCTCGTTCACGATGAAATCAGCATTGCGCAGGCCGACGGCGCCGTACTTCCTGCGGGGACTGGCGACCGAACGCGTGCGTCCGGGGTCGTCGTGGGCGGCTGGTTCCTCCTTCGAATCCGTCGCCTTCGTACGCACCTCGCATGCGCGCGAGATTCCCGACCTGCAACTACTCAGCCTCTTCTGGGTGTATCCGTCACCGAATCAGGACTCCGACAAGCGCTTTGCCCCGGCCACCAAACGGCCGGGGCAAAGCGTTTTCCCCGCACTCATCTACCCCGAGAGCCGGGGGACCGTCCGGTTGGCATCGGCGGATCCGACGGCCGCGCCGCTGATCGATCCGGCCTATCTGACGGCGCCGAAGGACACCGAGGTACTGCTCGAAGGCATCGCCATGGTCCGCGAGATCATGGCGGGAACCGGCGACAACGAGGGCGAACTCGTTCCGGGTGCGCAATTCACCGGTGACGCGGCGATGCGCGAAGAACTGCCGAATCGCATCCACACCGTCTATCACCCGGTCGGGTCGGTCCGGATGGGTGCCGACGAACGGGCGGTGGTGGATCCGCAGCTGCGAGTACGCGGAATCGACGGACTGCGCGTCGCCGACGCGTCGATCATGCCGAGCGTGACAGGTGGCAACACCAACGCGCCCACGATCATGATCGGCGAGAAATGCGCGGACCTGATCCTGAACGGCTGAGCGTCAGGACAGCCAGTCGTCGAGGTGGGGGAGTTCGGTGGCTACCTTGCCGGTGAAGTGGGGTGGGCGCTTCTGGAGGAAGGACATGATGCCTTCGCGCAGGTCGGCGCTGGAGAAGGCGTAGGAGATGAGGCGGGCATCGAGGGTGAAGACGTCGTCGGGGGTCTTGTCGCCGGACATGGCGACCAGGCCGCGGCGGATGGCGGCGACGGAGACGGGGGCCACCTGGGTGGTCAGTTCGGCGGCGAGCGCCCGGGCGGCGGGCAGGAGATCTTCGGTGGCATGCAGGCTGGTGACCAGGCCCGCGGCGAGAGCTTCGTCGGCGTCGAAAACGCGGCCCGTGATCATCCACTCCTTGGCTTTGGCCAGGCTGACGATGCGGGGCAGGAACCAGAGCGAACCACCCTCGGGGAACAGGCCCCGTCGGGCGAACACGAAACCGAAGCGGGAATCGGTTGCGGCAAGGCGGAAGTCGGCGGCGAGGGTCATGGACAGGCCGACGCCGATGGCGGCACCCTGCATGGCGACGATGACGGGTTTGTTCAGGTCGGTCATCGGGCGCACGACCCGGGTGGACCATTCGACCCATTCGGGGTGGGTGACGTCCTCATCGGATCCGCCCGCTGTCAGATCCATGCCGACGCAGAAGTCGCGCCCCGCGGCGGCGAAGATCACCGCACGAACATCGTCGTCGCGATCGGCTTCGGTGAAGGCAGCGCCGAGTTCGTCGGCCATCTCGGTGGTGAAACCGTTGCGTGCCTCGGGACGATTCAGCGTGATGGTGGCGACGGCCGCATCCACGCTGTAATCGATGGTCTGGTAAGTCAATTCGACTCCTTGGTTCAGCGTCTGCCGGATGCGGCGGACACGAGTAACTCGACCATGGCGGCGGCCTTGCCGGACTGTGGCGGGTCACCGGTGATGATGTCGCTCCAGACGAAAGCTTCGCCGACGCGCACGATCGCATAGGCGAGATCGCGGACTTCGATGCGCGGATCGAGATCGGGCAGGTCGATCAGTCGCGACGCGGCCCAGTCGATCATTCGGCCCTGGACGACGGTGTAGCCCGAAGTCAGCACGCGCAAGCCGTATTCCGGGTCGTCGGCGACGAATCGGGTCAGCGGTTCGAAGGTGCGAACGGTATCCGCGAGGGTGCCGAAGTTGCGCACGAAACGTCCGGCGGGATCATCGGACACGCCCGCGTAGCGCGCCTCGACGCGACCGATCGCCTCCGCGATGATCCGCCAGACCACTTCACCGATCACGACTTCTCGACTACCCCACCAGCGATACAGCGTGGCGCGGCCGATCCCCGATTCGCGGGCCAGCTGTTGCATATCGATGCGGCGGCCTTCGAGAAACCACCGGTGCGCGAGGTCGATGATGTCCTCGCGCACCGTGCCGCTGGTCACGACTACGGCCTCGTCAACTCGGCGTAGCGGGCGAGGTGGTGGTCGGTGGATCCGAATTCGTGCTCGATCGCGGTCAGTCGCTTGAAATAGTGACCGATAGCGAGTTCTTCGGTCATGCCCATCGCACCGTGCAGCTGGACGGAGTTCTGGCCGATGAATCGAGCGGCACGACTGACGGTGACCTTGGCCGCCGATGCCGCCCGCGCCCGGTCCGCCGGTGCCGCGTTCAACGCGTGGATCGCCAAATACGCTGCGGCGATAGCCTGTTCGAGCTCCATGTACATATCGACCATGCGGTGTTGCAGAACTTGGAAGCTGCCGATCGGCTGACCGAATTGCTGACGTTGCTTGGCGTATTCGACGGTATCGGCCAGCACCTTCCGCATACAGCCCACCGCTTCCGAGGCGATCGCCGCGATCGCCTCGGAAGCGGTGGCCTCGATCGAGGACCATGCGTCGCCTTCGGTGCCGAGCAGCGCGGCGTCGGGCAAGCGGAATTCGGTGAAGGTGATATCGGAAGCGACCCGATCGTCGATCGTCCGGTAGGAGTGGATCTCCACCCCGGCCGGCGGATTCGCCGCATCGAATTCGGTGAGGAACAACGAGATGCCGGATTCGTCGCGCCGAGCACCGGCGGTGCGTGCGCTGATGATCAGATGGGTCGCCAACGGCGCACTGGTCACGACAGTCTTGCTGCCGTCGAGCACCCACGAATCACCGTCGCGGCGCGCGGTTGTCGAAAGATCGCGCATCGTGTGACCCGACGTCGGCTCGAGTGCGGCGAACGCGGTGCGCGCCGTCCCGTCCACGATCTGGCGCAGCAGTGCGTCGGCAGCCGCGCCGCCGGAGCGTTTCAGCAGACCCGCTCCGACTACGACCGTGTCGACATACGGCTCGACGACGAGCGCACGCCCGAGTTCCTCGGCGATGACCATCATTTCGATCGGTCCACCGCCCATACCGTCGACATCCTCGGGCAGGGTCGCACCGAGAATGCCCAGTTCCTCGGCGAAACCGCGCCATACAGCGGGCTGCCATCCCGCGTCGGACTTGACCGCGCTGCGACTCTTCTCCAGGTCGTAGCGGGCACCGAGGAATCGGGCCACCGAATCGCGCAGGAGTTCCTGCTCTTTGGTGAAGGTGAAGTCCATCAGAGCCCCAATGCTGCCTTGGCGAGGATATTTCGCTGAATTTCGTTGCTGCCCGCGTAGATCGAGCCTGCCCGGTCGTTGAAGTAGCGCAGCGGTGCGACGGCCTGCCATTCTTCGCCGCTGCGGTAGCCGTCGGCCGGTGGCTGGAACTCGGCGATCGGGCCGCCGGGTTTCGTCGCGTGCGGTTGGTACACCCGACCGCGCGGACCTGCTGCCTCGAGCGCCAATTCGGTGATCTTCTGGCTCAGTTCGGTGGCCAGGATCTTGAGCATCGACGAGGCGGGGCCGGGGTTCTTGCCCTGCGCCATCACCGACAGCGTTCGGTATTCGAGGATCTCGAGTACTTCGGTGCGAATCCGCGCCTCGGCCAACTTCGCCGCGAAGGTGGCGTCATCGATGAGCGGATTGCCGTCCGGACCGGTCTGCCCGGCTGCCGCGGTAGCGACTTCCTGGGCCATGACCTGCAACATGGGCGACAGTGCCCCACCACGTTCGTGGACGAGCAGATATTTCGCCACGGTCCAGCCATCGTCGATCTGGCCGAGCACATTGCTTTTCGGCACTCGGACGCTGTCGAAGAAGACTTGATTCTGGACCTGCTCGCCGGAGGTCATGACCAGCGGGCGGATTTCGATGCCCGGTGAGGTCATGTCGATGAGCAGGAAGGTGATGCCCTGCTGCTTCTTTCCCTCGCGTGAAGTGCGGACCAGACAGAAGATCCAATTCGCCTCGGTGGCGTGGGTGGTCCAGATCTTGCTTCCGGTGCATACGAAATCGTCACCGTCGTCGACGGCGGCCATCGTCAGCGATGCCAGATCCGACCCGGATTCCGGCTCCGAATACCCCTGGCAGAAGAACACCTCGCCGGTGAGGATCCGTGGCAGGTAGTACGCCTTCTGCTCGGTGGTGCCGAAGGCGACGATCGCGGGCGCGACCATCCTGATGCCCATGGGCGACAGCGCCGGCGCACCGGCCTGCATCAACTCCCGGCCGAAGATGTAGTGCTGGGTGAGGCTCCAGTCGCAGCCGCCGTATTCGCTCGGCCACGCCGGTGCCGCCCAGCCGCGCTCATGAAGAATGTGCTGCCACTTCATGCTGGCTTCGTGATCCGGATAGACGCTTGTCGCCAAGTGCCCGGCGCGGCGTAGTTCGGGTGTCAGCTTCTCGTCGAGAAAGGCCCGAACCTCGTCTCGAAAGGCCATATCGGCCGCTGACCAGTCGTAATCCATCAACCCTCCCGGAGGGATGTGCGCCATTGTGTCCGTGCAGACCTGCGGCAGTGTGAGACACAATGTACTTCTGTCTCAGTGCGGAATCAACTGGTTCGGAGGTGTCAGTGCGCAGAATGGTGATTCACTTAGCTGCGTCGACGCCGCTGCGGGTACCGAGGTATTCGCGGACAGCGTCGACGGCGCGGACCGCGCTCTCGACGGCGGCTTCCATCGTCGAGGGCATCCCGGTCTCGGTCCAGTCGCCCGCGAGGAACAGGCCCTCGATCGGCGTGCGCTGTGGCAGGCGCAGCTCGTCGAAACCGGGCTGCGCCGAGAAGGTGGCCTGCGGCTGGTGGATGACGTGAGTGCGCAGCACCTCGGCTTCGGCGACCTCGGGGTAGTGCTTGGACAACGATTCCAGTGCCGCCGTGGTGAATGCGGCGTTGGGCAGATGGACGACATCCCACGAGGCGCTCACGGCCAGCGAATAGCAGTGCCCTGCCTCGGTCTCGACGCCGTGCATGCCGGTGGTGTCGAAGACCCACTCGATGGTGGTGTCGCGCAGATTCTCCGCGAGCCTGCGCATCTTCAGTGGGCGATCCAGCCAGACGTAGACGCTCGAGATCGGGGCAGGCTCTATCTTGCGCACGGGGGTGAAATGGTCGTACTGCCCGAGCCGTCCGCGATCGAGGAGTGTCGTCAGCGACCACGGCGGCAGCGTGAGAACCGCCGCGTCGACCTCGATGACACGCCCGTCGGAGAGTTGCACACCGGTGAGCCCGTCGTCGGTGATCTCGATATCGGCGACACCGGCACCGACGACGATCTCGCCGCCGCGCGCCCGCAGATAACGCTCGGCGGGCGCGACGAACATCTCGTGCAGGCTCACCCGTGGCCAGACCGCGTCGCCTGCCCTGGTGTTGCCCGACAGCGCGCGTTTGCCGATCCAGTGCAGGGTCTGGACGAACATAGAGGCCGACACGCGCTCGGTCTTCTCGTTGAGCAGCCCGATGACGAACTGATCGAGCACCAACGCGCGCAACGATGCCGGCGCGCCGATCTGGGTGAACCAGCGATCGACTGTCAGATCGTCGAGTTCCGGTGCCGGGCGCAGCGCGGCGCGGGCGATCCGCGCCCAGGTGCGCAGGGCGGCGGGTCGCTCGCGCAGCGGGATCGGCGGCCACACCATCCAGGACAGCCCGACGGCGCGACGCAGCGTGCCGGGCAACCAGGTGGGCGCGCGCAAGGTCAGCAGCCGGTCGGGCCCGGTCCTGATCGCGAAAGGTGGTGCGTCCCAGCGGAGTTGATCTCGCGTGCCGATGGTGTCGACGTAGCGCAGCAGCGCGTCGTAGCAACCGGCGAACAGGTGCTGGCCGTTGTCGACCCTGCCTTCGATGCCGGGCACCTCGAATGAGATCGTGCGACCGCCGAGCCGTCCCCGCTTCTCGACGAGGGTGACCCGGTGACCTGCCTCCGCGAGCCAGACCGCGGTGGCCAATCCGGCCAGGCCCGCGCCCGCGACCAGGATGTGCGGGGATTCTTGCTGCCCCATCGGTACCTCCGGACAATCGATGAATGCGAGAATGAATGAGAGAATATTCTCGTCATACTCGCATGGCGTCGACGTGTTCGTACAGAGCCGAACCCGCTCGTGCGGAACGGAACTCGACTCATGATGGGTCGCGAATGGGGGCGAGGTGCTCTCGGGCGAACGAGAGCACCTCGTGCGTGGTTCGAGGGGCTGATCCGCGCGGTTGATCAGGGTCGGGCTACGCGCTTGCGCCGCAGAAGGCTTTCGGGGCCCAGGATCTGTTCGACGACGACGAGGAAGATCTCGGTCGACTCGTCCACGAGTTCGTCTCTGGTCAAGTCGAGTGTTCCGTTGAGCCAGCCGTAGACGGTCTCGTACAGCCCGCCGACGAGGTGCATCGCGGCGAGCTCGCCGTATGCCCCCGCGGTCGCGGTGCTCTCGGGACTGAGTCGCTTGTTCACCGTCGCCAAGACCAGGGCGGCGAAGCTGCGGATCGTCGCGGTGCGTCGCTCGTTGAGGACGGGGTTGAGCTGGGCCTCGGTGAAGGCGATGCGGATCAGCCGCGGATCGTCGGCGACCGCTTGCAGACCAGCGGCGATGGCCGCGTGCACCTTGTCGCGCAGGGGATCGGGGGCCGCGCGCACCCGGCCGGCGATCAGATCGGTCAGCTCACCGATTGCCTGGTCGTAGACCTCGGCGACGACGGCGTCCAGGTTGGTGAAACTCTCGTAGAAGTATCGCTCGGTCAGTCCGGCCTGGCGGCAGAGGCCGCCGACGGTGAGTCGAGCGGAGCCCTGGGTGCCGACGATCTCCCGGGCGGCCTCCAGGAACGTGGTTCGACGCTGGGCGCGCCGCTGTTCGGCAGGCACACCCGCATACGCACGATCCTTCACCATGCGCCGAGTCTGCCACAAAGCCTTGTCAGATTTCCAAATCTGCGGCATCCTATTGTCAGATTTCAGCGAGGAGAGAGAATCATGACCGAGGCATTCATCTACGAGGCGATTCGCACCCCGCGCGGGCGCGGCAAGAAGACCGGCGCCCTGCACGGCGTCAAGCCGCTCGATCTGGTGGTCGGGCTCATCGACGAACTGAAGACCCGCCACCCCGGACTCGACCCCGCGGCGATCGATGACATCGTGCTCGGCGTGGTGTCGCCGGTCGGCGATCAGGGCTCCGATATCGCCAAGACCGCCGCTCTGGCGGCCGGCCTGCCCGACACGGTTGCCGGTGTGCAGCTCAACCGGTTCTGCGGTTCGGGCCTCGAGGCCGTCAACACCGCCGCTCAGAAGGTTCGCTCGGGCTGGGAGCAGCTCGTCATCGCCGGCGGCGTGGAGTCGATGTCGCGGATTCCGCTGGGCTCCGACGGCGGCGCGTGGGCGATGGACCCGGTCACCAACTACAGCACCTACTTCGTGCCTCAAGGCGTCAGCGCCGACCTGATCGCCACGATCGAGGGCTTCAGCCGCGAGGACGTCGACGCCTTCGCGGTGCGGTCGCAGCGCAAGGCCGCCGCGGCCTGGTCGGGCGGCTACTTCGCCAAATCCATTGTCCCGGTGCGCGATATCAACGGCGCGGTGCTGCTCGACCACGACGAGTTCATGCGCCCCGACACCACGGTGGACAGCCTGGCGGGGCTGCCCCCATCGTTCGCGGCGATGGGGGAGATGGGTGGCTTCGACGCCGTCGCCCTGCAGCGCTACCACCACGTCGAGAAGATCGACCACGTCCATCACGCAGGCAACTCCTCCGGCATCGTCGACGGTTCGGCGCTGGTCCTGATCGGCAGTGAATCCGCAGGTGTCGCCGCGGGCCTCACGCCGCGCGCCCGGGTGGTCGCCGCCGCGGTGAGTGGCGCCGATTCGACGATCATGCTGACCGGGCCGGTCCCGGCGACCGAGAAGGTCTTGGCGCTGGCGGGGCTCACGGTCGATGACATCGACCTGTTCGAGCTCAACGAGGCCTTCGCGTCGGTGGTGCTCAACTTCCAGAAGAAGCTGAACATCCCCGACGAGAAGCTCAACGTCAACGGCGGCGCCATCGCCATGGGCCACCCGCTGGGCGCGACCGGCGCCATGATCACCGGAACCATGGTCGACGAGCTCGAGCGTCGGGGGGCGCGTCGCGCGCTGATCACGCTGTGCATCGGCGGCGGCATGGGCATCGCCACCATCATCGAGCGCGTCTGAGCGTCGGATCCGATACCGAAGGAAAACGAAAAGCAATGACTGACAACATGATTGCCTGGGATCTCGGCGCCGACCGGGTGCTCGTGCTCACCATGGACGACCCGAACCAGTCCACCAACACGATGACCGAGGCGTTCGCCCGCGACCTCACCGCGACCGTCGACCGGCTCGAGGCCGAGAAGGACAGCTTCGACGGCGTCATCCTCACCTCGGGCAAGGACACCTTCTTCGCCGGTGGTGACCTGAACCTGCTGATGAACGCGACACCGGAGACCGCCCCGCAGATCGCGCTCGGCCTCGACACCTACAAGGCCGCGTTCCGTCGGCTCGAGACGCTGGGCAAGCCGGTGGTCGCCGCGATCAACGGCACCGCGCTCGGCGGTGGCTTCGAGGTCGCGCTCGCCACCCACCACCGGATCGCGCTCGACGCCAAGGGCAGCCTGCTCGGCTTGCCGGAGGTCACCTTCGGGTTGCTGCCCGGCGCGGGTGGCGTCACCAGGACGGTGCGGCTGCTCGGCATCACCAACGCGGTGCTCAATGTCGTCGGCCAGGGCCAGCGGATGAAGCCCGCCAAGGCGTTGCAGGTCGGGATCATCCACGAGGTCGCCGCTACCAGCGACGAGATGTTCGCGCAGGCCCGTGCCTGGATCGCGGCCAACCCCGAGGCCGCGCAGCCGTGGGATGTGAAGGGCTACAAGATCCCCGGCGGCACCCCGTCGAGCCCGGCGGTCGCGGCGAACCTGCCCGCGTTTCCGGCCAACGTGCGCAAGCAGCTCAAGGGTTCGCCGATGCCCGCACCGATCGCGGTGCTCGCCACCGCGGTGGAGGGGGCGCAGGTCGACATCGACACCGCGTTCGCGATCGAGACCCGTTACTGCGCCAACCTGATCTGTGGTCAGGTCTCGACGAACATGATCAAATCCCTGTTCTTCGATCTGGGAACGATCAACAAGGGCGGCAGCCGCCCCGAAGGCTTCCCCGTGCGCACGCCGGAGAAGGTCCTCGTGCTCGGCGCGGGCATGATGGGCGCGGGCATCGCCTATGTGCAGGCTCGCGCCGGCATGCAGGTCGTGTTGAAGGACGTCACCATCGAGGCGGCCGAGCGCGGAAAGGCCTACTCGCGCAAGCTGCTCGACAAGGCGCTGCGCAAGGGTGCGATCACGCAGGACAAGTACGACGAGATCCTCGGTCGCATCCATCCGTCCGCGGATCCGGCCGACGCCGCGGGCTGCGACTTCGTGGTCGAGGCGGTGTTCGAGGATCCGAGCCTGAAGAAGAAGGTGTTCGGCGAGATCGAACATCTGGTGAACTCCGATGCCCTGCTCGGGTCCAACACCTCGACCCTGCCGATCACCGATCTGTCCACCGGCGTGAAGCGGCCGAAGGACTTCATCGGTCTGCACTTCTTCTCCCCGGTGGACAAGATGCCACTGGTCGAGATCGTCGTCGGCGACGAAACCAGCGACGAAGCCATCGCCCGCGCCATCGACTACACCCTGGCGATCAAGAAGACGCCGATCGTGGTCAACGACAGCCGCGGCTTCTTCACCAGCCGGGTCATCGGCCAGTTCATGGACGAGGCCATCGCGCTGGTCGCCGAGGGCGTGCACCCGGCCTCGGTCGAGCAGGCAGCCACACAGGCCGGCTACCCGGTGGGTGCGTTGGCGCTGGCCGACGAGATCAATATGAAGCTGGCGCAGAAGATCCGGCGCAGCCTGAAGGAGAACCTGCTCGCCGAAGGCAAGGAGTGGGTCGACTCGAAGGCCTATCCGCTCGTCGACGCGATGGTCGACGACTTCGATCGACCGGGCCGACTCGAGGGTCGCGGCTTCTACGAATACGACGCCGACGGCAAGAAACTCGGCCTGTGGCCGGGACTGGTCGAGAAGTACACCCGTGACGATCACGGCATCGCGTTCATCGACATGCAGGAACGGATGCTGTTCGCCGAATCCCTCGATACCGTGCGGTGTTTCGACGAGGGCGTGCTGCGCACCGTGCCGGACGCCAATATCGGGTCGATCTTCGGCATCGGGTTCCCGGCCTGGACCGGCGGCGTGATCCAGTACATCAACCAGTACGCGGGCGGCCTGACCGGATTCGTCGCACGGGCCGATGAGCTGCGGGCCGCCTACGGCGAGCGGTTCGAGGTCCCGGAGTCGTTGCGGGTCAAGGCCGCTGCCGGGGAAACGCTCGGCTGACCTATACGACGAACAGAACCCCCGTCGCCCGGTTTTCCCGGGCGACGGGGGGTTCTGTGTCGGAGCGGCTACAGGGAACGGGCGATCAGTTCCTTCATGATCTCGTTCGTTCCCGCGAGAATGCGAAGTACCCGCGCGCTGGTGAAGATCTCCGAGATCGGGTATTCGGTCATGAATCCGTATCCGCCGAACAACTGCAGGCACCGGTCGGCGACCACGCTCAACTGATCGGTGAGCCAGTATTTCGCCATCGATGCCGTTGCCACATCGAGTTCGCCCGCCAGGTGTCGGGTGAGGCAGTCGTCGAGGAAGACGCGACTGATTCGGGCGATGGTGGCGCATTCGGCGAGCTCGAACTTGGTGTTCTGGAAGCCGAGCAGCGGCTTTCCGAAGGCCTGCCGATCCTTGGTGTACGCGATGGTCATCGCCACCGCGGCCTCCATGGACGCCACAGCCATCACCGCGCAGACGAGTCGCTCCTGCTGGAGCAGCGTCATCATCTGGTAGAAGCCTTGCCCCTCGGCCTCGCCGAGCAGGTTGCCGACCGGCACCCGCAGGCCGTCGAAGAACAGCTCAGCGGTGTCCTGGCCGGTGCCGCCGATCTTGGACAGGGTGCGTCCGCGAGTGAAGCCGGGGGTGTCGTCACCGACCTCCGCGAAGATGAGCGAGACCCCGGCGGCCCCTTTGTCGGGGTCGGTCTTCGCGGCGATGATCACCCCGTCGCAGAGCGCGCCGTTACTGATGAACATCTTCGAACCGGTGATGACGTACTCGTCGCCGTCGCGCACCGCCCTGGTCTGGATGTTCTGCAGGTCCGAGCCCGTGCCCGGTTCGGTCATCGCGATCGAGAGCAGGCACTCGCCGCTGGTCACCTCAGGCAGAATGCGCCGCTTGAGCTCCTCGGAGGCGAACTCGACGAGATAGGGCGCGATGATCCCGGAGTGGATCGAGATGCCCATCGACGTATCGCCTGCCCGCGATTGGGCCTCGATGATCGCCGCTTCGTGTGCGAACGTGCCGCCCCCGCCGCCGTACTCTTCCGGCACGGACGGGGCGAGCAACCCGAGCTTGCCTGCCTTCCGGTACAGGTCACGGTCGGGGTGGCCCTGCTGTTTGTACCGCTCGGCGCCAGGAAGCACCTCCTTCTCGAAGAACTTCGTCGCGAGTTCGCGAACAGCCACGATCTCGTCGTCTACCCAGCCCGCTTGTGCGGTCATCAGTGCCTCCCAGGACGCCATCTGCCTCAATCTGCGAAAACAGATTGTCAGATATATTGGCAGAACGTCAACAGCGAGCCGTGCGCGGTCCGGGTCGTGGTGATCAGCGCCGACCTCGGGTGCGTCGGTAGGCGGCTGGTGTGGTGGCCGTCCAGCGTTTGAAGGCGCGGATGAAGGGGCCTGCCTCGGTGTAGCCGAGCCGCGCGGAGATCTCCTCGACCGAGAGCGCGGTCGCGGCCAACATGTCCTCGGCCAGACCGCGCCGCGCCTCGTCGAGCAGGACGCGGTAGCTGGTTCCGTCCGCGGCGAGATGTCGTCGTAGAGTGCGGCCGGTGATGCCGAGGTCGTGGGCGACCGCGTCCAGTGACGGCGGTATCGCGATCCCCGCGCTGCCGCTGCCTGCCAGGAGGTGGTCGCGAACGTCGGCCGCTATCCCGGTGCGGGTGGTCCGGCGGTCGATCAGCTCACGGCATTGCGCCAGACACAGTGCCAATGTGGCCTGATTCGCCTGCGGCAGTAGCTGGTTCAGGGTTTCGGCGGAGATCGAAATGCTGGTCTCGGCCTGCGCGTACCGGGGGTGTACGCCCAGGATCGCGGCGATCTGGTCCCCGTAGTCGGGTTCTGGGAACGCGAACCGCGCATGGTGGATGTCGACCGGTCGCCCGAGTAGGTCGCCGAGCACTCGATGCATCGCGAAGGTGTCGCGCTCGACGAGGAATTGCCGTACGTCATCGGGTATCCGATCGTGTCGGATCCGGGCGATCATCTGCTGGTCGTTGACTTCCACGACCGGCGTGCAGAACGCGAAGCTCAACTGAAAGTAGCTCAGCGCCAGGGAGATCGCCTCGCCGAGGGTGGGACTGGTGATCCAGGCGTAGCCGTAGATGCCGAAGGCGCTGATGCGATAACTGCGACCTACCTCGATGCCGAGCGCGGGCCTGGTTCCGAGTTCGCGCAGCAGATTGCGAACCACCAGCAGTTCCGTGCGGGCATCGATCTGGCGGTCGGCGGAGTCGAGGTCGGCGACGGACAGGCCGGTGCCGCCGAGGACGGACGTGGGATCGGCGCCGTGTTCGACCGCGAACCGGTTCATCACGGCGACACTGGCGACACCCCGTGGGAAGTCCCACGTGTCCACTTCTGGCTCCTGCCGCGCGCGCATGCCTTCCATTATGGCCTGAAATGTCAATTTTCTGTCCGCGCGCGTCCTCGTCACCGCGTCGACGGCGACCTACCGTTGACCCGAGATATCCATGACTCGAGGAGCTTCGCTATGCGCATTCGGACAACGCCGTCCGCTGTCATCATCGGCACAGGGTTCGGTGGTCTCGGCATGGCGATGGAACTGCTGCGCCATGGTTTCGATGACCTCGTCATCCTGGAGCGGGCCTCGGACGTGGGCGGCGTGTGGCGGGAGAACACCTACCCGGGCGCCGGTTGCGATATTCCGTCCCCGCTCTACTCGTACTCCTACGTGCCGAAATCGAATTGGCCCAAGCGCTTTTCGGGGCAGTCCGATATTTACGCCTATCTGCGTGAGGTGGCGCGCGACAACAATCTGCTCGAGCGGATCCGGTTCGAGTCCGAGGTGACCGAAGCCGAGTTCGACGATGCGAGCGGGACATGGACGGTGCGCACCGCCGACGGCTACGAGGTGACCACCGACGTGCTGATTTCCGCGGTCGGCCAGCTGTCGCGGCCCGCGTTGCCCACCATCACGGGCATCGGCTCGTTCGACGGACCCGCGTTCCACTCCGCGGAGTGGGACCACAGCGTCGACCTGACGGGCAAGCGGGTCGCCGTGGTCGGTACCGGCGCCAGCGCGATCCAGTTCGTGCCCGCGATCCAGCCGCGGGTGGCGGCGCTGACGCTGTTCCAGCGCTCGGCAGCGTGGGTGCTGCCCAAGCCCGATGTCGAGTACAAGCCGTGGCATCACCGGATGTTCGCGGCGGTGCCGCCGGTCCGGCTCGCCGAGCGGTTCGCGGTGTGGGCGCTGTGTGAGTTCCTGTCGCTCGGCATCGCCGATGTCCCCGCGATCAGGGGCCTGGTCGCGAAGATCGCGGTGAATCATCTGCGCAGGCAGGTCACCGACCCGGAGCTGCGCGCGAAACTGACGCCCGACTACGCGCCCGGCTGCAAGCGCGGGCTGTTCTCCAACAACTACTATCCGGCGCTGACCCAGCCGAACGTGCGGGTGGAGACGACCGAGATCGCCGAAATCGTGCCGACCGGGGTGAGAACCGCCGACGGTGTGCTGCACGAGGTCGACGTGATCATCTACGGAACCGGGTTCAAGGGCACCGAATTCCTGTGGCCGATGAAGATCCACGGCGCGAACGGGCTCGCGCTGGAGGATGAATGGCAGGGCGGTGCCCGCGCCTATCACGGCATGTCGGTGCCGGGATTCCCGAATATGTTCATGGTGTACGGGCCCAATACGAATCTGGGTGTCGGCTCCATCGTCTACATGATCGAATCGCAGGCTCGCTATATCCGCCAGGGGATGCAGGAACTGTCCCGCAATCCGGCGCACACGCTCGATGTCCGGCGTGCGGTGGCCGAGGAATACGACATGAAGCTGCAAGCCCGGCTCGACCGTACGCCGTGGGGTCTGTGCTCGAGCTGGTACCGCAACGCCGCAGGCCGGATCACCAACAACTGGCCGGGCGCGGTCGTGAGCTACCGACTGCAGACCCGAACACTGCGCCCCGAGGACTACCACCTGCGCGCCGGCACGACAACGACCGCGGGCCAGTGATATTCACCGACCAGAACTCACCAGAGGATCATCGATGAAGCTGACGAACGGCGCTGTGGCCGACGTACGCGAGAAGTTGACGGCGGTGCGTCGACTGCACCGAACCGGCCTGATCGACCTATGGCGACCGCGCCGGATCAAGCGCATGATCGCGCTCAACAACTCCTACGGCCCCCAGGCGGCGATGATCAGCGCCGGGGCGGCCGATCGGCCCGACGAACCCGCGCTGACCGACGAGCGCGGGGTACTGACCTACCGCGAGCTCGACGAACAGTCCAATGCCCTGGCACACGGTTTGCTCGGGCAGGGCCTGCGTGGCGGCGAGGTGATCGGCGTGCTGGCGCGTGACCATCGTGGCCTGGTGCTGGCGATGGTGGCAGCGGGCAAGGCCGGGTTACGGCTGGCCATGCTGAACACCAGTTTCGCCAAGCCGCAGCTCACCGAAGTCGCTGTGCGGGAGAAGGTTCGCGCGATTCTGTTCGACAGCGAATTCGCCGGACTGGTCGATGCGCTGCCCGCGGACATGCCACGGATTCTCAGCTGGGTAGATGAGGAACACACGCCGCTGCCGGGCGCACTGACTATCGCCATGCTGGTGTCGGCGAACAGCAGTGACCCGCTGCCACCACCGGACCGGCCCGCCGGCTTCATCATCCTCACCAGTGGCACCACCGGTCTGCCCAAAGGTGCGCCGCGGACCAAGGTATCTCCGTTCGCCACCGCACTCGTCGTCGACCGGGTGCCGTTTCCGCGCGGCGGGGTCGTGATGATCGCGACCCCGGTCTTTCACACCACGGGTATGGGCACCTGGACGATAGCCAGCGCGCTCGGCGCCCACATCGTGCTGCGGCGCCGCTTCGACGCGAAAGCCACGTTGGCAGCGATCGAGAAGCATTCGGTCGAGATGCTGGTCGCGGTGCCGACCCAGTTGAACCGCATTCTCGCGCTCGGTCCCGAGACCATCGCCGAGTACGACACCTCGTCGTTGCGCACAGTGTTCGTCGGCGGCGCACCGCTGCCACCCGACCTGGCGACCCGATGGCAGGACGCCTTCGGCGACGTGCTCTACAACGGGTACGGTTCCACCGAGGTCGCGATCACCGCCGTCGCGCAGCCGCACGAATTGCGGCGTGCGCCAGGCACTGTCGGCCGGGCGCCGGTCACCGCGCGCATCGCGCTTTACGACAGCGAGGATCGCCGGATCACCGAGGCGAACATCTCGGGGCGCATCTTCGCTCGCACCGTCGCACCGTTCGAGGGCTACACCGACGGGAAGACCAAACAGATCATCGACGGGTACATGTCGACCGGGGACATGGGCCACTTCGACTCCGACGGGCTGCTGTTCATCGACGGCCGCGACGACGACATGGTCGTCTGCGGCGGCGAGAACGTCTATCCGCTGGAGGTGGAGAATCTGCTGATGGGTCGCGCCGATATCGCCGACGTCGCGGTGATCGGTGTCGACGACGCGGACTTCGGACAGCGATTGCGCGCCTTCGTCGTTCCCGCCACCGACCACGAGCCGGTCGCGCAGGAGATCAAGGACTACGTCAAAGACAACCTCGCCAGATACAAGGTGCCCCGTGACGTGGTGTTCCTCGACGAGATGCCGCGCAATCCCACCGGCAAGATCGTGCGCAAGGCGCTGACCGAGTACGTCGTCGACGGGCCTGTGGGCCGAGGAGTGAAGCCATGACCGAGTACGACTACGACGTGATCGTGATCGGTTCCGGGTTCGGCGGCAGCGTCACGGCCTTGCGGTTGACCGAGAAGGGGTACCGTGTCGGCGTTCTCGAATCCGGGCGGCGGTGGAATCCCGAGGATTTCCCGAAGTCCAATTGGAATATCCGTAAGTCGCTGTGGATGCCCCGACTCGGCTTGACCGGACCGCAGCGCATCAGCGTTCTCGGCAAGTGCGCGGTCTTCAGCGGGTCGGGGGTCGGGGGAGGGTCGGTGATCTACGGGAATACCCTCTACGAGCCGCTGCCCGCGTTCTACGAAGATCGCGCGTGGTCGCACATCACGGACTGGAAGTCGGAGTTGGCGCCGTACTACGATCAGGCCAAACGGATGCTCGGCGTGCGAACCAATCCACGCGTGGGACCCAAAGACGCAGTGCTGCTGACGATTTCCGAGCGACGCGGGGTCGCCGACACGTTCCACCGCACGAATGTCGGGGTCTTCTTCAACGAGGGCGAGGAGGGCACCGAGGTGCCCGATCCGTATTTCGGTGGCGCCGGGCCGACGCGCGCCGGCTGCATTCATTGCTCCGAATGTCTGACCGGGTGCACGCACAATGCCAAGAACACCACCACGGTGAACTATCTGTACCTGGCCGAGCGCAACGGCGCCGAGGTGCACCCGCTCACCACGGTCACCTCGGTGCGGCCCGACGGCGACGGCGGCTACGTCGTGGACACCATGCGTTCGGGCGGTGTCGTCCGCAAGGATCGGCGCACATTCACCGCAGGCCAAGTCGTCTTCGCCGCGGCCGCTCTGGGAACCCAGAAGTTGCTGCACCGCATGCGAAACGACGGCGTGCTGCCGGAATTGTCGCCACGGCTCGGTGAGCTGACCAGAAGCAATTCCGAGGCGGTGGTCGCAGTCTGCAGTCGTAGTCGCTACGACATGTCTCAGGGCGTGGCGATCACCTCCTCGATTCATCCTGAGCCGCAAACCCATATCGAGGTGTGCTCGTACGGCAAGGGGCACAACGCGCTGTTCACCCAGGGCCTACCGATGATCGACGGCGGCGCCTTCCGGGTGCTGCGGCTGCTGCTCATGGTGCTGGCGCATCCGCTCCAGTTCATCCGGCTGAAGAATGTCTATCGCGCCGCCGAGCGCTCGGTCGTGCTGCTCGTGATGCAATCGCTGGACAACTCGCTGACGTCCTATCTGAAGGGACGACGTCTGGTCACCAAGCAGGGGTCGGGGGAACCGAATCCTGAGTGGATCCCGATCGCGCACGACATCGCTCGCGAGTACGCCGCCGAAATCGACGGTGACGCGGGAAATCTGATCACCGACCTGCTCGGCATTCCGGCCACCGCGCATTACATCGGCGGCGCCACGATCGGCGACGCCGCCGATACCGGTGTCGTCGACCCATGGCAGCGGGTCTACGGATATCCGGGCCTGCACATCGCCGACGGCAGTGCGGTCACGGCCAACCTCGGGGTGAACCCGTCGTTGACCATCACCGCGCAGGCGGAGCGTGCGATGGCGTTCTGGCCCAACAAGGGCGAGGCCGACCCCCGTCCCGCGCTGGGTTCGGCGTACGTCCGCGTCGCACCGGTCATGCCGAAGCAGCCCGCCGTCCCCGCCACCGCGCCCGCCGCATTGCGCCTCTCGATTGGGGGCTGAGGTCTCGTCATCGTTCGACGATCGCCACATCGGCGCTGCGTGCACGCGGGCATATCATGTCAGCGAGGGCTAGACGAACTCGCACGCAGCGCGTTGAACAAAGGGCGAGACGACGAGCACACAGGCAGACGGGCCACGGGCGGGCTCGCAGCGGCGCCAGGTCAGGCGCAGGCCGAAGAACAGGCGCGCCCAGATCGCGGCGGAATCGGCGGCGGCGTTCGGCGCGCACGGGTATCACAGCGTCAGCATGGACGACATCGCCAAGCGGCTCGATATCAGTCCGACCGCGCTCTATCGGCACTTTCCCAGCAAGTACGCGCTGTTCCGCGAAGAGCTCTTCCGGTTGGCGGGGCTCATGGTGCGCGCCGCCGAGCTGCCCGAGGATGCCGAGAAGTGGTCCCCGCGCGAGCGCGTGGACCACTTCCTCGACTCGATGATCACGATGACGATCACCAATCGGACGACAGTCGGGCTGGCCCGGTGGGACCGTCGCTACCTCGAGCCTGCCGACTACGAGCTGTTCATCGCCGAGTTCACCGCGTCGATCCGCGTGCTGCGCGTCCTGATCGGCCAGGTACGTCCTGAGCTGAGCGGGCACGATCGCGCGGTCCGCGCGGTGTCGATCTTCGCGCTGACCAGCAGTATCGGCGACCACCATGTCAGCGTGCCCGCGCAAACTCTGGCCGCACTCCTACGTTCTGCCTGCTGGGCGGTCATCGATGCCGATCTGACCCCGCCGCGGATCTGCGCGGACGAGACGAAGCCCGACGCCGACCCGCAGCTGTTCAAGCACGAGCAGCTACTGCGCGCGGCGGTCACGCTCTTCCACGAGCGGGGCTACCCGAACGTCAGCATGGAAGATATCGCCGTCGCGGCGAACCTGTCGGCGGCGTCGGCGATATACCGCTACTACCGTGGCAAGAGCGATCTGTTGAGCTCCGCGTTCTGGCTGGCGGCCGATCGGGTATCGACGGCGATCACCCCCGCGGTACTGGCCGCCGATACCCCAGGGGAGGCGCTCGGTGTGCTGATCGACCTCTACGTTCGCGACTCGTTCGCCGAACGTGCCCTGGCCTTCGTCTACTACGCCGAGTTCGGGCACATCGACCCCGCCGATCAGATCGCGCTGCGACACCTGCAGCAATTGATCATCACCGAGTGGGCCGAGCTGGTCGTCGGGGCACGCCCGCAGCTGACGATGGGTGAGGCGCGCATCCTCGTGCACGCTTGCTTCAGCCTGGTCGTCGACCTCGTCCGGATCTTCGGCGACGGGGGGATCTGCCCGCAGGAGAAGGTGATTCGGCTCCTCGAGACGGTCGCCCTCGGTCAGCCGTTACCCCGCTAGTGCCCAGCCGCGGGCGACGGCGAGGGCGCCCGACCGCACGGCCGGGCGCCTGATATGTCAGAGTCCGTAGGTTTTGCCGATGATGTCACGCTGGATCTCGCTCGTGCCACCGAAGATCGTCGAGACCAAAGCACCACGCACATGCTTTTCCATGTCGAACTCGCGGGCATAGCCGTAGCCGCCCATCATCTGCATCCCCGCCAACGCGACCTGTTTGGAGGTTTCGGTGGCCTTGAGCTTGGCCATCGACGCCTCCCGAGCGAAGGTCTTGGTCGGATTCGCATCCACCGCGGCCGCGACGCTGTAGACCAACAGTTTGGTGCACTCGATCTCGGTCGCGAGGTCAGCGACGCGGTGACGCAACGCCTGGAACGTCCCGATCGGCCTACCGAACTGCTTACGCTCACTGACGAACTGCACAGTATCGTCGAACGCGCGCTCGGCCGCACCCAAACTCATCGCGGCCAGGATCAGCCGTTCGAAGTTCAACCCCGTCATCAACTGCCGCCACCCGTTACCGACCTCACCCACGACCGCGTCCTGCGGCAGCAGGCAGTCGGTGAAGTAGAGGTCGTTGGTTTCTTTCTGGTTGCCCATCAACTCGATCGGGTTGATCTTCAACCCCGGGGTACCGGCGGGCACATGGAACATGGTCAAGCCCTCGTGCTTGCCGCCGCTACGGTCGGTGCGGGCCACGAGCAGGATGTTCTCGGAGATATGGGCGTTGGAACACCAGGTCTTCTGCCCGTTGATCAACCAACCGTCGGTGGTCTTCTCCGCGCGGGTGGTGATGTTACCGACGTCGGATCCGGCTTCGGGTTCTGACATCGAGATCGACTGCGACGCACCACGAACGATCCCCCGCAACACGTCGTTCTTCTGTGTTTCGGAGCCGAACTTGGCGTAGGCGCCACCGGTGATCAGGGTCGGTCCGATCGCACCGATCGGCAGCATGCCGCGCATGGCTTCCTCGAGCAGGATGCACATATCGACCATCGTGGCATCGGAACCACCGTATTCCTCGGACACGGTCAGACCGAGCCAGCCGAGTTCGGCCATCTTGGCGTAGAGACCCGGGTTGTGTTGCTCGGCGTCGTGTTCGGTCAGCGCGTCCCGCTTTTCCCTGGTACCTGCCTCGCGTTTGGCGAACGCGGCGACCGCCGCCGCGAAATCCTGCTGTTCCGGGCTGAATTCGACGCCCATAGTGAAGTTCTCCTTCGATTTTCGGTCAGATGAGAGCCAGGTCGCTCGCGCGAGAGCGCGGACGCAGGATCCACCGAGTCGAGGTGGGGAGTGTGGCCGTTGACACAGCAGCCCCTACCCAGATAAGTTAACTGCAATTCTCGCTAAGTTAATCATCATTCTCGCCGGAAGCAAAGAGGCCCGAGGGTTTCGTTTCGACCGGTGCGGAACTCCCGAGCGGAGAGAGGCTCCATGCTGCGCACCAGATTCACCGAGGCATTCGGTGTCGAGCACCCGATCGTCCAGGGCGGCATGATGTGGGTCGGCCGCGCCCCGCTGGCCGCTGCGGTATCCAACGCGGGCGGGCTCGGCATCATCACCGGCCTCACCCAGCCGACCCCGGCCGAGCTGCGCAACGAAATCGCCAGGACCCGCGACCTCACCGACAAGCCGTTCGGGGTCAACCTCACGATTCTGCCCTCGATCACGCCCCCGCCCTACGCGGAATACCGGCAGGCGATCATCGACAGCGGGGTGAAGATCGTCGAGATCGCGGGCGGCAACCCGGCCACGCACCTGCCCTATTTCAAGGACGCGGGCGTCAAGGTGCTGCACAAGTGCACCAGCGTCAAACACGCGCTCAAGGCGCAACAGGTCGGTGTGGACGGGATCAGCATCGACGGCTTCGAATGTGCCGGGCATCCCGGCGAGAACGACACTCCGGGCCTGGTGCTGATTCCCGCGGCGGCCAGGGAGATCGAGATCCCGATGATCGCCTCGGGCGGTTTCGCGGACGGTCGCGGACTGGTCGCGGCACTGGCGCTCGGCGCGCACGGGGTCAATATGGGCACGCGATTCCTGTGCACCGTCGAGTCGCCGATCGCGCACGTGGTCAAGGAGCAGATCGTCGCCAACACCGAGCTCGACACCAAGCTGATCTTCCGGACCTTGAACAACACCGCGCGGGTCGCGGACAACGCGGTCAGCCGCCAGGTCGTCGAAATCGAGCGCAACGGCGGCACTTTCGACGATGTGCGTGATCTCGTGTCCGGTGCGCGCGGGCGCAAGGTGTACGAGGACGGCGACGTGGATGCCGGTATCTGGAGCGTCGGGCAATGCCAGGGTCTGATCCACGACATCCCCACCTGCGCTGACCTGATCTCGAACATCATGGCCGAGGCGCAGGCCCTGATCACCGAATCGCTGGCGGGTTCGGTCGTGACGGCGGTGGCCTCATGAGCGAGTCGGTCCAGACCACCCTCGCGGGCGGCATACTGCGGATCTGCATCAATCGGCCCGCCCGGCTCAACGCGATCGACCTCGCCACCATGAGCGAATTGGCTGACGTCATCGCAGGCGCCGCGGCCGATTCCACCATCCGGGTGATCGTGCTGACCGGCGAGGGGCGTGCGTTCTGCACGGGCGCCGATCTCGCGGCGGCCGCCGCGTCCGGCGGCAACGAGGCGAGCCCGGAAACGGTGATGGCAGAAGCCGCGCGCATGATCCGCGCGGTCGTCCAAGCGCCCATCCCGGTCATCGCCCAGATCAATGGTCCGGCAGCGGGTGTCGGCGCGTCGCTGGCCCTGGCCGCCGATTTGCACTACGCGGCCGAAAGTACCTATCTCCTACTGCCTTTCACCGCCATCGGGCTGTTGCCCGACGGCGGCGCCACCGCCCTGGTCCCCGCGGGGATGGGTCGCGCCCGCGCGATGGAAATGGCCTTGCTCAGCGACCGGCTGCCCGCACCCGAGGCCGCCGCGGCCGGTCTGATCACCGCGGCCGTGCCCGACGCCGAGCTGACCGAACACGTGTACGCCATCGCCACCCGCCTCGCCGCCGGGCCACGCCGCGCACTGGAGCTGACCAAGGCCGCGGTGAACGCCGCGACCCTGAGCGGACTCGAACCGGCATTCGACCGCGAGACGACGGCCCAGATCGAACTGCTCGTCTCACCCGACTTCTACGAAGGCACCATGGCCATGCTCGGCAAGCGTGCTCCCCGATTCACCGACGCACCGCAAGGAAACGAATGAACCTCGACGTGGAACCGATCCGTTCGCGCCGCAACCACTGGATGAACCAGGTCGCCCTGCAGGCGACGGTCAAACCCGACGCCGCCGCCGTGCGGTTTCGCGGGGTCGACACGAGCTGGCAGCAGCTGCACGAGCGCTCCGAAGCCTTCGCCGACGCGCTCGCCCGCCGCGGTGTCGGTTTCGGTGACCGCGTCCTGGTGTTGATGCTCAACAGCACCGAATACCTCGAGGCGGTCTTCGGGATCAATACCCTGGGCGCCATCGCCGTCCCGGTGAACTTCCGGCTCACCCCACCGGAGATCCTGTACCTGATCGCCGACAGCGGCGCCGAGGCGATCGTGACCGACACCGCCTTGGCACCTCTCGTCGCGGCGGTGCGCGCGCAGACCGGCGCACTGACCACCTGCGTCGTCGTCGGCGGCGAAACCGGTGACGGCACAGAGGGTTATGAGCAACTGCTGGCCGAGGAGGGTGCACCCCATCCCGCGGTCGACGTCAGGGAGGACTCGGCCGCGCTGATCATGTACACCTCGGGGACGACCGGCAGCCCCAAGGGCGCGGTCCTGACCCACACCAATATGCAGGCCCAAGCGCTCACCTGTATCCGCGCGATGCAGTACACCACCGAGGATGTCGCCTTCTGCGCGGCGCCGCTGTTCCACATCGCCGGATTGGGCAGCATCGCACCGTGTTTCGTGCTCGGCACCCTCACCGTGCTGCATCCGCTGCTCGCCTTCGACGCCGGTCAGGTACTCGACGCATGGGAGCGCGAGAAGGCCACCTCGGTGTTCCTGGTACCGGCGCAGTGGCAGATAGTGTGCGCCGATCCGACTGTGCGCGAGCGTGATCTGCGCCTGCGGGTGATCAGTTGGGGCGCGGCCCCGGCCTCTGACACCGTCTTGCAGGCGATGGCCGACACGTTCCCCGACGCCTTGAACATCGCGGTCTTCGGGCAAACCGAGATGTCGCCGATCACCTGTGTCCTCGAGGGCAAGGACGCGATCCGCAAACTCGGCTCCGTGGGGCAGCCGATTCCGACCATCGCCGCCCGCGTCGTCGACGACGAGATGAACGATGTCGCTCCCGGCGAGATCGGCGAGATCGTCTACCGGGGCCCGACCATGATGCGCGAATACTGGAACAAGCCCGAGGCGACCGCCGAAGCGTTCGAAGGCGGCTGGTTCCATTCCGGTGACCTGGTCCGTCGAGACGAAGAGGGATTCGTCTACGTCGTCGACCGGAAGAAGGACATGATCATCTCCGGCGGTGAGAACATCTACTGCGCCGAGGTGGAGAACGTCCTGTTCGCCCACCCCGCCGTGCGCGAAGCCGCGGTCATCGGGCGCGCGGACGACAAGTGGGGTGAGGTCGCCATCGCGGTGGTCGTCGCCGAGCCCGACGCCGAACTCACCCTCGTCGCCCTCGCCCCGCACTTCGACGCCAATCTGGCCAGGTACAAGCATCCCAAGGATCTGATCGTCGTCGACGAGCTGCCGCGCAACGCGGGCGGCAAGGTGATCAAACACTTGCTCCGCAAGGAACACGCCTGAGAGCGATCCCGCAGGAGACCACGACGCCCCGTAGCGCCTCGGCGCTACGGGGCGTCGGTGCGTAGCGGTACGCACCGAAGGCTTCCCTTGAGTTGATTAGTCGAATATCATCTCAATGTATCAAGCCTTCGTGGCTCAGAAGAAGGAGACGCAGGACTATGCGTGAAGTTTCAACGGTGAGCGATCCCGTCATGGTCGACGATCTCGGCGAGGTCCTGACGTGCCGCTACGGCACTGTCGAGGATTTCGATATCGAGCGATTTCTCGACGGGATCGGCGCTTTCGCCGGGGCCGGTGCGAATGTCATTGTGCAGCTGGCGAACCGGCCGGTGGGGTACGGCGTCGTCCAGAGCACCGTCGACTCCGGCCGCGCCGATGTCCATCCGTGGAAGCGGCTGCGCACCACGCTGACCTACATCGCGGTGGCGATGCTGGGTACCGAGGACGACCGGGACGTGTATCGACAGGCCGTCGGTAGCGTCCATCGACGCGTTCGTTCGGCGCCGGGTGCCGAGGTGAAGTACAACGCGTTCGATCCCGAGCTGCAGAAGTGGGTCGCGGTCTGCCTGTGCTGGGGAGTCATGGATACCCACGAACGTCTCTACGGTCCACTGGACAAGGCCACCAAGGAGGTCTTCGTGCAGTACGGGGCCAAGTTCGGCACCGGATTGCAGATGCGGCCCGACATGTGGCCCGCCGACCTGGCGGCTTTCGAAAGCTATTTCGAAGCCGGGCTGGCGAGCATGCAGATCGACGACGTGGTCGCCGAATACCTGCGCAAGCTTGTCGGCTTGCGAAATGTGCCGAGGCCACGCGCTCTTGCCAATTTTCATCGTTTCGCCGTCACCGGTCTGCTGCCCGAGACCATGCGCGCGCAGCTCTACCTTCCGTGGACCGACGCGCAGGAGCGGCGGCATCGGCTGATGTTCCGAGCCATCGGAACCGTCTACGGACGGTTACCCGTCCGCGCGCGGATCGAGCCGTACGCGGCCGTGCTCTGGGACATGCGGCGTCGGCACCGACTCGGCCGCCCCTTGGTCTGAGACCGGCGAGGTTGCGGGCCACCGGCCGACCACATTATGTTCGGGCTCTTGTCAGCTGAGGGGAATGGGATATGGCCGAGTCGATCAGGTTGCTGGCCCGGATTCGCGGGCACGGCGGTGTCGAACGCGAAAACGCCGATGTCCTGAACGGCGCCTTGGCCGCTTTTCTGGACTTCGGGATCAAGCGCACCAGCATGGGCGAGGTGGCCCGCCGCGGCGGGCTGTCCTTGGCGACCCTGTACCGCCGGTTCGGTGGCAAGACCGACGTGGTCCAGGCGGTGGGGCTCTGGCAGGTGCGCCACCTGCTGGAGCAGGCCGACGCCTCGATGCGTCGGCAGGCGGAGGAGGGCGCCAGCGCCGAGGACCAGATTGTCGAACTGTTCGTCGCCTTCGCCCTCGGCCTGCGGGAGAACCCGCTGCTGGACCGCCTGCTCGCCACCGACGCCGCCACCGTGCTGCCCTACCTCACCACCGGTGGGGCGCCGGTGATCGAACTCGGTCGAGACTTCTTGGCCGAGTTCATCACCCGCTTGCAGGAGGCAGGCAAGCTCCCCGCCTACGACCCGCTGCCCGTAGCCGAGTTGGTGGCCCGCACCGCGCTGTCGTTGGTACTGACCAAGCCGACGGTCATCCCGCTCGACGACGAGGTCGCGGCACGCAAGTTCGCCCGCGATCACATCGCCCCCGGATTCCGTCCGCTGGACGTGTGCGCCGCTACCGAAGAGGCCGATACCGAGCCTCGCTAGGCCCCACGCGTGGGGCAGAGAACACCGCTCGCCTCGAGTGGATGTGTCACCGACCGGTGACACATCCACTCGAGGCGCAGCTCACTTACTTGCCGAAGCGGCGTCGACCGCGCGCACCGGCCACGCGCATCGCGTTGCGCATGAATCCGAAGTTCTTCAGGCTGTACGGGTACCAGACCAGTTCGGACTTCTGCGTCGGCAGTGCCGGAGCCGTGATCGCCTGCTTACGGCAGTACTTGCGCACGCCGTCCGCGCCGCCGAAGCGGTACCCGGTGCCGGACTGTCCCCAACCACCGTGGGGGAGCGCGAAGTTGAACAGGTTGATGGTGGCGTCGTTGATGTTCACCGCGCCGACGGTCAAGCGCCGCGCGATCGACTGCCCGCGGGACTTGTTGCCCGTCCACACCGACGCCGACAGTCCGTACTCTGAGTCGTTGGCGAGCTTGATCGCCTCGTTCTCATCGGCGACCTTGATGACCGGGATGGTCGGGCCGAAGGTTTCCTCGGTGATGCACGACATCGAGTGGTCGACGTCGACCAGCACGGTCGGTTCGAAGAAGTTCCCCTCGCCTGTGGCCTTTCCGCCGGTGAGCGCGCGCGCTCCGCCGGCGATCGCGTCGTCGACGTGGCGGGTGACGATGTCGAGCTGGGCCTGGTTGGCGAGCGGGCCGATATCGATGTTTCCGCTGCGATCGTCGCGGCCGATCCTCAGCGACTTGACGTGGGTGACCAGCTTGTCGACGAACGCGTCGTACACCGGAGCTTCGACATAGACCCGCTCCACCGACACGCACAGCTGTCCGGCATTGGTCAGCGCGCCGAAGGCGATGCCGTTGGCCGCACGGTCGAGATCGGCGTCTGCGAGCACGATCGCCGGGTCTTTGCCGCCCATCTCGAGGCTGTAGGGCAGCGTGCGTTCGGCGCACGCGACGGCGATGCGGCGCCCGGTGTTGCCGGAGCCGGTGAACTGGATGAAATCAGCGTTCTCGACCACCGCGGCGCCGGCGGCTCCGGCGCCGGAGACCACCGTGAACACCGGCGGCGCGCCGATCTCGGCCCAGCCGCGGGCGAGCGCGAGCGGGGTCAGCGGGGTCACCTCCGACGGCTTGAGCAGCACGGCGGCACCCGCGGCGAGCGCCGGGACGAGATCGGAGGCAGGCATGGCGAGGGGAAAGTTCCACGGCGTGATGATGCCGACCACCGGATACGGCGTGTAGGTGGTGGTCAACTTCTTGATCCGCATCAGCGGGGTGTGGGGGCTCACGGCGGTGTCGGCGAGAAACTTCGCAGCGTTGCGTGCGTAGTAGCCCAGCAGATCGACAGTGAACGCGACCTCGACCTCGGCCTCCACGCGGGGCTTTCCCGACTCGTCCTGAATCGAATCCGCCAGCTCGTCGGTGTGGTCGAGCACCCAATCCTGCAGCTTGAGCAGCCACTGCTTCCGTCCGGACGCGCTGATCGAAGCCCACCGCGGCTGCGCCTTGCGCAGCGCGGAGGCGGCTGCGGCTACTTCCTCCGGGGTCGACACGGCGACGGTGCCGACGAGTTCTCCGGATGCCGGGTTGCGAACAGCCAGCTCAGTGGCGTCGACGGTGGGTGTTGCGGATTCAGACACATTTTCTCCTGGATAGCCGTATCGGTCTACAGACCACCTTAGACAGAGTGAGATGTTTTGTATATCACTCTGTCACGAGATGGATCATGCTGTTGTTCTGCTGGGTGGGGGAGGGCTCGCCGAAGCGGCATCTGGTGACGCCGGTAGCCGGGACGCCCGTCGAGCTGCCGTTCAGGTGCTGCGACCGCCCGGCGCGGAGCTCTGGCCCTGCCCGCGAAAGGGGAGTAGATCAGTCATGTTCATGGGCTATTTCTCGGGCCTCGCGATATTCGGAAAGGTGGCAGCCGTGATTGACTGCCTTATGTTACCGAGCATTCTCTCGTAAACGAAGAGGAAGTGGGACCGAAATGGTGATCAGGCAACCCGTGGCGGCTTTTGCTGGGTTCGCGGCCCAGCGCGATGGGCGCCACGGCCGACGCCTCGAGTCCGGTGGCGAACGTGCTCGGCGCCGATTTGCCCCACGGCTTCTTCCTGATGGTCAAACGTGCGGGGGCCCTGGTCCCTCAGGTCAAGCTTCTCGACGAGAAGATCTTGGCGCAGGATCACGCCTATGCCGTCCAGTTGGGTGGTGAGTACGTCGATTTCTTCAACGACGGTGAGAACGTCGGCACCTTCCGGAATCCCCCGTCGGGTCAGGCCATCGATGTGCTCGGGCTGCCCGCGCCGCTGGCGGGCCAGGCGTGGTTGGACGGCAGTTTCCCGCTGCCCATCCCGGAATACAACGCGCAGCCGCAGACTTTGACGGTGACCAGGTACCGCCAAGGCCCTTCCGAGTCGACACCACTGCTGTAGCGCAGGCCCGGGCAGGCGGGGGCGCGGTCTCCGTCTGCCCGGACTGGGGGGTAGATGGATCTTCCTTCTACGCGGGACGCGGTGACCTCTCCGCGCGCGCCGAAGGGACATAGCGAATCCCTGACGGCGCGATCGTTGCCGCCATCCGGAGGCCGGTGGCGTAGGAGCGGAACGCGGCCCGATCTCCCGGTCGCGCTCGCACGCCGAGCAGTTCCCTGGTGCGAGGATGCAGCAACTCGCGCACGGCGACGGACGGCAGCAGCCGCGGAACCCAGCTGGTCGGACGTAAGACCTCGGGTGCGAGCGTGCGACCGGCAGGGGTGAGGCGCAGCTCCTGCGCGCAGGTCCGCTCGAAGTAGTCGCCGAAACTCGCCCAGTCCGGTGGCATGGCCCGCGCGGACACCCCGAACCGCAGATACCATTCGCAGCACTCCGCGTACAGGCGTTCGTGGTCGAGATCCGACATCGGCGAGATGAAGGTATTGATCGCGACCACCAGCGTCTCCACGTAGGTCGCGTGCTGAAAGTGGAACACGTCCGGATTCAGCGCGTGGAAGCGCGCGCCCCGGTCGTCGATTCCGCTGATGTGCCCATGAATGTTGACCATGCGGTGTCGCTGGTCCCGTTCGTGGTAGGCCATGTCGATCGTCTGTGAGACGGTCCGCGCCTTGTGATACCACAGCCGCATCGCCATGTGCTCGTCGAGAGCTGTCGCGATGGCCGGGTGCAGAATCTGTAGTCCCACCGCGCGCGGCAACGCGAGCAGGAATCGTCGATCGCCGACGTACCGGCGCAGCAGCGAGGTTCCTCGTTGGCGGTGCATCGATGACTTCCTCAACCGCGCATCCGGCAGTGCGGTGCGGCGGGTAGGGGAAGTGGTGTGGTCATCGTTGACCCCGTTCGAATACTGGCGGCTACCTGAGCGACGCTGAGAGAATGACTCTTGAAGTCTCTCATTGCCTCGAACGTCTGTCAACGGTTGATCGGCCTTCATGTAGGCGTGAAGAATCAACCTCCCGTGGGTCGTGAAAACTGTTGTTACACAAGGCATATGGCGATCAGTACGTGCTGGTAGTAGTGATATTTGCTAAGTCGAATCCCGTTGAGGGGTTGGCTGTTGGTTGACCCATCGGAAGAATGCTGATTAACATCACGCTTGTTCTCGGGGTGGTCTCCCCCCGTGCTGAGGGGCTATACGGCCCGTGTTCTGCGACGCGGTGCCGCCGATTCCCGGAAATCTCGCGCGGTTCATTCCGGCCCGGCGCTCCGCGAGTTCGTTCGCGCCGGGCCCGGACTACGATCTCGACGCGGTGTTCACCGAAGCGTTCGCCTGCGCCGACGCCGCGTTGCGCGGGCTCGGACTGCCGTGGCCGGTCGTCCACGTCAGCGGGCGCGTCCGCGGCGCGTCGGCACTGCCGCCCGGCGACCTGATGGAAGGTCTTGCCGCACAGGATCATCTGCTCGAAGCCCAGGCCTCCGTCGTGTTCAGCGCACCGGTCGCCGACGACGACACGAATGATCGACGACGCCCGCCACGCGCTGCTGGCCGGGGGCGCGAAGGTCGACGCTCTCTATCAGGGCGCGCACGGATGATCACCGTGCCCGCCGAGAAGGGGAAATGAAATATGCAACCGACAATGCCGTCGAACGTCGAGCGCGGGCAGCGAGGACAGTGCGCGCGTGTGCTGGCCGACGCGTTCACCGACGCCGCGATCTGGAACGAACTCCGTCCGCGCTCCATGCGTCGGGCGGGATCGGCCCTCTTGGCCTCGGTCGCGTCGACCCCGGGCGATCGCGCGGTCCTGCGATGATCGAACGGTTCGCCACGATCGCGATCCGGACGCCGAAACTGGTTCTTGCCGTAGCGGGTATCGCGTTCGTGCTGTTCGGTCTGCTCGGCGCGCAGGTCACCGACCGCTTGTCGGCGGGCGGGTTTCTCGATCCCGACGCGGAGTCCTCGCAGGCTGAGCAAGCATTGGCTCGCAACTTCGACATCGCGGGAATGCAGCTGATCTTCGCTGTCGAAGCACCCGGTGATGTACTCACCGGCGCCGGGGCCGATCGCGCGAACGACATCGTGGACGATCTGCGCATCGACGACCGGGTGTTGTCGGTCGACTCGCCGTGGACCGACCCGAACAGCCGTGCCCGGTTGACCGACCGGGACGGACACGTCGGACTGATCGTGGCGGGTCTGGCCGGCGACGACGACCAGGCGCAGAAGACCGCGGCCGACCTGGCCACCCGATTTACCGGGTCCACGGGCGAGATCACCGTCACCGCGGGCGGACAGGCGATGGCGTTCCAGGAGATCAACGAAGGCGCCGAGCACGACCTCGTGTTGGCGGAATCGATCGCGATCCCGCTGACATTTCTGCTGCTGATCTGGTTCCTGCGCAGTGTGGTCGCCGCGGCGATTCCGATCGCGGCGGGAGTGCTGGCCATCGTCGCGACCACCGCGGTGCTGTTCGTGCTGACCTTCGTCATCGACCTGTCGGTCTTCGCGCTCAACATCACCACCGCCCTCGGGCTGGCGCTGGCGATCGACTACTCACTACTGATCATCGGGCGGTTCCGCGAGGAGATCGCTCGTGGTCACGACCAGCACACCGCGATCGCGCTGGCCATGCGCCGCGGTGGGCGGGCCGTGCTGTTCTCCGGGGTGACGGTGGCGATCGCGCTGATCGGAATGTCGTTCTTCCCGATGAACTTTCTGCGTTCCATCGGGTACGCGGGTGTGGCCGTGGTCGCGCTGTCGGTCGTGCTGGCGCTGACGTGTGTGCCCGCCCTGCTCGCACTCCTCGGTGAGCGGATCACCCGAAAGCCGTTGCGAGAGGCGGCCGCGGTCGAGTCGATGTTCCTGTACCGACTGGCGGTGGCGGTGCAGAAGCACCCCGTTCTCATCGCGCTGCCGGTGCTGGGAATTCTGCTGATCGCCGGTGCGCCGGTCCTGGGACTCCAGGTCGGGTTGCCCGACGATCGAGTCCTGCCCGCCGCCGCGCAGGCACGCCAGGTCGGTGACACGATCCGAGAACAGTTCGACGGCAATGCCACCGGCACCGTCCACATCATCGTCCACCGCGAAGGTGGCGACGCTGCGACGGCCGAGTACGCGGCCGCACTGTCTCGGGTGCGCGATGTGGATGTGGTGCTCGCGCCGTCGGGGACCTATACGGGCGGCCAACCGGTGGGGCCCGGCGATCCCGGCGCTGCACGCGCCGACAGTACCCATCTGACGATCGCCACTTCGCTCGATCCGTACTCACCTGCCGCCGCACGCCAACTCGACGAGCTCGGTGCGGTCGCGCCACCCGGCGACGCGGTGTTCGGCGGTTTGGCTCAGCAGAAGCGCGACACGGCAGCGGGGATCGCGGCTGCCTTCCCGAAAGCCCTGGTCTGGATCGCTGTCACCACGTTCATCCTGCTGATGTTGCTGACCGGCAGCCTCCTGCTGCCGTTGAAGGCGCTGGCGCTCAACGTCCTCTCGCTCATGGCGACCTTCGGTGCGTTGGTCTGGGTGTTCCAGTCGGGACACCTCGGTGGATTCGGCACCGAGATCACCGGTTTCACCGTCGCCACGGTCCCTGTTCTGCTGTTCTGTGTGGCGTTCGGGCTGTCGATGGACTACGAGGTCTTCTTGCTCGCGCGCTTCACCGAGGAATGGGAGAGCTCCGGGCACACCAGGGCCGACAATGATCGGGCAGTCGCGGTCGGGCTCGCCCGTTCCGGGCAGGTGGTGACGGCGGCGGCGGCGATGATGATCGTGATCTTCGCGGCGATCGCGACGAGCGGAGTCACCATCATGCGCATGCTCGGCGTCGGATTGACGCTGGCTGTGCTGGTGGACGCCACGTTGATCCGCATGATTCTGGTCCCCGCCTTCATGCGATTGGCGGGCACCTGGAACTGGTGGGTACCGCGCGGGGCGCGGCCGTTCCTCGAGAAGGTTCGGCTGCGCGAATAGTGTCGATCGCCCAGGTAGCGTCGGCCCCCTGCTCCTGCGCTACCTGGGCGCGATCCGTCTCGAAAGAGGGTCAGGCGCTCAGCGCCTGCCAGATCATCACGGCCGTCGCGGCGTCCATCACCAAGTGCGGGAACAATGCCCGGGCCGGTCGCCGATGGGCGATCTGCCACGTCAGTGCGCCGAGCGTGACGACGGCGTCGAGGGTGAAGATCGCCACGAATGCCCAGCCGAGCAGCGGGACCGGCAGCTGGTTCTCCGCTCCACCGTGGACATGGTGCTGGTGCTGCTGCTGCCCGAGGGTCGCGTAGAGCATCGCGAACGCGGCCACACAGTGGTAGATCGCGGCTCCGACGTCGTCGGTGCGGCGACCGATCGCGACCACGACCCAGACCGACATCGCGATCGCCAGCGCCGAGAAGACGGCACGCCAGACCGTGGCGGGCAGGTCACCACCTGCCGGCGTCCACATCACCGCCATCGCGACGAGCATGACGACATGGGCGAGTTCGGTTGCCCGACCGCCGTATCGACTGTTCGTCGGCGTGCCGGAACGGGCGTCGACCGCCGCGACGAGCGCGGCGGTCGAACACAGGCCGATCGCGATCCAGCCCACCGGTCCGGGTAGTGCGTGGTTCACCGCGCTCAGACGGGGCTGACGCGCACGACGTGGCGTCCGCCGAGGTCCACTTCGATCACCGCGGTACCGTCGGCATCCGCGATCACCGCGGCCTCGACGGCGCCGGTGAGTTGATAGGAGCGCTCGGGAATCAGTCGTTGCAGTCCGAGCCGAACGCGCCGCGGGCCGTCGCCCGGCCGCAGCACCAGATCGAGGGCGGTGCCGTCGGTCACCGCCTTGGCGACCAGGACATCCGGGTAGGCGGCATCGCTGAGTATCGGACCGGTCCGCCACTGCTGTGGGATTTCGCCCCGGATCAGGTCGCGCAGGCCGTCCGGGCGGGCGAAGCGCGCCAGGACGTGATGTGCGTTGGTGACCGTCGACGCGCCGGCGTAGCGTTGGGCGCCCGCTCGGTCGATGAGCCGATTATGTTCTGCCAGAGACTGATTCAGTGCGTCGGCGAGGTCGGTCTCGCCCATCTCGGCAGCCGCGGTCGCGACGAACACCCGGGTCATCCCGTCGCCGTTGACCACGTTGTAGTTGCCCAGGTCCACGCGGGATCGAGCCGAACCGCGCAACTGCACTTCGGTGCCGTCGAACCGAATGAAGCGCTGCCGGATGGTGTTCCAGGTATCACGGGCCAGATCGGGCATGGTCGCGTTGAGCCAGGCCACCATGCCCGCGTCGTAGGCGAGTACCGGTGCGCTGATGGTGAGCTTGGGACCGAGCTTGCCCGGGATGAACCGGCCCTTGCGTGTGCGCCAGCCGTCGTGGAGGTAGCTGTGCCGGATCCGGTCGACCAGGTCGCCGGTGAGTTCGGTGCCGTGCAGCCGGTCGTGCATCACCAGCGTGTTGAACGCGAAGGCATTGCAGATCGGATAGATGAGGTGCGGCTCGCATGGGTATTGCGGACAGTCCTTGCGTACCAGCATGTTCGTACGAATCGCGCGGGTGAGCCGTTCGAAGTCGTAGTCGTGCACCCGGGACTTGCTCCACCGCAGGCGCAGTGAACCGGGCTGGTCGAAAGTGGTGTCGGCGTTGAGAGTTTCGTAGAGGCCGAGCATCACCCCGAAATAGCCGGTGTACATGACATTGGCATGGCGGATCGGGTCGGTGTTGAGCCGGGCGTATCCCAACAGACTCTCCGTCGCCCAGTAGGACCACACGCGCTTGTCGCACATCTTCACGATGGCATTGCGCTGGGCTTCGGCGAGATAGCCGGTAAAGGCCGGGGTGCGCGTGTACTGGGCCATCGCGAGTCCGTAGCCGATGAAGTTGAGCTGGTAGCGCAGTGCGCTGGCCGCGATCTGCTCGATCCGGTCGAACCCGTCGAAACGGTCGAGCGGTTGCAGGGCCAGATCCAGCACGAAGCGCTGGAATGCCAGGTCCTCCGGACTGGATTCGGTCACCGTGGGCATCGTGATCGCGTCGCTCATCGCGCCGCCTCCGTTCGTTGAGCCGGCCCTCGGCGCCGCGCGGGGGGAGCGAAACTCGCGGTTTCGGTCTCCGTGGCCGGACGACGGCGCAGGCGCCGGAATCCTGCGACGAGGTAGTTCGCCAACAGACAGCAGGGCATCGCTACCTCGTCAACGCCGCGTCGCGTGGACAGCGGGATCGGGCCGGGCCATCGGTGAACTCCTGTGTTCCGCCGCAGCGGGCCGATTCTGTCCGGCCCGCCTCGCACCATTGTGGTGTGACGCGACACCACAATGGTGTGGTGTCAGCGTGCACCAGAAATGACGGATGGTCAAGAGTGCTCAGTGCGCAGGTGCCCGCCGTCGACGCGGTCGGCTCAGTGATCAGTTGCTGCCGGGCACCTGCGTGCGATGTCGTCGCGCCACTGCGTCGAATCGCGCACGTACCACGCGGCGCTGTCACCGTCGAAGCTCACGCTGACCAGCGGGCGCCCGATCGATTTTCCGGCGTGGGAGCGCACGAGATCCACCGACGTGATCGAGGCGAGCGGAATCTCCAGTGCGTCATCCGAGCCCGCTCGGCGAAACCACAGGCGCGTCTCGGTCAGTACAAGCGCGCCGTTGCCGCGCACCTGCCGCCCACCCTTCGAGCCTCGCCCGAAGTAGTTGGCGACAGGGTCGCTGCGCACGGCTTCGCCGGGGGTGAAGTTCTCCGCGATGGCTGCTTCGGCCGTCCGGCGGATCGCGCGAAGGATGAGTCGGGTGACGAGCATGATGACCGCGAGTGCCACGGCCACGATGACGAGGACCATGGAGACGATCCAGCCGACAGTCATGGAAGCAGTGTAGTGCTGCCTCGCTCAGGGCTAGATCGAGTTGGGCCGGGCACAGATTCGTGCCCTGACCCGGCGGCGAACTGCTCTAGCGGGGGTCCTCTGATCTTCGTCCTCGTCAGTCGGCTGACGCCACGTCGGAGGGTCGACGACGGTCGGTCGTGTATCGGCCGGTGGCCACGTCGTCCATCCGGCAGCGGCTGCATGTTCTGCGACGGATCTTCCCCAGTTCCACATCTTTCGCTCCTCCCCAGAGCTCATATGGATCTCGACCAGGCTATCTGGGGAGTGCTGTGGTGCGCTAACGATTTTCGGGGTGGGGAGAACTGGTTGACGCCACCTTCGGTGCTGTGGTCGGTGGATGTGCGAGCGACGGAGTCGGACGCGTCGACTTCGTCGGGGGCCGAGTCGATGTGGTCGTCGGTGACGCGGGTGTTGTTGACACCACTGGCGTGGTGGATGCCGTGGTCGGGCGGGTCGGAATCGTGGTTGTCGTGGTGGTGGTCGGCACCGTGGTGGTCGAGGGATCAGCCGACACCGTCACCGTGCTCGGATCGGCTGTCACCGTGACCGTCGACGTATCCGTCGGGGTCATTATGACGGTCACCGTGGAGATCGCGGTCGAGGCGACCGTGCTCGGGTCTTGTGCACTGGACGTGTCCGGAGCCGGAAGGCTCACCGTGGCCGAGAAACTCGCGCTCACCGATATCGCCGCCGAATTCTCGGGCGAGGCATCCGTGGTCATGGCTGCCGTCGTTTCCGGCGCAGGGGCCGTGCTCGTGGCAGAGTCGGTGGCATCGGCGGTCGATTGGGCGGTCCCGGGAACGGTAGCCGCGTCGGCGGTCGAGAAGTCGCCCGGTACGGGGACCTCGCTCGGTAGGACATATGGCGTGCTCGTCTCCGTCGGGCCGGCCTGGCTCGGGACGGCGCTGTACTCGGAAGTGTTTATCGTCGATTCGGCCGAGATCGGCTCCGCATTGTTCGTTCGCAGAGGCGGACTCGAATCCGCCCTTACCATGAGCGTTATCCCGATCGCGGTGGTGACCAACGCAGTCGCCATGCCCGCATACGACGTCTGCCGCCGGAACCGATCGGGCGATGGCGTCGCGGCGCTGTTGTCGACGGTTCGCATTCAACTCCTGCTTTCTCCCTCGCGACGCGCCGGGAACTTATGTGATCGAGACTTTCGGGGGCGCGAGTAGGGATCCACTTCGCGCAGCTGTTTCGAATGGATTCGTTGCAGCTCGCCCGCTCTGGTGAGAAAGTCGGCGATTATTTCGAGTTCGGTGGAGTCGTAATAACTCAGCAACATCTTGTAGCTCTCGACGATCATGGGTACGACGAGTTCCTGTATGCGGTGGGCTGCGAGTTCGGTGGCCACCACAATGACGCGACGACGATCGGTCGGGTGCAGCGAGCGGGCGATATAGCCCTGCTTCTCCAGGCGGTTGAGCATGATCGTGACGCCGGCAGCGGTGAGGCCGAGCCGTTCGGCCAGCGTTCCCGGCGTCGTGGACTTTTCTTCCCCGAGCAGGACGATTTCCAGTGCACGCCGATCGGTCTCGTTCACGCCCAGCACTCGGACCAATTCCCGGATCAGATCATCGACGGTTCCGTGATAGAACTCCAGCGCCCTCTTGAGCTCGACCGAGATCCGGGCGGGTTCGCTTGTCGTCGGGCACACAGGCTTTCCCATCGATCACTTGAAACAGAGAACCGCTCAGCAGAGGTCACCGATCAGGGAGTCCTCGGTTGGCGAGCGCTCGATTCGGTCCCGGGGAGTCAGGCAGATCGGTGGTCTCGATGGATGACATCTCGGCTCCTGTCGAACATCACGAAAGCGGCACCGCACCGGCCGTCGAAGCGAAACGTGGCTGTGTCAGACATGCACTGTACGACACGGCGGCCGATGCGATACTGCGCATCGAATTATTCGATCGAGGTGGCTGTATCAACGTCAAAGCCGAAGCGTGGCAACCACTGTCGGCATCACTGGTCACCAGCTCCGGAGGGACCGGGTTGCTGACACAACCCGGTCCGCATGTTCACCACAGGCACCGGCGGATACCGGCAGTCGTGCTGTGGCGCCTGTCCGCCGGCTTAGGTGACAGATGTGGTCGTGAGGGTCGGGGACGGGTTGGGGTAGCACGAGGTCGCGACGTTGCCGACAAAGGAGACGTTGGTCGTCATGGTCATGCCGGGACTGGTGTAACTGGTCCCGGCGTACTTGCTGGTGATCGATGTTCCGGCGGCGCCCGCGGTGACATTGATGGTCACCGCGGGCGGGGTGAAGCTGGTGCCGCCGGCAATCGGACCCGGCACGGTCAGCACGACATTCCCGCCTGACGTGGCGACGGTGCCTGCCACGGTGCCCCCGGAGGCGGTGGCCGAGACCAAGGTCGAATTCGCCGGAGTCGGAATGGTCATTTTCAGGTTGCTGATGTTGTTCACAGTGAAGCCGGCGGCCGAACTGGGAACCGACGAGGCGCCCGGTGTGATGGTGATGGCCACCGCGGAGCCCGACGCCGCCGAGCCCGGTGCGGTGCCGGTGACCGAGGTGGTCATACTCGAGGTTTGGCCGATGCCGAAGACGGTGCCTTTACAGCTCCAGTTCACGCTGATGGGGGCGGCATTTGCCGGTGCGGCCAAACAGAAGACGGTGGCGACGGCCACCGGAGCGATAAGGCCGGCACGAAACAGGGACGAGGTCGATCTCATGGCGAACTCCAGGGAATGTCGATCAGCGGTATGACGAGAAGTCGAACCGCAAAATGGGTGTTCAAAAAATATAACCTGTTCTCGCATTTCTGTGGTTGAAATCGTCAATAGAAGAGTGCTGAAAATATCATTATCCGCTATTAGATATTTACTCCGAATAGTTAATTCCGGAAAAGTTTCTACGTGGTCCGTCGCTAAATAAATAGTCGGGCGATACGTATGCCGTCATCAGGCTCGGACGCGATTCGCGCGTTCCCGATGAGAGGAAGGATGTGCGGGCGGTGACATCGTCGCGGTCGTACGGTGTAGTGACGTAGCGATCGAACAAGGGAGCTCCATGTCCACAGCCCTGCGCCCCGATGACATTGCCCGGCAGCTCGCGCGGCTGGCGGCGACAGAATCGATCATCGCGCTCAAACACCGCTACTTCCGGGCCTGCGACGCCAAGGATCCCGTCGGGTTCCGCGACTGCTTCGTCGCGGTCGGCTCGGTGCTGGACTACGGCCACCTCGGAGTCATGGATGCCGACGGCATGGCCGCGGTCTTCGCTTCGATCGCGTTGCGGCAGATGGACGGCAAGCACACGATCCTCGATATGCACCACGGTGTGCACCCCGACATCACGGTCGGGGAGGACGGCACTGCGAGCGGTCGGTGGACGCTGCGCTTTCGTCAGGTCGACCTGGTCGAACGCACCGAAACCGTTGCCACCGGCGAATATGCCGACGAGTACCGGGTGCAGGACGGGCACTGGAAGATCGCGACCTGCCGGTTTCACCAGTTGTGGGCGATCACCAGACCGCTCGATGACGCCTGTCGGATCACGCAGTAGGAGCGGACCGATCGACGATCAACCGAGCTCCTTCAGCTCGCGTTCGATCGCTGCCGCCGCGTGATGCATTCCGGTGCCGCGCAGTTGCTCGATCCGGTTGTGTACCCGGTCGATGCCATAGGACCGCACGACGTCGGCGATACCGACTCTGCCGCACGGAGCGGAGGCGAATCTTGCGGCTGTGTCACTCATTCTCATTGCAACCCCCAATCGGGAATCCGTACCGATCCCTTCTGGAGCCTAACGTGTTGCACGTGCATCTGCACGTGCAAGGCATCGGACTGTGCCATGTAACAGGTTGTGGCACACTCGGCTTCGCGAAGTTCGATGCTGACAGGAGTGCCCGTGAGTGAGGATGTGACCGCCGTCGTCGGTGCCTGCACCGGGCCGGATCCGGATGAAGACCCTGCTCTGCTGCGTCGGGTACTCGGTGTGCGTCTGCGGCGGTTGCGTGAGGCGGCAGGTATCAGCGGGGACGCGGCAGGCCGGATGATTCGTGCCTCACATTCCAAGATCAGTCGCCTCGAGGCCGGTCGGGTCAGCTTCCGGGTGGCCGACGTCGACGATCTGCTGACCGCGTACGGGGTGCGTGATGCCGATCTGCGGGACGAATACCGGCTCCTGGTGCAGCGGGCCAACGGGACCGGACGTTGGCAGGCCGGTCCGGATCTGACGGTCGCGCGACCGGATACCTACCTGGCACTCGAGGATGCCGCCGCGCTGATCCGTTGCTACGCACCGAACTTGATGCCCGAATTGGTGTGGACGCCCTCCTACGCGCACACGATCTTCGCGATCGCCGATCAGCAACCGGCCGCACAGATCCAGCACCGCATCGAAGTGCTGGCCCGACGGCAACGACTGCTCACCCGCGCGGACCCGCCACGGGCGTGGTTCGTCATCGAGGAAGCCGCTTTGCGTCGACCGATCGGCGGAGCCGCGATCTGGCAGGCGCAGCTCGAGCATCTCGCCGAGTTGGCGGAGCGCCCCAATATCACCGTGCAGGTGCTGCCCGATCACATCGGCGGCCCAGCCATCAGCGCGACCCCCTTCACCATGTTGCGGTTCGCGGCGCCCGAGTTGAGCGATATCGCGCACTTTCTGCACCTGTCCGGCCCCCAGTTCCTCGAGAAGCCCGGCGAGCTGGACCGATTCAACGCGGTCTGGGATCGCCTCTGTGTCTGTGCTCTTCCGCCCGGGCGGACCGCTGAGCTGTTGGACACGCTGCGAACGAGCCCCGCTACCGTCGACCCCTCCTTCTAGCGAACCCGACAAGAACAGAGATCTGATGTCAGACAACGCCTTCGGTGCCCCACTGTCCACCGACGTCGACACCACCATCGCCCACGAAGCCCGCGTCTACGACTACTGGCTCGGGGGCAAGGACAACTACCCGGCGGACCGGGCGCTCGGCGACGCCATCGGTGAGCACGTCCCTGCCATCAAAACGATGGCTCGCGCCAACCGCGCCTTCCTCGGTCGGGCGGTCCGGCATCTGGTCACCGACGCCGGGATCACCCAGTTCCTCGATATCGGCACCGGAATACCCACCGCCGGAAACACCCACGAGGTCGCCCAGCAGCTCGATCCGAACGCGCGGGTCGTCTACGTGGACAAAGATCCGATCGTGCTCGCCCACGCCCGGGCGTTGATGGACAGCACTCCGCAAGGTCGCACCCGATTCATTCACGCGGACCTGCACGACCCGCAGTCCATCCTCGACCACCCCGACATCGCCGACACCCTCGACCTGAACGAACCGGTTGCCATCATGCTCGTCGCGATCATGATGTACTTCGCCGACAGTGACCGTCCCCAGGACATCATCGCCACGCTGCTCGATGCCGTCCCCTCCGGTAGCTACGTCGTGATCACGCACCCCACCGCGGATTTCGCACCCGAGGCGATGGCCGGAGTCAAGGCCGCCGCGGAAGCGTCGGGGATCTCCTTCAACCCGCGGAGCAACGCCGAGACCGGTGAGCTGTTCACCGGAACCACCCTCATCGAACCGGGTCTGGTCCCCGTCGCCGCGTGGCGACCCGAACTCGTCGACCGCCCCGTCGCCGTCGCCGAGGCCGAAAGTGCTTGGTACTGGGCAGGTATCGGCCGCAAGCCCTGAGTCCTGGACGAGCTGTCGAGCGATAGCGAGGAGACGCGCGGAGGTCTATCCCCAAGTACGTCGTGTCGGGGGCATCTCGGCGTTCCCCGTTGGTTCCGGCACCACGCCGAGTACCTGGTGGATCCCGAGTCCGCCATCCTCGAAGCCCAAGGCGGAGGCAGCCATATAGAGCCGCCAGATTCGTGCCCGCCCTTCGCCGACGAGTGAGACCGCTTGTTCCCAAGCGTTTTCCAGATTCGCGACCCATTGGCGAAGGGTCAGCGCGTAGTGCTCGCGCAGGGCCTCGACGTCACGCACCTCGAAGCCGGCGCGTTCCATTGCCAGGACGACTTCGCCCACATCGACGAGTTCGCCGTCCGGGAAGACATAGCGCCCGATGAAGGAACGATTGCTGATGACGGAGCCGCCCGGCGAGGAGATGGCGTGGTTGAGCAGCCGTCCATGCGGGCGCAGCAGTGCGCGCAGGGTATCGAAGTACTCTCCGGCACGCTTGGAGCCGACATGTTCGAACATTCCGATGGAGGAGATGGCGTCGAACTCCTCGCCGCGCAGGTCCCGATAATCGGTGAGCCTGATCTCGACACTGTCGGCGAGCCCCGCCTCGGCCACTCGTTTGCGGGCCAGTTCCACCTGGGCACTGCTGATGGTGACGCCGACGACCTGCGCGCCATAGGTCGACGCCGCGTGCATCGCCATGGACCCCCAGCCGCAGCCCACGTCGAGCAGGCGCATCCCCGACCGCTCGGCCAACCCGAGTTTGCGGCAGATCAGATCGTGCTTGGCGCTCTGGGCTTGCTCCAGTGAGCCGTCGTCGTCGGGCACGAACCGCGCGCAGGAGTAGGTCATGCTCGATCCGAGCACCAGCCGGTAGAAATCGTTGCTGACGTCGTAGTGATGGCTGATCGCCGCCGCGTCGCGACGTTTGGTGTGCAAGGCTCCGCGCGCTGGTCGCGCTTCCTCCGGTGGTGGTGACGGGCGGCGCCCGAGCACCCCGAGTTGCCGTGCCGCGCCGATGGCCTGCCAGGCCGCGCCGAGGCCGAGGCGGGCGTCGTTCGGCGCGGTCGACTGGAGTGCTCTGAGCATTCTGAAGATGTCGCCGTCGAGGTCGACCGTGCCGGAGACGAACGCGCGCGCTACGCCGAGCTCGCCAGGTGCCCAGACGAGGTGGCGCAGAGCGTCCTCGGAGCGCACGCGCATCGTGCCGGGGCTGTCACCGTCGGGTTGGATCGTGCTGCCGTCCCAGAATTCGAATCCCACCGCGGGATGCGGGCCGAGGGTGGCTCGCAGCAGAGGTTCGAACGCGGCGGAGATCGCGGCCTTGTTACCCATTCGTCCACTATGGGCCGCGTCGTGCTTCCTGCGTGGGAACGACGCGTGTCATCTTCGGTGACCGCCTACCGTGGCGCGCTGATCGGTCACCCCGCCGATGCGCCTGCTTCGATCAGGGCGAGTCCAGCACGCTCGCCGGGACGCCATAGGGGAGAAAGCGCACCCGACGGCGGTCGTCGGTGTTGTCGCGGTGGGCGCGTAAGGCCTCCAGCTCATTGGGAAAGACCTGGTCGATCCTGGCCTGACCGGCATCGTCGGCGGTGTAGATCGCCCACACTCCGCTTCCGGTCTCGCCGGTGGTTTCGCCCTCGGGTGCTGTCGACGGTGGGCGTTGCGGCTGGACGAACTGTCCGAGCAGCGACGACAGTGCGCCGACGCCGGCCTGATCTATCCGATCCAGGTAGCCGCCTGCCTTCCCGAACAGGTCGCTGAGCTCGGCGCCCGTCCCGCGCAGTGCACGTTCGAAATCTTCCGGATCGATGCCGAATGGCCCGGTGTTTGCCATCGCGTGTCCTCCTGAGGACGAGTTGGCGTGTCTGTCCACAGTGTCCTCGCGAAATGGCCGCTTCGCCACGATGGCGCTCGGCTGTGCGCGCGTCGCGTCACCGACATATCCGCAGGGCTCGTAGGTTGATCACAGCAGCCGTAGCACTTCCACCACGAGAAGGGGCTCACACGTTGTCGAATCTCGAGTTCGCCGTCGCCGCCGGCATCCTCACCGCTTTCCTGGCCGCGGGCACCGTCTCCGCTCAACCATCGGCACCGATCCTGCGGCACCAACACAGTGAGGTCGCCGGGAACGAAAACATCGCCGAGTCCGCTCCTGCTGGGGACAAGGACGAAAGTGCCGACGATCCAGGGAGCGAAGGTAAGGGCAAAGGTAAGAGTGAGGGTAAAGGTAAAGGGAAAGGCAAAGGAAAGAAGAGCGGCGACTGAATACGCCAGGCCCACTGAGTGTTTCGGGACGAGCCGCGAGTCGGAGCCGAGCGCCGGGCCCGATGGGCGATAATCGCCACGAAAGCTCGGCAGGTGCCGGGCGGTGGCGGGAGGCGGATCGATGACCGCGATCGGGTTGGTCTTCACCGGAGTGGCTGTGCTGCTGCACGGCTACATCTTCGTGATGGAGTCACTGCAATGGACGGCGCCGCGGACGCGAGCGACGTTCGGGATGTCGGCCGCGGAGGCGGAGACCACCAAGGAAATGGCCTTCAATCAGGGGTTCTACAATCTTTTCCTGGCCGTTGTCGCGGCGATCGGGATGGGGTTCACCGCGTTCGGCGACAAGGGAATCGGGCTGGCGCTGGTGCTGGCCGGGGCCGGGTCGATGGTGGCGGCGGGTGTGGTGCTGCTGGCGTCGTCACCAGGTAGGGCGCGTCCGGCACTGATCCAGTTGCTTCCTCCGCTGATCGGCTGTGTCGCCTTGGCGATCGCCCGGCTCTGAGCACGATCGGTATTCACCCGGCAGCTGTCCCGTTATGGGATCTGCGCTGTGTCGGGGACGAGGACGATGCGCACGCCCTGGGTGAGTACCGAGGTCGCGGTGAGCCCGAACAGTGTTCGGAAGGTGTCGCTGAAATGGCTGGCCGAGGCGAACCCCGCGTCGGCCGCGGCGCGGGTCAGGTCGACGCCCTCGGCAACGGCACCTGCGACCGACAACAGCCGTGCCCACAGGCGATAGCGCCGGAAACTGGTCCCGGCGTCGGCCGAGAACAGGTGCAGGAAACGGGAAGTGGAGATCCCGAGGGCGGCGGCCAATTCGGCGGCGCCCGCCTGCCCGGCGGGATCGTCGACGATCGTGTTCATCACCGCTCGGATCCGTTCGTCGATCGTCGCCGGTGCCTCGGGGCCCGCGATGATCCGGCGCAGCTCTCGAGGGTCTGGTGGGTCGGGTCGATTCAGGTAGGCGGTCAAGGTCGCCTCGTCGCGGTGTCTCGCCGCCACGGGCGTCGGCGGTTCGCTCATCGCGGCTCGCAGGCGGGCAGCCGCAGCCGAGCGGGGATCGAGATAGTAGAACAGGACGCGTCCGTCGGATTCGAGTTTGTGGGCCGTGCGCGCCGGTATCAGCACGCTGCGCCGCCGCCGCTCACCGTCGGATGTGCGGATGGTGAGCATCGCGTCGACGCCGAGAACGAAGCACTGAACCGGTGTCGAATGGGTGTCCAGGTGGAACGACGGGCCCAGGAACGCCGCGTGCCCCTGCCAGAGCCACAGGGTGCGCTCGCCCGGTTCGACTGCCATAGCCGTGATCATCGCAGTAGACCTACCGTGCACGGGCATGTCAGGCGACACCGAGCACCAGCGCGGCGCCCGCGAGCTCGACCACGCAGTAGAACCAAATCGGATAGAAGCGGACCCCGCTGTCGACCAGCCTCGAGATGACGCGTCCACCTGCCATCCCGGCCAACGCGAACCCCACTGTCAACGCTGCCCCGGTCCGCAGTTCGTCGGCACCGAACGCAGACCAGAACAACACCCCTGCCACAGCAAGGCCGAACCCGCCGTACACGGCGCGAATCTCCGACCGGCCCGCCGCTGTCGGCGCCGACAATCCGAACGGCCGTACCAGCGCGGCAGGGGCTGCCAGCGCATACAGTCCCATCCCCACGAACAGCACACCGACAAAGCAGAGCACCAAGGTTCTCATCGACTTGCCACCACCGAGCGCCCCCGCTCGACAGCGTGCTCATCCCGGAGCAGCGCGGCGCCGGCTCCGAGCACTATCAGGCCCGCGACGTCGACAGCTGCCACCCGCATCAGCCCCGGGCTTACCGAACCGTCGGCGATGACCAGGGCGAGAAAGCCGCCGAAGCTGATCGCGTTGGCGCCTATCGCGATCGGTCGCAGCGCGGGCCGAAAGACCGCCACCACCGAACTGACACCGACGACGGCGAACAGTACGGCCCGATGTCGCAGCACCACCTCGAGATCGGGCCCCGCCGGAGTGATGCCGTAGGCCGCGTACATTTTCCGCGGTGCCAGCGCACCGAGGACAGGTGCGGTATTGAGCAAACCCGCGGCCGCCAACAAAGCCGACCCAACATGTCGTCGCATAGTTTCTCCTCGGATCGTCGTCTGGCGATCCTCACACCGAGTGCAACGTCGGCGCTTCCGAAAACCTGCTGGGGCCGGTGATCGGAGGGGTTCAGCCGTCGAGCAGGTGCGGTAGGCCGGCGCGGAAGCGATCCGCATCGATGGCTTTGGCCGCAGCGAACGCCGGCAGCGAGACCAGCGGGAAGATCTGGGCGCGGGGGCTCGGGTCGTCGGCCGAATCGAGGATGGCGTTGGCGGCGGCGCGACCGGATTCGTTGGCACCTTCCATGGTGGCCAGGTCGATGTGGTTGCGGACGTGGTCGCCGCCGAAGTAGAGATTCGGTATGCCGCAGTGCGCGTCGGGGCGATGGTCGTAGGAGCCGACCGTGTTGACCAGCAGCGGGGTCTGGTTGTGGATGGCGCCGCCGGACCAGGTGATGCCGGGGTCGAGGTGCCAGGAATGGATGTCCTCGTCGCGGAGCCAGTCGGTGCCGGTGTTGAGCCAGGTTTTGAGCTGGGCCCAGGTCTCGGTGGCGATTTCGGATGCGCTGCATTCCTTGGCGGTGCGGCCGAAGTGGATTCCGGGGGTGTCCCAGTCGGAGATGTCGACCGAGAGGCATTCCAGCACCGAGCCGTCGCCGTAGGTGGCGGGGAAATCGCCCACCCACATGGGGGCTTGGCGCAGGGCGGTGAGCGCCCAGGGGGAGCCGAGTGCGGCGATGTGTCCTTCGGGGATATCGGTCGTGCGGCGCAGGTAGAACTGGATGCCGACCATCCAGTCGGTGACCAGATTGCGCAGGCCGCCCAGGCGCGGATCGGCGTCGATGATGTCGTCGTCGAGGAGATCGACAGCGCGATCGACCGGCATGGCGCACAGATAGTGGTCGGCTGTCACCGTCGTGGTTCCGCTCGTTCCGCGCACCGTAGCCGAGGCGATGCGACCCCCCGCCATCTGCAACGTGGCGAGCCCCTGTCCCATGACGAAGCGGACACCGAGCGATCGTAGGTGCCCGACCCACGGATCGATCCACGCGATGTTGGTCGGGCGGTTGAGGATACGGTCGACGCCACCGGAGAACTGCGGGATCGTGCCGGACGCGGCGAGGACGAGTGCTTCGCCGATCGTGCCGATGGTGCGGGCCGAGCTGGTCTGTGGTTTCGCGGCGACGGTGATCCGGGTGAGCGCGTTCACCAGATACTTCCGGTACGCGGGCGACTTCCCCTCGGCCTGCATGATCTGTTCCCAGGTCACATATTCCCATTGGCCGAAGCGGCGTTCGGTGCTGGAGGTGAACCACACCAGCATCTGTTTGGCGAAGAACGCCAGCTCCTGCGGCGGCAGGTCGGGGATGAAGCCGAGCGCGCCGATGATGCTGTTCTGCACCAGCTCCGGCGTGATCTGGCTCAGTCCACCGAGCTCGACCGGCGCGAAGATCGGCGGGAGGTCCTGGAATCCGGCGACCGTACCCTCGACCCGCACGAGGTTGTCGCGCACGCCGTTCGGATTGCCGGGGAACGGGATTCGGCTCATCGTGTCGGGGACGTGCTGATAGCAGCCGGGGAAGAAGCGGAATCCGTGCTCACCCGGCAGTTCCTGGCGACCGGGCGACGCCGTCCCCGACACACCCATGCTGCGAGCCTTGCCGCCGAGGAACGCGGGTTCGTAAACGGTGACGTCGTAACCGCGCTCGACCAGTTCGTGCGCCGCGCTCAGACCGGCCATGCCGCCGCCGAATATCGCCACCGCCTTACCGCCGGAACGCAACAGTGGTGAGCGCCGCACGCTCGGAGCGGCGGCAACGCTCGGAGCGGCGACGGCTAGTGCGGCTCCGGCGACCAGTCCGGCACGCAACGCGGTGCGCCGGGTGATCGGTGCTGACAACGGTGTCGGCTGATCAGGCATGGTGTTCTCCTGGACCTGCGGTGGTGAGGGTGGAGCGCGGTGCGGACGGTGCCGCATCGTGTGGTGTGGTGCCACGCAACGTTGTTCGCGTGGTGCGCCATTCGCTGGTCGAGTCACGGATCTCGCGCGCCACGTCAGTGAGGAGGGCGGGTAGATCCGCTCGTTGATGACGTAGCGCGCGGACCACGAGGCCCAGCGCGCGGGACGGGGTGTACAGCTCGGCGGGGCGGTGGGTGCGGGAGAAGATGCCCGCGGTGATCCGCGCCAGTTCCGGATCGTCGGCGGCGGTGCGGTAGAGCTCGATCTCCAAGGGCCGCATGGTCTCACCGCGTGCCAGCCGATTGGTCCAGTGGAAGATCTCGCGGCACTCGACGACGCGACGACGCTCCCACTGCGCCAGTGCCGCATCGAGTGCGCGCGGATCATCGACAACGTCGGCGACCGATTCGGCGAGTGTGCGTCCGTAGTGCAGGGCGTCGCGGATGCCCTGCGCGGTGACCGGATCCTTGAAATGCCCGGCGTCGCCGGGCAGTGCCCACCCGGGGCCCGCGGAGCGCCGGAAGTACGAGGAGATGCCAGTAGCTGAACGGACCCGGCCCACCCGCTCACAGCCGCTCAGCCGGTCGGTCAGGTCCGGAATCCGGGCGAGGGCCTCGGTGTAGCGGCGTTCGGCCTCGCCGGGGCCGCGTCCGGGTTCGCTGACCGAAGGCGGCTGCACCAGGCTGAGCACCAGGCCGTCATCGCACGGAAAGGCCGTGCCGAGGTCGGCGCCCACCCGCCACTGGGCGGCGATGTGGCGGTGGGTGTCGGCGGTGTCACGCCAGTACGCGAAGTAGCAGTCGCGCCCACTCGGCACAGTCAGAAACGGTTGCTCGGCGCCCACCGCGCGGGCGATGGTACTGCGGCGTCCGTCGGCGCCGACGACCAACGCGGCGCGGATCTCCACGACCCGGCCCGCGGCGTCGAGATAACGCACACCGGCGCAACGGTTTCCGTCCCACAACACGGAGGTGACCCGACAGCGCGCCCGCACCTCGGCGCCGGCGGCTACCGCGGTGCCCAGCAGTGCGGCGTCGAGCCCGGTGCGACGCACGCACATCGCGTAGTCGATGCCGTCGACCGGGGGAAAGGCGGAGCCGATGCCGTAGCCGGCACCCTGTGCGTAGGCCCTCGTCAGGCGCGGCGCACCGAGCGCTTCGACTGCCGCCAACGCGTCGAGGCGCTGAAGTTCGGCAAGTCCGCCCGGCCAGAGCAGGTGGGTGGACAGCGTGTCCGAGGGCAATATGGCGGCGTCGAGCACGACGACGTTGCGCCCCGCCCTCGCCAGGGTCGCCGCGGTGGCCGATCCCGCGCAGCGCGCGCCGACCACGACGACGTCGGCCCGTTCGACCGTGGTGGCAGGGGAATCGACCATGGGAACCACCTCGGTCACTAAGTCTCGGACAGTGTGTCCGATTGATGATGAGGCGGGCCGCGTAAAGGTGTCAATAGCGAACCTGGACAGGGGGATTGGCGTGGCCTGGTCCACGCCGACGCGGCGGCGCGCCGCACTACGGGCACAATGGGCACATGGTCAATGCCAGCGCGCCAGCTGCTGCCTCGGCGACGGATCGCCGATGCCCTCGCTGACCCGTGTCCCGCGATCGGCGCGCAAACCCGCCGACGATCGGCGGGCCGAATTCGAGCGTCGCGTCCTGGCCGCGGTCGAAGACCTACTCGCCGACGGAACGCCGTTCACCGAGATCGCCGTGCAGAAGATCGCCGCGGCCTCGGGGTCGGCCAGGTCCACCTTCTATCGCTACTTTCCGGACAAGAGCAGGCTGCTGATCCGGATGGCCGAGTTGGCGACCACCGATCTGTTCGCGGCGGCGGAGATGTGGTGGAGTGCCGAGCACACCGATCAGCAGGCCGGGGTCGTCGGCGCCATGCGCGCGATGATCGGCGGTTTCCGTGATCATCGCTATCTGTTGCTCGCCCTCACCGAAGTCGGCTCCTACGACCGGGAAGTCGGTGCCTACTGGCGTTCGAGGGTGGCGACTTTCGCCGAACTGGTCCGTGCGCGGCTGGAGTCCGAACAGCGCGAAGGCCACATCGCGCAGCGGCTCGACCCCCGGGCCACCGCGCTGGTTCTCACGTCGATGGTCGAACGCACGATCTCGGTCGCTTTCGCCGTCGAAACCGGTATCGGCGAGGAGGAATTGGCCGATTCGCTCGGACGCGCGATCTGGCTCGTCATCTACGGTGACGCGCCTTAGCTCGCGCCTACCTCCGTCGTTCGTCGAGCCGGCCCCGGCGACGCGCGGCAGGAGCGAAACTCGCGGCTTCGGTCGTTGCGGGGCGTCGCCGGAGGCGTCGGATTCCTGCGACGAGATAACCCGTCAGCAGACAGCAGGGCATCGAGACCTCGTCAGCGCCGTATCGAACGGACGGCGGGATCGGGCGCGAACGAGGTCAAGCCGACCTCGCGGTACTTGCCGACCAATTGCTGATACTTGCGGCGATTGCGTGCCATGGGGGAGTCGGTGACTGCCGCGGGCAGCCGGGCGAAGGCGATCCGCAGTATCGCGCTGAGGAGCCGGAATTCCCGATCCTGGCGGCTGGTCCAGGTGATCGGCATCTTCGCGCGGACCTCGGGATGCATGATGCCGCAGCCGAGGATCATCGCGAGATGTCCGAGAACGGGCGCGCTCAGCCGCCACAGCGGTTCGGTGACAGCGGGCAGGAAATACGGTCGCACCGAGCGTCGGACCTCGGTGGTGGCGGCCTCGAGGGCCGGGGTCACGCGCAGCTCGGCGACCATCCGGTCGTAGTGGGCGACCAGCTCGGTGTAGTCGGCGATGGGCGCCGAAGTGCCCGGCAGGTGCAGCCCGCTCGTCTTGTGGAGGTACTGCTCCCAGATCGCCTGGTTGTCCGCCGTCGACGGGGTGTCGCCGGTGAGCACCACGTAGGCGCTGCGCTGGACGAAGAAGGTGGAGTAGAGGATCCAGTTCCACGCGTGCGGGTTGAGCGCGGAATAGCGCTCACCGTCGGGGCCGACGCCCTTGACGTCGCGGTGCAGCAGCATCAGTCGGCGGGACTCGGCGTCGCGATCGACGTCCTCGCCGTGGTAGATCAGCTGGTCGGCCGCGGCGGTGCGGACCGCGCGTCCCCATGGCTCATATCGGGAACGCCCGGTCGCCTCGAGTGCCGCCGAAACCGGTGGCAGCATCGGCTGATCGAAGAGTCCGACGCCGAACAGGCTGAACAGGACCGAGCCGCCGACGCGCTCGAATCGTTCGACGGCAGCGTTCGATTCGAGCGCCGAGGCTGCGCCATTGTTGGCACGCAGTTCCTGGTGTGGCACGGGACAGGTCATCGGTGAACTCCTTTGTTCCGCCGTTGGGGGCTGTGTCGTGTCGAGCCCGCCAACACTGGTTGTGGTGCTGCACGGCACCACAACGTGTGTGGTGTCAGAGTGCACCAGAATTGTCGGATGGTCAAGAGTTCTTATCCACTACTCTGGTGCACTACAGCTCCACAACCGCGGCTGCGGTTGGCGGGCACCGGAACGGAGGCGATCGAGCGCATGCGTGAGCAAGCTGATGTCGCGGCGGCGCCGCGCGCCTACGGCGGGGTAGCAGCCGACGAGCGCCGGTCCCGCCGCCGTGACGCGCTGGTCGACGCCGCGCTCGACTTGCTCGCCGAAGGCGGCGCGCCCGCTGTCACCAAGCGAGCGGTGTGCGCCAGGGCCAGGCTCAACGACCGCTACTTCTACGACCACTTCACCGACCGCGACGCATTGCTCACCGCGCTGGTCGAAGAGCACACCGAGCTCGGCATCGTCGCGGTGGTGACAGCGGCCCACGAGGCCGGCCCTGATCTCCACAGCCAGGTCTACGCCGCCGCCGACGCGGCGATCGGGTTCCTGCTGGCCGACCCCCGCCGACAGGCCCTGCTGCTCGACGCGCACAGCACCGAGGCGTTGCAAGCCGCGCGGCTCACCACTCAGCACGCGATCGCCCGGGCGATGTCGGCGGTCGGCCGCGAACTCGTCGCCGAATCCGTCGTCGATCCCCTCGACTCCGACATGGCCGCCTACGCGGTAGTCAGCGGGACCCTCGAGCTGGTCGCCGCGTGGATGCGCGGGGAATTCGCCGCCACCCGAGAACACCTCACCGATCTCATCGCGCGACTGCTGCTGCTCACCGACAACTCGGGGGTTCTGCAGGTCGCGGGTGTGAAGCCGACCGACTGACATGCTCCGCCGTTAGAGGTGAACCTCGCATTGCCTCCCGTGTGAGCACCAGCGTTCCCACTGGCTGGACTTACTGCGCCGCGGATGTCGAGAACTCTCGAGTGGATCCGTCCCAGTGGTGCGAGCAGCTGATCCAGCAGCACGCTTGAACCTGTCGAACCGGCCGGAACGGGCCGAAGCGAAACCTGAGGAGAACAACATGACGATTCACCGGATGGATCACGTCGGCATGGTGGTCGAGGATCTCGCGGCCGCTGTCGCGTTCTTCGTCGAATTGGGCCTGGAATTGGAGGGTGAGGCGACAGTCGGTGGTCAGTGGGCCGACGATCTGCTCGGACTCGACGGCGTCCGGGCCGACATCGCCGTCGTACGGACGCCGGACGGTCGTAGCCGGGTCGAGCTCTCCACGTTCCTCTCGCCGACGACCACCAGCGCTGCGCCGAAGGCCTCGGTGAACACCCCGGGGATCCCTCGCCTGACCTTCGTCGTCGACGATGTCGACGACGTTCTCGACCGCCTGCGTGCGCACGGCGCCGAACTCGTAGGCGCGGTAGCCCGATACGAAGACATCTACCGGTACAGCTATGTTCGCGGCCCCGAGGGCATCATCATCGGGTTGGTCCAGGAACTGCGCTGACAGGCAGACCTAGGCGCCGGGGTCGGGTGCTGCGCCGGAATCGGGCGACGGCGCTGTCACCACCTCGCCGGTATCGGGATCGTCGACCTCTGGTTGTCGTCCGGTGGCCAGGTCGATCTGCTCGCCGATATAGCGGATGACCACCGCGATCATCGCGACCACCGGTACCGCGAGGAAGGCGCCGGTGATGCCGTAGAGCGAGCCGCCCGCGGTGACGGCGAGCAGCACGATGACGGCGTGCAGCTCCATGCTGCGGCTCTGCAGGACCGGTTGCAGCACATTGCCTTCCAGCTGCTGCACTGCGATGACGATGCCGAGCACGATCAGCGCCGTGGTCGGCCCGTTGCCCACCAGCGCGACGAGCACAGCCAGTGCGCCGGCGACGAAAGCGCCGACCATCGGGATGAATCCACCCATGAAGGTGATCACCGACAGCACCAGCGCCAGGGGAACGTCGAGGATGAACAGTGCCGCGCCGATGAGAACGGCGTCGACCATGCTGACGATCGCCTGGGTGCGGATGAACCCACCCAGGGTCGCCCAAACCCGTGCCAGGACAGCTTCGACGTGGCGGCCGCTGCGGTTGCCGAACACCCCGTGCATCCAGGGCAGAAAACGGGTGCCGTCCTTGAGGAAGAAGAACACCAGTACCAAGACCAAGAACACGGTGATCAGGACCGAGGTGGCGGTGGACACGCCGGTGAACACACCGTTGGCGATCTGCGCACCACTGGACTGGAGCCGTCCGACGATCGCTTCGACCGCGGAATCGAGTTGCTCGTCGCGGACGCGGAACGGTGGTCCCTGGATCCAGTCGCGTACTTGGTTGACCCCGTCGGTGGCCTTGTCTGCGAGCTGAGGTGCTTGATCGCCCACCGAGGGCACGATCAGCGCGACGACCCCGGCCAACATCGCGACGAAGGTCAGCAGGGTGATCGAAGCGGCCAACGCGGGCCGCAGCTTCTGCTGGATCAGCCAGCGGGTCGGCGGCCACAGGATGGTGGTCACCACGATCGCCAGCGCGACAGGCAGGAGCACCACCCACAGCCGGGCGGTGATCGTGCCGAGTACCCACGCTCCCGCCGCGATCGCCACGATGCACAGCGACCATTTCGCCAGCCACAGGACCCCGCCGCCGATCACGTCCCCGCGATCACGCGACGGCTTTCCGTTCGGCTGCGCCCCACTCGATTCCTTCACCGGCCCGCTCACGTCGCTAGTCTGGCACGCTCGCCGGGTCCGCGGTGCCGTGACCGGTCGGCATGGCGCCCAAATCGGGCCGCGGCGGTCGGATTCGCTGACACGAGAAGTTGTCGATCAGAATGGCGTGCTGTGCAAAAAGGCAGCGCGTGCACCCGGGTCAGTGCGTTGTCGAGGGTGGCTCGGCCTCGGCACGATCGAGTTCTTCGTCGAGGGCGAGGGCGGCGGCGATCAGGGCCAGATGGGTGAAAGCCTGGGGGAAGTTGCCCAGCTGCTCGCCCGACGGACCGATCTCCTCCGCGAACAGGCCGACGTAATTGGCGTAGGTGAGCATCTTGTCGAAGGCGTAGCGGGCCTGTTGCACGCGACCGGTCCGGGCGAGGGCTTCGACATAGAGGAAGCTGCACAGGTTGAAAGTGCCTTCGGTGCCCTGCAGGCCGTCGGGTGCGGCCTCGGGGTCGTATCGGTAGACCAGGCTGTCGCTGACCAACTCTTCGTCCATCGCGTCGAGCGTGCTCAGCCACATCGGGTCGGTGGGGGACAGGAATCGCATCCGGGGCATGAGCAGCAGCGAGGCGTCCAGTACCTCGGTGGCGTAGTGCTGGACGAAGGCTCGGCGTTTCTCGCTCCAGCCACGTTCGATGATCTGCCGGAAGACCGCGTCGCGCTCGGCGGTCCAGCGCACCACGTCCGCGGGCCTGGCGTGCTCGGTCGCCATGCGGATGCCGCGGTCGAAGGCCACCCAGGTCATCAGGCGGCTGTAGGTGAATTCCTGTCGGCCGCCGCGGGTTTCCCAGATGCCCTCGTCGGGGCGGTCCCAATGGTCGGCGAGCCAGTCGATGAGGCCGGCGAGCGTCCGCCAGCCGGCGATGGCGGCCATGTCGGTCGACTGCGCCAGCGCGTCGGCTACCTCGCCGTAGATGTCGAGCTGGATCTGGTCGGCCGCACCGTTGCCGACCCGCACCGGCGCCGATCCCTGGTATCCCTCCAGATGAGGCAGGATTATTTCGTCCAGGTGTGGGTCACCGTCGACGCGATACATGATCTGCAACGGTTCGCCCGAGGCGGTGCCGCCCGCTTCGACCCGATCGCGCAGCCAGCGACGGAAAGCGTAGGCCTCCTCGGTGAAACCGAGGTCGACCAGTGCCCGCACCGACAACGAAGCGTCCCGAATCCACGTGTAGCGATAGTCCCAATTGCGTTCGCCGCCGATCTGTTCGGGCAACCCCATGGTGGCCGCGGCGATCGGCGCGCCGGTCGGGGCGTAGGTGAGCAGTTTGAGGGTGATCGCGGAACGGTTGACCATGTCGCGCCAGCGCCCGCGGTAGGTGGACGAGCGCAACCATGTCTGCCAGAAGCGACGGCACCGGTCGAACTCGTGGGCGATCGCTGCCCACATCGGTGCCGACGAGACATCCGCGCCGGCGGGGGCGGTGGTGAGCACGACCGCGGCTCGCTCACCTGCGGACAGGGTGAATCGCGCGGTGATGTCGTCGCCGTCGGGGTGCAGCGCGATCGGGTCGGTGGCCTGCAGGTGGAGATCGGCGTCGGCGGAACGGAAGACGGCGGTTCGTTCGTCGACTCGGTCGAGGCTGTGGGTGGCGCGCGCGTAGTCGAACCGGGGGCGGCACTCGAGGGCGAACGTCAACGTTCCGCGCACCACTCGCACGACTCGCACCAACCTGTGCCGGGTGGCGGGGTCGGTGCCGAGGATCGGTTCCATGAAGTCGGCGACCTCGCCCACTCCGTCGGGTCCGGAGAACCGCGTCAACAGGATCGCGGTGTCGGGCAGATACAGCTGCCGCACAGTCGCCGCGCTGCCGGCGGGTTCGACGGCGAGCGAACAATGTCCGCCCTTCTCGCTGTCGAGCAGCGAGGCGAACAGACTCGGCGAATCGAACCGGGGTGCGCACCACCAGTCGATGGTTCCGGCGGACGACACCAGCGCCGCGGTCTGCAGATCGCCGACGATGCCGTGCTCGTCGATCGGCGGGTACGTGTTCACGAACGCTCCTCGCCTCGGACCGCCGTTCGTGCGGTCGGCGAGTTTCAGCCAACCAGCGAACGTGGGCGCCGACCTCATCCGGAACGGGTGAATCAGATTCCAGGTCGGCGCCGGTGAAAGCCGCATGGCGACTGATCGGCCCCGAGGTTGGCGCGTTCGGCAGGGGGTTGGCGCGTTCTGCACTTGTCGTGGCCGCGAGGGGATTCGAGACTTACGTTCGAATGGTCGGTGTCTGAACGATAGGAGCCTGCGGTGTCGGTTACCAGGGAGAGCGCCACCGCCTACGTGATTTCCGCGCTGGAGGCGAAGGGGACCGCGACCCGGGACGATTTCGATGTCGCCGGGATAGTCGCTGCGTTCCGGGACATCATCGACGGGTGGGATTTCCGCCTGTTGGAGCGGGATACGTTCTGGCAGATCGCCTCGACCTACCTCAGGACGTAACGGTCCCGATCGGGTGAGAGCCCGATGACCAGCGCCGGGCTGCCCTGCGCAACGAGCCCGCGTCGGAGTAGCCGAGGAGCTCGGCCTGCCTGGCGCCGCTGAGTGACCCCGCGGAGACCGCTTCCGACAGCCGCGCACTGCGGGCCCGATCCAGTTCGGCCCGCCAGGTCGTGCCCGATTCGGTCAGTCGCCGCTGCAGGGTTCGAGGGCTGACGGTGAGGATCCGGGCGACGCTGTCGAGGGAAACCTCCCCGCCCTCGATAGCTTGGTCCAAGGCGTCGGCCACTCGTCTCGGCCAGGCCGAGACGAGTGTCGGCGGGGGCGCCAGCGCGGCGGCCAGCGGTTGCAGGACCGCGGCCAGCACCGGATCGGCGGTGGTCAGTGGCAGGTTGAGGTCTGTGGTGCGAAAGGTCATCGAGTCGGTGGGTGCGTCGAATTCCAGTGTGGCGGTACCGAACACCGCACGGAAGCCTTCGACGTGCGCGGGCGCGGCCTGGCGCAGTGAGACGCGCACCGGGTTCAACGGAGCATCCACGACGCGGCGCGCCCGGCTCAGGACGGCCGATAGTCCCCACAGTTGGGTGTGATCGCGTCCCCGACCTTCGCCGTCGAGCATCTCGAGGTAGAGCGTCGACTCTTCTTCGGTCTCGGCGACCAGGTCGAACCGGTGATTGGTGGTGACGGCGGTGATGTAAGGACCGCAGGTGGCCAGCCCGGAGCCCAGCGTCGGGGCCGACGCGAACAGGTAGTCGTACAAGCCCAGGCTGGACAGCTCGTAGCGCTGGGCGACCTGCAGGGCGACATCCTCGCCTAAGCGATGTTCGCCGACCTCCCACAGCCGGGAGAACGTCGCGCTGGGAAGATGCACGTCATTGCCGGTCATCGACCAATCCGGGAGCCCGGTGTCGCGAATCAGCTGCGCACGATCCAGCCCGGCAGCGCCGAACTGGGAGATGACGAAACGGTGCAGCAAACTCTGGTCGGTAGCCATGACGTCTCCTCGGGGCAGCATGCCGATCTGCGAGCGGTCGCGGCTTCATCAGCTGCAGACATTGCCCGACGGGGAGAGTCCGTCGAACGTTTGTCGCTTGAGATCGGCACCTCGTGTTTGATCCGGTTCTACCAGCTCCGCGCTGGTGGCGAAAGCCTCCGTCACCAGGGCAACAATGGTGGGCGGATTCGAAAACTAGCGGCAAGGTCGTTACAAAAGGGGCTTGCCTGTCGTCGAGAAAGCTGGCTCATGACCGCAGAACTGTGCCGCCTGACCGTCCGCGTGGATACCGGCCGATGGAGCGAAACTGTGCTCACCGAGGTCGATCTCGTCGTGCCCGCCGGTCGGATCACCGCCGTGCTCGGCGGGCCCGGTGCCGGAAAGACGATGGTCGGCTCGGCGCTCACGGGACGATTGCCCGCAACGGCTCACTGTCAGGGGCGCGTCCTGATCAACGGTGAGGACGTGAACGCTCAGCGATGGCCGACTCTTCGTGAGCGAGTCGTCGGGTACGTCCCGCAAGAAGGTGTGACCGCCTTCGAGACCGGCCGGTCGGTAGGAGCACAGTTGCGAACGCTGGAGCGACGCCACCGAGCGTGGAGTGTCGAGCGAGCATGCGCCGCGGCGCACTATCCCGTCGGGGCCTTGGACCTGCTCCCGAGTCAGCATTCAGGGGGCCAGATCCAGCGAGCCGCACTCGCCGCCGCGCTGGTGCCCGCTCCGTCCATCCTCATCGCGGACGGACCGACCAATTCCCTCGATTGGGAAACGGCATACGGGGTGTGGCGAACGTTGCGTGACTACGCCGACTCCGGAGCGGCGGTACTCGTAGTCAGCAACGAGGTACGCATGCTGACCCACGGCTTCGCCGACCGAATGGTGATTCTGCACGCCGGGCGGGTCGTCGCCTCGGGGACGACCGAGGAGCTGACCGACTCGACAGACGCTTTCGTGCAGACCCTTCTCGGATCAGGATTCTGACGTTTCGGCCGGTAGGCGAACAGCTCGGTCGCTGGGCGCATCGACGAAAACGCGTTCCAAGAGGGCGTAAAGGCAGTCCCGGTCTCGGTCGCTGAGCTTCTTCAGGCCGTCTTGCGTGGCGTGCATCCTCGCCCGGATCGTGTCGGTGACACGCTCGCCCTCGGGCGTGATGACGAGATTGGTGACGCGTCGGTCGGATGCGCTGGTCTCGCGGCGCACGAGGTCACGCTTCTCCAGTCGGTTGATGATCCCGGTGACGTTGGAAGCGTCGCAGGCCAAGTTCGCGGCCAGGGCGCGCATTGTGACAGGCCCTCGGCGCAACACGGTCAGTGTCTTGCCCTGGCTGGCGGTGAGGTTCTCACTCGCCGCCGCGGCGGTGAAGTCCCCGTAATAGACGCCGAGCGCCACCGAGAGCAGCTCCATGAGCTGGGCTCTATCGATGCGCGGAGCTTCTTCCATACGAGCCACCTTATCCGTAGAAACTTGACTATCTCAAATATCTGCCTCTAGCGTGTGGGCATTGCTTGAAGTTCTCAACCATCGATGTTGTCAAGTAGCTCTGAGGAGTACGCAGTGATCGTCACCCCGTCCGAGACCTCCCGCACGGCCGAAATCCTGTCGCGGCCCGTCACGCTGAACGGACTGACCGTCCCGAACCGCATCGTGATGGCGCCGATGACACGCATGTTCTCGCCGGGCGGTGTCCCCGGTGACGATGTGCGGTCGTACTACGCCCGTCGCGCCGCCGCCGGTGTCGGCCTGATCGTCACCGAGGGGACCTATGTCGGCCACCAGTCGGCCGGGCAGAGCGATCGGGTGCCGCGCTTCCACGGCGAGGAGCAGCTGGCGGGGTGGGCGAAGGTCGTCGAGGACGTCCACGCGGCGGGCGGCACCATCGTGCCGCAGCTGTGGCACATCGGCATGGTCCGCAACCAGGGCGACGAGCCCTATGCCGACGCGCCCGCCGTCGGTCCCTCCGGCATCCGCGTCGACGGCGCCGAGGGCCTCGGCAAGGCGATGACCCAGCGTGACCTGGACGACGTCATCAGCGCCTTCGCCGAGGCGGCCGCGGACGCCGAGCGCATCGGCTTCGACGGCGTCGAGTTGCACGGCGCGCACGGCTACCTCCTCGACCAGTTCCTCTGGGCTCGGACGAACCGCCGCGAGGATGCCTACGGCGGCGACGCGGTGGCCCGGACACGGTTCGCCGCCGAGATCGTGGCAGCGGTCCGGTCGGTCGTTTCGCCCGAGTTCCCGGTGATCTTCCGCTACTCGCAGTGGAAGCAGGAGGCCTACGACGCGCGGCTCGTCGAGTCCCCGCAGGAGCTGGAGGCGATCCTGGCCCCGCTCGCCGCGGCCGGTGTCGACGCCTTCCACGCCTCCACCCGCCGCTACTGGCTCCCGGAGTTCGACGGCTCGGATCTGAACCTGGCGGGCTGGACCAAGAAACTCACCGGCAAGCCGACCATCACCGTCGGTTCGGTCGGCCTCAATGGTGACTTCCTGCGCGCGTTCTCGGGCCAGGGCGCCGAGCTCGGCAGCCTGGACAACCTCCTCGACCGCATGGAGCGCGACGAATTCGACATGGTCGCCGTCGGCCGCGCCCTTCTCCAGGACCCGGAGTGGGCGTCCAAGGTCCTGGCGGGGCGGATCGACGAGGTGAAGCCGTACGACGGGGCGGCGCTGAAGATTCTCAGCTGAGTCGACGTCGGGCCGCGCGGTGCGTCAGCCGGTGACGGCGCCGTGCGCGGCCGAGCTGACGAGCTTGCGGTACTTGGACAGCACACCCGAGGTGTACCTGGGTGGGAGCGGTTCCCAGCCGACCTTGCGCGCGGCGAGTTCGCTGTCGTCGATCTCGACGTCGAGAAGTCGGTTGGCGACGTCGAGGACGATCGGGTCGCCGTCGCGGACGAAGGCGATGGGCCCGCCGTCCACTGCTTCGGGCGCGACATGGCCCACGCACAAACCGGTCGTGCCGCCGGAGAATCGGCCATCGGTGAGCAGCAGCACGTCCTTGCCGAGGCCGGCGCCTTTGATCGCGCCGGTGATGGCGAGCATCTCGCGCATGCCGGGCCCGCCCTTGGGTCCCTCATTGCGGATGACGACCACGTCGCCGGCCACGATCGTGCCGTCTTCGAGGGCGTTCATGGCGTTGCGTTCGCCGTCGAACACCCGAGCGGTGCCGCGGAAGACATCGGAATCGAAACCGGCGCTCTTCACCACGGCACCTTCGGGTGCGAGCGAGCCGTGCAGGATGGTGAGTCCGCCCGTCCGGTGGATGGGCCGATCGAGCCGCCGGATCACGTCGCCGTCGAGGCCGAGTTCGATATGGGCGAGGTTCTCGGCCATGGTCGCGCCCGTGACCGTCATGACGTCGCCGTGCATGAGACCGGCGTCCAGCAGGGCTTTCATCACGACGGGGATGCCGCCGACCTTGTCGACGTCGTTCATGACGTAGCGACCGAACGGCTTGAGATCGCCCAGGTGCGGCACCTTGTCACCGACTCGGTTGAAGTCGGCGAGGGTGAGCCCGACGCCGGCCTCACGGGCGATGGCCAGCAGATGCAGCACCGCGTTGGTCGACCCGCCGAGCGCCATGACGACCGTGATGGCGTTCTCGAACGCCTCCATCGTCATGATGTCGCGAGCCGTGATTCCCTTGCGCAGCAACCCGACGACGGCCTCACCGGACTTCTCGGCGTACTCGTCACGGCGACGGTCGGGGGCGGGCGGTGCGGCCGAGCCGGGCAAGCTCATCCCGAGTGCCTCGGCTGCCGAGGCCATCGTGTTGGCCGTGTACATGCCGCCACACGCGCCTTCGCCCGGACAGATGGCGCGTTCGATGCGATCGACCTCCGCCGGGGTGATCAGCCCCTTGATGCAGGCGCCGACAGCCTCGAAAGCGTCGATGATCGTGACGTCCTTGCCGTCGATATTGCCGGGCAAGGTCGAACCCGCGTAGAGGAACACACTCGCCAGGTCCAGCCGCGCGGCGGCCATCAGCATGCCCGGCAGGCTCTTGTCGCAGCCCGCGAGCAGAACCGAACCGTCGAGACGCTCCGCCATCATCACGGTCTCGACCGAGTCAGCGATGATCTCGCGGCTGACCAGTGAGAAGTGCATCCCCTCGTGCCCCATCGAGATGCCGTCGGACACCGAGATCGTGCCGAACTCGAGCGGGTAGCCACCCCCGGCGTGGACGCCGCGCTTGACCGCCTTGGCCAGTCTGTCGAGCGACAGATTGCACGGGGTGATCTCGTTCCAGCTCGAGGCCACCCCGATCTGCGGTTTGACCCAGTCCTCGTCACCCATGCCGACAGCGCGAAGCATGCCGCGGGCGGCAGTTTTCTCTAGCCCGTCGGTCACATCGCGGGAGCGTGGCTTGATGTCGACGGGCTGTTCGGTGTCGTGTGCCATAGCGCAAGCCTACGAGCCCGGCTCGCGAAATCGCCACGACGGCACCACTGTGATCGGTGCGGGCCTACCCGACAGCAAGGGGGGACGACGAAGTCCCGATGGCGCCCAGGTCCGCGGGACCCCGGACGTTGGCGATGGAACTGACTGTCGCGGTACCGAATACGCCCTTGCGGTCGTACATCGCCGCGGTGCCGACCGCGATCCCGTCCTGGGTCATCCGGTCGAGGCCGACCAGTCCGGCTTCTTCCCCTTCCGGAAGCCGGGTCAAAGTCAGGGTGGCGTCGGCATTGATGTATTCCAGGCCGTTGCTGCCCAGATTGGTGACCACATTCGTCACGTCGGCCAAACCCGCGACGAACTGGAAGGGAGTCGGTTGCTCACCGACCACGACCGTGATCGGACGGTGCCAGATCCCCGTGCGTGCGGGGTTGTGATGTGTGCGGGCATCAGGGGTCCACCCCTGTTCCTCGCTGAAGTACACCCGATCCTGATCGGGCGATGGTTCCCGGTCGGTCGGCGGAGGGTCCGCGATCGTATCCGGCGACCAGCAGATGCCATCCGGTGTCGGTCCGGGGCGCAGGTACAGCGCGCTGGCTCGCGCGACGGGTCGGTCGTCTTGGATCAGGATCGCATCGAACAATGACAGCCGACGGCCGTCTCGCACCGCCTCGACGCGAGTTGTACAGGGACGCATGAATACTGGGCGAAACAGGTCGAGCGTCCACCGCGCCGGTCGCAAGTCGGTCCGCTCGCGAAGGATCGGTTCTCGTTCCACCGCGCGCGCCAGAACCGCTCCGACGGCCATACCGCGCAGTTGCCCACCGATCCACCCACTGCTCGCCTCGGGTTCGGGATGAAGGATTTCCGTGCGATCGGTCGGATCGGATTGTGCGCGAAAGAATGCATGGCTCACCGGCGGACTCCTAGGACTCGGGCAGTCTCGCCTGATGCGCGGCACCGGTGGCACGCGACTGACAGATGCCCCAGATCCGAGAGTCGGCGATTGATCAATGATGCCTCGGTCGGAAGTGGGCGGCCACTCGGCTGGAGAAGATCACAGGGGGGTGACGTGTGTGCTCGTCGGTACGTCTAAATCGGCGCGTCAGGCTCGAATATGGCGGAAGTAGACGGCTTCCCCTTTTCGAATTGCGCCGTGACGGTAGGTTTTCACCACGGCCGACGGTGGCGCCGAGGAAAGCATGTTCGGCTTGGATATCGAGCCCGGTGCGCAATCGGCCAACCGTGAGGTCCGCAGATTGGCCGGCGTGATCGATCGCTTGCGAGCTCTGCCCGACGACGAGCACCTCACCGTGCAGCGCCGTGCGCCGTATACCCCTACTACCCTCGATATCGCGTTCCAGCCCGCGGTGCCCGAGGGCGACAAGCAGTTGCCCGCACCCATCAGATGGCCGTTCGCGACCCCGCTGACACAGCGCACCCTGGGTGCCGGTGGCTACGGGACGGTGCTGTGCGCCACGATCGACGGCGCCGAAGCAGCCACGATCATCGAGCTCATGGCCGGACACGACGAGGACACCCCACCTCATTGGTCGACAGGGGCGACACCGGGGGTCCGGACAACCCACCTCGGTGCTGGTGACGGCGAACGCGCTATTGCGCGGTCAATCCGGTTGCGGCACGGCAGGAGCCGCCCCGGCAACGTCGCATCGTGTTGCCGTAGAGCCACTTCAGGACGTGGTACTCGCCGATCCGGCAGCTTGGAACGGCCGCTACCCGGCCGACCGGTTCACCACCGCCGCCGACCTGGCACGCTCGCATCGCCCTCGGCACCGAGACCGTCACCGACCTCGACCTGCGTTGACCGTGCCGCACTCGGCCCGGCGGGATCACGCGACTTCAGGTCAGTGCGATCGGTCCGCGGAGTTGGCGAGCCACCGCGCTGAACCAGCCGAGATGGTAGCGGCCGCCCTCCGCGTCGAATCGGGAGCGCAACTCGTACCAGCGCAGCCCGGGGTGCCGATGGTGCACATCGTGCAGGTTGAAACTGAGGGCGAAACGCTCGAGACCGCGAGGCAGACGCAGATTCATTGCCGCCCTGGGTGATTCGAGCTCGGTGCCGTAGTGGTAGGCGTTGTCCGACAGTGAGATGATCAGCGCGCGGCAGCCGATCGCGGCAAGCAGCATCCAGCCGTGAGCACCGTAGGCAACGAAAGTGGCGGTGTGGATGACGACGATCGCGGCGGCGTCGGTGCGGAACCTTCCCAGTACCACCGGCTGGGCAACCCGTTCGAGCACGAGACCGCCGACCGAATCCGGTGCTTCGACCCAGCGTCCCAGCGCGCGAATGGCACGCTCGGGCATCGGCCCGAGGAGCAACGCGAGCACTTCCAACAGATACAGCCCGCCGAACAACTTCAGATAGAACAGCAGCACCGCGGCCTGCCTGCTGGATTTCGTCGGATCGTAGACCTCGCTGCGCTCACGGACCCGGCTGTAGCGATGGTGCAGCAGGTGACCGACTTTCAGCATCGCGAACGGCGACCCGTACACCACCGCCAGAAGTCGTCCCATCCGGTCGTTGCGTGTCCGGCTCCTCAGCAGCGATCCGTGAATGGACTCGTGGATCAGCGACCAGAACGGGGTGGTGGTCAGCGTGATCGGCACCAAGATCAAGCCCCACGCGGGGTTTCGCGGAAGCAGTGTGTTCGCCCACAATTCAGCGTGGATGCACCCGCGTCACCGGAGCGCTAGGAGCTCTGCTGATCGGGTTCCATATCGAGCAGGAGCGGGAACCAGCTGAGGGTCCAGGCGGCCACCGCGGTCGATGCCAGCACGTGGATCAGGTAGATCGTGCCGATCAGGCCGATACCGTAGTCGCGCATCCAGGCGCCGAGCGGAATCAGAGCCAGCAGGTCCAGGCCGAGCATCAGTATCGAGAGGAGCAGGGCCGGCGCTGCCCACGACGGTGGGCTGGGCTCAGCTGGAGCGTCGGCCGTGGCCTGGGTGGGCGGGGCGTCGAGCGGGTTCTCGTTGACCATGTTGTCCTCACGGGCAAAGCCGCTAGTGCGGCTGGAACGGTCGACACCGCGTCGTGTGCGTCCGATGGCGGGATGCTGCGTACTTGCTGAGCTGTCAGGTATTCGGGGTCGCAGACGGCCCGGATCGGCGCTCGAGGTGAAAATCTCGGCATCCGCAATCGATCGGCAACAGGAAGAGGACGGCCTGTAGTGCGGCAGCTCACAACCCGGCAACCATGATGGATCGTCACCGATCGGATTTTCGGTCGACTGGAAGTCGGGAGGGTCGGCGGATATGCCGCCGGAGCCGGGCGTACTAGCGCCCGTCGTTGTTCCCCCTTCTACTGTATACACGATTCCGGGCCCTCATGAGGCGTCAATTCTTGGTCCATAATCGCTCGCGAAAACCGAAACCACCAGGTGAGGAGTAGCGAGATGGCATTTGTGCTCGGGTTCGACGAGGTCGATCGGACGCAGGTCGCGATCGTCGGCGGTAAGGGGGCGAACCTCGGTGAGTTGTCGCGAATCGACGGTGTCGAGGTGCCGGACGGCTTCTGTGTGACTACCGAGGCCTTCGCGCGCACGGTGGCGGGGGCATCGTCGCTCGACGATCGGCTCGACGAGCTGTCGCGCCTCGAGCCGGGGGATCGGGCGGCGATCTCCGTGCTGAGCGAACAGCTGCGGCGCACGGTCGAGGAGTTGGTCGTTCCCGAGGAGGTAGCGGAGGCGATCCTCGCCGCGCATGCTCGGCTCGGAATCGACGGCGCCTACGCCGTGCGGTCCAGTGCGACGGCCGAGGACCTGCCCACCGCGTCGTTCGCCGGTCAGCAGGACACCTTTCTCAATGTCGTGGGACCGGCGGCGATCCTCGAGCACGTGCGCCGGTGCTGGGGTTCGCTGTTCACCGAGCGAGCCGTCACCTATCGACTGCGAAACGGCTTCGACCAGAAAATGATTCAGATGAGCGTCGTCGTCCAGCGGATGGTGTTCGCGCGGGCTGCCGGCATTCTGATGACGGCCGACCCCGTCAGCTCCGACCGAACCGTGGTGTCCATCGACGCCGGTTTCGGTCTCGGCGAGGCTCTCGTATCAGGTCTCGTCAATGCCGACGTCTACCAGGTGCGCGACGACCGCATCACCAGCAAGGCGATCGCCACCAAGAAGGTCGCCGTCGAGCCGGTGCCGACGGGCGGTACCCAGGTGAACGAGATCGCGCGGGAGCACCGAAACGAGCCGGTGCTCTGCGATGACGAGGTGCTGCGGCTCGCGCGGCTCGGCCGTCGTATCGAAGCACATTTCGGTAGCCCCCAGGACATCGAATGGTGTTCGGACGGTGATGGTTTCCGGATCGTGCAGAGCAGGCCGATCACCACCCTGTTCCCGATCCCCGTCGCCGCCGACGGGGAGAACCACGTCTATGTGTCGGTCGGCCATCAGCAGATGATGACCGATGCGATGAAGCCGTTGGGGATCTCGGTGTGGCAGCTGACGAGTAACGCGCCGATGCGCGACGCGGGCGGCCGCTTGTTCGTCGACGTCACCGCGATGATGTCCGCGCCCACGAAAGGTGCCGCCTTGGTCGCGGGCCTCGGTAAATCCGACCCGTTGATGGGAGACGCGCTGCGGACCGTGCTGGAACGCGGTGATTTCGTTCGGCAAGTGCCAGAGGAGGAATCCGGCGCACCACCCGCACCGTTCGGCATCGCTGCCGAGAGGATCGAGACCGATCCTGACATCGTCACCGAGCTGATCGCCGAGAGCGAGGCTTCTCTCACGGCATTGAGAGGCGAGATCGCAAACCTGTCCGGACCGGCGCTGCTCGACTTCATCCGATCCGATATCCAGGAGGAACTGCGGCGGGTTCTGTTCGCGCCCCGGGGTTTACAGGTGATCATGGCCGCGATGGACGCCACGGAGTGGCTCAACGATCGGCTGCGAGAATGGCTGGGCGAGAAGAACGCCGCCGATGCCCTCACCCAGTCGGTTCCCGGTAACGTGACATCGGAAATGGGTCTGGCGCTGCTGGACGTCGCCGATGTGATCCGACCGCACCCGGAGGTAGTGGCGCACCTGGAGCGGATCGAGGACGACGATTTCTTGGTCGGTCTGGCCGAGTTTCCGGGCGGCGACGAGACGAGAGCCGCGATCGAGGACTTCCTCGTCGAGTACGGCATGCGCTGCGCCGGCGAAATCGACATCACCAGGCCGCGGTGGAGCGAGAAGCCCGCCACGTTGGTGTCGACAATCCTCGGCAATATCAAGAACTTCGGGCCCGGTGCGGGGAGACAGCGTTTCGAGGACGGCCTTCGCGATGCGCAACAGAAGCAACAACAGATTCTGCGAGCTCTACGAGCTCTTCCCGACGGGGAACTGAAAGCCGTCGAGACCGAGCAGATGATCGAGCGCGTGCGCACTTTCTCCGGCTATCGGGAGTACCCGAAGTACGGCATGGTCAGTCGCTACTTCGTCTACAAGCAGGCACTGCTGCGCGAGGCCGAACGCTTGGTGGAGTCCGGTGTGCTGCGTGAGGCCGACGACTTCTTCTTTCTGCGGTTCGATGAGCTGCACGAGGTGGTTCGCACGCACCGGGCAGATCAGGAACTCGTCGCCGCGCGAAAAGACGCGTTTCGCTCCTATCAGTCGCTCACCGCGCCGCGAGTGCTCACCTCCGACGGCGAAGCGCTCACCGGGGCGTATCGACGCGAGGATCTGCCCGCCGACGCGGTGCCCGGCCTGGCGGTCTCGGCCGGGACGATCGAAGGCCGCGCCCGGGTGATCTCCGATATCGCGCAGGCCGACCTCGCATCGGGCGACATCCTGGTCACCGCCTACACCGATCCGAGCTGGACCCCACTGTTCGTCGGCATCGCGGGGCTGGTCACCGAGGTGGGCGGCCTGATGACCCACGGTGCTGTGATCGCCCGCGAATACGGCCTGCCCGCCGTGGTCGGCGTGGAACATGCCACCGAGCTGATCCGCGACGGGCAGCGCATCCGGGTGAACGGCACCGATGGCTACGTCGAGATCCTGTCGCAGCAGTAGTCAACGTTTCCGAGCCGACAGATCGATTGCTGAGAACTGGGAAGGATGGTGGACGTGCGCGTCGGTGTGGTCGGTTCGACAATGGGGATGTACCTGGCGACTTGGTGTCGCCGACTGGGTATGGAGGTGGTGGCCGCCTGCGATCGCGACCCCATCCGGCGGGCCGAGGCGGCCGAGCTCCTGCCACAGGGGGGCGTGTTCGAGGACTGGAATGCCCTGCTGGAACACGACCTCGACGCGGTGATGCTCGCCAACGACTTCGACGAGCACGCACCCCTGGCCATCGCCTTCCTCGAACGCGGTATCCACGTGCTCTCCGAATCGGCCGCCTGCGTGGACGAGTGGCAAGCGGCCGCGCTGCTCGACGCCGAACGTCGCTCGTCCGCGACGTACTCCTTCGCCGAGAACTACGTCTTCCATCCGCATGTTCAGCTCATACGAAACGCTGTGGAAGCCAAGGATATCGGTCGGGTGACGCTCGTGGAAGCGGACTATCTGCACGGGATGTCACCCGATGACGTCTCGAGCCTGATCGGCGATCCCGGCCACTGGCGAGGCCGCATCGAACCGACGGCGTACTGCACTCACACCCTGTCGCCGATCCTCGCCCTCACCGCGGAGCTGCCGACCGAGGTGACGGCCTTTCACGTCGACTCCGCCGATGCCAGGGCCGCCGTGGTCATGGTGGTCCGGCTCAGCGGCGGCGGATTGGCCATCACCCGGCACGGATTCCTGCAGGGCGAACCGGACAGCCACTGGAGTTGGGTTTCGGCGCGCGGCACCGAGGGCCTGGCCGAATCGGTTCGCGCGCCCGGTGGGCGCGCGTGGTCGGTGCGCGTGCGCAAGGAAGGCTGGACCGATCGGGATGGCGTCACCCGCGACCAGGAACGCAGGTCCGCACCGATGGCCCTCTCCGATGGCACGCTCGTCGAACCGAAAGCCGAAGGCACGGTCCGGATCCTGCAAGGCTTTCGGGCGTGCGTGGAGGAGGGTGCGCCACCGCTCGTACCGATCGGCCCGGCGGTAGCGGCTTCGCTGGTCGGTGTTGCGGGCGCCCGCTCGCTGCGTGAAGGATCCCGCCCGGTATCGATGCCGAACCTGGTGCTGTGAGCGGAGATTCGCTGTCGGGTGGACCGAGGTGCAGTTGTGGTGACAGCTCGCGGTGCAGGTCCGCGACACCGTCCATCAAGGCACGGCTCGCGGCCAGCACCGGCCGACCCAGTTCGACCACGGCCGAACCGGCATCGGTCAACGCCGAACCCGTGGGTCCGCGATCGAGCAGCCGCAGATGCAGTCGCCGTTCCAGCGCGCTGATGCGCATGCCGACCGCGGGTTGGCTGATGCCGTGTCGGCGCGCGGCGGCGGCGCCGCCTGCGTGGACATCCTGGATCGGGCCTGCATCGAGGAGTGCCCGGTCGACTGCATCTTCATCGGCGATCGGATGGCCTACATCCAACCCGACGAGTGCACCGACTGCGGCGCGTGCGAACCCGCCTGCCCGGTCGAAGCCATCTACTACGAAGACGATCTGCCGTCGGGCCAAGAACAGTTCATCACCGAAAACGCCCGCTTCTTCCACGAACCGCTGCCCGGCAGAGTCGAGCCACTGGGTCATCCGGGCGGCGCGACATCGGTCGGTGTCCTCGGCGTCGATACGGCCTATGTGCGGGCGTTCGAGGCGTAGTTCTCGAATCGAGGCGGCAAATCCCGCAGGTCGGCGTAGTTGTACGCCAGAATGTCGCCATGCGGACATTCGCCAAGATGGTGCACGCCGTCACTGCCGGGGTTCTGATCGTCGTGGCTGGTCACGGTGTTGCCGATGCCGCACCCACCGGGAGTGCTGACGGTCTGCTGCCGTGGCCGGCCGCAGGGCCGGACGGTGTGAACGCGTCGGGTGCGGCGTTGGCGGAAGGGCTCACCGGGATGGTGGTGTGGTCGCGCGAGGCGAACACCCCGGTCCCGATCGCCAGTATCGCGAAGGTGATGACGGCGGTGGTCGTGATCGCCGGCGGCGACCTCGAACGGCCGGTGACGGTGCCGCAGGAAGCGGGCGCCTACTGCGCCAGGGAAAACGGCAGCACCGCGGGATTGGTCGCCGGCGAGGTGCTCACCGCGCGCCAACTGCTGTACGCGCTGCTGCTGCCCTCCGGCTGCGACGCCGCCTACACCGTCGCTGAGTCCTTCGGGCCTGGCCAGGGCGGTTTCCTCGCCAGGATGAACGACACCGCGCGAGTCATGGGTTTGGCGGGAACATATTTCAGCGACCCGGCCGGCATGCCGTACCCCACCGACTTCTCCACCTATTCCACACCGGCAGATCTCGTGGCGCTGGGTGTGCACGCGATGAACCTGCCGCTGTTCCGTGAGATCGTCGGTGCGAGGAACTTCCACGTTCCGGCCGGGCCTGCCAACCGTGAGCACCACTGGGAAACCACGAACCGCATGCTCGACGAGTATCCCGGCACCATCGGTATCAAGACCGGCAACACCGACGCCGCGGGTCACTGCTTGATGTTCGAGACGGTTCGGGCGGGCATCCCGATGATCGGTGTGGTTCTGCACAGCTCGGACCACAGCAGCGCAGCGGCCAGGCAGGACGCCGAGCGCATGCTGAACTGGGCCTACGACCCGATCCTGCGCGTTCTGCAGCCGATCGGAGGCTGACGACCGGCGCGATCCGAGCGCAACGCCTAGCATTCGGGATGTGCGCGGTGGCAGATGGTTCCGGGTCCTCGTCTGCCTGGTGGTGCTCGGCACTACCAGCGGCTGCGTGGGTGCGGTGGACCGGGCGGAATTCGAGGATCAGCTCCGATCGCGTGGCGGCGGTTTGGTGAGTGCGTTGCCGCAGGACGCCATCGCGGCGCTCACCCAGCGAACCGGCGTCACCGACGTCGAAGCGAACCTCATCCTCCTCACTCCGCCGAACTCGACCCAGTTCCGCCTGACCTTGGACGATCAACCCGCCCAGATCACGCGGTTCATGGCCGACGACGCAGTGCTGGCCGCTCGGACACCCACCGTCCGCCTGCGTGTGCGGCCACCTGATCGTTCGCGGCAACTCGACGACTATTCCTTCGCCCTCGGGGAATTGAGCGCACCACGCCCGGTCCGGGTTTCCGCCTTCGACGACCTCGACGGCGAGGATTTCACCGTCAGCGAGGTGCCCGGCCTGTCGCGCGTAGAAGAGATCGTCGACACTGCCCTCGCCCGCAGCGAGCTGCCCGACGGCCAGGTCACCGTCATCGTGGTGAGTCGTTTCGGCCGCGAGATCCGCATCGTCGCCAACGTCTTGTCGCCGCGCTCGGAGATGGTCGTCGAATTCGACCGCACCGGCGCATTCCTCCGAGGACAGCAGGTGTAGCGCATGCGACGCGTACTGGTAGCAGCGGTTTCCCTCGTCAGCGCCGCCGCTTTTCTGACGATTATTGTTGCCGTCGCCGTCTGGCCGGGCGAAGCGAAACTCACCGCACCGCTGTTCTGTTCGTCTCCGGCCACCGAGCCCGTGGTCGTTTCCGACACCTTCCACGACTCCGAAGGAACCTCGACCAACTACACGCTGTACTGCGTCAGCGACCGCGGTGTCCTCACTGACGAGGGCTTCGCACTACCCATGCTGGTGCTGTTCGCCGCACACGTCGTGATCTTGGGCGCCCTGCTCCTGCTCGCCGCGCTGATCGGCCGTCTCGGGCACCGACCCGAACCGTCGGACGGGCCGTTCGAGCGCGTGCAGGACAGCTGACGGTCAACTCAGATCTTCGTCATCGCCTTCCAGATCGACCTGTAGATCCACCGAGAAGTTGTCGATAGACAGTGGCTTGCCCGACTCGGTCATCGTCAGCTTCTCGGTGCCGAGGCCGATTCGATGTAGGAAGACCGTGGTGACGGTGGCGGCGGCTCGTGCCCGGTCGCGTTCGGTCGGCCACATCCGCGTGGAGCTGCCGTCGCCACAGTCCACGAAGCCGAGCTCGTCGAGGTGTGGGCGGGTGGATTCGGTGGTGAAGGCGCGCAGGCGGATCTCGGTCGGGGACAACTCGAGTTGGGCGTAGCGCTCCGGTGCTTTGTCGCGGTCGAAGAAGTGCAGCACGAGCGGCTCGGGGCCGGGGCCGAGCGCGCGCATGGCGAGGTGAACGCTGCGCAGCAAATCGGTCAGTAGGCCGCGTAGATGACCGAGGGTGTAGACGCTCCAGATCTCGCTGCCGCGGCCGTCCGAACCGGCCGGTGAGGCGGACCAGGTGAAGCTGACCTCGTAGTCGTCGGCGCTGTTGTACTCGATATCGTGCTCGTCAACCGGAATCCGGTCGTCCGCGTCGACGAATTCGGGATAGTGGTACTGGGTCTTCCAGTGCCACCACCTGCTGTTGGCATCGGAATCGGTGGACTCGACCCGCACGGACAAGCCTCCCCACTCGGAGAGCTCGAGCGTACGCAGCGTATCGCCGTCGACCCAGCCGACACCGAGATCCGCCAGACCGCAATACCAGGTGGGCGGTCCCCATGTCGCCACCGCGAGGTCCAGGTAGCGACGGAACTGCTCTGCCGCGATCGTCGCCACGGCGATGGACAACTGCATCCGCTCGCTCTCGGCATACGGATCGTGGTCGTCGCGAATTCGGCCACCGGAGGGTGTGTGCGGGATGTCGACAGAACCGTCGCTGATCAGCGTCCATCCCGCGGTCCGGCACACCTGTTCGACGTCGGCTCGGACGAACGTGCGGAACACACCCGCACGCAACTGCGTCAGCAAGTCGGTGAAACGTCCATCGGGCATGGTGTCCATACCTGAGCACGCTAGCGATGACCACCGACACGATGCTGTCCCGAAGGTCGCGAACCGGTCTTCGGAAGCTGTTGCCGCGCTTGACTATCCGGACCGACTGTCGGTGAAGGTCTCAGCCGATCGGGGGTACCTGTTCGGCGGGAACCGGCGCGGGTGGCGGGGTGCCGTCGCCGAAGGGGCGCCCACCCAACTCCTCACGACGGTGCGGGGTGAGCCAATTCGACAGGTCTGGCCCCGCGGGGACGATTCCGGTGGGGTTGATATCGCGGTGCACCACGTAGTAGTGCTCCTTGATCTGCCCGAAGTCGATGGTGTCGCCGAAGCCGGGGGTCTGGAACAGGTCACGGGCATATGCCCACAGCACCGGCATCTCGCTGAGTTTGGTGCGGTTGCACTTGAAATGGCCGTGATAGACGGGATCGAAACGGGCCAGCGTGGTGAACAGCCGCACGTCGGCCTCGGTGATCGTGTCACCGACCAGATAGCGCTGAGTGCTCAGTCGATCGGCGATCCGGTCGAGGGCGGCGAAGAGCCGAGCGTAGGCGGCATCGTAGGCGTCCTGATCGCCGGCGAAACCACAGCGGTAGACGCCGTTGTTGATGTCGCGGAACACGTCCCGGTTGATCTCGTCGATCTGCGCGCGCAGCGGTTCGGGATACAACTGCGGTGCGCCCGGCCGGTGATACGCGGTCCATTCGGTGGAGAAATCCAGGGTCATCTGTGCGTAGTCGTTGGTGACGACCTGCCCGGTCGCGATCTCGACAACGGCGGGCACGGTGATCCCACGCGGATAGTCCGGGAACCGGGCCAGATAGGCGTCGCGCAGGTAGTGGATGCCGAGGACCGGGTCGACCTCGTCCGGATCCAGATCGAAGGTCCAGCTCAGCTTGTCGTGGGTGGGCCCACACAGGCCGAGTGACAGCACGGGTTCGAGCCCGAGTAGCCGCCGCACGATCAGCGTGCGATTTGCCCACGGACAGGCCCTGGCCGCGACGAGTCGATAGCGACCCGCTTCGACGGGGTATCCATCACCTCCGTCGGCGGTGATCCGCGTGGTGATGTAGTTGGTGTCGCGACGGAACTCGCCCGCCTCGACGTAGGTGCCCGCACCGGCATCGCTCACCGCCTCAGTCTCGCATACCCACGCGCTCGGGGAGTCGACCAACGCCCGGGACAGCCATGGCGTTCTTGTGCGGTCGCGCTCCACTCGAGGCCGACATGTTCATGGCGCGAACTCTGGAGGAAATCGCGGTGCGCACCTCATCGAGCTGCTGCGCGGTAGTCCGAAAAGTACGCGGGGCCGTAAACGAGAAGTCGGCAGGTGGGGTAGGGGATTCCGCTGGCATCGCGGCGAACTCGACTCGTGATCGCGATCGGGCCTGCCGATGTCGTGACCGACGTCCGGCTCGCATACGGACGAACCCGCCAGTAACCTGTGGCCCGTGATACCGATGGGCAAAGCGCCGGGCGGGGCGGCGCGACCACGCATCGCTCTGACCGCGGTCGCTGTGGTGGTGTTCGTGACGTTCCTCGACACCACGATCGTGAGCGTGGCGCTGGGGGACATTCGGCGCGATCTGAGTGCCGACGTGACGATGTTGCAGTGGGTGGTCAACTCCTACACCGTGGTGTTCGCCGGGTTGATGTTGGCGGGTGGCTCGCTGGGGGACCGGTGGGGGCGCAAGCGGGTGATGATCGTCGGTTTGGTGATCTTCTGCGCCGGGTCGGTGGTCTCCGCGCTCGCGAGCAGTGTCGCGGTGCTCATCGCGGGCCGCGCGATCATGGGACTGGGCGCCGCGGCGTCGGAACCGGGAACGCTGTCGGTGCTGCGCCATGTCTTTCCCGACGATCGGGCTCGGGCCAAGGCGATCGGTGTGTGGGCGGCGGTGTCGGGGCTGGCGTTGGCGGCGGGACCGGTGCTGGGCGGCGTGCTGGTCCACGCGTACGGGTGGCGCTCGATCTTCTGGTTCAACCTCGTGATCGCGGCGGTGGCGTTCGTCATCGCGCTGTGGTCGGTGCCGGAAAGCGCCGACCCGAGTCCGGAGCCCATCGACTGGGCAGGCGCGGTGCTCGGCGCGGCGGCGTTCGGGTCGGTGATCTATGCCGCGATCTCCGGTCAGGACCGGGGCTACACCGCGCCGTCGGTGCTCGCGTTCTTCGCGATAGGCGCGCTCGCGTTCGTCGGGTTCATCGCCGTCGAAACACGAGCGCGCGCACCCATGCTAGACCTGCACTACCTGCGCTTTCCTGCCGTGCGCAGCGCACTGCTGGTGGCCTTCGCCGTCTATTTCGGCATCTTCTCGATCTTCTTCTTCACCGCGCTGTATCTGCAGGTGATGCAGTCGTATTCGGGCGCGCGCACGGCCACGGTCTTCGCGCCGATGGCCGGCGCGATCGTGATCGGCTCGCTGGTCGCGGGGCTCTGGGTAGCGAGGCGTGGTGCGCTCACCCCGATGATTCTCGGCTGTGTGATCGGCGCGGGCGGGATCTTGTTCACCCGCCACATGCTGTCCGGGGAAATCCACGATCCTTCGCTGTCGGCCGCGATGGCGGTGGCGGGCTTCGGCTTCGGGATCGCGGTGGTGCCGTTGACATCGGCCGTGATGTCGGGCGTCCCGGCCGAACACTCGGGAATGGCTGCCGCGGTGACCAATACGATGCGCCAGGTCGGCTCGGCCTTCGGTGTCGCGGTCCTCGGTTCGCTGGTGAGCGGATTCCTGTCCGCGGACCTGAAGGCGCGCATGAACGAACTGGGTTTGCCGACCTCGCTACAGCCCGACGCCATCCAAGCGGTCGAACTCGGGAAGATTCCCGAGGGCGTCGACATCGGCCCGTATCTGAAATATCTGTCGAAGGTGTCCGAGGTGCTCAACGCGGGCAAGGCGGCCTTCCATCACGGACTCGACGTGGCGCTGCTGGTGTCGGCGCTGATGATCCTCGCCGCCGCGGCATTCACCGCCATCGATGCGGCACGCCACCGTGCGGATACCACCTGAGCCAGCGGCGCGAATCACATACTCGCTGAAGTTGTTTCGAGTGGTTCCGGCCGACGCTCAGTGCGTCGGCCGGAACCGAGATCAGGCGCTGACCGAGGCTGTCACTTCACGAGTCAGTCGCGAGGACCAGGGGCACCAGAAACAGCCGGGAAGGAAGGCGCCGCACGCCTCGTCGAGGTAGTCCTCGGTGTACTGGATGCTCGAATCGCAGACCTCGATCGCCATCGTGAAGAACGTGATGGTGTCGGGGTCGAGATGGAAGTTCCACTCCGGGTTGTAGCTCTGCTTGGACTTGCGGAGCTTGCCCATGACGTGGGTGGACATCGTTTCCTCGCCGGACAGGATCCGACGGGCCTCGGAGATCCGCTGCTCGTTGTTGAGCTGGAAAATGAATTCTTTTCCGCTGTAGTCGGTGAATGCAAAGAGCGCCATGACAGTTCCCCTTTGTCGATACGTTCGAGAGAGCGGGAGTCGAGCGTGTTGCGAAGCCGAGTGTATCGGCCGAATCGCGCGAGCAGGAGCGCATTGCGGATGAAAGCTGTTGGGAAACAACAGGTTTAGGGAAGCGGTCGGTTTCTGTCCGTGAAACGGGGCAACGGGAGAGTGCTCATCGGCGCGTCCCCGAGGCGAGCTCGTCTCGACGCGGTGACTGCCGTCCAGAATCCGCCTTCGCCGCGGTGATCAACTCCCGGACCGCCATCGCACCTCGCGCGACAGCGCCCGCGACCCGACCGTCCGCGCCGATCAACACGGCCGATGGCGTGCCCCGAACCCGGTAGCGCAGAGCCGCCTCGTTGCCCTGCTGCACCAGTACCGGTATGTCGCCAACCTCCTGCGCGCGGCCCCAGGCGGCATGTTCGGCGAGATCACCATTGCCGACCAGTACGACCGTCAGAACCTTCCGGACCCGTGATTGCCACCGCGGCAACTCACGAGCCAGCGCCGCGCACATCTCGCAGCCGGGATGGACGAACACCAGCAGCACTGCCTTGCCGGGCGCCAGGAGCGACTCCAAGCTGATCCGCCCACCCTCGACGGCGAGCAACTCGAACTCGGGTGCCACCGCACCGACCGGCAGACCCTCGGCGCCCAGCGTCGACAGCGCCTGTTCGTCGACCCGCCGACTCAGCGCCCGCAGCTCCCCGAGCGTCCAGAGCAGCACCACCGCCAAGATCACGATCAGTGCCAGCCCGGCAGTGGCCTCGGCCGGCAAACCGGCCGGAACCTGCGGATACCGCAGCGCCCCCGCGGTGACCAGCGCGGCGAGTGCCATCAACAGTCCGTTGCGCACCAGTGTCGCGGGCCCGATCGGCCCCGCGCTCGCCGCACCGAAGCAGGAGCAGTTCGGATGCTCACCCCGCAGTAGTAACCGCACGATAGCCGCGGTGAACCCGGCGAGCAGCAGCATCGCCACACCACCCGCGACCGCGGCCGTCCATGGCAACAGCACCCCAGCTGCCACCAGTCCTTCGGCTACCGGTAATCCGATCGCCACCAGGGGAACCCATCTGATGGGTATCCCGAAATCCGCCACCGCCTTCCGCGTCGCGGGCCCGTCCGCCAACTTCCCCCACGTCGACAGTCCGAAGGCCCCAGCCAGTACCAATCGCGAACCCCACACTCCGTATTCGATCAGCATTCCGGCACCATCCCACAGACGAAGCGGTCTGAAATATGATTTGCTGGAACAGCTTTCGCCACAGTCCGGGCGTACTACCGAGCGGAGCCGTCCAGGTGTCGTTTGGACAGATCGACGCGGCCGGGCAGGACCATCAGTAGATCCTTCTTGACCTCGACCCTGCGCGTCGCGGCCCGAACCACCCGTGTTCCTGTCGCCAGATCGTGGACGGCTCGACGACCGTTCGCGGTGACCATCGCGAGCACGCAGCTGACCGCGAATATGCCGAATCCGATTAGCGTCAACGCATTCGATACCGACGAGTCCGGGTTGCTGCCCGAGACCGACATGAGGAAGAACGGCAAGAAGATGATCAGCATCCGGACCGCAGCCTGACGCAGACCGAGTCCAGGTCGAGCCCAGGCATCGGCGGGAACCACCTGTAGCCCGAGTAAGCCCTTGCCGAGCGTCTGTCCGTCTCGGCGAACCAGGAGGAAGACCTCGAGCCCGATGTAGGCGGCGAAATAGCACAACCAGGCTCCGACGCTGTAAACAACGTTCTCGTACGTCTGGCCGATCGCCATCGCCGTGAGTACCACTGGCAGGCTTATCGGCAAGGCGATGAGAAAGGTGAGTGCCAGGCAGGCCACGAAGTCGATGAGCCTCGCGGCCAGTCGGCGAAGGAACGGAGCGGCTCGATACGGCATCTGACCTCACAGTGAACCGATGGTCGTTGATCCTGCTCGGCCGCTTGCGTTTTCACTGTGGCCGCCCGAGCAAGGCTAGCGACTCCGCGTGGTGTGAAGTGCCGAACTCACAATCCGCCGACCGGACCGGCTACTCCGAGCAGGGTCGTTTGCACCTGTAGAAGGTGGTCGATGTCGCCTTCGGTGTCGGCGACGGCGTTGCTGTAGAGGAAGCTCTCGCCGAGGCGGACCAGGGCGAAAGCCAGGGTTGTTCGGTCGATCGGGGGGCGGTATCCGTCCTGTTCCTGGGCGCGCTGAATGAGTCGCTCGACCAGTGCGACGCTGCCGCGATGCACCGGTCCGTCGGCCTGCGTGACCAGGCGGAGGGCCGCCGGTGATTCGTTCTGGAGATAGGTGCGCAGTGCCGGGTCGGCCGCCAGGCGGCGCAGTATTCGATCGAAGACTTCGGAGATGCGGTGGGCGCCGCGGCTGTCGCACTCGCTGTCGATCGCGTTGAGCAGGCGTTCGAACTGACGGGCTATGGCGATACCGAGCAGGTCTTCTCTGGTGCCGAATCGGCGGTAGATGGTGGTGCGGCTGATCCCGAGTTCCGTTGCTACGGCATGTAATTCCAGACGTTCACCGCGAAGGAAGATACGGATCGCGGTGTCGAGCACATCATTGGGGGGTGCGGTGGGGGACAGGAGTGGAGCCGACTGTGTATTGCGGGGCCGCGGTGCGTCGCCCGGCGAGGTCGCCTCATCAGGCAGGGATGGTTCTGTGGTCGGTGTTGTGCCTTCATCGACCCCACGCACGGCAGCCGGATCGAGATGGCGCATCGCCGCGACGATGATCGAGACCGTCAGATTCGCGGCCGCGGTGAAATCGAGGTGCTGTGCGAGGGCTTGCTGCACCCCGCGCACCCCGATGTCGGCGATCGCCGCCGCGCAGAAATCGGCACTGGCGCCCCATTGCAGGTCGGCGCCACCGTATTCGTGCCGGATCAGTTCGGCGACGGTGTCGGTGACCGACTGGATCGTGGCGGTCCGTACTTCGTGTGACCGTCCCGCCGTCGGCGCCCCGAACAGTACGTGGAAGCCCTCGGCGTGGGTGGCGGCGAAATCGAACAGTGCGCGCGTTGTCGTCGCGATGTGCCGGTCGAGATCGAAACCCTGTGCGCGCCGGTAGCTTTCCCGCATCCACTCCAGCAGGCTCGCCGCCTCGCGGCGCACACACGCGTCGAAGAGCTGTTCCTTGGTTCCGAAGTGCGCGTACAGCGTGGGTTTGGAGGTTTCGGCCGCGGTGGCCAGTTGCTCCATGGTGACGTTGTCGAAGCCGTGCGCGGCGAATACCGAGAGCACTCCGTCGAGCAGCGTGTCGTCGGATGGCCGCACCGCCGTGGAACGGCGGCGCGGCCGGTCGTCGGCCGACTCCGAATCGGACCTGGTCATGATGGAGCAGACTACCGTCAGCCGTTGCGCGGGTGGGCGAAGCAGTTGACCGGCACTCGGTTGGCCGGATCGAGGGCGTTGAGAATGTGCTGTGCGACAACCGGATCCGAGGCGGCGCCGGCATGTTCGAAGATCGCGAGCGGGCACTGGTCCTGCACGACGATATTGGTGACGTTCGCGGCGATCGGTCCCATGCCGCTGGTATGCGGAGCCACCACCTGATCCCAGCGGGTCATGATGAAGGTGTAGTCGATATCGGCGGGGTAGGCGTCACCGGAGTTCACCGCGTCGAGGTAGTCGGAGCCGCTCGTCATCTGCAGGCTCGCGCCGAATCCGAATGCCTCGGAACGGAGTTGGAGGTCGTCCCAGACTCCGAGCAGGTCGAGAGCGCGGGCGATCAGCGCCTGACCGCCGGCTCTGGTGCCGTCGTTGAGCGGGGTCAGGTTCACCGACTTGGCGACCTTGGCCGCTCCGCCCAGGTACTTGATGTACCACCGCGGCATCACGGTGCCTTCCGAGTGGCCGACGAGGTCGACCTTCTGCGCTCCGGTAGCGGCGAGCACGCGATCCACGAACGGCGCGAGCTCCTGGGCTGATGATTCCCGCATCGACTTGGTGCCCGGAATCAGGTTCAACGGCACCGGTGCGGCCGGGTCGAGGCCGTAGTTCAGGGCGAACACGCAGTAGCCGTTGTTCGCCAGCAGCGGCGCGATGGTCGTCCAGTTGGCGGCCATCGTCGCGGTGAGACCGTGCACCAGCACCACAGGTTCCGGATGTTCGGCGCTCGGGCGGCAGTTCCAGTCGTTGGCTCCGGGCGGGGAGGCCCGGTCGATGAAGTGGACGATTCCGGGAATCAGTCCGTACGGGACGGGGTACTGCGGAGCGGCCTGCGCGGTGGCGGGTGCACCGGCAGCGGCGGCGCAGGCCAGTGTCGCGGCCAGGATCAGCCGTTTCATGACGCCGGGGCGTCGGCGGTCGGTGGTTCGGGCGGGAGAAGACATGAGCACTCCTAGGACATCGTTGTACTGCCAGAAGTTCTAGCATGGCTTTACTAGAAGTAAAGCTATATCGCCGCAAAACTCCCGTATTTGTTGGAGATCTGTTGACACGACGGCGAGCTTGATGGAACGTCTACTTATATTCGTTCCACTCGAGGAGTCATCTGACGTGTGCCCGGCATCCATGCACAACACCGGCAGTGCTGCCGAACCGACCATCGACCGCGTCCACTTGCGCGAATGGCTGATCTCGCTCGGTCTGCGGTGCGCGGGCCCGGTGGACGTCGCTCGCATCGGTGGGGGCAATTCCAACCTGACGTTCCTGGTCACCGACTCCGCCGGCCGCCGCTGGGTGCTGCGCCGACCGCCGCTGGGCGAGCTGCTCGCCTCGGCCCACGACGTCGTCCGCGAGGCGCGAGTCGTGGGCGCCTTGTTCGACACCGAGGTGCCGGTGCCGCGGATTCTCGGGGTGGGTGCTCAGGACGGCGTCCCGATGGTCTTGCTCGAGCATGTCGAGGGTCAGGTCATCGAGGACATGTCCGTCGCGCAGAGGCTCACGCCCCATCAGCGTCGGGCCACGGCGCTGGCCTCGGTCCGCGCACTCGCGCAGGTACACGCCGTCGACCTCACCGCCACCGGACTGACCGACCTGGCCGGACACCGTCCCTATGCCGAACGTCAGATCCGCCGCTGGTCCAGGCAAGGGGAACAGTCCCGAACCCGGGATCTCCCGCTGGTGGATCAGCTCACCGATCGGCTGACCGCCGCGATCCCCGAACAGCGGGAACGAACGTTGGTGCACGGCGACTTCCACCTGCGCAACATAATCATCGCGTCCGGCGACGGTTCGATCACCGCGGTCCTCGACTGGGAGTTGTGCACCCTCGGCGACCCACTCGCCGACCTCGGCAGCCTGCTCGCCTATTGGACGGAGCCGGGCGAACCCGGGGTCGCGGGATTCGAGATGACCACGCTGCCGGGGTTCCCCAGCAGGCAGGAACTCGTCGACGAATACCTCGACCACACCGGACGTGACCCCGCGGCACTGGCCTTCTGGCACGCACTCGGGCTCTGGAAGCTGGCGATCATCGCCGAAGGCGTGCGGCGCCGAGCACTCGACAACCCGGACAACAGCGGCCATGCCGGGGCCCCGACGACCGAACAGATCGATCACCTCGTCGAGCTCGCCGACGTGGTGGCCACCGCTACCGGCATCTGACCACCAGCGCAGAAAGACGACAACCACCATGCAATTGGCACTGACCGGCGACGAGATCGCCTTCCGCAGTCATCTGCGGTCCCTGTATCGCAACGAAGTCCCACCCGAGATCCGCGATGGCGTGCGGGAAGGACGCGAGCTCAGCCGCGAGGCGCTCGTCACCACCCAGCGCATCCTCGATGCCAACCGCATCGCGGTGCCGAACTGGCCGCAACAGTGGGGTGGCCGGGACTGGACCCCGATTCAACGCCATCTCTGGCACGACGAGATGGCGCTCGCGTCGGTACCGGAACCGCTGACCTTCAATGTCGACATGATCGGCCCGGTCATCGCCCGGTTCGGCACCGAGGAACAGAAAGCCCGGTTCCTGCCCCCGACCGCCAACCTCGACATCTGGTGGTGCCAGGGGTTTTCCGAACCCGAAGCGGGCTCGGACCTCGCCTCCCTGCGTACCGCCGCGACTCGCGACGGCAACGACTACGTCGTCAACGGGCAGAAGATCTGGACCAGCATGGCCCAGTACGCGGACTGGATGTTCTGCCTGGTCCGTACCGACCCCGGTGCGGCGAAGAAGCAAGCGGGAATCTCGCTGTTGTTGATCCCGATGGACGCGGCCGGGGTCACGGTGCGGCCGATCGAGCTCATCGGCGGCAGCCGCGAGGTGAACGAGGTGTTCCTCGACGACGTCCGAGTGCCGGTCGAACATCGTGTCGGACAGGAGAATCAAGGCTGGACCTACGCGAAATACCTGCTCGGCAACGAGCGCACCGGCATGGCCGCGATCGGACGCACCAAAGTCCGGCTGTCCACGATCAAAACGCGTGCCCGTCACACCCGGGTAGGCAAGGGCACGCTACTCGACGACCCGCTGTTCGCCGCGCGGCTCACCGAACTCGAAAACGAAACGCTCGCACTGGAATTGATCCAGATCGGCGCGATCGCCGGAGCGAAGCAAGACCGGACCGCGCAGACGGCATCGATTCTGAAACTCCGTGGCAGCCAACTCCAGCAGGCCGCCACCGAACTGATGATGGAGGTCGCGGGTCCGAGCGCGCTCCTGCCGGACCACAACCGATGGGTGGGCCGCAGCACCGCCGCCTACCTGAACTGCCGCAAGACATCCATCTACGGAGGATCGACCGAGGTGCAGCGCGGCATCGTCGCCTCGACGATCCTCGGACTGTGAGCCCAGACCATGAATTTCGAACCGACCGCGGAACAAGCGATGTTGCGCGACACCGTCAGCGACGTGCTGGCCGATCCTGCGCCTGCGGCGTCGGATGATCTGTGGGCAACTTTCGCTGACCTCGGGTTGCTCGGGCTGACCTTTCCCGAATCCGACGGTGGCCAGGGTGCGGGTCCGATCGAGGCCATGATCGTGATGTCGGAACTCGGCGCCTGCCCGGCCCGGATCCCGGTACTCGACTGCGCCTACCTACCGGGGAGCCTGCTGGTCGAGGCGGCCAGTCCCGGCCAGCGCCGCGAACTGCTGCCGAAGGTCGCGGCGGGGGACCTGCGGCTCGCGTTCGCACACGAGGAGCTGTGCTCGCGCTGGCCACTGCGAACCTTCTCGACGGCTGCGGTCCGGCGGGGCGCTTCGTGGCGAGTGAGCGGGCGTAAGTCACCCGTTCTCTACGGTGCCGAAGCGGACCTGCTCGTTGTCAGCGCGACCGGGCCCGACGGTGTCGGCCTGTTCCTCGTCGACCCCGCCGACGCGGGCGTGACCAGGCGTGGAAGTGCCACCCATGACGGTATGCGCGCGGCCGACATCGTCTTCGAACAGGCCGCCGCCGAGCCCTTGGCCGCGCTGGGCGCCGACTCGGCCATCGAAGCTGCCCAGATCGCGGCCCAGGCCGCGCTGTGCGCCGAGGCTGTGGGCGCGATGACCGAGGCCTTGCGTATCACTGCCGAATATCTTTGTACGCGAAGACAGTTCGGTGTTCCCTTGCGGAGCTTCCAGGCGCTCACCCACCGCGCCGCCGACATGCACATCGCGGTTGCGCTCGCCCACGGCATGTCCGTATACGCCTCGACGGCGTTGGCGGACGGCCTGATCGACCAGACGGTGGCCTCGCGGGCGAAGCTGCGTGTCGGGCGGTCGGCACGGTTCGTCGGTCAAGAGGCTGTCCAACTGCACGGCGGCATCGGAATGACCGAGGAGCATCCGATATCGCGCTACTTCGCGCGGCTCACCGCCATCGAACAGACGCTCGGAAATTCTGATGACCATCTGCGATACCTGATGGACCGGGTCGCCGAGTACGACATGGTCGACCTGTGAAGCCCGCGGTCACCGGGCGACCGGTCGTCGAGGTCACCGGCGGCAAGGTGCGTGGCCGGACGGTCGACGGTGTCAGTGCGTTTCTCGGAGTGCCTTTCGCAGCCTCCCCGGTGGGACTTGCTCGCTTCCGGGCACCGGCGCCAGTCCTGGGCTGGACGGGGATTCGAGAGGCGGACGCACTCGGCCCGACGTGCCTGCAGGGCGCGTACCCGCCTGGTATCGAACAGATCTTGGGCACGCACCTGGTCGCGGGGACTGAATGCTTGAACCTGAACATCTGGACGCCCGACCCCGGCGGGGGCGGCCTGCCGGTCATGGTGTGGATCCACGGAGGTGCGTTCGTGCACGGGTCCAACGCGGTACCGGCGTACGACGGAACCGCCTTCGCCCGTGACGGGGTGGTGCTCGTGGCGATCAATTACCGGCTCGGTGCTGCGGGCTTCGCCGTGCTCGACGGGGCACCGGCCAATCGCGGCCTGCTCGATCAGCTGTTCGCGCTGGCCTGGGTGCGTGAGAACGTGCGGGCGTTCGGCGGAGATCCCGACAATGTCACGGTCTTCGGCGAATCAGCGGGTGCGATGAGCGTCGCTTCGTTGCTGAGCTCGCCCGCCGCCACCGGGCTGTTCGCACGGGCGATCATGCAGAGCGGCAACGGCGGCGTCGCGGCGACCGTCGACGATGCTCGTGTGCTGAGTGGCGAACTCGCTGAGGCATTGGGTGTGCCCGCGACCGCGGAAGCCTTCGCGGCAGTGTCACCTTCGGCGCTGCTGGCCGCGCAGGAGTCGGTTCGTGCGGCCTTGTCCCGCGATCCTGACCCGGCGCGCTGGGGGGAGTCGGTGCTGGTCGCCGGGGCCGGCATGAGTTTCTTTCCGGTCGTGGACGGCGATGTTCTTCCCGCGGTACCCGTCGAGGCGATCGCGGCGGGATCCGCCCGTGGCATCGCCTTGCTCGCGGGCTGCACCACCGAGGAGTTCCGGCTTTTCACGGTGCCGACCGGACTCGGGGACGCGATCACTGTCGACGCGCTACCGTTCGCGCTCGCACGCTTCGGCATCGGCGCTTCGTCGATCAGGCGGTACGCCGCCAACCGTCCCGCGGCGACCGCGGGTGACCTGCTCGCGGCGATGGTGACCGACGCGGTATTCCGTGGTCCCACCAGGGAACTCGTCGAATCGCAGACCGCTGTCGACACCCCGGCGTTCCTGTACGAGTTCGGGTGGCGGCGCGCGGATCTGGGTGCGATACACGGACTCGAGGTGCCGTTCGTCTTCGACACCTTGGCCGTGGCGACCAGCCTCACCGGTCCGAATCCGCCACAGCGGATCGCTGACGAAATGCACTCGGCCTGGATCGGGTTCGCCACCCATGGTGACCCCGGCTGGCCCCGCTACGCCGAGGACAAGCTGGTCATGACCTTCGACGAGCCTTCCTCGCAGCTGGTCGGCAATCCGCGTGCCGAGGAAAACGCGACGCGCCACCCAGGACGACAGGACTGACCATGGCAAATCTTTTCGATCCCGTTCGCCGGCATGCCGATACCCACCCCGACACGGTGGCCGTTCGCGGCGAAAGTTCCGTCCCCGGCGACGTCGCCGCGTGGACTTATCACCAATTGCGTTCGAGGAGTATCAATTACGCCGCGGCGCTGGTCGCGGCGGGGCTGCGGGTCGGGGATCGCGTGCTGCTCGTCGCACCGTCGGTACCCGAATTCGTCGTCGCCTACCTGGGGATTCAGGTGGCCGGTGCCGTGGTGGTACCGATCAACACGATGTCGACCCGGCACGAAGTCGACTATGTCCTCGACGATGCGGGCTGCGCGCTCGTCATCGCCTGGCACGCACTCGGTCCCGCCGCCTCGTCGGCGGCACAGGCGCGCGGCGTGCCCGTCTGGAACCTACGCCCCGGCGCGGACGCGGGTCTCGCGTCGACGGAGGTTCGTGACCGTGACCCCGACGACACCGCGGCGATCCTCTACACATCGGGCACCACCGGTCGTCCCAAGGGCGCGCAACTGACCGTGTCGAATCTGCTGTCCGCGGGCGAGATCGGCGTCGCGTGCAGCCGTTCGACGCGGTCGGACCGCACGGGCACAGCGCTGCCGCTGTTCCATGTCTTCGGCCAGGCCTCGGTGATGATGACAACCTTCACCGCCGGTGGGTCGCTGTCGTTGCTCTCCCGATTCGACGCGCAGGCGATGACGGCGATGTTGCGCCGCGATCGGCTCACCGTCATGGTCGGCGTACCGACCATGTGGAACGCGATGCTGCACACCGCGGGCGACGCCGACTCCGCCGACTTCGCCCACCTGCGGATCGCCGTCTCCGGCGGCGCGTCATTGCCCGCCGCGGTGACCAGGGAATTCCGGGCGCGCTTCGGCTGCACGCTGCTCGAGGGGTACGGGCTCACCGAAACTACGGCGATGGGCACCTTCACCGACATCGAGCGGGATGCGAAGGCCGGATCCGTCGGCGGTCCGACGCCGTTCACCCGGATCGAGGTCAGGGACGAGGCGGGCCACCCGTGCCCGCCGTCGAGTGTCGGTGAGATATTCATCCGCGGCGCGACAGTGATGAAGGGGTATTGGGAGCGACCGTCCGACACCGCCGATGTTCTCGACCACGAGGGCTGGTTGCGCACCGGGGACCTGGGTGTCGTCGATGCCGACGGGGACCTGCGCATCGTCGACCGAGCCAAGGACCTCATCATTCGTGGCGGCTACAACGTCTATCCGAGCGAGGTCGAGGAGATCCTGTTCGCCCATCCCGACATCGTCGAGGTGGCCGTGATCGGTGTTCCGGACGACCACTACGGCGAGGAGGTCGCCGCCGTCGTCGTGCGGCACCCGGAATCAGTGCTCGAAGCCGCCGACGTGGCGGCGTGGGCCCGAGAACGACTCTCCGCGTACAAGATCCCGCGCGTGATCCAGTTCGTCGACGCCTTGCCCAGGGGAGCCACGGGCAAGATCCTCAAGCGGGCCATCGACCGGCGAACCCTCGGTGGAATCGTCTGACAGTAACAATGTTACTCTCTACCGGGCGCTGGTGTGACAGGCATCATGATCTGCTTCTCCGGCGACCTGAGTCACTGCGGCGACGACGCCGGTCAGTGGTGTCGACTGAGAGGTTCTCGATGAAGCGACAGGATCTTCGACGGATGCGGCCGCAGGCCGGGCGCATCGTCGCGGTGTTGGTCTTGGCTTGTGCCACGGCGGTGGCCGGTGTGGTGACGGATGCGGGCGAGGTCTCGGCCGAGCCGATGAGCTCGTTCTACACGCCGCCGGACCAGATTCCGCAGGAACCGGGCGCGATCATCAAAACCCAGCCGATGACCTTGTACGTGACACCGCCCACCGAACAGGGGTGGCCGGGCCGCGCGCAGCACGTGATGTACACGTCGCGCCTGCAGGACGGTTCCCCGGTCGCGGTGAGCGGGACCTATATCGAGCCGACCGGACCGTGGCAAGGCGCGGGACCGCGCCCGACGGTGGTGATCGGCCCCGGCACGTCGGGTCAGGCCGACCGTTGCGCGATGTCGGTGGCGTTCTCGACGGGGCTGGCAGTGTCCACCCAGCCGTTGGGGGTGTCGGCCAACCAGGAGTTGCCGTCGTCTGTGGTGTGGAGCGGTCTGGGCGCGCGAGTGCTGGTGACCGACTACATCGGCCTCGGCACACCCGGCATGCACACCTACGCCAATCGGTTCGACAGCGGACACGCGATTCTCGACGGTGTTCGCGCGGCCAACAATCTGGGCGGTGTCGGGCCGGAGACGCCGGTCGTGCTCTGGGGCTACTCCCAGGGCGGTGGCGCCACCGCGGCCGCCGCGGAGATGGCTCCGGCCTACGCGCCGGAACTGAATCTCAAAGGCACCTGGGCCGGCGGACCTGTCGCCGACCTGACCGCGATCCTGGACAAGATCGACGGCGCGCTGATCGGCGGCGCGATCGGATTCGCCGTCAACGGCATGCTCGCGCGCTACCCCGAACTGCACCGTGCGGTCGACCGGGTCACCAGCCAGGCCGGGCGCGACATGCTCGAGACCTTGAGCAATTCCTGCATCGCTGACGTGATCACCTACCACCCGTTCCTGAAGACCTCGTCGCTGACCAACGACGGTCGACCGTTGTCCGCGCATCTCGCCGAATTGCCCGAAGCCACACCGGTACTGGCCGAACTGCGCATCGGCAACTCCACCCCGGCCACGCCGGTCCTGATCACGAGCGGTCTCAACGACGACACCGTCCCGTACGGGCAGGCTCGCCGGCTCGCCGAAGACTGGTGCGGCAAGGGCGCTACGGTCACCTTCCGCACGAACGACCTGCCGCCGATCCTGCCCGGAACCACCATCCCGAATCACTTCGGGCCGGAGATCATCGACGGTTTCGGTCCCGACAACGCGTTCACCTATCTTCTCGATCGCCTTGCGGACAAGCCGGTCTCCGGCTGCAGTATCGACTGAACAAGGGACGAGGATCACCGAGTGGTGGTGATCGGGTCGGGTTTCGGCGGCGGTGTGAGCGCGCTGCGGTTGGCGCAGGCCGGTGTCAGCGTGACGGTTCTCGAGCGGGGCCAGCGATGGCCCAGTGGGCCGAACGCGCTGTGCGCGGCCGGTGTCGGCGGCGGTTCGTTTGTCTACCAGGGCATGTCGCTACAGCCCGCCGAATCTGGGTTCAACGCGCACTTTCCGCGAGAGCCGGACTGGGCGACGATGGACCGGGTGCACTACCCGCGAGTGGCGCGAATGTTGGGCCTGGCCGAAGCGCCGGACGAACTGATCGCCACCGAAAACTATCGGGCCGCACGGGTTTTCGCCGGAACGCGTGCGCGGGGCCGGGATGCCGCTGTCGAAGATCCCGATGCCCATCGACTGGAATTTCGCGCTGGCCGAATTGCGTGGGGAGACGAAAGCCTTCTACACCAACGGCGACGGTGCGATGGGCGTGAACAACGGCGGCAAGCACTCCGTCGACGTCACCTACATCGCCGCCGCCGAAGCGACCGGCCGGTGCCAGGTGCAGACCCTGCACGAGGTGACCGATCTCGAGCGCGCCCGCGACGGCCGCTGGACCGTGCACGTGCAGCGCCTCGGCACCTCCCACCAACGCCGACCGCATCTACGTCTGGAATGACCCGACCGCGCAATTCGTTGCGCCGCAGGGTGGTCCGGTGATCTAACGGCAGCAAGAACTGGAACGACCCACAGGCGGCGCACACCGTGGTCCAGGCCCCCATCCCACCGATGCAGGTGGATGTTGCCAGCACGATGCTCGTCGGTTACGGCGTCAGCGACAGCCGCGGTGCCTTCGCCTACGACGCTGCCCGCGACGACGCGATCCTGCACTGGCCCCACGACGGCGACCGGTTCATCCTCGTCGCCGAGGATGTGGGGACCCGCATCTGAGGGCGGATCGCTTCGGTGACAGGAAGAGTGGATGGACTACTGTGACATGGTGGCCAGAAAGGGCGAAGGTGATCCCGCGCGCAAAATCACCGAAACCACCCTGTCGCTGCTCGAATCGGAAGGTTACGACGCGGTTCAGCTGCGCCGGGTGGCCCGCCTCGCGCAGGTATCGCTGACCACGGTCTACAAGCTGTACCCCACCCGTGACGAACTCGTCCTCACAGCGGTCGCCCACTGGATGGCCACCAACACCTACACCGAACTCGACCCGCCGCGAGTCGGCGAATCGCTCGCCGATGTGCTGATACGGGTGACCCGCTACGTGTTCGAACCGTGGGAGCGTCACCCTCGGATGCTGGCTGCCTACTCGCATGCTCGTTCCGGTCCCGGTGGGCAGCGACTCGACGCCCAAGGTTTCGCCGCGGTGTTGCCCGCGGTCGGCGCGATGTTCGCCAGTCTCGACGAGGACTACGCCGCCGATTTCGCCCTCGTGCTGACCAACATGGTCTACGCCCTGTTGGCACGTTTCGCGCAGGGGGATATCGCGATCACCGAGATCCTGCCGGCACTCGAACGCGCCATCGTCCGATTGACGCAGAACAATGCTCCATTCGCCGCGGCCGCCGAGCGGGCTGCCGAACCGGGTGCGACGTCCTTCGAGTGGATTTCCGGCTTCAGCTCGCCGTATTCCCCGGGGACCGAGACCGGCGAGTCCTAGCCCGGGAACCTCCTGGCAGGTGCTGGCTCGGGCAGGTTCGGCTGGTGGTTGCGCAAACGTTTCCGCGGCTCACCGGAGCAGTTCAGGCTCTGGCAATCCCGACACGGGATCCTGGAGATTCGGCGCCGACGCCGATGTCCACGAGGAGGAGCCCGAGCGGATGCATCGCCGCAACCACGAGTTCAGTCGGCGCAGTGTGCTGTATGCGGCGGGGGCGGCGATCGCGCTGGCGGCGGTAGCGCCGCCGACACCGGCGGGGACGATCATCCGTGGCCGTTCCCGCGACCTCGGTGCGGGGGAGCGGGCGGATCTGGCGGAACAGGCGATCGTGGCGCGACATGTGCGCTCGCTCTGGGGGCTGCCGCAGCGCCGGTTGGGTGCGCTGGTGTGGCCGGCTGATCTGGCGGAACGGGCCTTCGGGCGATGGTGCTACTGGTGGCAGGCGCATCTGCTCGACTGCGCGGTGGATGCCACCCACCGCGCACCTACCCCCGACCGCGTCGATCGGGTGGTCGCACTCGCACGGGGAATCCGAACCCGCAATGTCACCGGATGGACCAATCGGTATTACGACGATATGGCGTGGCTGGCGCTGACGCTCGAACGGGCCGACCGACTACTCGATATCCGGTTCGACGACGCGATAGGCGATCTGCGGGGCGCTTTGAACGATGGATGGAACCCCGACGTGGGTGCGGTGCCATGGCGGTCCGGCGACGATTTCTACAACACCGCGGCGATCGGTCCGACCGGTCTCGCGATGGCTCGCCTCGGCGACATGTCCCGCGCCGGTGAACTCGCTGATTTCCTGAACACTCGACTGCGTGACACCGACAGTGGCCTGATCCACGATGGTGTCCACGAGCCCGGCGGCCAGGTGGATCGCACCGTCCACACCTACTGCCAGGGCGTGACCATCGGGCTGGAAACCGAATTGGCTTTACGCACCGGCGAATCGGGGCACCGCGACCGTGCGGCGGCACTCGTGACCGCAGTCGAGCACCGGCTCACCGACACCGGAGTGATCGCCGCGTCCGCCGGCAACGACTCCGGGCTCTTCATGGGAATTCTCGCGCGCTATCTCGCCGAAACCGCACTGGCACTGGGCAACACGACCGCTGCGAATATCGTGCACGCCTCCGCTCAGGCGGCCTGGGCGCATCGCGCCGAGGTCGATGGCCTGCCGCTGTTCGGTACCGACTGGAACCGTCCGGTCGTGGTCCCGGACCATCCAGGAGTCTTCCTCCAGCTCGCCGACACCTCCGCCTCGTCGTCGGCGAATCTGAGCCGCGACCTGTCGGTGCAGCTGAGCGGATGGATGCTGCTCGAAGCCGACTATCGGCTCACCGCCGCGGGCCGCTGAACTCACGGGCCCATCAAGGCATTTCGACTGTCTCGGCTCTGGCGATCTCGTTGATGGCGCGCTGAATGGATTGCTGCGGCGATGTGCGGGCCAGATCGGCGAGGTATTCGATCAGCAATACCGCGGCGGGTTGGGGGTTCGTCCAAGCGCGGTCGGTTTCCGCGGACTCGTCGACCCCGAGCGCCCCGGTGAGCGCGCTGACGACCGCGGTGGCGTCGAGTCCGGACAGCCACGGAGCCGATCGCCGGACCACCGATTCCAGGACGGCACGCACATCGTCACCGGTGAGACCGTCCGGATGCGCGGTCTCGAGCAGCTCTCTGACGATCGCGGCCAGCACCGAGGTGACCTGATCGGCGGGGAGTTCGGACAGGTCCGCGGTGGTCGCACGGAACCCGGATTCGTCGGCCGCCTTCGCCGCGGTGACGGCGGACTCGATGGCGGTCGTGATCGCGCGGGCTGACGAGGGCCAATCGGACGGCCACATGGGTAGTTCTCCTCGCGGGTCGGCGCACGGCCCCGTCAGACTTCGTCCGGGGATGCCGTCAGCGTAGTCAGTGGCCGTTGCCGACCCGATGACGGTGCGCGTGATCGGGTAGCCCGCTACTCGCGCGTGGGGGTGGGTCTTCGGCCCACGCTTCCTGGAGGGGCGACGGACTCCGCCGTCGTCGAACCCGATACAGGAAGCGCGATTCCCATGATCATCGACGACACTGTTCCGTCGGCCGTCGACACCATCGACACCGGCGAATTCCATTCCGGCCCGGAGGCGGGATCGGCGTTGATCGGCAGCGTCACGCACGGCGTGCGCGAACTGCGCTTTGCGGTGGTCGACGATCTCGCGATCTTCGAAGGCGACGTCGTGCTCGGCACCGTCGAGGAGATCGATGCCCGCCGTCGACAGGAGGGCGTGGTGATCTCCGGTGCGGTATTCCGCTGGCCGAATGCCGTGGTCCCCTTCGAGGTCGACCCGGCCCTGCCCGTCCCACATCGGGTTTTCGACGCGATCGCGCAGTGGAACTCGCGCACCAGGATCCGATTCGTCCCACGCACCGGCGCCCACGGCGACTTCGTGCGATTCGTGCCGAGCATGTCGAGTCGGTCGCCGGTGGGGCGGCAGGGCGGACGCCAGACCATCGAACTCGCCGCCACTGCGCCGGTGGGCACCGTGGTCCACGAAATGGGGCACGCGCTCGGACTATGGCACGAACAGAGCAGGGAGGACCGCGGGAATTTCGTCGCGGTGCGGCTGGACCGGGTCGATCCGGCCCACCGGCACAACTTCGACCAGCACATCAGCGACGGTGACGACGTCGGCCGGTACGACTTCGGCTCGATCATGCATTACCCCGCGACGGCGTTCAGCATCACCGGGCAGCCGACGATCCTCGCGCGCGTTCCCGTGCCGCCCGGCGTGACGATGGGCCAGCGTTCCGCGCTCTCGGTCGGCGATGTGAACGCCGCCCACGCGATCTACCCGTGACATCGGCGCACGTACCCCGCTCGGTGAAGTCGAGTGGTCCACTACTCGTGCCCGACACCGCGCCCGCGCCCACGCTGAATACTCCAGCATATTTCTCCGGGCGAGGTGACCCATGGATACCGAGAGTGAAGCACGCACCGCCGCATGGCACGAACAGATGGACGCCGCATCGCGGCGATTCGACGACACCGAGGCCGAACGCGACGAGGTGACCCGCCGCCGTGAGGTGAGCGAGTCCGATGTCGTCGACACCGAGGAACAGATTCTCGCCCGGGCCGACCGCCTGCTCGTCACCGGTGAGGTTCCCGCGCAGGCGGTGATCGAACTGGGCAGGCAGGAGCCGGTCGGCAGCATCCGCTCGCTCGAGCGGGTCATCGGCTTCGCCAACGAGCTACAGGCCGTGAACTTCCTGACCCGCGGTGCCAGAGCCGCCGCGGCGGTGGCGCGAATCTCGTTGGCCGACAACGGGCGTGAGGTTCCGATGGGCACCGGTTCGTTGGTGTCACCACAACTGCTGCTCACCAACAATCACGTGCTGCCCACGCCGGGGGCGGCCGAATCGGTGGTGATCGAGTTCCGCGCGGAGGCCGACATCGACAACGTTCCCGGACCGACGACGCGCTTTCGGCTCGCGCCCGCCGACTTCTTCGTCACCGACAAACACCTCGACTACACCGTGGTCCGGGTGGCACCGGGACCCGACGGCGCCGCACCCGGTACGACGTTCGGCTGGAACCCGTTGATCGCCAAGCCGGGCAAGATCGTGATCGGCGAGGCGATGAACGTCGTCGGGCATCCCTCGGGGCGGCTCAAGGAAATCTCGATCCGGCACAACCGCCTCGACCTGCAACTCGACGACTTCCTGCACTACGCCTCCGATACCGAGCCGGGGAATTCGGGCTCACCGGTGTTCAACGACCAGTGGGAGATCGTCGCGCTGCACCACGCCGGAGTGCCGAAGAAGGACGACAAAGGCCGGGTGCTGCGCAAGGACGGCAAGCTGTGGCAGTCCGGAGACGGCGACGACGCGATCGACTGGATCGCCAACGAAGGCGCGCGGGTAAGCGTGCTGCTCCATGATCTGGGATCGCGCCAGTTCGATCCGGCACAGCGCACCCTGCTCGACGAACTCGGGCTCGCGGCGATCCCACCGCGTGAAGCGGCGACAATGCCGATGCCGCAACCGATCTCGGCCGACGAAAGCCTGGTGCGCGGACTACGTGGCAAGTCGACCGCGTTCGGCGGTCACCGCAGCGTGCTGTTCCTGCACGGGCGCGGACAACAGGGGCGCGACCCGGTCGAGCTGCGCCGCAACTGGACAGCTGGCTTGAACAAAGGACTCACCCTCGCCGGTCTGGGCCCCATCGACCCCGTCGACGTCTACTTTCCCTTCTACGGTGACCAGCTCATCGAGAGCATGGACACCCGCGAGGCCGTCGCCGCAGGTCCGGCACTGTACGAGGACCTGGTCGCCGAGGCGGCGCACCGCGCGGGGATGCCGAACGTCGACGAAGTGCCCGCCGACCCGCAGGCGCGGGAGCTCTTCGGCGGCTTCGGTGCGGTGGTTCTGGGGCGACTGCGTGACCAGCTCAGCTGGATCGCCGCCCGCAGCGGCCTCGACTCCGCGCTCATCGGCGCCATCTTCAAAGACGTCGCCGCCTACCTCGACAACGAACGGATCCGCAAGAGTGTGCTCGACACGGTGCTCACCGACACACCCACCGAGGGCGAACTGATCCTGGTCAGCCACAGTCTCGGCACCGTGGTCGCGATGGATCTGCTCACCCAGTTGCCCCGCGAACTGAACGTGCGCCTGCTGGTGACCGCAGGCAGCCCGCTCGGGTTGGACGGGGTGTATCGCAAGCTGCTGAGTGGCGGCGCGAGCAGGCCCGAACGGGTCGGCGAATGGCTCAACACCTGGTACGCCGGTGACCCGATCGCCATCGGCTGCCCGCTGCGTCGGGCCTGGGGTCCGGATCTGCGTGACCTCCCGGTCGAGAACCCCAAGGAACAGGCGCACGACATCGCCGAATACCTCGCCCATGCCGCGGTGGCCGCCACGATCGGACATGTGCTGTCAGCCTGAGCGACAAGGCAATTCACACCCGGGTACCCTCTGCGGTTTACGGCGTGAACGGGCGCTGATCGAGGAGATCGGCGCCCGCGTTGATCGTGAACAGGTTCGGAACCTGGTCGGGCGGCATGATATTCATGATCTGCCGGTGGAACTGGGAATACCCGGCGGTGAAGGCGCCGTTGCCCCAGACCTCGAGCAGCGAGCCCGTGAACTGCCCGTTGACCGGTCCGTCGTAGGACAGCTGAGAATCCTGGCAGCCGGCGGGCAGCAGCACGCTCGCCCGGATATCGGCCCGTGCCTGTGGACCGCTCGGGCACTGGACGAACGAGTGCAGCTGCCTGCGCCGCTTGTTGTCCTCGGTCTGGACCTCGCGCGGCATCGCTTTGGCACTGCCCGCGACAACGGTGAGTCCAGCCGGATCGTCGTCGGCGGCGCGCTGTCGAGCAATGTTGTCGACGTGGCGAATTTCTGCGCGGCGGCCAACGCCGCTATGGAATTCGCGTCGTTCACGCAACCGGCGAGTGCGCCGTCCCAGCCACCGTAGGCGGCGGGATCGACCCGGTTCAATCCGATGTGCACAGAATATCCGCTCACTGCCGTTCCTCCATCCAGAGATAATGATCGCCCGAGGTGAGCGCTCAATTCGTTACCCCTCGATCCTGCTGCGGGCGTGTGGAACTCGATAGCGTGACGGACTACTCGAAAGCGAAATCGTCGACACCGGACCCGCGCGTATTCACGTAGTGGATTACGCGTTCGCGCGGACGTGATCGCGCGCGAGGATAGCTCCACACAGTGTTTTCGCTGAGAAAGGCATCGAAATGTTGGAGATGGATACGGAGGACGCGGTCGTGGCAGCGAGCGCGGATACCGAAGAGGAAAGGTTCGTGTCGGCGAAAACCGGCTACGGTGCTCGAGAGGCAGCCGTGTGTGCCCAGAAGATTCTGCGCACACACGGAACGGGTGCCTGGGTATTCGGATTCCCGAGCGCCGACGTGCGGGCCAACAGCCAGGTCTCGGTCAGCCTCACGGAGATAGATACCGACAACACCCCGTTTGTCGGGCCGGCCACCACCCAGGTCATGAACGTGGTTCCACACGCCGACGGCACCATGACGGTGCGGTATCACGTCGGCTGGAACAGTAATATCAGAGTGCTGTTCAACTTCATCATCGCCAATTGAACAGCCGCGATGGCAGTGCCAGGGGTCCGTCCGATGCCGAGCCGGAATCGACAGCGTGGTCGATTCGGACCATCCGGGCCCGTGACAGTCGCAGGGCGGGTCCGCGTCGCCGACGAAGTCGACCAGGACCCCGCCATCGACCCCCTGCCGAGAGTGCTACCCGGGCCTACGTGCTGCCGCCAGTGCGGTGAGCACCTGCTCGGTTTTGGTATCGCCCGTCGCGATCGTCAGCCCGAGCGCGTGCAGCGCGGCTTCGAGGTCGCGCTGGGCGTCGACCGCGCGCAGATGCAGATCGACAGGTGAATCACCCTGTCGGGGCACAACTGTCAGCGATAGTTCGACCAGATCGAGACCGGCGGCGGTCCACCGTTCCACGTCGGCCCGCAGATTTCCCACCGGCACCCCGGTCCACCGTGCCGAAGCGACCGGGCCCATCGCGCACAGATGATCGACCGCGATGCCGGGAGGTGTGCAGCTCACCAGGAACTGCCGCTGGGCCGAGGTCAGCGTGTCGGTGACATCGATACCCCGGGCCACGGCGGCGCGCAGGGAGCCGGGGGACCGCAGGCTGATCGCCGAGGCCGACAGCATCCGCCGGTCGCCGGACCAATCAGTTTCGATGCGGTATCGGACGCCGGGCTCGGTGAAGGGCGCCGCCCAGCGACCCGCCAACTGGGATCGCAGGCACGGGCGCAGCTTGACGGTGAGATCGTCTTCGTCGCCGCTGCGCAACCGGATGACGATGCGGCTCGACAGCAGGGTCGGCGCTCCCGTGGAACCGGGGTGCAGCGGCTCGGCGAACCAGATGTCGCGGTAGGCCGCACCGGTGTCGCTACATCGGAGGCGTTGCAGTGCGCCCGCGACATCTCCGTCGAGATTCACTTTGATTTCGATCGGTGTGATCACCCGAGCCCCCTTCCTGTCGCAGTGACGGGTACCGCCCGCGGTGCGCGAGCGCCCTGGAACCCAGATTCGCCCATCGACCGGCTGCGGCGCGCGCGTAGTGCGCTACCCGATCAGGGCGGTGTCCGAGTCGCTGGACGACCATCGACGACGGCAGCCCCGCATCGGCGACGATGCGCGGCCCGCTCGGGTCCGCGCGTAGTCGACTACTCGTGACAGTCCTGACCAGGTGTCGGAGACTGGAATCGATCGGTCCGGTAGGCGCCGAGCAGGCGCCCTCCCGTGGAGGTTTCTCGATGGTCGACCCACAGCAGCAGACCCTGGTCACCCGCGCACTGGTCGCCGCCGCCGAGGCGCTGGACCGCCGCGTCGGCTGGTTCCGGTTGCCGACCCCGTTGGGCTTGGCCGTACTGGTCGGCCTGCGCAGCCGACTGCGGTCGCGCAACCTCTTCGACACCGGCCCGCACCCGGCCGGGCCCTTGCCACCGGATGTCAGCGGCGAGCATCAGCGCGCGCGCACCGTCGACGGCACCTACAACAGTCCCGACGACCCCCGCGCGGGGTCGATCGGTTGCCGCTTCGGTCGCAATTTCCCGCTGGATCACACCTACCCCGAGGGGCCGTCGCGGATCATGGAACCCAACCCGCGCACGGTCAGCAGGCAATTGCTCACGCGCGAGCGATTCCAGCCCGCCACCACCCTGAATCTGCTGGCCGCGGCCTGGATCCAATTCGAGGTGCACGACTGGTTCGTCCACGAGCCTGCCGAACGCGACCCCTTCACCGTCACCCTGGACGACGACGATCAGTGGCCACACCCCCCGATGACGATCCCGCGCACGGCGACGACGGCCGCGCCCGATCCGACCGATCCGCCGACCTACGTCACCGGCGAGACCCACTGGTGGGACGCCTCCCAGATCTATGGCAGCACCGCAGAATTCGCCGCATCTCTGCGCTCGGGCAAGCACGGCCAGCTCGTGATCGACGAACTGGGCCTGCCGCCACTGGATGCCGAACGGCTGGTGGCGCTCGAGCCGGAGGCAGCCAACGCGTGGGTCGGCCTCGCGCTGCTGCACTCGCTGTTCCTGCGCGAACACAACGCGATCTGTGCCCGCCTGTCCCGGCGCTACCCCGACATGGACGACCAGCAGCTCTACGACACCGCGCGACTGGTCAATTCCGCGCTGATCGCGAAGATCCATACCGTCGACTGGACACCGGCGGTGATCGCCCATCCCACCACCGTCGCCGCCATGCGCGCCAACTGGTTCGGCGTGCTGGGGGAGCGGGTATCGCGCCGCTTCGGCGATCTCATCGGCAACGAAGTGCTCTGTGGCATACCGGGTTCCGAGCGTGATGACAGCGGCGTGCCGTACTCGCTCACTGAGGAATTCGTCGCGGTGTACCGCATGCATCCACTGATTCCCGACGAACTCGTCGTCCGCAGCCTCGGCGACGACACCGTGCTGGCCGAGCATCCGCTTCCCGAACTCGGCGTCGCCCACATCCGCCGACGCCTCGCCGAGATGCCTATGGACACCCTGCTCTACTCCTTCGGCCGAGCCAACCCCGGCGCGTTGACGCTGCACAACTACCCCGCACACCTGCAACAGCTCGAGCGCCCCGGCCAGCCGCTGCTCGATCTCGCGACCGTGGACATCCTGCGGGTCCGCGAGCGCGGAGTGCCGCGCTACAACGAATTCCGCCGCCACCTGCGGCTGCCGCCGATCACCTCGTTCGACGAGCTCACCGACGATCCGCGGTGGGCGCGCGAACTCGAAGAGGTCTACGGCGACGTGGACGACGTCGATCTGATGATCGGCCTCTACGCCGAACCCAAGCCGCCCGGTTTCGGCTTCAGCGACACCGCCTTTCGCGTATTCGTGCTGATGGCGTCGAGGCGGCTGTCGGCCGACCGGTTCTTCACCACCGACTTCCGGCCCGAGATCTACACCGAGGCGGGCATGGCCTGGGTGCGCGACACCACGATGCGCAGTGTGCTGCTGCGGCATTTCCCGACTCTGGCGCCCGCGCTCGACGGTGTCGCGAATCCGTTCGCCCCGTGGAGGAGTCCGCGATGAGCTACCTGCGCTACCGCGACGACCTGGAACAACCGCGCCTCGACGAAGAACGCGACATCGACAAGATCATCGCGGTGCTGCGGCACAACAACGAACGCGCCTACCGCAAGTACAAGCGTGGCTTGCGTGACGCGCACGCCAAGAGTCACGGCATCCTGCGCGGCGAACTGACGGTGCCCGCGGGCCTGGCGCCCGAACTGGCGCAGGGCATGTTCGCCACCCCGGCCACCTATCCGGTGATCGCGAGGTTGTCGAGCACGTCCGGGGTGATCCGCAGCGATCAACTGCGCGGCGTCCGCGGACTCGGGATCAAGGTACTCGGCATCCACGGGCCCCGCGCGATGCCCGACGACGAGGCGATCACCCAGGACTTCATCATGGTCACCCATCGCGAATTCCTCTTCGCCGACGCGCACGCCTACCTCACCAAGGGCATGCCGACCGCCTGGGCGCTGGCCCGGCTGCCCGACCTGGCCCTGCGTGCGGGGAGCGACCTCGTCGCCGCGCTGAACACGCACGTGCTGCGTCGGATCGGGCGTAGCGTGCCACCGAATCTCGGTGTCTTCGTCGCACCCAATACCCACATCCTCGGCGAGACCTTCTTCACCTCTGCGCCCCTTCGATACGGGGATTACGTGGCCAAGCTGCTCTATGTCCCGGTGTCGTCGGAAGTCGTCGCGCTGCGAGGACAACCGGTCGACCCGGATGCCGGCGTCAACGCGCACCAGGACCTGATCGTCGACTTCTTCGTCGGGCACAGCGCCACCTACGAACTGCGCGCGCAACTGTGCACGGATGCGGCGACCATGCCGATCGAGGACGCGACCGTGCCGTGGCCGGAGGACGAGTCGCCACACCGCACCATCGCGACCATCCGCTTCGATGTACAGGATCCGTACACCCCGCAGCGGCGGGCCTACGGCGACGACGTGCTCTCGTTCAACTCCTGGCGTGGCCTGGACGCGCACCGGCCGCTCGGATCGATCAACCGGCTCAAGAAGCGGGTATACGAGGCGTCGAGCAACTACCGCCACGACGTGAACAACGCGCCACGCGTCGAGCCGCGCGACGCCACCGAGCTCCCGCCATGACCCCCACGCCGCTCGCACGTCCGGCGCGTCCGCTCGCCGCGCCGGACCACCGGCGCGCCAACCGTGTCGCCGGGTCGATTCGTTGTGACATCACCGCAGGACAACTACACTTTTCATGCATGGGCGGACTCTGGCAGCTGCTCGATCGCCCCACCGAATACGACGCCGTCCGTAGGGCTTTGACCGACCCCGGCACCGGCGGCGTGATCCTGGTCGGCGCCGCGGGCGTCGGCAAGACCACACTGGCCCGGCTGGTCACCGCGGTGCTGTCCGACCCGGTGCGCTGGGTGGCCTGCACGGCGTCCTCGCAGGCCATTCCGCTCGGTGCGTTCGCGCCCTGGATCGCCGCGTCCGCGTCGCGTGACCCGCTCGCGCTGCTGCACTCGGCCAGGGAAAACGTACTCGCCCAACCCGACACGGTGATCGGCGTCGACGACGCGCACCTGCTCGATGTCCTCTCGGCGACGCTGGTGCACCAGATCGCGGTCGACCACCGAGCCCGCATCATCGCCACCGTCCGTACCGGGGAACCGCTGCCCGACGCGGTCACTTCACTGTGGAAGGACGGCTACCTCGAGCGAATCGAGCTGGCGCCGTTCACCAAATCCCAGTGCACCGAACTCGTCGAGACCGTCCTCGGCGGGACCCTGGAGGGGCTCAGCGCCGACGTGATGTGGGAATCCTCCGGCGGCAACCCGCTTTTCCTGCGCAATATGGTCGAGGGCGGGGTCGAGGCGAGCACCCTGACCGACGTCAACGGCGTCTGGCAATTGCGCGGGCCCACCGCGGTGCCCTCGGGTCTGGTCGAGCTGCTCGACGAGCGGTTGAGTAGGGCCGGCGCGCCCGTGCTCGACGTGCTGGAGACGCTGGCCGTGCACGAGCCGCTCGACATCGACATCCTCAGCGAGCTCGTCGGCGCCGACGCCGTGGACGCCGCCGAGGTCACCGGCCTGATCCGGGTCACGAGCCACAACGGTGTCGCCGACGTCCGGTTCAGCCATCCGCTGCTCGGTGAGGTGGTGCGCTGCCGGGTCGGCACCGCCGCCGCGCGCACCCGGCGCGGAAGCCTCGTCGAGACGCTGCAGGATCGGGACCTCAGCACACCGGCACATCGCATCCGGCTGGCGCGGCTGTGCGTCGACAGCGACCGGCCGATCGACATCGTCCTGTTGATCGACGCGGCCAAGGACGCGGTGTCGCTGGCCAATCTGCCACTGGGCGAACGACTCGCGCGCGCCGCCTGCGAGCGGGGCGGTGGGCTGCGCGCGGCCGAACTGCTCTCCCGTGCGCTGCTGTGGCAGGGCAGGCCACAGCATGCCGACGAGATCCTGGCCCGCTTCGATCCCGACCGCCTCGATCCGCTGCAACTGGTCCAATGGGGTGTGGTGCGGGCCAGCCTGCGATTCTGGTCGCTGGGCGATGTCGAACATGCCCGCGACCTGGTCGAGATGCTGCGCGCCCGCGTCGAGCATCCGGCGCTGCGCCTGACCGTGGACGCCGCGGCGGCGGCGATGGCGGTGCACGAAAACCACCTCGCCGCGGGCATCGAGGCAGCTGAGCGGGTGATCGCCGACCCCGACTCGCCGCGGCAGGCCGTCGATTTCGCCGCATTCGCCCTGGGTCTGGCGCTGCCGGTGGCCGGACGCGGCGCCGACTTCGCGCCGATCGCGGCACGCAGCCGAGCGCAGCAGAAGTCCACCGACGGGATCATCCGGGTGATGGTCCGCTACGGCGACGTCCTCGCCCTGACCACCATCGGCGACCTCGATCTCGCCGAGCGGCGCGCCACCGAATATCGCGAGTTCTCCTCGGCGGGCCAGTTCGTCGGCTGGGCGATCGCGCGAATCGCCGATGGCGTCGTCGCCACCTACCGCGGTCGGTTCCGTGAAGCGATCGCCGCCTTCGAACAGTCGCTGGCCGCGCTCAACGCCGAATCCTCGCTGCCGTGGAAACTGCCGGCGCGGCTGCTGCTGGCCCGCGCCTACGCGGCCTTGGGCGAGGTCGACCAAGCCGAACGGGTCCTCGACGACGCCGACGAGCACAGCGGGCCACACATGGCCCTGCACGAGCCACAGCGGATCATCGCGCGCGCCTGGCTGGCCGCCGCCGAACACAGCGCGCACGCTGCGGTCGACCTGGCCCGTAAAGCCGCCGACCTCGCCCACAGCGCCGGTCAATACGCGCTGGAAGCCGAAGCACTACATCACGCCACCCGATTCGGTGACCGCACCCTCGCGGCCCGGCTCGCCACCGTCGCCGATCGCGTACAGGGCCCGGTCGCGGCGATCTACGCCCGCCACGCCGCGGCCCTCGCCGATGCCGATCCGTGCGCGCTCGCCGCGGTCAGCCGCGAGTTCGAGTCCGCGGGCCTGCTGTTGTCCGCTGCCGATGCCGAGGCGCAGACGGTGCCGATCCACGACCATGCCGGACAGCGCCGACCCAGCGCCCAGGCCGCCGCCCGTGCCACGGCCCTGGCCGCCCGCTGCGACGGTGCGGGCACGCCCGCCATCACCGCGGCCGCGCGCCCCCTGCCGATCACCGAACGCGAACGCGAGATCGCCGCCCTCATCGGACGCGGACTGTCCAACCGCGCGATCGCCGAACGCCTCTGCGTTTCGGTCCGCACCGTCGAGGGTCACATCTACCGCGCCTGCATCAAGCTCGACGCCACCGACCGCGACCAACTCGCGGAACTCATCTGAGACGCTGTGGCGTGTTCAGGGGCTCGGCTCCGGCAACTGGCACTCGGTGACCCTCGGGTTCATGCCGAGGTAGTTGAGCGGGCCCGCGAGCACCGTGAGGCCGATCGTGCCCAGATCACCGCAGTTGACCGGGGTGTTCGTGAAATAGTCTCGCTGCATCGCGGCCACGAGCCCGGACCCGAACCAAGCCAGCATCAGCACCGACAACAAGAACTTGGCGGTCTGGTGGGCCGGGCTGGCCCGGATTTCTCGTACTTCACGAATTTCTCGATCACGTCGATTCCGTCGACCGCGCATCGTCATCGCACCCTTCCCACCGGCGAGCACCACACTGTTGACCATGTGAACAGCGCCGACCAGGTGGCGCCGCCACGACACGCGCGAGATTCTGTTTCGTCAACAGTGCAGCCCGGTAGACGCAGAGTCAATGGACGGTGCCGGTGGAAGCACGCACCGTTACCGCCCCGACACGGCGCGGGCGGGCCGAAGTTCAGGCGGGTACCGGTTGCTCGTCGGCGGCTTCGGCACGCAGATTGCCCAGCAGCCTGGTGAGCTTGCGGGACACGCTCATCTGGGAGACGCCGAGTCGTTCGGCGATCTCGGCTTGGGAAAGCGTGTCGTAGAACCGCCAGATCAGCAATTGCCGGTCTTCGGGCGGCAGTTGCGCCAGCAGCGGTGCGACGGTGATCGTGTCCTCGGCGAGACGGTAGTGGGGATCGTCGGCGCCGAAGGTGTCGGCGACGGTCATGCTGGGATCGCCGTCGTTGTCGCGTGCGGGAGTGTCGAGGCTGCGGGTCTGGAATGCGTTGGCTGCCACCAGGGTGCGAGCGATGTCGGTGACCGGCACATCGAGTTCGGTGGCGAGTTCGTGGGCGGTGGGCGAGCGCTGGAGACGACGGCTCATCTCCTCGGTCGCGGCCCGTACCTTGCCCTGGAGTTCCTTCTCGCGACGCGGAACGTGCAGCGGCCAGATGTGGTCGCGGAAGTGGCGGCGTACCTCACCCATGATGGTGGGCACCGCGAAGCCGAGGAAGGGTGATCCGGTGGTCACGTCGTAGCGGTCGACCGCCATGACCATGCCGAGGCGCGCGGTCTGGAGCAGGTCGTCGAAGATCTCGCCACGGTTGGCGTACTTGCGAGCGATGTGCTCGGCCAGGGGTAGGCAGACCTCGATGATCCGGTCCCGCAGGGCGTCGTGTTCGGGGCTGCGGGGATCGGTCAGCGACAAGTGCACGAACAAGGGCTCGGCATGCTCGTAGGTGATGCGGTCGGTGGTCTTGGACATGCAGATCAGCTCCTGGCCTTCAAGTGCGCTTCGGTTCGGCGGGGAGGTGAGCTAAAGGCCTAGCATCCTGGAGGTCATCATCATTCCCGCGCCCAGGCTGACGGCGCCGAAGATCGCGGCGGGCAGCGATGCGGTGAGTGCTGTCAGGCCGAAGAGGAAGAACACGCAGGTGGCCAACATGATGGTGGTGCTGGTCAGATCCATGCTCGGCGTACTCGTTGTGCGATTACGTGAGTAGGTCATGAATGAAGGGTTCACCGTTTCGGTGGTTATTAAACCGTTATGGGTCGACAGGGCTTGACAGGGCGATATTTTCAGAGTTTTATGTTTACCCCACCGCTGAAGGGGAAGTATCACTTCACGGCGCGCACACGCAAATCACGAGCGAGATGGTCGCGCTGTTCGATGACCAAACGGCGCAACGCCCCAGGTGCGTCCGCATTCGCCGCGAGCCAGCGGTCGACCCCGTCGAGTGAATCAGCTGCGGGAAAGAGCCCGACCACGATCCGGCGGGCGATCTCGATGCTGCGCTGATCCCACACCGCGCGCAACGCCGCGAAATACTCGTCGTCGTAGCGCGCTGTCAGATCACGGCGTTGCCCGGCTCGGAATCCCTCGATGACGGCATCGAGATGATCGTTGGTCAGGCTGGTATCGCTCAGCGCTGAATCCCATGCCGAGGCTTTGACCTCCGGTTCCGGTCGCGCCGCGAGCGTGCGCAGGTGGGCGGTTCGTCCCGATGCTGTGTTGTCTCGTTCGAGTTCGGCGTCGAGTTCGGCGACCTTCGCCCCTCCGGCGGCGGCCAACGCAGTCCACAGCGCCCAGCGCAGATCCGGATCCAGCGCCAGACCCTGCGGCGCCCGGTCGAGCAGCATCGTCCGAATGTCGGCGGCACGGCGCCCGTCGACTGTGGCAGCAGCCGCGGTCGCACGCGCCCACGCCAGCTGCGCGCCGGAACCCGGCGCTGACGAATGCAGTGTGGCCCAGCATGATTCGAGCCACTCGCCACGCCACTGATCCCGTGTCGCCTCGGGCAGATAATGGCCGATCGTGAAAGACGCGTTCGCCAGGACAGCGGTGAGCAGCGCCATGTTCGTTTCGGTGGGCGCGAAATCGCGAGCCATGGACAGGTAGCGTTCGGCGTCGAGTTCCCCGTCGCGGGTAGCGTTCCACAGCGCCGACCAGATCAGTCCGCGCGCCAGCGGGGCGGTCACCCGATTCAGCGAACCCTCCACGGTCGCAAGCGAAGCCGTATCCAGACGAACCTTCGCATAGGTGAGATCGCCGTCGTTGAGCAGGCGAAGCGGAGCGGACGCGAGGGCAACCGGCGTGCGTTCGTCGACGATGTCGAACTCCACGCGGTCACGTATCACCAAGTTGCCGTAAGCATCGAAGTCGTAGAGCCCGACAGCGAGCCGGTGCGGGCGCGGATCGGATTGCAGGATCTCACCCTCGTCGAGGGTCAGGGTGGACACCCCGGTCGTCTGCAACCAGGCCCGCGCCCAGCCCGCCAGGTCGCGGCCGGAATCCGCCGACAATTCGGTCAGAAGATCGTCGAGGGTCGTATTGCCGAAGGCGTGCGTCCGGAAATATCGGCGCACACCCGAGAAGAATTCCTCCCGGCCGACATAGGCCACCAACTGCTTGAGCACGCTGGCGCCCTTGGCGTAGGTGATGCCGTCGAAATTGAGCTTGGCGGCCTCGAGATCGGCGATGTCGGCGACGATCGGATGCGTGGTCGGCAGCTGATCCTGCGAGTACGCCCAGGCCTTGCGACGGTTCGCGAACGCCACCCAGGCATCGGTCCACTCGGTGGCCTCGGAGCTCGCGAGCGCGCCCATGTAGTCGGCGAAGGACTCCTTGAGCCACAGGTCGTCCCACCACACCATCGTGACCAGATCGCCGAACCACATGTGCGCCATCTCGTGCAGGATCGTGTTCGCCCTGCCCTCGTACTGCGCGGCGGTGGCCGCACCACGGAACACATAGGCCTCGGTGAACGTGACCAGCCCGGGGTTCTCCATGGCGCCCAGGTTGTATTCGGGAACGAACACCTGGTCGTACTTGCCCCACGGGTACGGGTAGTCGAAGTGTTCGGCGAAGAAGTCCAGTCCCTGCTTCGTCACCTCGAAGATCGTGTCCGCGTCCAGATAGCGGGCCAGCGAGGCGCGGCAGTAGATTCCGAGCGGAATCGTGAGTTCGCCTCGCGTCCACAAGGATTCGACACGATGGTACGGTCCGGCCGCGATCGCGGTGATATAGGTCGAGATCGGCAGCGTGGGGGAGAACACGACGTTCTGAATCAGACCGTTGTTCTGGATCGCCGCGTAGGGCCGATTCGACACCACCTGCCAGTCGGCCGGGGCCGTCACCGCGAACGTGAACGGCGCCTTCATGTCCGGCTGTTCGAAGCACGCGAAAACGCGGCGCGCGTCCGCGGGCTCGTACTGGGTGTAGAGGTAGGTCAGGCCGTCGACCGGATCGAGGAACCGGTGCAGTCCCTCACCCGAACGACTGTAGGCACCGGTGCCACGAACGACGACGACGTTGGTCTCGGTCAACCCTCCGACGGTGAGCCGAGCCCCGTCGTACTCGACCGCCACCTCCGCACCGTTCACCGTCACCGACTCCACCGCGAGGCCGATGAAGTCGAGCCACGTCTGCTCGACAGTGGCATCGAACACGACGGTCGTCGTCGTGGCGAAAACGGCCCGGGTCTGGTCCGTGGCCTCCGACAGGTCGAGGTCGACGCGGTAGTCGCGGACGGTGACCGCCGCCGATCGCGCGGCGGTCTCGGAGCGGGTCAGGTTCGCGGAGTTCATACCTCGATCCTGCCAGCCGCGCCGTCGGCTACGGCAGTTTCTATTCCACGGTGACGCTCTTGGCCAGGTTGCGTGGCTTGTCGACATCACGACCGAGGGCCAGCGCGGTGTGATAAGCCAGCAGCTGGAGCGGGATCGTCAGCAGCATGGGGTCCAATTCCGGTGCGACCCTGGGGACCCGGATCACCTCGTCGGCCACATTCGGCGGCAGGTCCGCGTTCGTGACGGCGATCACCGGCCCGCCACGTGCCTTGATCTGTTCGATGGTGCTGATGTTCTTGGCGAGCAGTTCGTCGTCGGGGACGATCACCACGCTCGGCATCTCCGGGTCGATCAGCGCGAGCGGACCGTGTTTGAGCTCGGAGGCCTGATAGGCCTCGGCATGCACATAGGAGACCTCCTTGAGCTTCTGCGCGCCTTCGCGGGCGACCGGCCACGCCCGAACCCGGCCGATGAAGAACATGCTGCGGGCCTTGGCGTATCGGTGGGCGATCTCGGCGATGTCGTCTTCGTCGGTGAGGACCTGGTCGATGGCGTCGGGCAGGGCGCGCAGCCCGTCGACGATCCGGTTGCCGTCGGCTGCCGAGAGGTCGCGTACCCGGCCGAGCAACAGGGCCAGCATCGTGAACGACACGGTCATGTTGGTCAACGCCTTGGTGGAGGCGACGGAGATCTCCGGGCCCGCGTGCAGGAACACACCTGCCCCGCACTGGCGTGCGATCGCGCTGCCCACCGCGTTGACGGCACCGATCACGCGGCCGCCCTTGCGCTGTAGCTCCTGCACCGCGGCGAGAGTATCGAGGGTTTCGCCGGATTGGCTGATCGCGACATAGAGCGCGTCGGGGTCCACGACCGGATTGCGGTAGCGGAACTCCGAAGCGGGCTCCGCGGTGGCCGGGATGCGAGCCAGTTCTTCGATCAGCTGGGCGCCGAGCTGACCGGCGTAATAGGCCGAGCCGCAACCGAGGAAAACGACCTTGCTGATGCTGCGCAGTTCACGCGCGTCCATGTTCAACCCGCCGAGATGGGCGGTGGCGAAGCGGTCGTCGAGGCGGCCACGGAGTGCTCTGCGGACCGCCTCGCCCTGCTCGGCCATTTCCTTGCGCATGAAGTCGGGGAAACCGCCGAGCGCGTAGTCCTCGGCCACCATGTCGATGGTGGTCGGGATCTTGTCGGTTTGCTCGGACTCGACTCCCAGTGTGCTGGTGCGGAATTCGCCGTCGCGGACCGTGGCTAGCTCGCCGTCGTCGAGGAACACCACGCGCTGGGTGTGGTGGACAAGGGCGGCGACATCGGAGGCCACGAACATCTCGCCGTCGCCGACGCCGAGCACGATGGGGCTGCCGTTGCGGGCCACCACCAGTTCGGTCGGGCGGCGCGCGTCGAGCACCAGCAGTCCGTAGGTGCCTCGGACCCGGTGCAGCGCGAGGCGAACGGCGTCCTCGAGCGATTCGGTGGCCTCGAGTTCGCGGGCGACGAGGTGGGCGATCACCTCGGTATCGGTATCGGAGACCAGGTCGATGCCGAGTGCGGTGAGCTCGACCCTCAGCTGTTCGGCGTTCTCGACGATGCCGTTGTGTACCACCGCGATTCGTCCGCTGACATCGGTGTGGGGGTGTGCGTTGGCATCACTGGGCTCGCCGTGGGTGGCCCAGCGGGTGTGCGCGATCCCGACGGCGCCGCGCAGGGCGGTGGTGTCGGCCTTGTCGCGAAGATCCTGCACCCGCCCCTGGGTCTTGCAGACGCGCGCCTTCCCTCGATGCGGCAGCGCCAACCCGGCCGAGTCGTAGCCGCGGTACTCGAGCCGATGCAGGCCCTCGAGCAGCACGGGAACAGCTTGCCGGTGACCGATGTATCCGACGATTCCACACATGGCGTGAACCCCTTACCCGTAGACGATGCGACGAAGTTGCCGTTCGGTGAATGACGGCGCCGCGACCGGACGCTCGGCGAGTTCGGTTTCGAGCCGTCGCCAGATCTCGGCGTTGCGCATCTCCCGAGACTGCAGCTCGGCGTGCCTGCGCCGGACGAACTGCTCGGCCGTCTCGTCGAAGTACCCGACGATATCGGCGACGACCCGGGCGGCCACGCGTTCGGGTAGGCCGGTGGACGCCACGACGTAGCGGACGAGCTCGGTGGGTACCCCGTCATTCACTCGCACGATCTTGCCTCGCCCGACCCGGTTCTCCAACATCTCTGCCCGAATTCGGGCAAATAGTGTCTCAACAGGGCACCGGCGGGCCGCGTCCTGCGCGCCGGATGGTCCGGCCGAGGCGTGCGGAGCTCATCCCGTTATCGCCTTGTGAGGTGTGAGCCGCGACTTGCGAACAATTTGCTGGAAGGCTGTCAAAGGGGACGGCATACGGCGCATCCGAGTGGAGGTTGTGGTGAGGCGACGAATGGGCGACGCATTCAGTGATCGGCTTTATTTTGCGGGCCCCGCGTCGGCCTCCGAGGGTGTCGGCGGCAGACCAGAATATGTCGTCGACGCGGCGATCGTGACGATTGCCGAAGAGATCGTGCGGACGGGTTTCGATGCCGAAGATACCGTGCACCAGCGGCTGCGGAGATTCTGCGCGCACGCGAAAGCCGAAGGGGCAATGGTGAATTGCCTTCTCGGTGCGGCCACGGCCGTCGAAGACGGTGGGGTGGTGCCGTTTGTCGGCCGGGTCGTCGGCAGGCTCGGGAACGCGGAGTTGTTGTTCGATCTCGCCCTCAGTGATTCGGGTATCGATCCGTTCGACGGAAATCCCGTCCGGAATTCGGTCGGGCCGGACACGATGACGGAGCTGGATTTCGAATTCGTGATCGCTCAGGTGAGTGAGCTGGTCGATAGCTTGCTGCTCCCTAATTATCTGGCGTTGCTGGAATGGCGTGACCTCACCGGGGAGGCGCCGCGATCTCGGCGGCCGGAGCAGTCGGCCGCGCTGCTGTACGAGCTGAACGAACGGCTCGCCCCGGTCCTCGGTGAGATGCCGCTGGCCTGGCTGCTGCTGCACTACGCGGAGTTCGGCGTCGCGCCGCTGGCGGACTCGATCCATCGCGCGCTGCTGCGCACCAACGCCGCCGACGCCGTATCCGCCGCGCGCATGGCGGCGGCGGCGCTCACCGCGATGTCGTTCGTCTCCTCGTCGGCCAGGCTGGGTGATCTTCCGGTGGTGTCGCGCCGTCCACTGCATCAGCCGACGCTGGTCACCGGCAATCACGTCATGGCTGACCTCGTGTGCGCGCTGTCGCGGTGCGATACCGCGAACGGCTGGCAGGCCGACGCGAAACTGTTGCGGACCGACGACGCGCAGACGGTCGGCTGGTTACTGGTCGAGGATCGCCGCCATCGCCGCGAAACACGTTGCAGCCGAAGCAATCTCATGGCTTCGGCGATCGGGCTGGAGATCATGCTCGGTGTCGATTACGCGTCGGGTTCTGCCCCGACGGCAGTGCAGGCGCCGTCGTCGACCGCGATCACCGCCGAGCTGCTGCACGTACTGCGTCTGCCCTGGGACCAGATCCCGGAATCGGCCCGCTATACCCCGCTACATCTGGACGGTGCCCTGCGTTTGGCCTGCTGCGCGGTGGAATCCATGGCGCCGGGTATCGAGGCTACCAACGATATCCTCCGCCGAGCCGCTGACCGGGCGATCCCCGCACTGAGTACTCGACCGGACCCGCCGATCTACCTCCAGGGCGCACTGGCCCTTCTCGACGCCTGGCATCGCGGCGGAGCGCCCCGGGCCCGACCTCTGCTCGAGGCAACCGAACCCATCGCGCCCGTCGTCTTCAGCACACTGCTGCTGATCGGTGCGGCGCTGCTCGAGATGCTGGCCGAGGAGTTCGACGCGGACGTGACGCACGTCCTGGACGCACTCGAGACCCGACTACGAGCCCGCGACCGATTGTCGGAGTGAGGACAACCGTCGACCTCAGTCGAGGTAGACGGCCAATTGGGGAACCGCGTTGACCACATGCTGAGCGATGATCGGCTGGCCGATCATGGTGAAGACCCATTCCTGGTGGGGGCGATGCAGTTTGCCGACGACTATGCCGGTGTGGGCGCCGACGCTGTCGAGGTCGATGCGGATCAATTCGATGCCGGTGACATTGTCGACGACACGACAGAACCCGTTGACGATCTGGTCGAATCGTTGGCCGGTGTAGCAGGTGACGAGGAAGACGATCGTGGTGACGGCGGGATCGAGCAGGGACACGTCGACCACGATGACTTCGTTGTCGCCGTGCCCGTCGCCGGTGACGCTGTCGCCGAGGTGGCGCAGCGCGCCGTCGCGCGAGATCAGTTGCTCGTGATAGGCGACATCGACGAAGTTGTCGCCGGCGAACGACAGCGCGGCGGCGTTGAGATCGATGTCCTTGCGACGGGGGTGTGTTCCGTAGCCGTGGGCGGGATCCCAACCTAGGCCCATGCTGAGGTGAGTGAGTGCGTGCGTCATGCGGTACTCCTGGCTGAACGGATGCGTACCCGTCACCGGTAGAACCCCACTCGATCGGGCTCGAGCCGGGTTGTCGACCAGACTTCCCGACTCGTCGACCCATAAACATGCCGTAAAAGCCACGGCCACCGCAAATTCTGACGGCGCCATGGGCACGTTGTCGGCTGGGTTCCGGTCATCGCAGGACTACCGTGACGGCGATGAGCGCACGCTTCGAAGAACTCGGCTGGCGACAGACCCCGATCGGCGAGATCAGTTTGCGCCGACGGTTCGATCCGACGGTGCGTGCCGATGTCTACGAAGTGAAGCTCGGCGACGAGTACCTGATGTCGAGCTTGTTCACCGTCGCCGAACGGGAGCTGTCGCGGCTCGGGCTGGCTCGGACACCGGGCGATCGGCTCGATGTGGTCGTCGGCGGCCTCGGACTGGGGTACACCGCGCGAGAAGCATTGGCGGACCCGAGAATTCGTCAACTCACCGTTGTCGAATATTCCGACGCGGTGGTCGACTGGCATCGACGTGATCTGCTGCCCGACACTGCCGGGTTGGCCGCCGATCGCAGGGTCGAACTCGTCTGCGCGGACTTCTTCGCCGCGGCCGCGGGTCCGGTGGGCTTCGATCCGGCCCAACCCGGCCGCAAGTACGACGCCCTCCTGCTCGACATCGACCATTCGCCACGCCACGTCCTGCACGGCTCGAACGCCGCGTTCTACACCGGGGCGGGCTTGCGCGCGGTCGCGAACCACCTGGTCGACGGCGGCACCTTCGCGATGTGGTCCGACGACGCACCGGACGACGAGTTCTGCGCCACACTCGAATCCGCCTTCATCGACGTCGAGGCGCAACCGATCGTGTTCGACAACCCGCTGACCCGAGGGCAATCCGGCGCGACGATCTACCTCGCGACTCGCTCCGATCGCTTGCGGGGCACAGGCCACAACCAGGCAATATGTGACTAGGTACAACAATGCGGCGAAGTGATTGCCGACGGCGTCGACAAGGTCGATCGTCAGTATGTGGGAGTATTCGTCCCACACACCGAACCGCTGGTAAGCGCTTCATGACAGGCCGGTTCGGGATCGAGCTTTTCGGATTCGACATCGGAGTCAGAATGAACAGCTTGCTCGAAAACCATCGCGGATGGGTTGCCGATATCTTCGCCGATGGGTTGTACGGACGTAGCGAGGCCCCCGGCCCCAGGGCGACACTCGCGATCGACACCCCACCGCTGTCATCCGAAGATCGGCACCCGCGCCGACCGGAGGAGGTGATCGGGTGGCGCGCACTGTGCTCCTGCGACAGCTGGCACGGGCGAACCTGGCTACGCGCCGACCGCAGCGCCGACCACGCGCCGTCCGCGCGGGTCCTGCATTGCCCGGCCGGCAGACTCGACCCGGACCTGGCCCGATTGGTGCTCGCGGAGTGGGACTACCACCAGCTCGAGATGCAGGCCCTGATCCCGGTGCGGTTGGCATTCGCGGACACGGCCTCGGCAGAGCAGCGCCTCGCCGAAGCCGTCCGGTTCGTGCGCGCGTCCGGCGCGTCATGGGAAGCGGTTGCCCGAGTGATCAGCGCGCCCTCGGCGGAAGCCGCCGAACTGCGATTCAGCAAGTGGGCCGCTCCTGAGCACGAGGCGGCGGAACTGCGCATTCCGTAATTTTCGCTGAAGTCGACGCGGCGATTCGGCTCAGCCTGAATTCAATGCTGGTCGCGGCTCGTTCCTGGTGGTTTCGTGTGACCAGATCGTCCAGGTTCGAGCGAAAGGCCACCGTATGTCCGTCGATGACGCAGCCGCCCCAGGAGTACGGGTGGTGAAGCTCGGCGCCCACATCGGCGCGCAGATCGACGGTGTCCGGCTCGGTGGTGACCTGGACGCGCTGTCGGTGGCTGCCATCCGCGCCGCGCTCGACGAGCACAAGGTGATCTTCTTCCGTGGCCAGCACCACCTGTCCGAGGACGGGCAATACGAGTTCGCGCAGTTGCTCGGCGATCCGACGACTCCGCACCCGACGGTGACCTCGGCCGGGGCGAAGAGTCTGGCCATCGATTCGCACCAGACCCGTTCCAATGTCTGGCACACCGATGTCACCTTCGTCGATCGCGTCCCGCAGGCCTCGATCCTGCGCGCGGTGGCGCTGCCCAGCTATGGCGGTTCGACCACCTGGGCCTCGACCGTCGCCGCCTACAACGCACTGCCCGAGCCGCTCAAGCGACTCGCGGAGAGCCTGCGCGCGCGCCATTCGAACCAATACGACTACGCCGCCGAGATCGAGGACCGATCCGCCGATACCGACCGCGCCTATCGTCGCGAGTTCGAGTCCACCTATTTCGAGACCGAGCACCCCGTGGTGGAGGTGCACCCGGTGACCGGCGAGCGAGCCCTGTTGCTCGGCTGCTTCGTCAAGGAGATCGTCGGGGTGTCGAGCAGCGAGTCGCGGGCGCTGTTCCGGCTGTTCCAGGACCGGGTCACCCGTCTCGAGCACACCGCGCGCTGGAACTGGTCGCTGGGCGATGTCGCGATCTGGGACAACCGGGCCACCCAGCACTACGCCATCGACGACTACGACGGCAGCGAGCACCGCAGGCTCACCCGCATCACGCTGGGCGGGCCGGTGCCCGTGGGCGTCGACGGCTCCGCGAGCACGGTGATCGCGGGCGACGCCGAGCCGTACGCTGCTCCGCTCGAGCGCGCCGCATAGCCATCATCGACCGCCACGACCTCGCGCGCATCCCGGGGACGACACTCGAGATCAACTATTCTGCGACGGCACATCCGACGGTTGCGCACGCGCGAACAGCTACCCACTGGCCCGGTCCGACGATGGGAATGCCGTGAATTTGTGGAACTACGTCCAGGGCAGGGGAGAGGTACTGACCTTCCTCACCTATCAGCACGCGTCACTGGCCTTTCAGACAGTGCTGGTCGGAACCGTCGTCGCGATCCTGATCGCGGTGGCGGTGTATCGGTTGCCGCTGGGCTCGGCACTGACCCTGACCTCGAGTCGGGTAGCACTGACGATTCCCTCGCTGGCGCTGCTGGCGTTGCTGCTCGTCCCGTTCGGTCTCGGTGTCGTGCCGTCGTTCATCATGCTGGCGTTCTTCGCTGCCCTGCCGGTGATCGGCAACGCGATCGTCGGCCTGCGCTCGGTGCCCGCCACGGTCGTCGAATCCGCGCGCGGCATCGGGCTTTCGCGGTGGCGGATCCTGCTCACCGTCGAACTGCCGATCGCCTGGCCGGTGATTCTCACCGGCATCAGGGTCTCGACCCAGATGATCGTCGGGGTCGCCGCGATCGTGGCCTACGTTCTCGGGCCCGGCCTCGGCTCGCTGATCTTCAATGGCCTGTCTCGCCTCGGCGGCGCCAATGCCCTCGAAATGGCGCTCACCGGAACCATTCTCATCGTTGCCATCGCGTTGGTCTTCGACGCGCTCCTCGTCCTGCTCGGACGCCTCACGATTGCCAAGGGACTGTGATGACCGATGTGACCAGCCAGCCCGCGCCGACAGCCCCGCAACGCGATGTGACCGGTGATTCCATCACCTTGGATGGCGTCGTCAAGCGGTACAAGGGCCAGGACACGCCCGCTGTCGAGCGCCTCGACCTCGAGATCGACGCCGGCGACATCGTCGCGTTCGTCGGACCGTCGGGGTGTGGCAAGACGACCACGCTCAAGATGATCAACCGGCTGATCGAGCCGACCGAAGGGCGGATCTTCATCGGCGGCCGCGATGTCACCCGGGAGGATCCCGACAAGCTGCGGCAGTCGATCGGCTACGTCATCCAGTCCGGTGGCCTGTTCCCGCACTGGTCGGTCGCCAAGAACATCGGCGCGATCCCCCGGGTGCTCGGCTGGGACAAGAAGCGGATCGCCGAGCGCACCGACTACCTTCTCGACCTGGTCGGTCTCGACCCGGCCACGTTCGCCGACCGGCTGCCCAAGGACATGTCCGGCGGCCAGCAGCAGCGCGTCGGCGTCGCCCGCGCGCTCGCGGCCGACCCGCCGGTGCTGCTGATGGACGAACCGTTCGGCGCGGTCGACCCGATCACCCGGGTTCGCCTGCAGGACAGTCTGATCGCGATCCAACACGAACTCGGCAAGACCATCGTGATCGTCACCCACGATTTCGAGGAGGCCACCAAACTCGGCGACAAGGTGCTCATCCTGTCCGAAGGCGGGCATGTCGAGCAGTACGCGGCGCCGGAGGAGATCCTCACCGACCCGGCGACGCCGTTCGTGGAGGAATTCGTCGGATCCGGCGCGAAGCTGGCCTATCTCACGGTGTCTCGGGTGCGCGATGTGGAGGTCGACCCGGTGACCACCGCCAGGATCGGGGAATCCTCGCAGGTCGTGATCGGGCGGGCCGAAGCCGCGGGACACACCTGGGTGGTGGTCGTGGACGAGTCGGGTCGGCCGCGGTCGTGGCCGTCACTGACGGAAGTGGCGAGCAAGCCGGAGGTCTCGGACTATCTGGACCGCCGTCTGCCCGTGGTGGCCAAGTCCTCGACGCTCAACGACGCGCTCGACGCCATGCTCGCGGCGAGTCAGGGCGCCACCCTGGTCACCGATGGTCGCGGCGCCGTCGTCGGCTCGCTGAACATCGGCTCGGTGACCGATGTGATCCAGACCAAGCTCGCCGAGGGGCACGCCGCGGTCGAGGACTCGTCCTACGAAACCTATGTCGACGGTTCCGATCCCACGCCCACGCCGGTCGTCGCCGCCGACGACGAACCCGGATCGGTCGAACCGGCATGAACCGTCTGCGCCGGGTCCCGATCGACGTGTGGTTCGAACCGCTCATCATCGTGGTGATCGGCATCGGGTACGTGTTCTGGTATCAGTCCTCGACATTCACCCCGACCGAACAGGCCTCGCTCGGCTGGGCCAATCTGCAGACCACAATCCTCGATCACATCCGTCTCACCGTGGTCGCCACACTGATCGTGGTGGTCGTCGCGATTCCGCTCGGTATCGCGCTGACCAGACCGGCGTTGCAGCGGTTCGAGCCGATCGCCGTGAACATCGCCAATGTCGGCCAGGCCGCGCCCGCCGTCGGTTTGCTCGTGCTGTTCACCTTCTGGCTCGGCACCGGGTTCCGCACTGCGGTCGTCGGTCTCGTCGTCTACGCGATCCTGCCGATCCTGCAGAACACGATCGTCGGACTCCGACAGGTGGACCATCGCACCATCGAGGCCGCGCGCGGTATCGGCTTCTCGGCCGGACGGACCCTCGCGCAGGTGGAGTTGCCGCTCGCGGTGCCGGTGATCCTCAACGGCGTGCGCACCGCGCTGGTCATCCTGGTCGGTACCGCGACGCTGAGTACCTTCATCGGTGCGACCAGCCTCGGCACCCTGATCACGACCGGTGTCACCCTGTTCTTGCCCAAGCTGCTCATCTCCGGCGCCGTGCTCGTCGGCCTGCTGGCGTTGATCATCGATTGGCTCGGCCGACTCGTCGAACTGGCCGCGACCCCACGAGGTGTCTCATGAGGCGAGTCCCGTTGATTTCCGCGCTGGTCGCGACGATGTCGCTGCTCGTCGGCTGTGGGCTGGTGAGCTCGTCGGGCACCTTCCACGAGGCGAGCCTGCCCGACGGCGAACGTCCCCTCGACGGCGCGAAGTTGGTCGTCACCTCGAAGAGCTTTACCGAGGGTGTGGTGCTCGGCAAGATCACTGCCACCTACCTGGCCGCGGCGGGTGCCTCGGTCACCGACCTGACGGGCGCTCCGGGTTCGGCCTCGTCTCGGCAGGCCCAGCTCAACGGCGACGCCGACGTGCTGTGGGAATACACCGGCACCGGCTGGGTCAACTATCACAACGAGACCGAGACGATCGCGGACCCGCAGGAGCTCTGGCAGCGCGTCCACGATGTCGAAAAGCGTGATCACAACCTCGAATGGCTTCCCCCGGCTAATTTCAACGACACCTACGCCTTCGGTGCGTCGACCCCGACCGCGCAGCGACTCGGCGTGAAGTCGCTCTCGGATGTGGCCGCGCTACCGGTCGCCGAACGTACCTTCTGCGTCGACGACGAATTCTTCAGTCGCTCGGACGGTTTCATTCCGATGCTGCAGAAATACGGCATGCCCTACAACGATCCCAACGGTGTCCCCGTGGGCAACGTCACCCGGATGGACGCCGGCGTCGTCTACACCGCGACCGCGAAAGGCGAGCCCTGCCATTTCGGCATGGTCTACACCACCGACGGCCGCGTCAAGAACCTGAATCTGGTGGTCCTGGACGACGACAAGAAATTCTTCCTCCCCTACAGCGGCACCGCGGTCGTCCGCGGCGCCGTCCTCGACGCCGACCCCGAACTGCGCGAGCTCCTCGGCACCATCTCCGAGCTCCTCACCGACGACCTGATGCGAGAACTCAACGGCCGAGTCGACATCGACGGAGAAGACCCCGCCGACGTCGCCTACGACTGGCTGAAGAGCGCGAACCTCATCGAATAGTGTTGTCGGCCCGCACAGGTGGGCCCGGTGTAAAAGAAGTGTCGATACGATCGGCGCAGGTCTAGGCTCTCGACGTGTCCCAGAATGCCCTCACCGACGTGATTCGCTTCGATCCGATGCCGGACCCGCGGCCGATCGATGAGCCGTGGCCGGAGCTGACGTGGCCTGTTCCCGTGGATGCCGAACTCGTCGGCGAGGCGGTGCGGTTGAACCCGGTCGATCCTTCAGCGGACGCCGCCGAGTTGTTCGCGGTGCTCGATCACGATGCCGTGTGGGCGCTTCTTCCTTTTCGCTTACGTGATCGGCAGCAGCTGGAAGAGTTCCTCGATTCGTGGCACGCAACGTCCGACCGCCATCTGTGGGTTGTCCGGACGCGGCGGGCCGTCGCGGGCTTTCCTGCCGGTGCGATCGTCGGGATGACCGCCTATCTCGAAACCCGTGCGCGTGACGCGCGGTTGGAGATCGGCGCCACCCTCTACACGCCGCCGGTATGGGGCGGTGCGGTGAATCCGGAGGCCAAGTTCCTGCTGCTCCAGTATGCGTTCGATACGCTGGGCGCCGGTCGTGTCGAGCTCAAGACAGATGTCCGCAATCACCGTTCCCAGCAGGCCATCTCCCGCCTCGGCGCCCAGTACGAGGGCACTCTGCGCCGCCATTCCCGGCGTGCCGACGGCACTGTCCGCGACTCTGTGCTGTTCTCGATCACCGTCGAAGACTGGCCCGACGTTCGCGCGCGCCTTGTCGCCCGGCTCCGCGACCCAGGCCACCGCTGAGGGGATTCCAGCGGGGTCGATGCGGGCGCCCACAACGCGCCGCGCGCGCCACGGCACTGTGGGTGCCATGACGCGCGCGGCGAATGTTGTGGGCGGAAGACCTATTTCGTGAGGGGCAGCCCGGTCGGTTCGGGGATCTGTTCCACGGTCAGACGTTTGCGGAAGACCCAGTAGGTCCAGCCCTGGTAGATCAGAACCACCGGGGTGCACAGCACCGCTGCCCAGCTCATCACCTGGAGGGTGTAGTGACTGGACGAGGCGTTGTAGATGGTCAGGTCGAAGGCGGAGTCGATGGTGGAGGGCATGACGTTCGGGTACAGCGAGCCCACCAGCAGGACGGTGGCCGAGGCGATCGTGAGCGTGGTGCCGATGAAGGCCCAGCCGTCACGGCCCGCGACGGTGGCGCCACCGGCGACGACAAGGCCGAGTACCGCGGTGCCGAGAGCGCCCCAGGTCCAGCCGGAGCCGTAGGCAAGCTGGGTCCACAGCCCGAACCCGCCGACGATCACCACCGTGGGCACGAACAGGATCCGGACGCACGTGCGGGCATCGTCGCGGACCTCGCCACCGGTCTTGAGCGCCAGGAAGATCGCGCCGTGCAGGGCGAACAGGATCGCCGTGGTGGCCGCGCCGAGCAGCGCGTAGGGGCTGAGCAGATCCCACACCGAGCCGACGACCTGGCGCTTCTCGTTCAGCGGCACACCGCGCACGAGGTTGGCGAACACCCAGCCCCATGCCAGTGCCGGAATCCACGAGCCGATGCCGATGCCGATGTCGCACCAGGACCGCCACTTCGGCGAGTTGATCTTCGATCGCCACTCGATGGCGCAGATCCGCAGGATCAAGGCGACCAACAGCAGTAGCAGGGCCAGGTAGAACCCGGAGAACAAGCTCGCGTACCACTCCGGAAACGCCGCGAACATCGCACCGCCCGCGGTGATCAGCCACACTTCGTTGCCGTCCCAGACCGGGCCGATCGTGTTGAGCACGACGCGCCTGCGCGCATCCGAACCCTTGCCCAGGATCGGCATCAGCATGCCGACACCGAAGTCGAAGCCCTCGAGAATGAAGTAGCCGGTGAACAGCACGCCGACCAACACGAACCAGAATTGCTGCAGACTCATCGTCGTCTCCTAGTACGCGAAGGACAGCGGCTCGACGGGTTCGGCGCGGTGCCTACCGCCACCGCCGTCGTCATCGGGACCGGACTCGTCATCGGACGCCGTCGGCCCCGGCTCGGGCCCGACCACGGTGTAGCGGTGCATCAGGTAGTACCAGACCACGGCCAGTGCGCCGTAGAGCAACGTGAAAACCGCGAGGGAGAAGATCACCGTCCCCGGCGCATGATCGGAGACACCCTGCGCCACGGTCATACGAATGGTCGTGTCGCCGGTCAGATTCGGCACCACCACCCACGGCTGCCGTCCCATCTCGGTGAAGACCCAGCCCGCGCTGTTGGCCAGGAAGGGAGTAGGGATGGCGATCAGACACAGCCAGGAGAACCAGCGCTTGTCGGGTACTCGGCCACCGCGGGTCATCCAGAGACCGGCGAGCAGCAACAGCGCAGGTCCGGCCAGCAAGCCGATCATGCCGCGGAAGCCCCAATAGGTGACGAAGAGATTCGGCCGGTAATTGCCGGGCCCGTAGTCCTGCACGTAGGACGCCTGCAGATCCTCCACGCCCTGCAACGTGACGCCGGTGAACTTGCCCTCGGCCAGGAACGGCAGCACGTACGGAACTTCCAGTAGATGCGTGACACTGTCGCAGTTGTTGTGCGTGCCGACGGTGAGGATCGAGAACTTCGGATCGGTTTGGGTGTGGCACAGCGATTCCGCCGACGCCATCTTCATCGGCTGCTGATCGAACATGATCTTGCCCTGGATGTCGCCGGTCACCCCCACCACGACGATCGATGCGGCGATGACCCACATCCCTGCCCGGGCCGCCGGTCGCCACATGATCCTGGCTTCGTCGAGTTTCGTGGCATCACCGCTGCGCGCGTTGCGCACCATGAACCACCCGGCGATGCCGACGACGAAGGTCGCCGCGGTCAGGAACGCGCCGGCGACCACGTGCGGAAATGCCGCGAGGGTGGTGTTGTTGGTGAGCAGCGCCCAGATGCTGTCCAGCTCGGCGCGTCCGGTGTCGGGGTTGTACTTCGCGCCGACCGGGTGCTGCATGAACGAGTTGGCCGCGATGATGAAGTACGCCGAGGCGTTGACGCCGAAGGCGACGATCCAGATCGTCGCGAGGTGAACGAGTTTGGGTAATCGGGTCCAGCCGAAGATCCACAATCCGAGGAATGTCGACTCCAGGAAGAAAGCGACCAGCGCTTCGAATGCCAGCGGCGCACCGAAGACGTCGCCGACGAATCGGGAGTACTCACTCCAGTTCATCCCGAATTGGAATTCCTGCACGATGCCGGTGGCGACGCCGATGGCGAAGTTGATCAGGAACAGTTTTCCGAAGAACTTCGTGAGCCGATACCAGTGTTCTTTTCCGGTGATCACCCACGCCGTCTGCATTCCCGCTACGAGCGGTGCCAGTCCGATGGTGAGCGGGACGAAGATGAAGTGGTAGACCGTGGTGATACCGAACTGCCATCTGGAGACATCCAGTGTGCTCATTGCCAGCGAACTCATCGTCGGATCTCCTGCCATCGCAGTGAACTGTTGCCGAACCGCTTGCTGTCTGAGTCGAGATGAAATGGATGCTGACGTGCTACGGCACCGCTTCGGCGCACATGACGGCGGTTGTCGCTTCGCCCGGCAGGTCGACGAGTTCGTCTACGCCCGCGGCGAATTCCGGTGTCTGCAGGTAATTCGCGTACGCGCGGAACGACGCGTTGCGTCAGCACTGCTCGATCCTAGGTGACGAGGTCGCGAATTCCGGTCAGGACTCGGCGATCGTCTTCGCCCGGAGCAGTATGTCTTCGATCATCGCGGGATTCACCTTTCCCGTGGCAGTATTGCGCTGGCTCACGTGGTAACTACCGAGCACAGTGACCGACCGGCCGTCGGGATGGGTGATGACGACTTGCGCGCCGTGGGTGAATCGTGGACGCGGACGGGGCACATTCCAGTCGCCTGCGGAAAGGACGGTGAACAGGGCCTGCCAGCCGAAGCCGCCGAGGACGACGATCACCCGAAGCGTCGAGCCGAGCAGTTCCAATTCCCGGCTGAGGAAAGGCGCGCAGCGGCGCCGCTCCTCGGGTGTCGGCTTGTTCTCCGGCGGGGCGCAGTGCACCGGTGCGGTGAGCCGGGTATCCAGCAGTTCGATGCCATCGTCGAGGCTCACCGGATGCGCGCCGGTCGCCGATCCGACCGCGTGCAGCGCACCGAACAGGACGTTGCCGCTCGGGTCGCCGGTGAACATGCGCCCGGTGCGATTGCCGCCGTGGGCGGCGGGGGCGAGGCCGACCACGAGAATTCGAGCGTCGGCGGGCCCGAAACCGGGTACCGGCCGACCCCAGTACTCTTCGTCGCGGAAGGCTGCCCGTTTGACGACGGCGACTTCTTCGCGCCAGGCGACGAGTCGGGGGCAGGCGCGGCAGGTGGAAACCAAGCGATCGAGTGCGGCGATATCGGGAGCGATTTCTGCCGCCCACGGGGCCTTTTCCGGATCCTCGCCGGTCATCGGCTCAGTCTAGTCCGCGGCGTGGTTGCGGCTTCGGAAAAGTTCGCCGACCGAACCAGCTGCGCGGTACCGTCGGTACCACGTACATTCGAGGGATGTTGTCCACCGAGATCGTGAGCGCCGACGGAGTCGTGCGCGGTCGTGCGGGTCGTCGAATCGCCCGCTGGCGTGCCCTGCCCTACGCGGCCCCACCCATCGGAGCGTTGCGGTTGCGTGCGCCCCAGCCCGTTCGGCCGTGGACGGGGGTCCGGTCGGCGACCGAGTTCGGTTACGCCGCCGTGCAGAATCCGAACGGTGCCCGCATCGGCCCGCGAACCTGGCAACCCACCGGGGAGGATTGCCTGACGCTCAATGTCACCGCGCCTGCGACGCCGTCGGCCACCCCGCGCCCGGTCATGGTGTTCTTCCATGGTGGCGGATACCTGATCGGCACGTCGAGCATGTATTCCGGCGCACGGTTGGCCGCGCGCGGTGACGTGATCGTGGTGTCGGTGAACTACCGCCTCGGCGCGCTCGGGTATGTCGACTTCAGCGAATTCTCCACGGCTGACAGACCTTTCGAGTCGAACCTCGGACTTCGCGATCAGGTCGCGGCGCTGGAATGGGTACGTCGCAATATCGCCGCGTTCGGCGGTGACCCCGACAACGTCACCATCTTCGGCGAATCGGCCGGTGCGCACGCGGTGGTCAGCCTGCTGGCGACGCCCGCCGCGCGCGGTCTGTTCCATCGGGCGATCGCGCAGAGCGCCCCCGCTGACTGGACCTCGACACCGGAGGAGGCGCGTCGCTTCGCCCGTCGCTGCCTGGACCGGCTCGGCGCCACCCCTGCCGACGCCGCGACCGTGCTGAGCACCGTGTCCGCGAAGGACCTGTGCCGGGCGGGTGACCGTGCGCTCGGTCGTTCGCTGCGCGAGGAGCCGGGCAGCTTTCCCTACGCCCCTGTCGCGGACGGCGACTTCCTCCCGGAGATGCCCCTGGACGCGATCGCGGCGGGCCGCGCACATCCGGTGCCGTTGATCATCGGCACCAACCGCGACGAGGCGACGCTGTTCCAGCGCTTCGCCAAGTCGGTGCCACACACCCCCCAGCAACTCAGCACCATTTTCGACCGCTACGAGCCGGGCGCCGAAAAGCGGGTGACCAGCAGCTACCCCGGGTATCCGGCGGCGCGAACCGCAGTACGGGTCGGCGGCGACCATCTGTTCCTACGGCCAACGTTGGCCGTGCTCGAAGGCCACAGCAAATACGCCCCCACCTACGCCTACCGGTACGACTACGCCCCCCGCGCGCTGCACCTGGCGGGCTTCGGCGCTACCCATGCGCTCGACCTGGTCCCCGTCTTCGGCTGGGTCGACGGCCCCGTCGGGCGCGCGATGACCGCAGCCGGTGGCAGGCGGGCCTTCCTCGCGGTCCAGGATTACATCCAGGACAACTGGCTCAGCTTCGCCCGCACCGGCCAACCGCTGGCGCCGTGGTCGCCCTACACCGCGGAACGCCGCACCACCTCCATCATCGACCATCCGCCGCGCGTCCTGGTCGACCCCGAGTCCGCGCAACGTGAAGCGTGGCAAGGCATTCGGAAGTGTGAAGCATGACTGTAGAGCTCGCCGCGGGGCAGCTGGCCGACCGCATCAAGGCGCTCTACGCCGAAGACGAGCAGATCCGTGCGGCGCGGCCCGTCGAGGATGTTCACGCCATCGTGACGACTCCCGGACTCGCGACGGCGCGCATCGTCGAGACCGTCATGACCGCCTACGCCGATCGCCCGGCGCTCGGCACCCGCCGTACCCAACTGGTCGAGAACAGCGGACGGTCGACGCGAAAGCTGTTGCCGGAGTTCGAGTTGCTGACCTATGGGCAGGTGTGGGAGCGCACTCGCGCGCTCGCCGCGGCCTGGCATCGCGACGGTGTCGTCGCGGGGGATTTCGTCGCGGTGCTCGGGTTCACCAGTGCCGACTACACCGTGCTCGATCTCGCCACGATCCACCTGGGTGGGGTCGCGGTGCCGTTGCAGGCGGGCGCGGGACTGGAACAGTTGCGGTCGATTCTCGACGAGACCGAGCCGACGGTGTTCGCGGTCGATACCGCGCACCTGGACATCGCCGTGGACGCGGTACTGGCAGGCGTCACGCCGCGTTCGCTGATCGTGTTCGATCATCACGCTGACGACGACGATCACCGGGATACCCTCGACGCGGCCCGCGCCCGCCTTCGGGCCGGGGGATCGGGCCTCGTGCTCCGCACCCTCGACGACACCATCGAGCAGGGTCGCCGCGCCGACGCGGCTCCGCTGAGCGTGCCCGCCGCGGGCGAGGACCCACTCGCCCTGCTGATCTACACCTCGGGCAGCACCGGGACCCCCAAAGGCGCGATGTACACCCAGCGCCTGGTCGCGGTGGGCTGGCAGCCCGCGCGGCCGCTGACCGCGATCAATGTCAACTTCCTGCCGATGTGCCACATCGCCGCTCGGCTGACCCTCAACAGCGTGCTCGCCCGTGGGGGCACGGCGTATTTCACGGCGGCGGCGGACCTGTCGACATTGTTCACCGACATCTCCCTGGTGCGGCCCACCGAGATCTTCCTGGTGCCCCGGGTGTGCGACATGATCCTGCAGCGCTTCCAGCGTGCGGTCGCCGAGCGCGGCGACGCGGCGATCGACACGGTGAAAACCGAACTGCGCGAACAGTTCCTGGGTGGCCGGCTGCTGTCGGTGCTGTGCGGCAGCGCGCCGATCGCACCCGACCTGCGTGCCTTCGTCGAGTCAGTACTGCAGCTGCGCCTGCACGACGGCTACGGCTCCACCGAGACCGGCGGCGGGGTGATCTTCGATACGAAGGTGATGCGCCCGCCGGTACTGGATTACAAACTCGTCGACGTGCCGGAGCTCGGCTATTTCGGCACCGACAAGCCGTATCCGCGCGGCGAGTTACTGCTCAAGACCACCACCATGATCGCCGGGTATTACCGCCGCCCCGAGGTGACCGCCGAGGTCTTCGATGCCGACGGGTTCTGCCGCACCGGAGACGTGGTGGTCGAGTTGGCGCCCGATCGGTTGGCCTATGTCGACCGCCGCAACAATGTCCTCAAGCTCTCCCAGGGTGAGTTCGTCACGGTGTCGCGGTTGGAGGCGGTGTTCGCGGGCGCGGACCTGGTGCGCCAGATCTATGTGTACGGCAGCAGTGAACGCTCCTATCTGCTGGCGGTCGTAGTGCCCACCGAGGCCGCGCTCGCGGGGCCTGCCGACGAGTTGCGCGCCGCGGTGAGTGCGTCGCTGCACCGCGCCGCCGCCTCGGCAGAACTCGAGCCCTACGAGATTCCGCGTGACTTCATCATCGAGTCCGAACCGTTCTCGACAGCCGACGGGATGCTGTCGGGGGTGGGGAAACTGTTGCGGCCCAAGCTGAAACAGCGGTACGGGCAGCGTCTCGAGCAGCTCTATACCGACCTCGCGCGGGGTCAGGAAGACGAACTGCAGCGGCTGCGTCACGACGCACCAGGGCTGCCGGTGTACGACACCGTCGCCCGCGCCGCTCGCGCTGTGCTCGGCGGCGATCCGGCGGATCTGCGTCCGGACGCACGATTCGGTGATCTCGGCGGTGATTCGCTGGCTGCGCTGTCGTATTCGACGCTGCTCCGGGAACTGCTCGCGGTGGACGTGCCGGTGAACGTGCTGCTCGGACCGGACAGCGACTTGGCCCATATCGCCGACTACGTGCGACGTGAGCGTGAACCCGGCACGCACAGAACCGATTCCGACGCGGTGCACGGCAAGGGCGCTACCGAGATTCGCGCGGCGGATCTGACGCTCGAGAAGTTCGTGGATGTCAGCACCGCCGCGCGCGTTCCTGCCGCTACGCCCGCGAAGACGGTGTTGATCACCGGCGCGAACGGTTATCTCGGGCGGTTCCTGTTGCTGAGTTGGCTCGAGCGGCTCGCCCCGGAGGGCGGCAAGGTGATCTGCGTGGTCCGTGGCGGTGACGCGGTCGCCGCCAGAGAGCGACTCGACGCGGCCTTCGACACCGGCGACAGTGAGCTGGTCATGCACTTCCAGGTTCTCGCGAAGGACACCTTGGAAGTGCTGCCCGGCGATATCGGTGAACCGAATCTCGGTTTGCCGCAGCCGACCTGGGACCGGTTGGCCGGCGAGGTCGATCTGATCGTGCACTCCGCGGCACTGGTGAACCATGTGTTGCCGTACGCGCAGCTGTTCGGCCCGAACGTGGTCGGCACGGCCGAGATCATCCGGCTGGCGCTGACAACGACCCGCAAGCCGGTGAGTTATCTGTCGACGGTGGCCGTCGCGGCGCAGGGGGAGTCCTTCGCCGAGGACGGCGACGTGCGAACCATGAGTCCGGTTCGCCGACTGGACGGTTCCTATGCAAACGGCTACGGCAACAGCAAGTGGGCGGGCGAGGTTCTGTTACGCGAGGCTGCCGAGCGGTTCGGGCTACCCGTCGCGGTATTCCGCTCGGACATGATCCTGGCGCACAGCCACTTCCTCGGCCAGCTCAATGTGCCCGACGTCTTCACCCGTCTGCTGCTGAGTGTGCTCGTCACCGGGCTCGCCCCGACATCGTTCTACCGCACCGATTCCCATGGCCGACCGCAGCGCGCCCACTACGACGGCCTGCCTGCCGACTTCGTCGCCACGGCCATCACCGAACTCGGTGCCGCGGCCTCGAGCGGGTACCGCACCTACGACGTCCTCAACCCGCACGACGACGGGATCTCCCTCGACGTGTTCGTCGACTGGCTGATCGAAGCGGGCCACCGCATCGATCGCATCGACGGCTACGACGACTGGTTCGCCCGCTTCGAAACCGCCTTACGTGCCCTACCCGAACCCGAGCGCAAGCACACCCTGCTCCCGCTCCTCGATGCCTACCGCAAGCCCGGCCGTCCACTGCGCGGCTCGGCCCTACCCGCCGACGGCTTTCGCGCCGCCGTCCGCGCCGCACAGATCGGTCCCGACCACGACATCCCGCACCTGCCGACAGATCTCATCGCCAAATATGTCCGTGACCTGAAGCATCTCGGCATTCTGGAATAGCACTCACAGGCGAGGCCGGGCGATCCACGAGTGCCACCCGCCATCAACGATCAGCTCGGCCAAGCGCTGGTAACCGGCGCTGCCGGGGTGGGCGCCGTCGCCCGCCGTGGCTTCGCCGACCCAGATCGGGTCTTCTGCCAATTGCTTGGTGGTGGCGACGAAGGGCACGTCACGCGAGCCGCACAGCTCTGCCATGGCGTCGGCGAGTTCCACCGTTCGGCGCAGATGCTCCTCGCCGCCGTCGACGACAGGTGGTGGGCCGATCACCAGCGGATGGATCGCGCGCTCGCGGCTTTCGGCCAGGAGGGTCGCGAGGTTGTCGAGGCAGCGCGCCTTACCGACCCGGACGCTGCCGTCCTCCACGACCGCGTCGTTGCTGCCGAAGGAGATCACCAGGCGATTGTCGGCGCCGGGCAGCACACGCGGATCGACTTCGCGCCAGCAGCGACGCAGGACATCGTCGGAGGTGTTGCGGCGGATGCCGAGGTTGAACGCGGTGAGTACGCGGCCGACCCAGCCGCGGTACTCCGGGTCACCGATGCCCTGGACGAAGGAGTCCCCGATTAAGCAGATGCGTAGATCCTCGTTCATTCCGGCAACTGTACGAGGTGGGGGAGCGGGGCCGTGTTACCTGGTCCGGCCGGTGGTGGGGGAGCGCGTATACCAAGGGGCGGTACAGGTTTGAATCGTCCTGGCCACTCCGGATTCGAGTGGTCGAGGGCCACGTCGACGATCTTGGTTGCCGCAACTCCTAAATTGTTTAATGCCGATACTTAGATATGCGCATCTAAACATGTATTACACCCGACGTCATCCCCACTCACACGCAGGCAAACCATCTCCAAAAGAACACAAGGAGGCCGGGGGGCGCCCAGCTGGTTGGTCTCCGTGGGTACTGGTTGTTAGCGAGGGGTCACAATGCGGGCGACGGCCGACACCATCGCCGAGCGCTGCTCTGCCAGGCGGTCGCGGCCGGCGACGACTGTTCCGGCCCGGGCGTGGGCGGCTGATGTGCGAGCCAGGTCGGTGAGCATGTGGAGCAGGATCGTGGCCGGGATGTCGGTGGTGACGAGTCCTTCATGCTGGCCGCGGCGGAGCTCGACGAGTTTCGCGTCGATGGTGCGCCGCAGGACCTGGGGGATATCGCCGGACGGCTCGAGTTCGGACCAGGCTTGTAGCCGGGCGTTGTCGGGGTGGGCGATGAAGTGGTCGAACAGGCGGCCCACATAGGCGGGAAGGTCGTCGGCGGACATCGCGGCTTCGCTACTGGTCTCGGTCGTCCAGCGTTCGGTGACAGCGGCGTACAGCTCGTTCTTGCCCGGGAAGTACGCGTAGAGGCGGTCCTTGCTGGCGTGCGCGGCGGCCGCGATGCGGTTGATCCGAGCACCGGCGATGCCGAATTCGGCGAACTCCGCTTTCGCCGCGGTGAGTATTCGCTCCCGTGTTGCCTGACCTGCCGCCCGCATGAGCCGAAGCGTACCCCTTGCCGAACCATCTGGTTCGGAACTATGGTCCCATGTGAACCGGACGGTTCTGAACTCTGTGAGACGAGGGCTTTGATGAGCGCGGACAAACCACGGTGGCAGCAGCTCAGGGAGCAGACCGACGGTGTCGATACTGCCGATCTGGACCAGCTGTGGACCCGGCTACGCCCGGCTCGAGCCGAGGAGATCCTCGGTGAATGGCGCGGCGACGCGTTCCAGACCGGTCACCCGCTGTGCCGCGCGCTGCCTGCCAGCCGCTGGTACGGCAAGAATTTCCTCGCTCTCGACGACGCCAAGCCGCTGATGTGCCGAGCCGAGGACGGCACCCTGTTCTCGAATGTCGAGCTGGGACAGGGCGAAGCGACCCTGTGGAATGTCGAGTTCCGCGGCGAGGTCACCGCGACCATGGTCTACGACGGCCGCGCGGTGTTCGACCACTTCAAGTGGCTCGATGACACCACCTTGATGGGCATCATGAACGGGCGCCCCGAACTGGTTCTGTCCCGCGGCCAATACTTCTACTTCCTGCTGGAACGGGTCGCCTGATGCGCACAACGGCGGTGTTGTCGCGCGATCCGTCGGCGGAGTTCTCGATCGAGCCGATCGAGGTCGACGAGCCCCGTGCCGGGGAGATCCTGGTGCGGATCGTCGCCGCCGGGATCTGCCACACCGATCTGGTCAGTCGCCGCGCGGGTGCCGCGGATCGTCCGATTCTGCTCGGACACGAGGGCGCGGGCGTCGTCGCGGCGGTCGGATCCGACGTGCGTACGGTCCGGCCCGGCGATCATGTCGTGCTGACCTTCCGGCACTGCGGTGCCTGTCGCAACTGCGCGGCCGGTCGTCCCGCCTACTGCCACCGCGCGACCGCGCTCAACCAATTCGGACGGCGCGCGCACGACACACCCCGGGCGCTTGTCGACGGTTCTCCGGTGCTGGACGGATTCTTCGGTCAGTCGAGTTTCGCCGGCTACGCGTTGACCACTGAGGACAACACGATCGTGATCGACCCCGCGATCGACCTCGCGGTGGCGGCGCCGTTCGGTTGCGGGTTCCAGACCGGCGCGGGCGCTGTCCTGAACGCGTTGCGCCCGGAATCGGGTGCGTGGGTCGCTGTGTACGGGGCGGGCGCGGTCGGGATGGCAGGTTTGCTCGCTGCTCGGTCGATTCCCGACGTGCGCGTGGTCGTTGTCGAAACATCTGCCGCGCGGCGGGAACTGGCTGTCGAGCTCGGCGCTGACGTGGCGCTGGATCCCGCCGACGGGCCCACCGCGCCACGTATCCGCGAACTCACCGATGGCGGTGCGACGCACGCGCTCGATACGACCGGTGTCGCCGCTGTTCTCGGCGATGCCGTCGCCGCGCTCGCTGTCGGTGCCACGGTGGTGGCCGTCGGTCTCGGCCGTGGCGCGCCACCGGTCGATATCGGTGATATCGTGCTGCACGGTAAGGTGATTCGCGGCTGCCTCGAAGGCGACAGCGTGCCTGCCGCCTTCATTCCCCAGCTGCTCGATCTGTACGCGACCGGTCGCTTCCCGGTCGAGCGCCTCATCGCTCGGTACCCGCACACCGAGGTCGGTGCCGCGCTGGCCGACCAGCGCGCGGGCGCTGTCGTCAAACCGGTGCTCACATGGTGAGTACCCTCGAATCCTCGGACACCCCATGACACTTCTCTTCGACGACGCCCCGGCTGTCGAGGGCGCCGAGACGGCTGCCCGCACCCAGCGACGACTCGCAGTGTTGAGCGCCGCGCGTTCGGTCTTCGTCGCCCACGGCTACCACGGGGCGAGCATGGACGACATCGGTATCAGGGCCGGGATGAGCAAGCCGGTGCTGTACACGCACTACGCGAGCAAGCTCGATCTCTATCTCGCTGTGTTGCAGGGTTATCTGGACCGGATGGTCGACGGTATCCGGGACGCGCTGGCCGACGCCGACGGTCAAGAGGACAAGGTGCGCCGCGCGGTGCTGGCCTATTTCGATTTCGTCGACGAGGACGCCGGTGGGCACACCCTGGTCTTCGAGTCGCCGGTGCCGAGTGAGCCGTGTGTGCGGTGGCGGGTGCGCAATGCCATGGGTGAATGCGCGGTGCTGGTCAGCGCGGAGCTGCGCGCCGCGGGTATGGACGACGTCCGTGCCTACGCGTGCGCGTTCGGGGTGGTGGGCGCGAGCCACCTCGCGGCTCGGCAGTGGCTCGACACGGGTCGTCCGATTCCGATGGTCGAGGCTGTCGACACTGTCGTGGCGCTGTGCTGGAACGGATTGTCCGGCGTGGAGACTTCGGGCGACTAGAAACGACGTCGCGAGCGGTCAGCTCGCCCCGATCGGCAATGGGCTTCCGTCGAGGAGTTCATCGCTGGGGAGCTGACCGGCGAGTACCGCCAGGGCGCGCTTCCATCGGCGCAGTACCGCCTCGCGTTCGCCGAGTGTTCCGGTGAGCATGGCGGTCATCGAGAGACCGGTGAGCATGTCGATGGTGAATTCGACGAGGAACTCGGCGCGCGGGTCCGAGGCATAGGGCTCGCCGAGTACTTGCAGGTAGAGCCTGCGCATTTCGGTGAATACGCGACGTTCCTCGGTGACGAGCTGGTCGCGGAGTTCGGTGTCGGTGCGCGCGGCGACCCAGAGGTCGAGTGCGATGAAGAAGGCGGGGCTGTTGAGGTCGCGCCAGGCGAGGTCGACGACGGATTGCAGTCGGTCGCGGCCGGGCGGGAGGAGTTCGGCTTCGCGTCGGAATTTCTCGAGCCGGATGTCGACCACTTCGGTGGTGGCGGCGATGAGCAGTTCGGCTCTGGTGGGGAAGTGGTGCTGCACGGTGCCGCGGGCGAGCCCAGCGCGTTCCTGGACCGCGCTGACGGTGGTTGCCGCGTAGCCGCGTTCGAGCAGGCATTCGGCAGTACAGGCCAAGATTCTGGCGCGGGTCGATGCCCGACGTTCGGCCTGGGTGCGGCGCGGTGGTTGCACGGTCACCTGAGAAATCGTACGTCCTGCCGACAAGATTCGGTAGATTGGGTGAAATGTGTCGGCGGTCACCCCTTGACGACGGTGGATCAAGCTGGTGCAATCAACATACCGTACGCAGTAACTGTTTCTCTGGATGAAAGGCTGCGATGACGCAGATCTCTCACCTCCGCCGGGGTAGTGGTGCGCCGATCGTGCTGGTGCACGGCCTCGGCAGTCGCTGGCAGGTCTTCGCGCCGATCATCGACCTACTGGCCGATCAGCACGAGGTAATCGCGATCGACCTACCCGGTTTCGGTGACTCGCCGGCGCTCGACGATGTCCGGCCGGGTCCGCGCGGGTACGCCGCCTGGCTCACGCGCTGGCTGGTGGACAACGAAATTCGACGCCCGCACGTGGTAGGCAGCTCCATGGGTGGTGGCATCGCCATCGAACTGGGTCGCACCGGAGTCGCGTCCGGAGTCACCGCGTTCTCGCCGGTCGGCTTCTACGGGCCCGTCGGACGGCGGTGGACTCAGGTCCTGCTCACCAGCATGCGTGGTGCCGCCCGGACCGCCGGGCCGACATTGGACCGGCTGGTCGAATACCCCGCGGGCCGCAGGATCCTGCTCTCGAGCATGTTCGGTCACCCGGTCCGCGTCGACCCCGATGCCGCTCGGAGCGACTTGGCCGGGCTGGCCGGTGCCACCTCCTTCGCGGCCGCCCGCGACGACTTCGGCAATTACGTCCTCGATCCCGGCGACGACCGTGGCTCGTTGGGTGAAATTCCGGTGACGATCGCATGGGGCACCCGCGACGTCGTGCTCGTGCACCGCACCCAGAGCGCGCGTGCGCGCGTGGTGTTGCCGTTCGCGCGCCATCTCGACCTTCCCGGCTGCGGGCACCTCCCGTTCAGCGACGACCCCGATACCTGTGCTCGCATCGTTCTCGAAGGGACCTCATGACCCCGTCCATTGCAGTCATCGGCAGCGGGTTCGGCGGCTTGGCTGCTGTCATCGAACTGAAGAAGCGCGGCTTCGATGACATCGTCGTGTTCGAGAAGGCTGACGATGTCGGTGGCGTCTGGCGGGAGAACACCTATCCCGGTGCTGCCTGTGATGTGCCGTCCCCGTTCTACTCGTACTCTTTCGAACCGAATCCGCGCTGGCCGCACCGATTCTCACGGCAGCCGGTGATTCTCGACTACATCAGGCACGTCGCCGATAAATACGATGTCCGCCGTCATATCCGCTTCGGTGTCGAGGTGCTCGGCGCCGCGTTCGACGACGCCACCGGTAAGTGGACCGTCCGGCTCAGTGGCGGGGACACCGTGGTGGTCGATGTGCTGGTGTCGGCGGTCGGGCAGCTGTCGCGGCCCGCCGTGCCGGCGATCGATGGTCGAGACAGCTTCGGCGGCAGTAGTTTCCACTCCGCCGAGTGGGATCACGACATCGACCTGACCGGTAAGCGTGTGGCTGTCATCGGCACCGGGGCGAGCGCGATCCAGTTCGTTCCCGAGGTGCAACAACAGGTCGAGAAGCTGACCCTGTTCCAGCGGACCGCGCCCTACATCATCCCGCGCCCTGATCGGGAGTTCTCCGAGCGCCATCACCGGGTGTTCGAGAAGGTGCCGGTGACCGAGCTCGCCGAACGCGCGACCTGGTACGGCGTGGTCGAAGGGCTCAGCGTCGCCTGGGTGTATTCCAAACCTCTCGCCGCCGCGATCAAGGCCGTGTCGAAATGGCATATGCGCAGGCAGACCAAGGCCAAGCCGGGTCTTTTCGAGAAGGTCTGGCCGGACTATCCGGTCGGGTGCAAGCGAATCCTGTTCTCCGACAATTATCTTCCGGCGCTGGCCGAAGCGAACGTGGAGGTGACCACCGAGCGGATCGCCGAGATCACCCCCTCGGGTGTGCGCACCGTGGACGGGCGTGACCACGAGGTCGACGTCATCATCTGGGGCACCGGTTTCACCAGCACGGAGTTCTTGGCCCCGATGACCATCACGGGCGCGCAGGGCAGGGAACTGACGCAGGAGTGGGACAGCGGCGCGCACGCCTACTACGGGATGACCGTGCCGCGGTTTCCGAACCTGTTCATCATGTACGGCCCCAACACCAATACCGGTGGCGGTTCGATCATCTACTTCCTGGAAGCGCAGGCGAAGTACCTCGGCGACTATGTCGCCCATCTCGCGGCGTCCGGTCGCGCGCTGACGGTTCGTCCGGACGTGGAACAGGCCTACGACGAGCGGATCCAGGCGCAGCTCACCGGAAGCGTGTGGACCCGGTGTTCGTCGTGGTATCGCCAGGCCGACGGCCGCATCACGACCAACTGGCCCTTGCTCGGAATCCAATACAAGAAACAGGCGCGGTTCGATCCCGCCGACTATGAGGTGGTGTCACGATGAACGACTACGACTACGACGTGATCGTCGTCGGTTCCGGTTTCGGTGGCAGCGTGACCGCGCTGCGGCTGACCGAAAAGGGCTATCGGGTGGGTGTGCTCGAATCCGGTAGGCGCTGGAACGCCGAGGACTATCCGAAGACCAACTGGAACATTCCCAAGGCCATCTGGGCGCCGCGCCTGGGTCTGACCGGACCGCAGCGGATCAGCGCGCTGGGTAAGTGCCTGGTCTTCAGCGGTTCGGGCGTGGGCGGCGGGTCGCTGATCTATGGCAACACGCTCTACGAACCGCTGCCGGAGTTCTATCGCGATCGCGCGTGGGCCCACATCACCGATTGGAAGTCCGAGCTCGCGCCCTACTACGACCAGGCCGCGCGGATGCTGGGCGTGGTGGAGAATCCGCGGATCGGGCCGAAGGACGACGTGCTGTTGCAGGTCGCACGGGATCTGAAGGTCGCCGACACCTTCCATCGCACCCATGTCGGTGTCTTCTTCAACGAGGGTTCCGAGGGCGTGGAGGTCGATGACCCGTACTTCGGCGGCGCCGGTCCGCGCCGGGCGGGGTGTATCCACTGCTCGGAGTGCTTCACCGGCTGCAAGCACAATGCCAAGAACACCACCACGCTCAATTACCTGCACCTGGCCGAGAGCAACGGCGCACAGGTGCATCCGTTGACCACGGTGACGGCGGTAACCCCCGACGGTAACGGCGGTTATCGCGTGGAGACGGTGCAGTCCAACGGTTGGGTGCGCAAGCAGCGTCGCACGTTCACCGCCCAGCAGGTGGTGTTCGCGGCGGCGGCGCTCGGCACCCAGAAGTTGCTGCACAAGCTGCGGGGCGACGGCACGCTGCCGGAGTTGTCCTCGCGGCTCGGTGAGCTGACGCGCAGTAACTCCGAGGCGATCATCGGCGTCACCAGCAAGTCCCGCCACGACTTCGCTCAGGGTGTGGCGATCACGTCGTCCATTCACCCGGAACCGCAGACGCACGTGGAGGTGTGCACCTACGGCAAGGGTCAGAACGCGCTGTTCGTGCAGACGGTGCCGATGATCGACGGCGGGGCGTTCCGATTCCTGCGGCTGTTGCTGACGATTCTTTTGCATCCGGTGCAATTCTTGCGTTCGCAGAACGCGCACGGTGCGTCGGAGCGGTCGGTGATCTTGCTGGTCATGCAATCGCTGGACAATTCGCTGACTTCGTATCTGAAGGGCAAGCGGTTGGTGACCAAACAGGGCAGTGGTGAGCCGAATCCGGAGTGGATTCCCATGGCGCACGATATCGCCCGGCGCTACGCGGCCGAGTCCGACGGCATCACCGGCAACATCGCCACCGATATCTTCAATATCCCCGCGACCGCGCACTACATCGGTGGTTGCACCATCGGCGACTCCCGCGATACCGGCGTGATCGACCCCTACCAGCGCGTCTACGGCCATCCCGGCCTGCACATCGCCGACGGCAGCGCGATCACCGCCAATCTCGGCGTGAACCCCTCGCTCACCATCACCGCGCAGGCCGAGCGTGCGATGGCGTTCTGGCCCAACAAGGGTGAGCCGGATCCGCGTCCTGATCTCGGTGCCGCCTACCAGCGGATCAGTCCGGTCGCCCCGGAACGTCCCGCGGTGCCCGCGACCGCGCCCGGCGCGCTCCGACTGCCTGCCTGAGAGAGAGGATCTTCATGACGATCGACCAACTCACCGCGCTCGAACCTGTCTGTTCCCAAGAGGCGGCGCTGGCGCTGTTCGACAGTCTGCCGCCGGTGCCCGCGTCCCAGCTCAGTGGCCGCTGGCACGGTCGCGAGCTGGCCACCGGGCATCCGATGGACGGCCTGCTCGTGGCATCGGGGTGGTACGGCAAGCAGTTCGACGGCGTCGACAGTGTGCATCCGCTGCTGTTCCGTGACCGGACGGGCGACATCTTCGCTGTCGATCCGCAGAAGGTGCCGCTGGGTCTGGTCGGCAAGGTGCCGATCTCTATTGTCGACCGGGGTCGCGGACTGCTCGGGGTGTTGAAGCCGGCGTTGCGCGCTCGCGACTATCGGGCGCGGTTGCGCTCGGTCGAGCATCGCGGGGTCGTCACCACGGCGATGGTGTACGACCATCGGGCGATCATCGATGTATTCCGCCGGGTCGACGACGACACAGTCTTGGGCCTGATGGATTACCGCGATTTCCCCGAGCCGTACTTTTTCGTGCTCGCTCGCGAGAACACGCACGAGGGTGGTCGTTTGCCCGAGTGAATCGGGGGTACGCGCCGGATGGGGAGAACCCTCATCGAAAGGAGGCCGTGCCATGACTGACTACATCGATCCCCATCAACACAAGTTTCCCGATACCGAACGCACGACGCGCTCGCATGCGGGGGAGTTGGTCCAGGACTCGCTCAATTGGCCGGGGCTGTTGCTCGTCGGGATCGGCATCGTGATGCTCGCGGCCACCCTGACGGCCGCCGGTTCCGGATTTGTCGGATGGGCGGTGATCGCCGGAATTCTCACTGGTGTGTGTTTGCTGCTCGGTATCGGGATCGTGCTCGCCGAGCATCGCCGGATCAAGGTGGGTGAGGGACTGCATCTCACGGATCCGTGTGGTCACTGACGTCGGACAACGAGAGGACGCCGATGGACGAATGTGTCGAGCCCGGACGGATCACCGTCGACTATTCGCATCTGTTCCCCGGCGTGGTGGTGCGCGCCGATCGGATAGCCGACGAGTTCGACGTGGTGTTCTCCGATGGTGTGCGCACCGCGGCGGGGATTCTGCATGACGACGACGGGAGCGCTGCGCTGGATGTGGTCGGCTACGCCACGGCCGCGGGGACGATGTTGCCCGGTCGGATCTGGCCGATCATTTCGATCGAGGATGTCGGGTCCGAGGTGAACATCGCGCTGGGACCCTACTTGCGTTGAGCGCGGCGTCTCGGTGATGCGGGACGCGCTCGGTACTTCGACGTCCTAATAACTGGACCTGCGTCCACTTATGTCGCAGTGTGATGCCCATGAGTGAGCATCCCGCGCAACGGCGCACGCTGGCGGTGTTGGTCGCGGCGCAGATCTTCAGTGGTGCGGGGCTTGCCGCGGGAATCACCGTCGGCGCGCTGCTGGCGCAAGAAATGCTCGGTTCCACCGGGCTGGCCGGGTTGCCCAGCGCGATGTTCACCGTCGGGTCGGCTGCCGCCGCGGTCGGGGTGGGTCGGATCTCGCAGCGGGGCGGGCGTCGGGTGGGCCTCACGCTCGGGTACCTGACGGGCGGCCTGGGAAGTTTCGGGGTGGTAGCGGCCGCGGTGACCGAGAGCCTGCCGCTGCTGTTCGTCTCGCTGATCGTCTACGGGGCGGGCACCGCGACCAGTCTGCAAGCGCGATACGCCGGCGCCGATCTGGCGCAGCCCGCACATCGGGCGCGTGCCATCAGCACGGTCTTGGTGGCGACGACGGTGGGAGCGGTGGTCGGGCCCAATCTCACGACGCCGATGTCGAATACGGCTGTGCGGTGGGGCATTCCAGCGCTGTCGGGTCCGTTCGTGCTGTCCGGAATGGCCTATGTGCTCGCGGCGCTGGTGCTGTGGGTGATGTTGCGCCCGGACCCGCTCGTGCTCGCCCGCACCCTCGTCGAGCCGCCCGGCGAGGCTGTTGTGCCGGATGCTCCGACGCGGTGGTCGGCGCCGATCGTGGCCGGGACGACGGTGATGATCGTGACGCAGTTGGTCATGGCCGCGGTCATGACGATGACCCCGATCCATATGCAGCAGCACGGGCACGGTGTCGGCGCGGCGGGGTTCGTGATCGCGGTGCACGTCGCGGGGATGTATCTACCGTCGTTGCTGTCGGGAGTGCTCGTCGATCGATTCGGGTCGGGGCTGGTGGCCGTGGCCGCCGCGGGCACGCTGGTCGCCGCCGGTTCGGCCGCGGCACTCGCCCCGCCGAGTTCGGTGGCGGCGCTGGCGGTGGCGCTCGGGCTGCTCGGGATCGGCTGGAATCTGGGGTTGGTCGCGGGGACGACGATGATCGCGGATGCGACGCCGGTCGCCACCCGTGCGCGCACGCAGGGCACTGTCGATGTGGGCATCGCTATCGCCGGTGCCGGGGGTGGGCTCGGATCCGGGGTCGTCGTGGCATTCGCCGACTACCCGGGTCTGGCGTTGCTCGGTGCCGGGATCGCGCTGCTGATCGTGCCCGCGCTGGCCTGGACCACTCGCCGTCCACGCATCCGCGACGAGAGTTCGCCCGTGCATGCCGAAAGCTGAGGGCGGCGGGTCGGTGGGTTCGTGGGATGATCTGGCGATGAAAGGTCAGACGAGTACCGGTCGGCTGTTGACACTGTTCGCCGGTGTCGCCCTCGTGATGCTGATGGTCAACTGGAGTCTGATGCGCGCGGTCGCGTTCGCGGTGATCTGGGCGGTCGCGGCCGGCGTGCTGGTCTTGCGCGACCGGCGCCGTGGGGCCGAGGGCATCGAGGAGACCTCGGCCGCCGCGGCTGCCTCAGGCTCCGGCGAGCGCTGAGGCCAGATTCGGCACATCCAGAGCCTGCAAAGCCTGCTGGCGCACATCAACGCAGTGCTTCAGCGTGACCGTATCGATCACCTCGCGATTGCGAACCACCGCGATATTGATGCCTCCGCTGCGCGCCGCCCAGTTCTGCACCGTGGCGTTGAACGACACCCGCGCGACATTGAACCCCTGCTGACGCCAATTATCGAGATCCGGCGCCAGCATCTCGCACAGGTGCACGCCGGCCGCATCGGAGATCTCCGGTGCGCCCGCGGGCGACGGCGGCAACCCGGGATCCGGCGCCTCGGTGCTGGTGGCGCAGCCGGCAACAACCAGCAGCCCGATCAACATGGCCCCTCGTAGATGTGTGAACACGACCCGGTCCCTCCGGTAGAGGTTTGTCCTAGCTCAGTGCGAATGCCCGCCTCGCGCAGAGTCAAACAGTGGTCGGCGGTCGGAAATCGGTGGGGGAGGTAGGGATTCGGCCGATGGATGGCCACGGTCGACCGGGCGGGCAACGAGTCGCGTGTCTGCTCGAAAACCGGTGGAACACCACCGCTGTGCGTCATTACGATGCTGCCGAACCAAGGAAATGTCGGACCCACCGCAAGCGTGCTCATACTACGGTGCCGATCGTGAGGCCGTCGCTGGACGGCCGCCACGCCGGCTCACCCGAAACGTGTTGCACACGAACCAATCCCATCTCGACCAACTGTTCCAGGTAAACCTCGGTGCGGCTTACCGAGTGGCTCAACTTCGAGGCCAGGTCAGGTGTGGTGATCGGCGCGGTCGGGGAGAACCGGCACAGGCTGGTCAAAATCCAGTCCTGGCAGTGGGTCAGGTGATCCTCGCTCATCACGAGCCCCCTGCCTGCTGTGCGCGTCCGTCGAGGACCATCCGGTTCTGTTCCACCAGCGTGTTTCTGGCGCGGCGCCGACTCCGGCAGGTATCGACCGCGCATTCCAGATGGACTTGCATCGCCCGATGCGCTTGTTCGACAGTCAGCGGACCAGGGTCACGGCCACAGAGAAGGAGAGCGTTCATCGTGTAGTCGCCTTCCGACCTGCAATGGTGACCTGCCATTCGTCGCGACGATTCTTGAAGGCGAAACCCTTGCGCTGCAACGCGGTAGCTGCTCGGATGGTCGCCCACTTCGTTGACTTGACGTTGCGGGCGATCGTCGTGATCGTGAGCATGCCACCCGGTGCGAGTGCGGCGAGGATCCTGGATTCAAGTGTGGTCATTGGTGTTTCCCTTCACGGCGGGAATCGGGAATGTCGAGCGGACTTGCTAGTGGCTCGGCGGTTGATGTGCCGCAACGTTAAGGTCGACCAAGAGGCCGGACGGGGAGGATTTCGCCCCCTATCCACCTAGACTGGACGCGTTGCATTTCCAGCCCGCCGTGAAGGGGTACGGAATATGGAAGATCAGGCACCCATCGGGCTGCGTATCAAACGCCACCGCGAGCGCGCGGGGATCAGTCGGCCTGTGCTCGGCGACCGGATCAACCGGTCGTCGGACTGGGTGAAACAGATCGAGAACGGGGTCCTACAACCGCCGAAACTGCCGATGCTGCTGGCTATCGCCGACGCCCTCGGGCTGGCAGACCTCGCCGAGCTGACAGGCAACGGTCACGCTGTCTCGGTGAATCTCTACGCAGGGGCAAGGCACAAGTCCCTCGGCGACGTTCAAGCCGCACTGACAGACTTTCGTCGGCCGTCGCCCGGCCGTGCACACAACGTCGCGCACCTTGCCGAGCGGCTGCGCCTGGCGTGGGAGGTCCGGCACGCCAGCCCAGATCACCGCACGCAGCTCGGCGCCATTCTGCCGAGCTTGATTCGCGATGCCCAGGAGGCGGCGCGCACACCAGGCTCGGGTCGACGGCAGGCGCGTCGAGTTCTGGCTGGTGTCTACCAATTGGTGGACTTTTTCGTGGCCTATCAGCGCGACAGTTCGTTGGTATGGATGGTCGCTGACCGAGCATTGGAGCAAGCGTACGAAGCCGACGACCCGTACCTGGTCGCCGCGTCCTCGTGGTCGATGGTGCAAGCGCTGAGAGACTCGGGCCGGTGGGATGAGGCGCTCGATCTGATCGAATCGGGCACTGAAATCCTCGCCCCCTATCTGGATCGCGATGACACCCCCGACGATTGGCGGGGCATCACCGGTGCGTTGCAGGCGGAGGCGGCCCTGGTGCAGGCTCGCCGCGGCCGACACGGTGATGCGTGGGCCGCATGGGACCGCGCCGACCGCTGGGCGCGAAAGTTGGGCCCCGACTACCGCCACATCCAGACCAGCTTCGGGCAGGCCGTGCAGGGCGCGAACGCGGTCACCCTCGGCGTGGATCTGCGTCGATCCGGTGAAGCGCTGCGGGCTGCGCGTGCGCTCGAAGAGGACACGATCGTGTCGGTTCCACGCAGATCGCGTCATCTGATCGAGGTCGCCCGCGCCTACGGCCAGCGCGACGAGGGTGCCGCTGTGCTGGCACTGTTGGACAAAGCGCACCGCACCGCACCGGAGACGATCGGCTTCAACGGGTTCGCGAAGGATCTGTTGCTCGAGTTGTCGAAGCGCCCACCGGTCGGCATGACGAAGGACGTGCGGGAGTTGTGCCAGCGCGTTGGCGTGGCGGCCTGACAATGTTCGGACTCAGCGGTCGCTTCGAGCTTCGAGGCTTCGGGCGAGGCGGTCCAATCCCTGCAGCACTGTTGGGCGTTCGTGATTCAGGTCGGCCAGGAGTTGTGTGTGGGCCTCGATTTCACGGGGGAATACCTCGTCGATCAGCGTGATTCCGGCCGTGGTGAGGTGGATCGAGGTTGATCGTCGATCGGTCGGATTCTGGGTGCGGGTGATCAGGCCGCGGCGTTCGAGTTTGGTGAGTGTTTTGCCGACGCCGGCTCGCGACATTCCGAGATGTTCTGCGAGTCGGATCGCGGTGAGTGGTGGCTCGGCATAGCGCAAGGGAACCAGGAGTCCGACCTCGGCGACGGTGATGTTCGCCTCGGCGTAGATGTCTTCCACGGCCCGGTCGAGCAGCGCGGAGATGCGCTTGACCTGGGCAACTACCACCATCGCGGAGGTGTCGAGTTCGGGATTCCGGTCTCGCCAGAGATCGCACGTTCGGTCTCGCAGTGATCGCTCGGCCATCGACGCTCCTTTTGTAAACTAATTAACAATTCGGTACGTTCGGGAGCGTACCCCTGATGGCGACACTGCCCTGGGGGCGAGCTGTTACGAGGGGGATCCATGCTTCACGACGTAGTGGTGATCGGCGGGGGCACAGCAGGTCTCGGCGCAGCGCTGGTTCTGGCCCGATCTCGCCGCCGGGTAGTGGTCATCGACTCCGGTGCGCCTCGGAACATGGCTGCCGAGACCGCACATGGGTTCTTGACCCGCGACGGCGCGACACCGGCGGAGTTGCTGGCGGTCGGCACGACCGAAGTGCTGCGATACGGCGCACAGTTGCTGGGTGGTCGAGTTGTCGACATAGCCGAGGCAGAGTTCGGCTTCTCGGTCGAAACCGAGGCTGGACAGGTTATTACGGCGCGGTCGGTTGTCGTGGCGACCGGCCTACGCGATGAACTGCCTGCGATCCCGGGAGTTCGTGAGCAATGGGGCAAGGGGGTCCTGCACTGCCCGTACTGCCACGGATATGAGGTGCGAGACCAACCGCTTGCTGTGCTGGGTGGCGCCAACAGAGCGTTCTCCGTGCACCAAGCCTCTCTGGTGCGTCAGTGGTCCGACGATGTCACCTTCTTCCCGCGAGAGATCGACCTGTCCGGTGACGAGCGACGCCGTCTGTCCGCGCGTGGCATTCGAGTCGTCGAGGGAGATATCGCGCAAGTTGTCGTGCGTGACGGTGAACTGCACGGCGTGGAAATCGCCTCGGGGCAAGTCATTACACGCGCGGCGGTGTTCGTCGGGCCGTGTTTCAGCCCTCGTGGCGAGTTGCTGACCCGGTTGCGGTGCTCGGTAGGCGAGGATGGCTGGGTGGCGGTCGATGCCACGGGCCGCACCAGCGTGCCGGGTGTCTGGGCGGCGGGCAATGTCGTCGATTCGCCTGCGCAACTGATCCACGCCGCGGCCGCGGGATCCAGGGCTGCGGTGGCCGTGAACCACTATCTGCTCGAACAAGACATCCAGCGCGCACTGTCGTAGGCGGAGGGGTCGGAATCGTGCTGAGTGCAACCGGTGACCGGTGATTGTGTGTTCGGCTAACGTTTCGGCGGTCGGGTTCGGTGGCTAGGAGGGTGTGGTGACGGTCGACGTCGAGATCGCGGTGCATCCGCTGGATGATCCGGTGCGGGCCTCGCTGCGTGGGGAGCACAGTCGGTTCGCGCACTGGACGGGGCGGATCGGGCGGTATGAGCCGGAGGTGGCGCGGTTCGTCGGGCATCCGGCCGTCCTGGACGCGCAGGACTGGGCTGATCTGGGGACTGCGCTCGGGTCGGGTGGCAGTGCCGGGATACGAGGGTTGGGGCATGTTCTGCCGCCGGAGTGGACGGTGCTCGCCGAGTTCGACACGGTGCAGATGGAAGGTGCGGGGTTGCGGGTCGCCGTCGATCCCGAGCTCGAAATACTCACTGCCGCTGATGTTCCCGAGATCTTGGAGCTGATCGCGCGGACCGAACCGGGGCCGTATGCGCCGCGCACCATCGAGATGGGCACCTATCTGGGGTTGCGGGTCGAGGGTCGGTTGGTGGCGATGGCGGGGGAGCGGCTGCATCCGCCGGGATGGACCGAGATCAGCGCGGTGTGCACCGACGCCGAATTCCGGGGGCGTGGGTTCGCGTCGCGGTTGATTCGGGCGGTCGGGGCGGGAATTCGGGCGCGGGGTGAGACGCCGTTTCTGCATGCGGTCGCGCACAACACCTCGGCGATCAGCTTGTACGAGACCTTGGGTTTCACCGTACGGGAGAAGTCGAAGCTGACGCTGGTCCAAGCTCCGTAGGTCAATGGGTGGTGACCAATTGCGTCAGCTCGTCGGCGATCTGGCTGACATCGGGCATCGCGGCGATCTCGGCGGCGACCGCACGAGCGTTGCGCGCCAGGTCGGGATCGTCGATCAGGGTATTGAGATGGTCGGCGGTGATCGAGCGGGCAGGCACCGACAGTCCGGCGCCGCGTCGCTGCACCGCGAGGGCATTCCAGGCGCGATCCCCGGGGGCGGGTGTGGCGATCTGGGGCACGCCCGCGTGCAGGGCCGCATAGACCGAACCGGCGCCCGCGTGGTTGACCATCGCCGTGCAGTGGGGCAGGGCTTCGTGCAGGGCGATCCAGCCGGTCGTGTGGACGTTCGCGGGAAGGGTGGTGGTACGCACCGTCTTTCGATCCGGCCGCACGATCACGATGTCGGCATCGACATAGGGGGCCGCACGCACGATCGCACGCAGCATCGTGTCCGGACCGTCCCCGAGCATGGTCGAACGGGTGACAAGGATGCGTCGACGAGTCGATGGTTCGCGCAGGAACGCGGGCGTGGCCGCACCGGGGGGCGAGTACGGGGTGTAGCGCAGCGGGCGGCCCTCGACGCGGACGATGCTGAGCGGGGCGATGGACAACGTGGCCGCCGGTGCGGGCGGGGCGATGTCAGTGAGTAGACGCAGCAACTCACGGCGGATGACGGTGCCGTTGTCGAGAGCGATGTTGTGCAGGACCGTGGGAACCCCGAGTCGATCGGCGACGATCGCCGCCGCCGAGGCGAACGGCTCGTGCACGATCACCTCCGGCCCGAACTCGGTGGCCGCACGCAGCAGCGGCTCGATCATCGGCCGATTGGTGACAGCGAAAACATGGGCACCGCCGCGCGCATCCGCCATTCCCTTCCCCGAGCGCCACGCCAGCACCGGATGGCTGCCCAACCCACGCACCGCGGCCCGCAGATAGTCGATCGGCGGGGCGACATCGGCCACCGGTAGCTGCGCGCGCACCACCGCGGCGGCATCGCCGCCGGTAACCACCATGACCTCGTGCCCACGCTCGCGTAATTGCCGCGCCAACGGCATCATCGGGAAAAGATGCCCGATCAACGGCATGGCCACGAACAGCACTCGCATCCGGTCTCCGTCATCGCATGGCGGCCGCGGGCTCGGCCTGTCCCAGTGATACGAAGGCGCCGCACCGATGGTTCAACGACTACGAGGCCGCGGCGCCGTGATAGAAGAAGTCGCCCAGGCCGAAGAAGAGGGCGACGAATTCGACTGTGAGCCACACCTTCCGGCTGTCGATGCCGGTGTCGACGGTCATGTATCCGAGCCTAAGGGGTGTCGGCGCACAGCGCTGGGGGGCGGCCTAGCGGTGCCCGGCACGGTTCGCGGCCAGCGTCGCCAGCACGGCGGGCAGGGCAGTGCCGATGGGTTCGCGGATGATCTCGTCGGCGAGGTCGTCATAGGGGGTGGGTTCGGCGTTGATGATGATCAGGCGGGCGCCGTGTTCGGCGGCGACACCGGCCAGCGACGCGGCGGGCTGGACCTGCAGGCTGGTGCCCACGGCGATGAAAACGGTGCAGGCCTGGGCGATCTCCATGGCGTGCCCGAGCACCTCGGGGTCCAGTGCCTGGCCGAACATGACCGTCGCGGTTTTGAGGATGCCGCCGCAGCGCAGACAGGCCGGGTCGGGTTCGCCCGCGGCGATGCGGTCGAGGGCCTGCTCGGTGCTGGTGCGGTCATCGCAGGAGGTACACAGCACGGTGCGGGCATTGCCGTGCAATTCGAGGACTTCACGGTCGGGCAGGCCGGCGAGCTGGTGCAGCCCGTCGACGTTCTGGGTTATCACGCGCACCGCCGTGCCGGTCGCGGCCAGTGCGGTGACGGCCTCGTGCGCGGGGTTGGGTTGTGCGCGCCAGGCGGGGTGTTCGCCGCGCATCAGCCAGGATCGGCGGCGGATGTCGGGATCGGCCATGTAGTAGTCGTAGGTGACCAGCTTCTGTGCGTCGGGGTCGCGCTGCCACAGGCCCGCCGGGCCACGGTAGTCCGGGATTCCGCTGTCGGTGGAGACACCGGCGCCGGACAGGATCGCGACGAGCTGGTTGGTCATGGGCTCCAGCGTAGGGCCGGTCGAACACCGCGGTCGACGGGATTTCGGTCGTGGTGTCGGCGAAGGGCTGTCGCATCTGACTATTGGGCGCTAAAGTCTGCCTGGAGTGGACTACAGCGGAAGGTGGCAGACGAATGACGTCGGCAGCGGTCAAACAGCAGGTACTCGAACTCGGTGGGGCATTCATGATCTCGCGCGAGGCCAGGGTGTTCGGGGATACGACCGGGGTGGCCGGGTTCCAGGGCGCCTACACGCGCGGGCGCGGCGGGGTCCTCGGTGATGTCGACGCCGATGTCGTGACCGCGGCGTTCGGATTCTTCGAACCCGCGGGCGTGCGGGCGGCGTGGGAATCGGTGCCGATGCCTGCCGCCGACGCCGCGGAGGGCTACATGCTCGCGTGTCGCGATTTCGGACAGCGCAAGCTCGCCGCGTTCGAACACGCCGACCGGCTCGCCGAGTTGCTGCGACGCGTGGTCGACGCCGCGCCCTGCACCGGGGTGCCGTTGTTCGCCGGGTGGCGGGCGCTGCCGGTGCCGGAGGACGGGCGGGCCGCGGTCTTGCAGCTCACGCACGTGCTGCGCGAACTCCGCGGTGGCCTGCACCTGATCGCGGTGATGGCCAACGGGCTCACCCCGCTGCAAGCGATCCTGGTCGCGGGATCACCGATCTACGACGGACCCGGCCACGCGAAATTTCTCGGCTGGGCCGAACCGTTCGAGACGATCACCGACGATGTGCGGGTGCGCTGGGAGGCGGCCGAGAAGTTGACCGACGAGCTGATCGCACCCTGCTTCGAGGTCCTCGACGAGTCCGAACGCGACGAACTCGCCGCGCTGATGCTGCAAGCGCACCGAGTGGCCTTGAGCCGCTAGAACGTTCAGGAACCGATGACGTCGCGCCCGCGGCCCACGATCAGTGGGTCGGCGGTGCCGACGATCTCGAGATCTTTGTTGTCGTAGTCGAACCCGTTCAGCACATGCCGCATCGCGTTGAGCCTGGCGCGTTTCTTGTCGTTGCTCTTGACCACGATCCACGGCGCGTGGTCGGTATCGGTGTGCTCGAAGTTCTCTTCCTTGGCCGCGGTGTAGGAATCCCACTTGTCGAGTGAGGCCAGGTCCATCGGCGAGAGCTTCCAGTGCCGCACCGGGTCGACCTGGCGAATGGCGAAGCGGGTGCGCTGCTCGAGTGGGGACACCGAGAACCAGAACTTGACCAGGTCGATGCCGTCGTCGACGAGCATCCGCTCGAACAGCGGCACCTGCGCCAGGAACCGCCGATGCTGCTCCGGCGTGCAGAAACCCATCACCCGTTCGACACCGGCACGGTTGTACCAGGACCGGTCGAACAGCACGATCTCACCCGCGGCGGGCAGGTGCTCGACGTAGCGCTGGAAATACCACTGGGTCGATTCGCGCACGGAGGGCTTCTCCAAGGCCACCACCCTGGCCCCGCGCGGATTGAGGTGCTCCATGAACCGTTTGATGGTGCCGCCCTTGCCCGCGGCGTCACGGCCCTCGAACACGATGACCACGCGGCGACCGGTCGCCTTGACCCAGTTCTGCAACTTCAACAATTCGATCTGCAGCAACCGCTTGTCGAGGTCGTACTGCAGGCGCGAGAGGCGCTCGTCGTAGGGGTAGCCCTCGCGCCAGGTGTCGACGAGCAGCCCGCCGGGCTCGGTGAGCAGGATCGGATCGTCGTCGTCGCTGTCGTCGACAGTGAATCCGGTGGTGTCGGCCAGGTTCACGACGGTCGCGAGATCGGCGATCTCGCTGACATCACGGGGGATCGGGCGAATCTCGACATCGGTCATCCCTGCGACGCTAAATGGTGTGCGTGTCGCTCAGATGAACACGCGGTGCCCGCCGGAGCGAAACTCCCACGACGGCAACACGGCGATATGGGCTCGATATCGTGCGTTCCTGCAGATGGCACCCTATTCGGGGGACACTGTGAGCTGATTCACGCTGCTACTCGCGAGGCAATGATGCCTGCCGTGGAGAGGATGAAGCCGATGCACGATGGAGGCGCCTTCACCGCCCAGCCCGCCCCTTCCGACGGCCAAGGATCGAGCAGCCGCGTGATCCGGATCGCGTCCGTCGCGGCGCTGGGCGGATTGCTGTTCGGCTTCGACAGTGCCGTGATCAACGGCGCGGTCTCGGCGATCCAATCCGAATTCGATGTCGCCGACGCCGTTCTCGGCTTCGCGGTGGCCTCCGCGTTGCTCGGTGCCGCCGCCGGTGCGATGACCGCGGGCCGGATCGCCGATCGTATCGGCAGGCTCAAGGTGATGAAGATCGCCGCGGTCCTGTTCTTCATCAGCGCGGTGGTCACCGCCTTCGCGCCCAACGTCTGGATCCTGGTCATCGGCCGCGTGATCGGTGGTGTCGGTGTCGGCGTGGCCTCGGTCATCGCCCCGGCCTACATCGCCGAGACCTCGCCCGCGCGCATCCGCGGCAGGCTCGGGTCCCTGCAGCAGCTCGCCATCGTGCTCGGCATCTTCTTGGCACTGCTGGTGGACTACGTGCTCGCCCACCTCGCGGGCGGTGCGAGCGAGACGCTGTGGTGGGGGCTGGAAGCGTGGCGTTGGATGTTCTTGTCCATGGTGGTGCCCGCCGTGGTCTACGGGGTGCTGGCCTCCACGATTCCGGAATCGCCGCGCTACCTGGTGGCCACCCACAAGATCCCCGAGGCACGGCGCGTGCTGTCGATGCTGTTCGGCGAGAAGAACCTCGAGCTCACGATCGGCCGCATCGAGGAGAGCCTGCGCAGCGACACCAAACCGTCCTGGAAGGACCTGCGCCGTCCCACGGGCGGGCTCTACCCGGTGGTCTGGGTGGGTTTGATGCTGTCGGTGTTCCAGCAGGCGGTGGGCATCAACGTGATCTTCTACTACTCGAACGTGCTGTGGGAGGCCGTCGGCTTCGAGGAATCCCAGTCGTTCCTGATCAGCGTGTTCACCTCGGTGGTCAACATCGCCACCACGATTGTCGCGATCATGCTCATCGACAAGGTCGGGCGCAGACCACTGCTGCTGACCGGCTCGATCGGCATGACCGTCACACTGGCCACGATGGCGATCTGCTTCGGCAGCGCCGATCAGGTGCCCGATGCCGAAGGCGTCATGGAACCGCACCTCAACGGCGCGCTGGGCCCGATCGCGCTGGTCGCGGCCAACCTGTTCGTCGTCTTCTTCGGCATGAGCTGGGGCCCGGTCGTGTGGGTGCTGCTCGGTGAGATGTTCCCCAACCGGATCCGGGGCGCCGCGCTGTCGCTGGCCGCGGCGGGTCAGTGGGCGGCGAACTGGGCGATCACCGTCTCCTTCCCCAGCCTGAAGACCTTCTCGCTCGGGTTCGCCTACGGGATGTACGCGATGTTCGCGTTGCTCTCGCTGGGTTTCGTCGCCAAGTTCGTGCCCGAGACCAAGGGGATGACCCTCGAGGACATGGACGAAGCCACCGGCTTCGAACGCCCCACCGCCGGCGCCTGACCCCACCCGCCCGACGAGGAAGGCAGCGCGATGTATCTTCTCGGTCCCGACGGCGCGCGGCGAGCACAGGCCCGACCCACCCCGGCGAACTGGTCGGTGGTCGAGGACGGCTGGAACCCCGCGCGCGCCAACTACTTCGAGTCGATCTTCACCGTCGGCAACGGGCGCCTCGGAACCCGAGGCTCGCTCGAGGAACGCCACACCGGGGCGTTGCCGGGCACCTTCCTCGCCGGTGTCTACGACGCTCACGACTCGCCGGTCATCGATCTGGTGAACGCGCCGGATTGGCTCGACAGCGAGGTCTTCGTCGACGGCGTACGCCTGGACACCGAGTCGGCGCGGGTCATCGAGCACCGTCGTGAACTGGATCTGCGCCACGGAGTTCTGCACCGCGACACCGTGTTCGCGCTCTCGGACGGTGCGCGGGTCCGGCTGCGGACCCAACGGTTCGCCAGTACCGCCGATCGTGACCTGTGCTGTCTGCGGATCGAGGTGAGCTGTCTGGATCGGGCGGGAACGGTGACGGTGCGAACCGGTATCGATGCCAACCGGCGCAACCTCGAACGGCTGCCGACCTATCGCGAGCAGGCCACGTTCGGCCATGAACGCAAGTGGGACAAGTGGGCCAAGTCCACCCACCTGGTGTCGGTCGGTGCGGGATTCGCCGGTGAAGTCGGTATCGTCGAGAGCCGCACCATCGACAGCGGGGTGGATCTGGCCTATGCCTTCACCTGCTCGGCAACCGGTCGGCGGCGTCGGCAACGGTGCCGACACGACGCCATCGAGATGGAATGGGAATTCGACACCGGCGCGGGCGAATCCGCGCGGGTCGACAAGCTGGTCGGGATCGCCACCAGCCGCGACTACCGGGCGCTGACCCCGCCGCGGGAGCGCGCAATGGCCACCCTCGCGCGGACGAGCTCCTTCGATGCCGCCGCCGCGGCGAACCAGGCGGCGTGGGATCAGGTATGGGCCGTCGCCGATTGCGAAGTACTCGGCAACGATCGGGTCACCCAGGCGCTGCGGTTCGCGATCTATCACCTGCTCATCGCCGCAGACCCTGACGACCCGACCGTGAGCATCGGCGCGAAAGCGCTGTCCGGCGAAGGCTATCGGGGCCATGTCTTCTGGGACACCGAGGTGATGCTGCTGCCGTTCTTCCTGTTCACCCAGCCGCGCGCCGCCCGCGCGTTGCTGGGCTACCGCCACCACACCCTGCCCGGTGCGCGGGAAGTGGCCGCCGACAACGGAACCGGGGGCGCGCGCTTCGCGTGGGAATCGGCCGACACCGGACGCGAGGAATGTCCGCAGTACACCCCCGACGGCAAGGACCGTTTCTACACCCGCGAAGAGGAACTCCACATCACCGCCGATGTGGCCTACGCGATCATGCGCTACGCGACCGTCACCGGCGACGACGACTATCTGTTCGGTGAGGGCGCCGAGATCCTGTTCGAGACGGCCCGCTTCTGGGTGCAGCGGTGCGCCGAGGAGGGCGACCGGCTCGTGATCCGGATGGTGATGGGACCGGACGAGTTCCACTCCCACGTCGACAACAACGCGTTCACCAACAAGCTGGTGCACTGGCATCTGCAGCAGGCGGCGGCGGTCTACGAGCGGATGTCGCGAGAACGGCCCGGACAGCTGGGCGAGCTCATGGCCTCGATCGGGCTCGACGAGGGTGAACCGGCGCAGTGGCTCGCCGCCGCGGCCCGGCTGCGGGCACCGACCGATCCCGACTGCGGTGTCATCGAACAGTTCGACGGCTATTTCGAGCGCACTGTCGTGCCCATCGTCGAATGGGACGACAACGATATGCCGCGATACCCGCTCGGCTACGCCCCTTTCGACTGCGAGGCCACCTCACTGCTCAAACAGCCCGATGTGGTGATGCTGCTGCATATGCTGCCCGACGAATATTCGCTGGAAACCCGGCGGCTGAACTACGAGTTCTATGAGCAGCGCACGCTGCACAAGTCCTCGCTGAGCCCGTCGATCCATGCCATCGTGGGTTTGCAGGTGGGCGATTCCCGCACGGCGGAACGGTATTTCGGGCGCTCGGCGTTCGTCGACCTCGACGACAACCAGGGCAATACCGAAGAGGGAATTCACATCGCGTCGGCGGCGGGCACCTGGCAGGTCGCCACGCACGGCTTCGGGGGCTTTCGGGCCACCGCCGACGGGTTGCGTTTCGCGCCCGCATTGCCGACATCGTGGCAACGCTTACGGTTCTCGGTGCACTGGCGCGGGCGCACGGTGCGCGCCGACCTCGGGAACCGGGACGCGCGATTCGAGCTCGTCGGCGACGGGCCCGCCGCGCAGATCACCGTGTGGGGCAAGCCGGTGACGCTGCAACCCGGCGTCGTGGTCGAGGTCGAGGCCTCATGACGGGCGTCTTCGACGCGCAGGCAGTGCTGTTCGATCTCGACGGCGTGCTCACCGACACCGCGGCGGTGCACCGGCGGGCCTGGTCGGCGCTGTTCACCGAGTTCTTGCCGAGAGTCGCCCCCGAAGCGGCCCCCTACACCGACGCCGACTACTTCGCGCTGGTGGACGGCAAGGCGCGCGCGGCCGGGGTGCGGTCGGTGCTCGGCTCCCGTGGTGTGACAGTGCCTGACGGGACATCGGCGGACCCGCCCGACGCCCAGACCGTGTACGGGCTGGGCAACCGCAAGAACATTCGCTTCACCGAGATCATCGGCAGCGACGGCGTCGAGGTGTTCGCCGGGTCGTTGCGTCTGCTCGACGCGTTCGACGCGGCCGGCATCCCGATGGCGGTGGTGTCGAGCTCGCGCAACGCGGTGCTGGTGTTGGGCGCGGCGGGTCTGCTGGACAGGTTCGCGGTGGTCGTCGACGGTGTCGTCGCCCAGGACGAACACCTCGCGGGCAAACCGGCACCGGACATGTTCCTTACGGCCGCAAAGGTTTTGGGGGTGGACCCGGTGCGCACGGTGGTGATCGAGGACGCGGTGGCGGGGGTCGAGGCGGGGCGTCGGGGCGGATTTCGGGTGATCGGGGTCGACCGGGGGATCGGAGCGGCGGCGTTGCGGGCTGGGGGCGCCGACGTCGTCGTCAGCGACTTGGCGGACCTGCTCGAGGATCGGATCGAGCGGCGCAGGTCAGCGGCGTCAGGGAACAGTTGAGTTACCCGACGTAAACTGAACGTGTGTCCAAGTTGGGCAAGTGTTCATGTGAACGGGGATGTTTCGGAAACCAGGCGGCAATAGGTTCGGATCGCACGAATCACCCTGTCGCCCCCTGGTCGGAGATCACCGCGCATGCGAATACCCCTGCCCCGCCGCGTCACGCCCTGCGTCGGTTCGTTCACCGCACTGGCCCTTGTGACGGGCATGATGCTCGTACCCGGCACCGCACAGGCGGAGGCTTCCCAGGCGCTGGCCACGACGCCGATCAGTGACGGCGCGACCCTGTGTGTCAGCGGCGCACCGACTTTCGACGACGTGGTGACCGCCGCGGCATCGGTGCTGCGCGGGACCGTCGGGCCCGGGCAATTGCTCGCCTACGACCAGCGGGTCGCCGATTTCCGGGCCGGGATCGCCGCGCTGCGCGTGCATCGCGACGGGCTGCCCATGCGTCCCGAACAGGTCGGCACGCGACCGGCCGAACTCGACGATCCGATCGTCACCTACCTGGTGAACGGCCTGGACGCGGTGCGCACCGGGCGCATCGACGAGACGATGTCGGTCTCGCAGCTGAGCGTCAACGACGCCATCGAGGTATTCATCCTGGCGACCGGCATCGTCAAGATCCCGGCCAAGCTCGTCGCGGGCATGGTGCCCACCGTCGGAATATTCCTCAAGCCGGTGGTCGGTGCGATGTTCACCGGGACCAAGGCGCTGGCGCGCGCGGTGCAGGACTCGATCGACGCGGGCTGTGTGGCGCCGAATGTGTATCCGCCGCTCGAACTCGGCGAACCTGTCATCGAGCCCGTGCACGTACCCCAGCCGATCGAGGACCTGGCCGCGCTGGTCATGAACGCCGACGGCACCTGCACGCCCGTCGCGGAACTGACCCTGGCCGCGGTTGTGGAGCGCGCACGGACCTTCCTCGACAGTGGGGCCGTGGCCCTGGACCGCGTCGCGATGCACGAGGCCGCCGACGCGTTGCAGGAGTTCCTGGCGAGCAATCGGGTGGCCAAAGTGATGCTGATGCGTCGCGCCGACGACCTGGGCCCGCTGGTCGAGGCCCTGGATCTGGGTCCGCTGACCTTCCTGGCCAACCTCGGCGCCGACCTCGCCGCGGGCACGGCGCTCGACACGGTGCCATTGGCGCAGGTCCAGGTCGAGAACGCCTTCGACCTCGCGACCCTGACCCTCGACATCACCAGCCTGCTGTTCTCGGCGGGCACCAGCGTCGCCGGGTTCGCCGGAGTGGCCGACACGGTCACCACGCCGCTGTCGATCGTGCAGAAACTGGTGTTCGCGCCGACCGACTACGGTGCGCCGATCGTGCGCGGTGTCATCCAATCGATGTGCGCGGTCTAGGCGAAGCCCCGCTTCGCCGACATGCGCACGAGGCTGACGATCGCTTCGCCGGTGCGCCCGTTAGGCTGCGGCGGCGTCGCGATCATGTCACTGTGCTTCGATCAGGTCAGTTGTCCAATAGAGCCACAACCCAGAAGGTGACCATGCACGATCAGTTCTCGTCCGGAATCGGCCGTCGTGAAGTTCTGGCGGGCGCCGCCGGTGTCGCCGCGGGATTGTCGCTGGTCGGGCTCACGCCCGCGGCGGCGGTGCCTGCCGAGGTGCCCAAGTTCGCGCCCCAGGCCGGGGGCAGCGTCCGGGTGCTGGTCACCGGTGACGCGGGCACCGGCACCCGCACCCAGTGGGCGGTGGCCGACGCGGCACGAGAATTCCACGCACGCCGCCCGTTCTCGCTCGCGGTGGGTCTGGGCGACAACATCTACGACACCGGACCCCACGGCCCCGACGACGAACAGTTCGCCACGAAATTCGAGAATCCCAATGCGGGACTGGACTTTCCGTGGGCCATGGTTCTCGGCAACCACGACACCAGCTCGGTGTTCCCCGGCGACGGCGGCTGGTTGGCGCGTGGCAACTTCGAGGTGGCCTATCACGCGAAGTCGCCGCGCTGGTGGATGCCGAGCCGCTACTACTCGGTGCGCGTGCCCGAACAGAACCCGGTCGTGGAGTTCTTCGTGCTCGATATCAATCCCCTCGCGGCCTACATCCCGCCGTTCCTGGACCCGTATTGGGCCGTCGACGGGCCGTACATGAACGAGCAGCGCGCCTGGCTCGACACCGCGCTCGCCGAGTCCACCGCGCAATGGAAGATCGCCTGCACCCACCAGGCCTACATCAGCAACGGCCCGCACGGTGACGCGGGCAATTACGAGGGTCTGCCGGTGGAGCCGATCAACGGCGTCCACGCCAAACGCTTCTTCGAAAACCATGTGCTGGGCAAAGTGTCGTTTCTGCTCTCGGGCCACGATCACACCCTGCAGGTGCTCGAACCGACGCCGGCGACCAAGGGCACCCGCCAGATCGTGTCGGGCGCGGCGGGCAAGACCGCGGGCGGTCAGCCGGCTCTGACGACCGGTGGGCACAGCGCGCTGTTCGAGACCCAGCACGAACTGGGGTTCATGGTCATGGACCTGACCGCGGACTCGGTGAACCTGACAGTGCTCACCGTCGACCCCGCCTCGGGCGCGAGCACCGAGGTCTTCCACCGACGACTCGGCTGAAACTCGACCGCTGGTGACGGCGGGAGGATGATCGACGGATGGGCTTCTACACCGACCGGATCCTCCCGCACATCGTCGACAAAGTCTGCGGCGTCGCCCAGAACGGGCCGCTGCGCGAACGAACCTGTGCCGGGTTACACGGCACGGTGCTCGAAGTGGGCTTCGGGTCGGGCAACAACATCGGGTTCTATCCCGCCGCGGTGGAGCGGGTCGCCGGGGTCGAGCCCGCGCAGACAGCGTGGAACATCGGGGCCGAACGTGTTGCGGCGAGCTCGATTCCGATCGAACGCGCCGGCCTGGACGGTCAGTCGCTGCCGTTTCCCGACGCCGGTTTCGACACCGCCCTGTCCACCTTCACCCTGTGCACCATCCCCGATGTCGCGACCGCACTCGCCGAGATCCGCCGGGTGCTGCGACCCGGCGGCACCCTGCACTTCGTCGAACACGGACTCGCACCGGAGGAGTCGGTACAGATCTGGCAGCACCGGCTCGACCCGATCCAGCAGAAGATCGCCGGCGGCTGTCACCTCAATCGCGACATCGTCGGCCTGATCATCGACGCGGGCTTCGAGATCACCGACCTCGACCGGTTCTACCAGCCCGGCGCCCCGAAAGCCATGGCGGCGTTGTCCCTCGGCGTCGCGGAACGTCGCTGAACTGCACGGGCACGGCCGATCACCACGATTCGACCAGCGGAGCGTCATGTTCGCTCCGCGCCCACGCGTCGGTGATACGGCCCAGCCGGTGCGGTGCGGCGATGCTGCGCATGCCCGCGATCTTGTCCGCGCGCATCTCCAGGATCGCGACGCCGAGGACTCGATCGCCGAGGGTGACGAGCACGGCCGGGCAGCCGTTGACCACGACGGCATGGATCGAGGGTGAGCCACCGGCGAGGCGGCGCTTGGCTTCCGTCGGTGCGAACCCGGCCCGCACCGCGCCGGCCAGGCGCTGCGGGCTCGCGTACCGGATCAGCTTGGTGGCCAGCCCCCCGACACCGTCGGAGATCCCGGTCGCATCGTCGGTCAGGAGCGCGATCAGCCGATCGGTGCGACCCGAGGTGGCGGCCTCGACGAACTCTTCGACGACGCGACGCGCGGCGCTGTGATCGAGATCGGTACCGGTGCGCGCGACGGTGATTCGCCCACGGGCACGGTGGAGGTGTTGCTGACTCGCGGAGACGGTGAGGTCGAGGATCTCGGCGATCTCGGCATGCCGGTACGCGAAGGCCTCGTGCAGCACATACACCGCGCGCTCGGTCGGTGAGAGCCTTTCCATGAGCGTCAGCACCGCCAGGGTCACCGATTCGCGCTGCTCGACGGTGTCGGCGGGGCCGAGCATCGGGTCACCGTCGAGCAGCGGTTCGGGCATCCAGGTGCCGACCGCGCGCTCGTGGCGCGTCTTCGCCGAACGGAGCCGGTCCAGCGCGAGGTTGGTGACGATCTTGGTCAGCCACGCCTCCGGCACCTCGACGTAGTCGCGATCGGCGGCCTGCCACCGCAGGAACGCGTCCTGGACCGTGTCCTCGGCGTCGGCGGCCGAGCCGAGCAGACGGTAGGCGATCGAGGCCAGCCGGTGACGGCTGGCCTCGAAACGCGCCACGGTGGCAGTGTCCATGAGCACGACTCTAGGTCGCGAGCACGTCGTGGGGTCGATCGGTGTTCGCGCGGTACCGCCGACTCGGCATGCCGAAGGTCGGATGGCTCAGGCTCCACGGGTTGACCCCGAGGATCGCGGCTTTGAGGCGGGCGGCCGTGCGCCCACGCAGGGCCCACGACTTCGATCGCGCCTCACCATCGACCACCTGGAAGATCCCGTCCTTGCGGCCGAGGCTGATGTGGTTGCCCACATACGACAGCGAGGTCGTCGAGATCGTGCGCCCGGTCAGGTCCCCGACGATCGTGGCCGTGGCCTGCATGCTGGTGAATCCCGCGGAAGCGCACGACATCGGCAACGGCAAACCGTTGTCGCCGATGACGAAGGCGCTGTCACCGGCGACATAGACATCGGGGTGCGAGACCGAGCGCATCTGCCGGTCGACGGTGATCTGTCCGTTGGGCTCCACCGCCAGACCGCTGGCCACGGCGATCGGCTGCACGGCGAAACCGGCGGCCCACACCGTCGCGTCGGCGGCGAAAACGGTGCCGTCGGCGGCCACGGCGCCCGCGGCCTCGACCCGCTCGATGGTGGTGTTCTCGTCGACCGTGATGCCGAGCCGGTCGAAGGCAGCGAGCAGGTGGCCGCGGGCCTTGTCGCCCAGCCAACCGCCGAGCTCACCGCGGGTGACGAGTCCGACCGCCAGCTCGGGATGAGATTCGGCGATCTCGGTGGCCGCCTCGATCGCGGTCAGATTGCCGCCGACCACCAGGACCTTCGCCCTCGCGCCCAGCTCGTCCAGGCGGGCACGCAACCGCAGCGCCGCCGGGCGCGATGCCACATGGAAGGCATGCTCGACCGCGCCGACGGCACTGTGGATGTCGGCGGTACTGCCGAGCGAGTAGAGCAGGGTGTCATATTGGAGTGTGTCGATGCCTTCGCTGTCGGCGACCGTGACAGTCCGGTGCTCGACGTCGACGCCGGTCACCCGCGCTACGTGAAGCCGGATTCCGGTGCCCGCGAACACTTCCACCAGCGGCCGCCGGGGCAGATCCTGCCCGGCGGCGAGCTGATGATTGCGCAACCGCTCGGCGAAATCGGGGTCGGCGTTGACGACAGTGATCTCGAAGTCGTCGGAATGGAGTCGGCGGGCCAGTAGTCCGGCGGAGAAGGCCCCGGCGTAACCGGCCCCGAGGACGACGATGCGGTGCTTCATGAGTGGCTCCTGTCTGGTTCGCGTGGTTTCTGAACGAGACAGCCGCCGAAATCCTGACAGCATCAATCTGTGATGTGGGTCACATGGGGTCGAAGGGCATGGCGGTTCGCTCCGCGAGTCCTGGGTCAGGGGGTCGTCGAGGTGATGGTCTCGATCTCGCGGACCGCGTCGGCGATGGCGCGGAAGTCCTTGCGCAGGATCGCACCGTGGTTGCTGGCGACCTTGGCGCTGATACGGATGTTGGGGTTGCGGTCGAGTACCGCGTCGAGGCCGGCGCGGATCTTCTCCTGCTCGCCGCCACGGCTGCCGAACGAGGTTCCCGAAGCGACCACGTAGCGCACCGGGGCGGTGGTGGCATCGAGTACCGGGCTCAGTGCGGCGACGCTGGAGAGCTTGCCGAGTTCGATATTGCTGTCGGCCTGCTGCTGCGCGGTCAACCGGGGTGCGAGACCCGTCGGGCGAGCCAACGGCAACACCCAGCTCAAACGCTTGAACAGCTTGCGAATCCGCAGCTCCATCGCCTCGTCGAGCCAGTCGTAGGGGAACGCGCCGTCGACGAGGACCGCGCCGCGCGTGCTGTCGGGATGACGGCTGGCCCAGTGCGCCCCGAGGTAGGCGCCGTAGGACCAGCCGACCAGGATCGGCTTCTCGGTGATCCCCCTGGCCGCGAGGACGGCGTCGATGTCACGCACGCAGGTGTCGAAGCAGTAGTCGGCCGACTTCTTCGACTTGCCCCGGGCCCGCTCGTCGAAGGTGATGTGACGGTAGCCGGGGCCGAGGTCGGCGATGACCCGACGCCAGTAGCCCTGGGTGGCGAACTGGCCGTTGAGGTAGACGACCGGGGTGCCGGCGCCGCCGGTGTCGGTGAGGGCCAGTTCGGTGTCGTCGATCGGCACCATCCCGGTCCAGGGGGCGGTGGCGGCACTGGTGGGGTTCGAGGAAGTCATTGCCATGTCCTTGCGTTGCGATGTTCGGGTTTTACTGATGGCTAAACCGTAGATTGCGTTCACTAATCTGTCAACGGTAAATATTAGCGAAAAGCCTGATAGAGCTAGCAATGCTGCCGGTAGTGCAATGACTATGGGCGTGAATGCAATGAGTATCCGCCCGTGAGCTTTGCAATGAACTGACGGTGAATGCATACTGGGCGTGGTGCGGGCCACCCGCTCCGTACCGGTCGACAGAGAGGTGACCAGGAGCGATGCCCGGAGGCAGACTCACCGACGCGGACCGTCAGCGCATCGCCGCGGGACTCGCGGAAGGACTCGGCTACGCCGAGATCGGGCGGAAGCTGGAGCGCCCCGCCTCGACGATCATGCGCGAGGTCACCCGCAACGGCGGCCCCGACGACTACCGCGCCGAACGCGCGCAGGCAGCCACCCAACAGCGCGCACGCCGCCACAAGCAGACCCAGCCCGCAACGCCACCGATTCCCCACGCCGGCTACGGGCGCGACCCCCGCGCGGTCGCCGACTTCACCGAGTCGTTCACCGCTCTACTCATCGAACAGGGTCTGCCCCGGATGGAAGCCAGAGTGCTCGCCTGCCTGCAGATCACCGACTCCGGGGCGCTCACGGCCGCCGAGTTGGTCGCGCGACTACGCGTGAGCCCCGCCTCGATCTCGAACGCGGTCGCCTTCCTCGAACAGCAGGGCATGCTGCGACGAGAGCTGGTCCCCGGCGAACGGCGCGAACGGTACCTCGTCGACGACGACATCTGGCTACGCAACCTCGTCGCCTCGGTCCAGATGCAGAACTCGTTGTCCGCCATGACCCGGCGCGGAGTCGAGATCCTCGGGCCCGACACTCCCGCCGGTGCCCGCTTCGAACAATCCGCCGAGTTCGTCGCCATCGTCGGCGCGGCACTGCGGCAGGCGATGGAACAGTGGCGAGTGCGCTTGGCCGAACGTAGCGCCGAACGATAGTGGTGACCGCCCCACCACGGTGCGCCGGGTCGTCTCCCTCGCGAGGAAAAGTGCTCTGCGACAGCCGAATACCGGGTGTCTAACGGTCAGCTGTGAGGACGATCCGGGCAACCAGCGCTCGGTGATCGGCGCCGGGAAGGGCGACCGTTTCGACACTGGTGGCCCGCGCCTTCGCGAGCAGGAAATGGTCGATGCCCACCAGCGGTGGAATGGCCTTGTCGGTCGGGTAGGTGACCAGGTGCCCCGCACCGGCTTGGACCGCGGCATCGGCGAAACGCCCGGATGCCATGGCGCGGAAACGGGCATGGTCATAGGTGGCGTTGAAATCGCCACCGACGATCGCGGGGCGGTCAGTGGGGGACCGGCGCAGGATTTCGTGGAGGCGGGTGAGTTCGTCGGCCCAGACGCCGGTGTCGTAAACGGGCGGGACCGGGTGGAAGGCGTAGACCGCGACCGGTCCGATCTCGGGGACGGTGGCGGTCGCCGAGATCTGGTTGAGGACATAGCCGTCGTATTCCACGGTGTCCGACAACGGGAATCGGCTCCAGATGCCGGTGCCGCTGGCCGTCTGACCCGGAGCGAGGTACCGGTATGGCAGCAGTCGGTCCAAACCGGCACCGGACAGGGCCTCGACGGCCGGGCGGGTGAGCTCGTTGACGGTGAGAATCGCGATGTCACGGGCCTGCACCTGGTCGACGAGCGCGCTCGGATCAGCACCGTCGAAAAGCAGATTGGCCTGCATCGCCATGATCGGCTGCCCGTCACCACCGGTCTGGGCCACATACAGCGGCACCTGGGTCGTGATCCCCGCGCCCGCCACCACCACTGCCACCCCGGTCGCGATCCACTGCCTGGTCGCCGCGAAACCGACGATGCCGAGTACCGCACCGCCCATCAGATAGGGCGCCCCCGAAGCTGCCAGGACCAGTGGTTCGGCCGGCCACCGGGTGAAATGCAAGGCCACCCCCGCGGCCGCGGCCAGCGTCGCCGCCGCTGCCACCAGGCGGACACCGCCCCGAACAATCTGCGCTCTCACCGCGCCAGCCAAGCACGCGACGGGGACGCAGGCGAATTCGTCCTCCATTGACGGCGGCCGCGAAGGCGGATCCGGCGGAGTTCTGCTCACCCCGAGTCTGTCGCAGCGAGCAGCGACGCAAGCGTTGCGAGCAGGGCAGGTGGCGCGAGAGGTGCGCGCATGGTGGTAGGAAAGGGGGCGTGTCGGCATCTGGCGAGAATTCTGGTTCGAACGGGCGGTCCCGCGCGGAGGACGAGGTGGTGGAGCTGGTCAGCAAGCTGATCCAGTTCGACACCTCCAACACCGGCGAGCTGGCCACCACCAAAGGTGAGAAGGAGTGCGCCGAGTGGGTGGCGCAGCAACTGCACGAGGTCGGCTACGAGACCGAATACGTCGAGTCGGGTGCGCCCGGACGCGGAAACGTGTTCGCACGGTTGAAGGGCGCCGATTCCAGCCGCGGTGCGCTGATGATCCACGGGCACCTCGACGTGGTACCGGCCGAGGCCGCCGACTGGAGCGTGCACCCGTTCTCGGGTGCGGTGCGCGACGGGTACGTGTGGGGGCGCGGCGCGATCGATATGAAGGACATGGTCGGGATGACGCTCGCCCTGGCCCGCCAGTTCAAAGCCGAAGGCACGGTCCCGCCACGGGATCTGGTGTTCGCGTTCCTGGCCGACGAGGAGAACGGCGGCAAATGGGGCTCGCAATGGCTGGCCGACAACCGGCCCGACCTGTTCGACGGTGTCACCGAGGCGGTCGGTGAGGTCGGCGGGTTCTCCCTGACCGTGCCACGCCCCGACGGCACCGAACGCAGGCTCTACCTGGTCGAGACCGCGGAGAAGGGCCTGGGCTGGATGCGGTTGCGCGCCAAGGCCCGCGCCGGACACGGATCGTTCCTGCACGAGGACAACGCCGTCACCATCCTCGCCGAAGCCGTCGCGCGCCTGGGCCGCCACACCTTCCCGGTGGTGCTCTCGGATTCGGTGGCCGAATTCCTCGCCGCGGTGAGCGAGGAGAGCGGGCTCGCATTCGACCCGCACGGACCCGATATCGAAGGCCAGCTCGCCAAACTGGGCACCATCTCGCGCATCATCGGCGCCACCCTGCGCGACACCGCGAACCCGACCATGCTGCAGGCCGGATACAAGGCCAACGTCATCCCGCAGACCGCCGAGGCCGTGATCGACTGCCGGGTGGTGCCGGGGCGGCAGGCCGCGTTCGAACGCGAGGTCGACGAGCTGATCGGACCCGACGTGGAGCGGGAATGGATCACCAAGCTCGACTCCTACGAGACCACGTTCGACGGCCACCTCGTCGACGCCATGAACGACGCGGTGCTGGCCCACGACGCCAACGGGCGCACCGTGCCCTACATGCTCTCCGGCGGCACCGACGCGAAAGCGTTCGCGCGCTTGGGAATCCGCTGCTTCGGCTTCGCGCCGCTGCAGTTGCCGCCCGAGCTGGACTTCACTGCCCTGTTCCACGGGGTGGACGAGCGGGTTCCGGTGCAATCACTGGAATTCGGCACCCGGGTGCTGGAACACTTCCTTCTGCACAGCTGACCTCGACTGGAAAGGTCCTTTATGAGCTACAACCCGTATGACGCGCTGCCGACGGTGCCGTCGTTCACCGTCACTTCGGCCGATATCACCGACGGTCAGCCGTTGGCCAACGATCAGGTGTCGGGGGTCTTCGGATCAGGCGGCAAGGACATCTCGCCGCAGCTGAGCTGGTCGGGATTCCCCGAGGGCACCCAGAGTTTCGCGGTGACGGTGTATGACCCCGACGCACCGACCGCGTCCGGGTTCTGGCATTGGGCCGTGGCCAATATTCCGGCGTCGGTCACCACCCTCGATGCCGGCGCGGGTAGCGAAGGCGGGAACCTGCCCGCCGGTGCGGTGAGCTTGCGCAACGACGGTGGTTTTCCCGGCTTCGTCGGCGCGGCACCGCCGAAAGGCCATGGGCCGCACCGGTATTTCGTGGTCGTACACGCCGTCGACGTCCCCGCACTCGAGGTCGGAACCGACGCGTCGCCCGCCTATCTCGGGTTCAACCTGTTCTCCCACACCCTGGCCAGGGCCACCCTGATCGGCACCTACGAACAGAACTGACAACACACAACAGCGGTGGCCCTGAGACTTCCAGGGCCACCGCTGTTTTCGTCACTACTTCACGTTGACGACATGCTCGGGCGGGGTCGCGGCGTAGAGCTGGGTGATGGTCTCGGCGTACTTGTTCGAGATCGGGGTGCGCTTGAGCGACATCTTCGGGGTCAGCTCGTCACCGCCGGGCTCCCACAGGTTCTCCACGATCACGAAACGCTTGATCTGCTCCACCCGGGAGAGCTTGCGGTTGCCCGCCAGCACCGCTTCTTTGACCTCGTCGACGATCTCCTTGCGCCGGGCCAGCTCCGCGTGGGTGGCGTCGGTGGCGCCGAAGTCCTTGGCGCGCAGCGCCGCGACATCGGGATCGAGCATGATCAGGGCGGTGATGTAGGGGCGGGCCTCGCCGATCGCGACGGCCTGGCCGATCATCGACGAGGCCGCCTTCATGGCGTTCTCGATATTGGAGGGGGCGATGTTCTTGCCCGCTTCACTGATGATGAGTTCTTTCTTGCGATCGACGATGCGCAGATAGCCGTCGGCGTCGAGGGTGCCGATATCACCGGTGTGCAGCCAGCCCGCGTCGTCGATCGCCTCGGCGGTCTTGTCGGGCATGTTGCGGTAGCCGGGGGTGATGATCGGGCCACGGATGAGGACCTCGCCGTCGGCGTCCAGACGTAGCTCCACACCGTCCATGACGCGTCCGACCGAGCCGGGGCGCGGCTTGTCGATCTCGGTGAAGGTGCCCACGCCCGCGGTTTCGGACATCCCCCACACCTCGCTCACGGCGAAGCCGAGGCCGAGGAAGTATTCGAGGGTTTCCGGCGGTACCGGCGCGGCACCGGACGCGGCGACCTTCAGCTCGGCGAATCCGAGCGCCTCGCGCAGCTTGGACAGCACCAGCGCGTCCGCGATCTTGTGCTGTACCCCGAGCAGCAGCGAGCTCTCACCGGCCAGCTTCGCCTTGGCCTGCGCGACACCGACACCGATCGCCCAGTTCGCGAGCGCCTTCTTGACCGGGCTCGGCTCGACGGCGAGTTTGTTCTCGATACCGGCCTTGATCTTCTGCCACACCCGCGGCACGCCGAAGAACACCGTCGGTCGGGCATCGGGCAGGGCGGCGGCGATCTCACGCGGGTCGGCGACAGTGGTGATCTGGATGCCGGTGAGCAGGCTCATCGCGTGCGCGGAGATGCGGTCGGCGACGTGGGCGGCGGGCAGATACGACACGGCACGGTCGTCGAAACCGACCGGCAGCGGACCCGAGACCAGGCCGGCGACCTGGGCGATCACATTGCTCTGGGTGAGCTCGACACCCTTGGACGGGCCGGTGGTGCCGGAGGTGTAGATCAAGGTGGCCAAATCGCCGGACTGCACCGCCTGCCAGGCCGCGTCGAAATCGAAGTCCGGTTCGGGATCGGATTCGAGCTGAGCCAAGGTGACGGTGCCCTCGGCGGTGCCGTCGACCACGACCGTGTGCTCGACCGAGGTCCCCGACGCGCGCAGGGTGTCGAGGAACGCCTGCTCGGTGATGACCACCTTGTTGCCCGCATTGGCGAACACGTGCGCGATCTGGTCGGTGGAACTGGTGTTGTACACCGAGAACGGCACGGCGCCCAGGTGCAGGGCCGCGGTGTCGATCAGGTTGAACTCGGGACGGTTGGTGAGCATGATGCCGACCGTGTCGCCACGGCGCACACCGAGCTTGGCCAACCCCGCGGCCAGCGCGCGCACCCTCGTCGCATACTCGGCCCAGGTGATCTCCTGGGTGCCACCGACCGTGCGCAAGGCGATTTGGTCGGGCCGCAACGCGGCGGTTTGCTGGAAGGCGGCGGGCACGGTGTGCACCGTGACCCCGGATGCGTGCGCGAAACCGATGTCAGTCATATCCCTTGTTCCCATAGGCCGAGCTGGATACCGAGCCGATGCGAGTGAAACCATCTCGTTATCTCGAGATGGAGACGTCAGCAGTGGCGTGGCTCACTTATCGTAACCGGACATACGGGATCGTGAGGACGGTTACCGGCGAGCCCGTAGCCGCCACCACGACCGCACCCGCGCCGATCGCTCGTCGTCGGCGAGCGGATCGGCGGGGATGGTGTGCTGACGTTGGCGTCGTTTGGCCTGCAGGTATTGCCTGCCGCGCGAGGATTGCAAGGCGATGGTGAGGGCGATGGGCTCGACAGTGATCCCGGCCTCGGTCAGTGCCCGGCACTTGTCGGGGTTGTTGGTGAGCAACCGGACCCGGGTGAGATCGAGCTCGCGCAGTGCGCGCGCGGCGGGCTCGTAGCGGCGGGTGTCGGCGTCGAGGCCGAGGCTTCGATAACTGTCGAAGGTGTCGGCGCCGGACTGCTCGCTTTCGCGATAGCCACGAGCTTTCCAGATCAAGCCGGCCCCGCGTCCCTCCTGTTCGAGGTAGACGAGAACACCGGCGCCCTCGGCCTGGATGCGGTCCATCGACTCGGTGAGTTCACCGCCGCAATCGCAGTCGTCGGAACCCAGGCCCTCGCCGTAGAGGCAGCGCGAATGCACTCGAACCAGGCAGCCGTCGCGGGGGTCACCGAAGACGAGCAGGTGTCCACCGTCGCGGGGGTCGGGGATCTCGATGACCCGGATCGGCAGTTGTGCGCCGTGGCGACCCAGCCGGTGTGCGGTGTCGGCACCGGCACGCCCGGTCCTGGCACTGCCGAACGACAGAATGGTCAACGATCCTCCGTGCGTGGACAGGCGATACCGGACAGGGACGAGCCTCGACGGCGCGACTTTACCCCCGGATCAGGCCGACGGCGCGTACAGCCGCACGATGCGGTCGATCTCGGCGACACCGGGCATCGACACCGCCACCGCCCCCAGATTCTGGGTGGGAATCATCGCCGCGGTCGCCCACACGTAATCGGTTGCGGTGAGCGGGGTTCGGGAATTGACGAGCCGATAGGCCAGCGCCCCGGTAAAGGCGGCGGCGGCCCCGACCGAGGCTTTGAGCACCTGCGGGAAGTAGTCGATCACGGTCTCGACCGTGTCGGAGGCGACGACGCAGCGGAAGTTCTCGACCGTGCAGACGGTGCCGACGCCGAGCCCGCGCAGCAGCCGGGCGATGTCGTCGGCGGATTCGGCGGGCACATCGGGCAGCAGCGCGTCCAGATCCGCGGCGGCGCCGACGAGATAGTCGACCGCGCCCAGGTACTGGTAGAGGCTCTGCGGCACCGGCATCGACGGCGTCGGGCACACGATGACGGGCGGCTTGGGCCGCATCTGCGACACCACCGACAGCACCTGCTCGATCACCGAGGGCGGTGGTTCGAAGCTCAGGATCACCGCGTCGGAGGCTTCCAGCGCGGCGCGCAGTTCCGGGCGGTGCAGGTCTTCGTCCTGGAGTTGGACGCGGCTGTCGCGGCAGCCGATGATGCGGGTCTCGCCGTTGGGGGTGATCACCACCGCGGTCACCAGCGACGTCGCGAACGGCACAACCTTGACCAGGTCGAGGTGCACCCCTTCGGCTTCGATGAATTCGAGGATGCGGCGACCGTATTCGTCACCGCCGACCGCACAGGCCAGGTGCACGCCGACGCCCAGGCGGGCCGCGGCGACGGCCCGGTTGAGCCCTTTGCCACCGGGGTGGCCGGTGAAGGTGCCGCCGGCGGCGTTGTCGGCATCGGGGAAGGTGTCGACCCGGTAGAGATGATCGATGACGGCGTCGCCGAAGACCGTGACGACACCGTGCCGGTCGGGCGCGGCGGTGGGCTGTGTGGCCGACGGCGCGGCCATGGGATAGCCGGAATCGGTGGCGAGCAGCCCGGCCAGCGCGGTGAAGGCGCTGTGTTCGGAGACCGTGCGCAACCGCTTGACCGTGGGAGCTTCGGGAACGGGGTCGACATCGAGCAGGGTGTGCAGGGCAACCCACTGCTCGGTCAAGGCCTCTCGACGTTCCCCGAGGTTATCTGCATACAGGCGTTCGATATCGATACCCACGCCAGACCGGTCCCGGAACAGCCCCAGCGAGAGCGCCGCATCCACGATCAGCCGGTCCGTCGGTGCCAGCCACTGCGTGACCTCACGCACCACGGGCAGGATCGATGCCTCGACGGAGACCCCGGTGCGGCGGGCGTGTCGGCGTACCGACAGCAGCTCCAGCAGCGGCGCGGCGTCGATCTCGGTGTGGCGCAAGCGTTCTGCGTTCAAGCCCGCGTACTTGCCCAGCCTGGCCAGGATGCTGCGGATCGCGGCGACGCGGGCATCCTGGGGAACCATCGACATGCTGCCTCCCGTCAACTTCTCGACGCCACCGCGCACTCGATCGGGGCGGACGCCGCACCGCGATCGCCACATTGCCGGGTTTGCCACGCCCGAAATCTGGCAATTACCTACTAACAATGGCAATTGACCAAGACAAATGGCAAATGCCACACTGGATTACGGGGAGTAGATGCCCCGCCAGACGCTCGGGGAGGGCGCAGCGCCCCCACCGGGGAAGGCAGGTCCACGATGGTTATTCATGGCACCGACGACACGTTACGCAGCGACCGCACACCGGAATTCGCCCAGCGAACCGACACCGGCGGCTGGCGTTTGAGCTGGTTGCCCGAGTACACCCTCAGTCGTGAGCAAGCCTGGGCGGGCATGGAACTCGATGAACTCGTCAGCGATCCGGACGCGGTGCACGACCGAATCGCCCACGCTGAGATCAGTGCCCGCGCCGACCTGCTCGGCATCATCTGGCAACAGGCTCTGATCAAGCTCGCCAAGCGCATCGACGCCCGCCAACGCGGCGACGACCCGGCCGCGGGGGAGTCGTTCCACGATCCACCGGCGCCGTTGTCCCGGCTACGCCCGGCGCGACCGATGCACGAGGATCGGTCGCCCCAGGCGTACTACGGCTGAGATCTCAGACCGAGTGGGTACGGTGTTCGGCGCCGACCGCCTCGGACAGCCGGGCGTAGCCACCCGCGCGCAGGTTGGCCGCGATGCCACGGTGGATGCGGGTGGTCCAGAAAGGGCCGCCGTAGATGAAGCCGGTGTAGCCCTGCAGCAGGGTGGCCCCGGCAAGGATGCGGGCCCAGGCCTGCTCCGGTGTTTCGATGCCGCCGACGGAGATCAGGACCACCTGGTCGCCGACGCGGGTGTAGAGGCGGCGCAGGACTTCCAGGGACCGTTCGGCCACGGGGGCGCCGGACAGCCCGCCCGCACCCATGGCTTCGACCTCGGGGGCCGGGGTGTGCAGGCCGTCGCGGCGGATGGTGGTGTTGGTGGCGACGATGCCGGCCAGACCCAGTTCGACCGCGAGGTCGGCGACGGCGTCGATGTCGTCGTCGGACAGGTCGGGGGCGATCTTCACCAGGACCGGCACCGAGACACTGTCGAGCACGGCCTGCAGGATCGGGCGCAGCGATTGGACGGCTTGCAGGTCACGCAGGCCGGGGGTGTTGGGCGAGGACACGTTGACCACGACGAAGTCCGCGAGCGGGCCGAGTAGTCGGGCGCTGGTCGCGTAATCGCCCGCGGCGGCATCGGGTTCGGTGATCTTGGTCTTGCCGATGTTCGCACCGATCGGGACGGTGGGGTGCGCACCGTGCAGGCGGGCGGCCGCGGCTGCGGCACCGTGATTGTTGAACCCCATCCGGTTGATCAGGGCGTGGTCGGCGGGCAGCCGGAACAGGCGCGGGGTGGGGTTGCCGGGCTGAGCGTGGGCGGTGACGGTGCCGATCTCGGCGAAACCGAAACCCAGTGTGCCCCAGGCATTCGCGCCGTCGGCGTTCTTGTCGAAACCGGCGGCAAGACCCAACGGCGCGGGGAAGGCGACACCGAACGCGGTGGTGGCCAGGATCGGGTCCTCGACCACGGTGAGCTTGCGCGCCAGCCAGCGGGTCGGTGGGAACCAGGTGGCGAAACGCAACGCGGCGAACACCAGGTGATGCACTCGCTCCGGCGGGATCAGGAACATCAGGCGTAACAGGAGGGCGTACATGGTCGGCTCACAATCCGGGTTCGGGCACAGGCAGGACGGCGTTCTTGCGGCGGCGCAACAGCACCCGGCGACTGCCGTCGGTGTAGGCACGCACCCGGGACAACTCCCAGCCACCGAATTCGGCCTGGATGGCCAGTCGCATCGAGGCGGTGACCCGGTTGACCTCCGGTGGCAGCCGCAGGGGCACGTATTCGTAGTCGTCGTTGCTGGTTTCCCAGCTCGGCGGTATCGCCGAGCGCGAACTGCGAGGCTTGGGAGCTGTAGCCATCACTGCCCTCTCTTCCGCTCGTCCGCGCCGATCCGCTGGAGGCCATCACCCACAGCCGAGGCCACGAACAGGTCGCCGGTGCGTTCGTCGACGGTCATCGCGTCGGGCTGGCGCAGCGTCGCGAGCCTGGCCACCTCGACGCCGATGCCGGTCGACAGGTCGTAGCCGACGACCTCGTTGCTCTGCGTGCAACTCACCCAGACCGTGTCCGAACGCGGGTCGTAGGCGAGCGCGTAAGGCGATGATGATACCGGGAAACGCTGGCGCAGCACGAGCGGACCGGCCGAGTAGACGAGCAGTTCGCCGCCCGTGGTGTCGGCCACGATGATGCGGCCGTGCTGGTCGGCGATGGCGTTGGTGGCGCCGTCGCCCGCACGCAGCATCAGGCCGAGGGCTTCCTGCCCCACGGCGACAACGGCGGTCTGCTTGCGATCGAGGACGGTGATGTTCTCACCGGTCAACGCGATCTCGTCGGCGGAGACCAGGCCGGTGATCGTGCGGGTGACCGCGCCGTCGGCGGTCAGTTCGCGCACGGTGCCGTCGGCGGTACCGACCACGAGGGTGCCGTCGGTGCGAGTTCGCACGCTGTGCACGTCGCCGTCGACGGGGGTCTCGGTGAGCGCGCCGGTGGTCACGTCGACCCGCAATACCCGGTCGGGGGCGGCGACGAGCACTTCGCCCGGCTTGCCTTGCGACAGCGACGCGCCGACGGCGGGGAGGCCGACCGTGCGCGGGGTGGTCGGTGCGGCGGGGTCGATCAGCGCGAGTGCGGTGCCCGCGGCGTCCAGGGCGGCGAGGCGGCCGGTCGAGCTCTCGGCGAGCAGAGCTTTCGTCGGCGCCGCCGGGAAGACCTGACCGACCGGGTTCGCGGTAGCGGGAGAAACCGCTGCGGTGGCCGGGGCCCTGGTCGGGACATCGGAACCGCCGTCCTCACCGCTGCACCCGGTCAACAACACCAAAACCGCCGCGCCGACCAACGCAGAGGCGACCGAGCCACGAGGGCGCATGCACCGAACTCCTTCAATCCGCACGAGGTGACTCCCTTGATCACCATCTGACCATGATGACTCACCAGTAGCTTCGACCGGGTGCTCGCGTCGGAGGTGTCGGTGACGCGCGTTACTGTTGACGCGTCGACTAATTGATTGCCACACACCGGCAGGAGATCCCCACGATGACCGACCGGACACAGGCGGGTTTCGGCATCGATGACATCTCCGTCGGACCGTTCGCCCACGGCTTCGGCACCACCGACGACGGCCGTCCCTTCGCCTTCCGCACCCACCGCGCCACGCTGACCGTGCAGATCTACCGCGCCGACCTCGGCGATGCGGTACCCGGATCCGACGACGTGGTGGCCCAGGCGCAGGCTCAGGTGACCGACATCGACCTCGGCGACGAACGCAGCGTCAGCGCCTTCGTGCGCGATCTGCTCCCTGACGCCGACCCGGTCGAGGCGCCCGCTTCCAGTGAGATCTCCACAGTTCGCGCCATCCTGGGACGGATCAGTGCAGTCATTGATGGTATGTAGATGGTGATGCCTTCCACACTTTCCGCCAGGGCCGCTGCGGCCACCGCCTGCCTCACGGCCCTCGTCGCCCTCGCCGCGTGCGGGGGAACCACCGACGAGGCCTCGGTCGACGCCGCACGGTCTTCGGCCAACGCTTCCCTCGCCTCCTCCGTCGCGACCTCGGTCAGCAAGGCCAAGGTGCCGCTGCCGAACGCCCAAGAGCTCGACGCGCAGATCAAACGCGCGCTCGACCCGAGCCTGCCCGATGTCGAACGCACCGAACTGATCGAGGACGGCGCGGCGTTCTCCGACGCCATCCCCGACATGTACAAGGCGCTGCGCGACAACCCCCACGCGGTGTACGGCGTCGTCGACCCGGTCTTCGACAACCGTGACGGCACACTCACCGCGACCATGCGACTGGACAAGGACGGTTCGGGGACCAACGTGCGCACCACCATCGTGCATTTCGTGCTGCTCGACGGTAAGTGGAAGATCTCGCGCACCGACCTGTGCGGCATCCTGCGCTCGGCCGACTATCGCACCGCCGCCTGCGGCTGAGATGCGCGAATCTCGATCCGTGCGGTGGGGCAGGTTCGTCTACCGCCACCGGTTCCTCGTGCTCGGCTTCTTCGTGATCACCGTGCTCGCCTCGGGGTGGTTCGGGCGTGACCTGGCCGACCGCTACACCCAGGAGGGCTGGTTCGACGAGTCGAGCCAGTCGGTGGCGGCGTCGAAGCTGGCCGACGACACCTTCGGGCGCGATACCGACGGCGACCTGATCGTCATTTACACCGCCCCACCCGGCACCACCGTCGACGATCCCGCCGTGCGCGGCCCGGTGACAGCGGCACTGGCCGACCTGCGCAAGCAGTACGGCGAGCGGATCCACAAGATCGACAGCTACTGGGACAGCCCGTTCTCGGCGAATGCCTCCGACCCGACCAAACAGCACGCGTTCGCCAGCATCGGGCTGGCAGGCGGCGGCGGGACCGCGACGGTCAACAACTATCTCGCGTTGAAACCACACCTGAACGCCGGTGTACCCGGCGCCGGGCCCGGTGGCACGACGGTGCAGCTGGCGGGGCTGCAGCCGGTGGTCGAGGGCATCAATATCGGGATGCAGCACGACATCAAGCGCGCCGAGATCATCGCCTTGCCGATCGTGGCCATCCTGCTGTACTTCGTGTTCGGCGGGGTGATCGGCGCACTGCTGCCGGTGCTGATCGGCGGACTCACCATCCTGGGCACCTCCGGGATCCTGCGGGTACTCACCGCCCAGATCGAGGTCAACGTGTTCGCCAGCGCGGTGATGACGTTGGTCGCGCTCGGCCTTGCGATCGACTACGGGCTGTTCACGGTGACCCGGTTCCGGGAGGAACTGGCGGCCGGTCGCTCCGTGGAGGACGCGACCGCACGGACCGTCGCCACCGCGGGGCGCACCGTGCTGTTCTCCGCGGCAATCATCGCCTCGAGCCTCGGTGCGCTGTTCATCTTCCCCAACGGGGTCCTGCGGTCGGTGCCCTACGGCGGCATCTCCGCGGTGATGCTGGCGGCGCTGTTGTCGGTGACCGCCCTGCCCGCCGCCTTGAGCATCGCCGGACACAAGATCGACTGGCTGGGCTGGAAACGCTTCTCACGCAGCAAGACCGAAGCCCAGATCGATGCCGGGTTCTTCTCCCGGCTGGCACAGTGGGCGATGCGCAGGCCGTGGGCGGTGGTCATCCCGATCGTGCTCGGCCTGCTGGCACTGAGTATTCCGTTGCGCCACATCGAGTTCGGTGGGATCAGCGAGAAATATCTGGCCGCCGACAATCCGGCGCGGGTGGCCCAGGAAGACTTCGACCACCTGTTTCCCGGGTTCCGCACCGAACCGTTGAAGCTGATCGTGGTCGGCGCCTCGCCCCAGCAACTCAGCGATATCCGCTTCGAGGCCAATCAGGTTCCCGGGCTGACCGGACGGTTCGAACCGGCGGCGGCGACCAAGGACAACGTCAATGTGCTCTCCGCCGGGCTCGGCGACAAACGTGACGCCGACCAGGTGATCGACGCGCTGCGTTCGTTGCCCACGCCACCGGGCGTGCAGGTGATGGTCGCGGGTATCCCCGCGCTCGAACGCGACAGCATCAACGGGTTGATCGACGGGCTGCCGCTGCTGTTGGCGATCCTGATCGCGGCGGCGTTGGCGCTGATGATCGTGGCGTTCCGGTCGGTGATCCTGGCGGTGAAGGCCGTCGCGATGAGCGCGCTCAGTTTGGTCTCGACCCTGGGCGTGCTGACCTGGATCTTCGTCGAAGGCCATGGGGCAGGGACATTCCAGTTCACACCGGGACCATTGATGTTCGCGGTGGTGGCGTTGATCGTGACGGTGATCTTCGGGTTGTCCACCGACTACGAGGTGTTCCTGCTGTCGCGCATCGCCGAGAAACGGGCCGCCGGCGCCGAGGCCGAGGAGTCGATCCGCTACGGCGTCGCCCACACCGGTGGGGTGATCACCTCGGCGGCCGCGATCCTGATCGTGGTGACCGGGGCGTTCGGGTTCTCGGATCTGGTGCTGATGAAATACATCGCCTACGGGATGATCGTGGCGCTGATCATCGACGCCACGATCATCCGGATGGTGCTCACCCCGGCCCTGCTGAAAATAATCTGGAAATAGCGGATTCGACCTGCGCGCCGAACGGTGTCGGCTCGCGGAGCTGTAGCGGCCGGTAGCTGTCTGAGGAGAAGGGCCCTCACTCGAAGCGCAACTGTCGAACTACGGTGTGGTTCGCTGCACCGGATCGCCGGTTGGTGTTAAATGTCAACGATTTAGACGAGACCCTCCCGGGTCCCGTCGAGTGGTCAAGGGTTACCGCACCGCACCGCACTGCGCGAGTTCGCGCAGAAGCCGCTGCTCGAGGTCCGGTATGCACGCCTCGTCGCCGGAAATGTGTACGACAGACGTGGCTCGGCATAGCCGCGCAGCTCGATTCGAGGAGCAGAGATGGCAAGCCCGAATGATCCGTCCAGGTCACCGCACCGTTCTGCGTCGTCAGCTGTCGCTCGTTTGGTCGATGCGCAAGGTCATGACGGCGTAGCGACTCCGGACGACGTCGCCCGGCATTTCTCGACGGACACGCCATTCTGGCTCGACCTCGAGGCCCTGGGAAACGAGGATCTGTCGGACTTCTGCCGGGCTCTCCAGCTTCCTGCCGAGCTCGTGGACATCGTCGCGCACGGTAGACCGCGATCATGGTTCGCCCCGACCGAGACCGCCGTCGTGGTGTCGCTTCGGTGGGTCACCGGCACCGATTGGCGTGCGTCGCAGGGCGCCAGCTACCTGAATATGGTCCTGACGGATCGGTTCCTGCTGACCGTTCACGCGAGTGCCTGTGAGCCGCTGGGTCGGGCCCTCAGAAGTATTGACGCCGAACAGGACCAGGACGGGCGAGAATTAGGCCCACACTTGTTGTTTCTGATCCTGGATTCTTTGATCGACAGCTTCAAGCCGCTACTGCTGGCCATCGACGACCGCCTCGGCGAGGTGCAGTTGGAGATGCTCCAAGGCGGCGCGCCAGAAGTTCACGACGAGCTGGTCAACATGCTGGGCGTCCTCACCGATGGCATCCAGGAGTTCGGGTGGTACTCGCACGATCTCGAGGACATCGCGGCGGACCTGGACGGGCTACCCGGCATGCGCCCTGACTCCCATGCGCACCTCGAGCAGCACCGCAAGCGCGTCACTCGCATGAAGGAGAACGCTCGAGAAATCCGTGAGGAGGCGAAGGACGCACTGAGCCATTACTCCGCCTCGGTCGCGGGCCGACAAGCGGTGGTGATCAACGGACTCACGATTGTCGCGACTGTCTTCCTCCCGCTCTCGTTCATCACAGGCTACTTCGGAATGAACTTCACGATCCTCACCTCTCACGCGCAAACCACGCTATGGAGCTTCATCCTGCTGGCCGTGCTGGTGCCGCTGGGCAGCGTCGCGTTGTCATTGTCGCTCATCCATCGAATGGTGCGACGACTCGGCCTCAACCGACTGAGCGAGCCTCCTCCCTAGCCGCCGCGGGACAACTTCGGGCTTCAGAACTGCTGATTGCCGTAATCGCGGAACCAGGCCACGATCTGGTCGTGCTCGGCGGTTCTGGCCAGTGCCAGCAGGAGCAGCAGGCGTGCCTTCTTGGGCGCGAGGTCACCGCCGCTGACCACACCCATCGCGGGGTCGACGGTGATCGCGCCGGAACCGTAGGCGTTGGTGGCGACCAGGGCCACGCCCTTGGTCGCCATGGCGGCGCTCGCCTGTTTCGGCGAGGGAGTGCCCGCGAACACGATGCCCTTGGCGCCCGCGTCGACGGCCGCGGAGACGGACTCGGCGGGCGCGTCGAGGTAGCTGTGGGCGATGTCGACGCGTGGGAGGGTGTCGCGGTTGATCGTGGTCAGGTCGAACGGGGTCAGCCAGCGGGCGGGGTCGTCGCAGCGTTGGACGCGGGCGGGGGCGCGTTGCAGCCGGATTCCGGCCTGGTCGATGGTGCCGAGGTCGCCGTATTCGCGGGTGGTGAAGGTGTGCACGCGGGTCGAGTCGGATTTGGTGGCGTCGCGGGCTGGCAGGATCTGGTCGTTGAGGGCGATGACCGTGCCGAAACAGGTGGTCCGGTTGCTCGCCGCGAGGCGGATCGCGTTGTACAGGTTGACCGGCCCGTCGCTGCCGATCGCGGTCCACGGTCGCATCGCACCGGTCACGACCACCGGCTTCGTGCTGCGCACGGTGAGGTCGAGGAAGTAGCTCAGCTCTTCCATGGTGGCCGAACCGGTGCTCACCACGACCGAATCATGATCTCGCAGGCGGCTTTCCACCAGGCGCGCCAGTTCGTAGAGGTCGGTGACGGTGTAGTCGCCGGATCCCTTCTGCCCGAAGTCCTCGGTCGACACGGCGGCGATCTCACCGATCTCGGGACGCAAGGAGTCGACGAGTTCGGCGATCGGCCGCGTGCCGGGCCGATAGGTTTCCAGATCGGTGCGCCGATCGGAGGTTCCCGCGATGGTGCCGCCGAGACCGATCACCGCCACCCGCGGCGCCGGTCCCGCCGGTGCGAAATCCGCCGAGCTGACACCGATTCCGACACCGGCGACCGTTCCGGCGAGAGCGATCGTGGCGGCGACTTTCGAGACTGTGGGCATGCGACTCACGCTACGAACCGCTGGTACACGACCACATCACTCTCACGCAGTACCTCGCTCCGATACCGAGGTACTGCGCGCGATGGCTCAGATCGTCTTGAGGACACCGCCGTCGATCACCATGTCGGCGCCGAGGATGTTGGCGGCCTTGGCCGAGGCGAGGAAGGCGACCAGCGCGGCGACCTCGTCGGGTTCGGAGATCCGGCGCGAGGCGATGTCGAACTGGCCGGGCAGCGCCTCGAGCAATTGCTCGTGCGAAATACCCTGGGCGGCAGCTAGTTTCGCGCCGATGCGGTGTTCGTCGCGCCAGATCCGGGTGCCTACGGGGCCAGGGGAGACAGTGTTGACCCGTACGCCCTGAGGTCCGAACTCCTCGCTGAGGCGTTTGCCGAGGGAGGTGAGGGCCGCTTTGGCTTCGCTGTAGCCGACGGGGCCCACCGCGGGCAGGTGCGCGTTGATGGAGGAGACGTTGATGATGGTGCCGCGACGTTCGAGCAGGCTCGGCAACGCCGCGCGAGAGAACCGGATCGCGCTGAACAGGTTGAGATCCAGATAGTGCAGCCACTGCTCGTCGGTGGTGTCGAGGAACCCGGCCAAGGTGAGTCGATCCGGGTCACCGCCGCCGACATTGTTGACCAGGATGTCGATGCCGCCGAGTTCCTCGAGTGCGGTGTCGATGACGGTGGTCACGCCCTGTGCGGTGCTGAGATCGGCGGCAACTGTCGCGGCCGCGACCTTGTCGAGCTCGGGGGTGATCGTGCGAGCGGCGCCGACGACGCGCACGCCCTCCGTGGCGAGGATTTCGGCGACGGCGAGACCGATACCGCGCGAGGCTCCGGTGACGACGGCGGTTTTTCCGGTGAGTTCGAGATCCATGCTCGTACCTTTCTTGAACTACAGGTCAATAATTAGGGCATGCGGAAAGGGGTTGTGGGGTGGGGCATTCAGAAAGTCGTCAGTGCTACGTCGATGAGACGGTAGAGCTGGGCGGCATCGTTGGTCTTCGCCATGAGGCGCAGGCCCGCGCTGGTGGTGAACAGCAGGGCCGCGATCGAATTCGGGTCGACGTCGCGATCGACGTCACCGTCGCGGCGGCCCTGGTCGATACGGGCGGCCAGGGTGGCGACGATGCGCTGTTCGATGTCGCGCAGTGTCGCCGTGGCCGCCGCGTCGTGGCCGCCGAGTTCTGTGGCGGTGTTGACGGCGAGACAGCCGCGTCGGGTCGGGGAGGCCATGTCCAGATCGACTGCGGCGCGCAGGTATTCGCGCAGGCACTCGCGGGTGGTACCCGGGCGGGACATGTAGTCCTCGGCCATGGCCACCCCGAATCGGCCGTAGCGGTCGAGAACGAGGTCGAACAGGGCGCGTTTGCTGCCGAAGGTGTTGTACAGGCTGCCTTTTCCGATGCCGGTGGCCTCGGCGAGCTGCGCGGGGGAGGTATTGGCGTAGCCGTAAGTCCAGAACTGGTCCATCGCACGGTCCAGGACCGTGTCGGTGTCGAAGTTCTGAGGCCTGGCCATGTCTCGACCATAGATTTTTTAAACCTTTAGGTCAACAATTCGGGCGACAGACCGTGGCAACGATGGCCACGATCTCGTGAGCTACTTGCCGATGATGCCGAAAGGGTTGCCGTCGGTGTCTTCCAGAACGCAGATGCGGCTGCCGGGGCTGACTTCGCGCGGGGCGGTTCGTTCGGTCGCGCCCGCGGCGATCGCCGCGGCCCTGGCCTTGTCGACATCATCGACTCCGGCGTAGGCGACCGGGCCTTCCGCGACGTCACCGCTGGGGTCGAGGCCGATCTGGACATCGCCCACTGCCCAGCCGACGTAGTAGGCCTCGTCGGTGTGGGGTGTGCCGTACAGGGTGGTGTAGACAGCTTTCGTCGCTGCCAGATCGGACACGGGGATGACGACGCTGGCGATGGTGGGGCTCATCGGATCTCCTCTGCGATGGGAGCGAGCCACGTTCGCATACGACGAGTGGACCGATCGTCGCCGGCGACGGTGACCGCGATGGACGAATGACCTCGGCGCTCAGCCTACTCAGGCGCGCACGGCCGTCGGCCGGCGCCGAATCCGCGTGTCGAGCAGTGTTCTCCCCGCGGCGACCGGCTCTCAGGCCGCTAAGTCGAACAGCGTCAACTCGTTCGCGGCCGCGGCGCGTTGCTCGGATCGTTCGCGTATCGCGCAGGTGGGGCCGATGCCCTCGGCGATCGACTTCGCCGACAGCAGCCAGCCGCGGCAGCGGCGGCAGTGAGCGACCAGCCTTACCTCGGGTCGGTCATCGGAATCGGCCACGTCGTTCTCCTTCGGCCGGTAAGCAATTCGTTGACCTACCGTCGCACGAGGCACCGACAATTCCCGCCGCCGGTTGGTTGGGAGCGTCGGATCACGCGCTTTCCTGGGCGGCTGCGCGGCCGGTTTGCCTGCCGGAGAACAGGCAGCCGCCGAGAAAGGTGCCTTCCAGGGCGCGGTAGCCGTGGACACCGCCGCCACCGAAGCCCGCGACCTCGCCCGCGGCGTAGAGCCCGGTGATGGGATTGCCGGTGGCGTCGAGAACGCGGCCGGAGAGATCGGTTTGCAAGCCGCCGAGGGTTTTTCGGGTGAGGATGTTCATCCGGATCGCGATGAGGGGACCGGCTGCGGGGTCGAGAATTCGATGCAGCGGGGTGGTGCGGACCAGGGCATCGCCGATGTAGGCCAGCGAATTTCTGATGCCGACGATCTGGGGGTCGGTGCTGTTCGGGTTGTCGACCTGCTCGTCGCGCAGGGAGATCTGCGCGTGCAGGTCGTCGACGTTGATCAGGTCCGAGCCGGTGAGCCGGTTCATGCCCGCGACGAGCTCTGGCAATGCGTTGGCGGTCACGAAGTCCGGGCCGTGGTCGATGAAGGCTTGGGTCGGCAGGGGTGTGCTGTTGGTCAGGCGGCTGAGGAGGTAGCCGGGGATGTCTTTGCGGGTGAGTTCGGGATTCTGTTCGGATCCGGAGAGCACGAACTCTTTGTCGATGATCCTTTTGTTCAGTACGAACCAGGAGTAGTCGTAGCCCGATCGCATGATCAGTTCGAGCGTGCCGAGTGTGTCGTAGCTGGGGATACCGGGGGAGGGGAAGCGGCGGCCGGTGGCATCGAACCACATCGAGGAGGGTGAGGCGAGCACGCGAATGCCGTGGTCGGGCCATATAGGCGTGTGGTTGGTGAGCCCTTCGGTGTAGTGCCACATGCGGTCCCGGTTGACCAGCCGGGCGCCGGCCGCTTCGCTGATCGCGAGCATGCGGCCGTCGACGTGGGCGGGTACGCCGGTGATCATGCGGGCCGGCGGTGCGCCGAGGCGGGTCGGCCAGTTGCGGCGGACGAGATCGTGGTTGGCGCCGATGCCGCCGGAGGTGACGATCACCATCGGGGCGTGCAGCTCGAACTCGCCGATCTCGGTGCGGGAACTGGGTGTGCCGCGGGCCGCGTCGCTGGGTTCGAGCACGCTGCCGTGGACGCCGGTGACGGCATTGCCGGTGGTGACGAGTCCGTCGACCTGATGGCGGAACCGGAACGAGACCGCGCTGCGGGACTGCGCGTCGCGCACGAGTTTCTCGAACGGTTCCATGACACCGGGACCGGTCCCCAGGGTCAGATGGAAACGCGGGACCGAATTGCCCGGTCCGTTCGGACTCCTGTCGCCGCGCTCGGCCCACCCCACATAAGGGACCCAGCGCATCCCGAGCCCGGCCAGCCATGATTGCTTCTCCCCGGCCGCGAACTGCAGGTAGGCCTCGGCCCAGCGTGTGCCCCAGTAGTCTTCGCCGAGCGGGTCGTCGGGCCCGCGGTCGAAGCCGGCGGTGTTGAACCAGTCGTGTCGCGCCAATTCGAGCGAGTCCCAGACCCCGGCGATCCGCTGTTCGGGGGAGTCGATGAAGAACAACCCGCCCAGCGACCAGAACGCCTGACCGCCGAGACCGGTCTCGGGCTCTTGATCCACCAGCAGTACGCGCCGACCGGCGGCGACCAGCTCCGACGTCGCCACCAGCCCGGCCAGGCCGGCACCGACGACGATGACGTCGGCATCGTCCGCCGGTCCGGCGGACGCGCGGCCCAGGCTCAGTGCGCTGAGTGTGGTAGCCGCGGCGGCGGTTGCCAGCAGTCGGCGGCGGCTCAGGCCGGTCAAGCTCTGCTGTGCAGGCGGCATGTCAATTCCTCTGCGGGACAATAAGATTTGTAGCAGCCCGAGCAACTGTTCGAACGGGGTGGCGCCGCGACCGAGAGTAGGAGACACGCCGCAATCTTTGTTGCCCTCGGCTCGCGACTGTGGAAGTTCACTGTCGCTACCGGGTGCGCTTGCCGACCGGGCACGAACCGCCCGGCGACCGTGGTCCGGTGCAGAACCCGCGTGTGCAGCTTCGACCGTTGCAGTCGGTCAGGTGAGGACACCGCCCTTCTCCTGTGGCGGCCGCGCTCGATCAGGGGGTGCGTCAGTTGCGGCCGCGGTCGGGCAGGACGAGTTGGGCGCCGGTGGTCGGGTGATCGAAGACGTCGACGGGGTGCTGGTAGACGGTGGTGAGCAGTTCGCGGGTGAGGATCTCGCGGGGGTGGCCGTCGGCGGCGACGCGGCCCGCGTCCAAGACGGTGACGCGGTCGGCGTAGGCGGCGGCCACGCCGAGGTCGTGGACGACGACGACCACGGCGGCGCCTTCGGCGGCGCGGGTGGCGGCCAGGCGAAGGACGGCCTCCTGATGGCCGAGGTCGAGGGCAGCGGTCGGTTCGTCCAGCAACAGGGTGGCGGTGTCCTGGGCCAGGACACGAGCCAGGGCTACACGGGCGCGCTCGCCGCCCGACAGTGACGGGAAGACGCGCGTGGCGAGGTGGGTGACATCGGTCGCGGCCAGTGCCGCGGTGACGAGTGCGTCGTCGTTGTCGGCGGCAGGGGTGTGCAGCCACGGAGCACGGCCCATGGCGACGACCTCGCGGGCGGTGAAAGGGAATCCGACGGCGTGGGATTGGGGCAGGACCGCGCGGCGGCGGGCCATGTCGGCCGGGGTCCAGTGCGAGAGCGCGTGGCCTTCGAGTTTCACGGTGCCCGCGCTGGGTTCGAGCTCCCCGGCGAGGGCGGCGAGCAGGCTGGACTTGCCCGCACCGTTCGGGCCGACGAGCGCGACGATCTCTCCTGCCGCGACTTGGAAGTCGACAGCTTCGAGGACGGTACGCGTGCCGCGACGGACGGTGAGCCCGCCGGCACGCAGGGTGACGGCGCCGAGTTCGGGGCGGGCGGGCACGTCAGGGGTTCGCGCGAACAGCGAACGCCAGGAGGCTCGGCGGTGCAGTGCGGTGTCGGCGGTGTCGATCTCGGTCATCCCCAGCCTCCTGCTCGGGCGCGGGTGCGGCGCAGCAGCCAGAAGAAGAACGGGCCGCCGATCAGGGAGGTGAGCATGCCCAGTGGCAGGTCGGCGTTGTGGACCAGTGTGCGGGCCACGACGTCGGCGCCGAGCAGCATCACCGCGCCCACGATCGCGCTGAGCGGCACGAGCACCCGGTGGCCGGGGCCGACCATCATGCGTACCAGGTGCGGCACGATCAACCCCACGAACAAGATGATGCCGCTGAACGCGACCCCTGCCGCGGTGAGCACGGCGACCACCACGATCACCTGCCTGCGCAACCGTTCCACGTCGACGCCGAGGTGGCGGGCCGCGGAATCGCCGAGTGCGAGCAGATCGAGCCTTGGTGCGATGAGGATCGCGGCCAGGATGCCGACCGACGCCAGCACCGCCACCACCGCCACCGACTGCCAGGTGGCGCCGTTGAGGCTGCCGAGCTGCCAGAACACGATCTGATCCCGGGCGGCGGGGCTGGCGACGAACAACAGCAACGCGATCAACCCGCCGGCGAAGGCGTTGATCGCGACACCGGTGAGGATCAAGGTGACCACCTCGGTGCGCCCACCCGACCTCGACAGCACATAGACCAGCGCGGTGGTGATCAATCCCGCGACGAAGGCCGCGGCCGCGATCGACCACGAGGCGACGAACGCGCCACCGACCACGATGACGGTGCCCGCCCCGACCGCGGCACCCGCCGATACCCCGATCACGCCGGGTTCGGCGAGCGGATTGGCGAACACCCCCTGCAGCAGGGCGCCCGCTGTCGCCAACGAAGCTCCGACCAGGACGGCCAGGGCCACCCGGGGGAACCGCACCTCCCACAGCGTCACCTCACCGGCCGGATGCGCGGGCATCGGCCCGATATCGAGGCCGATCCGGTGGGCCACACTGCCCAGCACCTCGGCGGCCGTCGTGGGGACCTGTCCGAGCACGGCCGAGACCACGGCCAGCACGATCAGGGCGAGCAACGCGACAGCGAACACGACTGTCACGCGCGTGCCCCGGTGCGTCGTGGGCGGCAGGGGATCGGGGGTGGCGTCGGTGATCCGCGGGGCGTCCGCAGACTTGGTCAGGTCGGGCGCATCGCTCATGCCGATTTGCCGTAGACGGCATCGGACAGCGCCGAGACGACGCGGCCGGTATTGGGGCCGAAGCTGAGTATCACCGCGTCGGACATGTCGACCACGCGCCGGTTGCGGCCCGCCGGCGTCTGGGCGATGCCGGGCACCTTCTCCAGCCCGTCGAGGCCACCCACCGATTTCAGCCCGTCCGACATCACCAGCAGCACATCGGGGGCGGCGGCGATCATCGCCTCGCTGGTGATGGACACGAACGGCTCGTTCACCCCGGAGGCGGTGCCCGCGTCGACGCCGCCGATCGCGGTGATCAGCGAATCGGCTCCCGACCCGCGGCCGGCCATCATGGTGATCGCGGCGCTGCGCAGGTAGAGGAAGGCGATCGTGGGCTGCGGATCCTGCTTCGGCACGCGAGCTGTCGCGGCCGCGATCTCGTCGGCGGTGCGCGCGCCGAGTTGCTTGCCCGCCTCGGGAACACCCAGTGCGGTGGCCACCGACTCGATCTGCGGGACGACACCGGCCATGCTGCGATCGGGGTCGAAGTAGACCACGGTCACCCCGGCGGCCCGCAACTGCTCACGCACGGCGGGGGCGGCGCTGGTCGTATCAGTGAGGAACACCGACGGGCGCAGATTCAGGACCGCTTCGATGCTGAGGCTGCCGTTGCCGCCTGCCACATTGGGCACGGCCGCGATGGCGGGGAACGAGGCGGAGGTGCTGCGGCCGACGAGGTTCGCGCCCAGACCCAGTGCCCACACGGTTTGGGCGAGGGTGCCGTACCGGTCGACGGCGATGATGCGCGAGGTATCGGCGATCGTCACGTCGCTGCCGTCATAGGACTTCACCGTCACCGGCAACCGCGGTGTCGGTGCGGGCCCGATCGGGACGGGGTCCAGGTCAGCGAGCTGAGCCGTCACCGGTCCACCGGAATCGGCAGTCGATGCAGGATTGCTCGCGGTGCAAGCGACGACGCCGGTCAGTACCGTCGCCGCGAGCATCGCCGTCAGCACACCACGCAGTTTCATGTAGGTAAGGCTAGCCATCATTCGGAACGGGCGCTCACATCGTCCAATGCCGCCGCGATCGCGCGCGGCAACTCCAGGGTTTCGGCGGCCAGCACTCCAGTGAGCTGACCGATATCGCGGGCACCCACGATCATGCTCGTGATGCCGGGCCGATCACGGATCCAGGCCAGCGCCACCGCCAACGGCGACGTACCGAGCCCGTCGGCGGCGGTGACCAGCGCGTCGACCACTCTGGTCGCGCGATCGTCGTCGAGCCTGCGCCGGATCTCGGCCGCGGTCGCCTCGTCGGCGCCCCGCGAATCCGCGGGAACACCGTCGCGATACTTGCCGGTCAGGATCCCACCGGCCAACGGCGCCGACGCGATGACGCCCACCCCGTGATGGCGAGCGGCGGGGATCACATCGTTCTCGGTACCACGCGCGAGCAGCGAGTACGGCGTCTGCGCGGCCGTGATCGGCGCGATCGCGGCCAGACTGGCCAACTGCCACGCCGCGAACCCGCGCACACCCGCGTACCGGGTACGGCCGGTCCGCACCGCGGTGTCGAGGGTGGCCGCGACCTCGTCGAGCGGCGTGTACGGATCCCAGGCGGCGATGCTCCAGATGTCGAGATGGTCGGTGCCCAGTTCGAGCAGGGTGCGGTCGAGTTGTTTGAGCAGGGTGCGCCGCGACGAGTCGACCACCGGGCCCACCGCCGCGGGCGCGGGCACCGAGTCGCCGACCCCGGCGCCGGGTGCATGCATCACCACACCCGCGCTGCCACTGAGGACCAATTCGTCACGCGAGACCAAGTCGCCGAGCAGATCCGCCAGGATCCGCTGCGCCGCCCCCTCGCCGTAGACGGGAGAGATGTCAACGAGCGTGCCACCGGCCTCGGTGAACGCCGCCAACTGCACCGATGCCTCGTCGGCATCGGTATGTGTCCCCCAGGTATGGGTCGCCAACCCGATTCGCGACACCCGAAGTCCGCTGCGTCCCACCGTTCGCTGCTCCATCACCGCGCCCGCGCATTCGTCACGGCGACAGCCTAATGTGCGCGCCTGCGCAACCTCACTCGGCGACCCGTGCCGCGGCGCGGCAGAACCCGATCTCGGCGACCGGCGGGCGACGACCGAGGGCGTCGACAGGTAGGGTCGCTGCGAGACCGTGGCCGTTACGGCCGGACATGTAGCAAAAGCCCAGGAGGACGCGGTCTTTCGGGCGCGAGTCAGCAGGAGGACGTGGTGGGCGAGGCGATGACCTGGTTCCAGGCATTGGTACTCGGACTAGTGCAGGGACTCACCGAGTTCCTGCCGATCTCGTCCTCGGCGCACCTGCGCATCGTGTCGGGCGTGTTCTTCGGCGACGACGCGGGCGCGTCGTTCACCGCGGTCACCCAGCTCGGCACCGAGGCAGCGGTGCTGGTGTATTTCGCCAAGGACATCCAGCGCATCGTCGTAGCCTGGTTCACCACACTCGGGATGCGGTGGAGCGAACGGTCCCAACGCGAGGTCGCGGTGGGAGACCGGGTCACCACGAAACTGCCGGTGATGGACCGCAGTGCCCGCGACGCCCACGAACGCGACACCCAGCGCGAACTCGACTACCGCATCGGCTGGTACGTGATCATCGCCACCATCCCGATCGGGGTGTTGGGCTTCCTGTTCAAGGACGAGATCCGCACCGGGGCGCGCAACCTGTGGTTGGTGTCGTTCATGCTGGTCGCGTTCGCGCTCGTGATCGCCGCGGGTGAGCATTTCGGCAGCAAGGCTCGGCCCCTCAGCCAACTCACGACCAAAGACGGCATCGTGATGGGTCTGGCGCAGTGTCTGGCGTTGGTCCCCGGCGTCTCCCGCTCCGGCGCTACCTCGACCGCGGGTCTGTTCCTCGGCCTCGAGCGTGAAGCGGCCGTGCGGTTCTCGTTCCTGCTGGCCATCCCCGCGGTGACCGCATCGGGCCTGTTCAGCCTGCCCGACGCGTTCGAACCGGCCGGTGAGGGCCTCAATGCCAGTGGGCCGCAGCTGCTGGTCGCCACAGTCGTGGCGTTCGTCGTCGGATACGCCTCGGTGGCGTGGTTGCTGAAGTTCGTCGGCAAGCATTCGTTCTACTGGTTCGTCGGCTACCGGATCATCCTCGGCGTCACGTTGCTGGGCCTGCTGGCCACCGGCGTCGTCTCCGCGACCTGATCCCGAGATCGACCCATGGTTAGGCGTACCTCCGCATTCGCTCCGGCCATGCGCGAAATGACCGACGACCGCTTCGCGACTGCGCCCATTAGGCTGGTCCCATGACGGTGATCCTGCTCCGGCACGGTGTGTCGACCTCCAACACCGCGCGCACCCTCGCGGGGCGCGCACCCGGCGTCGAACTCACCGAGCGCGGCACCGAACAGGCCGCCGCGGTGGCCGACCGGCTCGCGATGCTGCCGATCGAACACATCGCCAGCTCACCGCTGTTGCGCTGTCAGCGCACCGTGGCGCCGCTGGCCGAGAAACTCGGTCTCGAACCCGAGCACGACGAACGACTCATCGAGGTCGACTACGGCGACTGGACCGGGCGCCCGATTGCCGAACTCCTCAACGAACCGCTGTGGCGGGTCGTGCAGGGTCACGCCTCGGGCGCGGTGTTCCCCGGCGGGGAAGGCCTGGCCCAGGTCCAGCAGCGTGCGGTCGCCGGAGTCCGCGATATCGAACGCACACTGGCCGAGAAGGCGGGCCGGGATGTGCTGTGGGTGGCGTGCGCGCACGGCGACGTCATCAAATCGATCCTGGCCGACGCTCTGGGCCTGCATCTGGACAGCTTTCAGCGGATCGCGGTGGAACCGGCCTCGATCAGCGTCGTCCGCTACGGCACGCACGGGCCGTCGGTGTGGAAGTTCAACGACACCGGCGCCGATCTTTCCGCGCTGGCCGCGGCCGCACCGACGACACCGACACCCGGTGGAGAGGTGCCGACGGCCGCTGACGCGGATAATGGGAATGCGGGGCACCGCGATTCTCCTTAGAGGAGTGTGTTCGTGAGTGTCGATCAGGGTCACGTATCAGGAGGTGCATGTGTCACGCGCAATCCATGTATTTCGCACCCCCGATCGTTTCGTCGCCGGGACCGTCGGTGAACCGGGCGATCGTTCGTTCTACCTGCAGGCTGTGCAGGAGCCGTTGGTGGTGAGTGTGCTGCTCGAGAAGCAGCAGGTGAAAGTGCTCGCCGACCGGATGGGTCTGCTGCTCGACGAGGTAGCGCGCCGCTTCGGCGCCGAGGTGCCGCCCGAAGGTGAGGACGTGCGCGATGTCGCGCCGCTGGTCACCCCCATCGACACCGAATTCCGGGTCGGCACCATGGGTCTGGGCTGGGATTCCGACGCCAACGCCGTGGTGGTGGAGTTGCTCGCGATCACCGAGACCGAGGTCGACGAATCGGTGGTGCTCGACGACACCGACGAAGGACCCGACGCGGTGCGTGTGTTCCTGACCCCCATCCAGGCGCGGGAGTTCGCGTTGCGGTCGGCGCGGGTGATCGCGGCAGGGCGCCCACCGTGCCCGCTGTGCGGGGAACCGCTGTCCTCGCGCGGGCACATGTGTGTGCGCACCAACGGGTACAAGCGCGGCGAGATCTTCGGCGCCGCCGAACTCGAAGAGGAGTGATCTCGGCGTGCCGGTGCTCACCGAAGGGGATCTCGACATCGTCGGCCGGATCGGCGTGGCCAGCAATCTCACGCTGGTCTGTGAGATCGCCGCACCCGAACCCGACGGTGCCCCGCTGCGGGTGGTGTACAAGCCGGTACGCGGTGAACGGCCGCTGTGGGACTTCCCCGACGGCACCCTGGCCGGGCGTGAAGTCGCGTCGTATCTGATCTCCGAGCACCTCGGCTGGGGTGTGATCCCCGAAACGGTGCTGCGCGACGGGCCTTTGGGGCCGGGCATGGTGCAACGCTGGGTCACCTCGGTCGACAACCGCACCGACGCCCATCAGCGCCTGGACCTGGTCGACCTGTGTACACCCGGAACCGTGCCCGAGGGATTCTGTGAGGTACTGCGCGCCCTCGACGAGCAGGGCAACGAGGTCTCACTCATCCACGCCGACGATCCGCGGCTGCAACGGATGGCGGTGCTGGATCTGTTGCTCAACAACGCCGATCGCAAAGGCGGGCACGCGCTGGAAGGTATCGACGGTCAGGTCTACGGCGTCGACCACGGCATCTGCCTGCACACCGAACCGAAGCTGCGCACCGTGCTGTGGGGTTGGGCGGGGCGCCCGGTGCACGAGTCGCTGATCACCGATATCTCCACCTTCGCCGCGAATCTGCCCGGCGCCGTCGCTGATTCGCTGGCCGTCCACATCACCGACGCCGAGATCACCGCGCTCACCGAACGCGCGAAAGCCCTACTCGAACACCCGGTGATGCCGGTGCCCAATTCCTCGCGACCGATTCCCTGGCCCGCTTTCTGACAACACGTCCGCACACCGGTGAGTTTCGAGCGCGTAGGAGGTCTACACGGTCATGAGGAAACTGATCTACGGATTCGGCGTATCCCTGGACGGCTACGTCAACGACCGCGAGGGCCGCATCGACTGGACCGATCCGGACGAGGAGCTGCACCAGTTCCACAACGACAGGTTCGGCGGGCTCGAAGTCGCGTTGAACGGTCGTCGGCTGTATGAGCTGATGGCCGAGTACTGGCCGCACGTGCCCGAGGACGCACCGCCCATCCAGCGCGAATTCGGCGAGTTCTGGACGAACAAGCCCAAGGTCGTCTTCTCCCGCACGCTCACCGAGGTCGAGTGGAACAGCACCCTGGTCAGTGAGAACGCGGTCGAGGAGGTCCGCAGGCTCAAGGCAGGCGGTGACGGCGTCATGGAGGTCGGCGGCGCGAGCCTGGCGGCCTCGCTGATGCCACACGGTCTCATCGACGAGTATCAGGTGTGCGTCTCGCCCGTGGTGCTCGGCGGCGGCACACCGATGTTTCCGTTGCTGGACAAGCGCATCAGGCTCCGCCTGGTCGAGACCAGGCGCTTCGAGACCGCGGTGCTGCTGCGCTACCTGGTCGACTGAGCCGGCGCCACCACCGAGGTTTTTGGGGTTGCCGGGGCTCTGTTGCCTGGTCAGCCCCGGTGCTAGTGTGCTCCAAGCACTTTCGTTGTCCCCGTGAGATCTGAGGAAACCTATGTCGACCCGTTCTATCGTTACCGCCTCCGCTGCCGCGTTGCTGCTCACCGGTGCTGCCGCTGCTGTTGCCGCGCCCGCGCAGGCGTTCCCCGCCGGGTGGTGGGCTGAGAAGACCTACGTGTGTTCCTCCACCAACCAGGTCGGCGCGCCGCTGCCCGACGTTACGGTGAAGGCGGGCAACGAGGTTGGTGCGGCGTACTACGCGACGCAGCAGCTCGGCCCGGACGCGGCGCAGATGCAGTGCCGCGAACTCTGATGTGATCTGTTCGGTGTCGCCGCACGTCGGGGAGCGGTGGCACCGAAGCTCATCCTGCGTGTGTCAGCACGAATTCGCTCACCGCCGCAGTCTGATTCAGTAAGGCGTGTCCGACGCCGGGCAGCACACGCACCTCGCCTCGCGTGAAGGCACCGCGGGCGCGTTCGGCGGTACGCGCCGAATCGAACAGGGCATCGCGTTCGCCGACGATTACCAGGACCGGGATGTCCACCTTGCGTAGTTGTTCGTCGCGGAAAATAGGCACATTGACTGGGCGCGGCACGAAATGGGCGAATGTCAGCTCGATGTCGTCGATGATCGGGTCCGCTTCCGGACCGTCGAGACCCAGACCGGCGCGGGCCATGTCGCGTGCGCTGTGCCTGCCGATCATCCGCAGGCCGATCGCCTTCACCAGCCAGCCGTAGCGATGCTTGCCCAGTCCACCGGGGCACAGCAGCACCAGAATGGTGACCCGACCCGGCCTGCGCAGCACGAAATCGAGTGCGGTCCAGCCACCGAGTGACATGCCGACCAGCGCCACGGTGTCGAGGCCGAGTGCGTCGATCACCTCGTCGAGCCAGCTCGCGGTCGCGTCGGTGTCCAGTGGCAGCCGGGTAGGGGCGCTGAATCCTGGTTCGCCGGGCAGATCCACCGCGTACACGCGGAAACTTCTCGACCAGTCGGCGATGTCGGCGCGCCAGGTGCTCGCATTGGCTCCTGAGCCGTGCAGCACCAGCAGCGGCGGTGCGTCGACGGGTCCGGAGACCACGACGAAGGTTTCGCCTGCCTCGGTGTCGATCCGCCGTTCCTCGCGCGGGACCGGCCAGGCGTCGAGGTGCTCGCGGTAGCGCCGGTGGATGAGCTCTCGCCCTTCGTCGGATTTGTAGATCATGAGCTGAGGATTCCGTCCAGGTAGTCGAGGAGGCGGGAACTGTCGGCGAGGCTGCCGAGCAGGATCACTTTGAGGCGATGGCGGGCCGGGTCGTAGCTGGTTTCCACGCGCATGCGCTGACCGCCCGCACCTCGGGTTCCGGCGGTCGCGGTGAGCAGAGTGGTGATGCGGTCGACGGTGGCGCGGTCGATGTCGTCGATATCGACGATGCAGGAGGACTCGGCATGGCGGCGCGGCGCTGTCTGCGGCGTGGTGATCGGCAGCCCGGTGAACGCCTCGAGGTCCTCGTGGGTGATGCGGTACTGCTTGCCGATGCGGGCGGCGGGCAGTTTGCCGTCGCGCACATAGCTGCGCACCGTGCGGACATGTAGTCCGAGAAGTTCGGCAACCCGCTCGACCGAATAGAGACGATCCGTCATAAAACGACCGTAAACGAACGTGCAGATAAGTATCAATAGGGAAGTTCAGGTAGTTTCGGACTGTGACAATGATCGCGATGGCAACCGTTCACCCAGGCCGGAACGCACAATGGGCACGAGACGCCCGATTCGACCCGTTACCCCTGTGACCAGGGGATCTGCCTGAGCGCAAACCTTGACGCGGGCGCCACAACACGTTTGTGTGCAGGTAGCGGGCCGTGCCGCGACACCGCGAGCAACCCCATGGGCCGGGCCGCGAGCCGAGCACATCCGCGGGGGCTCTACCCTCGAAGACATGCAGTCCTGGTCCGATATCTCCCTGCCGACCGTCCCCGGAACAGGGCCGCCGTTGCGTTTGTACGACACCGCCGATCGTCAGATCCGTCCGGTCACCCCCGGCGAGACCGCGAAGATGTACGTCTGCGGCATCACCCCCTATGACGCCACCCACCTGGGTCACGCGGCGACCTATCTGACGTTCGACCTGGTCAATCGGATCTTGCGCGACGCGGGCCACGACGTGCACTACGTGCAGAACGTCACCGACGTCGACGACCCGCTGTTCGAACGCGCCGACCGCGACGGCATCGACTGGCGCGACCTCGGCAGCCGCGAGATCGACCTGTTCCGCGAGGACATGACCGCCCTGCAGGTACTGCCGCCGCGGCACTACATCGGCGCCATCGAATCGGTCGAGGAGGTGGTGGAGCTGGTGCAGAAGCTGCTCGCCGCCGGCGCCGCCTACATCGTCGACGACGCCGAGTACCCCGACATCTACTTCCGCACCGACGCCACCGAGCAGTTCGGCTACGAATCCGGGTACGACCGCGCGACGATGGAGACGCTGTTCGCCGAACGCGGCGGCGACCCCGACCGGGCGGGCAAAAGAGACACCATCGACGCCCTGCTGTGGCGGGCCGAACGCACCGGCGAGCCGTCGTGGCAGGCGCCCTTCGGGGCGGGCCGCCCCGGCTGGCACATCGAGTGTGCGGCGATCGCGCTCAACCGCATCGGCGCCGAGTTCGACATCCAGGGCGGCGGCTCGGACCTGATGTACCCGCACCACGAATACTCCGCCGCGCACGCCGAGGCGATCACCGGCGCCCGCCGTTTCGCCCGCCACTACGTGCACGCCGGGCTGATCGGCCTCGACGGTGAGAAGATGTCGAAGTCCAAAGGCAACCTGGTGCTCGTGTCGACGCTGCGCCGCTCCGGGGTCGACCCCGGAGCGATCCGGCTCGGCCTGCTCGCTGGGCATTACCGCTCCGACCGCATGTGGACCGACGAGGTCCTCACTGCCGCCCAGCGCCGTCTCGAACGTTGGCGTGAAGCGGTGTCGCTGACCGCGGGCCCCTCGGCCACCGACACCATCGCCCGGTTGCGTCAGCACTTGGCCGACGACCTCGACACCCCGAAAGCCCTCGACACGATCGACAACTGGGCCGAACAGGCCATCGCCTACGGCGGTACCGACACCGAAGCCCCCACCCTGGTCCGCACCGCCGTCGACGCACTGCTGGGTATCAGTCTCTGACGCCGTCGCCGCTCACCGCGGCGCCGCTCGAGCTGCGTCGACTTGTGATCAGCCGCCGGTAGAGTCGCCTGGAAGTGAGGCGCGGGGCGCTGTCGCGTCGTGCGGACGACCGGCGACAGGAGCGGCGATGCCCCAGGATCAACCGGCCTCCGTTACGACCGTCCTGCACGTGGGCGGGCAACTGCGCGCCAGCTCCCACGGGGTACTCACCAACGGGTTGCGCCACCGTCCCGGCGTACTCGCTGTCGACCCGAACCCCGTCGCCCAAACGGCGACCGTCACCTACGATCCCACGCGAACATCCGTCGCCGATCTGCGCACCTGGGTCCGCGACTGTGGCTACCACTGCGCGGGACGCTCCGTCCCGAGCCACGTCTGCGACCCGACGAGCGAGCCGACCACCCCGCACCATGTCGAGTCCTCGGGCCACCCCGAACAGCCGGGCGACCAGCCGCAGGCGACACACACGCACGGCGGGGATGCGTCGATGTCGATGGACGATATGGCCCGCGACATGCGTGATCGGTTCCTCGTCGCGCTCGTCTTCTCCGCCCTGGTGATGCTCTGGTCGCCGATGGCCACGCACATGCTCGGCCTGCATCTGCCCACTCCGTTCGGGATGCGCGCCGATATCTGGATGCTGGTCCTGAGCCTGCCGGTGATCTTCTACTCCTCGACCATCTTCTTCACCGGGGCATGGGCGGCATTGCGGGCCCACACGCTGGACATGATGGTGCTGGTCTCGGTGGGCATCGGCACGGGATGGCTCTATTCCCTTGCTGTGACGTTCACCGGTGGCGGCGAGGTGTTCTACGAGGCCTCCACGATGCTGGCGACGTTCGTGCTGCTGGGGCACTGGTTCGAGATGCGCGCGCAGCGGTGCGGGAGACGCGGTGACGAGCCTGCTCGACCTGTCGCCACCGAAAGCCGTGGTGCTGCACGAGGGTAAGGAAACCGAGGTGCCGACCGCCGAGGTGGGAGTCGGTGACGTGCTGCTGGTGCGGCCCGGCTCGAAGATCGCCGTCGACGGCACCGTGCTGGAGGGCGCCAGCGAAGTCGACGAGTCGATGGTGACCGGCGAGAGCATGCCGGTACACAAGCAACCGGGTTCCCTGGTGATCGGCGCGACCATCAACAGCACCGGCAGCCTGCGGGTGAAGGCCACCAAGGTCGGTTCCGACACCGCCTTGGCCCAGATCGTCGAACTGGTGCAGCAGGCACAGAATTCGAAGGCGCCGGGTCAGCGACTGGCCGACCGGGCAGCCTTCTGGTTGACCCTGGTCGCGCTGCTGGGCAGCCTGACCACGCTGGTGGTGTGGTTGCTCGTCGGTGCGTCGTTGAGCAAGGCGCTGCTGTTCGCGATCACCGTTGTGGTGGTGACCTGCCCGGACGCGTTGGGATTGGCGACGCCGACGGCGATCATGGTCGGCACCGGGCTCGGCGCCGCACGCGGTGTGCTGTTCAAGAACGCGACAGCACTCGAGGACGCCGCGCGCATCGACGTGGTGGTGATGGACAAGACCGGCACCCTCACCAAGGGAAAACCCGAGGTCACCGACGTGATCACCGCGCACGGCGTGGCTACCGACAGGGTGCTGGCACTGGCCGCGGCTGTGGAACTCGACTCCGAGCACCCCCTGGCCCGAGCCGTCGTCGACTACGCGAAAGCCCATGGCGTGCAGATTCCTTCGGCCACCGACTTCCAGAACGTGGCAGGCCGCGGTGCGAAGGCCACCGTCGACGGGCAGCAGGTAATCGTCGGCAACCGCGGCCTGCTCGATGCCGACCACATCGCACTGGGCGAATTGGCGAAACATCGTGACGAGCTGGCGGCCTCGGGCCATACGGCCGTCTTGGTCGCCGTCGACGGGCGCGCGCAAGCGGTGATCGCGCTGGCCGACGCCCCACGCCCGACCTCCGCCGACGCCGTGCGGGCGCTCCACGAGCTCGGCGTCGGCGTGATCATGCTGACCGGCGACAACAAGGGCACCGCCGAACGTATCGCGCGCGATCTCGGCATCGACACCGTGATCGCCGATGTCCTACCCGAAGACAAGGCCGACCGGATCGCCGATCTGCAACGCAGCGGCAAGTTGGTCGCGATGGTCGGCGACGGCGTCAACGACGCGCCCGCCCTGGCCCGCGCCGACCTCGGTATCGCCATCGGCGCCGGCACCGACGTGGCCATCCAGACCGCCGACGTCGTGCTCATGCGCTCGGACCCGTACGCGGTGTCGACGGCTTTGCGCATCGGCCGTGGCACCGTCCACAAGGAACACCAGAACCTGGGGTGGGCAGTCGGTTACAACGGCCTGGCCTTGCCGATCGCGGCCGGTGTCTTCGCTCCGTGGGGTCTGACCATGCGCCCGGAGATCGCGGCGATGGCCATGTCGGGGTCCAGCCTGATCGTGGCCCTCAACGCCCTGCACCTCAAACGCCTGTCACTGCCGTCGGCGCCGGCGCACCGGTAGCACCGAGCGGCGTGCCCCATCGGTGCCGGTTGCCCGCAGTGTGCTGCGCTTATACTGTGGGCCACAGCGCAGCTGACCTGCCGTCGATCGGAGAGCGTCACATGGGGTGCTACCAGCACATCATCGTGGGAACCAACGGCTCGGAGTCCGCGCAGACGGCGGTAGCGGTGGCGGGGGAGTTCGCGGTGCGCCTGGGTATTCCGGTTACCGCGGTGAGCGTGTGGAAGGACGCGGGGCGCAAATCGGGCACCGATGCCGAATGGGCCGAAGACAACACGCGCACGGCCGCCGAAGCTCTCCTCGAAGCCGGTGTGGCCGAGGTCGTCGGCATCGAACTCGACGGCGCGGCGGGCGCGTTACTGCTCGAGATCGCCGAACGCGAACCCGGCACCTTGCTCGTGATCGGTGGGGGCAGCCTGGGCAGTTCCAAGGCGCGTCTGCTCGGCTCGACAGCCAATCACGTGTCCCACCACAGTCAGACCGATGTGGTGTTCACCAGCAAGGTTCCCAAACGCTGGACCACTGTCGGCCTCACCACCGACGGATCGGCGAGTTCGCTGACCGCGGTCCGTCGCGGCTACGACCTGGCCCTGGCCCTGGGCGCGCGCCCGTTCCTGGTGACCTCCGCCAAAATCGACCAGGACGGCGTCGACACCCTGATCGACGCGGAAGCTCGACTCGCGGTCGAGGACCCGGAACTGTTCGGGCGTGATGTCCTCACCGGGGTCCCCGCGGCAGAGGCGATCTGCAACTCGGCCTGGAAATACGACCTCGTCGTGATCGGCAACCGCGGAATGAGCGGGCCCGCGCGCCTTTTGGGCTCGGTAGCCAACAAGGTCACCCACGACATCGACACCAACCTGCTGCTGGTCAACACCACGCACTGATTCCTCGGCCCATGAGTCGAGGTCGCACAGTCCGGGCGATGCTGCCGCCGGGCTCCGCGCCACGTGGCGCGCGCCGAGAACGCCGTATCCGGTCCCGATCAGATGTTTGCTCCGGTTTAGCGGGTAACGGCTGAACTTGCCAGAAACGCGGAGTTCGGTCGCCTATGATGTCCGTACGCGCGATGTTCGCCACACAACGGAGTGGACGCCGGATGAATGCTGGGATCGAGGCGGCGGGGTTCTTCGGCCTGCTGGACTGGGAGAAGACGACCGGTCTGAGCAGGTTCTGGGTCGACATGATCACCATTCCGATCTTCAGCGCCATGGCAGGTCTGATCACCAACTGGACCGGGGTGATCATGTTGTTCGCGCCGGTGCGCTTCACCGGCTTCTACGTGCCGGGCTTGAAAACGATCTTTCCGCTGCTGCCGCGCAAAGTGCAGATCCTGCCGACCTTCGCCCCCGGCGGCATCCTCGGCTTCCAGGGTTTCATTCCGGCGCGCTCGGAGAAGATGGCGAGCCTGATGGTCGACAACGCGGTCGCCAAGATCGGCACCGCCAAGGACTTCTTCGACCAGATGGATCCGCGCAAGATCTCCGAGCAGGTCGCGCTGGTGGCGCTGCCGAACGTGCGCTCGATGGTCGACTCGATCATGGACGCCGAGCACCCGCGACTGTGGGCCGACATGCCGCCGCGCGCACGCGAAGCCATCTACACGCGGGTGGAGGCCGAGCTGCCCGCGATCACCGATCGCGCGTTCGACTTCATCGGCGAGAACATCGACCAGCTCCTCGATGTGAAGCTGATGGTCGTGGGCTACCTGCGCCGTCGGCCCGAACTGCTCAAGGATGTGATCTACGGGCTCGGCGCCCCGGAGTTGCGCTTCATGATCCGCAGTGGGGTGCTGGGGTTCCCGTTCGGGGTCATCGTGGCGCTGTGGTTGTCGTTGCTGCACTACAGTTCACCGCACGGCGACAGCCCCGCGGTGATCTCGCTACCCGGCTGGCTCTACGACATCCTGCATTTCCTGCCCGCGTGGGCATGGGTGCTCGTCGGTGGCGCGACGGTGGGTGTGCTGGTCAATATCATCGCGATCAAGGTGGTGTTCGAACCCTCGGTGCCGCAGCCGCGCTACCGATATCCGTGGCGGGTCGCGAAATTCGCGAAACGGCAGTACCAGGCCGCGGCGGATCTGGGACACGCGATCGGGTATCAGATCGTCACCCTCGACGTCGTCGCCGAGCAACTGCTCGACGGGCCGAGCGGTGACAAGACCCGCGCGGTGATCGCCCATTTCCTCGAGGCCGAGATCGACCGGATCCTCGGCCCGTTGCGCTCGGTGACCCGGCTCGCGATCGGGCCGCGCCACTTCGACGCCATTCAGGCCACCGCCGGCGCGAACCTGGCCACCGAGATGAAGCCGTGGCTGGTCGAGGACATCGAGTTCTCCCAGTCCACCGCGGCCAGCGTCGACCGGCTCGCCACCGAGAAGCTGCGTGAACTCCCCCCGGAGGAGTTCGTCGAAATGCTCTACACCGCCATCGAACAGGACGCGTGGCTGCTGTATCTGCACGGTGGCGTGCTGGGTGCCTGCATCGGTGCCCTCCACCTGCTGATCTTCGGAGCATGAGCATGAGCATGGAGCCCACCCCTGATCGCGAACCCGGCATTCCCACCGATCTGCTCGGCTTGGCGCGGATCGCGGGACAGTCGTTGCGCCACATCGTCGGCGCTGTGACCAAGGGTGCGGTGCACACCGCCACCGATCTCGTCGACGACCTCCGCTCCGGCGAACCGATATCGCAGATCTTCGACGAACGCGTCGATCTGTTCCGTCGCGCCGCGTTGAGCGCGCTCGGCCTGTCCAGTACGGCCACCGGCGTCTACGGCCCGGTCGAAACCGAGGTCGACGCCGACGATCTCAAGGCGATGGGCGACGCGATGATCACCGAGGGCTGGGATTGCGCGCAGCAACCGCGCGACCTGCACCCTTCGTTCGTACCGATCCTGCACGACCTGACACCCGACGAAGCGCGGATCCTGCGCTTCCTCGCCGTCGCCGGACCGCAGCCAGCGATCGACATTCGCACCAAGGCGCCGTTCGGGATCGGCTCGCAACGGCTGGCCGACGGCATCAACATGATCGCGGCAATGGCCGGGTGCGCGCTGCCCGACCGTGACCACCACTATCTGGGCAACCTCAGTCGTCTCGGGCTGATCCGCTTCTCCACCGAACCGGTGGCCGATTTCCGTCGCTACGCGTTCCTCGAAGCCCAGCCCCCGGCGCAGGCGGCGTACAAATCGGTGAAGATGCGGGCGATCAGCTCGTACCGCAGCATCTACCTGACGGTGTTCGGAAAGCAGTTCTGCCACGCGTGTTTCGTGCTGGGTGACTACACCGGGGGCGGCTGGGCAAGCGATGACCGTGGTGACATCTACCTGGGCAAGGGCCCCCGGCTGCCGTGATCAGTCCCGCCCACGCAGCGCGTCGAGGACATCGGCGAACATCACCGATTTGATCGCGGTCATCGTGGTCTGATCCTTGCCGCCCAGCGGTGCGACCAAGGCCAGTGCGGCATCGAGGACTTCGCCTTCGGCGGCGGTGGCGTCGACCAGGTCCAGCGCGAGTGCGTCGGGGCCACCGAAGCGCCGCGCCGTGGTCATGCTGGCGACGGCGGTCTTGGGGGGCACCTTCGCCTGGATGAGCGCGGCCATGCCGTTGGTGAACGGGATGCGGATGTCGGCCTCGGGGAAGCAGAAGTAGCCGCGGTCGGCGCGCATCACCCGGTAGTCGTGGGCCATGGCCACCATCGCACCCGCACCGAAGGCGTGTCCGCCGATCGCGGCGACCGTCGGCATCGGCAAGGTGAGGACCCGGGCGAACAGGGTGTGCACCGCTGCGACGTATTCGGCGGCCCGGTCGCCGTTGGCCGTGAGCCAGTCCAGGTCGAGGCCGTTGGAGAAGATCTTGCCGGTCGCGGTGGTCACCAGCGCGTGCGCGCCCTCGGCCACGACGGTGTCGAGGTGGGTCTGCGCTTCGATGAGGAAGTCGGGGGAGAAGCGGTTCTCGCCGTCGCCGAGGTCGAGCACGGCGATCGAATCATGGTGGCGCAGTGTGGGCACGGGGTTCCTTTTCAGTGGGGGCCGAGGTCGAGGACGGCTCGCACGGCAGCACGCAGCTGTGCGCGGGCCAGGGGATCGGTGAGCCGGTCGCGGCGCAGCAGCAGCGCGGTGGGCAGATCTACCAGGCAGGTGGTGACGGTGGCGACGCCGCGCCGGTCGGCGCGACCCCACAGGGCACGCGAGAGCCGGTTGAGCGCGGTGACGAGTGCCTTCTCGGTGTCGGCGATCTCCTGGGCCAGAGCGGGCGCGATGTCACCGGCGAGCAATTCGGCACGATCGACGAGCAGCAGCAGGCGCGCGGAGTCGGGGTGCTGCTCGGCCAACCGCGCCGGGGCCTGCGCGGCGTCGAGGACCGCATCGAGGCGGGTCTCGGGGTCGGTTGCCGCGACGGCGCGGTCGATGTCGGCCGACTGCAGGGCCAGGAATCGGTGCGCGGCGCGTAACCAGGTGCGCGCCAGCACAACCTGGCGAGACTGAAATGTGTGATAGAGCGCGCCATTGGATACTCCGGTAGCGGCGGCGACTGCGCGCACCGTGACAGCGGCGGGTCCGGAACGGGCCGCGAGCTTTTCGGCGGCGTCCAGAACCGTCTGTGGGTCGTGAGTGCGCGGTCTCGGCATGAACAATAGTTTACAGAGCGTGCGCTCCGCTATTCCATTCGGATGCACTTTCAGGCCGTTGTGCACGTATTTCGTTCCACCACTTGGTATTTCGTCGGCAGATCGGCCGAATATGACACAGCATAGACAACGCTATGGGCGCGCGAGGGCTCGATACGATGGGGTACTGTTCGGATTCTTCGGCCCTGCCCGCACGAACAGAACGGCATCGCGATGTCCCGAGTGGTCACCAAGGAGCAGTACTTCGACACCGCGGTGGCGGTGCTCGCCGAGTTCGGTTTCAAAGGTCTCAACATCGGGGTGCTCTGCCGTCGCCTCGGTGTTACCAGTGGCTCGTTCTATCACCACTTCGGCTCCTGGCAGGGCTTTGTCGACACCCTGCTCGAACACTGGGAGAACCGTCAGATGGTCGAGCTACGCGCGCTCGATGTCGGCCACGGTGACGCCGACGCCGACGTGCGCGCCATGTCGGTGCTCGCCAGCGGACTCGAACACGGCGCCGAGGCCGCGCTGCGCGCCTGGGCGGCCAACGACGAATCGGTACACGTGACCGTCAAGCGAGTCGACGAGTCACGCCGTCGCACCGTGCACCGCGTGATCGACGGCGTCGTCGACGACACGGCCACCGCCACCGTCGTCACCGAATTCGGCATGGCCATGATCATCGGCTACCAACAGCTCGCCGCCGCAGGCGAACCCACCGAACTCGACCACCTGCTCGCCGAGTACGCCCGCCTGATCTACTCCCACCGCGGCTGACCGAGCAGCCGGGTCATCCGAGCAGCTGGTCCACATAGCACCAGCGCCACGCTTCGCCCGGCTCCACACTGCGCATCACCGGATGCGTCGAGGTGCGGAAGTGGGCGCTGGCGTGGTCGCCGATCGAGGACTCGCAGCAGCCGATGTTCCCGCAGTCGGTGCACATTCGCAGATGCACCCAGCGCAGACCCTCGTCGAGGCACGTCTGGCACACCAGCTCACCGGCAGGTGGCTCCAGTAAGAGCGGAGCCTCGTCGAGATGCGCGCACCCCAGCGCCCCGGCCGCGGTCGACAGCGTTTCGACCCCGCGCGCGTCATCGCGTTCGTCGAAGCGGTCGATCATCGACTCCTCGAGATCGAGGCGGGCCAGCACATGTTGCAGCACTTCGTAATCCACGGCTCCCGCATCGCGGACCTTCAGTACCGCATCGCGTTCGGCGCTCAGCATCGCCAGCCGTAGCCGCCGGTATTCCGCGGTCGGTGTCACCAATTCCGCCTCGGGGCGACCCAACCGTTCCCACGCGGCATTGGAACGCCAGATCAGTCGTTGACGCAGCGACTCGATCACCGGCTCGGGGGTGTTCGGGCCGATCCGGCGGTCGAGTTCGGCCAGGCCCGCGGTCGAAGCCTGTTGGAGCAGATCAGCTTTGGCGAGCGCGTCCTCTTCACGGCTGGGCCCGCGCAACCGCAGCCACCGCACCAGCCACGGCAACGAACTGCCCTGAACGAGCAGCGTGCCACCCACCACGACCAGCGCGAGCAACTCCAAGACCGGCAACTGCGGTGTCGATTCGGGCAGCAACAACACCGCCGCCAAGGTCACCACCCCGCGCATCCCCGCCCACGACACCACCGCCGCGTGACTCAACGGCTCGCTCGCGCGCCCGAACAGCCTGGCCACCAACACCGGCGTGAACACCCACACCGGGCGAGCCAGCATCACCGCGGCCAGCACACCCATCGCCGCCACGACGAGGGTGCCGTGATCCAACCCGCTGTGCCAGGCGCCCTCGACGATCCAGCGCACCTGCAAGCCGATGATCAAGAACACCGCGCTCTCCAGAATGAACTGGATGGTGCGCCAATTGGTGGTCTCGGCGACGCGCGAAGCCGCCCCCTGCCATCGCTGCGCGCCGTGGCCGAGGATCATCCCGCACGTCACCACCGCGATCACGCCGGAAGCGTGAAAATGTTCGGCAGGCAGATACGCCACGAACGGGGCCAGCAGCGAGACCGAGGTATCCAGCACGGGATCGGTGATCCGCCTGCGCAACATCGCCAATGCCGCCGCCACCACGGCCCCGATGACGCCGCCGCCGACAGCGGCGAGCAGGAAATCGCCACCCACCTGCCACGCCGTCACCGCACCGGCCATCGCCGCGATGGCCGAACGCAACGCCACCAGCGCGGTCGCGTCGTTGAACAGCGACTCGTCCTCGAGCACTGTCACGATGCTGCGCGGCATCCCGGTGCGCCGTGCCACCGCGGTCGCGGCCACCGCGTCCGGGGGAGCGACCACCGCACCCAACGCGACCGCCGCCGCGAACGGCACCGGCAGCAACCACCACACCACCAACGCCACGGCGAACGTGCTGAACAGCACCAGGCCCACCGACAGCGACGCGATGGTGCGCAGGTTGTCCTTGAAATCGACCAGCGACGTGCGCAGCGCGGCGGTGTAGAGCAACGGCGGCAACAAACCGAGCAGCACCACCTCCGGCTCGAGATGCACCTGCGGCACCATCGGCAGATACGACGCGGCCACGCCGGCCAACGTCAGCACCAGCGGTTCCGACACCCCGAATCGCCGCGCCAGCGCCGCCAGCGCGGTCGCCGAGCCGATGAGGACAACCAGACCGATTGCGACATCCACTCGCGCATTCTGTCATCCACGAACCGGTCAGTCCGTTGACGCCGCCTCATCCAGCCTGTTCGCCCCAGGAGCGCTGTCGTGTCTGCTCGTCGGTCGTCAGGTGCTCGACCGCGCCCCACACCCGCAATGCCAGTCGCGGGCCCTCGCGTCGCCACTGTGAAACCGACGCGTTGGGTACCGGCTCGAGCGAATCCGGCACCGGCGCGCCGAGTCCGTCGAGGATGTAGCGCAACGACACCACTACCGCATCGTGGGTCACCACGAGGACCTGCTCGCCCGCGGCCACCCCATCCAACTCGTCGAGGAAACTGCGCACCCGCAATGCCACATCGGCCAGCGATTCCCCGCCCGGCGGGCGATACACCCAGTTGCCGACCAGTTCACGGCGCGCACCCTCCTCGGGCGCGCGTCGCCGGATCGCCCGGTACGGATGCAGTTCGAACACCCCCATCTCCCGATCACGCAACCGTTCGTCGACCAGAGTGCGGATCGGGCGTAGTTGCCGGTTGCGGGTGGCGGCCGCCTCGGCCATCACCGCCCAGGTGACTCGGGTGCGCAGGTAGGGGGAGCAGACCACCAGCGTGGGCCGCTGCACACCGGACAACCCTGCCAGCCAGTCACCGAGACGCTGCGCCTGCCACTGCCCGTGCGCGGTCAATTCGACCGCAGAGTCCGTCCCGCGCATCGGCCGCTGTCCGGTCGCCGGGTCGGCGAACCACACATTGGCCTCACTCTGTGCGTGGCGCACCGCCCACAACCCGCCCAGCGCGCGCGGCACCACCAGTCCTTCGGGCATCTGCACCCACCCACTCCGCTGCTCGAACCCCATCGATGTCCTTCGTGCTCGTCCCGTCGTGCCCGGACGCGCCAGGGAATAGCGGCTTCATCGCCGGCGTTACACACCCCGAATTCGAACGCCTGTCCAGTACCGTCCGGCGGACCACCGCCGCACCCCGTGATGCGCCGCAGGAGGCCCGCTTGTCCACCAGAGTAGAGATCTGGACCGACATCAATTGCCCGTTCTGCTACCTGGGCAAAGCGCGCTTCGAACAAGCCCTGGCCGACTTCGCGCACCGTGACGACGTCGAGGTCGTGCACCGGTCCTTCGAACTCGATCCGACGCTGCCCGCCGGTTCCACGCGGCCGGTCATCCCGGCGATCGCCGAGAAATACGGCATCACCGTCGAGCAGGCCGCCGCCAACGAACGCGGCATCGGCGCCCAGGCCGCGGCGATGGGTCTGCCCTACCAGACCGCAGGCCGCGACTCCGGCAACAGCTTCGATATGCACCGGCTCCTGCACTACGCCCTCGACCAGGGCAAACAGGAAGCCATGCTCGACGCGCTCTACGCGGGCAACTTCGCCGAGACCGAACCCGTCTTCGGCGACACCGAACGTCTCGTGGCGTTGGCCGTGCGCGCGGGTCTGGACGAGACCTCGGTGCGTGCGGTGCTCGCGGATCCCGACGCCTACGCCGACGCGGTCCGCGCCGACGAAGCAGAAGCCGCCGCGCTCGGTGCCACCGGTGTCCCGTTCTTCGTCTTCGACGGCAAATACGCGGTCTCCGGCGCTCAGCCCGCCGAAACGTTCACCCGGGCGCTGAACACAGCCTGGAACGATCGACCCGCCCCTCAGCTCATCGCCGACGGCGAGACCTGTGGTCCCGACGGCTGCGCGGTCCCCGCCACCGAGTCCGCGGCGAGCAACTGACCGCCGCGGTGTCCGGAGTCAGGCCAGGTCGATGACGACCTTGATATCGGACCCACCCGGTTCGAACGCCTCGATCGCCCGATCCAGCGGCAGTCGCCGGGTGATCAACCGTTCCAGCCACGACTCGTCGGCTTCGGCCAGCGCCTGCGCGCCCTGCTCGTAGTGGTGGCGGTTCGCGTTCACCGAACCGAACACCAGCGCGTTGTCGAGCACGATATTGCGGTTCAACCCGCCCACATCGACGTCGGTGTCGACACCGGGCGTCGACACTCCGGTCAAACAGACGATCACGCCAGGGTTGTCGATCTCCATCGCCTGCAAGGCCACCGCGGGCGCACCGGTCGCCTCGATCACCACATCGGGCCGGATCGCCTCCGCGACCGCCGCCGCGGTCCCCGAGTGGAAGGTGCCGCCCAACGCCTCGACCAGCTCTTGTTTCGTCCCGCCACTGGTGCGATCGAGGACGTGCACGTCGAGGCCGCGCTGTCGGCCGAGCAACGCCGCCAGCAACCCGATCGGCCCGGCGCCGGTGACCAGGACCGTGCGCGGGTCGAACCAGGCGCGGTGGTTGATCTTCTCGATCTGATCCCACGCCTTGGCGACCACTGTCGTCGGTTCCAACAGCACCCCGACCTTCTCCAGCGCCGGATCCAGCCGCACCGCGAAGTTTTCGCGCACCACCCAGGCCGTCGACCCGTAGCCGTCGATCTCCTTGATCCCGCGCTCGACGTACATTCCGTTGCGGCACATGTCCCACTCCCCGCGCGCGCATGCCCCGCAGGGCACTGGATCCGGCCTGCGCACGATCCCGACCACGAGGTCGCCGGGGGCGAACGCGCTGCCCTCGGGCGCGGTCTTCACCCGGCCCAGCGATTCATGCCCCAGGACCATCCGTGGCTTGCCCGGTGGCAGCCAGCCGTAGTTGCCCTGCGCGATATCACGGTCGGTGCCGCAGATGCCCAGCGAGATCCCGTCGACGAGCAGTTCGCCGGGACCGACGACCGGATCGGGGACATCTTCCACACGCAGTGATTGCTTCTGCATGGGAATCACTGTCAACGCACGCATTTCGGCATCCCTTCCGCCCGGACGGGCCAACGGTCGACGTTCGCACGAACCATATCCACGACACCCGGGGGAGCAACCCCATCGCGAACTCGCCGCGAACACGGACTACCTGCGACAACGGTACGCGAACACCAGGGGAACGCCGAGACATCAATCGTGTCGGTCGACTCGGCTACGGTGGACAGCGCTCGCACCGATCGACCCGTGGCCAGTTGGAGGCGTCTTGCGCATCATCGTCCGGATCCTGCTCGTGCTCGCCGCACTCGTCTGCGCGCTCGCACCGGCCTCGGCCGCGCCGTCGGTCGATGAGGCCACCACACGCAAGATCGACGAACTGCTCAGCGTGCGCGCCGAATCGGGCGATCTCGGCCGTGGTGAACTCATCGAACGGCTCTCCGCACGCCTGCTCGGCACCCCCTACGGGGCGAACATGCTGATCGGCTCGGCCACCGAACCCGAGCAGCTCGTCGTCGACCTGCGCCGGGTGGACTGCTTCACCTACCTCGACTACATCGACGCCGCTTCCCGCTCCGCCGACCGCGACCAGTTCCTCACCAACCTGATCGCCACCCGCTATATCGACGGCCGGGTCGAATTCGCCCAGCGCAAGCACTTCTTCACCGACTGGGCCACCCGGGAGCGCCTGGCGGCCACCGACATCACCGCGAGTCTGAGCCCCGCCGCCGTCACCACCACCAAACACCTCAACGCCAAAGCCGACGGCAGCACCTACCTGCCCGGCGTCCCCGTGGTCGACCGCGCCGTCACCCACATCCCCTCGGCCGCTGTCGACGGGGCAGTGTCGGGCGCGCTTCGCACGGGCGACTACCTCGGTGCCTACACCCCCGAGGCCGGCCTCGATGTCACCCACGTCGGCTTCGTCGTTCAGACCCCCACCGGTCCCGTCTTCCGCAACGCCTCCTCCCTCGCCGCGAACAACCAGGTCGTCGACACACCCCTGAGCGACTACCTTCGGAGCGTCCCCGGCATCGTCGTCCTGCGCCCGCTCTGACCGACTCCAAGGATTCGCCATGACCACGCTTCCCGACCGTCCGAATACCGCATTGCTCGTCGTCGACGTCCAGAACGGCGTCGTCGACGAAGCGCCCCGTCGCGACGAGGTCGTCGCGAACATCACCACCCTCGTCGAGCGTGCCCGCGGCGCCGATATCTCGATCATTTGGATCCAGCACTCCTCCGAGGAACTCGTCGAGGAGAGTGATCCCTGGCGTTACGTCCCCGAACTCACCCGCGCCGACACCGAGCCGTTGGTCCACAAGCGCTACGGCGACTCGTTCGAAGACACCGAGCTCGAGGGACTGCTCGCCGCGGTGGGTGCCGGTCACCTGATCGTCACCGGCGCCGAATCCGACGCCTGCATCCGCTCGACCATCCACGGCGCCTTCGTTCGCGGCTACGACGTCACCCTCGTCGGCGACGCGCACACCACCGGAGACAAAACCCGGTGGGGCGCACCGAAACCCGAAGACGTCATCGCCCACACGAACCTGTACTGGCAGTTCCAGCAAGCGCCCGGTCGTGCCGCGGCGGTCCGCCCGACCGAAGAGCTTGACTTCAGGTCGACCTGAGCAAGCACCGTGGTCTCATGACCACCTTCGGATACGAACAGAGCCTCGGCTACGATCGGCGCGCCACCCGACTGCTCACCGGCCTGTACCGCCGGATCGCCACCGACATCGATACCAGCACCACCGCCTCGGCCACGGTCGTCGATCTCGGTACGGGTCCGGGAAAGCTGTTGTCGCACCTGACAACTCGTCGCCCCGACCTGCACCTGCACGGCATAGACCTGTCCCCGCACATGATCGAGATCGCCCGCCGGACCCTCACCGGGCACCCGGTCGGGCTGGCTGTGGCCGACGTCGCCGAGCTGCCTCACCCCGACGCCAGCATCGACTTCGCCGTGTCGAGCCTGAGCATGCACGAATGGCCCGACCTGCCGGCCGCGGTCACCGAACTGCATCGAGTGCTGCGACCCGGCGGCGGCGCCGGGATCTATGACTTCCGCTTCTCGCGAACCCGGCAGATCCGGCACGCACTCGGCGCGGTCTTCGGCGCGGTCGACACCGAAACAGTGCGCCTGCCATGGCATCCTGTCGCCCTGATCACCTGCTACCGCGTCACCGCATAGGCTCGGCGGATGGCCGAGGAACACACCACGATCGGTGCGGTGGCGACACGGTTCGGTCTGGCGCCCCACGTGCTTCGCCATTGGGAAGACCGCGGGCTGCTCTGCCCACCGCGTGACTCGGCCGGACGCCGCCACTACCGCAGCACCGATATCGACACCGTCGCGATGATCGTCCTCGGCAAGAAAGCTGGGCTTTCCCTCGACGATCTCGCCATCCTGTTCACCCGCGCTCCCGCCCGCGCCACCCGCCGCGAGGTGCTCGAGGCCCATCGTGACCGCCTCGGCGACCAGATCGCCCGCACCCGCGCCGCCCTCGACGCCGTCACCCATGTGCTCGACTGCGATGCCGAGGACTTCCGCACCTGCCCGCACTTCCGTGCCGAACTCGACGGGGTCCTGCACACCCGAGGTGGGCAGCCGCTGTCGTAGATACCACCCGACGTGGGACGATCGCCCCTGTGACCGGCACACCCGCGAAACCACAGCACCTGCGCGATCTCGCGCTGCTGCGTCGCGTGCGCGACCGCATCGACCGCGAATACGCCCAGCCTCTCGACGTCGAAGCGCTCGCCCGCGGCGTACACATGTCGGCCGGACACCTCAGTCGACAATTCCGCCTCGCCTACGGGGAATCGCCGTACTCCTACCTGATGACCCGCCGCATCGAACGCGCCATGGCATTGCTGCGCCGCGGCGACCTGAGCGTCACCGACGTCTGCTTCGCGGTCGGCTCGTCCTCGCTGGGCACCTTCAGCACCCGCTTCACCGAACTCGTCGGCGTACCGCCCAGCGTCTACAAACAGCAGCAGGACGAACAGACCGCGGGCATGCCGTCGTGCGTGGTCAAGAAGGTGACCAGACCGATCAGGAATCGAGAAGCTTCCGCTCCGGTCGACAATTAGCGTGGTCGGCATGAACCTCACCATTCACCAGAGCTACCTGCCCCAGGACGACCCCGACGCCGCGCTCGCCTTCTACCGCGACGCGCTCGGCTTCGAGGTACGCAACGATGTGGGCTACAACGGGATGCGCTGGATCACCGTCGGCCCCACCGGCCAGCCCGATACCTCCATCGTGCTGCACCCACCGGCCGCCGACCCCGGCCTCACCGACGACGAACGTCGCGTCATCAGCGAAATGATGGCCAAGGGCACCTACGCCGGTATCAACCTCGCCACCGACGATCTCGACGGCCTGTTCGAAAAGCTGCAGGCCGGAGATATCGAGGTCGTCCAGGAACCCACTGATCAGCCCTATGGTGTGCGCGACTGCGCCTTCCGCGACCCGGCCGGAAACATGGTCCGCATCCAGCAGACCAAGTAAGCCACGCGCCGGTAGATTCGATATCCGGCGATGTCGACTGATCGAGGGAGACCCATGAGCACGGCCAAGAAGACCGGCACCACCATAGAGCCGGCCGACAGCCACGATGTGATCCGCGTGCACGGCGCGCGGGTCAACAACCTGCGCGATGTGAGCATCGAGATCCCCAAGCGCAGGCTGACGGTCTTCACCGGCGTGTCCGGATCCGGCAAGAGCTCCCTGGTCTTCGGCACCATCGCCGCCGAATCGCAGCGCCTGATCAACGAGACCTACAGCGCGTTCGTGCAGGGCTTCATGCCCAGCCAAGCGCGCCCCGACGTCGACGTACTCGAGGGCCTGACCACCGCCATCCTCGTCGACCAGTCCCGCCTCGGTGCCGACCCGCGCTCCACCGTCGGCACCGTCACCGACGCCAACGCGATGCTGCGCATTCTGTTCAGTCGCCTCGGTGACCCGCACATCGGGTCCTCGCAGGCGTTCTCGTTCAATGTCGCCTCGATCAGTGGTGCAGGTGCGGTCGAGGTCGAGAAGAACGGCGTCACCGTCAAGGAACGCCGCAGCTTCGCTATCACCGGCGGCATGTGTCCCACCTGTGAGGGCAAAGGCCAGATCAACGACATCGACCTCACCGAGCTCTACGACGAGAATCTCTCCCTCGACGACGGCCCGTTCAAGATCCCCGGCTACAGCATGGACGGCTGGATGGGCCGCATCTTCAAGGGTTCCGGCTTCTTCGACCCGGCGAAGCCGATCAAGAAGTACACCAAGAAGCAGCTCGCCGACCTGCTGTACAAGGAACCGACGAAGGTCAAGGTCGAGGGCATCAACCTCACCTACGAAGGACTCATCCCCAAACTGCGCAAGTCGATGCTGTCCAAGGACATCGATTCGCTGCAACCGCATGTGCGCGCCTTCGTCGAACGCGCCGTCACCTTCGGTACCTGCCCCGACTGTGCGGGCACGAGACTGTCCGCCGCGGCCCGCTCGTCGAAGATCAACGGCATCAGCATCGCCGACGCCTGCGCCATGCAGATCACCGATCTCGCCGAATGGGTCAAGGAAGTCGACGACCCGTCGGTGGCGCCGCTGCTCGAGTCGCTGCGCCAGACCCTGGACTCGTTCGTCGAGATCGGCCTCGGCTACCTGTCGCTGTCGCGACCCTCGGGCACCCTGTCCGGCGGTGAAGCCCAGCGCGTCAAGATGATTCGCCACCTCGGCTCCTCGCTCACCGACGTCACCTATGTCTTCGACGAACCCACCGCGGGCCTGCACCCACACGACATCCAGCGGATGAACGACCTGCTGCTGCGCCTGCGCGACAAGGGCAACACCGTGCTCGTCGTCGAACACAAGCCCGAAACGATCGTCATCGCCGACCACATCGTCGACCTCGGCCCCGCCGCCGGCTCCAAGGGCGGCACCATCTGCTTCGAAGGCACCGTCGACGGGCTGCGCGCCAGCGACACCGTCACCGGCCGCCACTTCGACGACCGCGCCTCGGTCAAGGACTCGGTGCGAAAGTCGACCAGCGCCTTGCAGATTCGTGGCGCCACCGCCAACAACCTCGACAAAGTCGACGTCGACATCCCCCTCGGCATTCTGGTGGCGATCACCGGCGTCGCGGGCTCGGGCAAGAGCTCGCTGGTGCACGGCTCGATCCCGATCGACGAAGGCGTCATCTCCATCGACCAGACCCCGATCAAGGGCTCGCGCCGCAGCAACCCCGCTACCTACACCGGCCTGCTCGACCACATCCGCAAAGCCTTCGCCAAGGCCACCGGCGCCAAACCAGCCCTGTTCAGCGCCAATTCCGAAGGCGCCTGCCCCAACTGCAACGGCGCCGGCGTGGTCTACACCGACCTGGCGATGATGGCCGGTGTCTCGACCATGTGTGAGGTGTGTGAGGGCAAACGGTTCATGGCCGAAGTCCTCGAATACACCTTCGCGGGCAAGAACATCAGCGAAGTGCTCTCGATGCCCGTCGACGAAGCCCGTGAGTTCTTCGGCGACGGCGAAGCCCGCACCCCTGCCGCCCACAAGATCCTCACCCACCTCACCGAAGTGGGCCTCGGCTACCTCACCATCGGCCAGCCACTGACCACCCTGTCCGGCGGCGAACGCCAGCGCCTCAAGCTCGCCACCCACATGTCCGACAAGGGCGGCACCTACATCCTCGACGAACCGACCACCGGCCTGCACCTGGCCGACGTCGAACAGCTCCTCGGCCTGCTCGACCGGCTCGTCGAATCCGGCAAGTCCGTCATCGTCGTCGAACACCACCAGGCCGTGATGGCCCACGCCGACTGGATCATCGACCTGGGCCCCGGCGCGGGCCACGACGGCGGCCACATCGTCTTCGAAGGCACTCCCGCCGAGCTCGTCGAGGCGCGCTCCACCCTCACCGGCGAACACCTGGCCACCTACGTCGGCGCCTGAGATTGTGCGGCCGGGCTCACCCTGAGCCCGGCCGCGCTTACCCTGGACCGATGCTCGAGATCTCCACCGATCCCGCCGCCGTCGATCTCGACTGGCTCCACCAACGCCTGTCGACCGACGCCTACTGGGCCCTCGGCCGCAGTCGCGAACGCGTCCGCCGCGTCGTCGAGAACTCCTTGCCCTACAGCGTGTTCCACGACGGTTCCCAGATCGCCTTCGCCCGCCTGGTCACCGACCGCACCACCTTCGCCTGGCTCTCCGACGTCTACGTAGACCGTCACCAGCGCGGAAAAGGCGTCGGCAAACTCCTGCTGGACCGGATCATGGCCGACGCCGACGACTGGGGACTGCGCCGCATGGCCCTGGCCACCGGCGATGCCCACGACATGTACCGCCCCTATGGCTTCACCGCCCACCCCAAGCCGGACCAGTGGATGGAAAAGAACTGGCCGAGCAACCCCGCTTGAAGAATTCATTGGGGTCGGCCGATCACGAAATCACCCTGACAACAGAATCTCGGCCAGCTGATCGGTCGCTCGGGTCAACCAGTCGGGATCACCGTGACGCCGTCCCCAGAGCGCAGCTTTGACCGCACGCACCTGCGCCCACCGGCGGGCACGATCACGGTCGACCCCCGCTGCCTCGCAATACAAGTCCAGTCCGCGACGGATACCGGCGCCCGGATCGGCGGCGAACAGTAGCGGCGCGAACCGGTAGCTGCGAAGGACGGTGATCGTGTCGTAGGCGGGGTCGCCGACATACCCCTTGGGGTCGATCGCGAGCCAGGGTTCTCGTTCTCCCGCCAGTACATTCGCATCATGGAGGTCGCCGTGGACGAGGGTCTCGGGCTGCCCCGAACCGAGGTCGCGCAAGGTCTCGGCTGCGGCATCCAGAACGCGGCAGGGGAGTGGGTCGCCCAGTTCGGCGGCCGTCGTGCGGATCTCGCCGGCCCAGTCGGCGACCAGGTCGCTCAAGCGCGGTAGCCCGGCAGGGGCGTCGACAGCCAAGCGGTGCGACAGCTGCCCGAGTATGCCGACTGCCTCGTCGAAGTCGGTGACGTCGGCCAGAGTTTTGGGTCCTGTGCGCTCGAGCAGCATCGCGAACCGCTCGTCATCGCGGGCGAACAAGTGCACCGCACCTCGTCCGTTCCCGGCCACCACCGATGTGACGTATCTCGCCGCCCTCGAGTCTGTTCTCCGCAATGACGACAGGCATAGCCTGAGACCCCGCGCAGGAGCGAAATCGACTGCACTAGAAGAATATTCGGTGCAAAACGGACACCGTCGATTCGGTAGGCGTCTCGCTGATTTCGACGCGCGCACCCTGCCGTCCCGGGACGTGTACATCCGGGCCGACGGCAGAATCATGGCAAGGAGCTACACCGGTGCCGGTTCGTCACACAGACCTCAGCCCCGTCATCACCCGCCGCGGCGCACTCGCCGCACTGGCACTGCTCGCTGCCGCCGGTTGCGGCGGTTCGGTCGCGGCCACCACGGGCAAGCCGCACTGGGACTACGACGCCGAGGGCCCCGAGCACTGGGCCGACCTCGACCGCGGCTACTCGGCCTGCCGAGTCGGCCACGCCCAATCGCCGATCGACCTGGACAGCCCCACCGAACTACACCCGTCCGACCACATCGAGATCGACTACCGCCCCATCCCCTCGGTGGACCTGCTCAACAACGGACACACCGTTCAGGTGGGCGCCCCAGCGGACTCCGGCAACCACATCGTCGTCGACGGAACCCCGTTCACCCTGACCCAATTCCACTTCCATCTCCCCAGCGAGCACACAGTCGACGGCGCCGAGACCGCCATGGAACTGCATTTCGTCCACACCGCCCGATCCGGCCGGCTGGCTGTTCTCGCGGTCCTCCTGAACGCGCACACCGACCCCACCCCGCTGAGTCGCATACTCACCGCCGCACCGAACCGCGCAGGACTCACCCGCGCTGTCACCACCGTCGACCCGCGCGAGTTCCTCCCGGCCGACCTCGCCCAGTTCCGCTACCAAGGCTCCCTGACCACACCCCCGTGCACCGAAGGCGTCGAGTGGATCGTGCTGCGCCACCCGATGTCGGTCGCGGTCCGCGATGTCGACAGTTACCGCGCGCTGTTCCCGCACAGCAACAGACCCACCCAGCCGCGCAACGGTCGCCCGGTAGTCCTGGCCGGATCCAACTGAGCAGTCGTCGATGGCGTGTTCTGCGATCGTCAGCTGGGGGAGGACCGGGGGAGCAGGCCGAGGGTGAGGTGCCGGACCAGGTCGTCGAGCAGCTGTTCGGAGTCGTAGTCGGCGGTATAGCCGGACCCGACGAAGGTAGCCAACCCCTGGAGGGCGGCCAGGGCGGTGACACCGAGCCGTTTCGGGTCACCCGCAACGATCTCGCTGGCGGCCTGACCTTCGGCGATGAGGGTGATCGGCACCGCGAACGCCCGGTCGGCGGCCTGCTGGATATCGGCGGAGGTGGAGTTGTTTCGGCGCGCGAACATCAGCGGCAACAGCTCGAGGTTGTCCACGGCGAATCGCAGGTAGGCGTAGGCGACGGTTTGTAGGCGTGCCGTGATGGGTCCTTCGATCACGGCCTGTTCGAAACAGGAGCCGAGGCGTTCGAGCCCGGTCACGGCGAGTGCGTCGAGGAGCGCCTGCTTGTCGCGGAAGTGCCGACTCGGCGCCGCATGGCTCACACCGGTGTCGCGGGCCAGCTGACGCAGGGACAGCCCGTCTACACCGGCCTCGCGCAGTGTCGCCTCGGCGCGCGTCAGCAGCGCGGCGCGGAGGTCGCCGTGGTGGTACGGGGTGTGCAGGGACATGGTACGAGCAGGATATCCGACGTCCGCTCAATGTTTGCGTTGACTACTTTGTTGTCGCTGACTACATTGACGAAGGCCATGACTGACAACACCGCGCCCACCCGCAAGCAGCGCACCATGCCGATCCGCGAATGGCTGGCCCCGATCACCCTGGTCACCATCCTGGCGGCGCTGCTGGGCACCATGTACCTCGGCTACACCGCCGACCCCGAGAAGCACCTCCACGACTTCCCGATCGCCCTGGTCAACCAGGACGTCGGCGACACCGTCGGCGGCACACCCACCAACATCGGCGCACAGATCGCCACGGCGCTGAGCGACAACATCCCCGCCGACAAGATCGACCTGCGCCCACTCGGCATCAACGAAGCCCAGCGACAGCTGCAGAACGGCGAGGTGTACGGCGCCATCGTCATCCCCGGCGACTTCACCAAGCGCGTCGCCATCCTCGGCGCCGCATCGATCGTCCCCGGCCAGGTCGAACAGCCGATCATCTCCGTGCTCACCAATCCACGGGCAGGCACTCTCGCCGCGCAGATCATGAACACCGTCGCCGACCAAGCCATGACACAGGTGAACAGCACCGTCGGCGCCCAACTCGCTGAGCAGGTCAACGCCGCGATCGGCACCACCCCACTCAGCGGCGCGGCCCAGCTGCAACTCACCGAGCCGATCGACGTCATGGTCAGCGCCTACCATCCACTGCCCGAAGGTACCGGCCAAGGCCTGGCCGCGTTCTTCTACACCCTGGTGCTGCTGATCGTCGGATTCAGCGGCGCGATGATGATCAACTCGCTGGTCGACGCCTCCCTCGGCTACATCCCCGCCGAATACGGCCCTTGGCACAAGACCACAGCCCCGGCCCCGATCAGCCGATGGCGCACCCTGCTCGTGAAATGGGCAATCGCCACGATCAGCGCCCCGCTAGCATCCGGAGTGTTCCTCGGCGTCGGCACCCTGCTGAACATGTCGATCGAGCGACCACTGATGCTGTTTCTCTATGGCACACTGGCGATCGCCGCCATCGCGGTCACCGCCCTGTCGGTGATGGCCGCCTTCGGCACGGCAGGCCTGATGATCAATCTCATCGTGTTCGTGGTGCTCGGCATCCCGTCGTCCTCGGGCACCATCCCGCTCGAGGCGACACCGCGCTGGATCGCCGACATGGCCACCTTCGAACCCATGCATCAGATCTACCTGTCCGTGCGCGCCATCCTGTTCTTCGACGGACATCTCGAAGCGGGCATGGCACAGGGCCTGTCGATGACCCTCGCCGGACTCGCGATCGGCCTGGTCGTCGGTGCGGTGGCCACCAATGCCTACGACCTGCGCGGACTGCTGCGTCTCGGCATCGACCACGCGCCCGCGCGATAACTGATCAACCCACGTGGAAGGGCCCTGTGATGCCTGAGTTCGAAGCCCCGGCTTCCTACACGATTCCGGAACACGCGAACAATTCCGACAGCGTGTTCCTGCACGCCGAACACTCGCCGCACACGGTGCTGTTCAACGTCTCGAACGGCAGCGGCGGACTCACCGACATCACCGCGGCCCAGTTCGCACGAACGGTCACCGACGTGGCCAAGGGCCTCATCGCCTCGGGCATCGAACCCGGCGACCGCGTGGCCATCATGGCACCCACCCGCTACGAGTGGGTCGTGCTCGACCACGCGATCTGGGCAACCGGCGCCTGCACCGTCGCCATCTACGACAGCTCCGCCGCCGAGCAGGCCACGTGGATCCTGCAGGACTCCGCGACGAAACTGCTCATCGTCGACAGCGACAAACACCGCGCGATCATCGAGGAGATCGACGATCGCGCACTGCCCGAGCTGCGAGAAATCCTCCAGATCGACAAAGGCGTCGTCGAGGAATTGACCACTCGCGGCGCCCAACTCGACGACGCGGCCGTCCACATCCGCCGAGCCGAGGTCGGTGCGAGCGCCCCGGCGACCCTGATCTACACCTCGGGCACCACCGGCCGTCCCAAAGGCGTCATTCTCACGCACGGCAACCTCTACGCGGAGTCGAAATCGGACCGCATCGCCCTGGGCGAGTTCGTCACCCAGGGCAACAAGACGCTGATGTTCCTGCCGCTCGCCCATGTGTTCGCGCGAGCGGTGACACTGGCCGCGCTCGACGCCAAGGTGGTCGTCGCGTTCAGTTCCGACTGGTCAACGCTCGTCGACCAATTCGGCAGCTACCGACCGCACTTCATCCTCGCGGTGCCGCGAGTGTTCGAGAAAGTCTTCAACGGCGCCAAGCAGAAGGCGCACGCCGGCGGCAAAGGCAAGATCTTCGACCTGGCCACCGAGACCGCCATCGCGTGGAGCGAATCGTTGGACACCGGGGGACCCGGTCTCTCGCTCAGACTGCGCCACACCGTGTTCGACACACTGGTGTACCGCAAACTACGCCAGGCGCTCGGCGGACGCTGCGAGGCGGCGGTCTCCGGTGGCGGACCGCTGGGCGCTCGGCTCGGTCACTTCTTTCGCGGTGCCGGCATCCCGATCTACGAGGGCTACGGACTCACCGAGACCACCGCGGCGATCACCGTGAACACCCCGGCCGATACCCGCGTCGGCACCGTCGGCCGCCCGACCGAAGGCCACGCCGTCAAGATCGCCGCCGACGGCGAACTACTCCTGCGCGGCCCGGTCGTATTCCACGAATACTGGGGCAACGCCCAGGCCACCGAGGACGCCTTCGCCGACGGCTGGTTCCAGACCGGCGATCTCGGCGCCATCGACCGCGACGGATACCTCACCATCACCGGTCGCAAGAAGGAAATCATCGTCACCGCAGGCGGAAAGAACGTCTCCCCGGGACTGATGGAGGACTCCCTGCGCGCCCACCCGCTGATCAGCCAGGCGATGGTGGTCGGTGACGGCCGCCCGTTCGTCGGCGCCCTGATCACCCTCGACCCCGAAGTACTCCCGGCATGGAAGCAAAGCCACAACCTGCCCGCCGACACCACGAACGAGGCCCTGATCGGCAACCCGGACCTCGTCGCGGAGATCGACGCGGTCCTCGCCGACACCAACAAGAAGGTGTCCCATGCCGAGGCGATCAAGAAGGTCCGCATTCTGCCCGTCGACTGGACCGAGGCCACCGGCGAACTGACGCCGAAGATGTCGCTCAAGCGAGCAGAAGTGATGAAGAAGTACGCCACCGAGGTGGACAAGATCTACGGCTAGTAGCTACTACCACCCAATTCTGGACACCAGTCTGTTATGTCTAACTAAATAACGCGGACTGCACCGCATCGACCCCTCGAGTTCGTATCCTCACCAGGACCGCGCCCGGCGCGCGGCACCGGAACAGGGGTTGAACACAGCAGATGGCTATATCTGACGTCGAGGCGTACACACATCTCTCGCCGACCGACATCGAAGAGTTCGGGCAACGCCTGGACGCGTTGCGCGGACAGATCGAATCCAGCTTGGGCGAGCGCGACGCGAAATATATCAAGACTGTCATCCGCGTTCAGCGAGCGTGCGAGATCGCCGCTCGACTCGTGCTGATCGACTCGGGTCGGAAAAGCAGTTGGTGGTGGGGGACAGGCCTACTCACCTTGTCGAAGGTGCTCGAGAACATGGAGATCGGGCACAACGTCATGCACGGCCAGTGGGACTGGATGAACGACCCGGAAATCCACTCCACCACCTGGGAATGGGACCATTCCATGCCCGCCGCGCATTGGAAAGAAGCGCACAATTATCGCCATCACGTTTTCACCAACGTGCTCGGCCTCGACCCCGACGAAGGCTACGGCCTGCTCCGCATCACCCGCGACCGTCGCTGGCGTCCTTACCACCTCGGCAACTTCGTCTACCTCGTCCCGGTCTCGCTGCTCTATGAACTGGGCATGTGCGTGTATCACCTGGAGATCCCGCGCGTGCTGGCGGGCAAGAAGGACAAGAAGAAGTTCCGGGAAGCTCGTGACGAAATCGTTCAGAAGGCAGGAAAGCAGCTGCTCAAGGACTACGTCATCTTCCCGGCGATGACCGGGCGGAACTGGAAATCGACGATACGTGCGAACATTACCGCCAACCTCACCAAGAACGTGTGGGAACAGATCATCACGTTCTGCGGGCATTTCCCCGACGGTGCGGAGAAGTTCACCAAACGCGATATCGAGAACGAGACTCGCGGCGAATGGTACCTGCGCCAATACCTGGGCAGCGCCAATATCGAAGTCGGTCCCCTTATGCGCATTCTGTCGGGAACGCTCAGCCATCAAATCGAACACCACTTGTTCCCGGATCTGCCGAGCAACCGACTTCCCGAAATTCAACGTGAAGTGCGCAAACTGGCGGCCGAATATCGCCTGCCTTACACCACCGGCAGCCTGGTCCGGCAATACGGTCTGACATTGCGCACCATCGCGAAACTGTCGTTGCCCGAAAAGTACCTCACCGCCGATGCCGACAACGCCCCGGAGACCAGCTCCGAAAAGGCCACTGAATCGCGCCGCCTGAGCCCTGTTCTCGTCTGATCCTCGTCGCGCACCGCATCACTTCGAGTTCGGTGATGCGGTGCGCCGTCGGGGAACCTCCGATAGTTTCGTCACTGTGACGAAATAAGGTCGGGGAAGCGGGAGGGGGAGTGCCGCCCTTCGGGTGGCCGCATCAGCTTTCCGTGGATCCAGGCCCCAGATCTGGTGATTAGCGGCATTCAGCGCGAACGGTCATCAATCGAACAATCCGAGAATTGTCCGAATTTCGTCCCAGATACCGAAATGTCGTGCAGAGGTCCGCATAAATTGTCTGCGCGCACAAAATGGGAGCGCAGACAGACATCCCGAGATGCCTGTCTGCGCGCGGTGCAGCTCAGCACACACTGCAAGCATCCGCAGAACTCGCGAATACCCCTCCCGACCGGCCGCCTTCAAACGCCGATAATGCACATTATGTCAAGTAAGCCCTTACTCGGTGCCCTCCCTGCCAGCTGCGTTCAGCAGAATTCGTCCGGCTGCAAACCATCTGGCCACCCCCAGCTTTGCCGACCGCGGGTGGGTGCGACTGCCCTCTGAACTCTCTGCCGAGATCTGCGTCCGCTCAGTGTGATTGATGTCGGACGTTTCCTGTCGCGGCAGAGAATTCGAAGGCCCCTCCCCTGTGGTCCCGAGGATTGATGGAGACCGGCGTTGTCAGGGCAACGACGCGCAGTTCACCGGAGCGGGCACGCCCGCGAGGCGATCGACCATCCAGGGCTGCGAACTCGTCAGCGACGGGAAGAAGGCCAGATCATGGGTACCCAAGAAGCCCGACATCGCGGGAACCGTGCCGTCGGCTTCCAGTTGTACCGCCGCGCCGCCGCCACACCATTGCGCGGCAAGATCGCGCGCCGCGGGATAGGTGGCCTTGTCGTCGTGCATGGCCGAGTAGACGCGCACCGGCGCCGCAGGGGCGGTCCCGCCGAGCCGCTGCTCGTCGAATGCCCGCTTCAACTCGGGGGAACCGTCGATCACGGCCGTGATCGGTCGTCCGCTGGTCGTCCACCGGGCCGTGTCCTGGGGCTGGACGAGAATCTCGGACAGACCGCCCCCGCACGTGCCGGCGGAGTCGCGCAGGATCGCCTTGCCGGTGTCGTTGAGCTCGGCGTCGAGTACCGGGCGGGTCTCGGGGTAGTCGGCGGCGATTCCGTTGAGCACCCACGCGATGGCGGGCGCGACGCCGGGGGTGCCGTTGCTGCGCGCGATGAAGTCCTGCGGCCCCGCCACCGGCCCGCCCACGTAAGCTCCGCGCACGTTGAGTTCGGGTGCGTACTCGGCCTGCAGTTCGGCGGCGGCAGCGGAGGCCATCCCGCCCTGGGAGTAGCCGTAGATGATGACCGGTGAATCCGGGCCGAGTCCCGAACCGGGCAGGCGCAGCGCGGCCCGCGCGGAATCCAGCACCGCGTAAGCCTGCGTCTTGCGGTTGAGGAAGTTGTGCACTACCGGTACCCCGAAGTCGTGATAGTCGGTCATCACGACCGCCATCCCGCTCGCCAGGAGTTGATAGATCGCGATGATGTCGTATTCGAAGACCACGTCGGCAGGCGGCTGGTACCGGACCACCTGCCCCAGCATCGCCGACGGCGCGCATTCGGCGCTCTGCCCCTGTGCGCCGCCCGCGTATGCCACCAGTGGTCGCGGGCCCGGGCCGGTCCACGGCTGACTCGGCTCCAGATAGGTGCCGACCACCGTGTTCGGCGCGCCGTGGGTGTCGTTGCTGGAGTAGACCAGCCGGGTGGATCGTGCCGGTATCGGCCCGGCCGCGCCGGGAATCGTGATCGCCGTCGCAGCACCGTCGGCATGGATAACGTCACCCCCCGCCACCTGTAACTGCGGGGGCTGGGCCTCTACCGTCGATGTGGCCACGACCCCGGTGCCGACGACCACGAGGGTTCCCGTGAGGGCTGCGATCCAGGCGCGTTTTCCGCTCTTCATACCGATCCTTCGTGCGAGGTGGTCCGTTCAGGGCATCTATCGAACCGAACAGCACAATCGCCACGGGATGGAGCGCAACACCGCTTGTCAGCGGATCGTGAGCAGAAAAGCGTGCTGTTCGATCTGAGAACTAGATCGAAACTGCGGGCATCTCTGTCGAGCACAGATCCAGGCACGGATATCGCGGTGCCGGGGTCAGCTTATGTCATGAGGCCGGCATCGCTGCGTAGGGTGCTGCTTCGGCATCGGCGGCGGGCCCGTCGGTCAGAGATACCGGGCGCGGAGTTTGCCCTTGACCAGCTTTCCGGTTGGCGTACGCGGCAGATCCTCGGAGAAGTCGACCGTGCGTGGCACCTTGTAGGCGCCGATCCTCTCCTCGAGGAATTCGCGCAGTTCCTCGGCGAGTGCGGGCCCTGCCGCGACCCCGGCCGCTGGTTGCACGACCGCCTTCACCGATTCGCCCATCTCCTCGTCGGGCACGCCGATCACCGCGACATCGAACACCTTCGGATGTAGGGCCAGTGCGTTCTCGATCTCCTGCGGATAGATATTGACTCCGCCCGAGATGATCGTGAACGCCTTGCGATCGGTGAGGAACAGGTAGCCGTCCTCGTCGAGGTAACCGATATCGCCGGTGGTGGTCCAGGTGGGATGGTTCGGGTGGACCGCCTCGGCGGTCTTGGCGGGATCGTTGTGGTAGTTGAACGGCAGTTCTTCGCGTTCGAAATAGATGGTGCCGATCTCGCCGGACGCCAGTTCGGCGCCGTCGGTGCCGCACACCCGGATGACACCCAGGCCCGCGCTACCGACCGAACCCGGTTTACGCAGCCACTGCTCGCTGTCGATGAAGGTGGCACCGTTGGCCTCGGTCGAGGCGTAGTACTCGCGCAGCACCGGCCCCCACCAGTCGATCATGGCCTGTTTCACCTCGACCGGACACGGTGCGGCGGCGTGTACGGCGGCTTGCATACTCGACACGTCGTAGCGGGCTCGCACCGATTCGTCGAGTTTGAGCATCCGGACGAACATGGTCGGCACCCATTGACTGTGGGTGACCCGGTGCCGTTCGATCGTGGCGAGTGCCAGCTCCGCGTCGAACTTCTCCATCACCACGAGGGTGCCGCCCAGCGCGTTCACCACACCACCGAAACGCAACGGCGCCGCGTGATACAGCGGTGCGGGTGAGAGGTAGACACTCTGGGATTCGAAGGCGTAGAGCGGGCCGAAGATCGCGGTGTAGGTGTCACCGGGCGGATCGCCGACCTGACGATCGGACAGCGGTAGCTTGATGCCCTTGGGTCTGCCCGTGGTCCCCGAGGAGTAGAGCATGTCGGCTCCGCGCGGCTGATCGGCCAACGGTTCGGGAGAGGCCGCCGCGAGCGCCTGCTCATAGGATTTGAATCCCTCGACCGGACCGTCGAAGGCCAACCGGATCTCCACCTGCGGCGTATGCGCGGTGACCTGCTCGGCGGTCGCGGCCAGCGCTGCGGACACGATGAGCGCGCGTGCCCCGCAGTCGTCGACGATGTAGCCGATCTCGGCGGGAGTCAGATGCCAGTTGACGACCGTGATGTAGAGCCCCGAACGAAGTGCGGCCCAGTACACCTCGTATACCTTCGGGTCGTTCACCGACAGCAGCGCCACATGATCGCCTCTGCGCAGCCCCGCGTCGTGGAGGTGGCGGGCCAGCCGGATCGAGTTCTCCTCCAGTTGCCGATAGGTCAGCGTGGCGCCGCTCTCGGCCATGACGATGGCAACCTTGTCGGGGAATCGGTCGACGTGTGCGCCCGGATACATACTGCTCCTTCGTAGAACGGAGCGGATATCGCGATGTCCGCTCGAGCGGGTGGCCCCGTTCCGGACAGTAGCCGAAAGTGAACGATGGTTCCGGCGATTCCGGAACGCATGCGTCACCGGGGCGGCATCGTGGCCGACCGAGTTATACCTGTGATGTCGTGTTGCCGCGCAGGTGCGGGGCACTCGATGGCGATCCCGTCGGGCACGAAGTTGCCAGTTATTCCAAGGTGGTCAACAAGACGGAAATCGGACATTCGCAGCCGCCAGTACTTCCGCGAGGCCTTCCTGCAGGTCCTTGACGAAGTACCCGGGTACCTCGAGCGACGGGAAATGTCCCCCGCTCTCGGGCAAGCTCCATCGGACGATCTGTCGGTACCGCTCCTGCGCCCATGCGCGTGGAGCCTTCTCGACGTCCCGTGGATACATGGTGATCGCTGACGGCACGTCTACGCGAAGTTCTGGGTCGAGCGCGTTGTGGCTTTCGTAGTAGATGCGGGCCGCGGAGGCGCCGGTCCGCGTCAGCCAGTACAGGGTGACATCGTCGAGAACGCTGTCGATGGAGATCGTTTCGAACGGGCTGTCGTCGGTATCGGTCCACTCGGCGAACTTGTCGAGGATCCAGGCGAGCAGCCCGACCGGCGAGTCGACGAGCGAGTAGCCGATGGTCTGTGGTCGGGTTGCCTGCTGCTTCGCGTACGCCGCGCGGTGGCGCCAGAAGTCGCGGGTTTCCGCTGCCCACTCGCGCTCGACCGCCGTCAGTCCGTCCGTGGTCAACCGGGGTGGTCCCTCCGCGAACGTGGTGTGGATGCCGAGGACGTGCGCCGGGAACCTGCCCCCGAGAACCGTGGTGATGTTGCCGCCCCAGTCGCCGCCGTGGGCTAGGAACTGGCGGTAGCCGAGCCTTTCCATGAGTTCCACCCAGGCGGCCGCGATCTTCTCGGTGCCCCATCCGGTGGTGGCGGGCTTGTCGCTGTAGCCGAAGCCGGGCAGCGACGGGACTACGACGTGGAATGCCGGTGCGTCTGTGTCTTTCGGATCTGCCAGTTCGTCTACGACATCGATGAACCGAACAATGCTGTCCGGCCAACCGTGCGTCAGGATCAGCGGAGCGGCGTCCGCGCGCGTGGATCGGCGGTGCAGGAAGTGAATTCCCAGGTCATCGATGATCGTGCGGAACTGGCCGATCCGGTTGAGGCGCTGTTCGAACGATCGCCAGTTGTACTCGGTGCGCCAGTAATTCACGACGTCGACGAGGTCCGCGAGAGGGACTCCCTGCTCCCATCGCCGAGGGTCGGGCGCCGCGCGGTAGACCGTCTCGGCCTCCGGTAGGCGCGCCGCGGCCAATCGCGCGCGCAGATCGTCGAGGTCAGCGTCTGGTGCGTGGGCTTCGAATGGGTGCACGTCGCTGGTCGGGCGGGGCATGAGACCTCCTTGCCGTCGCGAAACCGGCTACCGCTTATCGAGAACCGGCTAAGACGGTTCTAACACGCCGCGATTCCGATGCGCAACCGGCTAAGGTGGTTCCATGCGTGCCGAGTTCCCTGACTTCCGCCTCGGGAGTGTGCTGGCTACCAGCTTCACGGCGACTTTGACGGAGCGTCACGGCGACGCCGTGGAACGCATTCCCACGCCGCAGCGACTCGTCGACTGGCTCGCGGCGAGCGGCTTAGCCGTCGACTCCTGCACCACCGCCCAGCTCGAACTCGCTCGGACACTGCGGGAATCAATTCACGCCGCCGCGACAGCGGCCGCGATCCAGGACACTCCCCCTGTGTCTGCTGTCCGAATCATCAACGACCGGAGCATTCAAGGGCGGGCGGCGGCGATCCTGACGCCCGAGAGCAACCGCGAATGGCGACTCAGCTCGGCTTCCTGTGTAGAAGATGCACTCGGCGTCATCGCCGCCGACGCGATCAGCATCATCGCGGGCGAACGAGACGGAAGATTGGCCTTGTGCGCATCGCCGACGTGTCGAGCGGCCTTCTTCGATACCAGCCAGAGCCGCACCCGCAAATGGTGTGACATGAACACGTGCGGGAATCGTCAGAAGAAGGCGCGCTTCACCGCGAACCAGCGTAAGACCCCAGATCAGCGGAGCGATCGCTAGTTCTGTTCCGCTCCCCTGGTTCAGGGACGGTCGACGTCGGCGATGAGCTTGTTGTTCATTCCCCCACCTCACTTCGATCCTTCTTCTGACCATCATGGGCGTCAGCGGTCGAGCTCGCCACTGTCAGAAGGGATTTCCGCCCGAAGCGGATTTCGGCTCTCGGGCCGCCGCGGCGGCACTGTCATGTAGCGGATTTCGGCTGTCGATCAGCTGTGCGGGATGCACAAACCACCGGGACTCAGATTGTCCGAGTCAGGACGTGGCGGTACCAGCGGCAGATACCGAGGGCGAAGCGCAGCTCGAAGGTGTCGGTGTCGACCGCGATGCCGTAGCGGCCGGTGACCTGCTGGATGCGGTATTGGACGGTGTTGCGGTGGACGTCGAGGACGCGGGCGGTGCGGGAGTAGCTGGCGCCTTCGGCGAGGAACACCTCGAGGGTGTTCCTCAGTAGCTCCACCTTGGTGCCGTCGCCGGCGAGGGGGCCGAGGACGCGGTGGACGAGGCCGGCGAGTTCGTCCGGGTCGTCGGTCAGCAACGCGAAGGGCGCGACCGTGTCGTAGTCGACCACGGTGGGTGCGGTCTCCCCCGCTGAAATGGCCAGCGCCTTCGCCCGTGCCGCACTGCGGGCCGAGCGTCGAAACCCGGGCAGCCCTTCGCCGATCGGGCCGAGAGCGACTCGTACCGGCAGGCCGGAGGCCTCGACCTGTTCGGTGAGCTCGTGGAGCGCGCACGGCTCCTCGATCGGGAACCAGAGACACATGGCGCGGTCCCCCGACGCTGCGACCAATTCGGAGCCGCGGGTGCGCATCGCGGCGGACAGCAGCTGTCGTGCCTGCTCGAGCGCGCGCACGGCGTCGGTGCCGGTGGCTGTCGACCATACTTCGGCCGCGTGGTGTCGCTGGTCGAGTCGGTAGTTCAGCACTTCTTCGGCCGCCGCGACGTCGACATCCTCGTTGTCGAGCAGACGTGCGATCCACTGCTGCCGTGCGGCTTGGCGACTGCTGAGCCAGCGATCGCGTTCCGCCTCGTAGATTCGCCCCATCGACGAATTGAGCCGATCCAGGTAGGTCCCCGCGAACTCGAGGACCTCCGCGATCCGGGCGGGTTGGTCGGGGCCGGGAACGGCGAGGATCAGCCCGATCGCAGCGTCCAGGATGCGGTACTGCCCCAGCCCGTAGGCGCGCAGCAGGATCGTCAGCGGTACACCTCGCCGGGCCAGGCGTTGGGCGTAGGCGGCCGCGCCCGCAGGCGGGCTGACAGTGGACGGATCGATACCGTTCGCCAGGACGTGCTGCACGGCGGCGATGTTCTCCGCGATGCTGGCGGCTCGCATCTCGGCCAGGTCGGCGGCCACGTCGTTGAGCGGAATCATCTGCTCGGTGACGCGGATGAGGTCTTCGGTGATGGCCTCGACACGCGGGCCGAGGGCCTGTCCCACCCATATCAGGGATCCGTATGCCGCCACGGGCGCTTCCATTCGTTGAACAAAAAACATCGACGACATTGTGCCATCCGCACAAATTTCTGATCGATTCGGTCTGGGCGCCGAGAAACAAACCGGTCATGTGGTCGTGACAGCCTTACATGTGGTGTCATGGTCGCCGAACGCCCCGATATCGACTCCTTCTTGCTTGTTCGACACTGGTCCGCCCCGGTAGGCCGAATCCGACAGGGTTCGTGGGTCATCGCAGAGATGTGGGCCGGACAGATGAAGGATGTTGTACCCGAATGCGTGAAGCGCGCACCTCTGGACGTGAAGCTCGCCGTGCGCCGCGAGGCATTCGAAAGTCGAGTACTCCTCTCTTCTCGCAGCTGCTGACCGCCGCGGTAGACACCGCGGGTGATGCCGTGGCCGTGTCGTACTCCCCCGTCGACGGTGAACGCCGCGAACTCACCTACACCCAACTCGACGAGTACTCGTCACGACTGGCCAGGGATCTGCTCGAGCGCGGGATCGGCCCCGGCGATGTCGTCGCGCTCGGTTTCACCCGTTCGATCGAATCGGTGGCGGCGGTGTGGGCGGTGGCCAAGACCGGTGCCGCGTATGTCCCCGTCGACCCGGCGCTGCCCGCGGAGCGGATCGCCTACCTTCTCGAGGACTCCGGCACGATCTTCGGACTCACCTGCACGGCGTATCGGGACAAGCTCGGCGACTGCGTCGACTGGCTCGATCTCGACGCCCCGGCCCACCACGACCGCATCACGGCGCACCCCGCCCACCCGATCTCCTACCTCGATCGCGTCCGCCCGCTGACCGATCAGCACCCGGCCTATGTCATCTACACCTCGGGCTCGACGGGCCGACCCAAGGGCGTCGTCGTCACCCACACCGGTCTCGGCGCGCTGGTCGCGGCGGCCAGGGAACGCTATTCGGTCGACGCCGGCGACCGTGTCCTGCACGTGTGCTCACCGAACTTCGACGTCTCCGTGCTCGAGCTGCTGGTGGCGTTCAATTCCGGTGCCACGCTGGTGATTTCACCTCCGTCGGTCTTCGGTGGTCCCGAGCTCGCCGAGCTGCTGCGCCGTGAGCGGGTGACCCACATGCTGATCACCCCGGCGGCATTGGAATCTGTCGACGCGCACGACCTCGACGCCCTGCGGGTGGTAGTCGTCGCGGGCGACGCGTTCGGCCCGACCCTCGTCGACCGCTGGGCTGTCGGCCGCGCCTTCTTCAACGGCTACGGCCCGACCGAGGCCACCATCCTCGCCACCGGCACCACCGAGCTTGCCCCCGAGCAGCCGATCACGATCGGTTCGGCTTTCCCTGGCCTTGGCGCGACCGTGCTGGACTCGCGTCTGCGCCCGGTCCCCGCGGGCGTGGCGGGTGAGCTGTATCTGTCCGGCCCCGCCCTGGCCCAGAGTTATCAGGGCAGGCCCGCTCTCACCGCCGAACGCTTCGTCGCCTCACCCTTCTCCGGTTCCCGTATGTACCGAACCGGAGACCTGGTTCGACGTACCGCCGACGGTGATTTCGAGTATCTCGGCCGCTCCGACTTCCAGGTGAAGATCCGTGGCTTCCGCGTCGAGCTCGGTGAGATCGACGCCGCCCTCACCGCCCATCCCGACATCGAGTACGCGGTCACCCTCGGTGTGAAGGCCGACTCGGGCGCCACGGTGTTGGTGTCGTATGTGCTGCCCCGGCAAGGTATTTCGATCGACACCGAGGAAGTGGCCCGTTTCGTCGGCACGTCGCTGCCCGGTCACATGGTGCCGACCGTCCTGATGATCCTCGATGAGATCCCGCTGACCCCCAACGGCAAACTCGACCGAAATGCGCTGCCCACACCGGTTTTCGGTGCGGTCGGTTCACGCGCGCCCGAAGGTCCGGTCGAGACCGCCATCGCCGAGCTGTTCACCCAGATCCTCGGCCTGGAGCAGATCGGTGCCGAGGATTCGTTCTTCGCCGCCGGTGGTGACAGCATTCTGTCGATCCAGCTCGTGTCGCGAGCACGCAATGCCGGCATCTCGTTCACTCCGCAGGCGGTGTTCGAGCACCGGACCGTCGCCGGGTTGGCGCGGGTGGCGGTGCTGGGTGCCGAATCCGCGCCCACCTTGGCCGAACTCCCCGGTGGTGGCGTGGGCGAGATGCCGTTGACGCCGGTGCTGGCCGCCGCGCTGGCCGGGGGACGTGTGTTCGGCCGGTTCACCCAGCAGATGGTCCTTGCCCTGCCTGCCGGGATCGATCGAAATGCCCTGGTGGACACGCTCACGGCGGTGATCGATCACCACGACATGCTGCGGGCGGGTCTGCGTCAGGTCGACGGGAAGTGGGAGCTGCACGCGCTGCCGCCGGGCGCGGTGGATGTGAACGAGCTACTCATTCGCGTCGATGTCCCGGCAGGCACCGACGAGCTCGACGCAATCGCCGACACCGCGATGGATTCCGTGCTCGCGTCGCTGGATCCGCAGGCGTACCGGATGATCGGCTTCGCTTGGCTGGCTCGTGAGGACAGCCCGGACGGGCTGGTCGTCGCGGCGAACCACGCGGTGATCGACGGTGTGTCGTGGCGAATCCTGTTGTCGGACTTGGTCGCCGCGTGGGCCCAGTCCGGTCAACGGGTCGTCTTGCCTCCGGTCGGCACATCGTTTCGCCGCTGGGCGCACGGCCTGACCGACGTGGCGGCAAGCAAGCGCGAGGAACTCGACCACTGGCAGCAGACGATGTCGGTGTCCGACCCGCTGCTGGGCGATCGTCCGCTCGGGCCTGTCGATACCGCGTCGACGGTGCGGACCATCAGCGTCGAGGTGCCCACCGACATCACCCAGGCGGTCCTGACCGACCTACCGACCATGTACCGCGCGGGCGCCGAGGACGGCTTGCTCGCCGCCTTGGCCATGGCCGTACGCACGTGGCGGGCCCGACGTGGCGTCGACGCGCCTTCCACACGAGTCCGTCTGGAAGGCCACGGCCGCGAGCAATCCGCGGTCGACGGTGCCGATCTGACGCGCACGGTCGGCTGGTTCACCAGCATGTATCCGGTCGCGCTGGATCTGAGCGCGGTCGACAACGACGCCGCGTGGCACGGTGGCGATGCCACGGCCGCCGTGGTCAAGGCGATCAAGGAACAGCTTCGCGCGGTACCGCACAAGGGCATCGGTTTCGGGATGCTCCGTCACCTGGACCCGGAATCGGTGGCCCACCTCGAGGGCTCCCTGGGCCAGGTCGGCTTCAACTACCTGGGACGTCTTTCCGCGGGCGATGTCGCCGCAACCGGCCACAGCTGGCTACCCACCGCCGACTGGGGCGAGCCCGTCGCCGAACAAGACTCCGAGCTGCCCGCGGCCGCCGTTATCGACATCAACGCCCTCGCCACCGGTACAGACACCGGCTTGCAACTGCGCGCGTCGTTCTCCTACGCCTCCGAGATCATCGATGAGGCGTCGGTGCGAGAACTGGCCGACTGCTGGACCGCGGCGTTGTCGATCCTCGCCGAACACCTGCGCGATCCGGCAGCGGGTGGCCTGTCCCCCGCCGACGTGCCGCTGGTCCAGGTCACCCAGGCAGAACTCGATACCTGGCATCGCGAACGTCCGCAGCTGACCGATGTGCTGCCGTTGGCGCCTTTGCAGCTCGGTTTGATGTTCCTCGCGCAGGTGTCTCCGGCCGACCCGTATCTGGTCCAGCTGGCTGTGGAGTTGGCGGGCGAGGTCGACACCGACCGTCTGCGCCGAGCGGCCCAAGCGGTCCTCGACCGTCACGCGATTCTGCGCACAGCCTTCGGCTCGTCGGCGGCGGGTACGCCGGTCGGTTTCGTCGCCGAAGGTGTCACGGTGCCGTGGCAGATCGTCGACACCGACCGTGCCGAGGCCGAGGAGTTCTTGGCCGCCGAAGCGCGGATCGGGTTCGACCTCTCCGCGGCGCCGCTGCTGCGGTTCACGCTGTATCGGCGCGCCGACGGCATGCATTTGGTGTTGACCGCGCATCACCTGCTGGTCGACGGCTGGTCGATGCCGTTGCTGATGCAGGAACTGCTCCTCTGCTATGCCACCGACGGCGCGCCCACCGTGCTCCCGCGCGTGCGTCCTTACCGTGACTACCTCGCGTGGCTCGCAGACCAGGATCGGTCCGCCGCGTTGCGGAATTGGCGCGAGGCGCTGTCCGGACACCGGCCGAGCCTGCTCACCACAGCGATCTCCGCGCCGACCGCGCCGACCGAGGGGCACGGGATGTGCACCGTCGAGCTGTCACCGGCCGAGGCAGAGGAATTGGCGGTCTGTGCCGCAGCCAACGACGTCACGGTCAACACCCTGTTCCAGGCAGCGTGGGGTGTGGTGCTGGCCGGTGCGGTCGGCCGCGACGATGTCGTGTTCGGCGCGGTGGTCTCGGGCCGCCCGCCGCAGTTGGACGGTGTCGACGGCATGGTCGGACTCTTCGCGAACACCATCCCCGTTCGAGTCGACATCGACCCCGACCAGCCACTGCGAAACATGTTGTCGCAGCTGCAGTCCGCACAAATCGCCCTACTCGACGGACATCACCTCGGCCTCGCCGAGATCCAGCGCGCCGCAGGCACGGGCGAGCTGTTCGACACACTGATGGCCTACGAGTCCTACCCCGTCGACACCGAGGGAATGCGGCGCGCGCACAGCTCCATCGACGGCCTCGAGATCGTCGATGTGACAGCGGCCAACGCGACCCACTACCCGGTGGCGGTCGGTGTCGAGGTCGGTGACGGAATCCGCGTCGGTGTGCAGTACCGCCTGGACGTGATCGACAGCGGCATCGCCGAAGCTCTCGCGCACCGCTTGCGTGCCACCCTCGACGCTTTCGTCCGAACGCCGGAACACACCACCGCCGAACTCCTGGACACCCTGGATCGACTCGACGACCCGATCGCGGAGTCGACCTACTGGCGTTCGGTCCTCACCGACCTCCCGCAGGACCTGAACCTCCCCACCGACCGCGCCCGGCCGGCAACGTCCGTCGTGGCAGACGCGCGCGTCTGCTTCGAGATCCCCGCCGATCTCCATCGGCGCATGCGAGACTTCGCCGAGTCCCGCGACACGACGGTGTTCAGCCTCGTGCACACGGTCTTCGCGGTGCTCCTCGCCCGACTGTCCGGCACCGAGGACATCGCGATCGACACCCTCCACCTGCTGTTACGACTACCGGTGCGCGGCAACACCGTTGTCGACGAACTACTGGCCGAGGCGACCACGGTGGCCCGGCGGGCATTCACGCGAAACAGGCCGCCGCTGGACCACAAACCTGACGAGCAGCCTCTCGTACGGGTGATGCTGGTATCGGACGAATCCCCGGAGGTGGACACGGTCGCGCGGGATCTCGTGCTGTCCCTGAACTCTGCGCACCACCCGGCCGCTGACGAAGACCCCATCACCGCCGAATTCCTCTACGCCAGCGCTCTCTTCGACCAGTCGACAGTCGCGGTTCTCGCGCAACGACTGATCCTCCTGCTGGCAGCGGCGATCGAGCACCCCCATACCCCCGTCGGTGACCTCACGCTGCTCGCCGCGGAGGAGCACGCGGCGCTGACCGCGCGGGACGCCGATCCCGAAACCGCCACCGGGCTGTTCCCCGACCTGGTCTCGCGCGGATCGACCCACGGTCCAGATCGGGTCGCCGTCCGGTACCGGGACCGCTCGATCACCTACGGCGAGCTGGCCGAGCAGACCGCACGACTGGCCCGTGCGCTGATCGCCCATGATGTCGGCCCCGAAGTCGCTGTCGCCGTTGCCCTTCCACGCTCTTTCGAGATGGTCGCCGCCGCACTCGCCGTCGCTAGGGCAGGTGGCGCCTATGTACCGATGGACCCCCGCAATCCCGCCCAGCGGCTCCGACACCTGGTCGAAGACTCGGGTGCGAAGCTCGGCATCACCGCCGCCGCGCACCTCGAGGACCTGCCCGACGACCTGACCTGGCTGACGCTCGACGAACTCGACCGAGCCGGCGCCACGCATCCGACGACGCCGATCACCGACGCCGACCGACTCGCACCGCTGCGTGTCGACCACCCCGCGTACATCATCTACACCTCCGGTTCCACGGGTCTGCCCAAGGGCGTCACCGTGACCCACGCCGGGCTGGCTCCCTTGGTCGATGAAGCCGTCCGCCGCTACCACCTCGAGTCCGACCACCGCTTCCTGCACATCTGCGCCCCCTGGTTCGACCCTTCCGTCCTGGAATGGCTGTGCGCCTTCGCCACGGGAGCGACGCTGGTCGTCGTACCGTCCGACATCGCCGGTGGCGTCGAACTCGCGGACCTGCTGGCCACCGAGTCCGTCACCCACGCCATCATCACCCCCGCGGTCCTCGGCACCCTCGACCCGGCCGGTCTGGACGCACTGGAATCGTTGTCTGTCGGCGGTGATGTGACCACCCCGGAACTGCTCGCGAAATGGCAGCCCGGTCGCCGCTACCTCAACGGCTACGGCCCCACCGAGACCACGATCATCTCCTCCTACGCCGAACTCACGGCCGGACAACCCATCTCGATCGGCAGCCCCGTGCAGGGCACGCACGCGATGATCCTGGACGCCCGCCTGCATCCGGTTGCGCCGGGCGTCACCGGTGAGCTCTATCTGACCGGTGCGGCGTTGGCCCGCGGCTACCGCAATCAGCCGACGACGACCTCGGCCCGCTTCGTCCCCGACCCGTGGGGTGCGCCCGGCACCCGCATGTACCGCACGGGCGATCTGGTGCGCCGCCGCGACACCGGCGACATCGACTACCTCGGCCGCGCGGACACCCAGTTGAAGGTGCGTGGTTTCCGGATCGAACCGGGTGAGATCGATGCCGTGCTCGTCAGCCATCCCAGCGTCGAATTCGCGGTCACCGTGGGACGTCGGACCCCCTCCGGTTCGACGACGCTGGTGTCCTACGTGCTTGCGGCACAAGGTCATTCGGCCGACCCTCACACACTCGCCGAGTACGCCGCAGACCGTCTGGCCGCGCACGCGGTGCCGTCGGCGATCGTGGTCCTCGACACGCTGCCCCTGACCTCCAACGGCAAACTCGACCGCAACGCCCTCCCCGAACCGGCCACCGCGACAGAGCCCGCCGCAGCGCCGACGGGCGCGATTCAAACCCTGCTGGCCGAGCTGTTCACCCGCGTCCTAGGGGTGCCGCAGGTCGGCGTGCACGACTCGTTCTTCGCGATCGGCGGCGACAGCATTTTGTCGATCCAGCTGGTCTCCCTGGCCCGCGCGGCAGGCATCGTCTTCACCACCCGTGACGTGTTCGAACACCGCACCGTGGCAAAACTGTCCGCTATCGCCGCCCTCGACAGCCCGAACGCGCCCGTGCTGGCCGAACTGCCCGGCGGCGGCATCGGCGATGTCGCATTGACACCGGTACTGGCCGACTTCCTGACCACCGGTTCGAGTGACCGCTTCGCCCAAACCATGGTCCTGGCCCTACCGGACAACATCGACCGTGCCGGCCTGAAGGCCACCATCGCCACGGTCCTGCGCCACCACGACATGCTGCGTTCCCGGCTGCGGCGAGACGGCGACGAGTGGCGGTGGGAGGTCCTGGCGCCCCACACCATCGATGTGGACTCGCTGATCACCGAGATCGACGCCCCACAGACTGCGACCGCACCGGATGAGCTGACCCGAATCGGCAGCGCCGCCATGGACTCAGCGCTCTCGGCACTGGATCCCGCTGCCGCGCGCATGATCGCCTTCACCTGGATTCGCCGCCACGGCGCTCGCGATGTGCTCGCGGTCGCCGCCCACCACTACGTGATCGACGGCGTCTCCTGGCGCATCCTGCTGCCCGACCTCGTCCTGGCGTGGGCCCAGCACGAGGCGGGTCAACACATCGCGCTACCGCCGGTCGCGACCTCGTTCCGCCGCTGGGCGCACGGCCTGGCCACCGCCGATCGCACCGCCGAACTCGACCACTGGCAGCAGGTCCTGGCCACCCCCGACCCGCTGCTCGGCGCCCGCGCGCTCGACAGCGGCCTCGACACCGAGGCAACGATGCGGTCGATCACCGTGCAGATCCCCGCCGAGATCACCGAACCCCTGCTCACGACCCTGCCCGCGCAATACCGGGCAGGCGCCGATCACGCCCTGCTCGCCGCGCTGGCCCTGGCGGTGCGGGTCTGGCGTGCGCGTCGCGGCATCGACTCCGCCACTCTGCGACTGAGACTCGAAGGCCACGGCCGCCAGGAGGACGCCGTCCCCGGTGCGGACCTGACCCGCACCGTCGGCTGGTTCACCACCGTCTACCCCGTCGCCCTCGATCTGCGCGCCATCACACCCGCGACCTTCGACGACGAAGCCCTCGCGGCGACGGTGCGCACCGTCAAGGAACAGCTTCTGGCTGTGCCCGACAACGGCATCGGTTTCGGCCTGCTGCGTAGTGCACCGGAAACCCGAAACCTGGTGTCCGGAAACATCGGTCAGATCGGCTTCAACTACCTGGGCCGCGCGACCACCGGCGCCCTGCCCACCGATGATGTCGCGTGGCTGCCCACCGCCGATCTCGGCGAGATCGAGGTCGACTACGACCCCACCCTGCCCGCGCACACCGTCCTCGACATCAACGCGATCGCCGTCACCACCGACACCGGTCTGCGACTGCAGGCGAACTTCCGCTACGCCACCGGCATCCTGACCGAGGCCGAGGTCGAGGAACTGGCGCAGGACTGGACGAGCTGGCTCACCGCCCTGGCCGACCACACCCTGCATCCGTCCGCGGGCGGGCTGACCCCGTCCGACGTCGCACTGGTCCAGGTCTCGCAAACCGACCTCGACACCTGGCGCCGAACCCATCCGGGCCTGTCGGATGTGTTGCCGCTGTCGCCGTTGCAGCACTCGCTGCTGGCCCTGGGCGACATGCTCGACGAGTCGGTTCACGCCTATGTCATCCAGCTCATGGCCGAACTGAGCGGCGAACTCGACACCGACCGGCTCCGCCACGCGGCCGCGACCGTCTTGCACCGGCACGCCAACCTCCGATCGGCCTTCGTCACCGCACCCGACGGGACCCCGGTCCAGCTCGTCGCCGATGCCGTGGAAGCACCGTTTCGGATCGTCGAAGCCGCCGACGCCGAGCTGCCCGCCTTGCTCGCCGCCGATCAGCAGGCCGGTTTCGACCCGACGATCGCGCCCCTGCTGCGATTCACGGTGTACATCACCGGTTCCGGGCGCAGCCACCTCGTCCTGACGGGCCATCACATCCTCCTCGACGGCTGGTCGATGCCGTTGCTGATGAAGGAACTGCTCGTCCTCTACGCCACCCACGGCGACGCGACCCCGCTCCCGCCGGTGCGCCCCTACCGCGACTACCTCGAGTGGCTCACCCGTCAGGACCGCACCGCCGCTGAGCGCGCGTGGTCGGAGGTCCTCGATGGGGTGCGCACGACCATGATCGCCCCCGAGCTGACCTGGCCGCCCGCGACCGGGACCGGCTACGGGCTGTGCGAGTTCGAACTCGACGCCGCGCGCACAGCGGAACTGACCACGTTCGCCGCGGCCGCCGAGGTCACCGCGAACACCGTGTTCCAAACGGCGTGGGGCCTGGTCGTCGCCGCGAGTACCGCACGCGACGATGTTGTGTTCGGCGCGACCGTTTCCGGGCGCCCGCCACAGCTCGACGGCGTCGGCGACATGATCGGGCTGTTCGTCGACGCGGTTCCGGTGCGCGTGCGGATCGATCCGGCCAACAACGCCGGTGACCTGATCCGCGCCGTCCAGGCCGAGCAGGCCTCCGTGCTCGATCACCATCATCTCGGTCTCGGTGCGATCCAGCGGGTCGCGGGGCTGGGCGAGCTGTTCGACACCATGCTCGCGTTCGAGTCCTACCCCGTCGATGTCGAAGGACTGCAACAGGCAGGCGGCGCACTCGACAACCTGAGCATCGACGACCTGCAGGGCGCCGACCACACCCATTACCCGATCACGGTGCTGGTCTTCCTGGGCGCTCGCACCCAGGTGCAGATCAAGTACCGCCGCGATCTCGTCTCCGATGCGGCGGCTCGAGCCGTGACCGACCGCCTCCACTCGGCTATCGACCAACTCATCGCCACCCCCACCACGCCTGCGGTCCGCATCGCCGAACAGCTCGCCGCCGACCCGACCGACCCGATCACCCGATCCCGCTACTGGCGCCAGACCCTGGCGGATCCGCCTGCCCGACTGGTCCTGCCCACCGAACACTCGCGCAGCGGGCAATCGGTCAACCATGGGGCCACCGAACCTGGCCGCACCCGATTCGCAGTCCCGGCGTCGGTGCACCGAGACCTCGGCCGCCTCGCCGACACCGCGAATGTGAGCCGGCAGACGCTGGTCCGCACAGCCGTAGCCGTGCTTCTCGCACGACTGACGGCTTCCGACGACATCGTGATCAGAACCGGCACTCCTGATCTGTTGCTACGCAACACGATCGATCCCACCGCACCGTTCCTCGACCTGCTTACCCAAGCACACAACACCGAGTCCCAGGCGCTGGCTCATGCCGGAATCCCACTCGCGGACTTCGCGAACCTGATCGGCGTCGAGCCCCGTTCTCTGGGACAGGTGTGCCTGCAAGTACGGTCCGCCGACGCTGCGGCACCGGAGGAAGACGCCCCGACAGCCGGCGAACTGACCGTGACGGTGATCGAGGGCGAGTCGAGCACGGTGATCGAAATATCCTTCGCCCGAACCCTTTTCGACGACCACGAGGCCGACACCTTCGTCCGCCGTCTGGTCCGGCTGCTCACCGCAGTCGCCGACCGGCCGCGGACCCCGGCGGGTGACCTACCGCTGTCCGACCACGCCGAATACACCTTCCTGACCCACCTCGGCGACGGCACACTCCCCTCGACGACCGGCACCCTGCCCGAGTTGCTCGTGCGCGGCACCGGCTTCGGCCAGCATCGAATCGCGGTGCGCGAGAACGCGAACGCCTACACCTACGGCACCCTCGACGCCGACTCCTCACGCCTGGCCCGCGTCCTCGTCGCCGAGGGAATCGGCCCGGAAACAGTCGTCGCCTCGGCCGTCCCGCGCTCCTACGAGTCGATCCTGGCCTTCTGGGCCATCGCCAAAGCCGGTGGGGTATATCTGCCGGTCGACCCAAACTACCCCGACGACCGGGTCCGCCACATGCTCGACGACTCCGGCGCGACCATCGGCCTCACTGTCGCGGCCAAGGCCAACAAACTCCCCGAATCCCTGCGCTGGTTGATCCTCGACGAGCCGACCACCCAGGCCCGTATCGCCGCCTGTTCGTCGACCCCGGTGCGTGATCGCGACCGCCGAGCACCCCTGCGCCGCGACAACATCGCCTACGTGATCTACACCTCCGGCTCCACCGGCACACCCAAGGGCGTCTCGGTCACCCACGCCGGAGTGGGCGCTCTCCTCGCACACTCGGCGGCCCTGATGCGCCTGCGCCACGACCACCGCATGCTGCACGTGTGCTCGCCCAGCTTCGACCAGTCGATCGAGGAACTCGGTACCGCGTTCCATCACGGCGCCACCCTGGTCATCGCACCACCGGACACCCTCGGCGGCACCGACCTCGACGATCTGCTGCGCGCCCAACAGGTGACGCACACGATCATCACCCCCGCCCTGCTGAGCACCCTGGACCCGGCAGCACTGCCCGATCTGCAGTGCGTGTCGGCAGGCGGTGAAGCCACCGCCCCCGAACTGCTGGCGAGCTGGCAACCGGGCCGCAGCTTCCTCAACGGCTACGGCCCCACCGAAGCGACCATCGGCGCGACCTACTCGGCATTGCGCGCGGGGGATCGCGTCACGATCGGTCGCCCCGTTCCGGGCATGCGTGCCGTTGTCCTCGATGCCCGCCTGCACCCGGTACCGGTGGGCGCCACCGGTGAGCTGTACCTGGCGGGTCCCGCACTCGCACGCGGCTACCGTGGCCGCGCGGCCGCCACCGCCGACCGTTTCGTCGCCTGCCCGTGGGCCGGACCCGGCGAACGCATGTACCGCACCGGCGATCTCGTGCGCTGGGTGCACGGCGACACCTACGAGCTGGAATACCTGGGCCGCACCGACTTCCAGATCAAGATCCGCGGCTTCCGCATCGAGCCCGGCGAGATCGACTCCGTCCTGCTGCGGCACCCCCAGCTGAGTTTCGCCCTCACCATCGGCACCGAGAACCCCGCCGGTGAGACCGCGCTGGTCTCGTACGTGACGGGCCGCGACATCGATCCCGGCGCCATTACACGGTGGTCGTCATCGATGCTGCCCGCGCACATGGTCCCGGCGGCGGTCGTCATCTTGGACCGTATCCCGCTGTCTGCCGCCGGAAAGATCGACCGGAACGCCCTTCCCGCACCGGAATTCGCGACTCGGGCCTACCGCGAGCCCGCGACCGGGCTGGAACGGACGGTCGCGGAGGTGTTCGCCGAGGTGCTCGGTGCCGAACGCGTCGGCGCCGACGACAACTTCTTCGACCTGGGCGGCAACTCCCTGCTCGCCACCCGCCTGACCGCACGGCTCGGTGCGGCGGTCGACATCCGGGTGCCGGTGCGCGTGCTGTTCGCCGCACCCACCGTCGCCGAATGTGCCCGTGAGATCGCCGGATTGACCCGCGCGGCCCACCGCCCCGCCTTGGCCGCGCGCCCACGGCCGGACCACATCCCGCTCTCGCCCGCCCAGCAGCGCATGTGGTTCCTCAACCGTTTCGACACCGGAACCGCCGCCTACAACATTCCGGTCGTGCTCCGCCTGACCGGCGCGCTCGACACCACCGCGATGCGGCAGGCTTTCACCGATCTGGTCGCACGCCACGAGATCCTGCGCACGGTCTACCCGACCGTCGACCTCGCCCCGGCACAGATCGTGCTGCCGATCGACCACCCGGACGTGCCACGCCTGCAGGTCACCACGCAGGGCGACGACGCGACGGTGACAGCACTGGTGTCCACGGTCTTCGATGTCACCACCGAGGTCCCGTTGCGCGCCACCCTGTTCGAACTGGGCCCCGATGACTATGTCCTGGCCATGGCGGTGCACCACATCGCCGGTGACGGCTTCTCCGGCGGACCCCTCACCCGCGACCTCGTCACCGCTTACACCGCACGCGCCGAAGGAAAGGTCCCCGCCTTGGCACCGCTGCCCGTGCAGTACGCGGACTACGCGGTCTGGCAGCAAACCCTGCTCGGCGACGAAACCGACCCCACCTCGATGTCGGCTGCCCAGCTCGCCTACTGGCAGCAAGCCCTGGCAGAGCTGCCCGACCAGCTCGACCTACCCCGCGACCGGCCACGACCCGCGATCCAGTCCTATGCGGGCGGCCGCGTCCCCTTCACCGTCGACACCGCCACCCACGCCGCCCTGGCCGAACTGTCACGCACCCACGGCGCGACCCTGTTCATGGCCGTGCACACCGCGCTGGCGGTGGTACTCGCCGAGCTGTCGGGCACCACCGACATCGCCATCGGAACCCCCGTCGCAGGTCGCGGCGACGCCGTCCTCGACGACCTGATCGGCATGTTCGTCAACACCCTGGTGTTCCGCACCCGAGTCGACGCCGATGCGAGCTTCGCCGAACAGCTGACCCGCCAACGCGACACCGACCTGGCCGCCTTCGCCAACGCCGACATCCCGTTCGAGCGGCTCGTGGAAGTTCTCAACCCGACCCGTTCCACCGCCCGCCACCCGCTGTTCCAGGTCGGTCTGTCGTTCCAGAACCTGGCCGAGGTGCGGATGGACCTGCCCGGGATGAGCGTGTCGTCGGTGGAGCTCGACCGTGCGCTGTCCCAGTTCGACCTGCACCTGATCCTGGCCGACCGCTACACCGCCGAGGGTTCGCCCGCCGGCATCAGCGGCTACTGCACCTACGCCACCGACCTGTTCGACGCGGCCACGGTAGCCGGATTCCTGACCCGGCTCACCCGTCTCATCACCGCGGTGGTCACCGACCCCGGCGCACCGCTGCACACCTTCGACCTGCTCGCCCCCGACGAACGAGGCAGGCTCCTCGACACCTGGAATCACACCGCCCGGCCAGCAGACCCGAGCACCACCCTGGTCTCGATGCTCGATGCGACCGTGTCCTCGACACCGGATGCCGAAGCCCTCGTGGCCGACGATGTGCGCCTGACCTACGCCGACCTCGACGCGCGAGTGAACCGCCTGGCGCGCTATCTCATCGCGGCAGGCGTCGGCCCGGAAACCCGCGTGGCGCTGGCGATGCGCCGATCGGTCGACCTGGTCGTCGCGATGTACGCGGTCAGCACGGCAGGCGGCGCGTATGTCCCTATCGATCCCGACCAACCACCGGCCCGCACCCGGCACATCCTGGACACCGCGTCGCCACTGCTGACCCTCACCAGCACGGGCACGTGGCTTGCCGCGACGGACTCGCCGGGAACCTCCGTGCTGTGCGTCGAGCAGTTGGACCTGGCACCTCACAGCCCCGCCCCGATCACCGACCGCGACCGCCGCGCCCCCTTGCGCGCCGCGAATACCGCCTACGTGATCTTCACCTCGGGTTCGACGGGTCGTCCGAAGGGTGTGGCCGTCTCCCACTCCGCGATCGTCAACCAGTTGCGGTGGAAGACCACCGAATTCGGGCTCACCGCCCAGGACAGCGTTCTGTTGAAGACAGCCGCCACGTTCGACTTGTCGGTCTGGGAGTTCTGGTCCGCGCCGGTCTGCGGCGGTCGACTGGTTCTCGCCGCACCCGATGGTCACCGGGACCCGACCTACCTCGCCGAGCTGATGCGACGCGAAGAAGTGACGACCCTGCACGTCGTTCCGTCGATGCTCGACACCCTGCTCAGCGACACGCTCGCGCCGTCGCTGCGCCGTGTCCTGGCCATCGGCGAAACCCTCCCGGTCGCACTGACTCGCCGATTCGCCACCGTGGCACCGAATATCGCGCTGTTCAACGTCTACGGCCCCACCGAGGCCGCGGTCTCGATCACCAGCCACCGGGTGCGCGCCGCCGACACGACCACCGTCCCGATCGGCAGACCGGTCTGGAACAGCCAGGTCTACGTCCTGGACGCACGACTACGCCCGGTCCCGGTCGGTGTGCCGGGCGAGCTGTACCTGGCAGGCGCCCAGCTGGCCACCGGTTACCTGGCCCGCCCCGACCTCACCGCCGAACGCTTCGTCGCCAACCCGTTCCAGGCGGGCACCCGCCTGTACCGCACCGGCGACCTCGCCGCATGGAACCGACACGGCGAACTCGAATACCGAGGCCGCACCGACTTCCAGCTCAAGATCCGCGGCTTCCGCATCGAACTCGAGGAAATCGACGCCGTCCTGGGCTCGCACCCCGACGTCGGCGCCACCGTCACCGTCGGTCGCGAGAACCAGGCCGGGGCAACAGTATTGGTGTCCTACGTGGTCGCCGCGCACGGTCGCGAGGTTCACGTGGACAGCCTCGTGCGGTGGGCAACCCAGTCGCTGCCCACCCACATGGTTCCCACCACGATCATGGTCCTCGACGACATCCCCCTGACCACCATCGGCAAACTGGACCGCGCCGCCCTGCCCGCCCCCGAACTCGCCACCCGCACCTACCGCGCCCCGGACACAGCCGTTGAACACACGGTCTGCGACATTTTCGCCGACATCCTGTGCCTGGACCGCGTCGGCATGGACGACCACTTCTTCGAACTCGGCGGCACGTCCCTGAGCGCCACCCGCCTGTCCACCCAGCTCGGCGCCGCGACAGCCGCGACCGTTCCCATCACCTGGATCTTCACCACGCCCACCCCGGCGGGCATCGTGGCGGCGTTGCGCGCCGAGGGCGCCGACAGCGCGGGCACCGACGCCGCCTTCGACGTCCTGCTGCCTCTGCGTACCGAGGGCACCGGCGAGCCGCTGTTCTGTGTCCACCCCATCAGCGGCATCGCCTGGTCCTTCAGCGGCCTCGCCGCCCACCTCGACCGTCCGCTCTACGGACTCCAATCACCGGCGTTGAGTTCGGTCGAGCCCCTCCCGGATTCGATCGAGGAATGGGCTCTGCTCTACCTCAAGGAAATCCGCGCGGTGCAACCCGAAGGCCCGTACCACCTGCTCGGCTGGTCCCTCGGTGGCGTCATCGCCCACGCCATGGCGGTGCAGCTACAGGAAGACGGCGAAGACGTCGCGGTGCTGGCCATGCTGGACAGCACCCTGTCGTCGGCGTCGACGGCCGTCGCCACCCCCGCGACCGCTGCCGATCTGCTCGGCGGGTTCGTCGGCGCCGACGAGGTGGACCTCACCGAACCCGTCGACCTGCACCAACTCGCCCGGACCCTGTTCGAACGCACCGCCCCGCAGACACCCCTCGACCCCGCCCGCATCGACCGAATCGTCGACGCGGCGATCACCTCGCTCACCCTCGACGCCGCCTATCATCCCCGCCGGTTCGACGGCACGATCACCTATTTCACCGCAGCCCAGGACGATCCGACCGGGACCGCCGGTGCGTCGTCGTGGGACCAGGCAGTGACCGGCTCCGTCGACAACCATCCCGTGGATGCAACCCATTGGCGCATGACCGAGGACCGCGCCCTCGCCGTCATCGCCGACACGCTCGGCTAGCCGAAACCGGATCCGGGCATGCCGAGTGACCCGGATCACTCTCGCGGTTGACCTTGGGTCAAGGTGGAGGCTCATCTCATGACTTCGAACTCGAACACCGCAGCGAACGCCACCACAACTGTTGCAGCACAGGCTTATCCGAATCTCCAGCAGACCATCGAGGAGATCGTCGACACCGGTTTCGTCGGCCTGCAACTGCGGGTCGACGACGAGCTCGGCGAGTGGGTCGGCAGCGCCGGGCGCAGCGTGCTGGGCGAGCCCGCGACCCCGCCGATCAACGGGCGCGTCCGGATCGGCAGCAACACCAAGACCTTCGTCGCGACCGTGGTCCTGCAGCTGGTGGCCGAGAACAAGATCGCCCTGGACACCCCCCACCGTCGACTACCTGCCCCGGTTCACACTGGACCCGCGCATCACGGTGAGGATGCTGTTGCAGCACACCAGCGGGATCTTCAACTTCACCGGCGAGGTCTACGAGGACGGGACGACCGCGCCGGGCGTCGTCGCCTGGGGTGGCAAAGAATGGGTGGACAACCGCTTCCAGACCCACGAGGCCGAAGAACTGGTGCGGCTGGCCCTGGCCCAGCCTGCCCGATTCGAACCGGGCACCGACTGGAGCTACGCCAACACCAACTACGTGCTGGCCAAGCTGCTCATCGAGGCGGTCACCGGCCACCCACTCGCCGAGGAGATGCAGCGACTGATCCTGGGTCCGCTCGGACTGTCGGACACCGTGGTGCCGGAGACGTCCACCGAGATCGGCGGACCGCACGCCCACGCCTACTACCGCTACGACGACGCCGGTGTGGAGAAGACCGTCGATGTCAGCGTGCAGAACCCCTCCTGGATCTCCAGCGGCGGCGACATGATCTCCACCAGCAAGGATCTGCATGCCTTCATATCCGCCCTGCTGAGCGGCAAGCTGCTGCCCGCCCCGCTGCTGGCCGAGATGCTCACGCCCGAAACCAAGGTCTGCTACGGCCTGGGGGTGTTCGTGCAGAAGACCGCGACCGGCACCCTCATCACCCACAACGGCGGCCACGGGTGGTCACGCGGCACTGATGTACAGCACGCCCGACGGCGCCAAAACCATGACCGCGGCGCTGAACTATGTCGACGACGCCGACCTGTCGCTGTCCACGGTGTTCCAGGCTGCCACGCAACGGCTGGTCGACGAGGTGTTCGGCGCCGAGGACTTGACCTCGCCCTCGCATCAAGGTCAACTTTCTCAGTAGGACTACCCCGAGCAGGGCGGACTGAGCAGATGAACAACGGCGTCACGATCGGCCAGGCCGCGGTATTCGCCGGCGTCACGATCAAGACGGTGCGGCACTACGAGAAGAACGGTCTGCTCGAAGAACCAGCGCGCGACAGCTCCGGCTACCGCCGGTACGGCTCGGCCGCGCTGCTGCGCCTGGTGCAGGTCAGAACCCTGGCCGGCGCCGGAGTACCGCTGGCCGAGATCGGAGCCCTGCTCGACGCCGACGCGGCATCGTTCGCCACCGAGCTGGCCGACGTCGAGCGGCGCCTCACCGAACGGATCGAGGAGTTGATCGTCCGCCGCGACACCCTGCACCGCCTCGCCGACGGCGACCGAACGCTGCTGCCCGACCGCGCGGTGGCGCTGCTCGCCCGCCTGCCTGAACTCGGCATCAGCCAGGCAGACATCGCCGCCGCCCGCGAGGGCTGGGTGCTGGCCAGAGCTCTCGTTCCGGAAGGCTTCGACGACTACCTGGCCAATATCGAGAACGCCATCGAAGACCCCGAGTTCCTCGCCGTGTATCGGCGCGCTTCCGAGGCGATGGGCTGGGAGCCCGACGACCCCAGGATCGAGGACCTCGCCACCGAGGTGGCCGAGCACTATCTCGCCAACCCCGATCACCTCGAGATCGTGACCGGGCTACAAGCCGGCACCGAGGCCGCGACACGCTACAAATTGATCCGGCACCACGGTGAAGAGCCGGAATCGACCGCGGCTCGGATGTCCACGCTCGTCGAAACGAAACTGCGTGCCGCGGGTGTACGGATTCCCGGACAGAACTCTCGGTGAGGCGCTGCCACCCTCAGATCTGATGCACCCACGCCACGAAGAACAGCCCGCCCGCCGCCGCGAGTACCACCACGAGCGGAATCGCCCACCACGAGCGGTCACCGCCCAGAACAGTCCGGATCACCCGCAGCTGCAACCGGCCGAACAGGGCGATCGAGCCGACGAACACCGGCGCGATCAGCACGCCCAGCGCCGCGTGCACCGCCCACGCCCCCGCCAGGGTGGGCCCGCCCCAGGAGTTCTCGTACCCATCGGCGGCGACCAGCGGATAAGCCAGACCGCGCACCAGAACCAGCGCGCTGAGCATCGCGAGGAACCAGCCGAGTAGCCCGAGTCCCCCCGACAGCACCGAGTGGATCAGGCAGCGTCCCAGCGAAACATGGTGGGCGCCGACCGGTTCGCGCAGGAGCAGGCGCGGCACCCGCAGCCGGGTCCGTACCCGCGTGAATGCCAGTGGCAGTGCCAGCAGTTCATAGAACGCCGACCGTGCCACCGCGCCGATCACCGCAGCGACCCGGCCGCTGCTAGGTCGTCGAACAGCAACTGGTCGACCGGGGGGACCAGATCGCGGTCGCCGAACCCGAACCAGGCCAGCGCCTCGATTTCACTGCTGGCCGTGAGCACCCCGCGGTAGTCGGCGGTGTAGCACGCCATCCGGACCACAGTGTCGTGCCCGTCGGCGACCGCGGCCTCGTAGGTGCCGACGTGAACGGCGCTGTCCGGCGTGAGTTCGACGGTCAGTTCCTCGGCGACCTCACGGACCAGGGTCTGCAGGTCGGTCTCGGCGCCTTCGCGTTTGCCGCCGGGAATGAAGAACACGTCCTTGCCGCGTGGACGGGCGCATAGGATGCGACCGTTCTCGATCAGCACCCAGGCCACCGTATCGATGAGCTGCTGTCGCGCAGGTTCCACCACGGCCCGCAGCTTAACCGGGATCGGTGCGACAGTGTTGCTCAGCGTCTGGCACACAGCCGGTGGGAACGGGGTTCGATGTCTGGCGCAGGCGGCGGTCAGTGCCCGGGCAGCACGCACACGGTGTCCAGCCCGAGGACGCGATTGAGGCGTCCGAACGCCAGCCAGGAACCGATGCTCATGCTCAGCTCCACCACTTCGGCCTGGGAGTACTCGGCGAACATCCTGACCCAGAATTCATCGTCGAGGCCGTGATGGTCGGTGGCGTAGCGCTCGGCGTATTCGGCGGCCAGCCGGGTGCGTTCGTCGAACTGATCGGTGTCACGCCAGTGCGTGACCGCCTCGGGGAATTCCGCCTCGACCTTCTGGCCGTCGCGTTCGGTGCGCCAGTCCTGACAGAACAGACACCCGTTGATCTGGGCGATCCGCAGCCGGGCCGCTTCGAACTCACGCAGGCCGAGAGTGGAGTGCTCATAGACCGACAGCGAGAACGCCGCCGCGGCGACGCCGATGCCGGGCACCATCTCGCCCCACACGTAACCGATGGGATCTTTGCCCTCTGGAATGTCGATGATCATCGTGGTGTCCTTCCGAGTTTGCCGACCGCGGCACGCAGCGGCACATCGAGTGCGTCATAGAGACCGGGCGGCGCCTCGTCCAACCAGTCGATGGCATTGACCAAACGTCCTACCGCCGTGGCGTTTCCGCCCGCCGCGCGATTGCCGCCCTCGTCGGTCGCTTCCACGCTGACCTCGATGCGCGGCGAGCCCTCGATGATCACCCGGTGGGCGCCGTCACCGTCGGGTGGTGTCGGCCAGTCCGGTGCGCAGCTGGGATGAATGCGGGTGACGTGCTCGATCACGATGCGCGCCTGACCGTCGATGATGCCCTGCACCTCGAACCGCACCGCGCCCTGTGTGCCTGCGTCGAAGGCTCCCATCCGGGTGGTCTGCACCGTCTCGTCGAGGGCGCGCCGGTCGACGGTTTCGCGGATCTCGTCGAGTTCGACACCCAATGCCCTGGCCATCAGCCGAATCTGGCCGCCCCACACCATCGTCGGTACGCTCGCCATGAGCATCGGCGGTTGGTAGTCCATCGGCTGTCCCATGCCGACGAGATAGCGCACCGAGTCGGGTTGGTCGTAGGTGGAGTAGTCGAAGATCTCCTGGCAACGCACCACATCGATGGTGGCGGCGAGCCCGCTGATCAACAGTGGCAGCACATCGTTGCCCCAGCCGGGATCCACGCCGGAGACGAACAGTGAACCACCGCCCGCGGCAATGGCTTCCAGCACCGGTTCGCGCATTTCGGCCGGTGCGTTGCGCGGGTCGTAGAGGGCGTAGAGCGCGGGGGTGACGACGACAGCCCCGACGCGGATGGCTCGCACGATGTCGGCGAGCGCCTCATCGGGCCGGATCTCTCCGGAAGCCGCGTACACCACCGCCCGCGGACCGGTCGCGAGGAGCGCGTCGATGTCGTCACTGGCGGCCACCCCCAATTCGGTGTCGAGGCCCGCGAGCGTGCCCGCGTCTCGGCCGACCTTGTCGGGGTTGTGCACGAGCACCCCGGTGAGAACGAGCGCCGGATGGGCAGCCACGGCACGGATGGCCGCGCGGCCGACATTTCCCGTGCCCCAGACGATCGTGGGGATCATCGAGCCACCGTAGCAAGCGCTTGGTTCGGCGTCCGGAGTATCCGAAATCTCAGCCCACGCGCAGGCCGAGCCCGCGTGCGCCGGTCGCCTCGGCGAACCGCTTCACCGCCGCGGACAGCGTGCGCTTCGGGATTTTGCGACCGTCGAACAGCGACACCACGACTTCGTCGTCGACCTGTTCCCAGGTGCCCGCGATCCGGCCGTCCAGCAGCACCAGCGGGGAGATCCAGCCCGCCGTCCTGCTCACCTTCGACCGGTGCTCGGCAGGCAGGAGCACGGTGTCGCCGGTACCGGGCCCCAACACGTACTGGTCGAACGGGCCGAGCAGATGGACGCCGCCGTCGAGGGTCGCCGCGGCGAGATCGTCGGCGAACTCGCTCGGAATCCAACCAGTCCGACCCTCGACGTCGACTTCGGTCAGTACCTCGCCCATGGCCGCGAACCAGCCACGCACCACGGTCTTGCGCACGCTGTTGCGGCTGAGCCACGCGTCGAACGCCTCCGGCGTCGCGGGACCGTACGCGCCGAGATAGGCGCTGATCAGCGTCGGTGCGGCACTTTCGGGTTCGGGTAAGCCCTTCCATTCGGGAGTCAGGGCGGCCGGTGCGGTGAAGGTGACCTTGCTGCCGCGGGCGGGACCGTGGCATAGCGCGCCCTGCCAGGCCAATGGCTTGAGCACCGCACCCCACCCGGACCGCAACTGCTCGCCGAGATGGGCGAAGCCGGGTTCGGCGAGCACCGCCTCGACCAGTTCGTCACGGGTCAGGACCTGATCGGCCAGGACACCGGACACCACCTCCACCAGGGCGGCAACCTGCTCAGGGTCGCACCGAAAGTCTTCTGCCACGACGGTTTCTCCCACGTGCGGGCCGAGCCGATCAGCGACAGCGCCGCCGCTGCCTGTTCGGGCACCATCGCGTGCAGCGTGCCGCGCATCGCCCAGGTCTTCATGAGCGTGCCCGCGCCCGATGCCGCGCCGACACCGAGTGCGCGGGCGTCCGAACTTCGTACTGCGACAGCCGTTTCCGCCGCCGACGCCACCTGCGCCTGCACCCCGGCCAACCTGGCCGCGACATCCTCCGCGGAGCCCCCGGTCGGTGCCGCGACGAACTGACGACCCAGCCGCCAGGCCAACACCTGATCCCATCCGACACTCAGCATGCGTCCCCGTCCCCGTGACCGATCCCGTTGGACCTGCCCATCAGATCACTCCGACACGGTCGGGCTAGCTCGCCTCGCTGCGGCGGGTGGCGACGCGGCGCAAGGCCGCGCGCAATCCCGCGAACTCGTCCTCGCTGATCCGATCGACGAAGAAGTTGAGAACCAGGTCGGACCGCCCGCCGACACCGAGCGCTTCGTGCATCAGCCGGGCGCTGTATTCCTCGCGGGTCACCGTCGGCCAGTACCGGTACGCGCGCCCCTCACGCTCCCTGGCCAGCCAGCCTTTGCGGTGCAGATTGTCCATGGTCGACATCACGGTGGTGTAGGCGATGTCGCGCTCGGTCGCGAGTTCGTCGAACAGTTCGCGCACCGTGGTCGTGTCCACATCGCGATCCCACAGCCGATCCATCAGCACTGCCTCGAGATCCCCGAAACCACGCACCGCCGACCGACTCCTTCACCTTGCCCGAACCGGCTTCACAGTACCGGCACGCCATCGGTGAGAGTTGCGAGCATGGCAATGGCAAGGAGGGAAAACCACTCCTTGCCACCTCTAATCTATAGCGCACCCCGGGGCTTGCGGCAAGGCCCCGGTCGTGCTGCACAATCTCTCGGCGAGCCCGCAACCTGCGGAAATCTGGTCGAAGGGGAGTATTCGATGATCGACGTGATCGTGGCAGGCGGTGGACCGACCGGCATGATGCTGGCCGCCGAGTTGAGGCTGCACGGGGTGCGTGTGGTGCTGCTGGAAAAGGATGCCGAGCCGACGAAGATCGTTCGTTCGCTCGGTCTGCACGCGCGCAGTATCGAAATCATGGACCAGCGCGGCCTGCTCGACCGGTTTCTCGCGCTCGGGCGCAAGCATCCCGTCGGCGGCTTCTTCGCCGGCATCCCCAAACCCGCACCCGAACGACTCGACACCGCTCACCCGTTCGTGCTCGGCATCCCACAACCTCTCACCGACCAGCTGCTCAGCGAGCACGCCACCGAGCTCGGGGTCGAGATACGGCGTGGAACCGAAGTGGTCGGCCTCGGTCAGCACGACGACGCGGTCACGGTCGAACTGGCCGACGGCACACAGCTGCGGGCGCGCTACCTCGTCGGTTGCGACGGCGGTCGCAGCACCGTGCGCAGGCTGCTCGGCGTCGCGTTTCCCGGTGAGCCGAGCCGGGTCGAGACACTGCTCGGCGAAATGGAACTGACCGCGTCACCGGAAACGATCACCGAGGTGATGGCCGAAGTCCGCAAGACCCAGTTGCGTTTCGGCGCGATGCCGCTGGGCGGCGGGGTCTACCGCGTGGTCGTCCCCGCGGACGGCGTCGCCGAGGACCGTACGGCCGCACCCACCTTCGACGAATTCACACAGCAGCTCATTGCCACCGCCGGTACCGACTTCGGGGTGCATTCACCACGGTGGCTGTCGCGGTTCGGCGACGGCACCCGTCAGGCCGAGCACTACCGCGTCGGCCGCGTGCTGCTGGCAGGCGACGCGGCCCACATCCACCCGCCCGCCGGTGGACAGGGCCTCAACCTCGGCGTCCAGGACGCGTTCAACCTCGGCTGGAAACTGGCCGCGCAGATCAACGGATGGGCGCCACCGGGCCTGCTCGACACCTACGAGACCGAACGTCACCCGGTGGCCGCCGACGTGCTCGACAACACCCGCGCCCAGATGGAGCTGATGTCGCTGGACCCGGGTCCGCAGGCGGTGCGCAGGCTGGTGTCGCAACTGATGGACTTCGACGATGTGAGTCGCTATCTCACCGAGAAGATCATCGCCATCGGCATCCGCTACGACTTCGGCGAGGGCGATCCCCTGCTCGGTCGGCGACTGCGCGACATCGCCTTGAAACGCGGTCGCCTCTACGCACAGATGCACACGGCCCGCGGGCTGCTGCTCGACCAGACCGGGCGCCTGTCGGTGCGGGGATGGGCAGACCGCGTCGACCACATCATCGATGTCAGCGAAGAACTCGACGCCCCCGCGGTACTGCTTCGCCCGGACGGGCATGTGGCGTGGATCGGGGACGACCAACAGGACCTGCTCGCCCACCTGCCGGTCTGGTTCGGCGGGGCGAACCGGGGAAGTTCCTGACCACCGGCGCGCGTCGACATGGGTTGCGCCGACTCGCTGTCGCCCGGAATCATCGGCGTATGAGGTTGGTAGGGGTGGCCCGATGACCGAGCTCGACACGTTCACCACCTTCCGGCCCCTGCTGTTCACGATCGCCTACGAAATCCTGGGCTGCGCCGCCGATGCCGAAGATGTGTTGCAGGACAGCTACCTTCGCTGGCGCGAAGCGACGGAGGTGACGCATCCGCGCGCGTACCTGGTCCAGATCGTCACTCGTCAGGCGATCAACCATCTCCGCTCGGTCCGGCGGCGCCGCGAGGACTACGTCGGCACCTGGCTGCCCGAACCGATCCGCACGACGCCCGATGCCGGCCACGACGTGTTGCTGGCGGAGTCGGTGTCGATGGCGATGTTGCTCGTGCTGGAAACCCTCGGTCCCACCGAGCGGGCGGTGTTCGTCCTGTCGGAGGTGTTCGGGCACAGCCACCGCGAGATCGCGGACATGATCGACAAATCCGACACCGCCGTGCGGCAGATCGCCCACCGGGCCCGCGCGCACGTCGCGGCTCGGCGCCGACGCTTCCGACCCGACTCCGACACCACCCGGGCAGTGATCGGCCGTTTCCTGCTCGCCGCCCACACCGGCGATTTCGGCGCCCTCCTGGCAGTGCTCGCGCCCGACGTCGTCGAGATCTCCGATGGCGGCGGCCGCGTCTCCGCCGCACGTCGCCCGATCATCGGCGCCGAGTCCGTCGCGCGGTTCATGATCGGGCTGGCACAGAACTCGATGGCGGGCGCGACTGTCGAATTCGGCAGTTTCAACGCCCAGCCCGCGGTGCTCGTCCGGTCGGCGAACGGCGACCTGGACACGGTGCTGGTGGTCGAGATGATCGACGACCTCATCACCGGCCTCTACGCGGTCCGCAATCCCGACAAACTGCAGACGGTCGATGTCATCCGGTCCCTCGACATCTCCGCCGACCTGCCCTGATCGCGTGCTGTGACCGAGGGCACTACGCTGCCGTGTCACGCTGGGACCCCGAGCGGTGTCTCCGAGAGTGTCCAGCAAGTGCAGCGAAACGAAAGGACCATCCCCATGAAGGTCATCCTCGTGTGCAAGTCGGTGTCGCACGGCAACACCCAGCGCGTCGCCGAGGCCATGAACCAGGTGCTCGGCGGCCGGGTCCTCGCCCCCGTCGACGTCGACCCGGCCGAGCTCGCCGACTGCGACCTCGTCGGCTTCGGTTCGGGTATCTACAACATGGCTTTCCACCCGGAACTACGCCGATTCATCGACGCGCTCCCGACCGGGCACCAGGGCAAGGCGTTCGTCTTCCGCACCAGCGGATTCCCGGAAACACCGATTCGCCGCTATGTCACCACCTTGACCCGCGACATCGAGCGCAAGGGCTTCGACGTGATCGACGCCTTCGACTGCCGCGGCTTCGACACCGTGCTACCGCTGCGCTTGGTCGGCGGCATCCACAAAGGCCACCCCGACGCCGCCGACCTCACCGCCGCCCGCGCGTTCGCCGAAAATTTGCGCGCCAGGACCACCGCCGCGCCCTGACCCGACGAACTCGTCATACCCCGATGCGAACATATGTTCGTGTCCGATTCCGCCGCCCCCCGTCGCCCGCGTATCCAGTCCCGCGCCGAAGCGTCGATCCTGCACGCCGACCTCGACTCGTTCTACGCCTCGGTCGAACAGCGTGATCAGGCGTGGCTGCGCGGCAAACCGGTCATCGTGGGCGGCGGAGTGGTGCTGGCGGCCAGTTATGAGGCCAAGGCGTTCGGTATCCGCACTCCCATGAACGCGGGGCAGGCGCTGCGGTTGTGTCCGCACGCGATCGTCGTGCCGCCACGGATGTCGGCCTACGCCGAGGCGAGCAAGGCGGTTTTCGCGGTATTCCACGACACCACTCCCGCGGTGGAGGGGATCTCGATCGACGAGGCGTTCCTCGACGTCAGTGGGCTACGCCGGATCAGCGGCGAGCCCATCGAGATCGGCCACCGATTGCGCGCGCAGGTCGCCGCGCAGGTCGGCCTGCCCATCTCCGTGGGCATCGCACGCAACAAGTTCCTCGCCAAAGTCGCCTCCGCCGTCGCCAAACCCGACGGATTACGCCTCGTCGAACCCGGCAAAGAACTCGACTTCCTGCACCCACTGCCGGTGGAGCGATTATGGGGCGTCGGCAAAGTCACGTCGGCGACCCTGCACGCCAACGGCATCACCCGCATCGGCCAGCTCGCCGAACTCGGCGAACCGCATCTGCGCGCGATCCTCGGTCCCGCCGCGGCCCGTCACCTGTTCGCCCTGTCCTGGGCGCGCGATCCACGCCACGTGGAAACCGGCAAACGACGCCGCTCGATCGGCGCACAACGCGCACTCGGTCGCCGCCCCCGCGAGCCCGAAGAGATCGCCGCCTACCTCGACGGCCTCACCGACCGACTCGGCCGCCGCCTACGCGCCGCCGACCGCGTATGCCGAACGGTGGTACTTCGCTTACGTTTCGACGACTTCACCAGGGCCACCCGCTCCCACACACTCGTCGAAGCCACCGACTCCTCCACCGCGATCCGCCATGCCGCTCGCCTGCTCCTGCACACTGCCCAACCGCTGATCGCCGAACGCGGCATCACCCTGATCGGTCTCTCGCTGACCAACCTCGACGACGCCGACACCATGCAACTCACCCTGCCACTCGAGGCGCGCGCCGAGAACACCCTCGACGCCACCCTCGACGACTTGCGTCGCCGCTTCGGCTCCACTGCCGTCACCCGCGCCGCACTTCTGCGCAGCGGCGAAGGCATTTCGGTCCCGATGTTGCCCGACTGACCCCGAATTCGCGCTCGAGCCCAAGGTGCGGCATCCTGACTGCCCGGGGGCTTCGGCGACAGCTGTCCTCCGACCATCGATTTCCGAAGAGGATAACCGCGATGCATTACGCCGTCATCGGCTTCTTGACCCTTGCCCTGTGGGTGTACTGCCTGGTCGACATCATCACCAGCCCCGACGCGGGCATCCGGCACCTTCCGAAGATGGGCTGGATCATCGTCGTCGTTCTCGTTCCCACGATCGGCGCGCTGCTGTGGTTGTTCGCGGGCAGGCCGCTCGGGGAGTCGCGTCCCGCGTCGAACACCTCTTTCGGCGAATACGACCGTCCAGGCCGCCGGGTGGCGTCGAATCCCGACGACGACGAGGCCTTCCTGCGCGGCCTGCGCGAGCGTGCCGAACAGCAGCGTCGCGAAGCCCGCAGGCAACAGGAAGAACGCGACCAGGACCCGGCCTGATCACCCGAAAGCCGCTGGGCCGGTCGCGGATCTAGGTGCGCTGGTCGTGCCTGGCCGCCCGGAACAGCGACCTCGTCCCGAACAGCGAACTGTCGAACCGCTTGCCCGCGTCCGGTTCCCGGTGATAGCGCTCGATGCGCAGCACCTCGTTGCGGGAACCGAAGATGAACGGCACCCGCTGATGTACCTCGGCCGGGGGAACCTCCATCATCCGCTCGTGCCCGGTGGTCGCCGCCCCACCCGCCTGCTCGACGATGAACGCGATCGGATTCGCCCCGTACAGCAGCGAAACACGCCCCGGCAGCGCGGGATTGCGGGTATCGCGCGGGTATAGATACAGCCCGCCCCTGGTCAGGATGTGGAAGGTGTCGGCCACCAGCGACGCCACCCACCGCATATTGAAATCGCGTCCGCGCGGGCCCTCCACCCCCTCCAGACACTCGAGTACGTACCTGCGCACCGGCCGCTCCCAGAACCGCTCATTGGCGGCATTGATCGCGAATCCCGAAGTGTCCTGCGGGATTCGCATCTGCGGGTGGGTCAACACGAACGCCCCGATCTCCCGATCGAGGGTGAACCCGTCGACCCCGCTGCCGGTGGTGAGTACCAGCATGGTCGCGGGCCCGTACAGCGTGAACCCCGCGCACACCTGCTCCACACCCGGTTGCAGGAAGTCGGTCTCGGTGGGTTCGGCGTCGCCGGCGACCACCTCGTCCGGCGCCCGCAGAATGCTGAAAATCGAACCGACCGGCAGATTCACGTCGATGTTGCTCGACCCGTCCAACGCGTCATAGGCCAGCAGGTACTTTCCCCGCCGCTGTGCAGCGGGCAACACCGTCGCGTGCTGTTCGGACAACAGCCCCGATAAATGCCCGGACCACTGCGTCTGCCCCACCATGATCTCGTCGGTCAGCACATCGAGCCGCCCACTCACCGATGACTCGTCGTCGACCCCCGACCCGATGATCGCCCCACGCGTCACCTGATTGGCAATGATCTTCGCCGCCGTAGCCACCACATTGACCAGCGCGGAGAATTCCCCCGACGAGCCGGGGTGCCGATGTTCTTCCTCGATCGTGTAGCGAGTAAGCGTTTTCAGCCCATTCGGCATTCGGCAACAACCCCCTGCGAAATCCGGTGTGTCCCTTGCCCTTTCCAGAATGGCTCACAACCCGCCCACAATCAATGTGAACCCTCCCGACACCACCCGCGATCCCATCCCGCACAGGTCGCTGTACCTCGATCAGTCTTCATGCTTGACCTTGCCCCTGGGGGCAGCGTTTACATTCGCTGCATGAGGATCGGAGAGCTTGCGCGGCTGGCTCAGCTCAGCCCCAAGGCGATCAGGCGGTACGAGGCTTTGGGGCTGGTCGCGCCGGAACGCCACCCCAACGGCTTCCGTGAATACGACGACCACACCGTCCGACTGGTGCAGGAAATCCGATCCCTGAATCGCCTGGGAATCCCGGTGGAGGAAACACGCCCCTTCCTGGACTGCCTGGCCACCGGCAGCGAACACGTAGACGACTGCCCCGCCTCACTGGCCGAATACCAGCGCACCATCGACGCACTGAACACCGAAATCGAAGCACTCACCGCCCGCAGAGACGCCCTCACCGATCGACTCCGCGACGCCGCCCACCGCCACACCACCACTCGAATGCTCCCGTGGCCGGAGGCGGTCTTTGCGCGGCAGCCTCCATCGGGCCGCGAAGGGACGATCGACGGCCACGTCGAGCAACCACACGACCACCCCACCGAACCGAAGGAATCATGATGACTCAGAGTTCTGCGATCGCCGACACCGTCGCGGTCACCGATGAAACATTCGACCGCGACGTTCTCGCCCACCCCGGCCTCGTGCTCGTGGATGTCTGGGCCACGTGGTGCCCGTCGTGCAAGATGATCGCGCCGGTGCTGGCCGAGGTCGCCCGCGAACGCGCGGACACCCTCACCGTTCGCACTCTCAACGCCGACGAGAACCCGCTCACCGCGCGCAACTACCAAGTCATGGCGGCGCCGACGCTACTGCTCTTCCGTGACGGCCAACTGCTGCGGACCCTCGTCGGGGCACGATCCAAGGCTCGGCTCCTCACCGAGTTGGACGACGCAGTGAGCCGCTGATCCAGGTAGACGACTGTCGGCGCCGTCGGTACGGTCGTCGCCAGGCGCGGTCGCTGCCTGGGGACGGTCGAATGAAGGGGTGGGACATGGCAACTGCGGTGAAGCTGGCGGGGGATGCGCTCGAATTGCCGGGCGGCGTCCGGGTGACGTTCGTGCGGACCTTGCGACTGCCGGAGACCGGCACCTATCCGTTGCCGCCCGGCCTCGGCACCTTCCCGCTGCGACGGGTCGCCGACTACCCCGACACGGTGCCCGAGGAATGGCGCGAACGCGGTGGGGTGATGCTGCCGGTCTACCAGCGCGAAGCCATGTGGTTGCGCTTCTCCGCCCCTGCGCCGACCGCGCTGAAGGTCGCCGTCGGCAAAGTCTGCGCGGTCTCGGGTAAGCCGTGGAGCGACACGCTCTCGAAGGATCCGCAGAACTATCTCGCGTTGCCCGAACAGCCGTGGCTGGACGGAATCAATTCGGGACAGGGAACCGTCCGCCAGTTCGTCGCGGTTCCGATGGGTCTCGGCGCGACCGTCGAAGGCCAGGTCACCGGCGTCGAACAGTGGGGTGGCGTGCAATTGTCGGTGCACGGGCTGGCCGACGCCGCGCGAGAAGTGTGGGAGCAGCAGGAGCGCGCACGGCAGCAGCGTTTGCGAGCCGCACCGGCCCCGGTCGCCCAACCGCCGTGGGCGTCGTCAGCTGCGTACGGCGCAGCGCCCTATGGTGGGCCGATGCCCGTCAGCGCACCCGGTGCTCCTCCGTCGCCGGGTGCGGCACCAGCAGGCCTGCCTGTGGCCAGGAAGATGGGCCTGGGCGCCGGTGGCACGATGCGCCAGGAGATCTACGCCGATGCCCGCCCCGTCGACGACTACCACCCCGACGCCGACGGCAGGGTTTTCGTCCATCTCGCCTCTGCCGCCGAATGGCAGCGGATCACCGGCGAACCCGCGCCCCCGACCCCGATCACCGCCCAGGCGTATGCCGCGAACGGCCTGCCGTGGTTCGACTACTACGCCGCCGACGCCGACGACCTACCACCCTCGACCGAGCTCGCCGACGTGAAACCGACCGGCAACTGGCTCGCCGACGAACATCCCAATCCGCCCATCGGATACGCCCTTCCGGTGATTCCACTGGGCGACAACGCCGTCGAAGACGGCAACTGGTAGCGCCGCACCCCGACCCCGCGCCTCACGCGAAACCCCCTCGATCATTGTCGGTGGCGTGTGCCACGATCTCGCCCATGACCGAACCCGCACACCTGCTCGCCGAGCATCGCCTGGAGCTGGCGCTCGATTACGGCCAGTTCACCCTGCACGGCGGGGATGGTGAGGAAGACGTCGAGCTCGCGTTGCTGGACACCGCGCTGGCGGACAGACCGTCGGCTGGAGACGGGCACACCGTCGTGGTGCTCAGCCCACACCAGAACAACTTCGACATGCCGATCCACGTCCAGGTGTGGGATCAGCGACCGGCCGACGAGGGCGACTGGCAACAGGTCAGCGAAGCCCGACTACACATCGGCGAGCACGGACTGAACATCAGTTCACCCATCGACGGCTGGGCCGACGCACCCGTGCCGCGCGGCGACTACATCGCCGAGATCGCCGGAACGGGTTTCGTCAACTACGGCTGGCCCGGCGACACCACCCCTGGCGACCGCTGGCGAATCCGGCTGTGGCCCGACGACGGCACTGCGCTTCGGCCGGCCCAACAGTGGGACATGCCCGGCTTCGGAATCCCCGCGAACAGCCAACCACCACCGCCGGAGCCTGCCCCGAATCTGCCCGAGCCCGAATCGAACTGGCAGAAGGAACTCCGCACCGAGGCCGAAGCCAGAGACCGGGCAGCATGGGGTGGCGACCCGATTGCAGCTTTTGCCGATACCTATAACGGACGCGAACTCGCGGGGTACGACCGTGCCATGGCGGAGTCGATCGCGGCCATGAACGCCACCCAACTGCGCCGACTGGCGCAGTACTGCGCCCAGAGCGCCTACGACATGGCAGGTCTCAGCGATCGTCCCTGGGTGCGCCCAGCGCTGGACGCCCTCCGATCCGGCGCACCTCTACCCGAACCCTTCCACGACAACGGCGCAGCGTTCGCCCGGCTCGACCAAGACCAGTACGGACCCGACGAGGCAGGCTTCGAGAGCGGCGTCGTGTGGGAGATTTCCGCGGACCCCGCTCCGAAGCCGAACCCGTACGACCACGGTGCGATCAGTCGCCCGCACTTCGCGCTCAACACGGTCTTTCACGCGCGACATGCCGATCCGCTTCAAGGCGCGCTCTCCGCGCTCAACGAAGCCGCGATCACCTACGGCGCACACGTCGAGAGCTTGTTCACCGGCATCCGTCGCGAGTTCGAGCTACCCCCGCGACGGTCGTGAGCGCAGACCCGGCTAGGCGCTGATCGCCGCCTATACCACTGCGCGACTGGTCGATCCGACGAACCTGCCACGGTGGCGCCACCCCCGGACGTACGATCCGAGCGTGGCCGAATCCAATGGTTCCACCCCTCTGCGTGTGCTGGTCTACAGCAACGATGCCGATACCCGCCAACAGGTGATCCTGGCGCTGGGTCGCAGGCCGCGCGCCGATCTACCCGAGCTCGACTTCTTCGAGGTCGCCACCGCGCCGGTGGTCATCGAGCAGATGGATGCCGGTGGGATCGATCTGGCCATCCTCGACGGTGAATCCGCCCCGACCGGCGGCCTCGGCATCGCCAAGCAACTCAAGGACGAGATCGACCAGTGCCCGCCGGTGGTCGTGCTCACCGGTCGCCCCGATGACGCCTGGCTGGCCAACTGGTCGCGTGCCGAGGCCGCCGTCTCGCACCCGATCGACGCCATGCAGCTCACCAACGCGGTCGCGGCGGTCCTGCTCGCCCGCTGACCGGGAGCATGGGACATCGTCCCGCACCGTCGGATAGTCCGCTTCGCACCTTTCTGCCTATCGCTACTGGTAACGCCAGCGGTTCGCTGCCGCATGCCCGCAGACTATTACCCCCGTATCGCTCATGAATCGCGGTACCGATATCGATCAAACCCCGCCCCGGAAACGTGCGGCGGAGCCCCGAAACGGCGGTACTCTGTGCTCTAGCTCACACGAGCACGGGCACTTGTATAACGCTCCGCCATCGCTGCACAGCCTTGCGCGAGCCCCCGTTCGGCGGACAACGTTGTCGGCCCCGTCTCGCCGAAAGCTGCCGTCCGCGGCCGGGCCACACGGCTCGGCCTGCTCCAGCGAGGAGGGGAAGTGCAGTCGTGAACATCGAGGTGCCCGCACTCGTACTCGGCGCCATCGCCGCGGCGTTCGCGGTGTTCTCCGTCATCATGGCGTCGCTGATCGGCCCGAAACGCTACAACCGGGCCAAACTCGAACCCTATGAATGCGGCATCGAGCCGACCCCGCACGCCATCGCCGGTGGCCCGGGAAATGCAGCAGGACAGCGCTTTCCGGTGAAGTACTACCTGACGGCGATGCTGTTCATCATCTTCGACATCGAGATCGTGTTCCTCTACCCGTGGGCAGTGCATTTCGACACGCTCGGGCTGTTCGGTCTCGCCGCGATGGCGCTGTTCATCGTCAATGTGTCAGTCGCCTACGCCTACGAGTGGCGTCGCGGCGGCCTCAGCTGGGAATGAGTGGGAAAAAATGGGTCTCGAAGAGAAACTGCCCAGCGGGTTCCTGCTGAGCACGGTCGAAGATTTCGCCGGCTACCTGCGTAAGGGCTCGGTCTGGCCCGCGACGTTCGGGTTGGCGTGCTGCGCGATCGAGATGATGGCCACCGGTGCCGGACGATTCGATATCGCCCGCTTCGGCATGGAAGCATTCCGCGCCTCCCCACGCCAGGCCGACCTGATGATCGTGGCGGGCCGGGTGAGCCAGAAGATGGCGCCGGTGCTGCGCCAGGTCTACGACCAGATGACCGAACCGAAATGGGTGCTGGCCATGGGGGTCTGCGCGTCCTCAGGCGGCATGTTCAACAACTACGCCATCGTGCAGGGTGTCGACCACATCGTCCCGGTCGACATCTACCTGCCCGGCTGCCCGCCGCGCCCGGAGATGCTGCTCAACGCGATCCTGGCGTTGCACGCGAAAATCGCCGAGATGCCGATGGGCGTCAACCGCGAGGAAGCGATCCGCGCGGCCGAAGCGGCCGCGCTGGCCAGCACGCCGACCATCCGGATGGAGGGGCTGCTGCGATGACCTTCGATTCCCCCGACAGCACCGACAACCCTGCGGGACAAGAGGTTCCGGAAGAATCACCCGCACAGCCGCAGCCGAAACCGGCCGAAGACGAGGTGATCGGCACCCGCCGCGGCATGTTCGGCGTCACCGGCACCGGTGATACCTCCGGCTACGGCGGTCTGGTCACTCCGGTCGCGTTGCCCGCGGGCACCCCGCCCCCGTACGGCGGTTGGTTCGACGCTTTCGTCGGCACGTTGCGCGCCGCACTCGTGGGACGAGTCATCGCCTTCGACACCGTGATCGAGAAGATCGTGGTGTTCCGCGACGAACTCACCCTGCACGTGAAGCGCGAACATCTCGTCGCCGTCGCGAGCACGCTGCGCGACGACAGCACCCTGCGATTCGAGCTGTGCCTCGGCGTCAACGGCGTGCACTATCCCGACGACGAAGGCCGCGAACTGCACGCGGTCTATCACTTGAAGTCGATCACCCACGGTCGGCGCGTACGCGTGGAAGTGTCCGCGCCCGATGCCGATCCGCACATTCCGTCGCTGTTCTCGGTCTATCCGACGACCGACTGGCACGAACGCGAAACCTACGACTTCTTCGGCATCCTCTTCGACGGGCACCCCTCCCTGACCCGCATCACCATGCCCGACGACTGGCGCGGCCATCCGCAGCGCAAGGACTACCCGCTCGGCGGGATCCCGGTGGAGTACAAGGGCGCGCGCATACCGCCGCCCGACGAGCGGAGGACCTACAGCTGATGACCGACACCGACTTCCGCCGCGACGAACCACCGGTAGTGACCGTCGCAGGCCAAGACTGGGACCAGGTCAGCGAAGTGATCGACGGCGGCGCCGAAGAACGCATCGTGGTGAACATGGGCCCACAGCATCCGTCCACGCACGGGGTGTTGCGCCTGATCCTCGAGATCGAAGGCGAAACCGTCACCGAGGCCCGCTGCGGCATCGGCTACCTGCACACCGGTATCGAGAAGAACCTGGAATTCCGCAACTGGACCCAGGGCGTCACCTTCGTGACCCGGATGGACTACCTGTCCCCGTTCTTCAACGAAACCGCCTACTGCCTCGGCGTGGAGAAACTTCTCGACATCACCGAGCAGATCCCCGAACGCGCCACCGTGGTGCGAGTGCTACTGATGGAGCTCAACCGCATCTCCTCGCACCTGGTTGCGCTGGCGACCGGCGGCATGGAACTGGGCGCGCTCACCCCGATGCTGTTCGGCTTCCGGGAACGCGAGCTCATCCTCGACGTCTTCGAAACCATCACCGGCCTGCGGATGAACCACGCCTACATCCGCCCCGGCGGACTGGCCCAGGATCTGCCCGACGACGGCGTCACCAAGGTCCGCGAACTCCTGGACCTGCTGCCCGGTCGGCTCCGCGATATGGAGCACCTGCTCAGCGCCAACCCGATCTGGAAGAAGCGCACCCAGGACATCGGCTACCTCGACCTCACCGGCTGCATGGCCCTCGGCATCACCGGCCCCGTCCTGCGCGCGACCGGCCTGCCGCACGACCTGCGCAAATCGGATCCGTACTGCGGCTACGAGAACTACGAATTCGACATCCCGACTACCACCGGCTGCGACTGCTACGGCCGCTACATCATCCGGGTCGCCGAGATGACAGAGTCGATCAAGATCGTCGAACAGTGCCTGGACAAGCTGCGGCCCGGCCCGGTGATGATCGACGACAAGAAGATCGCCTGGCCCGCCGACCTGGAACTGGGCCCCGACGGCCTCGGCAACTCGCCCAAGCACATCGGCAAGATCATGGGCACCTCCATGGAATCGCTGATCCACCACTTCAAGCTCGTCACCGAAGGCATCAGAGTGCCTGCGGGACAGGTATATACGGCGGTCGAGTCCCCGCGCGGGGAACTGGGTGTGCACATGGTCAGCGACGGCAGCACCCAGCCCTACCGGGTGCACTACCGCGACCCCTCGTTCACCAACCTGCAAGCGGTGGCAGCGATGTGCGAGGGCGGCATGGTCGCCGATGTCATCGCCTCCGTCGCCAGCATCGACCCCGTCATGGGCGGAGTGGACCGATGAAGCCGCACTGTCCTCATGCCCTGACCTCTCACTGGGCGGAGTAGACCGATGAGCACTGAAAACCCCACCAGCACACCGATTCTCCTGAGCCTCAGCACCCGTCCCGAACCGTATTCGCCGCATGTGCGCGAACGTCTCGAACTGGACGCGAAGGAGATCATCACCCGCTATCCGCACCCCCGCTCCGCACTCCTTCCCCTGCTGCACCTGGTGCAAGCCGAGGAAGGCTACGTGACCGGCACCGGCATCGACTTCTGCGCCGATCACTTGAACCTCACCGGCGCCGAAGTGACCGCGGTCGCCACGTTCTATTCGATGTACCGGCGCACCCCCACCGGCGACTACCACGTCGGCGTGTGCACGAACACCCTCTGCGCGATCCTCGGCGGCGACGCCATCTACGAAGCACTGCAACAGCATCTGGATATCAAGCACGGCGAGACGACCTCCGACGGCGCCATCACCCTCGAACACATCGAATGCAACGCCGCCTGCGACTACGCCCCGGTCATGATGGTGAACTGGGAATTCTTCGACAACCAGACCCCCGAATCGGCACTCGCGATCACCGACGCACTGCGCGCGGGCCACCAGGTCCGCCCGACCCGCGGCGCACCACTGTGCACATTCCGCGAGACCGCTCGCATTCTCGCCGGATTCCCCGACGAACGCCCCGGCGCCCTCGAAGGCACACCGGGCGCACCCACCCTGGTGGGGCTCGAAGCTGCTGCGGCAGAAGAGGACTCGGCAGGGGGACCGCGATGACGACGCTCACCCCCGTCCTCAGTGAACACTGGGCCACCCCGCGGTCATGGACCCTGGAAAGCTACCGCGCCACCGGCGGCTACGACGGACTCCGCGCCGCCCTGCGGATAACGCCCGACGAGGTGATCCAAACCGTCAAAGACTCGGGTCTGCGCGGTCGCGGCGGAGCAGGCTTTCCCACTGGGATGAAGTGGTCGTTCATCCCACAGGGCCCCGGCCCCGACGGCACGACGAAACCGCACTACCTCGTCGTCAACGCCGACGAATCCGAACCCGGCACCTGCAAAGACATTCCGTTGATGCTGGCCACCCCGCACACCCTGATCGAAGGCATCGTGATCGCCGCGTATGCCATCAGGGCCGCGACCGCGTTCATCTATGTGCGCGGAGAAGTGGTGCCGGTGCTGCGCCGACTCCAAGCCGCCGTCGCGGAGGCCTACGCGGCGGGCCTGCTCGGCCACGACATCCTCGGCTCGGGCTTCGATCTCGACCTGATCGTGCACGCCGGTGCGGGCGCCTACATCTGCGGCGAGGAAACCGCCCTGCTCGATTCCCTCGAGGGCAGGCGCGGACAGCCCCGACTGCGTCCACCGTTCCCCGCCGTCGCGGGCCTGTACGCGTGCCCGACGGTGGTCAACAATGTGGAATCCATTGCCAGCGTGCCCTCGATCCTGCGCAACGGCACCGAATGGTTCCGTTCGATGGGCAGCGAGAAGTCACCCGGTTTCACCCTGTACTCACTGTCGGGACATGTCGCCCGCCCCGGCCAGTACGAGGCCCCGCTCGGAATCACCTTGCGTGAGCTGCTCGACTACGCGGGCGGCGTGCGAGCCGGGCACACCCTCAAGTTCTGGACACCCGGCGGTTCGTCGACACCGATGTTCACCGACGAACACCTCGACGTGGCTCTCGACTACGAAGGCGTCGCCGCAGCCGGCTCCATGTTGGGCACCAAAGCCCTCCAGATCTTCGACGACACCACCTGCGTGGTACGCGCTGTCCTTCGCTGGACCGAGTTCTACGCCCACGAATCGTGCGGCAAGTGCACACCGTGCCGTGAAGGCACCTACTGGCTCGTGCAGTTGCTGCGCCGGCTCGAAGCGGGCCGAGGCACCGAAGCCGACCTGGACAAGCTCGCCGACATCGCCGACAACATCAACGGCAAATCGTTCTGCGCGCTCGGTGACGGCGCGGCCAGCCCGATCTTCTCCTCGCTGAAGTACTTCCGTGAGGAATATCTCGCGCATCAGCGACTCGGCGGCTGTCCGTTCGACCCGGCCGCATCGACCGTGTGGGCACCAGCGAAAGAGGACAAATGAATCCCGCATCGCGTAGCGATTCCGTGAGGGGCGGCGGTCGGGCGGCGGGTGGGCCAGCCATCGCGCCAGGCAACAGCAGCGGTGTGGTGCCCACCGACATGGTGAGTGTCACCATCGACGACACCACCATCGAGGTGCCCGTCGGCACCCTGCTGATCCGTGCCGCCGAACTGATCGGCGTGCAGATCCCCCGCTTCTGCGACCACCCCCTGCTCGACCCCGTCGGCGCGTGCAGGCAGTGCCTCGTCGAAGTCGAAGGGCAGCGAAAGCCGGTCGCCTCCTGCACGATCCCCGTCACCGACGGCATGATCGTGCGCACCCAGATCAGCTCGCCGGTCGCCGAAAAGGCCCAGCGCGGGGTGATGGAGCTGCTGCTCATCAATCATCCGCTGGACTGCCCGGTCTGCGACAAGGGCGGCGAGTGTCCGCTGCAGAACCAGGCGATGTCCACCGGCAGCGCCGAATCCCGCTTCGACGGAGAGAAGCGGACCTACCCGAAGCCGATCCCGCTGTCCACTGCGGTGCTGCTGGACCGGGAGCGGTGCGTGCTGTGCGCACGCTGCACCCGGTTCTCCCAGCAGGTCGCCGGTGACCCGTTCATCGAACTGATGGATCGTGGTGCGCTGCAACAGGTCGGCACCGCCCAGGCCGAGCCACTGGACTCCTACTTCTCCGGCAACACCGTGCAGATCTGCCCCGTGGGCGCGCTCACCGGCACCTCCTACCGTTTCCGGGCCCGCCCGTTCGATCTGGTCTCCACACCCAGCGTCTGCGAGCACTGCGCCTCCGGATGCGCGCAACGCACCGACCATCGCCGGGGAAAAGTGTTGCGCCGCTTGGCCGGTGACGATCCGCAGGTCAACGAGGAGTGGAACTGCGACAAGGGCCGCTGGGCCTTCGCCTACGCCACCGAACGTGACCGCCTCACCACACCGATGGTGCGCGGCTGGGACGGCGTCCTCGCCCCTGCCTCCTGGCCCGAAGCTCTCACCGCCGCCACCGCGGGCTTGAAGGCCGCGATCGGCAATGCCGGAGTACTCGTCGGCGGCCGAGTCACCGAGGAAGAGGCCTACGCGTACAGCAAGTTCGCGCGCATGGTCCTCGCTACCAACGACATCGACTTCCGCAGCCGGGTGCACTCGGACGAGGAAGAACGATTCCTCGCCGCCCGCATCGCCGGACGCGGTGTCCAGGTCGACTTCGCGGCGCTGGACCGGGCTCCTGTCGTCCTGCTGGTCGGGTTCGAACCGGAAGAAGAATCGCCGATCGTCTATCTGCGGCTGCGCAAGGCCGCACGCACGCGCGGGCAGCGGGTGGTCTCGCTGGCGCCGTTCGCCTCCCGCGGCCTCGAACGCATGTCGGGCGCGCTCATCCAGACCCCGCCCTGCGGCGAAGCCGATGTCATCACCTCGATCATGGCCGAGACATCGGCCGATGCCACCGAACTCATGACGCTGCTGAACACCACCGGCGCGGTCATCATGGCGGGCGAACGGCTCGCGGGCAGCCCCGGCGCGCTGTCGGCGGTAACCCGGCTGGCCGATGCCACCGGCGCCGCGCTGGCCTGGGTGCCGCGCCGCGCGGGCGAACGCGGCGCGCTGGAAGCGGGCGCACTGCCCGCGCTGTTGCCCGGCGGCAGGCCCGTGGTGGATCCCGCCGCGCGCCAACAGGTTCGACACCGGTGGCAGTCCGGAGAACTCCCGGTCACGGTGGGCCGCGACGCCACCGCGATCCTGTCGAGCGCCGCCCAATTGGGTGCGCTGGTGATCGGCGGTGTCGACCCGGCCGATATGCCCGACCCGGCGGCCGCGCTGGCCGCCATCGACGCGGCCCGGTTCGTCGTCAGCCTCGAAATGCGGCACAGTGCCGTCACCGAACGGGCCGACGTCGTCTTCCCGGTCGCGACCGCGATGGAGAAGTCCGGCACTTTCCGCACCTGGGAAGGACGTCCGCGCCCCTTCACCGCGGCCTCGCTCGACACGACCCGCCGCGTCGCCGCCCCCCTGTCGGACCTGCGGGTATTGCATTCACTGGCCGCGCAGATGGGCGTCTCGATCAACCTGCCCGACCCCGCCGCCGCGCGCACAGAACTCGACGCGCTCGGTCCGTGGACGGGCGAACCCATCCCAGCGCCGGAACTCACCAGCCAGACCCGCCCCGCCCCTGGCCCCGGCACAGCAGTGCTCGCCGGGTGGCGGATGCTGCTCGACGCCGGTCGACTGCAAGACGGTGAACCCAACCTCGCCGGCATCGCCCGCCCGCCGGTCGCTCGGCTCTCGGCCGCGACCGCCGCCGAGATCGAAGCCGACGATGCCGATCACGTCATCGTCTCCACCGACCGCGGTGAGATCTCGGTGCCGCTGATGATCACGGACCTGCCCGACCGGGTGGTGTGGCTGCCGCTGCATTCGCCTGGCTCGACGGTCGCCGCCGAACTCGGTGTGACGCCCGGCGCCGTGGTGCGCGTGCGTCGCGCCGACGACAGGATGAAGGAACACCGTCATGAGTGATCGCGTGCTATTCCTCGCGGCCGAAGCCGGACCCGTCTTCGGCACCGACCCGCTGTGGCTGGTGGTGGTCAAGGCGCTCGGCGTGTTCGTCTACCTGATGCTGGTGCCGTTGATCGCGGTCTACGCCGAACGCAAAGTCGTCGCGTGGATGCAGATGCGCGTCGGGCCCAACCGGATCGGCCCCGGCGGCATGCTCCAGTCGGTCGCCGACGGCGTGAAGATGGCGCTCAAGGAAGACATCATCCCGGCGATCGTGGACAAGCCGATCTTCGTGCTCGCCCCGATCATCTCGGTGATCCCGGCGTTCATGGCGTTCGCGGTGATTCCGATGGGCCCGGAGGTGTCGATCTTCGGGACGCAGACCGCGTTGCAGCTCACCGATATGCCGGTCGCCGTGCTCTACATCCTCGCCATCACCTCCATCGGCGTGTACGGCATCGTGCTGGCCGGTTGGTCGTCGGGTTCGACGTACCCGCTGCTCGGCGGCCTGCGCTCGACCGCGCAGGTGATCTCCTACGAGATCGCGATGGCGCTGACCTTCGCCACGGTGTTCCTGCTGTCGGGCACCATGGCGACCTCCGAGATCGTCGGCGCACAGGAAGGAACCTGGTATGTCTTCCTGCTGCTGCCCTCGTTCCTCATCTACTGCGTGTCGATGGTCGGCGAAACCAACCGGGCGCCGTTCGACCTGCCCGAAGCCGAAGGTGAACTGGTCGGCGGCTTCCACACCGAGTACTCGTCGCTGAAGTTCGCGATGTTCATGCTCGCCGAATACGTGAACATGGCCACGGTGTCGGCGCTGGCGACCACCCTGTTCCTCGGCGGCTGGCGGGCACCGTTCCCGATCAGCCTGTGGGAGGGCGCCAACTCCGGGTGGTGGCCGCTGCTGTGGTTCACCATCAAGGTGTGGACGTTCCTGTTCGTGTTCGTCTGGCTGCGCGGCACCCTGCCCCGCCTGCGCTACGACCAGTTCATGAACCTCGGCTGGAAACTGCTCATCCCCACCTCCCTGGTGTGGGTGATGATCGTGGCCGGAGCGCGGGTGCTCGACCTCGAAGGCCTGCCCGGACAGAACCTGATCCTGGTCGGCGTGGGTGTGGTGATCACCGCGGCGATGATCGCGATGTTCCTGCGCGCCGGGCGCAGCAAGGGGCTGCCGCCGTTGCCGCCGCAGGAGCCATCGACCTCGTCGGTGTTCCTCGGTTTCCCGGTCCCGCCGATGCCGGCCCGGCCCGCCAACGACCAACCCCAGATCAGCCTGTTCGAACCGCTCGCCGGTTTCGCGGTCACCGCGGCCACCATGTTCAAAAAGCCCAATACCGAGTCCTACCCCGAGGAGAAGGTGCCGACCGCACCGCGCTATCACGGTCGCCACCAGCTCAACCGCTACGAGGACGGACTCGAGAAGTGCATCGGCTGCGAGCTGTGCGCGTGGGCGTGCCCGGCCGACGCGATCTTCGTCGAAGGCGCCGACAACACCGAGGAGGAACGCTTCTCCCCGGGTGAACGGTACGGGCGCGTCTACCAGATCAACTACCTGCGCTGCATCGGTTGCGGCCTGTGCATCGAGGCCTGCCCGACGCGCGCGCTGACGATGACCAACGAATACGAACTCACCGACGACAACCGCGCCGATCTCATCTACGAGAAGGACCAGCTGATGGCGCCCATGCAGCCGGGGATGACCCCCGCGCCGCACCCGATGGCACCGGGCACCGACGCGGCCGACTACTACCTGGGCCGGGTCGGTCCGGCACCGTCGGAGCAGGAGGTACTGCGATGAGCACCGCACACATGCTGGCCGCCGAAGTCGCCGACACCTCCACCGGTGAGGGCGTGCTGTTCTGGGTACTCGCCCCGATCGCGGTGCTCGGCGCGCTGGGCATGGTGACCGCGGCCAAGGCCGTGCATTCGGCGATGTGCTTGGCCGCCACCATGATCGCGCTCGCGGTGTTCTATATCGCCCAGGGCGCGCTGTTCCTCGGCGTGGTGCAGATCGTGGTGTACACGGGCGCTGTGATGATGCTGTTCCTGTTCGTGCTGATGCTCGTCGGCGTCGACTCCGCGGAATCGCTGCGGGAGACGTTGCGCGGGCAGCGCATCGCCGCCGCGATCGTCGGGGTCGGATTCGGGCTGCTGTTCATCGGCGGCATCGGGGCGGCCCTGCGCGACAGTGGAACGAGCTTCCCCGGCCGCGGTTTCGGAGACCGCGACGTGATCGCCGAACTCGCCGAGCTGATCTTCCTGCGCTACGTGTGGGCCTTCGAACTCACCGGCGCACTGCTGATCACGGCCACGATAGGTGCGATGGTGCTGGCCCACCGCGAACAGTTCACCCCCAAACGCGGGCAGCGCGAGATGTCGCGCGACCGCTTCCGCACCGCGGGCGAACGCGCCACTCCGCTGCCGACGCCGGGCGTCTACGCGCGACACAACGCCGTCGACAGCCCCGCTCAACTCCCCGACGGCTCCTTCGCCGAACTCTCGGTGAGCACGATCCTGCGTCACCGCCGCACCCGCGCCCACACCGAAGCCGCCGTGGCCTCGGTCGGCACGCTGCACGCGGACAAGATCAGCGACGACAACCCGACGGCCGACGAGGAAGGCAAGCGGTGAACCCCCAGAACTACCTGTTCCTGTCTGCGCTGCTGTTCACCATCGGCGCCGCCGGAGTGTTGTTGCGCCGCAACGCGATCGTGGTGTTCATGTGCGTGGAGCTGATGCTCAACGCGGTGAATCTGGCGTTCGTGACCTTCGCCCGGTTGCACGACAACCTCGACGGGCAGGTGATCGCGTTCTTCACCATGGTGGTCGCCGCCGCCGAAGTCGTTGTCGGCCTTGCCATCATCATGACGATCTTCCGTGCCCGCCGGTCGACCTCGGTCGACGACGCCAACCTGTTGAAGTTCTGACATGGGTACCGCAACGCTGTGGCTGCTGCCCGCCCTCCCGCTCGCAGGCGCGATCGTTCTGCTCCTATTCGGCCGTTTCACCGACCGCTTCGGCCCGTATCTGGCCACCGCGGCCGCGGTGGCCTCGTTCGCTGTCGCCGTCGTCGCGTTCGTCGGCATGCTCGGGCGCGCCGACGCCGACCGGGCCGTGCACGAGGAACTGTTCAACTGGGTCTCCGCCGGTGATCTCCAAGTCGGTTTCAGCCTGCAGTTGGACCAGCTGTCGATCTGCTTCGCGCTGCTCATCACCGGTGTCGGGTCGCTGATCCATCTCTACTCGATCGGCTACATGAGCCACGACCCGGGCAAGCGCCGGTTCTTCGGCTATCTCAACCTGTTCGTGGCCGCCATGCTCGTGCTGGTCCTGGCAGACAACTTCCTCGTGCTGTACCTGGGCTGGGAAGGCGTCGGTCTCGCGTCCTATCTGCTGATCGGCTTCTGGTACGAAAAGCCCTCGGCCGCAACGGCGGCGAAGAAGGCGTTCGTGGTGAACCGGGTCGGTGACATGGGCTTGGCCATCGCGATGATGGTCATGTTCACGACGTTCGGTTCCTTCGACTTCAGCACCGTGTTCGCGGCGAGCCCCGGCGCGAGCGAAGGCACCCTCACTGCGATCGGGCTGCTGCTGTTGCTGGCCGCCTGCGGCAAGTCCGCGCAGGTGCCGCTGCAGTCGTGGCTCGGCGACGCGATGGAGGGTCCCACTCCGGTCTCGGCGCTCATCCACGCCGCCACCATGGTCACCGCCGGTGTGTACCTGATCGCCCGCTCCAACCCGATCTACGATCTCGCCCCGAACGCGCGGACCGCGGTGATCGCCGTCGGCGCGGTGACGCTGCTGTTCGGCGCCGTCATCGGCTGCGCCAAGGACGACATCAAGAAGGCACTGGCCGCCTCGACGATGAGCCAGATCGGGTACATGATCCTGGCGGCCGGCCTCGGCCCGGCCGGCTACGCGTTCGCGATCATGCACCTGCTCACCCACGGCTTCTTCAAGGCGGGACTGTTCCTCGGTGCCGGTTCGGTGATGCACGCGATGAACGATGAAACCGATATGCGCCGCTACGGCGGTCTGCGCACGCTGATGCCGATCACCTACATCACCTTCGGCCTCGGCTATCTCGCCATCATCGGGGTGCCACCGCTGTCGGGGTTCTTCTCCAAGGACAAGATCATCGAGGCGGCCTTCGACTACGGCGGAGCCACCGGAATCCTGCTCGGCGTGGTCACTCTCGTCGGCGCCGCACTCACCGCGTTCTACATGACCAGGGTGATGCTGATGACGTTCTTCGGCGAGCGCCGCTGGAAGCCCGACACCCATCCGCACGAGTCACCCGCGGTGATGACCGGGCCGATGATCCTGCTCGCGTTCGGTTCGGTCTTCGCGGGCGGACTGTTCGTGTGGGGGTCCTCGCTGGTGAACTGGCTCGAACCTGTTGTCGGGTCCCATCACGGCGAGCCCGTGATCCCCGCGGCGGTGGTCACCGGCCTGGCCTTGACCGCGGTCGCGATCGGTGTGGCAGTCGCCTACCGCAAGTACGCCGAGAGCCCGATCCCTGAGCTCGCTCCGGAGCCGGTCAGTGTGCTCACCGCGGCCGCGCGCGCCGATCTCTACGGCGACAAGATCAACGAAGCGGTCTTCGAACGCCCCGGTCGCCATCTCACGAGGGCGCTGGTGTTCGTCGACGCGAAGGGCGTCGACGGGATCGTCAACGGGACGGCCGCTGGGATCGGCGGATTGTCGGCGCGAATCCGCAAGGTGCAGACCGGTTTCGTGCGCTCCTACGCCCTGTCCATGTTCACCGGCGCGGCCCTGGTGGCCGCTGCCCTGCTGGCGGTGAGGTTCTGGTGAACTCGTTTCCCTGGCTGACGACACTCTGGCTCGCCCCCGCGATCGGTGCGGGTGTGGTGCTCGTCGTGCCCGCCGCCCGGCGCAATGTGGCGCGCGCCATCGCGTTCGTGGTCTCGATCGGCGTGCTCGCGCTCGCCGTCGTCATCGCGACGCGGTTCCAGCCCGGCGGTGCGCAGTACCAGTTCGTCGAATCCCACGAATGGATCCCGGCATTCGGTGTCGGCTACACCTTGGGTTTGGACGGCATCGCCACCGCGCTGGTCTTGCTGACGGCGGTGCTGGTGCCGTTGCTGATCCTGGCAGGCTGGAACGACGACACCGCCACCGGTGACGGACGCCGCACCACCCACATCTACATGGCGTTGATGTTGCTGGTCGAGTCGATGGTGCTGATCTCGTTCCTCGCCCTCGATATCCTGCTGTTCTACGTGTTCTTCGAAGCGATGCTGATCCCGATGTACTTCCTCATCGGCGGTTTCGGCACCCGCACGTCCGATGCCGCGATCCGCGCCCAACGTTCGCGCGCCGCGGTGAAGTTCCTGCTGTACAACCTGTTCGGTGGGCTGATCATGCTCGCCGCGGTGATCGGGCTGTACGTGCTCACCGTCACCGCGGGCCTCGGCGAGGGTTCCGCGGGCACCTTCGATCTGCGCGTCGTGGTGGCCGCGGCCAACAACGGTGAGCTCGGGGGCAGCACCGCGGTTCTCAACGCCCTCTTCCTCGGCTTCATGTTCGCCTTCGCGGTGAAAGCACCGCTGTGGCCACTGCATACGTGGCTGCCCGACGCGGCGGTCTCGGCCACCCCGTCCAGCGCGGTGCTCATGATGGCCGTGGTCGACAAGGTCGGCACCTTCGGCATGCTGCGCTACTGCCTGCTGTTGTTCCCCTTGGCGTCGGACACCTTCGCGCCCCTGGTCATCACCCTGGCCGTGATCGGCATTCTCTACGGCGCGCTGCTCGCGATCGGCCAAACCGATGTGATGCGCCTGATCGCCTACACCTCGATCTCACACTTCGGGTTCATCATCCTGGGCATCTTCGCCATGACCAGCCAGTCCCAATCGGGGGCGACGCTGTACATGGTCAACCACGGGCTGTCCACGGCCGCACTGTTTCTCATCGCCGGATTCCTCGTCTCCCGGCGCGGCACCCGGATGATCGCCGAATACGGCGGCGTGCAGAAGGTCGCGCCGGTGTTGGCCGGGACGTTCCTCATCGCGGGCCTCGCCACCCTCTCGTTGCCCGGGCTGGCGCCGTTCGTCAGCGAATTCCTGGTCCTGGTCGGCACCTTCCCGAAGTATCAGGTGGCGGCGGTGATCGCGACCGGTGCGCTGGTACTGGCCGCGATCTATGTGCTGTGGCTGTATCAGCGGTTGATGACCGGCCCGCTGAAGAAGGGCAACGAGCACCTGCGCGATCTGGTGCCGCGTGAGCTGGCCGTGGTGGTGCCGCTGCTGGTCGCGTTGCTGGTGCTCGGGTTCTATCCGAAACCGATCCTGGATCTGGTGGATCCCGCGGTGGGACACACCCTGTCGACGATCGGTAAGCACGATCCCGCTCCGACGGTCCCCGCTCCCGAAGCAGGTGCGGCCACTCCGCCCGCAGGCGGCCACAAATGAGGACGGACTCCGTGACCATCACCGAGCTCGCGGCCATCGCGCCCGCACCGAGCATCGAATACCACCTGCTCGCCCCGATGTTGATCGTGTTCGCGGTCGGTGTGGTGGGCGTGCTCGTCGAAGCGTTCGTGCCACGGCCCTACCGGTATCCGACGCAGTTGACGCTCGGGGTGGCCGGTGTGGTCGGCGCGCTGGTGTCTGTGGTGCTGCTCGCGGGTACCGAGGGCACGGCGGCGGTGGGCGCGGTGGCCATCGACGGGGTCACGTTGTTCCTGCAGGGCACGATCCTGCTGGTCGCGCTGCTGGGTCTGCTCCTGATCGCCGAGCGCGGCGCGGTACCGCGGGCACGCAGCGGGCCGGGGACGTGGAGCCGGGCGGCGGCCGCGTTGGATCGAGGGGTCGACGCGTTCACCCCGCAGGCTTCCGCGGTGCCCGGCAGCGCGCACGAGCTCGCCGCGGTGCGCTCGGGCGTCTCGACCACCGAGGTGTTCCCGCTGACGATGATCGCGGTCGGTGGCCTGCTGCTGTTTCCCGCGTCCAATGATCTGCTGACGATGTTCGTGGCGCTCGAAGTGCTGTCGCTGCCGCTGTATCTGCTGTGCGGGTTGGCTCGCCGCAGGCGGTTGCTCTCGCAAGAAGCGGCGATGAAGTACTTCCTGCTCGGTGCGTTCTCCTCCGCGTTCTTCCTCTACGGCGTCGCGCTGCTCTACGGGCAGACCGGCACGGTGTCACTGCCGGGAATCGGTGCGGCACTGGACAAGCAGCCCGAGAACGCGACCCTGGCCCTGCTCGGCATCGGGATGCTCGCTGTCGGTTTGCTGTTCAAGATCGGTGCCGTCCCGTTCCAGGCCTGGGTTCCCGACGTCTACCAGGGCGCGCCGACACCGATCACCGCCTTCATGGCCGCCGCCACCAAGATCGCCGCCGTCGGTGCGACCATGCGGGTGCTGATGGTCGGAGTGAATGCGCTGAGCTCGGAGTGGCGCCCGGTCATCGCCGCGGTCGCGGTGGCTACGATGATCGTCGGCGCGATCATGGCCATCACCCAGACCGACGTGAAGCGCATGCTGGCCTACTCCTCGATCGCCCACGCCGGTTTCCTGCTCGTCGGTATCGTCGCCGCCGACACCGCCGGTGTCGCGGCGGTGCTGTTCTACCTGCTGGCCTACGGCCTTGGCACCGTCGGTGCGTTCGCGGTGGTCAGCCTGGTCCGCGACGCTTCCGGCGACGAAGCGACCGCGCTGTCCCAATGGGCGGGTCTGGGACGCCGATCCCCTTGGCTGGCTTCGGCATTCGCTCTGTTGCTGCTGTCCTTCGCCGGTCTGCCCCTGACCAGTGGATTCGTCAGCAAGTTCGCTGTCTTCGCGGCCGCTTCCGGTGCCGGCTACACCCCCCTGGTCATCATCGGCGTCGTGTGCAGTGCCATCGCCGCCTTCTTCTACATCCGCGTCATCGTCTTGATGTTCTTCACCGATCCCCCCTCCGATGCCCCCATCGTGACCGCCCCCTTCGCCACCACGCTGGTCGTGGCATTCAGTGCCGGCGCCACCCTCTTGCTCGGTATCTTCCCCCAGCCGGTTCTCGACCTCGCCGAGCGCTCCGCGCTGTTCATCCGCTGATGCCCCAGTCCGACCCTCGCCCGCCGACCAGCCACGAACGCCGATTCGGCCAACCGTGGAACGCGTCGTATCTCGACGGCCCCGCGCCGTGGGACATCGGCGTTGCCCAACCGGCGGTTGTCCGTCTGGCCGAGGCAGGCGGATTCTGCGGACCGGTCCTCGACGTAGGGTGCGGCACCGGCGACAACGCGCTGTTCATCGCCGCCCGCGGCCTGCCGGTGTTCGGCGTCGATGTGGCCGAAGCGGCCTTGGCCGTCGCCAGACGAACAGCCGATGACCGCACTGTCGACGTCGACTTCGCCATGGCCGACGCCCTGCACCTGCAACGTCTGTACCGCCGCTTCGAGACAATCCTCGACTGCGGTCTGTTCCACACCTTCGACGAGGCCGAACGCGTCGAGTACGTCGCGAGCCTGGCCTCGGTCGCCGACGACGGCGCCGCCCTGTACGTGTTGTGCTTCAGCGACATCGGAGCCGATATCGGACCTCATCCGGTCAGCGAGGAAGCCCTCGCCGCCCCCTTCGTCGACAGTCCCGCATGGCGGCTGGCGAACATCGCTCCGGAACAACTGCGAACCCGCTTCAGCGATTCCACCCCCGCCTGGCTAGCGACCGTCCTGCGCAGGTAAGACCTTCGGACTTGACCTCGAGAGAAGTTGAGCTTCTAGTGTCCGGTCCATGAGCGGACACGAAAATACACCGGCAGTCGCAGTTCTGGGTTTGGGCGAGATGGGGTCGGCACTGGCCGCAGCTCTCGTGGAGAGTGGTCACCGTGTCACCGTGTGGAACCGGTCGCCAGACAGAGCGGATCCGCTGGTGGCCAAGGGAGCCCGGTGGGCCGCGTCATCGGCGGAGGCGGTCGGAGCAGCCGAGGTGGTGATCGTCAATGTCACCGGTGGCGCGGTGGCAGCGGAACTGTTGCGCGCGGCGGGGTCGCGGCTCGCGGAGCGAACCGTGGTCGACCTGACCGACGGGACCTCCGAACAGGCCACTGCCACTGAGAAATTGGCGAACGAATACGGCGCGGACTACCTGCACGGCCAGATCATGACCATCGCCCCGGGCATCGGCTCCCCCGAGACGCTGGTGTTCTACGGCGGCGCCCGCCATGCCTTCGACCAGTATGAAACCCTGCTCCAGGTTCTCGGCGGCCGCGCCACTTACGTCTCTGCCGACCCGGGCGTACCGGCGCTGTACGGCATGGCCGTACACGACATCATGTGGGGCCTGCTGAACGGATTCCTCCACGCCGCAGCACTTCTCGGCAACGCAGGGCTTCGGATCGACGAGTTCCACCAGCAGGCGCTGCCCTCCTTGGCGGCCCTGCCGACCCTGTTCCCGATGCTGGCGAAGGAAATAGATCACGGTCAATTCGCCACCCCTTTCGGCGACCTGAGCCACCACCTGCCCTCCCTCGATGACCTGATCGCCGAAAGCCAGGCCCGAGGCATCGATACAGATCTGCCCACTTACACGCGAAGCCTGGTCGCCGAGGCCATCGCGGCAGGCCACGGACAGGACAGCTACTCCCGACTGGTCGAACACTTCGGCCGTCGATGATCGGCCGTGGAGGGGCGCTACGTCAGCGCCCCTCCACGCCAGAAGTGCCGCTTTGCCCCAGAACTGTGATCCGATACCGCCGCGCCGGACCGAGTTCGGTGTCCTCGATCGCCTCGAGTACGCCACCCTGGCGTTCGATCGTCTTCGCCGACCCGACATTGTCGGCCGCGCAGACTGCCGACACGTGGTCCATGCCCGCCGTTCTCGCGTCAGCGATGATCTGACCCAATGCCCAGGTCGCCAGACCGCGTCGACGCGCGGAAGGACGGATCCCGTAACCGATATGGCCGAATTTCCGCACGAAGTCACCGGTCCCGTGCCTCAACGCGATCCCACCGAGTACACGATCACCCTCGACTATCCAGCGATACGAGCAGCGCCGGTCGCCACTCTCCGCCGATGCGGCGGCGAGCCGCGCCACCCAGACCTCGAATCCAGCCACGGAGTCCACGTCGTCACTCGGCAGCAGGCCGAAACCGTCCTCGTGGGCACCGGGACCCCACTCCGCATGCGCCTCGCGCCACGTGCTGTACAGATCGACGGAGGGTGCGATCAACGCGGGCGCTCCCGGACCGTCAGTTCCGCTGTCTCGCACCGATGCTCCCCACGATCAGATCGGTCAGCGCCGAGACTGCCTCCTCGGCCGACGTCGCGCCCAGGTTCAGTTCCGCGGCCAGCGTTTCGGCCGCCCCCAGCACGCCGACACAGCGCAGCCGCAGCGCCGCGGTGGTGAGTGCGGAGAACGGTTGCAGGGTGGCCGCCATCCAGTCTCGGTAGCTGTCGAGCATGTCGTGCTGGATCGCTTGGACGTCCGGGTTCGCTTTCAGCGCGGCGGAGATCGCGTCGAACTCGGGCATGTCGGTGGCGCAGGCGAAGTAGGCGGCGCCCATGACGCGTGCGATCTCGTCGACGGTCGGGGTGGCGTCGCGGACGGCTTGTTCCGAGGCCAGGCGGTGGCGTTCGTCGAGTTGCCGATAGAGCGCGAGCAACAGTTCGGGGCGGGTGCCGAAGTGGTCGTAGACGATCGGCCTGCTCACTCCTGCGGCTTCGGCGAGGGTGGCCAGGGTCAGGCCGTCGGTGCCGTGCTCGCGGACCAACGTCAAGGCGGTATCGAGCAGTTGCTCGCGCCTGGCCGGCTTCGCCAACCGAGCCGATCGTGTGGTCATCGTCCTCCCTTGCGCCATTCCTCCAGTTTAGCTACAAAGAGTAAGTTACAAACTGTAACTTACGGGCTGGAGAGGAATTCACCATGGAGAAATCGGTACTGATCATGGGTGGTTCGGGGCTGGCGGGGTCGGACACCGCCGCCCTGTTGCGCCGGTGGTATCCGACCCTGCCGTTGAGCATCGCGGGTCGCGATCTCGGCCGGGCGCAACGTGTGGCCGACGAACTCGGCACCGCGACCGCTGTCACGATCGATCTGTCCCGCCGCGATCTCGGTCTCGCCGATGCCGCCTACTCGGCGGTGGTCGCGACACTGTGGGACGACCGACTCAACGGCCTGCACTTCGCACAGGACCACGGACTGCCCTACCTCAGCATCTCCAGCGGCCTGCTCGACATCGGCCCGGAGATCGTCGCGGGCGCGCAAAGGTCGAGTACGGCACCGGTTCTGGTCGCCAGCCACTTGATGGCGGGAATCATCGTTCTCGCCGTACTGGATTCCGCGCGCGAGTTCGACAGTGTCGACTCGGTTCGAGTCGGTGTCGCCCTCGACGACACCGACACCGGCGGACCGGCGGGAATCGCGGACCTGGAGCGCTGGTCGGCCGTCACCTCGGCAGGCCCGGTGCGACGCGACGGCGTCTTCACCTGGCTCACCGAGGCCGACGCACGAGCCGACGTCTACACGGTCGACGGCACCGCGCTGCCCGGTCAGAGCATCCCGGTTCTCGATGTGCCGAGCCTGGCCCTCGCGACCGGTGCACCGAATGTCCGGGTCGACTTCGCAGTGGGCGAGACCCCGACCAGACGTCGCGGCGAACCTGCCTCCCTCGAGATCAGCATCGATCTCGTCGGCACCGACTCGACCGGCGAACCGATCGCGAGGGCACAGCATCTCGTCCATCGGGACGGGCAGCGCCCGTTGACTGCCCTGGGGATCGCGCTCGGCGTCGAAAGGCTGCTCGGCCTGCGCGGCGATCGCCCCGCACCGGGCGTCCACACCCCGGAAGCACTGGTCGACCCCGCCTACGCGGTCGAGCGATTGAGCGAGATCGGTGCCGTGTGGCATCGAGACGGCGGTGCCCCCAGGTCGTGACCCGGAGGCCGACGTGCCTACCGCACCGAGCGGAAGAACTCGCGCACGTCCTCGACCAGCAGGTCGGGCGCTTCCATCGCGGCGAAGTGCCCGCCGCGGTCGTATTCGGTCCAGCGGACGAGGTTGTTCTGTTTCTCGGCGATGCCGCGAATCGTGGAGTCGCCGGGGAAGACCGCGACCGCTGTCGGGACACCGGAGCTGGGTAGGTCGGCGCCCCACTGTTGGGATTCCTTGTACAGGCGCATCGAGGATCCGGCGGTGCCGGTGAACCACAGGATCGCGATTTCGGCGAGCATGGCGTCGCGGTCGAGGGAGTCCTCGGGCAGCGCGGCGGCGGGGTCCTTGTAGGTGTTGACGACGTCGACGATCCAGGCGAGCAGGCCGACCGGCGAATCGGTGAGCGCGTGGGCCAGGGTGTGGGGGCGGGTGCCGTGGACACCCGCGTAGGCCGAGGTTTCGTTGCTGCTCCAATCCTGGAGTGCGGCAAGCTTTTCCTGATCCCGCTCGGTGTAGCCCGCGCCGTCGTCGTTCCAGGCGGGGATGGTGATCGCGGCGTTGAGGTGCACGCCGGCGACTCGCGCGGTGTCGACGCGACCCAGTTGCGGGGCGATGAACGAGCCCGCGTCGCCGCCCTGCGTGCCGTAGCGTTCGTAGCCCAGTTCGCTCATCAGCCCGGCGATCAGTTCGGCGGATCGCTCGGTCGCGGCGTGGCCGGGCTGATGCGTGGGTCCGGAGAAGCCGAAACCGGGCAGGGACGGGATGACGAGGTCGAACGCGTCGCGCGGGTCGCCGCCGTGCGCACGCGGGTCGGTGAGCGGTCCGATTGTCGCGCCGAAGTCGGTGAACGGCCAGCCGTGCACGAGCACCAGCGGCAGCGCGTCCGGTTCGCCAGAGCGGACGTGGGTGAAGTGCAGGCGCTGTCCGTCGATCTCGGTGACGAACTGCGGGTGGGCGTTGCGTGCGGCTTCGGCGGCGCGCCAGTCGAACCCGGTCCGCCAGTAGTCGGCGAGATCGCGCAGGTAGCTGGTGGGCAGGCCATAGGTCCAGCCGGCGCCGGGCAGGTCCTCGGCCCAGCGGATGCGGGCGAGCCGCTCGTGCAGGTCGTCGAGTTCGGGCTGTGGGATGTCGATTCGGAAGGTGTCGATGTCGCTCATACCGACAACGCTAGGTTCCACTTAGGTCAGTATCGTTCCTAAGTTCGCGGCATGATGAACAGATGTCCGACACCTCTGCCCGGCTGCTGCGTCTGCTGTCGTTGCTACAGACCCACCGCGGGTGGTCCGGCGCCGAACTCGCGGCCAAGCTCGAAGTCACCGCCCGCACCGTGCGCCGCGATGTGGAACGGCTGCGCGGACTGGGTTATCCGGTGCAGGCATTGCAGGGCAGCGCGGGTTATCGACTGGGGGCCGGTGCGTCGATGCCGCCGCTGCTGCTCGACGACGAGGAAGCCGTGGCCGTCGCGGTCGGTTTGCGCACCACCTCGGGCGGCACCGTCACCGGCATCGAGGACGCGTCGTCGCGCGCACTGGCCAAACTGGAACAGGTGCTGCCGTCGCGGCTGCGGCATCGGCTGACGACATTGCAGCAGTCGATGGTGCGGGTCGCCGCCGAAGCACCGCGGGTGGCGCCCGAGATCCTGCTGACGATCGCGGAGGCCTGTCGACGCCACGAACGTCTGCGTTTCGACTACACCGACCACGCCGGTCACACATCTCGCCGCGATGTCGAACCCGATTCGCTGGTCAATGTGAGCAGGCACTGGTATCTGGTCGGTTGGGATGTCGACCGGGCGGACTGGCGGTCCTTCCGCATCGACCGGCTCCAGCCGCGCGTGCCGACGGGCCCACGTTTCGCCCCGCGCCCACTGCCCGACGGCGACGCGGCAACCTATCTGTCACGCAGGCTGTCGGTCGCGTCGTGGCCGTGGCGCACGGTCGTCACCCTGCACGGATCGGCCACCGCGCTGGCCGATCGTGTCTGGCCGGGAATGGGTGTGCTCGAAGCGGTCGACGACTCCCGCTGCCTGCTGCATCTGGGTGCCGACTCCCCTGCCTCGCTGGCCTGGATGATCACCGCCCTGGACACCGAGTTCACCGTCACCGATCCACCGGAGCTCATCACCGCGCTGCGTACGGTGAGCGAGCGCTGCCGTGACGCGATCATAAATGCACCTGGTGCAACTTTGCATCCCGCGCCACCAATGCTCTGAGGCGCGATATTCAGTCGCACAGTGCGTGAGTGAGCATCCCGCCGAGATCGACAGCCGACGATGTGCCGGTGTAGACGATGGTGACCGCCCGGCCGGCTCGGGTGGCGCCCGCGACGGTGGAGAATCCGGGAACGCCGCCGATGTGGCCGACAAACTGGGCACCGCACGGCAGTGGGGTGTAGCCGAGACCGAGACCGTAGGACATGCCGTCCCCGTTGCCCATGTCGATTCCGTCGAGCATCTGCCGAAGTTGTGGCTCGGGTACGACCTGACCGTCCAGCAGCGCGAGGAAGAACCGATTCACATCTGCGCCGGTGCTGACCAGGGCACCGGATGTCCACGGCACCGACGGCTCCATCGGCGTGGTGTCGGTGACGGTCCCGTCGATCGCGGTGTAACCGGTGGGATGGGGCAGGCGCAGCCCGGTTTCGCCGGTGGCGGGCAGGTAGGTATTCGACAGGCCGAGCGGGGTCAGGATGCGGTCGCGCAGTTCGTCGGTGTAGCGGTGTCCGGTCACCGCCTCGATCAGCATGCCCGCGACGATGTAGTTGATGTTGGTGTACTCGAACCGGCTGCCGGGCGCGAACTTCGCGGGGTTCTCCAGGGCCAGTGCGATCTCCTCGGCCGGGGTGAAGGTGCGACCGTTCTCGGCCGCTGCGTGTTCGTCGAGCTCGGGGGATCGAGCCGGCTCGGGCAGGCCACTGCGGTGGCCCAGGATCTGACGAACGGTGATCGCGCGACCGTCCACGCCGTCACCGGTGAGCAATCCGGGCAGGTACGTGTCGACGGACCGGTCGAGGTCGACGCGGTGTTCGGCGACCAGTTGCAGCATGATCGCGGCGGTGAAGGCCTTGGTGACGCTGCCGATCCGCACATGCTGGGCGACGTCGGTGACGATCGGAGTCGCGGCGAGCGCATCGCCCAGACCGGCGCCGACGACGGTGCTCACACCGTTCTCGGTGAGCGTGGCCATGGCCCCGACGGCGCCCGCGCCGACCATCGAATCGAGGTCGCCTCGCACGCTGTCCACCCGGGCGACCGCGACAGGATCGGCCTCACTCGTCGTGCAGGCGGACAGGACCAGCGCGGCCGTGAGGATCGGCACGGTGAAGATTCCAAAACGCATGATCGAACGGTAGGAAGCGCAGGCCCACACAGACATCGGACTGCGGTACTACCACCACATCGGACTGCGGTAGTGGGGCAGGGCGGTCCGGTCGCCCTGCCCCGCTACGTCATCAGATCAGTTCCGACGCAACGCGAGCACCGGGATGGTGCGGATACCCTTCGTCTTCTCCTCGTATTCGGCGAAACCGGGATACCGTCGCGCCTGCTCGGCGTAGAGGCGGTCACGTTCGGCGCCGGTGACTTCGGTGACGGTGACCGCGAAGGTCTCGGTGCCGACCTCCGCCTCTGCTTTGCCCGCCGAGACGAGGTTGTGGTACCAGTCGGGATTGGTGGGGGCACCGGCTTTGGACGCGAAGACATACATGACCTTCGGGTCGTTCTCATCGGCCAGGTACATCATCGGAGACACCAGTTGCCGGTCGGTGCGCCGCCCTCGGTGATGCACCAGCACCATCGGCGCACCCTCGAAGGGCCCACCCACTCGCCCGTCGTTGTCGCGGAACTCGGCGATGATCTTGCTGTTCCAGTCCTGGGATTCGCTCATGCCTGGCATCTTCTCTCCCGGCCTCGCCGTGTGCGAGCAACCACGCTCACGGCTCGTCGAGTACTTCTTGCAGGCGCGCGGCGAAGGTGACGGGGTCGTTGACGAATCCGGTGTGGTCGCCGGGGAACAGGACCGGGTCCACGCCCAGCGCCGAGGCCAGTTCTCGTGTGGTGCGATCGCAGAACTGGCCGGTGGATTCGGCACCGATTCCGACGATCACACGGGTGGGGATCGAGCGCAGCAACGGCGGGTCCGGTACCCAGGCGGTGGTCTGGCCTAGTTCATGGGCGAACCAGAAGCGTTCGCTGGCCACCTGCTGAGGATCGCGGTCGCCGCCGAAGATCTGTTCGAGCATCGGGTCCGGGATGGGAATCTCGGCTTGGGCGAAGAACTTTCGCCAGGCGCCGACCACCTCGCCGGTGGCGTAGGTGGCGACGATGTCCTCGGTGAGCGCGCGCTGGGCATCGGCGTCGGGCAGCAGTTCGCGCAGCGGCGGTTCGTGGGCGACGGCGGTGGTGACCAGATCGGGGTGGGCCTGAGCCAGAGCCAGCCCGGTGACGGCGCCGCCGCTGGATCCGAAGACCACGGCCGGGCCCTCGTCGAGATGGGTGATGAGCTGGGCCAGGTCCCCGGCACGGGCGAGCACCGTCGAATCCTGGTTCGGATCGTCGAGAGGGCTACCGAAATGGCCGCGCGGGTCGGTGGTGAGGACGGTGTTGGTGGTGGCGAGTTGTTCGGCGGCCGCGGCGAACGAGGCGGCGTTCATCGGGGCGCCGACGAGGACGAGCAGCGGTCCCGACCCACGGACCTCGTAATACAGGCGGGCGTCGGGCACCACGAGGGTGCCGGTGGTGACGGCGGAACTGGCGGTCATGAGGCTCTCCCGGATCTCGGCTACAGGTAGCACTCATACAGACGGTGCGGGATGCGAGAATTCATCGGTCGTTGCGAATGTTCTTTCACCATAACCTTTGTCGCAGGTCAGAGATCTTTCGATGGCGAAAGTCGGGCCAGCGCCACCACGGTCACGCCGCAACCGGCGACGACGATCCACCCGAGCCGGGCCGATCCGGCACCGGCGATCAGTCCGCCGGCAACCGCGATACCGACCGCGGCGCCGACTTGCCGAGCGGTAGAGGTGATCCCACCCGCGACCCCGGCCCTGGCGGCGGGCAATCCGCTCACGGCGGTGTTGGTGATCGGGGCGTTCGCGAACCCGAAGCCGACCCCGATCAGCGCGAACGCGCCCAACAGCACGATCGGATCCGGCTTGTCACCAGCGCCGACGAGCAGAGCTCCACCGGCAGTGAGGAATCCACCCGCGAGCAACAACGGCAGTCGAGCACCGACGCGGCCGACGAGAATTCCCGACAGCGGTGCGCAGAAGGTCGCGGCCACCGCGAGCGGCAGCGTGATCGCTCCCGCCGCGACCGCGCCCATCCCCCGTCCCTGCTGCAGATGCCAGGTGCTCAGCAGCAAGGTGGTCGTCAGCGCGACGAACACCACCACCGCCCCGACGACCGCGGCGGAGAAGGGCGCCCGCCGAAACAGCGCGGGATCGATCAACGGCTCGGCCACCCGGCGCTCCACCCACACGAATCCGGCGGTCGCGGCCCCGACGCCGAGATATCCGGCGACTGCCGTGGCCGAGCTCCATCCGATCCGTGGGCCTTCGATGAGCAGCGCGATCACCCCTGCGATGACCAGCACCAGCAATACCTGCCCCACGCCGTCGATCCGGCGTGCCTGTTCGGCCCGCGATTCCGGGACGAACACCGCGCTCAGGACGAGAGCGATCACCACCACGGGTACCGCGATCCAGAACACCGACCGCCACCCGAACCAGTCGACCAGCGCCCCACCCAACGTCGGCCCGACCGCCATGCTCACCCCGAACACCGCCGCCCACACCCCGATCGCCCGTGCGCGCTGCCGCGGATCGGTGATCGTCGACACCACGATCGCCAACGCCACCGGGCTCAGCATCGATCCACCCACACCCTGGGCGATCCGCGCCGCGATCAGTACCTCGACCGTCGGTGCCAGCGCGCATACTGCCGAAGCGAAGCCGAAAACCGCGAGGCCGAGCCGGAATACCCGACGCCGCCCGACCCGATCCGCGATCGCCCCCGAGGTGATGAGAAAGCTCGCCAGCGCCAACGTGTAGGAGTCGACGACCCACTCCAGGCCCTGCGGCCCGACACCGATGCCGTCACCGATCGCGGGCAGGGCCACGGTGACGATGGTCGCGTCGAGCCCGACGACGAACAGGCTCAACGAACACACCGCCAGCACCGCCCAGGGACGAACGGCGGTCGTATGGGCGCGAATAGGGTTGTCCAGCATGGGCGGTCCTCCTCGAATCGAGGACCCGAGTATCACCAGCTGTCAGCCGAGCTGCCCAGAAAAATTGCCGAATCGGCAAGGATGTTCCCCGCTATGGCACATTCGCTGACGGGGCGCGGTCGAGCTAACGACGACGGCGGAGTTCGTCCGCGCGTGCGCGCAGTGTCGCGGCGACCAGTTCGCGACCTTCGTGGGCCAGATCGACCACTTCGCGGGCGCTCTTGCGTCCCGCGTCGCTCACGATGCTCGCCAGCGCGGTACCTGTTCGGCGCGCCGCGATGGACAGTTCGTTGAGCAGTTCTCGGCCGGGTTCGAATTTGTCCATCTCGGTGGGACTCCATTCGCAGTGCAAACCAGCTGGTATCACCTGGAAAGCTCAGTGTACAGTCGTGCACTGAATACGTGTCAAGCCCCCCGCGTCGCGGTGACTACGATTCCCGCATGTCAGCCCGTCCGTCAAGGGGTTTCGCATGCTGAGCTCTCACCTGGAACCATACGAGCACGCAGTGATCCGACCGACAAGCACCGGCACTACCGCAGCAGCGAGCGAACGAACGCCGGTGCCGCACAGCGGAGAGCTGCACGGCACCAGGGTGGGTCAGGTTCAGTTGTAGGAATTGGCGACCCCGTCGAGCAGGTGCTCGAGGGTCTCGTAGGCCGGGACGTCGACCACGTCGATCAGATCGGCGGCCACCGGCACCGAGCGCTCGGCGGCGACCGAGGTGAACTGGGCGGTGTCGCCGGTGCGGAAACCGTGTTCGGCGGCCAGACGACGCAGCTCGGGGTTGTCGGTGAGGAGTTTGCCGATCTTGTCGCCGGTGGGATTCAACGGGACCAGCGTGTGACTCGACAGGACGGTCGGGGTCGGGTAGGTCAGCACCATGTCCGGCTTGATCCGGCCCTTGCCCGCCGCTTCGACGAACTGCGCCTCGTAGATGCAGACCAGCGGGGTCGGGCCCATACCGTTGGTGAGGTACTGGTTGAACGGTCCTTCGCTGCTGTTGTCGGTGTAGCCCTGGGCGAGGAACAGCTTCGACAGGGCGGGCAACACGTGCTGTTCGGCGGTGGCGCCGCGCACGATGGTGTGGTCGTTGGCGACGTAGCTGGCGATCGACAGGTACATGGCCGCGGAATTGGAACTGCGCGGATCGGTGGTGGAGACCAGGATGTTCTTGGCCACCGGGTAGGTGGTGTTGTCGGGCAGGTCGTCCCACTGCACGCCGGTGCCGGCCAACTCCAGGTACTTGTTCATGTCGAACGTCGCGACCGGACCCGGCTTGATCACCCCGGCCGTCGTCAGCAGGTCCGCGATCGGCCGGTAGGTGGCGATGGCGATGGGCGACGAGAACGGCGTGTATTTGGTGGTGATGTTGCGCTGGCGCTGGATTCGTTCCGCGGCCGGAATGCTGGACGGGAACGCGAAATCGAAGGCGCCGAGATCGACGGTGGTCGCGATCTGGCGCGAACCGGCCGGTTCGACCTCGACGCGGATGCCGTTGTCGGCGAGCACCTTCACCACGCGCTCGTCGGCGAAGAACGACATCTTCTCCGACCCGACGACACCGCGCACCACAGTCGCCGCGGCGACCGGAGTGGCGGCCGGAGCATCGGCGCCTCCGGGCAACAGCACGACCCCGGCCACGACGGCGGCGACCACCACGACCGCGCCGAGCGACAACGGCACCGCCGCCCGCCTGCTCACCAGCCGCTTGGGCTGCTTCTCGGTCGTGTTCGACTCTCGCGCGATGAGCTCGGAGGCCCGCACGCTGGCCGAGGGCGCCGGAATCCGCACCGTCGGATCGGGATCGGCGAGTTCACGGCGCACGATCCGCTCGACCAGAATCGGTACGAACTCCCGGATCGGCTTATCGGTGAAACGATGGTGCGCGGCGCCTACCGCCGACGTCACCTGGTCGACGGGGACGTTCTCGGACAGGTCTTCGACCAAACTCTCGGTCATGCGCCGCATAGCCAGCTCTTCACGCTGGACGGCATCGGCAGCTAGGCCGGGTACTACGCGCGACACCACAATTCTCCTGGGCTCACAATCGGGCTCTGCGGACGCGGCGCGCCGAACAGGGCCCCTCTCTCCCCGTGCGCACGCCGCGGGCCACGCTACCGGCGCGCAGCATAGTTACCCCAGCTGTGAGCGAGGGTGCACACAGAGTTCAGCACGCGCTCGACTGCCCGCAATGTCGCGTTGTCCCCGAGTTCGCGTAAACCTCGAATTACATACTGGCAGTGTGTGATTCGCTACTACAGCTCGGTCGCGGCGCGAATCGGCCGACTCTGTTCCTCGGTCGCGGACCCGTGCGCCGCGTGCAGCGCCGCCCGCCAGAGTCCACCGGCGAGCAGTTCCATGACACCGATCACGACCAGCCCACCACCGGCCATCGTGGCCAGCCCCGTGACCGTCTGGAAGGTGATCGCGATGACGGCGATGCCGATCGCGGTGGTGACGAGCCCGCACACTTCGTGGGTCCAGCCGTCGACGATGCTGTCGTCCCACGCCGCGACCAGCGCCTGCACGATGCCGCGCACCGACCAGCCGATGCCGATCCACAGGGCGAGCAGTTCGATATTGCCGCCGTAGAAGACCAGCCCGGCCAATATCCCGGTGAGCCCCGCACTGACCAGTACCAGCACCCTCAGCGGCAACGCGATCCGCGCCATGAACGCCAGATACGTCTGCACCGCGGTACTCAGAACCAGCGAGATCCCGAACAGCGTCGCCAGGGTGGATTCGTCGCGCCCCGGCCACAGCAGCAGCGCCACACCCAACCCGAACGAGCACCCACCGGCCACGAGCATCGCGGTGCCGGTCCGATCGGCGTCGCGGGTCATGTCAGCCGCTCCGCCAGGTAGGGCGAGGTCCGGCTCACCGGATTGTCCGCCACCTGCTCCGGTGTCCCCTGTGCCACGATTCGGCCCCCCTGCCCGCCACCGCCCGGTCCCATGTCGATCACATGATCGGCTTCGGCGACCACGGTCATGTCGTGTTCGACCACCACCACGCTCGCGCCGCTGTCGACGAGCGAATTCAGTTGTGTCATCAGGATATCGGTGTCGGCCGGATGCAGCCCGGTTGTCGGTTCGTCGAGCAGGTAGACGGTGCCCGCGCGCCGCGCTCGCTGCAACTCGGTGGCCAGCTTCACCCGCTGCGCTTCACCACCGGACAGTTCGGTGGCAGGTTGCCCGAGCCGCAGGTAGCCGAGGCCGACATCGCGCAGCGTGTGCAGAGCGCGCGCGACGACGCCGACGTCGGCGAGGAAGTCGGCGGCGCGGTCGACGGTCATGTCGAGCACCTGGGCGATCGTGGTGTCGCGATAGGTGATTTCGAGGGTTTCGGGGTTGTAGCGCGCACCGTGGCAGGCCGGGCACGGGCTGTAGGTACTGGGCAGGAACAGCAGTTCCACGGTGATGTATCCCTCGCCCTGACAGGTCGGGCAACGTCCTTCGGCGACATTGAACGAGAACCGGCCGACGCCGTACCCGCGAGCTTGGGCGGCCTCGGTCGCGGCGAACAGTTTGCGTACCGTGTCGAACAGGCCGGTGTAGGTGGCCAGGTTCGACCGTGGGGTGCGCCCGATCGGCGCCTGGTCGACCTCGACGACTCGCACGATGTCCGCATCCGCCTCGGCGGTGGTCGAAACAGCGTGCAGCAGTGTGGATTTGCCCGATCCGGAGACACCGGTGATCGCGGTGAACACACCGAGGGGAATGTCGACGTCGAGGTCTTGCAGATTGTGGCTGGTGATCGCGCGCAGTCGCAGCGCGCCGGTGGGCGTGCGGGCCGCGCGCGGGGGACGCACGATCTCGTCGAACAGGTAGGGCCGGGTGACCGAGTCGGCCACTTCGCGCAAGCCGTCGACTTCACCGGCGTAGAGCACCGTGCCGCCGTGCACGCCCGCGCCGGGACCGATGTCGATGAGCCAGTCGGCGTGACGGACGACGTCGAGGTCGTGTTCGACGAGGAACACGCTGTTACCCGAATTCTTGAGCCGGTCGAGCACTTTCGTCAGAGCGGCGGTATCGGCCGGGTGCAGTCCCGCTGACGGCTCGTCGAGAATGTAGACGACACCGAACAGTCCCGACCGCAGCTGCCCGGCCAGTCGTAATCGTTGCAGCTCACCGCCGGACAGTGTCGGACTCTCCCGGTCGACGCTCAGATAACCGAGCCCGAGTTCGATCAGCACATCGATGCGCGAGGTCAGGTCCTGGGTGAGCACCGCCAGCGCCTCCGTGCCAGGGGTGTAGGGCCGCAACACCTCGACGAGCTCACCCAGCGGCAGGTCGGCGAGTTCGGTGATGTTGTACCCGGCGAAGGTCACCGCGAGCGCTTCGGGTTTGAGTCGCCGCCCGTCACACAACGGGCAGACGGCGGTGTGCAGGTGCTCGGCCGCGCGGGCCCTGGTGGCCTCGCTCTTGGATTCGGCGTGCGAGCGCAGCAGTAACTGTTTGGCGCCGGTGTAGGTGCCCTGGTAGGGGCGGTGGATGCGATGCGGTTCGCGCACGGGTTCCACCGTGACGACCGGTTTCTCCTCGGTGAACAGGATCCATTCGCGGGCGGCGGGTGAGAGTTCACGCCACGGGCGGTCGATGTCGTAGCCGAGCGCGCTCAGCACGTCGCGCAGGTTCTTGCCCTGCCAGGCGCCGGGCCACGACGCGATCGCGCCCTCTCGGATGCTCAGCGACGGGTCGGGGACCATCGACGCCTCGGTGGCTTCGTGGACGACGCCTTGTCCGTGGCAGCGCGGGCAGGCGCCTTCGACGGTGTTCGGGGAGAACGCGTCGGAGTAGAGGCGGTTGGTGCCCTCCGGGTAGTGCCCGGGGCCGGTTCTTGCGGGGGTGTCGGGGTAGTCACCTTCGCGGGACATGAGCATGCGCAACGTGTTCGAGATCGCGGTGACGGTGCCGACGGTCGATCGTGACGACGGCGAGGACCGACGCTGGGCCAGGGCCACCGTCGGCGGCAGGCCGGTGACAGTGTCGACATCGGGAGCTTCGACCTGGTTCAGCAACCTCCGGGCATACGGTGCCACCGACTCCAGATAGCGGCGTTGCGATTCCGCGTACAGCGTGCCGAACGCCAACGAAGACTTGCCTGAGCCCGACACACCCGTGAACGCGACCAGGGCGTCTCGGGGCATATCCACGTCGACATCGCGCAGATTGTGGACCCGGGCGCCACGCACCCGAACCGAAGGATCGACCTCGTGCGAATCCACAGCTACCTACCGTACTCCCGAAGCGGTGACCTTCGGGGCGAACGCGCCCGTTGGCGTAGAGCCTAGAAGGGCCAGCCCAATTGCGGCGCGCGATCGGCGGTGAACGCTGCGTCGAACGCGCGCAGCACCTTCGGATCCTCGACGGCGATCCGGTGCGCGGCGGCGAAAGTGCTGGCACGCTGCCCGCCGAAGTAGAGGGCGCCGAGAATGTTGATGTCGAAGGCGAGTGTCGCTGTCCGGGTGGTGGGCTCACATTCGGCGAGGCCGTCACGGATGCGCAGGGCGAAATTTCCGCCGGCGCCGCGGAACGGATCGTGCACCGCCAGCACGGTATCGAGGTCGGCGCGGTAGGTGCGCGCGGTCAGGGCGGCGGGTACGTCCATGACCCGCGCCCACAGTGCGTCGCCGCGGTGGGTCACCTGCACCGCGCGTGGGTCGGTGAGCATGTGGGCCAGCGGATCGTCGTCGGCGATCTCGGCTTCGACGGTGTCGACGAGGTCCATGCCGAGCAGCACCCGCCACAGTGCGGCGTGCGCTTCAGGGGTCACGGCACGGAATTCCCACACCGAGGCGATATCGCGGCCATCCCGCCGGAAGCGCCGATACAGGGCGTAGCCGTCGGCGTGCAGCAGCACGAACAGTGTCGTCGCGCCCTGGCGATGGCGCTCCACATCGGCGAAGAACAGGTCCCACTTGGCATCCGGACGATCCTGCGCACCCGAGGTCACTTCCTGCCAGCGTTGGTAGATCTCGCGAATCCGCGAGGCGGCGTCGGCCAGCGTCTCCAGGGTGACACCGCCCGGATCGGGTGTAGTGGGACGGAATTCGGCGCGCCGCGTATCTATGTGGATCGCGGTGTCGAGAATGGCCACCTCGTACCCGAACCGCCCGTAGATCGTGCCCTCGCTGGCCGTGAAGATCGTCAACGGCAATCCGTCGGCCTCGGTTCGAGCATGCTGGGCCTCATAGAGCTCGCGCAGAATCCCCCGCCGCCGATGCGTCGGAGCCACCGCGACCCCCGATACCCCGCACGCCCGCACCGACCGTTGCCCCGGCACCGTGACCGTCATCGTCCGATCCACCGTGTGCCCGACGATCCGGTCACCGTCCACCGCGACCAACGACCGCTCGACCGGAAAGACCTTGCCCCGGAATTCGTCCTCGTCACCGCCGTACCGCATCCCGAACCCGGCCTCTTGCAACCCCAAGATCGCAGCCGAGTCCGCCTGGGTAGCCGCTCGAACGCACACGCTCTTCGCCGATGCCATCCTCGTACCCTCCCACGCCACCCCAGCACTGCACATCTGGTTTTCGACCCGTGGTGGCGTGGTGGGGAGCAGTTGTGGGGCTAGTCGGTGAGCACGGTGATCAGCTCCACGACCGGGCCCAGCGCGGAGGGCACGGCGACCGAGCCCGCCGCGCCGAGTCGTACGGCTGCGGGCGAGCGGTGGAATCGCACGACAGCGGACCCGATGGGAACGTCGGTGTGGGTGATGTCGTCCAGACCGATGCCGACATCACCCTCGATCGACCGGTGTTCGGGCTGCGTCACGACGACGGTCGGATCCGGCGCGTCGCTGACGCTCTGAGCCTGAGCCCTCGTCCGACCTGTCAGCAGATCCACGACGGCGCCGATCGCGACCGGATCGCGGGTGCCGTCGTAGATCCAGCGACGGCCCAGTACTCCGTGTTCGGCAGTGCCGACGAGCGCGGCGTCACCTCCCGGCAGCGGCGCCCCACGATAGGTCAACGGCACCTGATACAACACTTCGTCGGCACCGGAATCGTCGACGAACAGCAGGAATTCGATGCCCACCTCGCCTGCGGGATCGTCGAGGCGGAACCCGCCGGCCTTCCGGATGTGTGGTGTCGTGCCCCGGTACCACTGCCGGCTGGGCAACCACGTCGCGACGAGATGGCGCTTGGACGGGGTGACGGTGGTCTGGTTGATGACTGCCATCGCGGGTATCAGCCTTTCGCCGACATGGCGCGCACGTCTGGCAGGGTGCCGATGCGCTGGGTGGTGGGACGGCCGGGGGCGGCGGTCTGGGCGGAGCCTGTTGTGCGGAGCAGGGTCCTTATCTGTTCCGGGGTCGCGCGGCCGGGGCCGTGGGCGCGGATGCCCTGGTAGGCGGCGACGGCGCCGACGACGATCGGCGAGGCGCTGGAGGTGCCGCTGAATTCGTCGGTGTACCAGAGGTCTTCGTCGGGACCGCCTTGGAGATCGCCGTAGCCGGTGGTGGTGACCTCACGGCCCCAGCCTTGGACGTCGAGGCGGGCGCCGTGGTTGGAGAAGTCCAGACGCGAGCGGGCGGGGCCGTGGTCGCGGCCGTGCAGGCCCGGTGGTGGGGCGCCCGCGCCGACCAGGACTGCGCCGGAGTCGGCCCGGCCCGCGCGAAACGGGTTGTGCCAGGTGGCGGGGAAATCACCGGGGCGGGTGTCGTAGACGGCGTCGTCGAGGTTTTCGGCCCCATTTCCCCCCGCTTCGATGACGACGACGCCGCGGCTCACGGCGTAGCGGATGGCGGCGAAGTCGTCGGGCCACCATTCCACGGCGATGTAGCCACGCTGATCAGGAGTGGCCCGGTAGTCGAATCGCGGACCGGGGCGATGCAATTCGATGAGGACGATGTCGCCGGGGTTCAAGGCGTCGGCCGCGGAGCGGATCGCGGCGGCCGAGCCGATGCCGAAGACGGACATGGCCCTGATGTGGGCCTCGGGTGCGATCCCGGTGACGCCGAAGGCGTTGAGGTCGCCGCTGATCTCACCGGCGACGGCGGTGCCGTGATTGCGCCACCCCAGATCGTCGGACGCGGTGCCACCGATCATCCCGCCTTGGTTCTGGCGCAGGTCCTCGTGGGTGAACCGCCACGCGCCCTCAACGTCGATCACCCGCACGCCGGTGCCGAGCCCGCCGGGCTGACCGTGCGCCCACACCGCATCGATACCGTGGGGCGCGGCGTCCAGATAGGCCTGCCTGACCCGGAAATCGGGTGTCACAGCGGGCGCTCGCGGCGCGACGATGGTGTCCGCGAGCGGTGCCAGCGGCAGTTCGGCCGCGGGCTTCACATAGGCGGCGGCCACGGTGTCGTCCTCGCGCAGCCGATGCGCGAGTTCGCCGAGGTCACCCAGCTCACCGTGCACCGAGTAGTAGCTGAGGTAGTCCCCCGCGACCGGTGCCTGCGGTGTGTCGGCCAGTCTGGCCGCAAGTCGATTGTCCGGACCGAAGATCGGCACCAGACGTGCCGAGCCGGGGAGCAATTCATCGACTCTGGTGCGGACGGATCGGTTCTCGCGCAAGGCGATCGGTGTGATCTCCGGGCCGGTCGGCGTGGTGATGACGATCAGTTCGCCCGGCGGGACCGCGGGTGCGGCCACCCCTGATCGACGCTGCCTGCTGGATCGAGTGGCGGCCATGGTTACCAGTCAACCGCGCCCCGCGCTCGCCCGCTACTGTTCTGCCGCACCGGCTTCTGCGACACGCCGTCACCACATCACGCCGACGACCCCGACCACAGCGATCGCCGCGACGTAGGCCAGCACCAGGCGGGTGTCGCGCAACCAGCATCGACTGCGCCGCAACCCGGCCCGCCACGCCCGCCAATACCCGGCGAACGCGAGCGCGCCGAACCCGACCACCGCCCACGGGCCCACCAACCACGTCAGCAACGCCACGGTCGCCACCACACACAACGTCAACGGGTCGTGCGGCTGCTGGGCGCGCATCGCCTCCTCGTAATAGACCCCGCGCTCGCTCACCGCACCTCCACCGGCAGCAACGCCCGTCCCGACGGTGCCGACGCCGACAACCGTTGCCGCGACAGCGCGGGCCACGCCTGCACCGCACAGAACGGCGCGCACTGATCAGCATCGGCGCGAGTGCCCACATGTACGCAACACTGGGTGAGTCGTTCTTCGATCATCGTCGACATATCCATGAACGGTTTGATCGTGATCCGCACGACCCGTTCCCCGAGCAGTGTCCGCAACCGTGTGCGCCGTCCGGGCAATGCCGACGACGCCAACGTCAGCAGGGTGGACATCCCCAGGTCGCAGTTCTCGCAGATATTGCGCCACACCCGCCCGATCTCCGGATGCGACAGCGACGACTGCTCCGACAGCAGTCCCAGCAGCGACTCCTGCACCGCCATCCGCAGTTCGGCGGGCAGCGCCGAGTCCGCGATCCGGTTCGACACCAGCCCCAACTGCTGTTTCAACCTCTCGTGCCCGATCAGTGAGACCAGCGACCGCCACTGCCCGGCGTCATCACGCAACAGGTAGCCGACCGAGCAGCAGTGCGGATGCGAACACGGCAGCGCGGTGAGGTCACGCCAGGTCACCAGCCCGTCGGTCTGCGGGCCGAGTCGGCGCAGCACGCCGGTGTGGGTGAGCCGGTCCATCGGGTCGATCGCTCCCGAACGCCCGGACCCGAATTGCGGTTGGATCGAGACTCCGCCGACGAACGGGGTGTCCATGGCGGTGCGCAGGACCGCGCCGATCTCGTCGTCGTTCACGCCCAGCGCCACTGTCATCACCAAGGTGGTGAAGACGGCGTTCGACGAAAGCCGTTGCAGTGCTTGCTGTTTGCGGACCCGCAGGTCACCGCCGCGGTGATGGCGTGAGGCCTGCGCTGTTTCCCCGTCGTATTGCAGATACACCTCGACCCGGTCGCGATGGGTACGCAGCAGCGCCAGCAGTTCGTCGTCGACGGCGATGCGCAGACCGTTGGTGTTGAGCAGGATTCGGGTGATGGGCCGCGCGGTGAGCTCGGCCAGCAGTCGCGCCAACTGCGGATGCAGGGTCGGCTCACCGCCGCTGAGCATCAGCACGTCCAGGCGCCCGTTCTCGCGGGCCAGCCGCTGATCGACATTGGCCAGCACGTCCTCGACCGCCACCACACCGCGCAGTTCGGGCGAGGAGTCGGCGAAACAGGTCGGGCAGCGCAGGTTGCAGCTGTCGATGATGTCCTCGAGCAGGATGCAGGTGTGCTGAGTCTGCATCTCGGGCAGCCCACGCAGATACGCCGAGGGCACGGGATCGAAATTGCCGACGGTGTCGGGCAGGTGCGCTTTGGTCGGGGCCGTCCACTCTTCGAGGTAGGCCAGGATCTCGGGGTCCTCGTCGTAGAGGGTCCGGACCATGCCGTGGGTGCGGCACCCGCGTTCGAGGAAGACCTTCCCGTCCCGTTCGGCCAGCCACCCCGACAGTCGCGCGACCTCGGGCAGCGGCGTTTCGGGGTGTTCGTCGTGACAGCGGGGGCAGAACGCGGTGACATAGCGCAGGATCCGATCGCCCCGCAACGGCATCCCGGTCATCGCGCCATCCCGAACATGCCGGTGTAGAGCTCGGGGTTGATGGCCGTGCACAAACCCGCCGTGCACACCGAGACCAGCGACCACCCGATCATCAGCCCCATTCCGAACCCCTTGGGAGCGGGCCGTTTGCGCCGGATCAACAGCCAGCCACCCCCGAAGGCCGCCGCCGCACTGGCCACCGCGGTGAGCCCGACCAGCGCCTTGGTCGCGGCGTCGTCGTTGATGGAGGCCACCACCAGGAACACGACGAATCCCGCGATCGCATTGACCACGATGAACGCCATCGCACCCGCCAATGCCATCGCCGCGATCTGACCGCCCTGCCCCGGCGGCTTTCCGCCCGGATAGGGCGGTGGGGGTGGCATGTTCGGTGGTGGTCCGGGAGGAAAGTTCATGCCGCGACCTTTCGTCGAAGTACACCGTCGTAGTTGCCGCGCCGATAGCCGATGGTCCAGCGCACCGCCACCAGGACCAGTCCCGGCAGCAGGAACCATTGCGGGCGCGTCAGATCCAGCCACACCGTGTCGTTGGCGCGAGTGAACTCGACCAGGAACCGGAAGATCGCATAGGCCCCGACATAGAGGGTGAACAGCTCCCCCGGTGTGCTGATCCGGTCGCGTAACCACCACAGTGCGCCGAAAGCGGCCAGCTGGAACACGATTTCGTAGACAAAACTGGGATGCATCGCCACACCGGCCACACACCCGGGGCATTGCGGTACCGTCGCGGGCGCGTGGATCCCCCACGGCAGGCTCGTGGGCCGTCCCGGCGCCTCGGTGAGCAGGCACCCGATGCGCCCCACCGCCATTCCCAGTGCCACCGCCGGGGCGAACAGGTCACCGGTCCGTTCCCGGTAGCCGATGATCCGCTTCGCGATCAACACGCCCACATACGCGCCGAGCAATCCGCCCAGCACGCTGCGCGCACCGAACATCCAGCTCTCATAGGGATCGAGCGTCTCGGCCAGACTCGACAACCGCATTCCGATCGCCCCACCGACCAACGCTCCGGTGACCGCGACCAGGGACTCTTCGCGCAGTGCGTCGCGGCGCCTGCATTCGGTCACGAACACCACCGCGGCGACAGCGACCCCGAGCGCGACGAAGAACCCGTGCGTCGGGATCCCCCACATCAGCTGCGCCACCATGGCCAAAGGTTAGCGGGCGCGATGGCCCGCATGCGTGAGTGAAACTACTCCCACATTCGGGTACTACCCTGTTCGTTGGTGAACGACGGTGCGGGAGTGAGTGTTTCGTTTAGAATGGTGCGAGGTGAGATCCTCACCCCGGTACCGGTCCTCGGGTACCAGCGTAGATCATCGCGATAGTTCCACCATTTCGGGAATTCCATCGGGTACGCAGTCATACAGGGGGTCAATCATGTCTACAGCTGTCGATTTCGCGGCCAGGCTCATCGATCCGCCGGCGATCGTCGCGGCGGGTCATTCGGCGGTCCTCGCCTACATCTCACCGAGCAGGCCGGGTGCGAACTTCGGTGCCAAACCGATCACCGCCGACTACGCGCGCGCACTCACCGCTGCCGGGCTCGACATCGTCTCCATCTGGCAATACGGCAAACCCGGCGACGCGACACCGTCGGACTGGACCACCGGTTTCGACGGCGGTCGGCGGATGGCCGAACAGGCGCTGGCCACGCATCTGAGCGTGGGCGCGCCTCGACAGGCACCGATCTTCTTCGCCGTCGACGAGGACATCTCGCTCTCGCAGTGGAACAGCACCGCCGTCGAGTTCTTTCGCGGGGTCAATGCGGTGCTCGGTACGGAATGGACCGGGGTCTACGGGCATTCGCGGGTGTGCGCGTGGGCGATCGAGGACGGCGTGGTCGGCGCGCGCGGGGAATTCAGTTGGGCGTGGCAGACGCGAGCGTGGTCGGGCACCGAGCGGGAACCGCGCGCGGTGCTCTACCAGCGGGTGATCGACACCCCGAGCAACCCCGGACCTCTCATCGACGGCACCCGTGTCGATGTCAACGACATCCTCGCCCCCGACTTCGGGCAGTGGGCACTCGACCGCTCGGTACCGGTCCCGCAGTTCACCGAGATCGACCGCCTCGGACCCTCGCACTCCTCGCGCGACGGCGCCCGCATCACCAACTTCCTGTTGCACACCCAGGAAGGCAACGGCACCGCCGAATCCCTTGCCGCCTACCTCAACAACCCCGCCAACGGCGTGTCCTACCACTACACGCTGCGCGACGCGATCGTGGTGCGGGTGGTAGCGGAGGAACGCGCGTCGTGGTCGGTGCTGTCGGCGAACCCTTTCACCGTGAATCTGTGCTTCGCCGGCAGCCGGATCGCGTGGTCGCGCGAGCAGTGGTTGCGCATCGACGGTGATCTGCGGATCGCGGCGTTCCTGGCCGTGCGCAGCGCGCACCGCCACGGGTACTCGACCGAGGTGATCGAACCGGATTACCACATCGGCGACGGCATCTCCGATCACCAGTACGTCACGAGGGCGCTCGGCATCGGCTCCCACACCGATGTGGGACCGAACTTCCCGTGGGATGTGTTCGCCGCCCACGTCGCCGCGTTCGCCGGTGGGACCACACCGACGGCGATCGATGTTCGTGCCGCGGCGTCCCCGTGGTTGGGCGCGCGCCGCACCGACGGCGAACTTCCCACACCGGACAGGGTGGGACGTTTCGCCGAATTCGAGCACGGCTACGTCTACTGGCATCCGGCCACCGATGCCCACGCGATCCCGACGGCGGTCATGTCCAAATATGCCGAGCTGGGGTGGGAGGCAGGCCCCTTGGGCTACCCGACCGCCGAGCACACCGAACTGCCCGACCCGCGCGGTTCCGGACCCGGGCTGGCGCAAACGTTTCAGGGTGGCACCGTCTACCGACGTGCTGAGCAACCCGCGTACTGGGTGCACGGTGCGATCGGTGATCGGTGGGCAGCGGCCGGTTACCAGAACGGCGAGCTCGGGTGGCCGGCCTCCGATGAGACCGGCCATGACGACGGGGTCTATCAGGCGTTCGAGTTCGGCCGGATCTACTGGGTGCCCGACCAGATCGTCGCACTGCGTAATTCCGGCGACCCCGACACCCCGTTGGCTCGGCCCGCGTAGGGGGTCAGGCCAACAGAATGGCGAAGGTGGTGGCGCCAGCGCCCAGTACCAGCGCCGCCACCACCAGGATCGCGATCAGCCGCGTCCGTGAGGTGGGGCCGGTGTAGGTTTCCTCGGCGTTCAGCATGTCGTCGATGTCGATGGCGGCGAACTCACGGGTCGATTCGAGAGGGCCGGGCTGCTCGGTCATGTGCGTGACGCTAGTCCAGGTCGCTGCTCGCCGCCGCCGATACCCCACTCATGTCTGTGGTATCGGGGCGCGGGTAGTGGCGAGAAGTTCGTCGAGCTGCGCTTCGGCGCGTTCGGCTCGGGCCAGGGTTTGTTTGCGGGCGTCGTCGAGCGCGGCCCATCGTTCGGCGGCTTCGGCGCGTACCTGTTCCAGCGCGGCCGCGGATTCGTCACGGCGCTGCTGGGTTTCGATGGTGGTGGCGCGGCGCAGCTCGGCGAGCTCGGTACGGGTGCGGTCGAGTTCGCCGCGCGCGGTGTCGAGTTCGGTGCGGGCCCGGCGCCACTCCTCGCGTGCTTCGGCGGCGGCCTCCACTCGCTCGGCGGTGGCTTGCTCGGCGCGTTCGGTGGCCCGGTCGGCGTCGGCGGCGCGCTGGATCGCGAGATCACGTTCGGCGTTCGCGGCGGCGATGCGGGCGTCGGCGTCTCGGCGCTGGTGGGCGATCTCGGTGTCGGCGCGCTGTTCGGCGCGGGCCACGGTGTCGTCGGCATCCTGTTTGGCCTTGTCGATGTCGTCGGCCGCTTGTCGTTGTGCCGCACGCACTTGCGCCTCGGCATCGCTGCGCGCCGCGAACACGTCCTCGGCGGCCTGCCTGGTGAGCGCGTCCACCGAGGCGACGACTTCGTCCCTGGCCGCGAGCGCCTCACCCACCGCCTGTTCGGCATGTTCCGCCGCGGCGACTGCCTCTTCGGCCACCGATTCCGCCAGCGCGCGTGCCTCTTCGGCTTCGCGGCGCGCTTGTTCGGCCGCGACCGTCGCCATCTCCGCCTCGGCGATCCGGCGGGCAGCGTCGGCCTGCGCGGCCTGGACCTGCGCTTCGGCCACCGACGGATCCCCGATCGTCTGCAGCTCGGCCACCGCCGCGTTCAACGTGGTCCCCAATTGCTCGGCCAGCCCACGGAATTGGCCGAGCAGCTCATCGGCCCGCAACCGCGCCACGGTCACCGGCCCCTGAGCCGTCACAGTGACGGTAGCGGCCGCACTCTCGGACTCCTGTTGCTGCCGTTGCCTTTCGCGCCAGGCTCGCCACCGGGTGTGGTCCGGGTGATCGCAGTACTCGGAGGGGCGACCCGGGCCACCGGCGCGGGTAATGGGGCGGGCACAGCCCGGATAGTTGCAGACGCTCGACACGGGAGAATCGTAGCGTTGGTTTCGTCGTTTCCTTACGTAATACACGAAACGAATTCCGTGTCGCCCCAGGAAGAGTCGAATCGAGCCTTCTCGACCCTGACCGCCGATAAGTGAACATTATCGGCGGTCAGGGTCTCCCCTCGCTCTCAATGACCTTGATTTTATTACGTTTACGTTTGGTCACTGCCAACGTAACGTTACTGCTACGGAACACCTCGAAAACTGTGCTCGGTCCAATCCGTCACGGAAAGCGGGATATCACGGGATGCGGCAGGCCGGCAGGGCCATCCGTGGATATGGGATCGATCGACGGCCGCACACAACGCGGCCATCACGATCGCCAGCGTTGCCTCGACGATCTGGACTCGGCACCGCGAAGGCGTCGGCGGGTGACCCACCGAATTACGGACTGTGTGCGGCGGTCGTCCTCGACGACCACGAAGCCGACCCGGACCATATCCGCACAAGTCCTGTGCGGCGCGCTACTGCGTTCCAGCCCCTAGGTCGGACAGCATGCCGCGTGTCAGAGGGCGAGCATGGCGGCAGCGATCTGGTCGGCCGCGGTGTGGCGCAGGGCGGTACCCATGTCGTCGAGGACGAGTAGTCGCGCTGCGGGGATCTCGGTGGCGAGGGCTTCGCCGTTGCCGACGGGGAAGAACGGGTCGGCGCGGCCGTGCACCACGAGCGTGGGCACGTCGAGTTCGCCGAGCCGCTCGCGCCATCGCGGGGTGCAGTCGATGCGGGAGAACACCATCCCGAGCTGGTTCGCCTGGTGGACGGCGGGATCGGGTGACGGCGTCCGGTCCCAGATCCGGGCTGCCGTCGACCGCGCCTGCTCCGCATCGTTGCCCAACAACTCGGCGCCCTCGGCGGCGAACGCCGCGACCGCGTCCCGGTCGGTCCAGACCGGCATCGGGCGGGAGAACAGCTCGCGCATGATCGCGCCGTCGTGGTCGGGCAGGTCCTCGTCGACCGGGCCCGGCGCCACCGACCGGGTGCTGACGAGGGTCAGTGCGGAGAACACGTCCGAGTGGTCCAGCGCGGCGACCTGAGCGATCATCCCGCCGACGCCGACCCCACCGAGATGGGCGGTCCCGGCTCCGAGCGCCTCGACCAGCGCGGCCGCGTCGGTGGCGAGATCCCGCAGGTCATACGCGGGATGCTCCGGGTCGAGAAGCGTCGACGCACCGGAGTCGCGCAGGTCGTAGCGGACCACGCGCCGCCCGCCCGACGCGAGTCGTTCGCACAGCGCATCGGGCCAGGACAGCATCGTTGTTCCGCCGACCAGCAGCACCAGCGGATCGTCCTCGCGGCCGAAGCTCTCGATGCCGAGATCCACCCCGTTCGCCCGTACCACGGTCGTATCGAATCGAACTGGTCTGGTCATGCTAGTACTCCTGTCTGTCGGTACACCCAGTGGTAACGACGACGGATCCACCCGAAAGTCATCGGTGAAGGGAAACCGTATGCAGCCTCCCGCGATTGGGGCAGTTTCCGCTTGCCGACCAGATAGGATACGCCTTGACAGAGTACGTAATACTGTAACGCATGATGCTTCGCCCCGACGGCATGACGATCACTGATGAGTCCGCGATCGGCCTCGCCGCGTCCATCCGCGCGCGCGAGGTGACCGTCCGTGCGGTGATCGATGCCCACATCGCTGTGCTGGAACGCTTCGCGCCTGCCACCAACGCCGTGGTCGTCGACTGCTACGACACCGCGCGACAGCAGGCCGACGCCGCCGACGCCCACCTCGCGACCGGACCGGCGCACCTGCCACCACTGTTCGGCGTACCGATCACCGTCAAGGAATCCCTGGCCGTCGCCGGTTTGCCGAACACGGCGGGTGTGGTGGCACGCAAGCATTTGCGCCCTGCCGCCAATGCCACTGTGGTGCAACGAGTCCTGGATGCCGGCGCGATCGTGCTCGGTCTGACGAACACCTCCGAGGGGTGCATGTGGATCGAGTCGACCAACCGGGTCTACGGGCGAACCAGCAATGTGCACGACCGGGCACGCACCGCCGGCGGGTCCTCGGGCGGTGAGGGTGCGGCTGTGGGCAGCGGCGGATCTCCGCTCGGGTTGGCCACCGACACCCTCGGCTCGATCCGCATCCCCGCCTTCTGCAACGGCGTCTTCGGCCACCGCCCCTCGACCGGTCTGCTCCCGACCACCGGCGCCTGGCCACCGCCTTTCGGGGTCGCCGCCTTGTGCTCCAACGGGGTCATCGCCCGCCGTGCAGCCGATCTCATTCCGCTGTTGCAGATCATGGCAGGCCCCGACGGGACCGATCCCCTGGCACAGCAAGTCACCCTCGGCGATCCGGCGACCACCTCGCTACGCGGTCTTCGCGTGGTGCTGCTCGACAAAACGTTCACCCCCGGCGTCGGCCGCGAAGTGCTGGCAGCACGTGACCGCGCCGCGGCCGCGCTCGCCGATGTAGGCGCCGAGATCACCCGTGTACCGATGCCCGCACTGCGGATGATCGGGCTCTTCGCCTCGATCGTGCTGGCGGAGGAAACCGGGATCAGTTTCGCCGAGATCATGCGCAACGAAGGCGCCGACATCCTCGCGCTGGGGCAGCTCACCGCCGCCGGCGGGGACCACACACTCCCCACCCGGCTCCTCGCACTCGGCGAACTGATCGCCGCACGAGTACCGGGCCCGACGGCCCGGCGCATCACCGATGCCGCGCACAACGCTGCCGCCGAGATCACCGAAACCATCGGCGACGGACTGCTCCTGCACCCCACCCTGACCACGGTCGCACCCCGTCACGGTCGCACCACCGGGCGCCTGTGGCGCACGAACACGGTCGCACCGTTCAGCCTCGCGGGACTACCGGTCACCCAGGTTCCCCTCGGCCGCGGCTCCGGTGGTCTGCCGCTGGGAGTTCAGGTGGTCGCGGGCCCGAACCGCGACCACCTCTCGATCGCCGCGGCCCTCACTCTCGAGAGGGCGTTCGGCGGCTGGGTCAGGCCACGCCACTGACCACACTCGAGGCCGGATACCTCGAATGTCAGTGCGTGGCGGCCTCTTCGATGACAGCGGCGACAGCAGCGGGCTGCGCGACCAAGGAGGCGTGGGAGGAAGGGATCTCGGTGGTGCGGGCGCCGATGCGGTCGGCCATGAAGCGTTGGGACGAAGGGGGGATCACCCGGTCGGCGCCGGAGACGAGGTACCAGCTGGGCGTGTGGGACCACGAGGTCGGTCCGGAGGGTTCGATGTTCGCCGCTACGGCGATGGAGCGCTGGTGGGCGATCATGTCGGCGGCGGTGGCGTCGCTGACGTCCTGCGCGAACACCTCGTGGAACGACGCCGGGGCGACATAGCCGTCGAGGTTCTTGCCCGCGATGCCCTGGCTGTCGTCGACGATGGCGAGCTGCAGGACCGGGGGCAGCAGTTGGCTACCCGGGAAACGGATCGGATCCAGTGCCAACTGGGCGGGCTCACCCTGCTGCGGGGCGAACGCGGCGATGTAGACCAGCGCGGTCACGTCGGGGTCGTCGATGTTGGTGATCACCGCGCCACCGTAGGAATGTCCGACCAGCACGATCGGCCCGTCGATCGTGGCGAGTGTGCGTTCGATCGCGGCGGCATCGTTGGCGGGACCGCGTAGCGGATTGTCGGGGACCACCACGCGGTAACCGTCCGCGCGCAGGGCCTCGGCGACACCGTCCCAGCTGGTCGTGTCGGCGAACGCGCCGTGAACCAGCACCACGGTGGGGGTGTCGGCGGCCAGAGCGGGTGCCGTCGCGCTGAGCGCGCCCGCACCCAGGCCGACCGCGACCGCGACCGCCATGTTCGATCGGAGCCTGCTCGTCATGACTTCGTCCTCTCAATCATCAGAGATTTTGGCGAATGCCCACGCAACAGTATTGCCCTGCGCGGCAAATGATCGGCAGGCGCTGGCGGCGACGTCGGCTTTCGGGTACGAGTGGATCGGACGGCGCTCACCTGGCCGCCTCCGCTGACCGCTACGCCACAGCCACCGACGACCCCGCATACCGCGACGTCATCGACCTGTTCGTCCGCGAAGAGCAACGCCACGGCGCACTGTTGGGCCAGATCTTGGACGATGCGGGAATCCCACGCCGCCGAGCGGATTGGGGCGACACCCTGTTTCGCCGACTTCGGTACAGCATCACCGACTACGTCTGGACCTGATCCGCGGGACACGGTTGTGTCGGTTTCCCGCCAGCGCCGGGTACTCGGACTTTCTACCGTCGGTCGATATGACTACAGATCCTGCCGTCGAGATCCACACCGATACCCGATTGCGGGGTTCGGTCGTGCTGCTCATGGCGCTGGCGGCCGCGCTCGGGACCTCCACCATCTACCCCCTGCAGCCTGCGATCGGGGACGTGGCCGATTCCTTGGGTTTACAGATCACGGTGGTCGGACTCGCCCTCGCGTGCGGGCCGATCGGGTACATGGCAGGTCTGGGTCTGCTTGTCCCACTGGTCGATCGGTGCGCACCCGGGAGGGTGATCGGGACTCAGTTCGCAGTGCTGGCGGTTGCCCTGGCGCTCAGTGCCGCAGTCGGTAATAGGTGGCAGTTGGCGCTGATGACCGCGGTGATCGGAACGTGTTCGACAGTGGGAGCGAGCCTCAGCTCAGTCGCGGGCAAGCTCGCTCCCCCGCGTCGACGCGCGAAAACCCTCGGTGTCGTGACCGCCGGAATTTCGGTGGGGATCCTGGCGGGCCGAATCTTCGGCGGTTGGCTCGCCGACGAGATCGGCTGGCGCGGAACACTTCTGACGTTCGCCGCCGCTTGCGCGCTCATCGCCGGATGCTGCCTGGTGATGTTGCCCGGCGGTCGGGGCGCAGGACAGCGAAGCTACCTCGCGACTCTGCGTTCGCTTCCCGGCCTGCTCGTGCGCCACGCCACACTGCGGATCGCTGCCATCGCGGGCGCGCTGTGGTTCTTCGCGTTCTGCGCGACGTGGGCAGGTCTGGCCGTTGCGTTGTCGCAGCCTCCCTTCTCGTACTCGTCGGAACGAATCGGCCTCTACGCATTGGCCGGGCTTTCGGGGATTCTGGCGACGCAGGTAGCCGGCGCGTGGACCGACCGAGTGGGCGCCCGGCGCGTGATCATGGTCGGTCTGTCGATAGCAGCAGCGTCGTTGGTCGTCGCCGGGTTCGCACTCACCGACCTCGTCGTGACGCTGGCCTGCCTGGCACTCTTCGATGCCGGCCTCTTCGCCGCCCAGGTGGCGAATCAGAGCACCGTTCTCGCGATCGATCCCACAGCCCCCGCCCGCTTCAACAGCGCCTACATGCTGGTGTATTTCGTCGGCGGAAGCCTCGGCACTGCTTTCGGCGCGGCATCGGTCGACTGGTTCGGCTGGCCGACCACGGCGGCAATCACCGCGGCGACCATCGGAGCAGCCGCCGCGATCGTCTTTCGGTTCACCTCCCGAGCCTCGGTCGCCACCGGGCAGGTCGACTAGGGCGTGCCCTGAATGTCCAACGTGTCGAACTGGTGGGCGGACCAGATGCGGCGCGAATTCTCCTCGGGGTAGGGCTGGGTGGTCGGTTCGGCGTTGTAGACACGGGTGATTCGCGCATGCGGGTCATAGGTCGACCAGCCAGGGTCGCCGGTGGTCGCGAAATTGACCCAGTCGGTGCGCATGTCGCGGGAGACGCCGGGTGCTTCGCCGGCGGCGTTCGGGTACACGGCGGAGTGGTTGCGCACATCGTCGATGTCGAGCGTTCCGAACACGAGCAGAAAATCGAGACTGTGTGAGGCGTCCTGCTCCTGGTTGTAGCCCCAACCGAGTTCATAGGTCCATGCTCTCCCGTTGCCCGCGTGTTGAGCATTGGCGAGGTGCAGGCTGGGCATCCTGAACAGCCAGTCGGCGTTGACGATTTCATCCAACTGCGCCGCAGTGGCATCGGGGTATGCGGCGCGGTAATCGCGCCCACCGTCCGGAGCGGGTGCAAGGAGATCGAGTGTCACGGTCAGCTGCTTGTCAGCTTCATCGACAGTGGCCCGAGTACCGAGTTCTGCGGCGATCGTCGTGGTGATCGCGCCGGCGAGCCGTGACGAGAAATAGGTGCCCGGGACGCTCTGCGCGATCGCACGGCGAAACAGCCCGGCCGACGTCGGCATCGCCAGTAGGGCAGCGATGCATCCGGCGCCTGCGGACTGGCCGCATACGGTGACATTGCTCGGATCTCCACCGAAACCGGCGATGTTGTCCTGCACCCATCGCAGGGCGGCGGCCTGGTCGAGAATGCCCCGGTTGTCCACAGCACCGGTGATGTGAGCGAAACCCTCCACTCCGGTGCGGTAGTTCATGCTGACCATCACCACGCCCTCTTGGGCCAGCGTCGCACCGTCGGCATCCGGGTTGCCGGAGGTGCCTTCCAGGTAGGCGCCACCGTGGATCCACACCATTACCGGAAGCCGGGCATCACTGAGATCGGGTGACCATACATTGAGCGTTAGACAATCGGCGGAACCATCTGCGGTACTTCCGAATTCAGCCGTCATCACCGAGCCCGTGTGGCTGGTTTGCGGAACCGGCGGACCGAACTTCGATGCGTCGCGGGTCCCCTCCCACTGCCGCACCGGGACGGGAGCCTGGAATCGGTGTGAGCCGACTGGCGGCTCGGCATAGGGAATCCCCCGAAATACGGTGAGAAGGCCCTCCCGTCGGCCGCGTACCACTCCGGCAGCCGTACGGATTTCCGGTTCGATGGCGGCTTCGGTATTCACTTGTCCTTGGTACCAGCGGATTCCAATCCACGCACTCGAAGGACCACTGACGGCGCAGAAGTACGCGCGTCCCGACGACCTGTGCACCGTGGGCTATCAGGTCCATGTGCTCGACGATCTCTCCACCGGGTTCCGCGAGAATATGCCCTCGGCAGCGACATTGCATGAGGGGATCGGTCCACGATGACGCTGGTCTGTCGGGACATCGTTGGCACTTCCACCAGCGTCTATGACCGCTTCGTCGCCCGCAGCATCCGGCTAGCGCGCAGGCCCTGGGCTGATTCGCCGTCGAATTTCGCGGATCCGTCCAGGTAGCTGTCGATGAGGTCTGCGGCGGGGTGATCTTCGACGTCGGTGAAGCCGAGAGCGTGCAACTGTGCGGCGATGTCGTCGGGTGTGAAGTAGCTGAACAGCGGCTCGCCGATAGCGGCCAGGCGCTCCGCGCGCGCCTTCAGGTGCGCGCGCTCCGCGTCGGTCTCTGCCCGTTGCAGGTAGTCGAGGATCACCTCGACCGGCTCTGCCTGACCAGCGATGTAGTCGAGGGTCGACTGAGCGGCTCCCGGGGTCAGATAGAAGACCACACCGAGCCACACGAATACGGCCGGCTCCGACCGGATGAATCCAGCTGACTCCAGTTCCTTTGCCAGCACCTGGGTTTCGAAGTCGACTGGGACGAAGGTCAACGTCTCGGGGCGGTCGATGTCGGCCGCGACGAGACGTTGGCGTTTCCACGCTTGGGTAGCAGGGTGGTCGACTTCGAACACTCGCAGGTCCGGGTGCGGGTTGCGGTAGGCGAAGGTGTCGAGGCCCGCGCCGAGCAACACGACCTGTCGTACCCCGGCAGCGACTGCCGTCGCCACCCGGTCCTCCGCGAACCGGGCGCGAGCAGCGAAGAACAGCCGTCGCGACCGATCGCCGGCCTGGCCACCGTGACGATCACCTGTCGGCTCGGCCCATTCGGACAGTTCGTCCGCGGTGACGCCGAGCAGACGCGCCGCGATCGGGTCGGTGAGGATCAGTGGCCTGTCAGCGATCTGGTGGTAGGCGCGAGCGTAGGCGGTCATGAGTGCGGTCCGGCTGGGTCCGTCGTTGTCCATGGTCTCGAACCTACTCACGAACGGGTGCTCGGAAGCCGCCGATCTTCTGCTCCAGCAATTCGGCCAGCCGCAGCGGGGTGCGGTCTTCGAACATCGGACCGACGAGCTGCACTCCCACCGGCAGCCCCTCGGGTGACAGGCCGGTAGGGATGGCGGTGGCGGGTAGGCCGGGCATGGTGGCCAGACCGGCCCAGACGAGCTGGTCGAGGTAGGGGTATTCGACGCCGTCGATGTCGATGCGGCGTCCCAGCAGATCGGGATCGTGGTCATGGGGGAATGCGGGAGTCGGGGTGATCGGGCACACCACGGCGTCGAACTCGGCGAAGAGTTGGCGCCAGCCGTGGCGGTGGAGTTCGCGGCGGTTGTTAGCCTCGACCCAGTCGCGGTGGGTGAAGACTATGCCGCGCAACCGCGTCGCGTCGAGACTCTGGTCGTGGATGCTCAGTTCCGCGGCCTGGGTCCGAAGTTGTTCGTACGCTTCGACGGGAAACCCTGCGCCCGAGCCCGAGAACAGCAACTGCATATAGATCGTCGCGGCCTCGGCCAGATCGGGCAGCAACGCGCTGTGTCGTTCGACGCGGGCACCGCTGTCGACGAGCGCGTCGGCTACCCGATTCACCCCTGCTTGTACCGCGATCCCGGTTCCGATGAGCGGATGCTCGTCGAGGACAAGAACCCGGAAATCGTGGAGCCGCTCATGGCGTGAAGGCGGCAGCGTCAACTCGTAGGCCTTACCGAGCGTCAGTGGGTCGGGCCCGGCCATGACATCGAGGAGCAGCGTGAGGTCGCGGGCGGTGCGCGCCATCGGACCGACAACGGCGAGGTCGAGGTCGACCGGCAAAGCCTGCGCGGGCGGCGAGACCATTCCGCGATTCGCCGCCAGCCCGAGTGTCGGCTTGTGCGCGTAGATACCGCAGAAATGTGCGGGGGTGCGCAGCGAACCGCCGATGTCGGAACCGATGGACAGCGCACCGAATCCCGACGCCAGTGCCGCCGATGATCCGCCGGAAGATCCACCCGGCGTCCGGCTGTGATCCCACGGGTTGTTGGTGGTGCCGTAGATCTCGTTGAAGCTCTGCACATCTCGCAGCCCTAAAGGCACATTGGTCTTGCCGAGCATCACCGCCCCGGCGGCTTCCAGCCGCGACACCTGAATCGCGTCCTCGGCAGGAACATAGTCCTTGTTGTGCGGCACGCCCCAGGTCGTGGGCAGCCCAGCCATGTTGTAGGACTCCTTGACCGTCACCGGAACACCGAGCAGCGGCCGATCCTCACCACCCACACGCGCCTGATCGGCACGACGCGCGGCGACCCGAGCACGATCGAAGTCCCGCACACAGATCGCGTTGATCGCCTCGTCGTCACGCTCGATCCGGGCGATCGCCTCCTCGGTCAGTTCCACCGATGTCACCTCACCGGCACGCAAAGCGGTCAGGAGTTCTTCAGCCGACGCGAAATTCCAATCCATGAATTCGACGCTAACCGCAGGTCGCGGGAGCCATAAAACATCTATTTGCACAACAGGGACAGATGTCTCAGACCAGCATGTTTTCGATGAGATCGGCGGCACGGATGGTCCCGCCTTCGGCGTGTGCTCGGGTGCGCAGTTGCGCTGAGCGGCGGGCGACCTCGGGATCGCCGATCAGATCGTTCAGGGCTGAGCGGAGGTTGTGGGCGGTGGCTTCCGCGGTGTCGATGCGGCGAGCTACGCCCAGTTCGACGAGACGGTCCGCGTTCATGAACTGCTCGGCGCCCTGGGGCACAGCGATCATCGGGACACCAGCCAGCAGCCCTTCGCCGCAGCCACCCATACCGGCGTGGGTGACGAAGGCGTCGGCCCGTTCCAGGATCGCCCGCTGGGGAACCCAGGAGTGCACTTCGACATTGGCTGCGATGTCGCCGAGCTCGTGGGGGTCGGTGTGTTTGCCGATCTGCAGGACCACATGCCAGCCGGGTAGGTCACCGAAAGCCTGGAGGCACTGGCGGTAGAACTCCGGTTGGTGGGTGTAGGCCGATCCCAGGGAGATCAGCAAGACCTTCTCCGCGTGTTCGGGGCGGACCCAACCCGCTGACTCGCGGGTGTCGAAGCAGGGGCCGACGAAAGTGACTGTGCCGGAGTCGACGTGGTCGGCATGCGGTTGCATCGCTCGCGGGATCAGCGCTACGGCCTTGTCGGGCAGGCCGGAGAAGTCGTCGACATCGGTGGTTGCGGCACCGCAATCGGCTAGCCACTGCGCGAACCTCGCCTGGTAGGCGTCGGCGCCCGGCAGCTGTCGCAGCTGTGCCGCGGGGTCGTGGTCGTAGGCCGCGTGCAATTGTGGGAGGGCGAGCAGGGCATTGTCGAGGAACAGGTTCATCGCCGCGACAGGGTCGTCGGGCCAGTTGTTGTCGGCCACCGGCAGCGTCGAGGTGCACGGGATCAGCTCGGCACCGGTTGCGGTGATCAAGTCCGTTACGGCCGGGTCGTTGGCGTAGGTGACGCGATGGCCACGGGCCACCAGCTCACGGATGATCTCGAGGCTCGGCAGGACATGGCTGACGATGGGGATGCCGACCATCGCGATATGTGCTGGGCGAGAGGGCATTTCACTCATTTCAAAGATTCGGCGGCGGCTTCCAGGTCGTCGATGCTGCCCGACATGATCGTCGGCACGTGTGCGGTGATGTGCTCGGCGGGCCAGTCCCACCACGCCACTGCCAGCAGTCGGGCGATATCGCCGTCGCTGTATCGGGTTTTGATGAGGTTGGCCGGATTTCCGCCGACGATGCCGTAGTCGGGGACATCGCGGGTGACGACGGAGCCGGTGCTGATGATCGCGCCGTGGCCGATCCGCACGCCGGGCATCACCGTCACGCCGTTGCCGAACCAGACATCGTTGCCGACCACGGTGTCACCTCGGATCGGCAGTCCGGTGAGCAGGTCGAAGTGGTTCGACCAGGAGCCGCCCATGGTGGGAAACGGGAAGGTCGACGGTCCGTCCATCCGGTGGTTGGCGCCGTTCATGATGAACCGCGTTCCGGTGCCCAGCGCACAGAACTTTCCGATGATCAGTTTCTCCGGCCCGTAGTGGTAGAGGACGTTGCGAGTTTCGAACGAGGTCGGCTCATCGGGGTCGTCGTAGTAGGAGTACTCGCCGACCTCGATGAGGGGTGAGGTGATCAGCGGCTTCAGCAGCACGACTCGCGGTTGCTCGGGCATCGGGTGCAACACCGTCGGGTCTGCGGGAACAGGTGCGGATTCGTGGGGCACAGCGAAACTCCTTCGGCGGGTGCGCTATCGGACGCCGGTGGAGGTCGCACACCCACCGTTGTTAATACGACAATTGTCGCACTAAGCTACGTCGACAGCCCTACCTCGTCAAGCAATCGGATGGCCGACAATGAGATCCGAACCGGAGACCTCCGAGCCCGCTCCCCCGGCGCGCCCCCGCCCGGGTGGCAGAACCGCCCGCATCCGAACCCAGGTGCTCGACGCCGTCACCGCGGAGTTGGCCGAACACGGCTTCGACGCGCTCAGCATGGACGCCGTCGCGGCCCGGGCGGGCGTGCACCGAGCCACGGTGTATCGCCGCTGGCAAGACGTCGGCGGTCTGCTCGCCGACCTCTTCGATGCGGCGAGTGACCAGCAATGGAGCCCTCGCGACACCGGCTCGCTGCGCGGCGATCTCGCGGCGCTCAACCACGAGATCCAGGCTTCCCTGGTCGAGGAGCCGTCGCTCGCGGTGGCGCTGATCGCCGCGTCGTTCCGTTCCGAGGAAGCCGCCGGAGCTCTGCGGCGTTTATGGGACGACCGCTACGCCCAGTCCGAGGTCATCGTCGAGCGCGCGATCCAGCGCGGCGAGCTTCCACCCGATATCGACGCGCACGCCCTCCTGATCGCCGCGACCGCACCGATCTACCACCAGTTGGTTCTCCTGCGCGCTCCGGCTGACCCCCGCCTGCCCGCCCGCGCGGCCACCAGTGCCGCGCTCGCCGCGGACGCCGGCGCGTTCAACCGATGACACAAGCTCCTGCGCGGACGACAAAACAGCCGCCGACCACCAGGGGGTGGTCGGCGGCTGTCGCACCAGTTGCGGAGCGCTCGAGGCCCATCATGTGCTGCCGGTCGGTCAGGCGATCATCGCTCAGGGCAATGAAGGTCACACGTGAATGGCTTCGGGCGCAATAGTTCTGGCCTTCGCTACACGAGAGTTCCGTGCCCCACGGTGACGTTCCCGTAGAGGTTGCGCGCGAAGACCTGCACAGAATCTCCGCTCCCCCGCGAGGGGTTCACGGGTTCCATCCGGTTCTGCACGCTGCCGTGCAGCGCGTTGGTCTCCAGCCGCGCCGCACTGCCCGGCCGGATCCCCACCTCGAGATCGCCCATCGAGGTCTCCAGTCGGAGCACCCCGCGCGCGGCCTCGTCGACGCGGATGTTGCCCTTGGCGGTCTTCGCGGTCACCGAGCCGCCCGGGCGCTCGACCACGATGTCGCCGGCGGAAACCTCGAGCTCGCACCGGTCGAATTCGCCGACACTGACCAGTCGACCCATGGCGACGGTCGCGTCGAGCACGGAGCCGATCGGCACCTCGACCGTCACCGAGACCGTCGGGTTGCCGCCGAACGGGGTGAAGGCCTTCCACTTCCTGGGAGACTCGACCGTCAGCTTGCCGCCGGCGAATTCGACCTGAATCTGTTCGGCGGCACGCACATCCGCTTTGCTGGACGCGTCGGCCGGTCGGACGTCCACAACAGCGTCGGCTCGGTCGGCGGCGACCACGGTGACATCACCGCAGGCCACATCAACGGTGACGGCGATCGGCTGCGACGTCTGGAAAGTAGGCATCTGTACTCCTAAGTTGCGAAGGCTATACGTAGATGTATACGTACATTGCGTGCTCTCACTATAAGTAGATGTATACGTATAGCGCAACCCTGAGTTTTCAGCGGAGCTACAGATGCCCCGCGGTCAGGTAGCGAGTCTGGTGATGTCGGGTGCGTAGACGGTCATCCAGTGCGGACGCAGCCGGTAATAGACCACCTCGCTGTCCCAGTCGAAGGCGTCGTCGCCGTAGAAGTCTTGGAAGTACGCGAGCAGTTGCGGCCACTCCGCGCAAGGCTCGCCACCCAGCGGATTGAGGACCTCGACCGTGCCGTGCGTGAACACGCCCAAGTCCTCACCGCGCAGGTGCGCGACGCTGGCGGCCGGTCGCGCTGCGAGGTGGCGCGCCTTCGCGGCGTGGCGCGCCGTACCGAAGTGCCACCGTCCGTGCAGGAAGTGTCCGTCCACGGCACTGATCCGCGGTTCGCCCTTCGCCGTCACCGTGGACAGAGCGAGCGTGCACATGCCCGTGAGGGTCTGGGCGAGCTGCTCTGCGGTCAGCGTGTTCTCACCATCGATGATCGAGCGAAGGTGCGAGGTCGCGCTGGACAGCGAGGCGTCGAGAAGCGCCTGAAGCTCTGCGAGATCTTCTGAAGTTTCACGCAAGGAGGTCCCTTATCTCTTAGTTGTGCATCAACCAGCGAACCCATCCTCGACCCATAACTTGACACCTGTTGTCAACTTTCCGCGCCGATCTCACTTGATGTTGTGCAGGAAGAACTCCCTGATGTCTGCGGCGAGTAGGTCCGGCACCTCCATCGCGGCGAAGTGACCGCCACGGTCGAATTCCGACCAGTGCCTGATGTCGTAGAGCTGCTCGGCCAGCGGGCGCACCGATTGGGTGATGTCATGGGCGAATACCGCGACGCCAACGGGCACCGGGCACGGCTCGCTCCCGCGCGAAGACTCCCGATGCAGTCGCGCCGAAGAGGCCGCGGTGGCGGTGAGCCAGTACAGGGAGATGTCGGTGAGCATCCGGTCGTCGCTGATCGGCGAGCGCGGGTCGGTCCACTGCGCGAAGCGTTCGGCGATCCAGGCGAGTTGGCCGACGGGTGAATCGGTGAGCGCGTAGCCGATGGTCTGTGGGGTGGCGGCTTGTAGTGCTTGGTAGGGCGCGCGATTGGCCATGAGCTGTTTGACCTTGTCGAGTCGCGCTTCGTCGGTGCCGGAGAGTTCGACCTCCGGATTCGGTCGGGTCGGCAGGTAGTTGACGTGGACACCGACAACGTTCTCGGGCGCCAGAGCCCCCAGTGACTGGGAGATTCCCGAACCGAAGTCGCCACCCTGCGCGCCGTAGCGCTCGTAGCCGAGCCGACGCATCAACTCGGCCCAGGCGCGCGCGACGCGGACGATATCCCAGCCGCGTTCATGGGTCGGACCGGAGAAGCCGTAGCCCGGGATGGACGGGATCACCAGGTGGAAGTCGCGCGAGAGCGGTTCGATCACGTCGAGGAATTCGAGGAACGAGCCGGGCCAGCCGTGGGTGAGAATCAGCGCGAGCGCGTCCGGCTTCGGGGAACGGACGTGGACGAAATGGATGTTCTGGCCGTCGATTTCGGTGGTGAAGTGCGCCAGTTCGTTGAGTTTCGCCTCGTGCGCTCGCCAGTCGTAGCCGGTGCGCCAGTATTCGGCGAGTTCCTTCAACCGCGCCAGGGGGAAGCCGTAGTCCCAGCCGGCGTCGGCGATTTCGTTGGGCCAGCGGGTGCGGGCGAGCCGGTTGTTGAGGTCGTCGATATCTGCTTGCGGGATGTCGACGCGGAACGGTTCGATCATGGTCTCGACTCCTCTGTCGGCCCAATGTTTGGGCGACTAACGTTTGTGTGACCAACGATATCGCGATCGTTGGTCACACAAACGATTTGTTAGAGTTGTCACATGGAACACCCACCAGAGCCGACCCCCGCCAGGTGGGCAACCCTGCCCACCTGGCTACTCACCCAAACCGGCAACCACGCCCACCGCCTGGTCACCGAAGGTTTCGCCGCCGCCGACGCCCGCGGCTACCACTACCGCCTCCTGTCCAGCCTCGACGAATTCGGCCCCGCCAGCCAAGCCACCCTCGGCCGCCGCAGTGGCATCCACGTCAGCGACATGGTCGCCACCATCAACGAACTCGCCGACCACAACCTCGTCGAACGCACCCCCGACCCCACCGACCGCCGCCGCAACGTCATCTCCCTCACCACCCCGGGCAAACGCCAACTGCGCCGCCTGGAAAAACAACTCGCCCAAAGCCAAGAAGAACTCCTCGAACCGCTGTCTCCCCCGGAACGAGAAAACCTGACGAAGTTGCTGTCGAAACTGTTGGACCACCACACTCAACGAACCGAGCACCCCAGCGAGATGCCGCGCTGAACCGGGTGATGTCCCAGCACGGGGGCTTCATTCCGGTAGTTCCAGGGCGCTGATGCCTCGCGCGGTCGGCCACCATCGGTCGGTCCGCTGCCCGTGTCGACGACGAATCATCCCCTTGGCATGAAGTTGTCCCAGATACTGCTCGGTGCGAAACCGGTTGTGCTGCAGAGCCTTCACGAGATCCTCCGATGTGCAACCAGCGATCGGCTTGTCCCACAGGACAACAGCGGCGAGGATCATGGTCTCGCACCTCGTCAGCGCCGGGGAGTTGACGACCATCGTCAAGATCTCGCTTGCTGAGCCCGCTCGTCGAGCACCATCCGCTTCAGCTCGACCAACGTATTCCGGGCGCGTCGACGAGCGCGGCAGGTGTCGACCTCACACTCCAAGTGGATTTGCATCACTTTGTGTGCATTTTCGGCCGTGAGTGGACCAGGGTCGCGGTTGCAGAACAAGAGAACGTTCACGGTGGCCCCATCGTTGGATCGGCAGGCTCCAGGGTTGCTGGGCCGAAACCAAGCACACCGTGGCGGACGCCAATGCGGAAGGCGCGTGTCCGGGGCGGATGTGTGCAGAGGGGGTGTGCGCGAGAGGGAATTCCTGGCTACGGCGTTCACCCGGTGCCACACTCCATAGATGGGACGCCACCCGAAGCAACCCAACCGCCAGCTGCAGGAACTCGTCGACGAGACGGGCGTGCTCCGAAAGAGTCTGGCCCGACGCGTTGTCGAACGTGGTCGCACGGTGGGCGTCGACCTCGCCTACGACCACACCTCGGTCGGACGGTGGCTCGCGGGTGAGCAGCCCATTCCACCCGCGCCCTCGCTCATCGCGGACGTGATGAGCGAGTTGACCGGTCGCCGAATCACGTCCGCCGACTGCGGGATGACAGGATCCGAGTCAGCCGACCTCGGTTTGGAATTTTCCTTGTCGCTCGCCGAGGCCACTGCCGCCGCGACCGCCCTGTGGCGCAGTGACGTCGAATGCAGGAGGTTCCTGCGCGACTCTGCCTATGCCGTTGCGGTCTACCCGGCTGCGACAATGCGATGGTTGACACTGCCTGGACCTGAGCACCCGGTGTCCTCGACCGGGTACCGCCGGATCGGCCAGGCAGATGTCGATGCGGTCCGGACGATGACCACGGCGTTCGTCGAACTGGATAACCGGGTCGGTGGCGGGCGTATCCGCTCCACTGTCGTGCATTATCTGCACACGTCTGTCGCGCCGATGCTGCACGGCACCTACACCGAGGATGTCGGGCGCCGCCTGTACGCAGCGTCGGCAGAGCTGCCCGAACCGCGGGTTCGCCGACCTTGGAGGCCGGGTGTCTGATGGTGGAAGCCCATGGCCATGCCGCCCGCTTCGACCGGTCGACCTGCACCACCACCCTGGCATCAGCTGAGCGGGCATTCGGTCGCGCAGACCCGCATCGACCGAGGTGGCTCAGTTACCTCGATACCGCGTACATGTCGGCCATCACGGCGCACTGCTTCCGCGACCTGGGTGACCACAAGCGGGCGTCGGAGTTGGCATTCGATTCGCTGAACATGAGCGAGGGATACCTGCGTGGGCGCGCGTTCAATCTGTGTTTACTCGCGTCCAGCCTCGCAGCCGACGACCCTCGCGAAGCTGTCAATATCGGCGACCAGGCACTCGAGCTGGCCGGCGAGGTGGAGTCGAAGCGGACCGGCGCGTACTTGCGTGATGTCCGTGCCCGCCTCGCACCCCACGACACGATCCCCGAAGTGGCGGAATTCCGTCAGCGGGTAAGAACTCAGGCGAGCGCCAGCGCCCGGTAGATCCCGACTACGGTCGCCGCGCCGACGATCTCGCCGCGACTGATCATCGCCTCTGCCTCGCGTAGGGAGAACCACCGGACCTCGACCGCTTCGTTGATGTCGGGCGCCGCGCCGGTGGGCTCGGCACCGCGTGCGAGGTAGATCTCCTGCGGCTGGTCGAGTGTGCCGATCGCGGGCTGGTAGGTGACGAGATGCTCCATCGACGTCGGCCGCCAGCCGGTCTCCTCCTCCACCTCCCGGGCCGCTGCCGCGGCGACATCCTCCGCACCGTCGACATAGCCACCGGGGACTTCCCACACCCACTGATCGATGATGAACCGGTGGCGCCGCATGAGCAGCACCTCACGGGATCGGTTGAGTACCAACGTCATCGCGCACCGCGGCATCTTCGCGACGTACTGCGTGAACCTCACACCGTCGGGAAGCTCGATATCGACGGTTTTGAGTTGGATGTGGCGGTTCTCGTCCACCAGATGCTCGCCGAGGATCTTCCACTGCGTGTCACTCACACATTTGACGGTAGCCGCCGATGAGCGCGCCGACTAGGTCGGCACCTGGCAGACCAGCATCTCGTGTGCGCCCGCCTGGAACTCGTATTCGACCTCCACGATTCGGCCCCGGATACCGGAGTACGACAGATCCGCGAGCAACTGATCGAGCTGCGGGTACCGGGCCGACGAACCGATGGGCGTCAAGGGAAACAGTCGGACTTCGGTCGTGGCGACCCGTGCCAACTCGATGATCGACTGGTGGTGGAAGGTGTAGTCCAGGTCGTCGGCGTAGCTGAAGAGCAGGTGTGAGCTCAGGGCGAGGTCGAAGGTGTTGTCGGCGAACGGGAGTGTGGGGAGACGGGCCGGGATGTAGCACTCGGGGGACGTGCGGGTGTGGGTGGCGAAATGTTGGGCCGACTCGCGACGGGCGCGTCGGTGTTCGTCGGGGTCGGCGAAGAATGTCCAGCGGTAGGCGTCGGCGTGCTGGCGAACGTATTCGTTGCCGCGGTCTGCTTCGGCGACCGCGGTGGCAGCCACACGTTCGACGCCGTTGTCGAAATAGGCTGTGTCGCAGGCAGTGACATCACCGCCGCGTTCCATGACTTCGGCGGCGAATCCTGCCGCACCGCCCGGACAGTCCAGAATTCGGCGCCCGAGGTCGTCGTCGGTGAGCGCGAACATCGCCTGGTACTCGCCGAGGGAGCGAGAGCTGACGAGAATCTCGCCGAACCCGCCGGTTCCCGCGGACTTGTCGTTGTCGATCATGGTCGTCCTCCTGTTTCCGGGACCGCCACGGAGGCCGGAACAGCTGTCTTCACGACAGATTCGGCCGCTTGGGGGCGGCCGAGCACAACTCGGTCAGCCGCTAGGTCAGCGGCCACCACAGTTGCGCGAACATCAACACCCGGTGATTGAATCATGTCGGTGTACTGTCGACTATGCGAAATTCGTCGCTATAGCGGATCATATGGCGGTGAATCAAGATCTTCTGCGGTCTCGGGCGGCGGAATTCGCCGCCGAAAACGTGTGCATGCCCGACCGAACCGGTCGCGAGCGGGCCATTTCGCACCTCGCGAACCGACCGACCCCGGCGGCTGCCTGACATGGAAACCACCGAACTCGCGGCCGATCTGGACGAGCGCCAGTTCGCGCGGTACGAATGCCCCTGTTGCGACAAGCCGATCGAGCGCACTTGGAACATGATCACCCGCGATGGGATCGCTTACGCGGCGTACTTCGCCAACAGCTACCACCACACGGGTCAGGCCCATGACACCTGGATCGACGTCATCCTGGGCACCTGGGATTCCGACACCGCCGACGATCACGTGACTTTCGGTTGCCGGGTCGGGCCGGTGCAGAACAATCCGAACCCTGCGGCGACCCTGGTCCAGGCCTGCTTGGACGGATCAGCCGATGACGTCCACGGTGTGGTGCTCTCGCGTGCGGACGGTTTGGTCCACCCTCGCCTTCCGGAGTTCTGGAGTGTCGTCGACTATGTGCTGGCCAACGACCCGACCGTCTCGGACCACCTGTACGGGTAGCCGAGGGGCCATCCACCACGGATGACCCGTCACCTCAGCCGAGGGGGTTGTGCCCCAACAGAACTCGCCCGCTGAAGCGGGTCTGTTTGGCACGGGGCAGGGGGTGGAATTGGCAGCCGTGGATGTCGCGGTAGAGGCGTTCGAGGTCGCAGGCGCGGGAATAGCCTGCGCCGCCGGTGGTTTCGATTGCCAGTCGGACGGTGGTGATCAGGGCGTCGGACGCGACGGTCTTGCGGCTGAGGGTGCGGGCGGCGTAGGTGTCGGTGTTGGGGAAGTTCAGGTTCTCGGAGTCGGTGAACATGGCGGTGATGAGGTCCTCGGCGGTGGTGTAGGCGTTGAGCATTTCACCGGCCGACTGGATCGTGTGGGCCTCGGAACGGCCCGCCAGCAGGTGCGCGGTGAGATCGACGGCTGCGTCCGCGACGCCGAGATAGGCGGCCAGTACCAGGGGAAGGGCGGCGCCGATCACCACATTCAGCACCGGCGGCCACGGACCGGCGGGGCGGGTCATCGAGATCGCGGCGTCGGGCACGAAGACGTCGTCGAGGACGACGGTGTGCGAGCCACTCGCGCGGAGACCGAACGAATCCCAGGTCTTGTCGATGCTCACCCCCGCGGCAGACAACGGGATGGCGAAATGCAGCACCTCGTCGTCGTAGCGAACGCTGGTGACGAGCACGTCGCCCACCTCACACCCACTCGAGGGCGCCTTGCGCGCACTCACCCGATACCCACCGTCGACGCGCACCGCCTGCCCGTTGGACTCGACCCAATCCGAGGCCCCGGTGCTGACCAGGATCGCCCCGCCTGCCACCTTCGCGAACACCGCCGAAGCGTCCACCCCATGGTTGTGCCGCCACACCTGCGCGGCCACCAGGTGCGAATGCATCGCGAACGCGACAGCTGTCGACGGATCGTGGCTGCCGAGTTCGCGCAGGATCTGCCCCATCTCCTGATGGGAGGCACCCCCGCCGCCGAACTCGACCGGCACGAGCGCTGCCGACAGACCGCTCGACCGCAACCGGTCGAACGCGGCGACGGAGATCTCACCGGTGCGGTCCCGTTCGGGGACCTCGAGACGCAGGGTTTCACCGATCTCGCGAGCCAGTGCGACCCGGTCGGTGCTGGACGTGGTGTCAGAAATTGTGGAAGTCATGTTTCGAAGGTAGGAAGCGCCGCGATAACCAGATAGTCCAGAAAGTGGACTCTCCCGGTCCTGAAAGTGGACCCCGTCGGTGAGGTGACCATGACAACCACGACCGTAGGCTACGGCCAGTACTGCCCGATCTCGCGCGCGCTCGACGTGCTCGGCGAACGGTGGTCGTTGCTCATCCTGCGCGACCTGTTCGTCGGCACCACCCGCTTCAACGACCTCGCTCGCGGCCTACCCGGCCTCTCACGCAGCCTGCTCGCCAAACGCCTGCGCCAGTTCGAACGCGCCGGACTGATCGAGAAGCTCGGCACCGAACACTTGCTCACCGAAGCGGGCAGCCAACTCGAGCCGATCCTGTTCGGCCTCGGCGAATGGGGTGCGCGCTGGACCTTCGGCGAACCGCAGGAAGAAGAGCTCGACGCGGCGCTGCTGGTTTGGTGGATGCACACCAGGCTCGACACCTCCATGCTGCCCGGACGACGACAGGTGCTGCATGTCCGGTTCACCGACGACATCCGTCGGTTCTGGATCGTGGTCGAAGCCGCCGTCGCCTCGGTGTGCGAAACAGACCCCGGCTATCCAGTCGACGTCACCATCAATGCCGACGTCGCGGGCCTGTACGAGGTGTGGTTGGGGCGCATGCCGCTCACCCATGCGCAGCACACCGGACGGATCAGGTTCACCGGTCCACCCGCGATCACCCGCCGGATGCCTGCCGTCCTGCGATTGAGCCCGGTCGCCGGATATGTCGCCGCGACGGCTCAGCCTGGTCCGGTAGCGCGCGCTTCGTGATCGGGACCGGTGCGCGCGGCAATCCGCATCGCCCAGCGGTACAGCTGTTCGGGATCTCCGAGCGTCGCTCGCGCTGCGGGCCGAACCAGGACGCCGTTAGCGGCGGACAACAGATCGTACAGGCCCAGATGCACCCATTCCCACAACATGCTGTCGAAGTTGTACGACATCATCGCCCGCTCGACGCGCTCCCGGATGTCGGTGACCTCCTGCGGCGCGATCCCCGACCGATGCAGTCGTGCCTCGGTAGCGCGCTGATCGTCGTCCTCGAACGAGGTATCGAGGAACGGCTCCAGCAGATCCGCCCAGATATCGCCACGCCGACGCACGGCAATCTCGGTGCGCCGACAGAACTCGGCGAGGGCCGGCGCATCGGCCGCGAGCACGAACAGCGTCTCCCCCGAGACAGTGCGAAGTTCCGGCGGAAACGCGCGCGGATCGGCATCGGCGATCTCCGAAACCGTTAGCACGCCATCGGGATACACCGATGCGCCCGCGAAAGGATAGTCGACAAACTGAATCTCTGTGTCGCCGATGACCGCCCGCATCGCCCCATGATGGCGGCCCGAAAGCACCTGGACCGGCAGTCATGAACTATATCGAACAAAACGTGGCAGTAATCACTACTTGGCCCGCGATGTTGGCAACGGCCGTAACCAAAACGTTAGGGTTCATTCATGGTACGTACCGGAGCAGTAACCTCAGAGCCGTACGAACCGAGTGTTCCTCTGCCCCAACAGCATCCGGTACGACTCGAGCTCGTCAGCGAAGCGCCCGCCACCACCGGCGCACCGACCGAGGAGGTCGACGAGCACTTCCCGCGCCTCGGCGACACCAGTTTCCTGACCGGCGCGGCCCGACACCGCCTCGCCGCCTACATCCACACCCAGCTCGCCGAACTCGAAGAGATGCCGTGACCTCACACCCATGACCACGCGTCCCCACGTCATCGCACCCGCGCACGACTAGGCTGCAACGCCAGGAGTCATCGGCGACACAGCGATTCACGCGAGGAGTGGCGAGGTTTGAGCGACGCATCGGTCGTGCTTCCCGAACAGGTCCGCACCGAACTACGCCGCGGAGTGCGCAGCGTCCTGGTCGACACCGCGGCCCTACGCCTGGTCCGTGAACGCTTCGACGACAATCAAGCAGGCGCACTGCGCCGCTACCTCGAAGCGTCCCAATCGGCGAACACCCTGCGCGCCTATCGAACAGACTGGATCGCCTGGGCGGGCTGGTGCGCGATCGAACAGCGCCAAGCGCTCCCCGCAGACCCGCTCGATGTGGCCGTCTACCTGGCGGCCTCCGCCGACGCCCGGCGAGAAAACGGCACATGGGCCTTCAGCCCGGCCACCCTCGATCGCAAGTCCGCCGCCATCGCCGCAGTCCACGCCGCCAACGGACTCCCCTCACCGACCCGTTCCGACGTCGTCCGGCTCACCCTGCGCGGTATCCGTCGCACCCGCCGCACCCCACCGACCCGCAAACGGCCGGTCCTGCTGCACACCCTCGACCAACTTCTCGCCGAGCTCCCCGCGCGCGACTGGCCCACCGAACCCGCGCGCCGCCGCGACGCGCTGGCACTGCTGGTCGGTTTCGCCGGCGCTCTGCGGCGCAGCGAACTCGCGGGCCTACGCATCAGCGACGTGCACGTGCGCACCGACCACACCACCGGCGAACCACTGCTCGTCGTTCACCTGCCGACAACGAAGACCGACCCGACCGGCGTCGCCGAACAGCGCATCGCCCTGCCTCGCGGCAAACATCCACGCACCTGCCCGATCTGCGCGTTCGCCGACTGGGTCCGGCTTCTGGAAGTCCACGCCGACACCGGCGACGCGGGGGCGCGCACCTGGACGACGAACAACCTCGCGGCCGACACCACGATCCACCGCTGCCACGGCTTCACCGGAACCCGCCTCAGCACCGACGAAGACCGCCCGCTGTTCCCCACGATCAACCGACACGGCTCGATCAGCGACACCGCCCTGTCCGGCCGGGCCGTCGCCGAACTCGTCAAGCGCTACGCGGCCCGCGCGGGCCTGGACCCCGACCTGTTCTCCGGGCACTCCCTACGCGCCGGCTTCGCCACCCAAGCCGCCCTCGGCGGAGCCAGCGACCGCGAGATCATGCGCCAGGGCCGCTGGTCCAACCCCCGCACCGTCCACGGCTACATCCGCACCGCGAACCCACTCGAAGACAACGCCGTCACCAAACTCGGCCTATGAACCCGAGTGACTGCCGGCAAGCGGTCCGGCTCCGCAGTTCTCGTATCAATTGACGGTCAACGCCTCATACGCTTTCGCGGCCATATACTCCCGGCCCAGTCGAGTCGGATGGAAGAACGTGCCTCCCTCTCCGGGTTCGAGTCCGACCAACGACACATAGCGTTGCCCCACAGGGGCGCAGATCGAATGATCTCCCTCGGAGTCGGGATCGACAAAGGTGAAACCCGCTCGGTCAGCGGCCGCCGCGACTGTGTCGTTGAGTGCTTTCTGCGCGCGGATGTTGAAGGCGATGGCCGTCGGGCCGGCGATCGGATCGATGAAGCAGCCGGTGGGGTCCTCGGGCAGGATATTCAGATAGCCGAGCACGGCAACCTCGGCGTTGGGGGCGTGTTGTCCGATCGCGGCGTACGCGGCGTCCAGTCGCGCCGGAAGTCTCGTGAGCGCGTCCGCAGCCTGGTCTCGTAAGGCCTGCGTGCAGGTGGCGGCGAGGAAGCAGTTGCTGATCACCGAGACGAACAGGTTCTCGTCGTTGCCGCCGATGGAGACCGCGACGAACTCGGTGGCGGCGGACAACCCGTCCACCTGTGGGCCCATCGGTGATACCTGCGTGATGTCGGCGGAGACAGCGCCTCCGCAGCCCCAGTCGCCGAAGGTGGTCTGTGGCATCTTCGCGGCGATGAGTCGCGCGACGCTGTCGGTGGCCTGAATGCACGGTCCGATGAGCGAGCCCCCGAAGGAGCCGCTGTCGATATAGGAGTCGCCGATTGCGACGAATTCGGCGCCAGGTCGGTGAGAAGGGTCCCCCGGCGCGGCGGACGTCAGCGCCGCCGGGGACAACAGCAGTCCCGCCGCGGCAAGGAGTAATACACGGTGTGCAACGTTGCGCATCGTTCGGATCACCTCTGGGTCGAATCGGTTGGTCAACGCAGAATCAGGCGATGGTGTCTACCGATTCCGCGATCAGGGTGCGACCAATAGCCATTGCCGGACTGCAACGGCAGGCCGACTAATACGTATTAGGTCCATTGAGGCTAACAGTGAGTAAGAACCTTCGAAGGGAGAATCGAGCACGAAATATCCACGGCTGGATCGTCGTGGCACTACAGCGAGGGTTAGGACGACCCGCGGTGAACCAACGCCAGCGCATCCGTCGCGACCGCGCGCACCTGGGCCGCGCCGCCTTGTGCCAGATCGACGATGGCGCCGGCGAGACTCCCGGCGGGAACCGTCAGATCGATGCCGATAGTGGTCAACGTGGGCACTGTCAGAGCGCCGATCGTCTCACTGTCGACCCCGATGATCGCCAGATCTCCAGGAACATCGAGGCCACGCAACCGGCACGCACCCAGGACAGCCACGGCCACAACATCGTTGAACGCCGCCACTGCCGTCACCGGCGGCTCGCTCTCGACCCAACGCGTCAACGCGTCAGCGGCCCCGTCCAGCGAGTAATCCATGCTCGCCACCACCGGCTCCGGGAGCCCGAGCAGCCGGCACTGTTCGCGAGCGCCTTCCAGCCGAGGCAGACAGAACGGCTGATCCTGTGGCGTTTCGACCGCGGCGAACCCGATCACCTGATGCCCACGATCGGCCAAGTGCCGCACCTGCATTCGCCCGATCTCGCGCTGATCGAGTCCGGCGACCGAGGCATCCTCGGACCCCAGAACGCCATCGATGACCGGCACCCCCGACTTCACCAACGCCTGCTTGTCGGCCTCGGGAAGAACTGTCGCGGAAACGACGATGGCCGGGTCCAGATGTTGACACACAGCACTCACCCCACCTGCCAGCCCGGTCAACTCGAGGAACACGCACGTGAACCCCTGCGCCTGCAAAGCGGTCGTCACCTCGCGTTTGAACCGCGCGAACGGCTCCGACACCGGAGCATCCGCCAAGAGGAACACCACTACCTGGCTGCGGCCGCTGCGCAATGCCCGAGCGACCGCCGACGGCGCATAGCCGAGCCGCTGTGCGGTATCGAGGACCAGTCGCCGCGTGGTCTCCGAAATCCCGAATTCGTTCTTGCCGTTCAGCACGAAACTCACCGTCGTCTGTGAGACTCCGGCTTCTCGAGCGACATCCAGACTGGTGATCCGCGCCAAGGCTCCTCCTGGCCGCCCAAGGTATCAGCTAGTGATCGCCGAGCAGATCATCCCCGAGGTCTTGGGGTCAGGCGATCCGGTCGAGTCGGAAGATGCGGAACTCACGACCACCCGAGAGCTGGAATTCCATCTCGTAGCCCGGCCAGAACTCGACGGCCTGGTCCCACACGCGCTTGCGATCGACACCGGTGATCTCGGCGACGGTCACCGGGAACGCGGAACTGCCACCGAATCGAGCCGATGCCGTGCGGGCCGCGCGCAGGTTCGCCGACCAGGCCGGATGCTCCGGTTTGCCCCAGTTCGACCCGACCAAATAGAAGCCGTCACCATCGGGCACGCAGAGCAGCGAGGTGGTTCGCGGCTGTCCCGATTTACGCCCGACCACCGTGATCTCGATCGATGGGAGCCCTGCCAGGTCGAGTACACCCCACCGACCGCCACTGAGCCTGCGCAACAACCGCTCGGTCGGCAGGACTACGCCGGCGCCACGCATCACCCAGGGCTGTGTCGCGAACACGCGCGCAAAGCCTGGCAAGGGATTGAAAACCATCCACGAATCCTGGCTCGAGCGAACCGAGTACGCCCACTCACGATGCTGCGCTGAGAGGCAACTCACTCGACGTGCTGGACGACCGATCGCCGCACGTGCCCTGCTGTGCGACACCGTGGTGCCGGTGGAGTTCGGCGCGGGCGAAGATCCGGAACCTGCATGCGTACTGGTTCGACACCGGTCGCGCAGTTGCCGTCGATTTAACGACGTGACGCAACCCCTCCCCTGTCTTTGCTGGTGAGTGGTTGTTCGGTTCGAACATGTTGTGAACTGAACCGGTCCGATCAATACCAAGAGGGAGAAACATATTGAGATGCGCATATCTACGTAACTCCATGTACTTTCTGAAAGTGACAGGCTCCATGCCCGCCGCTCCGCCCCACTTCCCCCGCACGACTACCTCGATGTCGCACACTGAACTCCCCTCCCCTCCCTCAGACCCCAGGAGTGCCATGCCCTCCCCCACTGGTCGCCGAATCCTCGCCGCAGTTGCTCTCACCGCCGCGGCCCTGCTCACGACCAGCACCTCCCCTGCCCTGGCGCGACCACCAGCGCCGGCCCAGCTGGCACCACTCGGGCCCGAATTTCTCTGGGGGGTGGCAGCTTCCGGATTCCAGGTCGAAGGTGATGCGCCGGACAGCAATTGGCGCCGGTATGTCGAATCCGGGACCACCGACGATCCTTATCTGAACTCGGTCGACTTCCGGAATCGCTACCGCTCCGATATCGCGCTCGCCGCGAAACTCGGTGTGCGCGTGTACCGCATCGGCATCGAGTGGGCCCGGGTCCAACCGCGACCCGGCGTTTGGGACGAGGCGGCACTCGCGTTCTACGACGACGTCGTCAGCGCGATCACCGAGGCGGGGATGCGGCCGATGTTGACGCTCGATCACTGGGTGTACCCGGGCTGGGCGGCCGACCGCGGCGGCTGGCGCGATCCGGAGATCGTCGCCAACTGGCTGTCCAACGCGCGCGTGGTCGTCGACCGGTTCGCCGACGCGGATCCGCTGTGGGTGACGTTCAACGAGCCTACGTTCTACATAGTCAACGATCTGCGCCACGGCGGCATCGGCGCGGCCGACATTCTCACCATGGGTGAACGAATCGCCCAGGCGCACAACAGCATCTACGACTATATCCACGCCGTACACCCCGGCGCCCAGGTGACCAGCAATGTCGCCTACGTCCCCACTGTCGACGACGCGGTCAGCGGACCGCTGCTCGACCGGATCTCGGCGCGCCTGGACTACATCGGCATCGACTACTACTACGGCTTCTCCCCCACCCAGCTACAGATTCCCGATCCGGACCGCCTCTGGACGATGCCGCTGCAACCCGAAGGCATCTACTACGCGCTCGACCACTTCGCGCGGAAGTTCCCCGGTCGCCCGCTCTACATCGTCGAGAACGGCATCCCCACCGAGAACGGACTCCCCCGCGCCGACGGCTACACGCGGGCGGACTCACTGCGCGACACCGTCTACTGGCTCCAGCGCGCCGTCGCCGACGGCATCCCGCTGATGGGCTACAACTACTGGAGCCTCACCGACAACTACGAATGGGGCTCCTACACTCCACGTTTCGGCCTCTACACGGTCGACGTCCTCACCGACCCGACTCTGACTCGCACGCCCACCGACGCGGTCGCCGCCTACCGTGCGATCACCGCGGCGGGCGGCGTCGCCCCCGATTACCGGCCGACGCGCCCCGTCGCCGTGTGCTCGCTCGTCGACGGTCTCGCCAGTTGCACCGATCCGGTGTCGGTCCCCCGGTAGAGGTTTGAACCGCCGATGCTTGCTCTACACTCGGGCGGGTGTCGAGCACAGCGTCACACCCAGCCGGCGCCGTGAGCGGCAGGCAAGCCCGATGGCAGCCGCACAACGACAGCCGCCGGGAGCGAATCGTGCTGGCCGCGGTCGAGCTGATCGAACAGGCGCCCGCCGGCGTCGAGGTGCCGATCATCCAGATCGCCGAGCACGCGGGGCTCGCGAAATCGGTGGTCTACCGGCAATTCGCCGGCCGCGACGAGCTCGATCGCCGGATCAGGAGCGAGATCGCCGACCGGTTCGTCGCCGATATCGAAGACGCCCTCGACATCGCCGAGGGATCGATCCACGAAATCCTGGTTCGCACGATCGGCGGCGTCGTCGATTGGATCCAGGACCATCCCCGGCTACACGAGTTCCTGCGGACAGGTCCATCGGAGACCGATCCCGATATCGACGCGATGAGCGCGCTGATCGACACCCTCGCGGGTTCGACCAGGGCGCTCGTCACGGGCTTGGCCGGTGTCGTGGGCGTGACCGACGAGGCCTCGGCCGACACGATGACCTTCGCCATCGTCTCGATGACCGAGGCCACCGTCACCCGCTGGGCCAACGACCCCGGTCCGGCGCTCACCAGGGACCAGCTGATCGAGGAAGTCGCCTCCTACGCCTGGCACGTCGTGGACGGCGTCGCCCGCCGCCACGGCCTGAACCTCGATCCCGACAAGCAACTCACCGAGATCATCACCCAGCTGGTCGCCGGCGGCTGATCGCCGGCGACGTCAGCTCAGGCGACGCGCCGAGCGCTGCGTTCGGGCTCGCTACGGTAGCGCGACACGGGCCCGTCGATGCCGAACTTGCGCCACAGCCACTTGGCGGTCGGGTTCATCAGACCGAGGTCATTGGCCAGTTTGCGCATATCGCCGAAGTAGCCCGACAGGATCTGCTGGGAATGCTCCGACTTCCAGAACGCCTGCTCGATGACCTCGCGCGGAATATCGAACTCGCGCTCGAACGAACGCGGCGGCGCCATGATCTCGCTGGCCAGCCAGCGCATCGCGATCGGGAAGGCCACCGAGCAGACGCCACGATTGAACTTGCCCATCCGCCCGATATGCGCGGTGAGGAAGTCACCGGCGAAGGAGATGTGACGCGCTTCCTCGGCGATATGGATCTCCATGGTGCGCAACACCATCGGCGGCATCGTCGCACCCGCGCGGATCACGGCCTTCTGATAGTGATCGATCGGTTCCTCGCCGCCGAGGATCCCGATGAACAGGATCGTGTGGGCGTAGCCGCCCGCCACACCGATCAGCGGCGACAACGCGCGAAACATCGGCCGCATGCCGGGCACGTCGACGTCGATGCGGTTGACCAGCTCCTGGAACATCTGGATGTGGTTGCACTCTTCGGTCATCTCGTGCAAGCAGTACCGGAACTCGGGCGACCCGTTCGGCAGCTTCATGATGTATTGCATCATTCCGCGGATCAGGATGCTCTCGAAGGCGGCGCCGACCTTGATCGAATTGGCGGTGCGCCATTTGCCGATCGCAATGCGCCGGTCCAGGGGTTGATCGCGGTACCACTGTGTCGCGCCGAGCGGGTCGATCTCGGGCGAGAGAACCCACCGCACGTCGTTCGGGTCAAGGGCGAGCTCGGGCGAATCCCAGTCGATATCGAGGTAGGGATCGAAATGGCGGTCGACAGACCCCTGTGACAGGGTTGCCAGCGCCTCTCGGTACTCCTCGGTAATGGGTCCACCACGGCTCGATTCGGTCAGCGTCATCGGTGCCTCCTCGGTTCGCGTGCGGCGCGCACGGCCCTGTTAGCGCCGTCACACCGTTACCCCGAGAATAACTGAGACCTCCAGTCCCACACAACCCTGGCTCGATAACGTTTCCCCACGAGCTATTCGACCAGTAGCACCACCATCTGGCGGGCCAACTCGGTATCGCCGGGGCCGCCGAGCCAGATCAACGGGCGACGTTGGTCGAGGTGGTCCAGCGCTTCGGGCAGGGAGAGGAACACCCGGTCGGCACGTACGACGCAGACTTGAGGCATCTCCTCAGAGACGGCTGGTCCACCGTCGGCATCGAGTGCCAGCGAGCCGGTAGACGCGTCACCGGCCACCGCGTCGCGAACCACCGCCTCACCGGACTCATCCGAATCCGAGCCGCTGTGCACGACCCGATGTCCCGGTGCGCTGGCCCAGTGGTCCAGCCACGCCGGGCCCGGCTCGACCGCGGCGAGTACCGTCTGCACGCTCATGCCGTAGAGCACGTCGGCGACCGCGGCGGGCAGGCCCGCGATGTCGACGGTGCGCACCAGCGAGCCGTGCTCGCGCAACCTTTCGACGAACCGCTCGAGCACCTCGGCCCGTTCGGCCGGATCCACCAACGCGTGCCTGCCGGAGGATCGACGCATGGGGACCCGGCGCTCGTCCTCGGGTAGGTCGAGCAGCCCGTCACGGACTCGGCGCAAGATCTCCTCGCGGGAATTCACTCGGGCACTCTCCTTCGTTGGCGACGCCGTCGTCGCCGTTCACACATTCCCTCTCCCCACATACCGCGGGAACCCTTCGAATCGCTACCGTACCGACCGGTCCACATCATCCGAGCGCGGCACGACGAAGCCGAGCAGATGCAGTAACCGATCGATATTCAGGTCGAAGATCTCCGCGCGATCGGCGAAGGTGTCGCGGCCGTACATGTCGAACACGTCGAAGTTCACGGCACCGAACAGCGTGGTCCATGCGGTGAGGGCTGACGCGATCACCGAGTCGGGGGCGAGCAGGCCGAACTGCTCACGAATCGTCGCGAAATCGGCGGCCGTTCGCGCGCTGATCGCCGGTCCGGTAGCGGGGACGTCGAGCTGCCCCTGACGGTAAGCGCTGTCGACGATGCCGAGCAGGATCGCGATCACCCGCACCCCTGGCGCCTCGGTGTCAGCGGCGGGTGCGTCGTAGCCGGGTACGGGCGTGCCGAAGAGCAGGCCGTACCAGGCGGGTTCGGCCAGCGCCCATTCCCGCACCGCCCGCGCGGTGACCCGGAAACGGGTCGCCGGGTCGCCGGGTGCGTCGATCAGTGCCGCGTCGACGGCGTCGCCCAATGCGTTGTAGCCGTCGACCACCAGCATGGTCAGCAGTTCGTCGCGGCTGCGCACGTACCGATACACCGCCGAGGACACCACACCCAGATCACGCGCGACCGCACGCAACGACAGTGCCGCGGCGCCCTGGGTAGCGAGGTGCTCGCGGCCGATGCGTTTGATGTCGGCGATCGTCTGCGCACGGGCCAGGGCGCGCGGGCCCGGCTGGTCGGAACTCATCTTCCGATCATCGCCCACTGGTGGCGCGAGCCGGGGCACGGCGCCCGGCCGCGTCGTCGGCGGCGGCCGCGGCGCGTTCGATCTCGGCGGCGAGCGTGGCACCGCCGACCTCCCATGCCATCGCGAGCAATCGGTCGCGGAAGCGGCTCAGGTCCACACCGACACTCTCGCCGCCGTAGCTCGTGCCCGCGGCGTCACGGATCGTGTGCACCACTTCGTCGGCGAGCACGGCGATCCGCGACTGGATCATCGTGCGCAGCACCCCGCTGAGCGTGATGTCGATGCCGACGTCGTAGAGGACCAGCGCGGCCTTGAACATCGACCGGTCCCCGAGGAACCAGCGCTCGTCACGGCGCTCGAGATATCCCGCCGAGATGAGCTCCGCGAGCACATCGGTACCACGGTCGCCCAGCATCGCCGCGAGCTCGGCGTCGTCGATGTGGCACGAGCGTTCGGCAGCCTGGCTCGCGCGCGGATCGAACAGCACGCGCCAATCACCGGCCTGCGGCTCAGCGTCGAACACCTCGCGGATCGCGTCCAGGCGCAGGCCGCGCGCCTGCATGGCGACGATGTCGCGCAAGCGGTCCACATGCTCGTCGGAGTAGACGACTTCCTTACCCGCGCGGCCGGGCTTGGGGAGCACGCCGAGCGAGTGGTAATAGCGGATGGTGCGCGACGCCACGCCGCTGACGTCGGCGAGTTCCGCTCGGGTATATCGGGCCACCCGAACAGCATAGGTCGAAGCGGAGCCTACGTTGACAGCTCTGGCTGTCGCCATTAGCGTTACCCGCGTCACTGTCGACACCGATCGAGGAGCTCCCCCATGCCCGAGCGCACCACCGATTTCGACGTTCTGATCGTCGGCTCCGGCTTCGGTGGCAGTGTCACCGCGCTGCGCCTGGTGGAGAAGGGCTACAAGGTCGGCGTGATCGAGGCGGGCCGCCGCTTCGCCGATGACGAACTGCCGAAAACCAGCTGGGACCTGCGTAAATTCGTGTGGGCACCCAAGCTCGGCTGCTACGGCATCCAGCGCATCCACCCGCTGCGCGACGTTCTGATCCTGGGCGGCGCCGGCGTGGGTGGTGGCTCGCTGAATTACGCCAACACCCTCTACGTGCCGCCGGAGCCGTTCTTCCAGGACCCGCAGTGGCGGGAGATCACCGACTGGCGCACCGAGCTGACTCCCTATTACGAGCAAGCGAAGAAGATGCTCGGTGTCGTGACGAATCCCCACATGACTCCCGCCGACGAGATCTTCAAGTCCGTCGCCGAGGACCTGGGTGTGGGCGACACGTTCGTGCAGACTCCCGTCGGCGTGTTCTTCGGTACGCCCGGTGAGACCGAGGCCGACCCCTACTTCGGTGGTGTCGGTCCCGAGCGCACCGGCTGTGTGGAATGTGGCGACTGCATGGTCGGCTGCAAGTTCGGCGCCAAGAACACCCTGGTGAAGAACTACCTCTACCTCGCGGAGAAGGCCGGCGCGCAGGTCATTCCGATGACCACAGTGTCGTCGCTACGACCGCTGCCCGACGGCACCTGGGACGTGGCCACCGAGCGCACCGGCGCGTGGGTGCGCAAGGCGCCCAAGACGTTGACCGCCAAGCATGTCGTGCTCGCGGCGGGCACGCTCGGTACGCAGAAGCTGCTGCACGCGATGCGTGATGAGGGTGCGCTGCCGAATCTGTCGGACAAGCTCGGCCTGCTGACCCGCACGAACTCCGAGTCGATCGTCGGTGCGGCGACCAAGACGCTGGGGCCGGACCAGGACTTCACCAAGGGCGTCGCGATCACCTCCTCGATCCACCCCACCCCCGATACCCACGTCGAGCCGGTCCGCTACGGCAAGGGCTCAAACTCGATGGGCATGCTGCAAACGCTCATGGTCGACGGCGGCGGGCGGGTGCCGCGATGGCTGCGGTTCCTGGGGCTGGTGCTGTCCAATCCGCTGACCTTCTTCCGCTTCATGAGCACGAAGAACTGGAGCGAGCGCACGATCATCTCTCTCGTCATGCAGCACCTGGACAACTCGATCACCACTTACACCAAGCGCGGGCTGTTCGGTGGCCGCAAGCTGACCTCCAAACAGGGCCACGGACAGCCGAACCCGACGTGGATCCCGGCGGGCAACGATGTCACCCGACGGGTCGCGGAGAAGATCGGCGGCGTCGCCGGTGGCACCTGGGGTGATGTGTTCAATGTGCCGATGACCGCGCACTTCCTCGGCGGCGCGGCGATCGGCGCCGACCGCGAGCACGGCGTGATCGACGCCTACCACCGCGTGTACGGCTACCCGACGCTCAGCGTTGTCGACGGTGCCGCCGTGTCGGCCAACCTCGGCGTCAACCCCTCGCTCACCATTACCGCCCAAGCCGAGCGCGCGGCCGCCTACTGGCCCAACAACGGCGAGGTCGACACCCGCCCCGAGCAGAGCGCCGGCTACAGCAAGATCGCCCCGGTTCGCCCGAACCAGCCGGTCGTGCCCGCGAGCGCGCCCGCCGCCCTGATCCTGCCGATCATCGAGGTCCGCAGCTCGGAGAAGACCGCGGGCTGATTCGACGAAATCAGGCCCCGGCCTTGCGGTTACTACCGCAAGGCCGGGGCCTTTCCTGTTCCCGGACACGTAGCATCGGTGCCGACGACGGGGAGGAGCTTTCGATGACGGTGCTGGTTTTGGGCGGCTACGGAACGGTCGGCGCGCATCTGGTGCGATTGCTCCGCGCCGAAGGGATCTCCGTGCAGGCGGCGGGGCGCGATCCCGCCAGGGCGGACCGGGTGGTCGACCTGCGCGACAGCGCCGGTGTCGACGCGGCTTCGGCAGATGCGACCATCGTCGTGAACTGCGCGGGCACCGAGGATGTCGGGTTGGCTCCCGGACTCACCACCCTGCTCGCCGTCGACGCACTCACAGCCCGCAGCGGCCCCGTCGACATCATGATCGGCCTCGGCTCCGGCGAATCCCACGGCCCCGCCGCGACTGCCTGAACCTATCGGCTCCTCGGTCAGCGCTTTCCCGACGCCGACGGCACGAGCATCCGCAATTTCACCGGGCGGCAACGCTTTGCGGCGCCCGCGCACGCCGGCTACCGACCGTTTCCCGCTCTCCGCGCGGACTTCGCCGATCAGCACCGTCTCACCCGCGAGTTCGGTGTCCCGGTGCGCACCTACCTCCGCCTCGACTCCCGACTCGCCACGCTCGGCCTGGCTGCCCTCACGTGGACGCCTGCCCTGCAATCGCTGGCGCCTGCCCATATGCCCGGCAGCAGTGATCGCTGGGTAGCGCTCGCGCAGTCCGCGGACGGATCCATCAGATCGCGTGCGGCCGTGGACAATCACAGGCTACGGCCGTGGTCGCCGCCATCACGGTGCGCGCACTGATCCGGAATCCGGTCTCCGCGCCGACCTGGATCCATCAGCTTCTCGAGCTCGACGACATCTGTCATGACCCGCTCGCGGCAGATATCCGGTTCGACCGCTCCTGAAGGCACCGCCGAAGTGTTCAGAGTGCGTTGATTCGGGCCAGTGCTTCGAACGCCAGATCGGCTGCCTGCCACAACGCCGTGATCTCGGTACGGACCGCGGGGGCGAGAGCGGGGTCTTGTAGGGCGAGGCCGTTGGTGAAGATCACCGTGTTCGCGCCGAGGTCGGCGGCGATGAGCAGCTGTTCGGTGGCTACGCCCGCGCCGAACAGCTGGTCGAGTCCTTCGCCGACGAAGTAGAACCGCCACAGTGGTCCGAGGTCGGCCCCGTAGGCCGCCTTCGTGCGGTCGATGATCACGTCGCCGACCGAGGCGATTCCCGCCACGATCTTGAAGTAGTCCGGCGCGTTCTCGGGCTTGGTGGCGACCGCTGCCGCCGAATAGGTCAGGTCGACAGTCAGGTGCGCGTTGTATCCGGCCATGGCCGTGCGAGCACGCGATGCCCCGCAGTCGCGGGCCAGCGCGAAGTAGTGCGCCCAGTGGGGTTCCGCGATGCCACCGGTGAACTCGGCGTGCAGATTGTCGAGGAACCGGCGCAGCAGTTCGAAGCTGATCGCGTGCGCGTACTCGCGGTTCACGAAGGCCGCCGGATCGCGTTGCATCGGCATCACCGCGGCGTATTCGACGCCGTCGAGCCCGATCGCGAACAGCCCGCGCAAGTCTCGATGCTCGACGAGGATCTCGGTGATCCGATGGTGGCGGGCCACCGCGTCCTCGAGGCCGGCCAGGCTGCCCGCACCGGAGATCGCCGACGTGTCCGACAGCCGCGCGAGCTCGGCGATGTCGGCCTGCGACAGGGTCGACCCGCAGGCCGTGTCCTGTACCGCGCCGGAGGCCGGGCCTACGGGCAAGGCCAATGCCACGACCGCGACACAGGCTGCAATTCCACTCGATACGCGCACGCGCCGATTCCACCACCTCATCGGCGGATCCGCGCTTCGACGCGCGCGCCGACCTGCTTGCTGGGCGTGTCGGCACCACCTGTCGCGCCCGCCCCATAGCCTGGACCGATGCCGGAGACCATTGCGATTTCAGGAGCCAGTGGACATGTCGGCGGCCGGGTGGCCAATCTGCTCGCCGCGTCGGGCGCGCGACTGCGACTGCTCGGACGCAACGTCGACCACATCGCGCCCATCGACGGTGCCACCACAGCGACCATCGACTTCGGCGATCCGGCCAGCGTGGGCGTTGCGCTCGACGGCGTGCAGACCTTCTTCTTCGTCTCCGCCACCGAGAGCGCCGACCGGGCCGCCCAGCAGAGCGCGGTGGTGAACGCCGCGAAAGACGCGGGTGTGCAACGGATCGTGTATCTGTCCTTCGTCGGCGCGGCGCCCGACGCCACGTTCACCTTCGGTCGCGACCACTGGTACACCGAACAGGCCATCCGCGCCTCCGGGCTCGCGTTCACCTTCCTGCGCGACAACCAATACCAGGACATCATCCCGCACTTCGCCGATGCCGACGGAGTGATCGAGGGCCCGGCGGCCGACGGTAAGGTCGCCGCGGTCACTCGCGCCGATGTCGCCGATTGCGCTGCGGCAGTGCTCGATTCGACCGCCCACCTCGGCAAGACCTTCGACCTCACCGGTCCGCTCGCTTTCAGCCTGACCACCGCTGCCGCCGATATGACCGAGATCCTCGGTCGTCCGTTCCGCTACGTCGACCAAACCGTCGACGAGGCCTACGCCTCCCGCGCGAAATACGACGCGCCACAGTGGGAAGTCGACGGCTGGGTCAGCACCTACACCGCGATCGCTCAGGGCGAGCTCGAGCACGTCAGCGATGCGGTCCCATACCTGACCGGCCACCCCGCCACCGACTTTCGCGATTTCCTCGCGACGCTGCCGAAGAACACCTGACCCGGCTCATCTGGGCCGGGTCAGGCAGACCACCTCACACGGCGACCTCGTCGGCGACCGGGGTCTCCGTGCTCGGGGACGGCAGCAGCGAGTAGGCCAGACAGACCACTGCGAAAAGCAGATAGCCCAGCGCCACACCGGGCGCGGCAGCCCATTCGACCGCGTGCGCGTGGATCAGCCCGATCCAGCTCAGCCCCGCGCCGATGAGCGCCGCCACTCCGCCCGCCCGGAACCGTTTGTCGAGGATGAACGTGACAATCGCGCCGAGCACCAGACCTGCCAGCACCGCACCGGAACCGAGCACCTTCAACCCGTCGTAGACCACGCCCGCTTGGCCGAGCGCGTCCGAACCGATTTTCTCCGCCGAGGTCCCGGCGGCGGTCAGCGCGTTGTCGATCTGGGTCACCGCCCATTCCGCCAGATTGGGCAGCAGCGCGGCCACGACCGCGACCGCGTGGATGCGCGGCACCGCCTGGAAGGCTTGCGCGCCGATCAGCAGGCCGATGTAGAGCAGGATCGGCACGATCGCCGGGATGGGCAGCAGCGTCGCGAGGACACCGAACAGCCCGAGCAGACACATGATTCCGATACTCAGGCCACTGGCAAGGGAATAGCCGGTGCGCCCGCCCGCGTCCTTCCACCCCGGATGACCGATGTAGACCGCGGGCGGGAACGGTGAGCCGAAGCCGGCGCCGATCACAGCGCCGAAGCCGTCGGCCAGCAGCACACTGCGCAGGTTGTAGTTGTCGCCCGCCGCGGCGGCGCTCTCCACATTGCTCATGGCCTCGGTGAAGTTGTAGATGCCGAGTGGGATGGCGGTGGCCAGCAGCGGGGCGAGGTCGCTCAGGCCGTCGAAGAGCAGATCGAGGCGCAGGTCGGGCAAGCCGAGCGCGATATCGCCTGCGGCCTGGGCCACGTCGGGTGCCGACATGTATCCGCCGATCCAACCGATCGCCGTGCCGACCAGCAGCGCGACCAGTCCGACCGGGATATTGCCCGGCACCTTCACATCGGTGAAGAAGCCGATCAGGATGATGGCCAGCACCGGGAGCCCGATCCAGGCCACCTCCCACATCTGCGCGGCGGGGCGCATGGCGATGAAGGTGATCGATATTCCGGCCAGGGTGCCGAGCATCGCGGCGCGCGGGGTGACCTTGCGGATGTACGGCCCGACGAAGGCGCCGATCATCACGATGATCCCGATCATGAACGCCCAGGCGAGACCGGCTGCCCACGCCCGCAACGGATCTCCCGTCGCCAGGTAGATCGGCAACATCACCACGAACACGACGATGAACATGTGCGGAACGCTCGGTCCGTAGGGCAGGGCGGTGACATCGGAGCGTCCTTCGCGCCGCGCCAGGCGCCTGGCCAGCGCCATGTAGTACAGATTGCCGAGCACGAGGGCGATACCGAGAGCCGGGAGCACCGTGCCGAGCACATCGCTGCTGGGGATCTTGACCACCGCGATGGTGAGCGTGGTCAGGGTGAGGACGTTGACCAGGATGTTGAACGCCAGGCCGAAGAAGGCGTTGGTGTCTCCCCTGGTCCACCACGGAAGTGCCAATGGCGCGGGGGGTTCTGGTGCGGTGGTCGTTTTCGAGGTGTCGACGGACATGGTGGATCCTGTTCGCTAGGCCGTGACGGGGGCTGTGGTGGTGAGTGCGGCGATGACATCCGCCGAGTCGGCGACCCAGCCGAAGATCGCGCCCTGGGCGGCGATCATCGCGAGCCCGACGCGCTGGAATTCGGGGAAATACGAGCCGACACAGTCCGCGACGACGAGGCATTCGTAGCCGCGGTCGTTGGCCTCGCGCACGGTGGTGTGCACGCAGACCTCGGTGGTGACGCCGGCGACGAGCAACGTGGTGATCGAATTCTGTTGCAGCACAGTGGCCAGGTCGGTCGCGTAGAACGCGCCCTTGCCCGGCTTGTTGATGACGGTCTCGCCGTCGAGCGGCGCCAGTTCGTCGATGATGTCGTGGCCGTATTCGCCGCGGATCAGGATGCGCCCGAACCGTCCCGGATCGCCGATCCGCTGAGACGGGTTGCCGCGCCGCAGTTTCGCCGGTGGACAATCGGAGAGATCGGGCAGGTGCCCTTCTCTGGTGTGGATCACGGTGATGCCCGCCGCTCGCGCGGACGCGAGTAGCTCGGCGAGCGGTTCGATCACGGTACGCAACAGGGCCACATCGTTGCCGAGGCTTTCGCCGAACCCGCCGGGCAGCAGGAAGTCTCGCTGCATGTCGATGATGACGAGCGCCGTCGTCGCGGGATCGAAGGACAAGGGGGTCGGGTCGGCGGGGATTTCGGTCATCGTCGCTCCTGAAGGGATACCGGGCCGAGGTGATGGGGCAGAGCCGCGGTGCGCGGCTCGTCGAGCAGCCGCGCGGCGGCGGCGAGGACGACATCGTCGGCGAGCGCCGGGCCGAAGACCATGAGCGAGACCGGTCTTCCGTCGCGCGTGGTGCCTGCGGGGACCGCGATGGCGGTCAGGTCGAGGAGATTGCCGAAGTGGGTGTAGTGGCCGAGCACGGTATTGGTCGCGATCGGGTCGGCCAGCACTTGGTCGACGGTGAACGTGGTGCCGATGGTCGGCACGATCACCGCGTCGACCTCGTCCCACATGCGGTTGACCTGCGCGCGCAGTGTCTGCAGTCGCTGTTGCGCGCGGAACACGTCCACGGCGCTGAATTGTTTTCCGCTGTCGAGGATTTCCCGGATCACGGGCAGAATCGAGTCCGGCCGTTCGGTCAGGAACTCCTCGAATTCGACCAGGCGTTCGGCGACCCACGGGCCCTGGTAGAGCAGAGCGCCCGCCGCGAGGAACGGCGCGAGGGTCATGTCGACGCAATCGAATCCCTTGCCCGGCAGCCGGTCTCGCGCGCCGAGGTGCGCGGCGCGCATGGCGTCGTCGCCGAAGAACTCGAGCTCCTGCGGTGCCGGTAACCCGAGCCGGATCGGGCCGCCGGAGAATCGCCCGCCCCTGGCGCGGGTCCACGGATCCTCGTGATCAACCGCCATGATCACCTCCGCGACCAGATCCAGGTCCTCGACCGTGGTCGCCATCAGGGTGAGGCAGTCCAGCGACTTACAGGCGGGCACAAGCCCCACGGTGCTGATCAGGCCACGGGAAGGCTTCCAGCCGACGATGCCGTTGAGCGCGGCGGGCACACGGCCCGATCCCGCCGTATCGGTGGCCACACAGAACGGCACCTGTCCGAGCGCGACGGCGAGCGCGGATCCGGAACTGGAACCGCCGGAGATCAGATCGCCGCCGAAGACGCTGCGCGGCACCGGATACGGGGTCCTTGTTCCGTTGAGCCCGGTGGCGAACTGGTCGAGATTGGTCTTGCCGACGAACAACGCGCCCGCGTCGAGCAAGCGTTGCACCGCCGGTGCAGTGCGGGTGGCCACATAGGCGTAGTCGGGGCAGGCCAGGGTTGTCGGGTAGCCGGCGACGTCGATACTGTCCTTCACCCCGAACGGCACGCCGTACAGCGGCAGCGTCAGTGCGCCCGGCCTGCGTTCGATAGCCGCTGCGGCAGCGAGCAACTCGGCACGCGACACCGGAGTGATCCAGGTGCCGTCGTCGCCGCGCGCGGCGATCGCGTCGGCCACCCGTTCCGCGGTTCTGGTCGGGGAGCCGCTACCACCCTGATGCTGGGTGAGAATTTCGGTGACCGTAGAGCCTGTCATGTTGTCGATTGTCGACAGAAAGTATGACGGCGGTGGGATCTGTCTGTATCGGACGTGTTAGCAGATACCGAGTTTCAGGTATGTTTGCTCGCCGTGCCTGCGCAGCGCGGCCTCGGCCCGGAGCGGATCATTGGCCTGCAGCGCGGTGAGCAGTTCCTGATGTCTGCGCACGCCCTCGCGACGAGCACCCGCCTCGGTTTCCTCGCGCAGATTGCGCGCCATCGCGAGCTGAAGTTTCACCAGCACCTGCTCGTACACCAGATCCAGCTGCCGATTGCCAGCCAGCGCGACGATTTCGACGTGGAAGCGACGGTGGGCATCGTCGCGGGCGACCCAGTCCGCACGCCGGTCCGCCGCGGTCAGTTCCGCCAACGCGGCACGGACCCGGCTCAGCCGTCGCGGCAGATCCGCAGACGGGAGCGCGGCGGACAGCGCGTGCTGCTCCAGCGCCCGCCGCACCTCGAACAGCTGCACGATATCCTGCGCCGACCACACGACCACGCGGTATCCGCGCCGTGGCAGGTGCTCGACCAGACCCTGCTCGGCCAAGCGGCGCAATGCCTCACGCACCGGCGCTCGGCTGATACCCAGCCGCGCGCACAGCGCCTCCTCACCAACCCGCTCCCCCGGTGCCAAGGCGCCGCCGAGCACCTCCGCACGCACGTGGTCGGCGGTCATCTCCACCAGACTCGCCGGGAGATCGGACGAATTCGATGCGGCTGCCGTCATGAGTCGAGTCTACGAACACCGAGCGCGGTGGCGCCGACGCCGCTAGACCAGGCGCAGGCTGGCGATCATCTTCTGAGCCTGGTCAGCGGTGAGTTCGCCGGTGGCGCCCCGGTCGACGAGGATGGTCAGTACGAGGGTGGTGTTTGCTGCGTTGCGGAACCCGAAGGTGTACACGGAGTAGGCGTTCGCCGTGCAACCCGGGATCTGGGGGGTCCACGCGCCGGAGGTCTCCACGAATTGCCCGCTGACGCCGCTCTGGGTCTTCAGCGACGTAGGCGTGCTGATCTTTCCGCCGGTCGGATCCGAATATCCGCCTGCCGCGGAGATTTTCGCGACGCTCTTGGCGGCGGCAGCGAGGTCGTTTTCCGTGCTCGAGGTAACGGCGGCCATGGCACGGTAGACCGAGCCGGGGCAGTAGCTGGCGCCCTCGGTGGCCTGACCGCGTCCGTCCACCGAGCCGGTCGCGCTGGTGAACGACATCGGGTCGGAGTCGGAGTGGATGGTCCAGGCCGACGGCACGTCGTAGGCGACGCGATAGGTCGGGATGAGCACACCTTTCGAGCCCGGGGCCAGGGGTGCGGTACTCGTGCCCGACAGTGGTCCCGCCTTCGTGGTGGTGCTCGTACCCGCCGACGCCGAGGACTCGTCGGAGGAACGGGCGGCAAACGCGGCCGCGACCCCGACTCCGATCACCAGCAGCAGGACGACACCCACCACCGCGATGATCATGCCCGAGCCGCCATTGCGACGCGGTGGGGGCGAATACTGCTGTGGCGCAGGAGCATAGCCGTAAGGCTGCTGCCCGTATCCCGGCTGGGCGAAGGGCTGCTGGCCTGATCCGTACTGCTGCCCGTACGGCTGTTGGCCTGTTCCCGGCTGGTACGGCTGCCCACTGCCGGGTTGCGGGGCATACGGATCCTGGCCCACCCCGGGTTGCGGCCCATATGTTGGCTGCCCGACCACTGTCGGCGGCGCGAACGGATGCTGGCCACTGCCCGGTTGCCCCGCCCCGGACTGCTGCCACGGTGGCTGCGGTCCGGTACCGGGTTGCTGTCCGTATGGCTGTTCGCCGGTCCCTGGTTGTCCGAACGGGTGCTGCCCGACGACTGTTGGCGGCGCGTACGGATGCTGGCCGCTACCTGACTGCTGCCATGGCGACTGCTCCCCCGTTCCCGGCTGCTGTCCGGGTGCCGGCTGCGCACCGCCTGGCTGACCCTGGTTGCCGGGAGCTCTCAGGATGGTGGGGTCCGAGGCCGGTTGCGCCGAGGAGTCAGGGGTGGAGCCTGAGATTTCGGGCGCCTCCCACCACCGATCACTGTCGTTTGCCACGGCCCGTCCTTCCTCGCCCTCCGCCTCCGCGACCGTCGAGCGGGTCGCATTCGGGCAGATCCACCCCTCAGCGTAATGGCGAACCGCCGCTGCCGAGTACTCGAAACCGGAGGAACACAACCCGTTCGGCGCGAGAGGTGATCACCCTTGTCCAGGTTCTGACCGGCAGCGCGCGATTCAGTCCCCTGGTACGCCTGCGGTAATCCGGTCCGCGGCCGCCACTGTCGCCGCACCGAGCTCACTCAGTGCCCGGCTCGACAAGCGGGTGTCGGGGCAGCTGACGACCGCTGCCACTACCGCACCGTTGCGATCGCGGATGGGGGCGGCGAGGGTCACTACCGCGTTCTCGGGGCCGAGTTCATCGGGCAGGTAGTCGATGGTGATCAGTTCGGTGATGACGGAACCGAGTTGAGCGCGCAGGGCGGCGGTGATCGGCGTATCGCGCAAACCCGCCAGGACTTCCAGCATCGGCGTCGAGTCGTCGACCAGTCGTTCGACGGAGTAGCCGCGGGTCCGGATCTCGGCGAGTACACGGGCTAGGCGGTCGCGGTGAGCCGAGTTCGCTGTCGCGAGCCATGCCTGCCTGACGGGTTCCGTTGCCCAGGCGATGAATTCGCGGCAGACAGGCGGTGCCAGCGGAAGGCGCCGACCCGGGCGAATCCAGCCCGCCGACGGATGACCGACGACCTCGGTGACCACGATGCTCTCCCCATCGCGTTCGGCGAGGAACACCGGCACGCCGGCCTGCTCGGACAGCGCTCGCAGGTGCGCCACCGCGGTGCGGCGCAGCGGGAACGCCAATTCGGCACGCCTGGCCACTGTCAGTAGCCGCAAGCCGATGCCGTAGCAGCCGTCCTCGTCACGCATCGTCCAGCCGTCGGCGGTGAGCTGGGTGAGCACGGCGTGCGCGGTGGCCCGCGAGAGCCCCGCTTCTCGCACGATGCGGGCCAGCGACAGCCGTTCGGTTGCCCGCCGTGACAGCAGCTCGAGCACCTTCACCACGCGCTGCGTCGGCGGCGACGCGGCGCCGGAAATCTCGGCATCACCGGACGAATCCGGGGCCGCCTCTTGACCGGCGAGCTCGGCCCGGCTTATCGTCGGTGTCACAATACCGAACAATAGCGTCGAATATTCGACATCGCAACCCGTCGGGGAATGTTTTCCGACGAAATGCGCGAATGAAGTGGGTGAACAGTGCAGACGGGGTACGAGTTATCGCATCTGGCGGCCTTGGAGGCCGAGTCGGTGCACATCTTCCGGGAGGTCGCGGCCACGCTCGCGCGACCGGCGCTGCTCTTTTCCGGCGGCAAGGATTCCGCCGTGCTGCTGCACCTGGCGCGGCGCGCCTTCTGGCCCGCGCCGCTGCCGTTTCCGCTGCTGCACGTGGACACCGGCCACAACTTCGACGAGGTGATCGAGTTCCGCGACCGCACCGCCGAGCGCACCGGTGCCCGCCTGGAAGTCGCCCGCGTACAGGACGACATCGACGCGGGTCGCGCCGTGGAGCGCCCGGGCGGCACCCGCAATCCCTTGCAGACCACCACCTTGCTGCGCGCTATCGCCGAGCACCGGTTCGACGCGGCATTCGGCGGCGCGCGCCGCGACGAGGAGAAGGCCCGCGCCAAGGAACGGGTGTTCAGCTTCCGCAACAGTTTCGGCGAGTGGGACCCCCGAGCCCAGCGGCCCGAGGTATGGAACCTCTACAACGGTCGCCATCAGCCCGGCGAACACATCCGGGTGTTCCCGCTGTCGAACTGGACCGAGCTCGACATCTGGGAGTACATCGATCGCGAGGCCGTCGAGCTGCCCTCGCTGTACTACGCGCACCGGCGTCAGGTGATCGAGCGCGACGGGATGCTGCTGTCGGCGACACGCTTCGTCACCGCGGCCCCCGGCGAACGCACCTTCGAAGCCACCGTCCGGTTCCGCACCGTCGGCGACGCCACCTGCACCGGCTGCGTCGAGAGCACCGCCGACACCCCGGCGAAGGTGATCGCCGAGACCGCCGCCACCCGGCTCACCGAACGCGGCGCCACTCGCGCCGACGACCGGATCTCCGAGACCGGCATGGAAGACCGCAAGCGAGAGGGCTATTTCTGATGCGCCGCAATCTGTTACGACTGGCGACCGCGGGCAGCGTCGACGACGGCAAGTCCACCCTCATCGGTCGGCTGCTCTACGACTCCAAGTCCCTGTTCGACGATCAACTCGCCGCCATCGAACGAGTCAGCACCGAACGTGGCGGCGCCTCAGCCGATCTCGCGCTGGTCACCGATGGTCTGCGCGCCGAACGCGAGCAGGGCATCACCATCGACGTCGCTTACCGCTACGTGACGACACCACGACGCAAATTCGTCATCGCCGATACTCCGGGACACGTCCAGTACACCCGCAATATGGTGACCGGTGCGTCCACCGCCGACCTCGCGCTGATCCTGGTCGACGCCCGCACCGGCGTTTCCGAGCAGACCCGCAGGCACGCGTTCCTCGCGACCCTGCTCGGCGTTCCGCACCTGGTGGTATGCGTGAACAAGATGGACCTCGTGGACTGGTCGCAGGAGCGTTTCGAGGAGATCCGCACCGAGTTCGCCGCGTTCGCCGCCAAACTGACGGTGGGCGATCTGAGCTTCGTGCCCGTGTCGGCGCTGCTCGGCGACAACGTCGTCGACGGCTCCGAGCACATGGACTGGTATCCGGGCCCGCCGTTGCTGCGCCACCTCGAAGACGTCCATATCGCCTCCGACCGCAATCTCATCGATGCCCGGTTGCCGATCCAGTACGTCATCCGGGCGCAGGAGGGTCTCGACCACCGCAGTTACGCGGGCACTGTCGCGGGGGGCATCTTCAAGCCCGGCGACGAAGTGGTGGTGCTGCCCGCGGGGAAGTCGACCCATGTCAGGCAGATCTGGGGTCCGGGTGGCAGCAAGGTCGCCGAGGCGTTCACCGGAATGGCCGTGTCGGTGACCCTCGACGACGACATCGACGTCGGGCGCGGCGACCTGCTAGCGCGGCCCGGCAACCGTCCCCATATCGGCACCGAACTCGACGCGATGGTGTGTTGGTTCTCGGAGAGCGCTCAGTTGCGCGAGGGCGCGCAATACTTGGTGCGCACCGCCGCGCAGACCTCGTCCGCGCAGATCACGGCCATCGATTACCGCCTCGACGTGAACACCCTGCACCGAATCGAGGACGTCACCACGTTGTCGCTCAACGACATCGCGCGCGTTCGATTGCGCAGCCGTCATCCGCTGCTGTCGGATCCGTATCGGGAGAATCGGCGCACCGGCAGCTTCATCCTGATCGATCCGGTCACCGATCAAACGGTTGCCGCGGGGATGGTGACCGGCCGAGAAACCGGGACCGACTCGGTGACCTCGGACCGTGCGCGCGCGGCGTCGTCTGTGGTCTGGCACCGGTCGGCAGTCAGTCGCGCCGAACGCGGACATGCGGGTGCGACGGTCTGGCTGACCGGCCTGTCCGGATCGGGCAAGTCCACGTTGGCCGTCGAGCTGGAGCGGCAGTTGGTCGTGGCCGGCCGCCCCGCCTATCTGCTCGACGGCGACAATTTGCGGCACGGTCTCAACGCGGGCCTCGGCTTCACCCCCGCCGACCGGGACGAGAACGTGCGCCGCGTCGCCGAAGTCGCCGCACTGTTCGCCGATTCGGGTGCGGTGGCGATCGTGTCGGTGATCAGCCCGTTCGCCGCGCAGCGCAGCAATGCCCGCACCGCCCACGCCGACCGCGAGCTCCCCTTCCACGAAGTCTTCGTCGACACCCCACTGGCGGAATGCGAGCGCCGCGACGCCAAGGGCCTCTACGCCAAGGCCCGAGCAGGCGAGCTGCCCGGCTTCACCGGGATCGGCTCCCCCTACGAACGACCCGAGAACGCCGACCTGATCATCACACCCGAGCTCGGCTCCCCTGCCGAGATCGCCGCCCATATCCTCCGAGAGCTAGGAATAGCAGACCGTTGACCCACTCCAGTACCGCCACCGAATCCGGGAGCAGCGCGCCACCGGAACCGCTCACCGCGCCGTTCCTCGCCGCGGTCGCCCAGGCCGAAGAACTTATCGCCGCAGCGGAATTCGTCCGCAGTGATCAGGATCTCGCCGAGGGCTATGACTACCTCGCGGCGAGTGTCGCGGCATGCCTGCGTCTTTCGGGCGCACACGGCACATCACATCCGTATTTCGTGTCCTCGACCGGCCCGTACGCCAAAATGGGCCTCGACAACCCGGACACCCTCTACTACCACGCAAATATCGAGCCGACCGCCGAATACGTGGTGAGCGGGGTGCGCGGCAGCACCGTCGACCTGAGTTTCCAAGTACTCAAAGGCGACTACACCGCGACCGATGTGCCCGGTGGCGCCGACGCGTTCGACGACCGGCGCATTCCGATCGCCGCCGACGGCAGCTTCACCCTGCGCTTCGGCCCCGCGAAACCCGATGCGGGCCCGGACTACTTCCCACTCGGGGAAGGCGCGTCCATGCTGGCCGTGCGCGAGGTCTACAGCGACTGGTCCGAGCGCAAGGGCTCGATCCGGATCGAGCGGGTCGACACCATCGGCACCGCACCGGTCGAACCGGACCTGACGCGGATCCGCAAACGGTACGGCGCGGCGGCGAAAATGCTGCTCACCCGCGTGCACACCTGGTTCAACTTCCCGAAGTGGTTCTACCTCGATCTGCCGGTGAACACCCTCACCGCACCCCGGCTCACGCCCGGTGGGCTGAGCACCCAGTACTCCTCGGTGGGGCATTTCGATCTCGCCGACGATCAGGCGCTGGTGATCACCGTGCCGAAGTCCGATGCGCCGTACCAGGGGTTCCAGCTGGGCAGTCTCTGGTACATCTCCCTGGACTACGTCAACCACCAGACGAGCCTCAATCACGCTCAGGCCCAGGTCGATTCGGACGGGCTGATCCGGATGGTGGTGAGCAAACAGGATCCGGGCATCGCGAACTGGATCGAGACCACCGGCCGTACCCGCGGCATTCTGCAGTTCCGGTGGCAGCGCACCGATCGCCCGATGACCGAGGCCGATGGCCCGACGGTCGTCGTCGTGCCGATCGACGACGTCGCACAACACCTTCCCCATATCGAAGACAACCGGATCGACGCCGCTGGTTGGCGCGACCGTATCGCGGCCCGCCAGCGGGCCTTCGCCGAAAGGATGCTGGGATGAGCGGGGCACTGTTGGACGGCAAGGTCGTCGTCGTCTCCGGGGTCGGGCCGGGTCTGGGCCGGTCGATCTGTCTGGAGGCGGCCGCGGCAGGGGCGACGGTCGTGCTCGCGGCGCGCACCGAATCCCGTCTGCTCGAGGTGGCTGCCGAAATCGAGGCCGCCGGGGGCGCCACGCTGAGCGTGCCCACCGACATCACCGACGAGGCCGCGGTGCAGAATCTCGTGGCGCGCACGGTCGACACCTTCGGCCGGGTCGACGCACTCGTGAACAACGCGTTCTCGGTGCCGTCGATGAAGCCCCTCGACCGCACCGATTTCGACCACATCCGGTCGAGCCTCGATATGACGGTGCTCGGCGGTCTGCGGATGACGCAGGCGTTCGCGCCCGCGCTCGCCGAGGCCAAAGGCGCTGTGGTGATGATCAATTCGATGGTCGTACGTCATTCCGAACCCAGGTACGGCAGTTACAAACTCACCAAGGCCGCGCTGCTGGCCATGTCGCAGACCCTGGCCACCGAACTCGGCGGCAAGGGCGTGCGGGTCAACAGTGTGCTGCCCGGCTACATCTGGACCGATCAGCTGAAGTGGTACTTCGGTCAGGTCGCCGAGAAGTACGGCATCACCGTCGAGCAGGTCTATGAGCAGACCGCGTCGAAGTCCGATCTCAAGCGGTTGCCCGAGCCCGAAGAAATCGCCCGTGCCGTGGTGTTTCTCGCCTCCGACTGGTCGTCGGCGATCACCGGTCAGACCCTCGACGTCAACTGCGGCGAATACCACAACTAGGAGCTTGTAGAAGATGACTGTGCGCACCGATGTCGGCACCGTGGCCGACCTGCACGCCTCAGCCACCAAACTCACCGGTCTCACCGATTTCGGGGCCGACGACTACACCGAGGCGTTGCAGGTTCTGCTCGACTCGTATCGCGACGAGGCCGGTCTCACCGAGCTCGGCTCCAAAATGTCGCGATTCTTCCTGCGCGGTGCGCTGGTCGCTCGTGCGCTGAGTGAAGCCGCGTGGGCGGCCAATCCCGGCTACGTCGAAACACCTGTCACCAAGCCGATTTTTGTCACCGGGCTGCCCCGGACCGGTACCACCGCACTGCACCGGCTGCTGGCGGCCGATCCGGCCAATCAGGGGCTGGAGATGTGGCTGACCGATTTCCCGCAGCCGCGACCACCGCGCGAGAGCTGGGCCGACAATCCCGCCTACGCGCAGATCGACGCGGGTCTGCGACAGCATCAGGTCCAGAACCCCGAATTCATGGGCCTGCACTATATGAGCGCCTCCGACGTGGAGGAATGCTGGCAGTTGTTGCGCCAATCGGGCATGTCGTACTCCTACGGATGCCTCGCCTATATTCCGGGCTACACGCAATGGCTGTCCGGTCAGGATTGGACACCCGCCTACGCACGTCACCGCCGCAACCTGCAGCTGATCGGCATGAACGACACCCGCCGCTGGGTGCTCAAGAATCCCAGCCACCTGTTCTGCCTCGATGCCCTGTTGGCGACCTACCCCGACGCCATCGTCATCCAGACCCATCGTGACCCCGCCACCATCATCCCGTCGGTCTGCAGCCTCAACGAGCACGCCACCCGAGGCTGGTCGACGGTCTTCACCGGCGAAACCATCGGTCGCACACAGCTCGACCTGTGGGCGAGCGGCCTCTCCGAGTTCACCGCCGCCCGCACCCGCCACCCCGAGGCCACCTTCATCGACGTCGACTTCGACGACCTGCGCGCCGATCCTCTGGGCGTCGTCGACCGCATCTACACCCGGACCGGCACCACTCTGACCCCCGAGGCCAGAACAGCCATCACCGCACTCGATCACGAAAGCCGCACGGGCGACCGCAAAGCCACCCACCACTACTCCCTCGCCGACTACGGATTGACCGAGGAGATGGTCGCCGAACGTTTCCGAAGCTGACGTCCCCTGCCCGCGCGGTTCAGCCGTGCGGGCAGGTTCGGGTCCTCACCCCGGCATGAAGGACGGCGTCGGCGTTCACTCCCCGGCCTGCGTCGAATCCAGCGCTGCCAGCAAGGCCACGCCGCGGGGTGAGATCCGATATCCGGTGCCCAGGCTGATAGTCAGGCCGAGATTCTTCAGTTTGCGCACGTTGAGTTTGAAGCGGTGCGGGTCACGCCCGAGTTCCTCGGCCAGGTCGGGAGCTCGGGTCGCGGGGCGCCGCTGGATGATTCGGAGTGTTGCGTGGGTCCACGGGCCCTCGGGATCGGTCCGGTCCATGCGTGCGAGGCGAGCGGCCAAGGCCGCGGGATCGTCGATCCGGTCGTCGGCGGCCAGCGCGTCGCGCGGGTCCTCGTCGGTGAGACAGCGGATCCGGAGCAGATAGATCGGGTCCTGCTCGGCGCCCCGGAGATCGGCGAGCACATCGGCGGGCGCGCCATATCCCGCGGCGCGTGCGTCCTCGATGCTGATCTGCTCGGCGGTGACCGTCGACAGTTGGTCGACGGCGATACGCCCGGCACCCGTGCGGTAGATCTTGCCCTCGGTGGCCTGCCGATGACGCCACCGGCGAAAGAGCACCGTCACCGCCCCACTGCGGATCCCGGCCCAGCGCTGCTTCTCGATCAGCATGCGGGTCTCGACTGCCGCGCAGCCCGGTCGGGGTGGATCGTGGTCGGCTCGTCCTCGATCATTCCGTCAGGCTATCGCGCACGGCACCGATGGCGTCACCCCCGCGTACGCCGTTCGTGTGCCATTGCCCGTCCGGGTAGGTGATGTAGAGCGGGCCCAGATTGCACGGGTTGAGGCAGCCGGTCGGGGTGATCAGGGCGTCGGGGTGGTCGCGGCGCAGAGTTCGGTGCAGCTCGCCCGCGCCGTACACGGTGCAGCGGGGACCTCGACAGACCAGGATGTGCGTGGTGTGGTCCGGGATTTCGGACCAGGCCGGGCTGCGGAAAGCCCGCGGGCTCGCCGTCACCGGTACGCCGTCCTCGGACATCCTCGAACGCACCACATCGGCGAATCCGGCGGCGGTGTCGATGCCGTCGGTGATTCGCACGTCGAGGTCGCTGGCGCGGGTCTCCTTCCAGTTCGCCACCGCCCGCGCGATCCAGGTCTCGAGGTAACGGTCGCGTGGCACGGCGAGCGGGATCAGCGTGACCGGCGATTCGTCGCGCGCGGCGGTATCGAGTGCGGTGTGGATGGTCGGCTCCTGCTGGTCGAGGAGCGCGTAGTCGACCCCGCAGGCCTGCGCCAGAGCTTCGAGGGACGGGAGGTCGACGCCCGATGGAGTCGGCCGGGCGATGAGGACATACCGGCGCGTCATGCGGTGCGCACCGTTCGCCCGGCCGGAATCACCAGCGGTGTGCCCGTCATCGGATCGTCGATCACCGTGCAGTCGATGCCGAAGACTTCCGAGATCAGCTCGGGGCGCACGATCTCGGCGGGTGAGCCTTGAGCGACCACGCGACCGTCCTGTACTGCGACGAGATGGTCGGCGTAGCGCGCGGCGAGGTTGAGGTCGTGCAGGACCACGATGATGGTGCGCGGCAACAGGTTTCGCAGGACGTCGAGAACGTCGAGTTGGTGCGCCAGGTCGAGAAAGGTCGTCGGTTCGTCGAGCAGCATCACCTCGGGGTCCTGCGCCAGCGCGAGCGCGATCCACACCCGTTGTTTCTGACCGCCGGAGAGTTGATCCACCGGCCGGTCGATCAACTCGAGAGTGTCGGTGGCCACCAACGCTTTTCGCACGGCCTCACCGTCCTGCGCCGACCACTGACGGAACCAGCGTTGGTGCGGATGGCGACCGCGGCCGACGAGTTCACCCACGGTGATGCTGTCGGGGACGACGGGTTGTTGCGGCAGCATGCCGAGCCGCCGGGCGACGGTGCGCGCGGGCTGCGGTGCGATATCGGCGCCGTCGAGCAGGACCACGCCCGCCGTCGGCGCGATCAGTCGGGCCAGGCCGCGCAGCAGGGTCGATTTGCCGCAGCCGTTGCGGCCGACGATGACAGTGATCGCACCGGTCGGGAAGTCGACGGTGGCGTCGGTGACGATCGCGGTGTCGCCGTAGCCGAGCGTGAGTCCCTCGGTGGTCAAGTGTGCGGTCATCCAGCGTGTCCGATCCGGGTTGCGCGGGCGAGTAGGTAGATGAGAACGGGAGCGCCGAGGATGGCCGTCACCACCCCGACAGGGAGTTCCGCCGGGAACAGCCGCCGGGCGGCCAGGTCGGCGGCGACCACCAGCAACGCCCCGGTAGCCGCTGCGGGCGCGAGCCCGGCACCGCGTTCGGCCAGCAACCGTCGCGTGATCTGCGGCGCCACCAAGGCGACGAAACTGATCGGACCGGCCGCGGCCGTCGCCAGGGTCGCGGCGGCGGCCGCGACGACGATGAGCGTGCTGCGGTCCGGGCCGCGTCGCCCGGCCAGCGAGTTCGCCAGGTCGTCGCCCATTTCCAGCAGCGGCAACGAGCGAGCGAGAACGATCAGCGGCGGCACGACCACCAGCAGTGCCGCCGCGGCGAAGCCGACATGGCTCCAATCGCGGTTGGCCAAGCTGCCGGTGAGCCACATGGCGGCCGTATGCGCCTGGTAGTTGTCAGCGACGGTCAGGATGAACGCGATGGCCGAGGACAGCATCGCCGTGACGCCGATGCCGACGAGCACGAGTCGATAGCCATCGAGTCCGTCCTTGGTGGCCACGGCCACGATCAGCGCCATGGCCACCCCGGCGCCGAGCACCGCGCCGCCGACCAGCCCCAGTCCGGCGCCGCCGAGCAACACGCTCACCACCAACGCGCCCAGTGAGGCGCCCGCGTTGATCCCGATGATCTCCGGGCTCACCAGTGGGTTGGTCGCGATCCGTTGCAGGATCGCCCCCGATATCGCGAAGGCCGCGCCGACACACAGTCCGGTGAGCACGCGCGGCAACCGGTCGGCCACCACCACGTCGTACTCGATGAGCGTGCCGCCGCCACCGAGCACCCGGATCACATCGGCGACGGTGAGCGGGTAGTAGCCGATCGTGAGTGACCATGCCGCCACCGCCACCGCGGCCGCCGTGATCAGCACGGTCAGGACCGCGGAGCGTTTCCCGACGCGAAAGACGATGCGCCGGTCGGGTGTTCGCAGCAATAATGTGCCGCTGGGCAGCACGCCGGGCTCGGTGCGCGTCACAGTGTGGCCACCTTTCGATTGCGCACGAGATAGAGAAAGAACGGCGAGCCCGCGAAGGCGGTGATGATGCCGACCTGGATTTCCTGCGGCCGCACCAGCATCCGTCCGAGAATGTCGGCCACCAACAGCAACGTCGGACCGAGCAGCGCACACCACAGCAGAATCCACCGGTAGTCGTGCCCGGCGAAGAATCGGGCGATGTGCGGGATCACCAAGCCGATGAAGGCGATCGGTCCGGCGATCGCTACCGCCGAGCCGGCGAGCAGCACCACGCTCAACGCACCGATCGCGCGCGTCGCGACCAGTCGGGTGCCCAGCGTGCGCGCCATGTCGTCACCGATGGCGACGGCGTTCAACGGTCGTGCCACCACTACCGCCAGCAACGACCCGACCGCGATGAACGGTACTGTCCCCCAAACGGATTCGATGTCGGCACGAGTCAACGAACCGACCACCCAGAATCGGAAGTTGTCGAACAGGGCCCGGTCGAGCAGGGTGATCGCCGTGGTGATCGACCCACACAATGCGGTGCAGGCAGCGCCCGCGAGCGCCAGTTTCACCGGCGTCGCGCCGCCGAACCCCAACGATCCCAGCGTGTAGACGAACGCGGCGGCGATCGCGGCGCCGAGGAAGCCGAACCAGATGAATCCGCCCGTCGCCGTGAGGCCGAGCGCACCCATCGCGATCACGATCGCCAGCGACGCACCCGCGTTGATGCCGAGCAGGCCCGGCCCGGCCAGCGGGTTGCGGGTGAGCCCCTGCATCACCGCGCCCGCCAGCGCCAACGCGACACCCGCGAGCAGGCCCGCGACAGTTCTGGGCAGCCTGATGTAGCGCACGACCCGGTCGGTATCGGTCCCCTGAAAATCAGTGAACGCGACCACGGCCTGGTCGAGGGTGAGCGGGTGCGAACCGATCAGGATGGACGCCACGCAGGCAGCCGCCAGCGCGGCGCCGGCCAGGATCAGACCGGTGCCGCGAGCGGTGCGCGTCACCGCCTGAACAACTCAGGATGGATCAATTCGGCGACCAATTCGGTCGCGTGCGCGATCCGCACCCCTGCCGCCCGGTCGGCGAACAGGAACGGGTGCACGGTCGCGTTGCGCACGGCCGCCAGATTCGCGAATGCCGGGTTTCCGACGATCTTGTCGACCTGGGGCCGGCCGTCGGCGCGCGTGTAGGTCGCCTTGCAGCACAGGCTGGTCAGGATGACGTCGGGGTCACGAGCGATGAGCTCTTCCGCGCCGACGGGCACATTGCGCTTGGCGGTGAGATCGGCGAAGACATTCACTCCGCCTGCGGCTTCGATGATCTGGGTGATGAAGTCGATGCCGCCTGCCACGGTGTAGGAGCCGTCGTCTTTGGGGGTGACGACCGCGACCCTAGGCTTCACGGCGTTGCCGACCTTCGCGCGGACCGCGTCGATGCGCGAACTCAGCTGCGTGACAACTTCTTCGGCGCGCTCGGCGGCGCCCCACAGGGCACCGAGGTCGCGCAGGTCGGCGTACACGTTGTCGAAGCGCACGGTATCGGGGTCGATCGCTTCATCGGCGAGTCCGTCGGCGCTGGGGCACAGCGGACTCAGCACCCAGCTGCGCACGCCCAACTCGTTCAGGCTTGCCCTGGTACCGACGCTGTTCTGCGCCGAGGAGGCGAAGACCCCGTTGAACCCCGACATGACGAAGTCGGGTCGCTGGGCGAGCAGTTCGTCGCGACTCGGCAGCTTCTCGACGTAGGGCGAGCGTGCCTGCGCGGCGACATATTCCGGAAGCACGGCTGAGTCCAGGAATGCTGTGCCCACCAGCCGATCGGTGACGCCGAGCGCGTGCGCGATCTCGATCGAGGGCTGATACGCCGCGTAGATCCGCTGCGGTGGGCCGTCGACAGCGACGTCGATTCCACAGTTCACGCGGGTGACAACAGCTGCGCCGCCCGTATCGGAGGTCGGTTGCACACCGCAACCGGCTAGAACAATCGTGCAGGTGAGCAACGCGCCGGAACGTAGGCGCGCGAAAACAGAGCGGGTCAAGAGACGGCCTTCCAGGTCCTCGTGGAATGGGGTACTGCGTAGCCGTGGCCGGTCTCCTGGCTGACGGGATAGTGCGCGGTGAATCCACCTTCCCAGGGCAGGTGCCCCAGTGGCTCCGGACGACATACGTCGTACGGATCGATTCACAACTCCCGATCACAGTGGCGAGGGCCGCACCGGTTCTACACCGGTTTCCCGAACACCACGGCTGGTGAACTGTAGCAACGTCGGCTCCGTCGAGGGTCGGCGCCGATACAACAGCCGACTCCCAGCCGCGTCCCACCGGGCTCGACAGTTCCACCGCGAAGATTCAGCTATCGGCCGAGCACTTCGGCCGGCCGATGATCTCGGCAGTGAGATCGACGATCTGGAGGAACGCGCATGAGGATGAAATCGACACTGGCCAAGACCGCGGTGGCGGGCGCGCTGGCCCTCGGGGCCCTCGGCGCGACGGCGAGCGTGGCGAGCGCGGATCCGGGCGGGCACGACCAGCAGCGGCCCGAGCAGGGCCAGCAGCATCGGCCGCAGCAACAGCCGGAGCATCACCAGAACGACGCGCCGCAGCACGGCTTCTGGTTCTTCGGCACCTGGGTTCCCCTGCCCTGATCCACTCCACACCGCAGGCCCGGCACTCTCCGGGCTTGCGGTGGTCCGAGCGGCCACTCGCACGAGTTATGGTGCGGGACTTCACCATCGCGTTGGAGAATACCCCCCATCCGTGCCGTTCGTGTCAACGAATGTGATTGCAGGCGGGTCGGCACCTTAACCGGTTACCATTCACTCCCCTGAAGCCGACCCGCCTGCTTTTCACCAGCACGCCAGCGCGACCGCACGACGACCGATTCCACGCCTGCGCCATGACAGTTGGGCCGATCAGTGACCCGGCTCGCCCCGCGGAGACCGTGACAGCCTCACGACCGGTCGGACACAGCGGTAGCGGCCGGGTTCGTGGCATCGCGGATCACGCGCAGGCCGGTGATCAAGCCGTCGAGTTGCTCGGGGGTCAGCAGGCCGGTGAGCCATTGCTCGAGGGCGGCAAGGTAATCGGGAAGGACCTGTTCGAGGCGGCGGACGCCCGCGTCGGTCAAGGCCGCGTATGCGCTGCGGCGGTCGGTCGGGTCGAGCTGGCGTTCTATCAGTCCCGCGGTGACAAGGCGGTCGACCACACGGGTGACGCCGCTGGTCGAGAGCTCGGTTTGGGTGGCGAGATCCGACATCCGTAGGCGGCTGTTCGGAGAGCGACTCAGTCTCAGCAAGGCGTTGAGGTCCAGACCGGACAGGCCGTGCGCTTTCCAGGTCGGCTCGAGCTTGGCGATCAGACCGCTGTGTGCCTCGAAGAGCAAGCCGGAGATGGTGAAGCGGGGGTCGTCGAACAGCTCGTGGACGGACATGAGGCCAGCTTAGCTGATACTTGCCATGCGGATAGTTGACACGAGGAATACATCCGAGTAGACCTATGCGTAAGCATTATTCCGCACAGCAAATATCGGAGAGATCATGCAGCGCAACATGTGGGTCGCCGGGTTCCGGACCGGTGTCATCGCCCCGAACGAGCAGATCAAGCTCGCCGAGTCACGGGAGTTCGCCGACGAAACCGTGCGCCACGTCGTACACATGGCAGGTGGCGGCGAGGCGGTGCGCGTGCGGTTGACCAACCGCTACGGTCTCGCGCCGCTGCGGATCGGCGCCGCGCGCTTCGCAGCCCGCAAGACCGGATCGGCGATCATCGCCGATCGCGAGATCACCTTCGACGGCGCGGCACAGGTCACCATCGACGCGGGCGCCGAGCTCGTGAGCGATCCGATCGCCCTGCCGGTCACCGCGGGCGAAGACCTGCTGCTCAGCCTGTACCTCCCGACGCCGACCGGGCTCGCCACCTTCTCCCACCAACCCGGCGAGGTCGCCTACATCGCCACCGGCGACCGCACCGCGGACGTGGAACTCGTTGACGCGCAAGAGGTTCCGTTTCGATTCTTCGTCACCGGGATCGACGTGCTGGTCACCGACCCGCCACCGGTCGCCGTCGCGTTCGGCGACTCCTGGTTCGAGGGCTTCGGTACGACGCAGAGCGCCAATCGCCGCTCGGTCGACGCTCTCAACGCCCGTCTCACCCAGGGTTGGGTGGTCAACAACGGGATCTCCGGCAATCGCCTCACGGCCGACCAGATCGGCGAATCCGGTTCTGGCCGTTTCGATTCCGACGCGTTGCAGGTCCCCGGCGTTACCGACATTCTGATCAATTTCGGCATCAACGACCTCATCCTCGGCGCGATGGGCGGACAGTCCTCCGCGACCAGTGAGGAACTGATCGCCGGCTTCATCGACTTGGCCGACCGCGCGCACGCCGTCGGACTGCGAATCCACGCGGCCACCATCGGCCCGTACGCCGGTTGCGTCTACCCCGGCATGCCCCTGCTGGAAACCCAGCCGACCCGCCACGCCGTCAACGAATGGCTGCGCACCACCGAAGTCTTCGACTCGGTCTTCGACGTCGACCGTGCCGTGTCCGACCCCGAGCGCCCCGACTACATCCGTCCCGAGTTCGACAGCGGTGACGGCATGCACCTCAACGACGAGGGCGCCGCCGCGATGGCAGCCACCGTCGACGTCGCCGCCCTCTTCCGGTAACCCTCGGCCGTGATCACCGTGTCTTCCTCGGTGAGGGCACGGTGATGGGCGCCCGACGCTATCCGACCGGGGGTAGTTCGCCACGCACGCTACGTATCGCGAACGATTCCGGCGGTGTGCTGTATCGCTAACATGCCGACCGGGGGTGCCAACTGTCGAACGAGAGCCGCTCGACAATGGGTCGCTATTGCTCGCGGTCGGTCAACCCCAAGGTCACCTCGATGGGCGGGACCCAGGGCTCGGGTAGCTCGTCCAGATCAGCGAGGGTGGTGTGCACGAACGCCGCGATCCGGTGCCGGGCCGCCGAGCTCAGCCGTTCGACACGGTCAGCGGTCAGCGGACTGTCCGCGAGCTCGACCACCGGGAGATCTCCGATGGCCCCCACGATCGTCTCCGACCCGTTTTCCCTGCGTCGCGCCATCTCGTCCCCCACCTTTCGAACAGTGTCGACGCCCCTCCGTCATACCGGTCACGAAGCGCCGCCGACATCCACCAGCAAACATCTGGATTACAACATGAACAAGCGTCCACAACAAGCGCTCTTGCTGGCGAATCTTGCGTAGATCGCTGCCCCCGCCCACGATCTACCCCACCTTCTGCGCCGCCTCATCTGCCTGGCCAGACGCCGCTGCGATGTCCTCTAGGCCATGCTGAGAATCGAACAGCACTATCGACCACCCCCGACACGGAGGCAGCGTGCAGCGAATCGTGATCCTGGGTCGCGGCGGCGCAGGCAAGTCGACCCTCGCCCGCCGACTCGGCGCCGCCATCGAACTGCCGGTCATCGAGCTCGACCAGCACTTCTGGCCACCGGACCTGACACCGCTACCCCTTGATCAATGGAGGCCGATCCAGCAGCGGCTCACCGACGCCGAAGGGTGGATTCTCGACGGCGACCTCGGCCCCTTCGACGCACTCGAGGTGCGACTCGAGACCGCCGACACCATTGTTCTGCTCGACTTCCCCCTCTGGATCTGCGCATGGCGCGCGCTGCGTCGCTCCCGCGAGAACCTGGCCTTCTGGCGCTGGCTGATCGGCTACCGCCGCCACAGCCTCCCGGTGATCACGACCGCCATCGCCGACCACGCTCCCCACGCAACCCTGCGACTGCTCCGACACCCCGACGACGTCGAACGGTTCCTCGCCGAAATCCGCGACGGCCCACACCGAGCCCCCTGACGAAACCATAGGGACACCCCCGACGGCAGCGACCCGTCAGTCACATGATGTGTGGCGACTGACGGGCTACCGGTCCAGTGTCGTGCCTATCCGGCACCGACCACGGTCATCGCGCGCTCCATCCTCCGTCCATGACGTAGGAGGAACCGGTGACCATGCCCGCGGTGTCGGAAGCGAGCCAGCCGACCAGTGCCGCGACCTCTTCCGGCTCGATCAACCGCTTGATCGCGCTCTCGGTGAGCAGCACCTTCTCGAGTACCTCCTGCTCCGGGATCCCGTGCGCGGCCGCCTGCTCAGCGATCTGCTTGTCCACCAACGGCGTTCGCACATATCCGGGACTGACGCAGTTGCTGGTGACCCCGTGCGGACCGCCTTCGAGCGCGGTCACCTTCGACAGCCCCTCGAGCCCGTGTTTGGCCGTCACATAGGCGACCTTGAACTGGGAGGCGCGGATCCCGTGCACCGAGGAGATGTTCACGATCCGCCCGAAACCCTTGGCGTACATGTGTGGCAGGGCGGCGCGGATCAGCAGGAACGGCACTTCCACCATCAGCGTCTGCATGGCGCGAAACCGATGCGGCGCGAAGTCCTCGATGGGGTTCACGCTCTGCACGCCCGCGTTGTTGACGAGGATGTCGACGTCGAGACGCAATTCGGCCAAGGTATCGACCTCGAGCAGATCGACACTCCAGGCGTGTCCGCTGATCTCGTGCGCGACCGCTTTCGCGCCGACTCCGTCGATATCGGCGACGGTGACCTCGGCGCCCCGCGCGGCCAATTCGCGCGCGCACGCCGCGCCGATGCCGCTCGCACCTCCGGTGACCAGCGCCTTACGCCCCGTGAGATCGGTCATGCGGCAACACCTTTCGCGGCGGAGGCGTCGGCGAGGTCCACAGATTCCAGGTCGATACCACGGGTCTCCTTGGCGCACAGCACCGCGATCACAGTGACGGTCGCCGCGAACGCCAGGTACCAGGCGATCGGCACCGACGAACCGAACTCGTCGAGCAGCTTGACCGCGATGATCGGCGCCAGCGAACCCGCCACGATCGAGGTGACCTGATAACCCAGCGACACACCGGAGTAGCGCATCCTAGTCGGGAACATCTCCGCCATGATCGCGGGCTGACCGGCATACATGAACCCGTGGAACACCAGTCCGATGATGATGGCGGACAAGATGATCGCGCTGTTGCCGCTGTCCATCATCGGGAAGGCGAAGAAGCCCCAGGTGGCCGCGGCGACGGCACCGGCCAGGTAGACCGGGCGGCGCCCGACACGGTCACCGAGCCTGCCCGCCAACGGAATCACCGCCATGTGCACGGCGTGGGCGATGAGCAGCCACCACAGGATGGTCGTGGTGTCGGCATGCACGTGAACCTTGAGATAGGTGATCGAGAACGTGACGACCAGGTAGTACATGATGTTCTCGCCGAACCGCAGACCCATCGCGGTGAACACCCCACGCGGGTACTTGCGCAGCACCTCGAACGGGCTGAACGAAGCTGCCTTGGCCTGATCCATCGTCTGCTGGGCGGCCACGAAGATCGGGGCATCGGTGACTTTGGTCCGCACGTAGTAGCCGACCAGCACGACCACCGCCGACAGCCAGAACGCCACGCGCCAGCCCCAACTCAGGAACGCCGCGTCCGACAGGGTCGAGGTCAGCACCAGCAGCACGACCGTGGCGAGCAGATTGCCCGCGGGCACACCGGCCTGCGGCCAGCTCGACCAGAAACCGCGACTGCGACTCGGGCTGTGCTCGGCGACCAGCAGCACCGCACCACCCCATTCGCCGCCGATCGCGAAGCCCTGGACGAAGCGCAGGATCACCAGCATCGCCGGTGCCCAGTAACCGACCTGGGCGAAGGTCGGCAGACAGCCCATCAAGAAGGTCGCCGCGCCGACGAGTACCAGGCTCACCTGCAACAGCTGTTTGCGGCCGTAGCGGTCGCCGAAGTAGCCGAAGACGATGCCGCCGAGCGGGCGCGCCGCGAAACCGACGGCGTAGGTGACGAAGGCGGCCAGGATCGCGTCGAGGTCGCTGGTGTCCTTGGAGAAGAACACCTTGCTGAACACCAGGGTCGCGGCGGTGCCGTAGAGGAAGAACTCGTACCACTCGACGACGGTGCCCGCCATCGAGGCGGCCACGACCCGCCGTAGTCCGGTGGGGGCCTCGTCCGGGTCGTCGCCGGTCGGTCGTATCGCGTTCCGCACGCTCATCGCACTACTCCTTCGATGTTCCAGGCCACATCAGCAGACAACTGTGACGTGGCCCACAATCCGTGAGGAGAGTATTCGTGCAGATCCATCTCGGTGACAATGGCCAGTTTCGCAGCAGCAATCTGCGAAACTGCACACGTGAGCCATTCTTCCTCGACTTCGGGGCGCAGACCGAGCGCTGACGATTTGCTGGTTCTGCTCGCGGTCGGCCGGTCAGGGCGCTACATCACCGCCGCCGAGGAACTGGGCATCAACCACACGACGATCTCGCGGCGCATCGCGGCCCTCGAGCACGCCATGGGCGGGCGGGTACTGACCCGGGTCACCGGTGGTTGGGAGCTCACCGACCTCGGCCGCGAGGCGCTGACCGCCGCCGAAGCCGTCGAGGCCGCCGTCCGATCGCTCGGCTCGAGCGCGGGCGAACGCACGCTCGAAGGGGTGGTGCGGATTTCGGCCACCGACGGTTTCAGCGCCTACCTGGCTCCGCCGTCCGCCGCGCGCGTGCAGCGCAGGCATCCGGGCGTCGCCGTCGACATCATCGCCGCGACCCGACGAGCATCCACCCAGCGAACCGGCCTCGACATCGAAGTGGTGGTCGGTAAACCCCAGGTACACCGCGCCGTAGCGATCGAGCTCGGCGACTACTGCCTGCGCCTGTACGCCTCGCGCGACTACCTCGCCGAACACGGCGTCCCGACCACCGTCGCCGAACTCGCCCGCTACCCGCTGGTCTACTTCATCGAGTCCATCCTCCAGGTCGACGATCTCGACCTGGCTCTCGCCTTCGCTCCCACCATGCGCAGATCCGTCTCCTCTACCAACGTCTTCGTCCATGTGGAAGCCACCCGGGCCGCGGCCGGCATCGGCCTACTGCCCTGCTTCATGGCCGACCGCCACCCCGACCTCATCCGCGTTCTGCCCGACGAGGTCCGTGTTCAACTCACCTATTGGCTCGTCACTCGCCCGGAAACGCTGCGCCGCCCCGAAGTCGCCGCGGTCGTCGAGGCGCTGCGCGCCACCGTGGACGACCGCCGCGACGAGCTACTCGGCGACCGCGTGGAACCATCCGGCTGACGGGCTGTCGCCCACGACGGGCAGCGCTATCCGTTTCCTTCCGACTGGGCGGCCGGGGCGGGCAGAGCGAGGCTGAGCGCCGAACGAACAGGCTGGCGAGAACCTGTGGCGCCAGAATTGCCGCGGCTGCGCCCTGCGCGGCGCGACTGACGATCAGTTCGCCCGGACTGTTCCCGAGCGCGAACCAGGCACCGGACAGCGCGAACAGAACCAAGCCGACGAGAAATGCCCCCACAAGGTCGCCCAATCGGGCCGCGGGGATCAGGGCGGCCTCGAAGGCCAGCAGATAGGGGCCCAGCGCTGCGGATACAACGCTTCGGTCTCATCGTCCTTCGTGGAAGTCGAAGTAGTCATCAGGTGTAGCTCCCTGCGCGGCTAGGTATCCGGTGTGTGGTCACCACTTACTCGTTCGCCGACGGCGCTGCCGCGTAGTGAGCGCCGAGTGGTCCTGACACGCACCGACAAGAGTTGGCACGCGTGAGATCACCGCTTAACTTTTGAACTCACCGGTTCACTTTGAAATCCCACTCAGAAAATTGCCACCCGGTATATAAAACTGAACCCGCTAGTAAATTTTTGACATGATTGAGCTATAGTTCATGGATGGCTGTAGCAACACCACCGACCGGACAGTCGGCCTCGCGGGGACGGATCGACAAGCGGCAGGCGATTCTGGAGGCGGCGTTCGTCGTCTTCGCTCGCCGTGGTTACGCGCAGGCGTGCGTGCAGGAGATCGCCGAAGTCGCCGGCGTCGCCAAACCAACGATCTACAACCACCTCAACGACAAGGAAACGCTGTTCCGGCACACGCTGGCCGCTGTCGGCGACGCGGTGCTGGCCGAGAATCTGGCGGTGATCGAGCGGTTGCGGAACCCGGGTGACGATCTGCGCGCCACCCTGGAAGACGTGGCGTACCGACTGATCCGGTCCTGCTGTACTGAGCGGTCCCGGTCGCTGCGCTGGCTCACCTACGGGCAGGTCGCGCAGTTCCCCGATCTGATGGATGTCGTGGTGAGCCGGACCTCTGATCAGCTCGGCGAAGCAATCGCGGATCGACTGGCGCGCTTGTCGCTGTCGGGTCGCCTGCGCCCGAGCGATCCGGGGACCGCCGCCGAGCAATTCCTCGTACTGATCACCGGTCCCATGGAGGGGCGCACCCGCCTCGGCACCCGCAAGGTCTCCACCGCCGAGATGCGTGCCGTCGCCGCCGCTGCTGTCGACACCTTCCTGCGCGCCTATGGGACGCCGGAGGCTCCCTGAGCTTCGGAATCACGCCGAAGTCGACCACCGAAACACGCGCCGCGCGACGCGTTGTCGCTCGGCAGAGAAAGGACCGATGTGACCGCGGTACACGACAATCTGCTTACCACGATCGAAGCGGAGCGGGCGATCTTCCGAACGTTCTTCAAATTCTTCCGGATCGCCGACACCCAGGAGAGCGAACGGTTCAGCGAGTGCTTCACCCCCGACGCGTTGATCGAGTATCGAATCATGCCGGGCCCGCCGGTGTTCTTTCACGGCCGTGACGAGTTCACCGATCACATGAGCCGGGTTCCCAAATCGCAGCGCGCCCTGGTAGCCCACGTCATCGGGCAAGCCACCATCGAGTGGAACGGTGACAAACCACTGCTCACAGCGTATGCCACTGTCTGGCACTGGTTCTCGAGCACCGACGTGGGCCGCCCGGCGGACTGGACCGTCATCGGACTGGTCCGAGACGAGTTCGAGCAGCACGAGGGTGAGTGGTTGATCTCGCACCGCGACGTACGCCATGTCGCGGGCCGGGTCGCCGCAGGCCGCGAACCGCACTGAAGGCACCTACCACCGCCGCCCGATCTCGTCGACGCCGAAACATAGAGGCACGGACAACAATGACACTTCTGCTGCTGTGAGCGTCGAGTGCATCAGCTTGCTCATGATGTCGAGTGTGGCCGGGAGCGTCAGCCGAGCCGGTAGTTCAGCGTGACGGCCAGGGTCGCGACGGCTAGCCCCAGCACCGGAACGACGAACCCGACAAGTAGTCCGAGCGCACCAGCGCCCAGCAGCGTGCCCATCACCACAATCCAAGACTCCGGCACCCGGACGACTTTCGCTGCGGCGACCGGAACGGGATGGCGGATGTAGTTCATCCAGCACCCCAGGCCGGTCGCCGTCGCGGTCACCAGGGTGAGGACGGTGTACAGACTAGACATCAGAGTCTCCTTCGATGGTGAATTCCGTTGCGGTGCAACACATCAATTCAGATAGCCATCAAAAGAGGCGCTCCATCTCTACACCGGCTGGCCCACACGACGTTCCACGTTCAGCCGTGCCGCCCGCACGGCATCGCCGAAACCGCTACCCGCGTGCGGCGTTCGCGGTCGTGATGAACTCGATCTGCGCGGGTGAGGGTCCGCAGTACTCGCTCTCGATGCGCTCGGACTCCTCGGCCTGCATCCGGTACATGCTGTCGCGCAGGCCCGTGTCACCGCCGTGGAACCCTTCCAACAGCTCCATCCATCGCGCCGCCATGTGCTGCGCCTCGGGTGAGGTCGGGTCCATTCCCGCCGCTATCGCCGCGTCGACCTGTGGGATCAGCACGGCCCAGTCCGCTTCGGCTTGCTGAATACGCGGTTCACCGAGCTCTTCCCGGCGCAGCGCGAGCTGAGTCACCTGCTCCTCGGTGAAATATTGCTTGATGGTGTCGTCGACCATGACGGTCCTCCTGATCAAATCCAGGAAGTGCTCTGTGGATGCGTCCGAGCGGCTGTCCGCTGTGGCAGCCAGTGCGGCGACCAGGGCATGCAGGTCCCGGGTCGCGGCCAGCTGCGCGGCCAGATAGTCGCGATGAGCAGCCAATACCCGCAGCATCACCACGGCGCCCGCGAGCACGTCGGCGATCTGATCCAGCCCGAGGCCAAGCTGACGCAAGGCGAGTACCTGGTACAGCCGCTCGACATCGCCCGCGGTGTAGAGCCGGTGACCAGTGCTGCTTCGCTCCGCAGGATGTACCAACCCGATGCGGTCGTAATGGTGCAGCGTCCGTACGGTCAGACCGGCCTCGGCCGCGAGCTCACCGACCTTCCACAGACGCCCGGTTCCGCGCTGGTTCATCCGTTTCATCCCACTTCCACCGACGCACTGTGCGTCGGCATCGTCGACGGTAGAACCTGACGCTACGTCAGGTGCAAGCCTGAATTCGCCGACCGAATCCGAGGGTCGACGGCTGGCCATCAACCCCGACTGCCGAGAGGTTTCCGCTGCCTAGACCCGGTCCAGCGCCTTCCACGGCTCAGGCGGAAATTCGACGACAATGCTGTCGCCGGGTCTGACCTCGCCGCCTGCGGTGACCACGCCCATGATTCCGGCTTTGCGCACAACGGTGCCTGCCGCGTCGTGATGGACGAGCCGCTTCAAAAGCCCGTCTTGGAATCTGTCGATCTGCACGCACGGGTTGCGCAGGCCGGTTACCTCGACCACCGCGTCGGAGCCGATACGAAGCAGCGTGCCTACCGGTAGTGCGAGCAGATCGATGGCGCTGGTGGTGATGTTCTCACCGAGATCGCCGGGGAATAGCTCGAATCCGTGTTCGGCGACTTCGCTGAACAGCTCCTCGTGCATGAGGTGCACCTGCCGCAGGTTCGGTTGGGTCGGGTCCTTCGCGACACGAGAGCGGTGTTTGACCGTCGTTCCGGCGTGGACATCGCCTTCTACGCCGAGGCCGGTCAACAGCCGAATGCTGGGCCTGGTCGGCTTGGTGAACGAGTACTCGCCATTGCTGTTCACCGCGATCACTGTGCCGCTCATCGTGTTTCGTGTCCCCTCGTCGTCGGAAACGTCGATTCGAGCGTAACCCGGGGCCGTAGGGACTATCGGGTGGTTTTCGACTCACCGAGGGGTCTGCCATGAGCAGCCTGACACGATCCAGCGCTTGACCCTGACACAGTGACAACGTCTTCACTGGAGGCAGGAGGTGGTTCCCATGAACTCGACACCAGGACAATCGGTAGATCCGCGGCTGCTCGCCGCACTGAGCGCGGAGAATACGTCGACCCGGCTGCAGGCCGCGCTGATCGCGGGCACACATCCCGGCCCGGCGCTGCTCGGGGCACTGATCGACCGCTGTGCCGTGGAGCCGGACTTCTTCGTCCGCGACATGCTCACCTGGGCGCTGACCAGGCTCCCCACCGAGCTGACCGTGCCCCGGCTTCGCGCCGAACTGGAATCCGACGGTGCCCAGGCCCGCAGCCAGGCGCTGCACACACTGTCCAAGATCGGCGATCCGGCGGTCTGGCCGGCGATCACCCCGGCGCTGCTGCGCGATCCCGACGACGACGTGGCGCGCAGCGCGTGGCGCGCAGCGGTTGTTCTCGTGCCGGACCCCGAGCGCGAGGCGCTGGCCACCGAACTGTCCACCCAATTCGGGCGCGGCGATCGGGAGGTTCAGCGCAGTCTGAGCCGGGCGCTGACCACGCTGGGCGAGGTGATCCTCGCGGTACTGCATCGGGCGGCGCGCAGCACCGACCCGCACGTGCGAGCGCACGCACAGGCCACCGAGCAGTTGCTGCGCGACCCGGACGCCGCCTTCGATCTCGATCTCGATGTCGACGCGGCGAAGCGGGTCGCGGCGCTCGACGGCGCGCCGTGCTGATCGGCGAGGTGGCGCGGCGTTCGGGAGTCAGCACCCGAATGCTGCGCCACTACGACTCGCTCGGTTTGGTTCGCCCCACCGGGCGCACCGTCGGCGGCTACCGCCAGTACTCCGATGCCGACATCCGCAGCATCTTTCACGTGGAAAGCCTGCGCTCCCTGGGCCTCTCGCTGCGCGAGATCGCCCAGGTACTGGCAGACCAGTCGTTCACGCCGCGGACCTTGGTCAGCGATCTCATCCGACGCACCGAGGAGCGGCTGGTGCGCGAGCGCGAACTGCTCGAACGATTGCGCGCGGTCGAGAACGCCGAGCCCGGAGACTGGCGCGATGTGCTGCGCATCGTGCAACTCGTGCGCACTCTCGGCTCGACCGACCCGCACCGTCGCCTACAGGCGGTGCTGAACCCGGCCGACAACGAGCCGGTACCGACCGACCTGCTGGCCGCGGCCGTGCTCGCCGAGACCGAACCGAACATGGCAGGCGCCCTGCGCTGGGCGCTGTCGCGGGCCGGTGACGACGGCCTGGTCGGGCTCGCGACCGGGCTGTCCGTCCCCGACGTCGAGGTCCGGCGCCGGGCTGTGCTGGCAGTGGCGGAGATCCCGGGCGACGCCGCGACCGAGCTGCTCACCGCCGCGATCAAGGACCCGGACTCCGCTGTCCGCGGCCCCGCCGCCCTCGCCGCCGGTACCCGCGGGGTGACCGCGGCCGAGCCGGTCCTGGTGGCCATGGTGATCGCGGGCACCAACGATGTCGACGCGGGCGAAGTGCTCGGCGCGCTGTCGGGGGACCCGGCATCCGCAGATCGAATACTGGGCGCGCTGACCGACGCGCTGACCGCACACGAGGACGACGCAGGCATCCGAATCCGGCTCATCCAGGCACTGGTGGAGCTGCCCGGCACCCGCGCGCTGACGACCTTGCGGGCACTGAGCGCGGACACCGATCACTCTGTCGCCCTCGTCGCCACCGCCTTCGCCGAACTGGTCGCCTCCCGGGCGACGAGCCAGGACCGCTGATCACAACCGGCCGGCCACCCCGTTCCAGGGAACCACCTTCAACCGATGATATCGACGCATTCAACACTGCCATTGCGAACCTGGACGACCGACCACAGGAGCGCGACGATGAGACAGGATAGACCGGTCGAATCGCAACGCGTGTTCTGCGCGCCGCCGACGTCAGTCTGCCTGCGCTGCAGTCGATCGCGGGCCAGCTGACAGCCGGACAACCCGAGTCCTATCTACGCCCGGATCGGCGGGAGATCACCGACGGGGCCGAGCGCCCGCACGCCCGCGCACCGACGCGGCATGCAGCCCACGATCACGCACGCGGTCCGAAGAACTCGGCTCGGGCGGCATCGATGCGGGCCTGAGCCTGGGCAGCGCCTTGGAAGCTGACCGCGGCCGATCCGCCACCGGCGATCCCCAAGGCTAGGAGACCGCCGATCACCGAGAGGAGATTCGGCTCGGGAAGGTTGCTCGTATCGCTGGTGGGCTCGACCTCGTGGACCGGAACCGCTGCACCGCCGCTGCCAGGCGCGGACGCGGGTGGACCACCGACTCCGCCGGGAGCTGGTGATCCGGGCGACTCGCTGACTCCCCCGGGCGACTCGCCGACTCCCCCGGGCGCCGATCGGACCGGCGGTGCTGCGCCGCCACCGCTGCGTGAGTCGCTGTCGGGTTCGGCAGTATCCGGCTGGGCAGCCTTCGGCTCGGGCGGTACGGGTACGGATGGTGCGCCAGGGGCAGGGGCAGGGGCTTCGGGAGCGGATTCCGGGGCAAGCGCCTGCGGCTCCGGGCCATTGCCTGGGTTCGGGTTGTTGCCTTGGTTACCGCCACCATTTCCCTGGTTGCCGTTCCCGCTGCCCGGGTTCTGATTCCCGTTGTTGCCCTGATTACCACCACCGTTACCCTGGTTGCCGTTCCCGCTGCCCGGGTTCTGATTCCCGTTGTTGCCCTGATTACCACCACCCTTTCCCTGGTTGCCGTTCCCGCTGCCAGCGTTCGAGTTGCCGTTGTTCCCGCCATGACCGTGGTCTCCCGGACCCGCGACGAACCGGACGGCGTCGCCGGTGCCGAGTCCATCACCACCCGGAACCTCGGTGGAGCCGAGTCCTGCGACGACAGCGACCTTTTCGCTGGGGCGGACAGTCGGCTGAGCAGCAGCAAGCCCGCCGTATCCGAGGAGCCCGAGAACGCCCGCGGCCCCGGCCACCACGGCTGTTCGTCTCATCCGACCGGCCGTCACGCGCCCCCCGTCCCGTCCTCGATAGCCCAGCTCACACCATTGCGGTCGGATCCGGACCCCCGCGCGTTACGCACCGCCGCGCCCGAGAACCGGCCACGGCGCCCGCTGAACTCCTCCTGGCGCACCAATCAAGAGGGGCAGGGTGGTCGGCGGCGGTCGGATACCACCTCGGATGGCCTCCCGAAGTTCCTCGCGGCCGGTGACATTCGCGATGCGCACCAGAGGCGCGTGCCCTCAACGTTGCGCTTGTCCCATTGGTCCAGGCCGCGCGGGTGTAGACCGAGTTCTGGTCGCCCAGGTCATCCGCGCAGCCGCAAGAGAAGCGTTGCTGCGCAACACCCTTCGTTCGACGGCATGCGAATGCGCCTCGAGGGAAACGCGCTGTCGTCGATCGGACGTGGCCCCGTTCCGGAGCAGCCAGGGTCGGTCTCGCCATGCTCACACCGCGGCCTCCCCGGGCGGACAATGCAGACATGCCCGAGTTGATGTCGGCCGTGATCGATCCCGGCACGTTCACCACCGCCCAGCCCACACTCACCGGCGCCGACGGCCTGGCATTGCGCCCCTGGACCGCCGCCGATGCGCGCACCGTGTACGAAGCATTCCGAGACCCCGCGGTCCGCCATTGGCATGTTCGAACCGCCGAGTCCATCGAAGAGGTCCGCCAATGGATTCATCGATGGGGCGCGGCTTGGTCCACTGGCAACGGCCAATGGGCCGTCACCAGCAACGGAGAAGTCGCCGGACGCATCGGACTGCGGCAGTCGGACCTCGCCGAGGGTGTCACCGAGCTCGCCTACTGGACCCTGCCCGGCTGGCGCGGGCGCTCAATCGCACCCCGCGCCGCAAACACGTTGACCCGCTGGGCTTTCGACGACATCGGGTTCGACCGAATCGAGCTCACCCACTCGGTCCAGAATCCGCCATCGTGCCGGGTGGCAGTGAAGTGCGGATTCGCCTTCGAGGGCACGCTGCGTGGAGCCGGTCGCCATAGCGACGGCCGTCACGATATGCACCTCCACGCCCGGCTCCGCAGCGACTGAAACCACCTGGGCAAACACATCGTCGACTGGACTTCCGGCTGCCGAGATGGCTTGTGGTGGTCAGAGCATGTGCGCGATTCGGGCCGAACTTGGGGATCGTCTCGATTGGCCTGGTTAGCTGTGTCCATGGGGATGGGAACGAACGTAGATGGCTGGCGGGAAGACACGCGCACGTCTTACAACAACATCGCTGATAGTTATGCAGAACTGACGCGCGGACTTCTGGATGAAACACCTGAAGAGCGCGCTGTCCTGACATCGTTCGCCGATCTGGTGCAGGCCCAGGGCGCGGGACCAGTTGTGGATGTGGGGTGCGGGACGGGACGGATCGCCGCTCACTTGAGTCAGCTGGGCATGGACGTGTTCGGAATCGACTTGTCGCCCGCAATGATCGAGGTGGCCCGCCGCGATCACCCCGGCCTGCGATTCGATCTCGGCTGCATGACAAACCTGGCCCTGGCCGATGCCTCGATGGCCGGCCTTCTTGCGTGGTACTCGCTGATCCACATCCCCGACGATGAGATCCGTTCGGTCTTCACACATTTCCAGCGAGTGCTTCGGCCCGGCGGTCCGCTGCTACTCGGCTTCCACGTCGGAGACGAGTCGCACCTGCTGACCCAGGGCTACGGCGGGCGCCCGATGAATCTCTATGTCCATCGTCGCCAGCACAGACAGATGCACGCGTGGCTCAAGGACGCCGGCTTCGTCATCGATACATACAGAACCCTCAGCTCAGCCGAGAGCAAACTCGGAGGAATCATTCTCGCGCACCGTCAGGTCGCCGATCCCGAAAGATGATGACACCGTTCTGCGCCACTCGACGGAGCCAGTGCCCCGTGGGCACTGCACGGCCGCCGGATCGAATTCCAGGAGCTTCCCGGATTTGCGAACCGACATCCTTCTGATTGCTACGTCAACATGCGGATTGAGTGACACGATCACTCGCATGATTCGAATCGTCGGCGTTGTCTTATCCGCCGTGCTGATCATGTTGGTGGCCCTGGTTAGCAGCAGACGCCGTAGATTCGTCGGCACTACGACGAGTTCGCGGGCACTCCAGGTGACTACGCCGACGACTCGCCCGTCTCCTCCGCGGCTCGCCGTCGAACTGGTTCCGAAGACGCGGTCGGGCGCCAACTTGCGGTCGGAGTTGTCCGCGAGGGAGTGGAAGCGGCTTCGAGGGATCGTGTGCGAGGCGGCAGGCAACCAGTGTGAGATCTGCGATGGTGTCGGGCGGCGGGCTCCGGATTGCAACGAGGTCTGGGAATATGATGACCAGCAACAGATCCAGCGTTTGGTCCGGCTCGAGGCGCTGTGCGCGGACTGCCATGCCGTCAAGCACATAGGCCGGGAGTATGCCGGTGGCCGGGGAGAGCGAGCCCGCAGTCACCTGGCCGAGGTGAATGGTTGGACCCCGACGCAAACCGATCTCTATCTCGAGCAGCAGTTCGAGCAATGGCGTGTCCGCTCCGAGAAGGAGTGGACATTCGATCTCTCCGCTCTCTCGCAATATGGTCCTCCGTTGCCGCCATCGACCCGTAGGAAGCGTTGCGCGAGCTGCGCCGAACTCTTTCCCCCGGACCAGCTGACGGCCGTCGAAGCGAAGCGATTGCTCTGCGAGGGCTGCTCGAAGGACGAGTCGGCTGGCTCGAGCTAGCGATGTAGCCCAGCCCTCGACTGGTCTCGGGGGCGGTTTTCAGCTCAGCGAGAGGTCGGGCACTGCCCTTCGTAGCGGCTCAAGCCCAGACCGTTGGCCTTCTTGCTGCGGCCGACGGGGCCGTTCTTGGCGGAGCGGACCCAGGTGCCGTTGGTGTCGAGAACGGGCATGCGTTCGCTGAAGGCTCGGCTGTAGTAGATGGTGCCGTCGACGGTGAGGATGCCGTCGCGGACGTCGATGTGGGCGACGGTGGCCCAGAACGAGCTCTTCCCGTTGCCGATGATGACGGTGATCTGGTCGGCGTCCTTGTCGGGCAGACCGTCGGGGCCGGGACGGCCGTAGCGGACTCGGACTCGGGGATTGCCGAATTTGTCGATGGCGCCCGCTCCGTTGTCTACGGATTGGTAAACGTTGAGGAGCAGGTCGCCGTTCTCAGTGGGGCGGACGGTGACCTGTTCAGTCGCGGGGAGGTTGTTCGCGCCGGGACCGCGGGTGTCGCCCTGGTGGTGGATGAACGGCCACTGCGTGATGTCGCCCTGGTGACCCTTCTCGCCGCTGAGGACCACATAGTCGCCGGTGATCTCGTTGCGGCAGAAGAAGTACACGTCCAGGTCGCCCGTACCGAACTCGGTGACCCGACCGTTCGCGTCGTACTTCGCACCGCGCCCGTCCCATTCGAGGCCGACGGTCAGGACATAGCCGGAATCGCCCTTGCGCAGATCGATGGTGGCCCGGCGGTCCGGCGAATCCTTGGTCAGCACGACATCGACTTTGCGCAGATCGACCGACGGAGCGGGGGGCCTAACATGCTGGGGCGCAGGCACTTCGGTCACATTCGAAGGCGAATCGCCCGGTTCTTCCTCGGCATCGACGACGATGCCGTGATCGGTGGCGAACGCCGCCAGCCCGGCGCTGTAGCCCTGCCCGATCGCGTCGAGCCGCCAACTACTCCCCCGGCGATACAGCGCGACAGCTTGCAGCACCGTCTCCGAGTCCAGACCCGGTGGCACGAAACTCACCGATTGACTCGCACCGACAGCCGAGACGCGCAGACCGGTGACCGCGCCGAACCGAATCCCCTGCGCCTCGGTGCTTCCGGTGATCACCACTCGATGGATCTCGGCGGGCAGCGCCGAAAAATCGACCGCGACAACCGCATCCGACTCCAAACGAACACCGGAGGACGACGGATTGTTGAAGAACACGAAGTCGGCATCGGAGCGCACCTTGCCGTCGGCGGTCAACAACACCGCGGCGATGTCGACCGCCCCGGCCGGGCTGTCGAGATCCAGGCGCACCGTGTACTGCCCGTCGACGAGATCCGTCTTGGACCCTTTGGAAACCTCGACCATCGTTGCCGCACTCCCGCTCATGATTCCGCCCCTCTGCCAGTCGACTGAGCCCCACGGTACCCGCAGGGGCCGCCGCCGGTCCCGCACTCGGTAACCGGCCCGGACCTGTGGGTATGACCAACCCCTGTCGGAAAACCGTTGGAGTCGGTCACAGGATCGGCGCGCACCGGTGGCGGCGGGGGCGAGTGTGTCGTTGACTGGCTGGATGGATATCCGTGAACTGAACGACCGCAAGTCCGGTCGTCGGGTCTCGGTGGTGGTGCCCGCGCTGGATGACGAGGACACCGTCGCCGGGGTGGTCGCTTCTGTTCGGCCGCTGCTCGGTGGGCTGGTCGATGAGTTGATCGTGCTCGATGCCGGGTCCGCTGATCGCACCATCGCGCGGGCACGCGCCGCCGGCGCCGAGGTCTACACGCGGGAGCAGGCATTGCCCGGCGTGGCGATACGGCCGGGCAAAGGCGAGGTGCTGTGGCGGTCGATGGCGGTGTGCACCGGAGACCTGATCGTCTTTCTCGACGCGGATCTCATCGAACCCGATCCGATGTTCGTGCCCACCCTGCTCGCACCGTTGCTCACCGACCCGCAGATCACCCTGGTCAAGGGTTTCTATCGCAGGCCGATGACAGATGACGTCGATGGCGGCGGACGGGTCACCCAGTTGATGGCGCGCCCGCTGCTCACCGCGCTCGCGCCCGCGTTGGCCGAGATCATCCAGCCGCTCGGCGGCGAATGTGCCACTACCCGTGCGTTTCTCGGCCAGATCTCCATTGCCAGCGGGTACGGCGCGGAGATCGGGATCCTGCTCGATTGTTGGCAGCGACGCGGTTTGTCGGCCATCGCCCAGGTCGACCTCGGGATCCGCGTGCACCGCAATCGGCCGACGCACGAACTCGCGGTGATGAGCCGCCAGGTCGTGGCGACTCTGCTCGACCGACTCGGCATCCGTGATTCCGGGATCGGTCTCGTGCAGTTCCTGCCCGAGGAAACCGGTTGGCGGCGAACACCTTCCGAGGTGAGTCTGGCCGACAGGCCGCCGATGTCGCGCCGCATCGCCGAGTACCGCGACATCGCCTGACACACGAAAACGCCGGCCCCGCGTGGGGCCGGCGTTCACGCACTACACAGCGACGAGACCGAAGTCGAGCTTCACCAATTGGTCGGCGCAATCGAAGTACCGGTCGTCGTGGGTGATCACGATGACGGTCTTTCCGCGCCGCTTCAGATCGGTCAGGATCTCGTGGTAGAACACGTCGCGGAAGCGTGGCTCCTGATCAGCCGCCCATTCGTCGAAGACATAGATCTGGCGGTCTTCGAGCAGTGCGGTGAGCAGGGCCAGGCGCTTGCGCTGCCCCTGTGACAGATCGACCGTCGACAACCGCCCGTCCTGCACGGTCACCTTGTGCGCGATCTGCAACTCGTCGAGATAACGCTGGACGTCGGCGTCGATACCGGGGCGGTCGAAACCCAGGTAGTCCTCGAACAGATGGAAATCGGTGAACACCGCCGACGAATTCTGCCGGTACCACTCGATGTTGTCGTGGTCGATCCTCTCCCCGTTGAGCGACAACGACCCCGAGCGTGGCACATACAGACCGGTGATCAGCTTGGCCAGCGTCGACTTCCCGCTGCCGTTGCCACCGACGATGAACGTGATCTGGCCCGGCTCGAAAACCAGGTCGATCGGACCGAGCCGGAAACCGGCGTCGTCGGACTCGTCGAGTCCGGGCGGCGGAGCCAGCGGACGCACATCGGTGCCACCGTGGTCGACCCAGTTCTTGCCGTTGACATCCACCTGACCGCCACCCGGATGGGCACCGGGATGAGCGGGATGCGGATGCGGCGGCCTGCCGTTACCCTCACGCGGCGGTATCCCGGGACGCGGCGGATGCCCGCCCGGCCCATGCGATCCCGGCGGCGGTGGCACCTGCGAGGGCGCCTCCGCGCGATAGATGTAGCTGACGTTGGTCAGTTCCAGCTTGGCCTCCCCTGCCGCTGGACGCTCCGAATACGGCAGCGACTCCTCGTCGTGCAGCGTCGTCATCGACAGGTTCATCGCACGGATCTTGGCCAGCGCCACATCACCGCGCAGCAGGTCGGGGATGCGGTGCATGAAGTTCTGCATCGGCATCGCCAGGAACGTGGTGACCAGCACGTAGCCGACCATCGTCTCGCGCGGCAGATCCAGTGCGGCCGCGATGACGAACAGGATCAGCGCCATCGTGCCCAACTGCAACGCCTGGCCGAAGCCCTGGGCGTAGGAGAACTTCGAGCCCGCGTCGGTGTTCTGATCGCGCAGCGTGCCCGCAGAACCGAGCAGGTGCCGGTCCATGAAGTCACGACGCCGACCACGGTGCAGCTTCAGTTCCTTGATGCCGAGGGTCACGGCTTGGAACGATCGCAACAGCGCGTCCTCGTTCTCACGGGCTTCCCGGTAGATACCGCGAACCCGTTTGAGGACCAGTTCCACACACGCGATGCCGACCAATGTGCCGCCCACCGTGACCGCGAAGATCGGTCCCGACACCACCGCCAGGAACACGAAGCAGCCGACGATCGTCGCCACATCCACGCAGATCGACGGGATGGCGGTGACGGCCTGCGACAGCGAACGCACGTCCTCGGTGAGCGTCGCCATCAGACGATGCATGCCGAGCCGTTCGAGGTGTTCCAGTGGGGCGGAGACGATGCCGGAGCTCAGATCGCTGCGCAGCCGGTAGATCGCGTCCTGGGAGAGCCGGATCAGCAGAACCTGCGACAGCACACCGCTGACGAGGATCACCAGACCCGTCGCCCCGAAGTGGAGCAGCAGATTGTCCGGTTGCGGGCGCGGCGAGACGACCGCGTTGATCAGCGTGACCAGGTAGGTGTTGGCGGCGCCGCAGATCAGGCCCGCGGCGACGACGGCCGCGATCCTGGCCGGCGACAGCGCGGCGAGAAAACGGAGCAGATGCATGACTTGACTGCGCTCTCAGCTGCGGATGACATCGAACACGATGCCCTCGAGGGTGACACCGGGTGCGAACGAGAACGCCACACCGGTCGAGATCGGTGCCGCCGTCTGCGCGTCGCGGATCATCCGCTCCAACACGAAGATCAGCGAGACACTGAGCATATTGCCGTGCTCGGCGAGCACCTCCCAGCTCGGCGCCGCCAGTTCGGCGGGGATGCCGAGCGAACGCGCCGACTCCTCGATGATGCGGGGACCACCAGGGTGGATCGCCCACAACTCGATATCGGACTTGCCGAGTCCGTTGCGCGCCAACACCTCCGAGACCACCGGGTCGACACCGCGGTAGATGTAGTCGGGCAGGCTGGTCGCCAGTTCGCAGGTGATGCCCGCGTCCTTCACACCGAGCACGATGCCGTCCTCGGCGTCGTCGAACAGGTGGCTGAAGCTGTCGCGGATCACGACGCTGCCGGGCGCGAGTGGCTTGTGCACCTGGTTGGCGCCGATCACCACCGCGCCGCAGCCGTCACCGAACAGGCTGTGGGTGATCACATCGTTGACGTCGTCGTCGAAAACGGCGTTGACCGAACTCAATTCGATGCACAGCACCATCGCCTTCTTGTCCGGATGCGCCCGGACGTAGTCGACGGCGGCGCGAATGCCGTTCATGGCCGCCGCGCAGCCCATGAAGTTGATGACCATCCGGCCGACCGTCGGCGACAGGCCCAGCTGCTTGACCACCGCGACGTCGACGCCAGGGGCGATGAAGCCGGTGCTGGTCACGAAAATCAGCTGGCCGATGTCGTCGGCCGGATTCTCCAGTCCCGCGACCGCGCGCCGTGCCACGTCGACCGCCAACGGCACCGCGTGCTCGAGGAACAGGTTCATCCGCTCCCGGATGGTGCCGGGCTTGCGACTGAACTCGAGGAAATCGGGATCGAGCGGGTCGATCACCAGGCGACGGGTGTCGATCCTGGTCTTGGCGTAGATTCGCGGAATGCGCTGGCGCTGCGCGGGATCGGAGAACATGTCGGCGACCCGGCCCGCGTTCACGGACTGATCGACGACCAGCGAGGGCGAACCGGTGGCGACCGCTTCGATCACGCCGACGGTCGTCGGCGGCGTGGGTGGTAGCAGGTCGTGCCCGCGCTCGACGTCGGGCGTGCGGAGCAGGTCAAAGGAAACAGACACGGGCACTTATCCTTTCGAGACAGATCAGAGGTGGCAACGGCCGGGTCAGACGGTTCCGATGCCGGAGAAGCCCTGCGCGGTGTAGGTGACGCAGGTCTTCAGCGCTGACGGTGCGCAGTGTTCGCGCACGAAACCCCACCGGTTCTCCTCGGCCGCACGAGAAGGTGCGAGCAGGTAGGTCCGGCACAGCTTGGGGAAACGATCTCCGAAGAAGCTCTTGGCGGGCAGCCACTCCACGCCGAACTTCGCGGCTTCCTCACGCACCACGTTCTCCGAGGCGATATTGGCGAACCCGCTGCGCTGGAACGGAAGTACGTGGTGCGCCCGGTGCGAGCTCAGCCCGGCCGAGAGGAAGCAGTCGACGTACTTGTTGCCGACCACGGTCAGGTCGTAGGCCTGCTCGAGCTGGTTCACCGCCCAGTCCTCGGTCTCGGTGTGCAGTTCCTCGGTCGGGACCTCGAAGTCGTGGCTGGCCACCACCATGAAGGTGCTGATCCACAGCGTGATCACGAATTGCAGGCCCCAGGCGAGCAGATCGCCCGCGAAGGCGAAGGCCACGAACTCGGCCACCAGCAGGAACCGCATCCCGAACGAGCCGATGAAGTGCGGCAGCGCGCCGCGCCAGCTGCCGTACATGTCCTTGATGCCCACCTTGCGGGTGAGCCGGCAGACATCGAGGAGCCGAATGATCATGCCCGTCAACAGATGTCCGAACTTGTGCACCGTGTGCACCGGCACCCGGTACAGGCGCGGGATCTGCATCATCATCGTGAAGACGTTCTTCTTGATGTCGACTTCACTCTGGGTGTGCGGGTGGTGCAGCAGCGCGTGGCCGTCGGCGGTGACGAAAGACAGTGCGACATAGTTCATGTCGAAGGCGTTGACCGCGTACTTGTTCAAGCCCTTCTGCGCGCGGTGGATCGCGTAGTGGCCGAAGCCCGCCAGCGAGCTGCGCAGCAGCACCATCGCGATCACGAAGGCAGGCAACGGCATCCAGCTCGTGTCGTAGAGACGCAGCGCCTGCACAGCGATGTAGGCGAAGATCAGCACGCCCACGACGATGTCGAACGCGCGGTCCATGCGCTTCAGTCGCGCGGCCAGCTCGGGCTCCTCGAGCCGGGCCTTCACCTGGTGCAGCAGATCGGACTTGTTGTCGAACTTGTACTTCGGGGTGTCGTCCCAGCTGTTGAAGCCGTCCTTGAACAGGAAGTCGGGGGCGTTGTTCTTGGGATGGATGTCCTCGGGCGTAGCATCGCGACCGAGACTGTAACGCTCGATCATCCGCCCGATTTTTTCCGGATCACGGTGGTAGGAACCGATGATCGAGGTGATATCGCGATTTTTCGTGCGGCCGATGAAGAATTCACCACCTGGATGCTTGGAGATCCACTCGCTCAGGTCGTAGGCTCTTCCGTTATAAACCCATACGTTGTTGACGGGAGGACGACCCCCCGGGCCCGGCGGTGGCGGGAGCTCGCGCTCCGCTTCATCAGGTCGATCATCGATCGTCATTAGTTCTTCCTTCGTGTCCGATCGGCTTCCGATGCGTGTTGCCTGCCGACCAGCGTCCCGACACGTATAGTCCTTGTGGCGCCTTGCATCTCGCTGAACATTCTCTTATTGGATGCGCACTCGTGCGTTCGTGATTCGTTTACCGCTGACGACACCCAGACGACACACCGGCCCGGGGCTGCGGAGGGCACTGCGTGCCAGGTTCCGCTGACCCCGGACCGGTGTGGGTTGATCCGGTATTACCGGCGAATATCAGCCGGCGGGCTTGATGATGTTGACCGGCTTGGCCCAGTTCGACAGGCCGACGGTGACCTCGCCCTGGTCCTTCTTCACCACGGCGCGAACAAGATTCGGGCCGTCGCCGGTAGAGGCCGCATCCGAGGGCTTGGTGGAATCGGAGGCAGGCGGGGCGGTGTCCTGGATCCACACGGTGATCGGCATGGTGCCCGCGTTCTGGCCGATGCGCGGCACGATCGGGTCGATCACGGCGGCGTCGATGGTGCCGGAAACCTTGACGGTGTTGATGCCGTCGATCACCTCACGGCCCTCGGTCTTCGCGTTCTGGATATTGGCGATCACATTCGCGATGCCCTTGTCCTTGTCCAGGATGACGCCCGGATCGTAGACCTTCTCGGCCGGACCCGCGGGCACGTAGCGGCCGCCGGTCTGGGTGTAGAGGACCTTGTCCACCACAAGGAATTTCGCCTCGGTGAAGGAGGCTTCGGGGGTGAGCTTGACCTTCGCCTCGCCCATCGCCGCGCCCGAGCCCTGTGTCTCGTTGGTGACGTCGGCGGACACGGTTTCCACCGGCAGGTCGGGCAGGTTCTTGACGTTGATCTTCAGGTGCACGTTGTGCAGGGTCTGCGTGGTCTTCGCCGACTCCTTCACGATCTGCGCGCCCTCGGGCAACTGGCCGGTGGGCGCCGGACCCGCCGTGGTGGCCGAATCGTCTTTCGTGCAGCCGGATACGAGAGCCGCGCAGACCGCCGCCGCCGCGACGACCGAAGTGATGCCGGAACGTCGCGCGAAGCGCCGACGCGAGGTGGGGTTCGGTGCCATGTCGATCAAGTTTCATCCCCTGGAGATGGTGGTATATCGGTATAGGGGCAGCCGAAGACCTTCATCTCGTGCTCCCCCCGACGGCGATATTACCCGAGGAATCCGAATTGCGAACCCTCTGCGCGCACTGACTATTTCGGCTCTCCGAGACCGTGCACTGAACCTCGTTACCCCAGGTCAGACGATCGCACGGCAGCGCCGCCGAGCCCCGATGCTGCGCTGTTGCCCTCGTTACCGGACAGGTTGGTTGCCCCGCCCCAGCGGTAGCGCGACGCGCAATGCTCGAATGTCGTCGACCAGATCGGCATAGCCTTCCTGGACTTGAGCGAATCGCAGGACGGCATGGTGCTGGTGCTCAGCGCTCTTGGTGTGGCGCAGTGTCCATTGAACCTGGGTGTAGTTGTCGGCTACGTGGCTGATCACCTCGCCGAGGGAATGGGTGTGGCGACGGCCCGAGGTGGGACGAGGAAGGTGACACGACGCCCACTCGTCGATCAGGCCGATGACGGTGTTGATCCGGCCGCTGGTGACGCTGGCATCGAAGTCCGCCGGCCGACGGGTGGTCGATACCGAGGCGGTGAGCAGCGTCGCATGCAGATCAGCCAGTTCGCGCGCCCACTCGATCAACGGGGAACCGCCCTGCAGATTCCCGGCGACGGCCAGCAGTAGCTGGCGGGCTTCGAGCAATCCCTCCGCGGTCCGTGCCCGCACGTCGGCCACGCCGCGGTTGTCAGGCGTCGCGGTGGAGCGGCCCGCGTGCGTCACTCCGTTCATTACACACACCCGGCGCACTGGCGTCTGGCCATGTCCCGCTGGCCACGTCTGGGGGTCGTGGTGATCATTGTTCGATTACAGCCCCAAAGATTTTCTGCGACAATGACATTCGACCGGACATGTCCTCGGTGGCGCCAAGCGCGGATGACATCGACCGAGCTCGTCCGGAGGCGCGCCCGCATGGCTACGCGGTCGCGAGGCGGTATCGAGACGTCGAACGCGGAGCGTGCTGGTCGGCGCGAACTGTCCGCCGGATCACCTGGCACATTTCCCGCACATCGGATCGCGAGGACGCGAGGGTCGCGGCATGCACCAGCTGCCCCAGTCGGTCGCCGACTCGCCTGCTGTCGACCTGGCCGGTCATGTCCAGCGCAGCCGCCGCAAACGAGACCGCATCATCGATCTGGCCGAGGCGGAAGGCGCCGGTGGCGACAGTGATGTTGTCGAACAGAATGCTGCGGACCGGTCGCCCCGGTGTGGACGCGGCCAACGAGGCTCGGGCGGCGTCGACTGCTTCGACCGTATAGCGTTCAGCGGTCTGTCCGCGGGCCGTCAGGGCGTACTCGTTGTAGATCACCGATCGCATACCGGTGAACTCTCCGGGGGTGAAGAACACCCGGGTCCACGGCTCGACGGGGTCCGCGACCCTGCCGATCGCTTCCTCGGAGCGCGAGAGCGCGGTCCGCATCCGGCCGACATCGCCCATCATGGCATGCGCCCATGCCTCATTGGCATACAAGCGGGCCGATTCCCCACCGCCGGCGGCGTCTTGGGCGGGCAACTGCCCGAGTTGGAACACCCGCAGGGCAACGCGTGGGTCGCGCTCGATCAGGCTGATCCGACCCAGGACGTAGAGCGTCGACGCCACCAGGCTGTCCACGCCCGCCCGCCGCGCGGAGACCAGGGCCAATGTCGCGAATTGGCGGGCGCGCTGTTGATCACCGATGTCGTGGTAGGCCCATCCGATCAGCCTGGCCAGGTCGGCGGTGGCGACCAGCAGTGAGTGCGCGAGTGCCGTGTGTCCGCGGTACTGGGCCAGCAGCGCGGTGGTCGATTTCAGCAGGCCGACAGCCGTGCGCGCGACTGAGCCGCCCCCGTGTCGCTGGTCCTTTTCCCGCAGTTCCGCGATGGCGCTACGTACGACATCGAGGTCGAGCTGCGTTGTGTCGCTGACGCTCTCGGGACCGTCGAGAGACGGCAGCCACGGAGTCAGAATGTCAGCCGAACCTACGACGGCGGTCGCAAGGGCCTCCAGCAGAGTCGCGTTCGCGCCGCGATGCGTCCCGGCACCGGGAAATTCGGGAGACTGTGACACCGCTCTATCAGCGATCCCGACAGTCGGGTCCGGGGCCGAGGGAACGGAGTCGACCTCGGGTACCGGCGCGCCGAGCACAGCCAGCAGGCCGCGGTAGGTCTTGCTCGGCCTGCGGACCTCGCCGAGTTCCCAGCGCGCGACGTGGCGTTCCGAACACGCGACATTGATGCTGTCGCGGCGAGCACGATCGTTGATCATCTCGGCGAAATCCCCACGGCTGAGCCCTAATCGAGCGCGGCGATAGGTCCGAAGTCGCTGTCCCCAGCTGTTCACGGCCCCAGCGTCGGGATAGCCGCGCAGGGTTTCGGAGTCGGTGACGTCCATGAGTGGGCCCCACTCTTGTTGCGCCGCAGGGTATGTCACAGTCCGGACTCACCCTCTGACTTGTTCGCCAAATAATCTTGGTTGATAATCTAACCTGATAATCAGGATTGCGAAACTGGTGGCATCCGCCGCCCAGCAGCCCGATACGGTGGGATCCATGGCACGAACCGCACGAAAAGTGCTGCTAGGTCGCGAGATCGACGCGCTCCTGCGGCGGTCTCGAACTACCCAGGCCGAGGCGGGGAAGATGATCGGGGTCAGCCAGTCGCGGATCGCGGCGGTGATCAGCGGCACAGGCAACCTGAGCGCCCAGGCGCTCGACGAGCTGGTCCGAGAGCTCGGCGTCACCGACGAGGACTACATCGCGATCCTGCTCGATCTCCGCGAAGACAACCACCGCCGCGGATTCTGGAACTCCGGTTATCGCCGCGCCTACATCGAGGAGCTACGACTACTCGTCGACCTCGAGGATGTGGCCGATCGCCTGCGCGAGACCGGTGCCGAGATAGTTCCCGGCCTGCTGCAGCACGAGAGCTATATCCGCGCGCTGCACGAACCCCTGCAACCCGACCCCGACGACCCGGGCGCGGTCACCGTCGACGACTACGTGCAGGCCCGCATCGCACGTCAGCGAATCCTGCTCAAGCGGGGAGCACCCGAGTTCCACGCCATCCTGTCGGAGTCCTGCCTGCGCCGTACCTACGGCGGGGACACGGTGATGCTCGCCCAGATCACCCATCTGCTCGAGCTGTCCCGCCGCCCCAACATCCAGATCCAGGTCATGCCCTTCACCCACCAAGCACCCGGCGCGGGCATGGAGGACCGCTACATCCTGGTTCGCGTGCCCTCCCCGGGGGCCGCGGGCGATCTCGAGATGGCCGTCATCGAAGCCCAGGGCGAGATCCGCTACATCGACGACAAACCTGCTGTCGGGATCCGCGACAAGATCTTCAACCGCCTGACGATGACCGCGTTGAGCCCCCACGACTCCCGTCAGTTCATGGAACACCTCGTCCGCGGACTCCGCAGCCGACCGACCATCCAGCGATAGACCGGCCCCACCTCAACCGCAGAGGAAACACGATGTCCGACAGTGACTTCGAGCCCCGCCCCATCGACACCAACAAGCCCAGCTCCGCACGCATCTATCACCACATGGTCACCGGCGAGGTGATCTTCGAATCGGACCTGCCGTTCATCCAGCGGCTCTACGCCGATATTCCCTTCTATCCGTTGTGGGCTCAGCACAATCGCCGGTTCCTCGCCCGCGCCGTTCGCCACATGGCGGGCACCGGAATTCGCCAGTTCCTCGATATCGGGTCCGGCCTGCCGACCGGCGGCAACACCCACGAAGTCGCGCGCGAGCTCGCCCCCGACTCCCGCGTCGTGTACGTCGACAACGACGAAGAAGCGATCAACCGCGCCCGCGACCTGCTGCGCGAGCAAGGCGTCACCGACACCGCGACGATGGTCGACGCCGATCTGCGCGAGCCCGGGCGCATCCTCGCCCACCCCGACACTCAACGCCTGATCGACTTCAGCGAACCCGTTGGGCTGCTGTTGGTTTCGGTGCTTCCGTGGGTCACCGACGCCAGCGAGCCCGGCAAGATCGTCGCGCAACTGCGCGACGCGCTGGCCCCCGGCAGCCACATCGCGATGACCCATGTGTCCCTCGAAGACGCGGGTCCGGAGATCAAAGCGCAGGTGGCCGCCGGTGCTGCGGTCTTCACCGATGCCAGCACACCGGTCACCCTGCGCACCCGTGCGCAGTTCCAGACGTTCTTCGACGGGTGGACCATCGCCGACCCGGGCATCACCTACGCCACGGACTGGCGGCCCGACCAGCCGATCGACTACGACGACTATGCCCGCCCCTGCAATTTCGCCGCTATCGGCAGCCTGCCGTAGTGTGCGCCCGCGCTGTCGTCAACGTCGCCGACAGCGCTGTTCGAAAGGATCCACCATGTCGTTACCGACACCGCCCGCTCATCATTTCCGTAAAGCGGCCGCCAGTTCCCCACAACAGGCGTGCGTGATGGTCTACCGCGACAACCACCGCACCATCATCTGGGACGACAAACTCGCCGGCCCCGTCGACACTGTGACGCAACCGGTCCCACTCGATGAATGCCTGACCCTCGACCATCACCAGTTCGAGGCCCTGCAAGCCGCGATCCGAGCAGGCCGGCCCATCCGGGGAGCTCTCGTCGTCGCTCGAAGATTCGACGGCCTCTACGAATTCAGCGCCGCGCCGGAGTGCAGAGCATCAGCCGGGACCGCCCGCCTCTTCTTCGACCGCCTCGAATACACCGCGTTCGTCGACGCGGTGCGCCACCGAGAGTTCGAACGATCGACCTTCCTCTCCGCCGCCGCGTGACCGATCCTCGGAGCCGTCGAACTCTGCTCCGATCTGGAACGGCCTGCGGGCTCACCGCCGCGATGGTGTAACTCGTTGCGTACCAGCGCGAATGGACCTGGTGGTTTCGACCGTGATAGGAGAGTTGTCATGTCGTCGTCATCGTCCGTTCGCCGGGGAACCGGCTCGCCTGTGCCTGATGTGATCTCGGCAGGGTGGTGTCAGCGGTTGTGACCGATGTTGACGCCGATTCGATCGACTCGACCGAGCAGGCTCGCCTCGCCACCGCGACGCGAACCAGCCGTCAGTGGGAGTACCGCTTCGATCTGGACGGCTTGCGGGGGCTCGCGATCGCATTGGTCGTGGTCTTTCATGTGTGGTTCGGTCGTGTTTCCGGCGGTGTAGACGTCTTCCTGGTGCTTTCGGGGTACTTCTTCACGGGCTTGCTGCTGCGTCGGGCGGCATCGTCGGAACCGTTCTGGGCGTGGTCGGTCGTGCGCCGCACCCTGCGCCGACTCGTCCCGGCCATGACGGTCGTGCTGGCGGCGGTTGCCGTCGCGTCAGTGCTGTTGCTGCCGTATACGCAGTGGTCGCCAGCAGCCGCACAGATTCTGTCGTCGCTGTTCTACTACCAGAACTGGCAACTCGCCCTGACATGGTCGGACTACCTGGCCGCTGATCCTTCGGTCAGCCCGCTGCAACATCTGTGGTCGATGTCGGTGCAGGCCCAGTTCTACTCGGTTGCGCTGCTGGTGGTCGCCGCTGTCGCCTGGCTGTTTACTCGGCTCTCACGACCGGGTCGAGTTCGCCCCGCTGTCGGCGGGATGGTGGTCGCGGTGTCCGTGGCCTCGTTCTGCTACGCCGCCTATGGCACCGCGACGAATCAAGGATGGAACTACTACGACAGCTTCGCCCGCGGGTGGGAATTGTCGGTCGGCGCCGGTCTCGCCGTCGTCGCGCCTTCGCTGGTGCTGTGGCGGCAGGTGCGTGTCGCGCTCTCGGTGCTCGGCGCTCTCGGTGTCGTGCTGTGCGGGTGGCTCATCGTCGACGGCGCCAACCGTTTCCCGGGGCCCGCGGCCCTTCTCCCGGTCTGCGCGACAGCTGCTGTGATCCTGTCGGCGATGCGGCTGCGGTATGCCGACTGGCCGTTGGCGAACCGGCTACTGGCTCACCCGGCCATACGGTGGCTCGGCGATATCGCCTATCCCCTGTACCTGTGGCACTGGCCGATCCTGATCTTCTTCCTCGCCGAACGCGGGAACACCCACGCCGGGCTCGTTGGCGGCACCGGGGTGATCGGGCTGTCGGTTGTCCTGGCCTGGATGACACACCGCTGGATCGAACAGCCACTGCGGCAACGCACTACGCGCATCGACACACCCGATGTAAGGCATTCACGATCGCGACATCTGGTCGCCTCCACGGTCGCGGTGTTGCTGGTGGCGACCATCACCGTCACCGCCGGTTGGCAGTTCACAGTGGCCCAGGTCCACCCACCGGTCGCGGCCTGGGAGCTCGACCCGGCGAAGTACCCGGGTGCGGAGGCGTTGGCCTCCGGCGCGGCGACTCCCGACGAGCCGATGCGGCCCACCGTCTTCGACGCGCTCACCGAAGTCCCCCCGCCCACAGCGGACGGGTGTATCGCGGACTGGGACACCCGCGACGTCGTCACCTGTACCTACGGCGACCCGGAGGCCGATCGGACGCTGGCACTCGTCGGGAGCTCCCACGCCGAACACTGGTTGCCCGCACTCCAGGTGCTCGCCACCGAACACTCGTTCCGCATCCAGGTGTACTTGAAGATGGGCTGCCCGCTCACGCTCGCCGAGGACGCCACATACAAAGGCGAGCCCATCCCCGATTGCCGGTACTGGTCGACCGAAGTGATCAACCGCCTCGACGCCGACCGCCCCGACTGGGTTTTCACCACCGGAACACGGCCCCGCGACGAAGGCGGCGACGAGACTCCCGCCGACTATCTCGCCGTCTGGACGGCACTGTCGGATCGTGGTCTCAACGTGGTCGCCATCCGCGACACCCCGTGGCTGCGCCGAGGAACCGTCCGATACAAAGCCACCGATTGTTTGGCCGGCGGCGGGAATCGCAGGAGCTGCGGCATGCGCCGCGAAGACGCGCTCGACCCGATCAACCCAGGGCTGCAACCGGCTTCGGCGTTCCCCAGCGTCTTCCCGATCGACATGACGGACGCGGTCTGCGAGCCCACGCTGTGCGCGGTGGCGGAGGGCAACATTCTGATCTATCACGACGAGCATCACCTCACCGCCAGCTACTCCCGGTCACTGGCCGGACCACTCGGGCGGGAGCTGCAGCCGATACTCGGGTGGTGGTGAGGCGCGCCCTCGGCCTTACATCACCGTCGGCCGACGGCGGGAACGATACGGTGCGGGTCAGGATGCAATCGAGATGCGCATCAGCTATGGGGATTCACCCGAGACTTTCGGCGACCTCGGCCGCGGTGCTCGACTTGGATCTGGCCGTCATCGACGGCCGCGACCCCTTCGTCCCGAAGCTCCTCGGCGGTACACCCGCGCAGGTACCCGACCGATACCGCAAGGTCTCCCCCATCCGCCACCTCCCGGCGAAGGACACCCACATCACCCGGTGACGAGACCGGTTCCTGAAGAAGTACATCAAATCCGCTGGCGTGCAACGGCAGTACTCCGGCACCGCCGGCCGCACGGAGCAACTGCCAGGTCTGCGTTTCTTGGCGCAGCATCTGTAACCCGACCGAAATCGCCTACTACCTCTGCTACGGTCCGGCCTCGTCGCGGATGGTGATCTGGCTTGGACCGCCGGGTCGCGTTGGCACGCGGAAGAAACGTTTCAGCAGGCCATAGGCGAAGGCGGACTCGACCACTCTCACACTCGCGCTACCGGCGACGCGGCCACTCGCTCACCTGAGTGTAGCTGCAGTACTAAGCCGACCCAGCGGGTGCCGCACCGAATTGTCGGTGCGGCACCAGTTTTCGTCAGTTCGATGGTGCGCCGGTGAGCGTGTTCAGCATCCATTGGGCGGCATCGGCTTCGGTGTCGAAGTTCGCCCGCACGTCGAATCGTCCCCGCTCGTAGGCACCGACCTCCCAGCCATCGTCGGAGCCGGGTCGCAGGAACCAGAAGTCGGTGGGGGGTGGACTGGTTTCGTGAACGCCGGCGATCTGGAACGACTCGGAAGGCAAGCCGGCGGCCGTGAGGGCGTCGGCGAGTTCATGGCGATTCATGGTGGGCACTCCGCTCAGGAAGGTCGTTCTTCGACGAGGTAGCCGTTCTGCAGCAGCCAGGTGACACTCAAAGCCGGACCGGCTTCGGGGAGGTAGTTCGACTCCAGTTTGTACTGGGTGCCGCCGCCGGGCTGTTCGAACCACGCCGCGATCGGGCCCGCGTCGACCTGAAACGGTTTGAGCACGCAATACAGGTGGTAGTTGCTCAGCGGTGTGCCGGTCGGGGTGTTCAGGTTCTGCGGCGGTAGGGCGCGGGCGGCGAACGAGTCATCTTGCGGTGCGAGGAATTTGCCGCCCGCGTAGCCGAAACGGTCGACCCGTTTACCCGGTGGCAATGCCTGCGGGTGGCGCATGGTGTGTCCGGCACGCACGACGAATCCGTCCTCGGGTGGGTAGATCCACCACCCCTGCTCGGTACGGTATTTCGCGACGAACTGGTCAGCGTTCAAGGCTCCGAACCGCTGATATCCAGCCAGGAGCGGACCGACCGGTGGCTGCGTCGGTAGTGGGTCGGGACCGAGATACTGGCGGTCGCCGTCATAGAAAGTGGTGGTCGCCGGCGCGGTGTCGGGAGTGCCCGGACTGCACGGTCCAGCCGGCGCGGCCGCACCGATGGCCGGTGCTCCGGAGAGCAACGCGACCAGGGTGGCAGCTACGGCGAAAATCGATCTCGAGCGCATGCGATTTGCCTCCTCGATGGATCGGAACCCGTTGGCGCTCATTACATCATCTCGCCGCGCTGGATTGAGGCTTCGCGATGGCGATTCGCCCAAGATACGGCTGATCCGCGTCGAGGACCTGACGGGGAGATCGCCTTCGGTCGTCAGCGCGCTCGATCAGATCCGCACGGGAACCTTCGAAGAACTTGCCGCTGCCGGGTTGGACACTTCTCGGCGAGATGGCGAACCCTGACTTGCGGAGGTTCGCCAATGACGCTGTCGCCGGATCGAACTCCGAGACGGGTTGAATCTTCGCTCCGGGGTGTGCCCCACCCCGCAACTCTACGACCACACCTGGTCCCTGCCTGATATCGAAGGCACAGCGACCAACCTTCATCACTGACATCGGCCATCGACACTGTGAATCGCACAGATCTTGCCGAGGCTCAACGGCTCGGTGTCGTGGATCGTCGGGTCCTTCAGTGTTAGTCGTCTTGAACCGGATTCGATGCTGCGCATTCGTCTAACACGGTCGACACGATAGCCCCATCTAGAAGGGGTCCACGCCGACAGACCCGCTGGGCCCGGCTTGCTCGGCGCCCACCAGTGCGGTGGACACAATTACGCCGACCGCGCCACGCATTTGGCCCGAGGCCTTCCCTGCTCCATAGCCAATGCATGTGACCGAGGATGGTTTCCAACGCTGCAAAGAGTGAATATTTTCATGCTTAGATACGCATATCTATATTTATACATGTGATGCCGGGTAGTTCAGACAACCCAATGAGCCAACTGCGACGGATACATTCCACTTGATGCCGAACCACAGCATCCGGCCACCGATATCTGAACAGACGGTTCCAACCTGACTGCCGCGCCACCGATATCCACCAAGCCGACAGCGCTTTCTTCTGGCTGTCGTTCACCGCGCTACGCGCTTTAGCGATCACCGCAGGTGTGCCCGCCGCCGAAGCACGGGTCTGGTGGAGGGCAGCCTGCCCCAGAGTTTCATCGCCCTGCCGATTCTCTCGCTCACACACCAGCCCGGCACCGAAATAGAGCCTCGAACCTGGGCGCCAGCCGCATGTGAACCTTCTGCTATTCCTAGCGTCCATGTCCCACCTTCGGCCGTGCAGACGTTCAGGTGAACAAGCTGACCCGGGGTCAGAGCTTCGCCACTGCATTCCGCCAGGTGCTCTTCACCACCAGAAGTCGAGCATGGAGATCGCCGACGCGCTCTACGGCGTGCGCATGCGCGGCGACGGCATCACCCAGGTGATCTCGCAGCGGTTGAACCGGGCCGAGGTGTCCGACGCCGATTCAGTGGGCGGTCCCGCGTAGCAGTCCCACTGCACGGATTGTGAAGCTGCGTGGCTCGGTCCGCTGTTAGCGTGCGACAGATGAAACGTGTTACTGCATCGATCGTCGCCGGTGTCGCGGCCGCGCTCCTAGCTCCACTGCCCGCCGCGGGCGCCGACACCGGTTCGTCGTCGCTGTCCGGCGGCGGTTCGTCCTCGCTGTCGGGCAACCAGTCCGAGCTGCCGCCGTACGCGCAGTGGATCGGCGAGATCACCCCGGTCGTGGCCGAGGCGAAGACCTATCTCGCCGGTCGGCTGCCCGGCGCGACCCGGCCCGCGATCGTCTTCGACATCGACAACACGACGCTGGAGACCACTTACAACACCGGCCTGATCATCCCGGCGATCCAGCCGGTGCTCGGCCTGGCGACCTGGGCGAAACAGCACGGCGCCGCAATTATCTTCGTCACCGGCAGGCCCGCCCTGGTCAACGCCTACTCGCAAGCGAACCTGACCTCGGTCGGCTACCCGGTTGACGCGCTGTACGGCAGTGCGCCGACCACGCTGTCGGCGGGCAATGCCGGGCTGGCCGAGTACAAGACCGCGAGCCGGGCCGACATCGAGAGCAAGGGCTACACGATCGTCGCCAATATCGGCAACAGTGCGTCGGACCTGTCCGGTGGGCATGCCGAGCGCACCTTCAAGTTCCCCGACTACAACGGCGCACTGAACTGATCCGCGTGGTGCGGCCTTCCGGCGCCGGGTAGATCAGTGTCCGCGGCGCCGGGGAGCCGTCATAGCGCCCGCCGACCGGAGCCGAGCCACTGGGTGTGGCCGACGTGACGGTCATCGCCAGCCCGATGAAAAGTGCCGCGTCCTCGGCGAATCGGCGGTCAGCCAGCCTGCGCCGACTCGCCGCGCCGCCCACCATGCCGCAGGGCGGGCAGGTCGGCTTGCCAGCCGCCGTTCTCGCGGATCAGCTGCCAGGTGTTGCCGAACTGTGGACCGCGCCGACAGGAAGGGTAGCTCACGCCCTTCGGTTCAACCAGATCGCCCACTGCCCAACATCTTTGGACTCCACCCACGAGGCAGATGCACGCCCGGCTGACACTGTATATACGCGGGTCCGCTGGCGGTGGTCCGCCACCGAGCCCGCTGCCGTCGTGACCGCAACGCCCGCTACCTTGAAGTTCGTGCCATCAGCTGATGTCGATGACGATCTTGCCGCTGTTGTGTCCGGCGTCGAGGAGTCGATGGGCCTCAGCGATCTGATCGAGGCGAAGAACTTTCCCGATCCGCGGACGTGCCAGCCCGCGTTCGAAAACCGGGGTCATTTCGGTGAGCCGTGCGCGCTCCCGGGTGAGGAAGATGCCATACAGCGTTTGGTTGCGCTGATACAGAGAGTCGAGGGATCCGTCCGGAGCGAGGACCGTAGCTACCTTGCCGCCGTCCCGTGTGGCAGACAGGCTGCGTGCCACGTTGCCCCCGCCGACGGTGTCGAGAACGGCATCGACGCCGAGGCCACCGGTATGTTCGCGAGCCACTTCGACGAAGTCCTCCGACTCATAGTCGATCGGAGTCGCACCCAACTCACCCACCATCTCCATGTTGGCCGAACCGGCCGTAGCCAACACCGACGCTCCTGCGGCCTGGGCGAATTGGATAGCGAAAGACCCCACACCACCTGACCCGCCGTGCACCACCACCACTTGTCCCGGCCGAACCGCGAGCCGCCGGACTATCGCCTCCCACGCTGTCCCACCAGCCAAGGGGATCGCCGCCGCCTCGCCGAACGTCAGCGCCGACGGTTTCGGCGCCACGATCGCGGCGGACGCGACATGGTATTCGGCGTACGCGCCTCCGCCCTCGGCGAGTTCCGAGGTGTAATACACCTCATCACCCACCGCGAAATCGCTGACGCCTGCGCCGATTTCGGCGACAACCCCGGCGACATCACTGCCCAGAACTGCGGGCAACGACAGCTGCGGATTCACCGCACCTTCGCGCACGAGCGCATCCACCGGATTCGCACTCGACGCATGCACCCGCACCAGCACCTCCCCCGGCCCGGGGCGCGGTGTATCCACATCCTGGACCCCGAGCATGTCGGGTCCACCGAATTCCTTGATCACCGCTGCACGCATACTCCCACCACCTCTCTCGGCAAGAACCTCATGTCGATCGGTATCAGCCGCCCGCGCCTGCGATTTCCGAGTTCGTCGGAACGGTGCGAATCAGCTTGTGGTTGGCGAATTCCCCCATCCCGTAGTGCGAGAGCTCGCGGCCGAATCCCGAGCGCTTGACCCCGCCGAAAGGCAGTTCGGGGGCGGTCCCGGTGGGGTGATTGATCCACACCATGCCGGCGGCGAGCTGGTCCGCGACCGATCGGGCGGCGTCGGCGTCACCCGAAAAGATGGTGGCTCCCAGTCCGAAGGTCGACGCATTGGCTTTCGCCACCGCCTCGTCAGCGTCGTCGACCGCGTAGACGACGGCGACCGGGCCGAACAGTTCTTCGCTGTACGCGCGCATATCCGCGGTGACTCCGGTCAGCACCGTAGCTTCGAAGTAGGCGCCGGGTCGATCGATTCGATGACCGCCGATCTCGGCAGTAGCTCCTCGGTCGAGTGCGTCCTGCACGATTTCCGCGAGATCGGCAGCGGCTTGATCGGAAGACAGTGGCCCCAGCGTGGTCGCCGCGTCCTGTGGGTCCCCGGCCTTCAAGGTCCCGAAAGCCTGGACCAGTCCCTCGACAAAACGGTCGTAGAGGCCCTGGACGACGAAGAATCGCTTCGAGGCCACGCAGCTCTGCCCGGTGTTGGCCATTCGCCCGGTGACCGCGCCCTCGATCAGCCGATCGAAGTCATCGCCATCGTCGAGAACGATGAACGGGTCGCTGCCGCCGAGTTCGAGCACTGACTTCTTGAGGTTCTTGCCGGCATGTTCGCCCACACTCGCGCCGGCGGCCTCACTTCCGGTGAGCGAGACGCCCTTGATTTTGGGGTTGCCGATGATGCGCGCGATCTTCGAACCGGAGACGAAAAGATTGGTGTACACGCCCTTCGGGGCTCCGGCGTCGGCGAACAGCTGTTCCAGGGCCAGCGCCGATTGTGGGCAATTGCTGGCGTGTTTGATCAGCACTGTGTTGCCGAGTGCCAGGTTCGGGGCGGCGAAGCGAACAACCTGGTACAGCGGGAAGTTCCACGGCATTACCCCGAGCAGAGTCCCGATCGGCACGGTGCGCACGATCGCAGTACCGTCGTCGACCTCGATACTCTCATCCGCGGTCATTTCCTGGCTGTGGTTCGCGTAGTACCGCAAGATCTCCGAAGCCAGCGCAACCTCGCCTTTGCTCTCGCCGATCAACTTGCCCATCTCCAGTGTCAGCAGCGGCGCCAGCTCATCTGCCCGATCTGCCATGAGCTGTGCGGCTCGGGCGAGAACGGCCGCACGCTCGGATTTCGTCGTGGCGCGCCAGGACGCGAATGCACCGTCTGCGACGTCGACGGCATCGTCGACTTTCTGGTCGCTGAACTCGTCGAACTCCTCGACTGTGACATTGTCGGCCGGGTTGATCGTTGCGATCGCCATGATCATTCCTTTCGGCAGGGTGGGCCAGCTTCCTCCGTAATAGCCGCTGCGAACAACAGCAAACACTGCCCACACAGCACTCACCA
>NZ_BDBR01000003.1 GCF_001613085.1 Nocardia salmonicida NBRC 13393
GGACCTGGTCTTTGTCGAGGACCTTGTGCAGGGCGGTGATGATGCCCTTGATGCGCGGGTGGTCGGGCGCGACGCCGTAGCGGATCAGACCGAAGGGCGCGGGCATACGCTCGTAGAGGTCGATGCTCACTCCCCCGTCTGAGCAGGCATCGGACTTCATCAACGCGTCGGCGGCGTAGATACCGGCGGGCCCGGCGCCGATGATCGCCACCCGCAGTGGGGTTCTCATTTCTCGTACCCCGCGACGAACGGCGTGTCCACGCCGAGTTCACCCACCGCACCCGCGCCACCAGGCGAACCCAGCGCAGTGTCGCGGCCGGGGAGCACCGTGTCGAAGAAGGCCGCGTTCGTGGCGACGAACCCTTCCTGGCCCGCCGGGATATCGTCGTCGAGATAGATCGCCTCGACTGGGCAGACCGGCTCGCACGCACCGCAATCCACGCACTCGGTCGGATGGATGTAAGCCATCCTGTCACCGGTGTAGATGCAATCGACCGGGCATTCCTCCACGCAAGCGCGATCCATGACGTCCACGCAGGCGGCTCCGATGACGAAGGTCATGGCTGTAGTTCCTTCTCGTTGGGCTCGCCTAGAGCGGCGAGGATTTCGTAACGCAGACGCGCGAATTCGGGTTCGAATCGGGCGCCGGGTGCGCGCGGTGAGGCGATCTCGATGACGCGCTGAATGCGGGCAGGGCGCGGGGTGAGCAGAACGATCCGGTCGGCCAGCAGGAGCGCCTCGTCGACGTCGTGGGTCACGAACAGCACCGTGGTTCGGCGTTGCTGCCACACCGAGATGAGCAGGCGCTGCATATCCGCGCGGGTCTGCGCGTCGAGGGCGCCGAACGGTTCGTCCATCAGCAGCACGCGTGGCTGCGCGGCCAATGTTCGCGCCAATTGCACGCGCTGACGCATACCGCCCGAGAGCGCACCGGGCAGGTGATCACCGAACTCTGTGAGCCCCACCAGGTTCAGCAGTTCCTGGGCTTCGATGCGGCGGCTGCGCCGTGATACCCCGCGCAGTTTCAGCGCGAATTCGACATTGCGCCGAGCGGTGCGCCACGGCAGCAACGCGTCCTCCTGGAACACCATCGAGCAGTGCTGCGCCGAGGGTCCACCGTCGACCGTGACCGTCCCACCGATCGGCGGCAGCAACCCGGCCATCGCCCGCAGCACCGTGGATTTGCCGCAGCCCGATGGGCCGAGCAGTACCACGATCTGACCCGCATCGACATCGAGATCGACTTCGGCGGCGAGACTTTCACCGTAGGCGATACGCAACCCGTGCAGCCGCACCGCGGCGCCGGCGCTCATCGCTGCGCCCTCGGCAGCCACCGGTTCACCCGGCGCCCTGCAAGTTCGACCAACCAGGCGGTGAACCAGCCGAGCAGGCCGATGGTGAGCATTCCGACGATCACCCCCGGATAATCCAGGAGCCCGTAGGACTGCCAGGTGAAGTACCCGATACCGAACTGACCCGAGATCATCTCCGCGCTGATCACACAGATCCAGGCCACACCCATCGCCACCGACAGCCCGGAGAAGATGCCGGGCAGCGCGCCGGGCAGCGCGATCTGGAACAGGATGTCGCGGCGGCGGGCGCCGAGGGTGTGTGCCGCCTCTTCCCAGACTTTGGGCAGCGCGTGCATGGCGTGGATGGTGCTCACCGCGACCGGGAAGAACGCGGCGAAGAAGGTGATGAACACGATGCCCTGTTCACCGGTCGGGAACAGCAGGATGGCAAGGGGCACCAGCGCGATCGCCGGGATCGGCCGGAACACCTCGAGCACCGGCCGCACGAGCGCGCTGACCACGGCCGAGCGACCCACCGCCATACCGATCAGCACGCCGGACACCGTGGCGAGGCCGAAGCCGATCAGGATGCGGCGGGTGCTGGAGAAGATGTCACGGTAGTAGGTCGACGCACCGAGCTGCGTGCGAAAGGAGTCGAATACCTGTGCGGGCGTAGGGATCTTGTCGAAACGTAACCAGAACACGACCTGATTGGTGGTGAGCAGGTACCAGCCGAGCAGCAACGCCAACAGCGGTACGGCGGTCAGTGCAGCCTTGCGCACCTTGGTGGGAACGGTGAATCGGCTAGGTGAACTCGTCGATGTGGTAACGGTTTCGGGGGCCGCGACGGGCGCGGTGCGGGGTTCGGCGGAAATGGTCATGGTGAGCCTCCTGGTCTCACGTGACGGATCTAGCGGGCCTTCAGTGCTGCCTGGTAGTCGATCACCGTGACGCCCGGATGGGCGGCGGCGTACTGCTGTGCACCGACGCGGGTCGCGAACGGCAAGAGCCGATCGTCGGGGCCGACGGCGGGATCGCTGACCCAGGTCGCGGTCGCGGCGAACAGCCGGATCCCGGTGCCGTGGTCGGGCACGTAGGCGGCGCGGACGGTGGCACCCGTGGCCGCGATCTGCCGCAGCAGACAGGTCGGTGTCCTGGCGACCGTGGTTGTCGGGGTGTCGGCGAACCACACCTCCGAGGCGGTGGGGATTCCGTCCACCATTCCCCCGCACGCGGCATCGGTACCGGTCAGTGGTGCGGCGGCGGCCACCGACGCGCGGGCGGTGTCGTAGTCGGCGCCGTACACAGCACGCACATAGCGGTCGTCGACGAACTCGCCGAGGTCGAGGTCCGCCAGTGCGCCGAGGCTTTTCAGGAACGGCAGCAGCTTGCCGAGCGCGTCCACCTGCTGAGGTTTGATCGTCGGATCGAAGCTCACCAGGCCGTTCGGGCCGTTGTAGAGATACACCACCTCGGCGGGCAACCCGGTGATCTCGGCGACTCGCTGCGCGGCGGCCAGTGGGTTCTGGTTGAGATAGTCCGTGGTTTTGCGCACCGCGGTGAGAAACGCGGTGACGATGTCGGGGTTGTCGGTGCCGAAGCGTTCACTCGCGACGACGGCGTGAAAGGTCGGAATGCCCGCGCTGCCACCGTCATAGAGCAGTTTCGCCTTACCGTCGTAGACGAGCTTCTGTGGCCACGGCACGAACTGAGCCAGCGCGGCCACCTGATCACCCTGCAGAGCCGAGGCGCCGACGGCGGGATCCTGACCGAGCAGCTTCACATCGTCGAGGGTCATCCCGGCCGCGGACAGCCCCGTGGCGAGCATGCCGTGCGCGGCCGACCCGACGCTGGTCGACACGATCTCACCGCGCAGATCTGCGATCGTCGCTGCCTTCGAATCCGTCGGCACCACAATCTGATTCAGCGAACCGCGCAGATTGTAGCCGGTGACGGCGATCAGTTCGGATTTCACGTCGGCGTGATCACGGGTCTTGGAACCGTTGACCAGGATCGGTGCGTCGCCCATCGAGCCGATGTCGACCTGACCTGCCAGCATCTGTGCGGTCAGCGGTGGGCCCGCGGCGAAATCCTTCCACTCCACCTTGTAGGTGAGGCCCTTGGTCTTGCCGAGTTCGGCGAGTTCGGCCTCGAAGGTGCCACGATCACGCAGCAGGGTGCCCGCCGTGACGGTATTGATGGTCTTGGACTGGTAGCCGATGTTCACGGTGACGGTCTTGCCGTCGTCGGCGCCCCCGCAGCCGGTGGCCAGGGAGGCCACCGCGGCGACACCGAGCAGCAGCGCGGGGATTCGGATGCTCATGATGGCTCTCTCAACGCAACAGGAACGGGATGTTCACGGTGACGGCGCCGACCGGGCATCGCGCGGCACACGGCCCGCAGTACCAGCACTCGTCGACGTGCATGTATGCCTTGCCCGAATCCGGGTGGATGGCAAGGGAATCGAGCGGACACATGTCCACACAGAGGGTGCAGCCGTCGATACATTTCGCCTCGTCGACCGAGACGGGGACATCGAGGCGGGCATTGACCTGGGCCATCAGAGTTCCTTTCCAGAGTTGGCGATGCCGATGCGGGCGAAGGCACGGACATCAGCGTCCGGGTCGTCGAGGGCCGCCTGCAGCGCCGAGGTGATGTCGCGTCGCTCGGCGATCCGTTCGGCCAGTGCGCGCACTGCCGCCTTGCGGACGTCGAGATTGGGGTCGGAGACCGCCGACAGCAGCGGTGCCGCGGCGAGTTCGGGGTCCGCGGCGGCCAGGGCGATCGCCGCTGCTTGGCGGACCTGCCACGCCGGATCGGTGATGGCCACGGTGGCCGTCGCGGCGGCGTGTTCGTCGCAGCCGGTGCCCGCCAGACTCGACAGCGCGGCCGCCCGGACGAGCGGTTGGGGATCGGCCGCCAAAGCGAGGAGAGTCACCGCGCCGCGCGGATCACCGACCGCCGCGATCCCTTTCGCGACACCGATGCGCACGTCGTGGTCTTCGTCGGCGGCAGCGACGGCGAGTTCGTCGAGCGCGTCGACCGAGGTGAGGCCGCCGACCACCGTGCGCCGCACCGCGGCATTCGGATCGACCAGCCATCGCGCCAGCTCACCCGCGTCCACCCTGCGGTGTCGCCACAGCGCCTCGATGGCGGCCGAGCGCACCGCAGGCTCCGGTGCGGAGACGCATTTTCGCAGGGCCGCATCGAATTCCGGCCCCGGAACGAGCACTTCGAGGAGTTCGGTGAGCAGACCGATGGCGGCATGGCGCACGTCGACATCGGTATCGGCGAGCGCGGCGGCGAAGATCGGTGCCGCTCGGGCCCAGTCGTCCGTGGTTTCACTCAGCACCGACAGCGCGGTACGGCGAACCTCCGGGTGCGGGTCGGTCAGAAACGGGGTGAGCTCGTCGAGTTCGGGGCATTCGTCGGCGAGCTCGAGTAGGGTCAGCAGCCGCGCGCTCATCGGGCACCCCACGCGCCGACGAGTTCGGGGGCAGCCACATCGGCGACTCCGTCGGGCCGCACGAAACCGGGCACGGGCACGATATAGGGCGCGACCGGCCGAGTCTTGAACTCCATCGCACCGCCTGCACCGCGAAAGAGGTTCAGATGGCAGAACCACTCGGCGTCGTTGCTGGCGGGCCAATCCGCACGCTGATGATAGAGCCCCCACCGACTTTCGGTCCGGCGCAGTGAAGCACGCGCCGCCATTTCGGCACAGTCTCGAATGAAGGTGACCTCGGCGCAGCGCATCAGTTCGTGCGGCGTCTGTCCGCCCATCGCGGCGATATCGGTGTTCATCCGTTCGAAGGCTTCGACGCCGAGCGTCAGATACGACTGCGCCTTGGGCGGCTGGAGGTAGTCGTTGACGAAGCGGCGCAGTTTGTACTCGACCTGCGGCTGTGGCGGGCCGTCGGGGTTGCGCAGGGGGCGGTAGATCAGCTCGTGGGCGGCCTCGATCTGATCGGTCGGCAGGTCCGGATGTGCTGCGCCGCGCGCGAATTCGCTCGCGTGCTCACCGGCGATGTCGCCGTAGACGAAGGCGCCGATCATGTAGTTGTGCGGAACCAGCGCCATGTCGCCGGCCGCGTAGAGGCCGGGCACCGTGGTCGCGGCGTGTTCGTCGACCCAGACTCCCGACGCGGAATGTCCACTGCACAACCCGATCTCGGAAATGTGCATTTCGATGTCGCTGGTGCGGTAGTCGGTGCCGCGGCCTTCGTGGAAGGTGCCACGGGTGGGGCGTTCGGTGGTGTGCAGAATGCCTTCGATCTCGCGGATCGTGGCATCGGGCAAGTGGCTCAGTTTCAGGTAGATCGGGCCGCGTGCGCTGTCGAGTTCGCGTTTGACCTCGGCCATCATCTGACCTGACCAGTAGTCGCAGTCGACGAAGCGGTTACCTTCGGAGTTGACCTGGTAGCCGCCGAACGGGTTGGCCACATACGCGCAGGCAGGACCGTTGTAGTCCTTGATCAGCGGGTTGATCTGGAAGCACTCGATGCCCGAGAGTTCGGCGCCGGCGTGATAGGCCATCGCGTAGCCGTCACCGGCGTTGGTGGGGTTCTCGTAGGTGCCGTAGAGGTAGCCCGACGCGGGCAGACCGAGCCGACCGCACGCACCCGCCGCCAGGATCACCGCGCCTGCCGAGATGGTGACGAATTCGCCGGTGCGCGTGTCGAATCCGACCGCGCCGACCGCGCGTCCGTCGACGGTGAGTACCCGCACCGGCATCACCCGATTGCTGATGGTCACCTTGGATCGGACATCTCGGGCGCGCAGGGTCCGGTAGAGCACCTTCTTCACGTCGCGCCCCTCGGGCATCGGCAAGACGTAGGAGCCGGAGCGGTGTACCTTGCGGACGGCGTATTCGCCGTGCTCGTCCTTCTCGAATTTGACGCCGTAACCTTCGAGGCGTTGCACCATCTCGAATCCCCGGGTCGCGGTTTCGTAGACGGTGCGTTGGTTGACGATGCCGTCGTTGGCGACGGTGATGTCGGCGACGTAATCCTCCGGGCTGGCCTTGCCGGGGACGACGGCATTGTTGACGCCGTCCATGCCCATCGCGAGTGCGCCGGAGTGCCGGACGTGGGCCTTTTCGAGAAGGAGCACGTTGGCGCCGTGGCGGGCCGCGGTGAGCGCGGCCATGGTGCCCGCGGTGCCGCCACCGACGATCAGGACGTCGCAGACGAGTTCTCGCCGGTCGGTCAGCGGTGGAACCTGCATGGGGATCAACCCCTTTCGTTGTTGTCGCGGGTGCGCCGCGGGGTCACCGGGACGCGGTCGAGCCGCCCGGACAGGGAGAACCGGTCGCCGCGATAGCGGATGTATTCGAGATCGACGGGTCGACCGGAGTCGGTGTAGGTGAGCCGTTCGACGAACAGCAACGGAGATCCCGCGCGGACCTGCAACAGTCCGGCGACAGTGGGATCGGCGGCGACCGCCTCGATCGCGACCGCGGCCGAGCCGAGTGGCAGACCGAGTTCGGCTTCGAGGAGGCCGAACACGTCGCAGCCGGCGAGATCCTTGTCCAGGAGTGGAATGCCTACGTCGGCGGTGAGATAGCTGGCGTCGAGCGAAAGCGGAGCGCCGTCGAGGTAGCGCACCCGTTCCAAGGCGACGACCGGGTCGCCGGGCTGCAGCTCGAGCCGTTCGGCGACCAGCGGTGTGGCGGGCACGACCTCGGCGAGCAGGACCTGGTTCACCACCCGGTCACTGCTGGTCTCGAAGGTTTCAGCGAGGCCACGCAGACGGTCGAGGCCCTGTACCGCCTTGTCGGCGACGACGAATGTGCCCGCACCGGGGACTCGGTCGATCAGGCCCTCGTCGCGGAGCAGAGTGAGTGCGTCGCGGACGATATTGCGGCTGGTGGCGAAGTCGGCGGCGAGCTGGGCTTCGGCAGGCAGTGCGCGAGTGCCGTAGACGCCGCTGCGGATGCGAGCGCGCAGGATGTCGCGGATACGCCGGGCCGGTGCGCTGCGTCTGCCCGAACCCGGATCGGGAGGCCGTGGCCTCGCCGAGGAGGCTGGAGTGGCTGTCATGCGGCAAATGCTGCGAACGCCGCGTTACGGCGGACGTTTCGGGCAATTACCGGCCGGTTACGCCAGTTCCTGGTTTTACTGCGGGCCCTCGACCTGCGACGATGCGGTCTCGGTGGGGAGTCCCACCACCGAGCTACGGGCGATTTCGAGGCGCGCGGCCCGATCGACGAGCAGTTCACCGGGCCCCGACGGTGGGGTGTTGCGGCGCCATATCGCGCGAAATTTGCGGGTCAGGCGGGCGGCGTCGGTCGAGGGAACCTCCACGAGCGTGCCGGTGGCGAGGTCCGGTGCGGCGATCAAGCGACTCAGGACGGCGGGAGCCATGCCGGTTCGGGCCGCGGCCACGATCGCGCCGGTCGAGCCGAGTTCGGCCGCCGGGCCCGTGGGTGGGGCCGCGGTGGCCAGGAGGTCCCATACGGTGTCGCGGGTGCCCGAGCCGGGTTCACGCCACAGCAGGGCGGTGCCTGCCAGCTCGGTCAGCGTGACCGGAGTCTTGCGCTGCGCCCATGGATGATTCGGTGCCACGACGACGACCAGGTCGTCGGCGCCGAGCACTCGGCTGCCGAGTCCGGCCGGTGGATGCGGACCTTCCACGAATCCGAGATCGGCCGTGCCGTCCCGCACGAGGCCCGCGACCTGTGTCGAGTTCTCGACTTCGAGCGCGATCACGACTTCGGGGTGATCGGCACGCAGGGCGGCGAGCCAATGGGGGATGCGATGGTCGGCGATGGTCTTGGAGGCGGCGATGCGCAGGCGTGGGGCTTGTGCGGCGCGAAGCCGGGCGACATCGTCCACGAGGTCTGTGACAGCAGCCAGGACGGTGCGCGCGTGGGCGACGACGGCGCGACCCGCGTCGGTGAGTTCGGAACCGGTCGGCGCACGGTCGAGCAGCTTCACATGCATGCGCCGTTCCAGCGCGCTGATCCGCATGCTCGCGGCGGGCTGGCTGACCCCGTGTCTGCGCGCGGCGGCACCCAGGCTGCCCAGCTCGGCCACCGACACGAGGAGATCGAGGACCTCCAGGTCGGGGGTTCCGGGTGGCAGCGTCATGGCCCGATTATGGGTGACCGGCGGCGCGCCACCACATCAGGCACCGTCGCCGCCGTGATCCGGGCCCAATCGGCGGCGCAGCTTCTTGGCCACCCCGTAGAGGGCGAACGCCGGTTTGAGCGGCATCCATTCGCCGAATCGGTACTCCTGTCCGGGGACGAGTCGGACGGCCAGTTCCGGGCTCTGTTCCGTGAGATAGGCGCGGGCGGTCTCGGCATGGGTAGGCAGTGAGATGATCTTGATCCGGTCGACGTCCTTCAGGTAAGGAATCGCGAAAGCGATGTTCTCCCAAGTGGATCGGCTCGATTCCTCCAGGACCAGTTCGCCCTCGTAGCCACAGGTTTCGACGGCGTAGCGCCCCATCAGCGCCGCCTCGGTCTCCGGACCCGCGCAGGCGCCCCCGCACAGCACGAGGCGGGTCTCGGTCGCACGCGGATCGATGGATCGCAGACCGGCACGCACTCGCCACCGGTTCATGCCGTTGGCGCGCGAACCGGCGTTGCGGTACCCGAGGACCACGACTGCTTCCGACCCTGAGCGTGGCGGACCGACGCCCCGACGAGAGGCGCGCCGATTCGCCCATTCACCCCACAGCATCAATCCGACACCGGTGGCGACAGTCAGCCGGGTTCGTTTCCGCACGTCTCCAGGAAACCACACACCCCCTCGGCAGGGCCATAAGCACAAATTATGACCACCTGCGAATTCGGGCTCTACCTCGGAGTCCTCGGTGGCGCGAGGGTGAAGGAGTGAACCGCGTACCCGCTCTCGCTCCCGGCCTGATCCTGGCCGCACTCCTGGCTACCGTGGCCACGCCGTTCGGCAAGGCGCTGCCGATGATCGGCACGCCGGTGCTCGCGCTCGGCGCGGGCGCCGTCGCCGGGATGGTGCTGCGACGCAAGGACGTGACGGGCGAGACGTTCGGCCCCGGGCTCGATATCGCCCGCCAACGCTTGCTCGGGCTGGCGATCGTGCTGCTGGGGCTCGGCCTGCCGCTGGGGTCGGTCATGAGTGTGGGTCGCGAGACGGCGGTGGTGCTGATCGGGACGCTGCTCGTCGGCGGGGTGGCGGCGTTCTTCGTCGGCCGGATGCTGGCGGTGGACAAGGAGTCGGCGACCCTCATCGCCGTGGGCACCACCATCTGCGGCGCGTCCGCGATCGCCGCGGCCACCGCGGTCCTGCGGCCCGACAAGCAACGGGTCGCCTACGCCCTGTGCACCATTTTCATCTTCAATGTCACGGCCGTGCTGGTGTATCCGCCGATGGGCCGCGCTCTCGGCCTGTCGCAGGAGGCTTTCGGACTGTGGGCGGGCACCGCGATCAACGACACGTCGTCCGTGTTGGCCGCGGGCGTCATCTTCGGCGCGGCCGCTGCCCAGTTCGCGGTGATCGTGAAAATGGTGCGCAGCCTCGCCATCATCCCGCTCTGCGTCGGTCTGCACGTCGGCCGCCGCCACATCGCCGAGGTGACCGATCTACCTAAGCCCTCTCTGCGTCAGGCGGTCCCGCTCTTCGTGATCCTGTTCCTGGCCGCCTCCGTCATCGCGGGCCTCGGCATCGTCCCGGCCGAACTGACCGCACCGCTCGCCGACCTCAGCGGCTGGCTCATCGCCGCAGTCCTCGCCGCCATCGGCACCTCCCTGAGCCTCGCCCGCCTGCGCACCGCAGGTCCGCGCCCCCTGATCCTCGGCGGCACCCTCGGCCTGATCCTCGGCACCACCAGCCTCGGTCTCATGTACCTGACCGGTTGGTGCTGACAGCAACTTCCCAGCAGACGACTACGACGGCCTCTCGCTCCTGAGTCGCACGGTCGCGCGCGGCTAGGATTGCTGGACATCACATGTCGGCGCGGACAGGAGGATGTCATGAACAGTGTTTGCCGGATCATCGCCACCGCGGGTGCCGCCGCGGCGTCGACCCTGGCCACCGCGGGTGTCGCAGCGGCTGAGGAAGCCGAGCCACCTTCGTCGCCGTTGGTCGAGTACATCGAGTCGTGGCCGCCTGCCCCCGCGGGGTGCAATACGATCTGGGACCCGATCGAGAATGCCATCGAGGACTCGATTCCGCCCCAGTACGAGGCGGAATTCGACGCGTTCGACGACTGGTGCGAGGGCGATCAGGACTGACGTGTCCTGCTCGGGGCGGTCGACAATGCGACCGCCCCGATAGACCTATCCCGTCGCGTTGACGGCGTTCATCACCGCTTCCAGCGAGGCCGCCACGACCGAGGTGTCGCGCCCGAACGCCCACCCGGTGCGGCCGACCGCTCGGTATTCGACGTAGCTCACGGCAGTGCTGTCGGCACCTGTGTCCACCGAATGTTGGGTCAGGCCGAGGATCTCGATGGGGTGTCCCGCCCCGGCGAGGGCGGCGGTCAGTGCCTCGACCGGGCCCACGCCGCGGTGTACCGAGCGCCGTTCGTTGCCGTGCGCATCGAGGACGAGCTCGGTGGTGTCGTCGGCGATCTCCCATCGCACCAGCGTGATTCGGTGTTCGGGGGCGGTGTAGGCCTGCTCGAACAGCGTGAACAGTTCCTTGGCGGTGATCTCCGCGCCGGTCTCGTCGGCGTGTTCTTGGACCCGCTTCGCCAGGTCGATCTGCAGACGGCGTGGCAGGTCCAGCCCGTATTCGGTGTGCAGCAGGTAGGCGATGCCGCCTTTGCCGGACTGTGAGTTGACCCGGATCACGGCGTCGTAGGAGCGGCCGAGGTCGGCGGGGTCGATCGGCAGATACGGTACCTGCCACTGCGATTCGTGTTCGGGGATGCCCTCGGCGGCCGCCCGACGGCGGTGCTCGGCCATGCCCTTGCGGATCGCGTCCTGGTGGGTGCCGGAGAACGCGGTGTGGACGAGATCGCCTACGTATGGGTGCCTTTCGTGGACGGGCAGGCGGGTGCAGTGCTCGACGGTGCGGCGGATCTCGTCGATATCGGAGAAGTCGATCATCGGGTCCACGCCCTGGGCGTGCAGGTTCAGGGCCAGGGTGGCGATGTCGACGTTGCCGGTGCGTTCGCCGTTGCCGAAGACGCAGCCCTCCACGCGTTGCGCGCCGGCCAGCACAGCCAGTTCGGCGCAGGCGATGCCGGTCCCCCGGTCGTTGTGCGGGTGCACCGACAGGATCACGCCGTCGCGGCGAGCCAGGTTGCGGTGCATGTATTCGATCTGGTCGGCATAGATGTTCGGGGTCGCGACCTCCACTGTCGCAGGCAGATTCAGCGTCACCGGCCGCTGCGGGGCGGCCTGCCACAGCTCGGTGACGGCGTCGCAGATCTCGAGGGCGAAATCCGGTTCGGTCAGGTTGAACACTTCCGGCGAGAACTGGAACCGCACGTTCGGCAGCTCGCCGGCCAGTTCCAGGACGTCGCGAGCACCGGCGACGACCAACTCGCGCAGTTGCGCGCGATCCTTGCCGAGGACCACCGCACGCCAGACCGGCGCGGTAGCCGTGTACAGGTGGATCACCACCTCGTTGGCGATACCGCGCACCGACTCGACGGTCCGTTCGATCAGGTCACGACGCGCCGGGGTGAACACGACGATGGTCACGTCCGGCGGGGCGATCGGGGTGTCGGCCAGCAGTCGCACGAAATCGAAGTCGGTCTGCGAGGCGGACGGGTAGCCGACCTCGATCTCCTTGTAGCCCATGGCGATCAGCAGTTCGAAGAACCGGCGTTTGCGCGCCGGGTCCATCGGTTCGGCCAGCGCCTGGTTGCCGTCACGCAGGTCGACGGGGACCCACAGGGGCGCGGTGGTTCGCCTCGCGTCGGGCCAGTCGCGTTGCCCGACAGGGACATCCACGCGTCGATGGATATCGCGGTATCGGTACGACGGCATCGCCGAGTGGCGCTGCCGGTTCCATGCGGGCGCGCCGTCGGCGACAGCGCCCGAGGGGGTGGTCAGGGTGGGGAATTCGGTCATGACTTGCTCTGCTTCCTGGCTACGTCGGGCCACGAGACGACGGCGACCGGCCATGACTGAGCCCCACGGCGGGGCGGCCGGTCGGTCAGGCCCCGCCGTGGCGGCCGAGAAGAAGCGCGGTGTTGGTCATGATGGGTACACTTCTACCACAACTCCTCAGACAAGTAGAGAGGTTTATCGGTGGTATCGCAGGTACGACGTCAGCCACTGGCCGCACAAGCGGCTGAACTCCTGCTCGCGCGGATCCGCGCGGGTGAATGGCCGTTGGGCCATCGGTTACCGGGTGAGACGCTGCTCGCCGCCCAGTTGGGTGTCGGCCGCTCGACCCTGCGCGAGGCGATCCGGGAACTCGCGGGCAAAGGCGTGCTCGACAGCAGACAGGGGTCCGGGGTGTTCGTCACCGCACTCGACGTCTCCGAGGACTGGGATGTCGTGCTGCGTGGCGCCACCATCGCCGCGGTGATCGAGGCGCGCATCGCGATCGAGGCAGAAGCCGCTGCCCTCGCCGCACACCGGCGAACGCCCGCTGACCTGCGAGCCATCCGCCGAGCCCTGGCGGGTCGCCGCGCCGAGGGCCAGAGCGTCGCCGCTCACGTCGATGCCGATATGGCCTTCCATCGCGTGGTCATCGTCGCCGCGCACAACGACGTGCTCACCCAGCTGTTCGACAGCTTCCTGCCGCGCCTGCGCCTGGCCATGATCGACATGCTCGAACTGCGTCCGGTTCGCTCCGAGCAGGCCGACCACTGCGCGCACGAGCAGCTGACCCAGGCGATCGCCGACCGGAACCCCACTGCCGCCGCGGAATTCAGCCGCACCCACCTGTCCGCCTTGAAGGAGGCCTTCACATGACCGGCGCTCCCGTGATCGAACTCGACGAGGTGACCTTCCGTCGCGACGGCAAGAAGATCATCAACGGCATCTCGCTGACCGTGCGTGCCGGTGAGCACTGGGCGCTGCTCGGACCCAACGGCGCGGGCAAGAGCACGCTGCTCGGATTCTGCGGGGCGGTCACCTTCCCCACCACCGGGGCCGTGCGGGTGCTCGGCGAACAGTTCGGCCGGGTGGAGTTGGCTCGGCTGCGCCGCTCGATCGGCCACGTCAACCCGCGTCATCCCCTGCGCTACGCGCTCACCGTGCGTGCGGTCGTCCTCACCGGTATCACCGGCACGATCGATACGCCGATGCGCTGGTCGCCGACCTCCGATGACCTCGCCCGTGCCGATGCGATCATCGACACCCTCGGTCTGTCCGGCAAGGCCGACGACATCTGGCCCACGTTGTCCCAGGGCGAGCGCGGACGCACCCTCATCGCCCGCGCCCTGATCAGCGACCCCCGAGTCCTACTCCTGGACGAACCCTCCACCGGCCTCGACCTGGCCGCCCGCGAACAACTGCTCACCACCATCGACACCCTCGATCACACCCACCCCGAGGTCGCCTCGATCCTGGTCACCCATCACCTCGAGGAACTTCCGAGCACCACCACCCACGCCCTGCTCATCGCCGACGGCCACACCGTCGCCGCGGGCCCGGCCACCGAGGTCATCACCACCGACCATGTCTCCACCGCCTTCGCCCACCCGATCGAAGTCCGCTACGACGGCCGCTGGAGCGCTCGCGCCCGCTGAGAACCCAGCGCCCATGCGGGCAGCGGTTCCCGCGCAGCGAGCCACTCCGTCGGAATTCCCCGGGTGCGACCCCGATTTCCGGTGCCGGTATGGGCTGCCACGATTCCGCCGACGATCGCGGCCGTGGTGTCGACATCTCCGCCCGCCTCGATACAGGCGCGCACCGCCGCCGGATAGTCGTGGACGTAGGTGGCGGCCACCCACAGGGTGAACGGCACGGTGTCGTGAGCGCTGACCCGTGCGCCGTTGCCCAGTTCATAGGCTGCCTCGGCGACCGTTCGGCCGAGCAGCTGCTGGGCTCGACGCACACCCTGCGCGGTGCGCCCGCCGACCAGATACGGCTCGACGGCCAGCAGCAATTCATCAGGCGTACAGCCCTTTTCGCGAGAGTCGGCAGCGCATGCGGCCGCAACCGCGACCGCCATCGCACCCACGATCGCTTCCGGATGCCGATGGGTCAGCTCCGCGGACATCGCAGCCTGGGCCGCGGCCCGGTCCGGATCTCCGGCGAAATGCGCACCGAGCGGCGCCACCCGCATCGCGGCCCCGTTTCCCCACGATCCCCGCCCGTCGAACACCGCACCCGCCGCTTCGGCCCACGGACGCCCGTCTCGAATCTCGTGCAGCACAACCACTGTGCCCGGCCCGTAGCCGCGATACGGTTCGCAACGCTCGGCGAATGCGGCCGCGAGAGCATCGCGATCCACCCCGCCGCGTTCTCGGATCTCGGCGTACACCGAACACGCCATCTCGGTGTCGTCGGTCCATTGCCAGGGTGGCGCCGGTGGTCGTCCGGCAAGAAGATCGGGGATCGAGCGCCCGGGGACGAAGAATTGCGCGCCCAGCGCATCCCCCACGGATAAGCCTTCGAGACTATCGAAAGAGGAGTCGGAATTCAGCATGCTGGGCGCATCATCGCCCACCGCCAGCAGGCGCCGCAAGACGAACTCCGAGTCGCTACACCAACTCGACCTCGTCGAATCCGACTGTCAGCTTGTGCCGCCGCTCCCGCAGGACATTGCCTTCCCGGTGGACGGTCCCCTCCCCGAATTCGATGCGCAGCTGTGCCCGCCGCGCGTCGACCTCCCGGACGACACCGCAGATGCCGCTGAACGGGCCCGCCGGGAAATACACGACATCGCCCGGACCGTATTCGGTAATCCCCACGGCGCCACTGTAATTCACCTCAGCGCTTCTCGCCGTTGTGCGATGAGCCAGAGGGCAGGTACACCGGTTCGTACAGATTCCGCGCGGTCGGCGAATCCATCTCTTCGAGGTCGAGGAAGTAGCCACACTGCCACTTCTGCGAGCGTCGCGCCTGTGCGTTCGCTGTCTGCGACCACGGTGGGTAGACCCGGAATCCGCGCTTGCCGCCACGACCGGCGACCGACACGATCCCGTGTTCGACAAGTGCGCTCTCGGGAAACACGAACTGCCCGAACCGCGGTCCGGTGCGGGCGGTGATCACCAGCAGATCGACGCCGTCCTCGGCCGCGAAAGGCTCCGTCGAACCGTCCTCGGCACGCTGCCACACGGAAACGAACAAACCGACCTTCGTCGGGGTCTGCTTGCCCACCCGGAACCTGACCGCACCACCACCCACATCCGAGATGACCGCACCGTACTCGGCGTTGTCCACTTCGGGAACGGCGGCTGAAATGTGCAGTCCCAGAGCGCTGATGAGATTTCGCGCCTCGGCCACGTCAGGATGCACGGCCGTGGCCGGCCTACTGGTCACCGAGGTCGAAATCGAAGTCGGCGTCGAGGAGTTCGTCGGCGCGGGCCAGGGCCTGGTCCAGTTCGTCGGTGACCGAGTCCATCAGGGAGATGCCGTCGAGCATGTCGGTGAGTTCGGTGTGCAGAGCGTGGAGTTCGGCGATGGCGGGATCGACGGTGGTCCAGGCGACGGTGTCGGACCACCAGGTGTCGCGTTGGACCCAGGACCAGACGATGTCGCGGACCAGGAGGGCGTCACTGGTGAACAGGTGGCGGTTGGTGGGGCCGGTGGTGTGTTCGAGTTCGTAGGTGCCATCGGGGAGGTAACGGGCCTGGATGTGGTCGGTGGGGGTCCGGGTGAGCAAGAGGAAGGGGTGTTCGGGCGCGGGATCGGTAGCGGTGAGACCCGGCCGGGCGGGGTCGACGGGGTGCGGCGCGTCGGAACCGTCACCGACGTGGACTACGACTTCGGGCTGGTCGTCGCGTTGGTCACCCATCGGGCCAGTGTGCCGGATCAGCGAGGGCTTCGAGCGGGCGGACCGCTGAATCGGTGACGCGACACTTGAAATCGAGCTGCACCGCGATAGGGCGGCGGGTAGCCTCGCCTCGATGACGTGGAAAGCACCCGAACTCGAGCCCACCAGGACCCTGGTAGGCGCTGACGAACGGGCGATGTTGCAGTCCTGGTTGGACTTTCACCGCCAGACGTTGCTCGGCAAATGCGGTGGACTCGATGGCGAACAGCTCGCCACGCGGTCGGTGGAGCCGTCGACGCTGTCGCTGCTCGGGCTGGTCCGCCATCTCACCGAAGTGGAGCGGGGCTGGTTCCGGCTGTCCGCGGCGGGCCAGGAACTCGAACCGGTTTACAGCACCGACGACGAGCCCGACGCCGATTTCGACAACCTCGCGTCTCTGCCCGCAGAGGAAGTCTTCGCCGCCTTCCACGCCGAGGTCGCCGCCTGTGACGCCGCCGTCGCCGACCTCTCCCTCGACCATGTGTTCCACGTTCCGTGGCGCAGCGACGACTACACCCTGCGCTGGGTGTACCTGCACATGATCGAGGAATACGCCCGCCACAACGGCCACGCCGACCTGCTGCGCGAGCGGATCGACGGCGTCACCGGCAGCTACTGAGTCAGGCGGTCCCGGTCACAACGTCGGCGGTGAGCTGATCGAGATCACCGATGACCGCGTCGGCCAGGTCGAGCACATCGGGCCGCGGCGGGAATTCCGGGCGCGGCGCCGCGATCAGACGCATCCCGGCGCCGTGCGCGGAGAGCAGACCGTTGGTCGAATCCTCCACGGCCGTACAGTCTTTCGGGTCCACACCGAGACGCTGCGCGACGGTCAGATAGACATCGGGTGCAGGCTTGCCGCGTCCGACCTCCTCGGTGGACAGCACCGTGGTGAACAGGTCGAGCAGGCCGGACTTCGCGAGCACCAGATCGATCACCGTGGCAGGCGAAGAGCTGGCCAGGCCGAGTTTCCAGCTTCCCGCGCACCGCTGGACCGCCTCGACCGCGCCGGGCAACAGCGGGACGTGATGGGCGTATCGGTCGGCCATCAGATCGATGACGTCGGCTGCCACCTTGTCGGACGGTTCGGCCACACCGAGATCGTCGGCCAGATACGACGACCACTCGAGGGTGTTCATCCCCATCATCTTCTTCTGCGAATCCGGTTGCCACCGGCCACCTTTGAGGACCACATAATCGTGCCTGACCTGTTCCCAGATGGGTTCGGAATCGATCAGCACGCCATCCATGTCGAACACAACCGCCGCGATACCCATGCGCTCAGCCTTTCGCCGCTCACCCGGAGGGGGCACCACCGGTGGTGCGCCGACGCTCCGGTCCGTAGGACCTACTCGGTGATCGGGACCCAGCCTAGTTGACCTGACACCGATCCCCGGCGCGAACATCCAGCTCGGCAGCGATAACGTGTTGCATATGGACGATACACAGGTCGGCAACTCGCTCCCGGACGAGAAGCATCACGAAGGTGGATTCCGGCCGGTCGCCGAGCTGATCCAGGCGCGCAAGAACCGCGGCGCCGACAACCCGGTGGGCGGGCCGCACTACGGCGAGCTGATCGAACAGGTCCGCATGCTGATGGACCGCGCGCGGCTGGTGAACCCGTCCGACGAGCTCGCCAAAGAGGCCATCGCGACCCTCGAGCAGCTCAATGCCCGCCTCGACGAGGCAGTGGTGGACGAGTGGTCCTCGCCCAGCTGGACCCGCACCGACCTGCCCGCGCGCGGCAACATCACCCTGCCGCCGTACACGGTGGTCAGCGGTGACAGCGGCGGCGTCACCGCGAAGGTCACCTTCCGCAGCTTCCACCTGGGCGGCAACAACGCAGCCCACGGTGGGCACATCGCCCTCGCTTTCGACGACATCATCGGCATGACCGCCGCGCTGGCCACCAAGTCGGTGACCCGTACGGCCTCGCTCACCCTCGATTACCGCTCCATCACCCCGCTCAATCGCGAACTGACGGTGCGCGCGTGGACCGAGCGAGTCGAGGGCCGCAAGGTGTACCTACGGGCGACGATGCACGACGACGACCGCTTATGCGCCGAGGCCAAGGGGCTGTTCATCGTGCTCAATCCCGGCCAGCCATGAGCCCCGCGCCGACATTGCGATCGACGTGATCGCAATGTCGGCCGCGCGCCACGAGGTGGCGCAATAGCGGTTTCGCCGCCGATACCCGCAGGTCGCGCGAACCGCCACCCGGCGTAGAAACATCCCCTGAATTCACGCCGCAATCGCGACCGGCCGAGTGCCGCGAAATCGCCGCTATCGTCGCTGTTCATGCAGGTCAGCGAGAAAACAGGGGCTTCCGAGCCCACCCCGATTCGCGGTCAGCGCGCCGATCGGGCGCGCCGGGTCGCCGATATCCTGCGTCACCAGATCCTGGCGGGCGCGGTGGTGGGCACGGTGCCCGGCGAGCAGGAACTCGCCGCCGAGCACGCCACCTCCCGCAACACTGTGCGCGAAGCGCTGGCGTTGCTGCGCGACGAGGGGCTCATCGATCGCGCCCCGAAACTCGGCACCCGGGTCGCCGCCCGCAAGTTCGACCACGGCCTCGACGCCCTGCTCGGCCTGCAGGAGACCCTCAAAGGACACGGCACCGTCCGCAACGAGGTCCGTGCGGCCACCACGATCACCGCTCCCCCGGCCGTCGCGCGCCGGCTCGAGCTGGCGCCCGGCGACAAAGTCGTCTACATCGAACGCCTGCGGTTTCTCGCCGATCTGCCGCTGAGCCTCGACCTCACCTACCTCGCGCCCGATATCGGCACCGAGCTGCTCACCCACGATCTCGAGACCACCGACGTGTTCGTGCTGCTCGAACAGATCACCGGCCAGTCGCTGGGCGCCGCCGATCTCGCACTCGAAGCCGTCGCCGCCGATCCACATACCGCGACCACGCTCGATACCCCGGCCGGTGCGCCGCTGCTCATGCTCGAACGACTCACCCACCTCGACGACGGCCGACCCGTCGATCTCGAATACATCCGCATGCGCGGTGACCGCATCACCATGCGCGGCAGCCTCACCCGCAGCACCCCCGAATGGAAGGTCCTGTAATGGCATTGGTCCCCCAGCGCGCCGACGTCCCGGTGACGATCGACGAATCGCTGTGCATCACCGGCTGCACCCTCTGCGTCGACATGTGTCCGCTCGATTCCCTTGCCATCCACGACGATTCGGGCAAGGCCTACATGCACGTCGACGAGTGCTGGTACTGCGGGCCGTGCGCGGCGCGCTGCCCCACCGGCGCCGTCACCGTCAACATGCCCTATCTGCTCCGCTGAAAACCGGGAACTCCACGCATGAAGATCACTCGATTCGCCCCTGTCGCACTGGCTCTCGCGCTCGCCGCGGCGGGCTGCTCGCTCGAAAGTACCGACGCCGCACCGGCGGGCACCGTCAAGGTCGTCATCGGCTACCAGTCCAAGACCATCAATACCGTCACCGCGGGCACCCTGCTGAGAGCGCAGGGGTACCTGGAGCAGCGGCTGCAGAAGATCACCGACGGTGGTGGTGCGAAGTACCAGGTGGAGTGGCAGGACTATGACACCGGCGCGCCGATCACCGCCCAGATGGTGGCCGAGAAGATCGACATCGGCTCCATGGGCGATTACCCGTTGCTGATCAACGGCTCTCGCACGCAGGCCAATGAACGCGCACGCACCGAGCTGGTGTCGATCACCGGCTACAACCCCAAGGGCGCACTGAACATGGTGGTGGTGCCCAATGATTCACCTGCTCGATCGCTGACCGATCTGGCCGGGCAGAAGATCTCGGCCAGCGTGGGTTCGGCGGGCCACGGCACCCTGGTGCAGGCGCTGAGCCGGGCCGGAATCGACCCGGCCAAGGGTGTGGAGGTGCTCAACCAGCAGCCGCAGGTCGGGGCGTCCGCGCTGGAATCGCATCAGGTGGGCGCACTGTCGCAGTTCGTGGCGTGGCCGGGTCTGCTCGTGCAGCAGAACAAGGCCAAGCTGCTCTACGACGGCGCAGAACTGAATGTGCCGACCTTCCACGGCGTGGTGGCGCGCCGGACCTACGCGGCCGACCACCCGGAGGTGTTGCAGGCCTTCCTCGCGGCGCAGCTGGACGCGACCACGTTCCTCAACGAGAAGCCTTTCGAAGCAGCCGATCTCGTCGCCAAGGGGTCGGGCCTGCCGCAAGAGGTCGTCTATCTCTACAACGGCCCCGGAGGTACCAGTTTCGACACCACGCTCAAGGCGAACCTGATCGCGGCGTTCAAGGACGACGTGAACTACCTGAAGTCGATCGGCGATTTCGCCGATCTCGACATCGACGCCTTTGTCCAGGACGCGCCGCTGCGCAATGCGTTCGCCGAGACCGGCCGTACGGACTACGACACCGCACTGGCGTCGAGGGTCAACCCGAGCAAGGTGACCGGGACCGATCCGATCTGCGCTGTGGCGGTGAGCGATCCGGCACTGGCCGGCGAGGTCTGGGTCGACGGCGCCGACAAGCCCCGACCCGCCGCGAACCCCGGCTGCCTGTTGCGGGCGGTGCAGGCGGCGAAGGCGCAGGGCAAGACGATTCGCGCGGTGTATATCCCCGATGCCGAACTGGGTACTCGCTGGTTCGCCGACAAGGCCATCTGGTTGCGCAAGGGCACGCAGTTCCTGCCGTTCACCACACAGGCCGCGGCCGACCGCTATCGCGGTACCCATCCCGCCGCCGCGCCGGTCTCCTATGAGCAGGCCGTCACGGAAGTCCGCGGATGAGCACGGTTTCCGGGCTGTCCGCCCCGACCGGGACCGGTGTCGACAGCACCGATACCGCCGCGCTGCGCGCCGACACCGCTCCCACCAGATCGGTGTGGGTGTCGCGGGTGATCCGAGTCGTCTCGGTGGCCGCGGCCGTCGGTCTGTGGCAGCTGCTCACCGCGGGCAATGTGCGCGCGGGGCTGCGCTTCGACACGCTGCCGACGGTGACCGAGATCGTCGCCGAGTTCGGTGAACATCTCGGGACCGGCCAGTACTACCTCGATGTGGCGCAGTCGCTGATCCGGATCGTCACCGGATTCGGCCTGGCCGCGGTCGTCGGGGTGCTGGCGGGCATCGGGCTCGGTCGGTCGCGACTGCTGGCCGATGTATTCGGTTCGCTGGCCGAGCTGATCCGACCGATTCCGGCGATCGCGCTGGTGCCGGTGGCGATCCTGCTGTTCCCCAGTGACGAATCCGGCATCGTGTTCATCACTTTCACCGCGTCGCTGTTCCCGGTGCTGGTGAGTACCAGGCATGCGACGCGGGCGCTGCCGACCATCTGGGAGGACGCCATCCGCACGCTGGGCGCCTCGCGGCGGGAGGTGCTGACCCGGGTCGTCGTGCCCGGCATCCTGCCCGGTGTGTTCAGCGGGCTGTCGGTGGGCATGGGCGTGGCCTGGATCTGCCTGATCTCCGCGGAGATGATCTCCGGGCGCCTCGGCATCGGCTACCGCACCTGGCAGTCCTACACCATCGTCGACTACCCGGCCGTGTTCGTCGGGATGATCACCATCGGTGTACTCGGTTTCCTCACCTCCGGAATCGTCGAACTGGCAGGCCGTCGGGTGACCCGCTGGCTGCCGCGAGAGGTTGCCTCTTAACCCTTCCTCACGGATAAATCCGGGGGATTTCCAGCTCGGACCGCACCATCAACCGCCCCGAAAGGAGGCCAACAATGTCTTACGTCGTCAACACTGACACGGTCGAGTTCTACCGTGGCCGCCAGGATTACAGCGGCGGCGTTCCGGTCACGGTCTGCGGCGTGCCCACAGTCCCCGCAACAGAAGATCCGTACATCCAACGCAAGCCGCTGCTTGGCTCTCGCTCCACAGCTCGCGCAGGTCATCGTGGTGTAAGCGGGCGGAACCAACACCAACCTTCGCCCCGCCCGCGTAGCACGTTCGATCAACTCTCGTTTCGCGGCACCGATCGCAGCGTCCGCCGCTTTCCGCGCCATCGTGGAACGGGCAAGGAACTTCGGCTTGAAGTCCTCCACCGCAATGGTGTGATAGTCGGCGACGACACGGCGAGCCCATACCCGCGCGGTGTGAGTGTTCTGCCTGGCCGCCTTCTTGTGCAAGCGGGCGGCTTCATGCCGAGCCTGCCGGTAGCCGTTGCTCTGCGCCTGCCCCTTCGGCCGACGGTGGCGGGCCATCTTCCGCTGAGCACGCGCGAGTTCGGCGGCGCACCGCTTCCGATGCCCGAGATACGGCAGATCATGGTCGGGGTCGGTTGTGGTCGCGGTCGTGGTTATACCCCAGTCGATCCCGATACTGCCGGTCGCGACAGGAAGCGCGTCGACCGATCGGCGTACGACGAACGAGGCGTACCAGTGGCCGAGGCTGTCTCGGTAGACGCGGACCGAGGTTGGTGCGCAGGGCAGTTCCCGCGACCACACCACGGGGATGCTGACGCCTTTCGGCAGGGTCAAACGACCACCGCTGATACCGAACCCGCGCGTCGTGTATTCCAGCGACGGCAGAGCCTTCTTGCGGGACTTCACGACCGGCAGGCCGCGGCCCTTCACCTTGAACGACTGGTCCAGCGCTCGAGAGTAGGTGCGCAGCGTCTGCTGTTGGGCGACCTGCGATCCCTCACGCAACCATGTGGTGCGGGCGCGCGCTTCGGTGAGCATCTTCGACAGGCGCGAGAAGTTGGGTTTACCGCCCTCACGCCGCTGATGGACGGCTTCGTTCCACAGGAATCGGCAACGATGCCATTCGGATTCGAGCGCGCGCGCCGCGTGCGCGCCGGGGCGCAGACGGTAGGTGTAGCGCACTACTTCCTCCACACCAAAAGTTATACAGCCCCCATCATCGAGCTGGAAACCATGCCCGACCATGTGCAACTGCTCGTCTCGTGTGATCCGGAGTTCGGGATTCACCGGCGGGTCAAGCAGATCAAGGGCCGATCCTCGCGAGTCTGCCCACCCTGTGGACCAATTCGTACTTCGTCGCCACTGTCGGCGGCGCAACCCTGGAGGCAGTGAAACGCTATGTCGAGAACCACAAAGACGCTTGAAAGGCACTCCCATTCCTCCCCACGGATAAATCCGGGGGTTTCCTTGGAGCTTTCCCGATGACCACGACCACCGCCACGCCGACCGTCTCCGTCGGCATGCGTTTGAGCCTCGAGGCCGTTCGTATCAGCTACGGCCCCAAAACTGTTGTGCGCGAATTCGATCTGACCGTCGCGGCGGGCGAGATCCTGGTCCTGGTCGGCAAATCCGGCTGTGGCAAGTCAACGTTGTTGCGCGCCATCGCCGGACTGCGCAAGCCCGCCGCCGGGGTGATCCGCGCCGACGAGGACACCGTGACCGGCCCCTCGGCCGACCGCGCACTGGTGTTCCAGGACGACGCGCTGCTTCCGTGGCGCACCGCGCGCGCCAATATCGATCTGGCGCTGCGCCTTCGGGGAGTGTCGCGCACCGAGCGGGCGCAACGTTCGCAACGCTGGCTCGACGAGGTCGGGCTCAGCGGCTACGCCGACTATCTACCGCGCGATCTGTCCGGCGGGATGCGCCAGCGAGTTCAGCTCGCCCGCAGCCTGGCGGGCTCGCCGCGCGCGGTGCTCATGGACGAGCCCTTCGGCGCGCTCGACAGCCAGACCCGTGCGGAGATGCAGCGACTGCTCGTCGAAACCTGGCGCGCGCACCCGACCACGATCGTTTTCGTCACCCACGACCTCGACGAAGCCCTGCTGCTCGGCGATCGGATCGCCGTACTCGGCGCTGGTTCGCTGCGCGCGGTCGTCGAGGTACCCGACCCGCGCGAACCGGTGGACCGGAGCGCCCTGCGGGCCCGAATTCTGGAGTCTCTGTGAACATTCCCGAACTGTCCGACCGTATCCGTCTCGACTGCGATGTGCTCGTCATCGGTGGTGGCACCGCGGGCACCATGGCCGCGCTCACCGCCGCCGAGTCCGGCGCGAACGTGCTGCTGCTCGAGAAGGCACATGTGCGGCATTCCGGTGCGCTGGCCATGGGCATGGACGGTGTGAACAACGCCGTTATCCCGGGTAAGGCCGAACCGGAGGACTACGTCGCCGAGATCACCCGCGCCAACGACGGCATCGTCGACCAGCGCACCGTGTACCAAACGGCCACACGGGGTTTCGCGATGGTGCAGCGGCTCGAGCGGTACGGGGTGAAGTTCGAGAAGGACGAGTACGGCGAGTACGCGGTGCGCCGGGTGCATCGGTCGGGGTCGTATGTGCTGCCGATGCCCGAGGGCAAGGACGTGAAGAAGGCGCTCTATCGCGTACTGCGCCAACGGAAGATGCGCGAGAAGATCCGCATCGAGAACCGGCTGATGCCGGTGCGGGTGCTCACCGCCGACGGACGTGCGGTGGGTGCGGCCGCGTTGAACACGCGCACCGGCGAATTCGTCGAGGTGGCCGCGAAAGCGGTGATTCTGGCGACGGGCCCGTGTGGTCGGCTCGGCCTGCCCGCGTCGGGCTATCTGTACGGCACCTACGAGAACCCCACCAACGCCGGTGACGGCTATTCGATGGCCTACCACGCCGGTGCGGAGCTCTCCGGTATCGAGTGCTTCCAGATCAACCCGTTGATCAAGGACTACAACGGTCCTGCCTGCGCGTATGTGGCCAACCCGTTCGGCGGCTATCAGGTCAACGCCGAGGGGGAGCGTTTCGTCGACTCCGACTACTGGTCCGGTCAGATGATGGCCGAGGTGAAGCAGGAGATCGAATCCGCGCGCGGGCCCATCTATCTCAAGGTCTCGCACCTGCCCGACGAGACGCTGTCGACGCTCGAATCGATCCTGCACACCACCGAGCGCCCCACCCGAGGAACCTTCCACGCCAATCGCGGACACGACTACCGCACGCACGATATCGAGATGCACATCTCCGAGATCGGTTTGTGTGGTGGACATTCCGCGTCCGGGGTGTGGGTGGACGAGAACGCGCGGACCACGGTGCCCGGCCTGTACGCGGCAGGCGACCTGGCGTGCGTGCCCCACAACTACATGATCGGCGCGTTCGTCTACGGCGATCTGGCCGGCGCCCACGCGGCGTCGACGCTGGACCGGCTCGACGCACCGGCCGACCTGCCCGAGGACCAGCTCGCCGAAGCCCACGAACTGATCTACCGGCCGTTGCGTCAGCCCGAGGGACCGCCGCAGCCACAGGTCGAATACAAGCTGCGCCGGTTCGTGAACGACTATGTGGCGCCCCCGAAGACGGCGGCCAAGCTCTCGATCGCCGTCGAGACCTTCGAGCGGATGCGCGCCGAAGTCGACGGCATCGGCGCGCAGACTCCGCACGAACTGATGCGGGCCGTCGAGGTGCAGTTCATCCGCGATTGCGCCGAAATGGCCTCGCGCAGTTCGCTGACCCGCACCGAGTCGCGGTGGGGTCTCTATCACGATCGCGCCGATCTGCCCGAGCGTGACGACGAGTCGTGGAACTTCCATCTGAACCTGCGCAAGACGGTCGACGGGGCGATGGAATTCGTCAAGCGCTCGGTGGCGCCGTATCTGGTGCCGGTGCCCGGTCTCGACGATGTGCCCTCGGCCGAGTCGATCGTCGAGGTGATCGCCCAGCCCGAACTGGTCGGGACGCGGGCGCCACAGCGCGAGGCCCCCGTGCGCGACGAGGTCGCACCGGTATCGCCGTCCTCGCCGCGGCTGGTCACCCTGCTCGCACTGGATTCCCCTGCGATCGAGGATGTTTCGAGCTACCTGACCGATCCCGATCCGGTGGTGCGCGTCGCGGCGCTGTCGGTGCTCACCGAGAACACCCCCGACGGATTCGCCGAGGAATTGGTGCGGGCGCTAGACGATGAGGCAGCCTCGGTGCGCCGCGCGGCCACCGAGAGTCTGCGGGAACTGGTCGAGGTGCTCGCGGGTGCCGGTGCTCTGGGCGAGCATCTGGGCTCCCCCGATCCCCTGGTTCGCGCGACCGTCGTCGATCTGCTTCGTGCGCTGCGGGCCGGATCGGCACCGGATTACCTTGCGGCACTGGGTGATACCGATCACAGGGTCAGGATCGAGGCGGTGCGCGCACTGGTCTCGCTCGACGACGCCGACGCGGTGTCCTCGATCGCGGGCGATGTCAACCGTGAGGTGCGCATCGCGGTCGCGCACGGGCTCGCCTCGATCGGTGACGGCGGTGTCGAGGTGATCCGCGTGCTCGCCGGCGATCCCGATCCGCTGGTCCGCGCTGCCGCGCTCACCGCGTATGCCGCGCTGGGCACCGCCGACGAGGACGCCGCCGAACTCGGTGCGGCACTGCGACATTCCGCCTGGCAGGTGCGTGTCGGCGCGGCGCGCGGGCTGGCGGGTTCGACCCCGGAGAAGGGCGTGGCGCCGTTGAGCGAGGCGCTCACCGACCGTCACCTCGATGTGCGCAAGGCGGCGGTCCTGGCCCTGTCCACCTGGCCGAGCAGTGCCGCCGCCCTCGACGCGCTCGAGTCGGCGATCGCCGATCCCGACGCCGACGTCCGTGCCTATGCCCGCCGCGCGGTGACCGCCGCAGGTCGCGACCCGGTCGACGCTGTTCGTGTCGACGCGGCACTGGCCGAGGCCAAGGCGTGATCAGCAACTCGTCGCGGCGTTGCCACAGCGCGGATGCGGCGCGATCGTCGCTGCTCCGGGCGGGCGGCGTCGGGTCCGGAACACAGCGCCCGCACGCGACCGAGAACTCCGATGGTCGGGCGTGCGCGACCTCCGATCCCGGTCGTCACAGCCCGGAGTTCGCGGGCCCGTCGACGACGCTGTGTCACCGATCAGCGGGCAGCGCGCTCAGGATTATCACAGCTCGCCGTCGGTAGGCTGGCCCGATGAGTGCACTTCCAGCCACGTTGGTGAAGGTTACCGAGGATCTGGACGCGGTGACCACGGTCGGCCACGAGGACGACCCGGCCGATGCCGGGTCGTCGCGTGCCGACGTCGAGGCGATCTGGGCGTCGGTGCGCACGTGGTACGCGATGGGCACGACACCGGCCATTCAGGTGTGTCTGCGACGCAACGGTGCGATCGTGCTCAATCGGACCATCGGTCACGGGTGGGGCAACGCCCCGAGCGACGGTCCCGACGCCGAGCTGATCCCGGCGACACCGCAAACACCGTTCTGCGGGTTCTCCACCGCGAAGGGCGTCGCCGCCACGGTGATGTTCATGCTCATCGAGCAGGGCGCTTTCGCACTGAAAGACCCTGTGGCCGACTATATTCCCGAGTTCGCCGCCCACCGCAAGGGCGTGATCACCATCGGCGATGTGCTGTCGCATTCGGCGGGTATTCCGTTCATCACCGCACCGCACAGCGGAACCGCCGCGGTCCTCGACGAGGAACTCGCCCTCGCCGCCCTCACCGATCTCGTGCCGAGCTGGCCGCCCGGGCGTTTCCGCGTCTACCACGCGTTGACCAGCGGACTGATCCAACGACTGCTCGTCCAACGAGCCACCGGCAAGCGGATGCGCGAGCACCTCGCCGACCAGGTGCTCACACCGTTCGGCTTCCGCTGGAACAACTTCGGCGTCGATCCCGCCGATGTCGGCAAGGTCGTACCCAGTGTGAAGACCGGTCCGCCGCAACCGCGGTTGGCCCGATTCCTGGCGAACAAGGCACTGGGCGGCCATATGGACAAGGCATCGAAGGCGACCAACGACGCCTTCCTCGCCGCCGAACTCCCCTCGGGCAACCTGGTCACCACCGCCTACGAACTGTCGCGGTTCTACGAAATCCTCGCGCGCGGTGGAGAATTGGATGGAAGACGAATCATCGGGCCCGCCACGCTGCGCGCGGCGATCGCCCCCGCCGAGCGCATGCCCGGCCTGGCCGGTCGCGTCAGCCGCGCGGGATTCGAGCTCGGTGCCCGCCGATCGAAATTCGGGCGCGATACCGGTTCCCATTTCGGGCGCAGCGGGCTCACCACCCAATACGGCTGGGCCGATCCCGACCGTGGCCTCTCCGGCGCCATCCTGACCAGCGGCAAGGCAGCCACCGACCTCGAACGGCCGTGGCGACTGGTCGCTCAGATCTCCGACACCCTGCGCCCGCTGGCGCCTGCCGATCGGCTCTTTCATCGCTGATCCGACGAATCGGATCGGTCAGAAGAACGTTCCGCTGAAGGGCAGTGTCGGCGTGGCGAACAGGTTGTCGGCGGCGTCGACGGCGCCCGCGTGGTGCTCGACGACACGACCGGCGAAGGCGAGCTGGCGCCAGGTCGACCCGCCGAGGTAGATCGCGCCGAGCGTGGCGACGTCGACGCTGACATCGGCCGGGTCGTCGACCCTGGTGATCTCGTCCGCGTGGATCCGGTACCGGCCGGTGTTGGCGGTGCGGATCGGATCGTCGACCTCGATGATCACCGGCGGTCCGTCCCGGTAGGTGCGGCGGGCCAGCGCGGTGGGGACATCGACGAGTCGCAGCCAGGTCTCGTCGTGCACCCCGGCGACCTCGACCGCGCGTTCGTCGGCGAACAGGTGCCGCAGCGGCGCGTCCACCGGCGCGAACGCGAAGGTCACCTTGTCGACGAGATCGACCGCGAGCAGGTGCCGGATCAGACCGAGGTAGGCCTGCGGGGTGGTCGCCACGAGATCGTCGACGACGATCGTGCGCTCGCGGCTGGTGAACCAGTTCGCGGTGTCGACCGGGTGGTAGCGCGCGAACCCGTCCTCGGCGCCGATCGGACCGTGCGTCACCGTGTACACCGGTTCGGCCGCGGTACGTTCCTTGAGCTTCCACCAGTAATCGGGACGATCGATCGCACCGGTCCACGAGATCGCGGCACTCGCGTAGATCTGCGGGAACAGCTTCCACGCGTCGGCCGGTTCGACGAACCGCACCGGGCCGGACGGCGGCACCGTGTCGCGCAGGCGGGCTCGGCCGCGGCGAAGATCCAGGCGCGCGAAGGAACTCGCCACGCCGTAGCCGAAACGCTCGTAGATCGAGCCCTCGGACGCGCGCAGGGTGGCCACCACTTCGCCCCGCTCGGCGATGTCGTCGAGCTGTCGGCGCAGCAGGGCGGTGAGCACTCCTCGCCGGGTGTGCGTCGGCAGCACACCGACATGCGTCACAGCGGCATGGGCAACGCGCGCACCGCCGGGGACGACCAGCCAGCTGGTGTAGGACTCCGCGGTGCCGACCAACCGACCGTCGATGCGCACACCGAGCGTGCGGCCCGGTTCGGACAGGTGATCGCGATGTGGTGGGAGCGGTGGCAGTCCCACCATCGCCGCGCGGAACAGCGCACCCGCCGCGTGCAGATCGTCGTCGCCGTGGAGGGTGTCTACTTCAACAGCCATCCCCTCACTGTTCCCTATCCGGGGCAGTGCCTCTACTCGGGATCGACGAGGACCACGACGCCGGTCTGCGCGTCGAGCAGGTCGAGTGTGCGCGCGGCGGCGGTGTCGACGTGGATGCGGGGATGCGCCGGTGGGGTCGACTCGTAGTACGTTCCCGGACCGTAGAACTGGCCGTATCGCAGCACTACGCCGCCCACGGCGAGCACGGCGGATTCGTGGGTCGCGATCGCGTCGCCGCGACCCGCCGGCGGTGACCAGGCGATGCTTTGGGCGAGAAAGCGTTTCGCCCCGGCGGCCGTGGCGGCCGCGAGCAGATTGGCGGTGCCCTCGGTGCGGATACGGGAGTTCGCCTCCCCGGAGGTGGCCAGTCGCGCCACATCGTCGGGGAGGTCGGTGAGCTGGTGCATGACCAGGTCGGGGGCGAAGTCGACCACCGCGGTGGTGAGGCCGTCGGCGTCGTAGACGTCGTGGACCACCGCGTCGGCTCCGGTCGCACGGACGGCTGCCGCTTTACTCGGGGAACGGGTCAGGCCGGCCACCTCGTGACCGGCGCCGACCAGTAGCGGCAGCAACCGTGATCCGATGACGCCCGTGGCGCCCGCGAGAAAGATACGCACGTCCCCGACAGTAGCGGGGACGGTTCTCAGGCCCCGATGACCGCGTTCATTATCGTGCCCGCGCTGGTGGCGACCGCGCCGCCCGCCATGGCGCTGGCGATCATCTTCGGCGATTGCAGGCCTCCGCCGTTCCACTTCTCCCAGGCGAAGCGGCCGCCGCCATAGGTGATGGCCGTGACGCCGGACAACAGGATCATCCAGGTGAAATACCGGCCCAGCTGCATCACCTTGTCGGCCATCGGCGGTGCCTCCGGCGTGGGATTGCCCACCTGGGCGACAACGATGCCATAGGTGTCGTGCACTGCGGCCAGGATCATGCTCACGATCGGTGCTCCTTCGTCGGTTGTTCGTGGTGAAGCCGATGTCGAGAACTCGTGACGCGGTAGAACCCAGATATGTTGAACATTCAACCTCATGGGCGGATCGGTGACGTGGGCGACACTCCGCGCAAACCATGACCGCAGTCACAGCCGCGGATCCGTGCCCGCGTCGCGCCGTGCCCCTAGTATCGAATGTGCGGGGCTCGTTCAGATTCGGCGCGACGAGGCGCTGACCACCACCTTCATCGCACGCCTACCGTACCGCGAGGAGGGCACAATGGCTTTCTTGATTCCCTTGTTCATCGCGTTTCTCTTGGTGACCGCCGCAGTGGTGGCGGCTTCCTACGCCACCGTTTTCCTGACCTATTGGTTTGAATCACGCCGGATCAGTCCGGAACAGTCCGACCCGCATCCTGCACGCTGAGCCCCGTTCCGACTCGATGTCCCGGTATCCCACGCGGTACCGGGACATCGTCGGTTTCGCCCCGATCGAAATCAGAGCAGATCGAGACCGGACTGCGATGCGATCACCGCGGCCTGTACGCGCGATTGCACGCCGAGCTTGCTCAGCACCCGGGAAACGTGCGTCTTCACCGTGGCCTCGCCGATGCGCAGGCGGGTGCCGATCTGGATGTTGGACAGACCGGCGCCGAGGCCGGCGAGCACCTGTCGTTCGCGGTCGGTGAGCGCGGACAGGTCCGGCGGGGGCGGGGTGTCGGCCACGCGGGGCAGCGCGGCGATCACCGCGCGCGTCACCTTCGGGTCCAGGACCGCGTCCCCGTCGGCCACCGCCAGCACGGCACTGACCAGGTCGTCGCCGCCGACGGACTTGAGCAAGAATCCGCTCGCACCGGCCGAGAGCGCGCCGAGGACGTATTCGTCGATGGCGAAGGTGGTGAGTACCAGCACTTTGGCGCTGGTTTCGGCGACGACGGCGGCGGTGGCTTCCAGCCCGTCGACGCGCGGCATACGCACATCCATCAGCACCACATCGGGACTCAGGGCACGGGCCTGCCGCACCGCGGCGGCGCCGTCGGCCGCTTCCCCGATCACCCGCACCTGTCCGGAAACCTCGAGCAGCATTTTCAGGCCCGCTCGGATGGTGGCGTGATCGTCGGCCACCAGCACGGTCACTGTCACTTGTCCCCCAGTGGAATTCGCGCCGACACGCGCCAGGTCCCGTCGTGTGGGCCCGCGGTGATCGTGCCGTCGACCGATTCAGCGCGAAACATCATGTTGCGCAATCCGTTTCCCTGCCCCTGAGCTGCTCCCGGTGGGATCGAATTCGTCGCGGTCATCACCAATCTTGTCGCATCGCGGCTCAATTCGATGTCGAGGGGTGCGCCGGGTGCGTGTTTGGTCGCGTTGGTCAGAGTCTCGCTCAGGATCCGGGTGACCACGGCCTCGACCGCGATGGGCAGTTCGAGGTCGGCGGGCCGTCGCAGGGTCACCGCACCGCCTGCGGCCTCGGCCGCGTCGATCAGGCCGTCCAGGGAGGAGAGCCGCGTGGTGACCGCGGTGTCGTCGGGTGCGGTCAGCAGTTCGATGGTGGTTCGCATCTCTTCGAGTGCGGCCAGACTGCCCGAGCGGATGGTCCGCAGGACCGCGATATTGCCGGGATCCTTCTGTGCCACTTCGGCCAGGATCGCCACGGCGGAGACGTGGCCCGCCACAGCGTCGTGCAGGTCTCGGGCCAACCGCCTGCGCTCCTCGCCGATCGCGGCGGACCGTTCGGCGTCGCGCGCGGTGAGCTCGGCGCGGGCAGCGACGCGTTCGGCGTCGACGGTGCGACGGGAGGCGCGCACCGCGCGCGCGTATCCGAGCGGCGACCAGGTGAGCGCGACACCGATCAGAGCGGTGTACAGCGCCGCCCTGAGGCCGACCACGGCCAGCGCCAGCAGCGATCCACCGAGGGTGACCGTCAGCGAGAACCAGCCGACCACCGCGCCCAGCCGGTCCGATCCGGTGCTGACGGCCAGGTAGATCACGTCGGTCAGCGCGATCCACAGCGGCAGCGAGGGACCGTACACGAAGTCACCGGCCAGCAGGACGATCATCAGTCCGAAGGCGAGGGCGGGCCTGCGTTGCGCGGTCATCTGGATCGCGAACGCCGCGCACAGCAGCGCCAATTTCGCGGGCGGGGGGTACAGGTCGCGGTCCACCGCGACTGCCCAGCCCCCGGCGGCCCACAGCAGCAGCCCCACCAGAAACACCCCGACGGCAGCGGCGGTCGCGCTGTCGAAGACGTCCGCGAGCCTGCTCAGGAGCGTGCGCGGTGGTGGCATGCCCCATTTCAGCACACTGCCGTCATGCGGCGGGTCCCCCGAAAGGCGGACCGGACAACGACCCGAAGCGGGACGACGGTGGACCGGTGTCGCGGGCACAGTGAGGAAATGGACGAACTGAACAACCCCGTATTGCTGACGATCGCGGCGTGCGAAGTCGGTTTCTGGGTGCTGGTGGTGGGCGGTTTGCTGCTGCGCTATGTGATCCGGCTGCCGCGCGCGAGCACGGTGACGCTGGCGCTGGTGCCGGTGCTGGATGTGGTGCTGGTGGTCGCGGTGGCGATCGATCTGCATCGCGGTGGCGAGGTGACCTTCGCCCATCGGGTCGCCGGGATCTATCTCGGCTGCACGGTGATGTTCGGTGGCCGGATGATCCGTTGGGCCGATGAGCGATTCGCCCACCGATTCGCCGGTGGGCCGGTTCCGGTGAAGGTCCCGAAGTACGGGCCCGAGCGCACCCGCAAGGAGTGGGCCGATTTCTCCCGGTGGCTCGGTGCGGCCGCCATCGCGGGCGCGCTCACCGTGGTGTTGAGCTATACGGTCGCCGATGCCGAGCAGCGCGAGCAGTTGATAGGGGTCTTCGGCAGCCTCGGCGTGATCACTGTGATCTGGCTGATCACCGGGCCGGTGTGGGTCACCGGGTCGCGCGGCAGCTGAGGCAGGCGGGACTCCGGGTGATCGAGCCGATCACCCGGAGTCCCGGCGTTCGGTTCCTCAGACGGTGGCGGCAGCCTGATCGGTGACGACCTCACCGATCCAGGGCAGCACCGCGGACCGTACGTCGACCGTTCGCGGGAGCAACCCGTTCGCCGCGAGGAGGTCGGCGGCGCGCTGCTGCTCGTCGAGGAAGTCCTCGCTCACCGGGTGCACGCCGAACGGGCGGCCGCGCAGCGCTGCTTCCCAGGCGTCGAGGTCGGCGGGGATGCCGCGTGACTCGGCGTCGTCGACGAAATACCGCGCCGCTTCGCGGGGGTTCGCGGCGATCCAGGCATCGGACTCCTGCAGCGCGGCCAGTACCGCTTCGACCGCGGCACGGTTGCCTGCAGCCAGGTCGCGGCGGGTGAACCACAGCGACGGGTGGCTGAACACCGAGGCGGTGTCGACCAGCGTGGTGAGCTCGGTGGCGGCCTCCACGTCCCGCAGGCCGGGGTAGGTACCGACCCAGGCGTCGAGTTCACCGGCCAGCAGCGCGGCGCCGCCTCCGCGCACATCGACGTCGACCGGTTCGACATCGGCCCAGGTGAGACCGGCCTGATCGAGGGCGAACAGCAGCAGGGTGGTCTGCCACGAGCCGTGCGCGATGCCGACCCGCTTGCCCTTCAGATCCGCGGCGGAGGTGATGCCGCTCGCCGCGGTCGCGACCAGTCTGCCGTTCTCCACCCGGGGACCCGAGATACCCAGATAGACGATGTCGCGCTGGTTGGCGAGCGCGGTGATCGGCGGGGTGAAGCCTGTGCCGATGATGTCGTAGCCGCCCTCGGTGAACAGCCAGTCCGAATGTTCGCTGGGCAGCGCGGTTTCGGGATCGACGCGCTCGGGCTGCGGCAGAGCGCGCAGGTCGACCCATTCGACCTCGGGCAGCGACCGCTCCAGGATCCCGCGGTGGCGCAGGACGAACAGCGAGTTGTTGTGCGGGAAATAGCCGACCCGAATGCTCATCGCGCGTCTCCGATCAGGCCCAGGCGACGAGCTTCGTCAGCCAGACCGCTGCGCTGCCACTGCGCGGCGAGGTTCGAGGGATCGAATTCGACCGAGCCGCCGAGGGTTTCGGCGATCGCCTGGTACTGCGCGCCCTCTTCGAGCAGCACGACGAACTTCGCCAGCTCCAGCAGACCGGCGCGACCGATCACATTGGCGCCGCCGTTGGCCTCGAAAATCGCGACCAGGTGCGGGTCGACCTCGAGGCGGCCCAGGATGAAGTCGCCCGCGCCGATCGTGCGGTCGATGTGCGGCGCGATCTCGCGCGAGAGAGTGAGGCGCTGCGAGGCGGCGTAGCGGATCGGCAGGGTGCGGTGGGTCTGGGCCCAGCCGCCGAGCCACGGGGTGTGGATGTGGACGACGGAGGTGATCTCGGGGTGCGCGCGGAACACCTTCGCGTAGCCGGTGACGAACCCGGCGGATCCCCTGCCGGACAGTATTTCTCCGTCGAAGGTGGCGACGACGGGTTCGACGGTGGGGTCGGTGGCCCACGGGCCGGGCGCGTTGAGCGCGACGGCGATCTCCTCGCCGGGTACCCGCTCCACGAAGTTGACGGTGCCGTTGCCGGTGACGGTTCCGGTTTCCCGGAATACCCGGAACGCGGTGTCGGCGTCGCGGGTGACCGCGTCGACGAAGGCCGTGACAGCCTCCGGCAGACGGGTTTCGGTGGTGGTCATCGAAGGACTCCTGTGTTATCGGGCCGTCGCGAAGACGGTCTCGGTGGACGGGGTGGTGAGCCGGGAACGGCCGAGCAGTGGGAGGACTTCCTCGCCGACCCGGTAGGCCTCTTCCAGGTGCGGGTTGCCCGCGAGAATAAAGGCGTCGACGCCGAGGTCGATCAGTTCGTCGAGCCGCTGGGCGACCTGTTCGTAGCTGCCGACCAGACCGAAGGCCGGGCCGCCGCGGATCAGGCTGAACCCGGCCCAGACGTTGGGCTGAACTTCCAGATCGCGGTAGCCGGTGATGGTTTCGGGTACCCATCCCGCGATGCGGGCGGCGCCGACCGAGTCGCCTTGGGCGGCACGGTTGGCGGCGTCGCGGTCGACGAAGGCCCAGCCCTTCTCGATCTCGGCCCAGGCCGCTTCCTCGGTGTGGCGGGCGACGATGTCGATGCGGACCGCGAACTTGGGTGTGCGGCCGGTGGTTTCGGCGTTGCGGCGCACACCGTCGAATTTGGCGCGCAGGTCGGCGTAGGGCTCGAGCCAGGACAGGTAGTAGTCGGCGTGGCGGCCCGCCGCGGCGACGGCGGCGCCCGAGGAGCCGGAGAAGTACACCTCGGGGAAGGGCTGTCCGGCCAGGCCGGGCGGCAGCGCGGCGCCCTCGGTGCCGAAGAAGCGGCCGTCGTGATCGAAGGGTTCGCCGTCCCATACTCCGCGCAGCACGTCGAGGAATTCGCTGGTCCGCGCGTAGCGGTCGTCATGGGAAACCTTGTCGCCCCACCACAATTGGGCCGGTCCGCCGCCCCCGCTGATGATGTTGTAGACGAGTCGCCCGCCGGTGGCGCGTTGCAGGCTCGCCGACATCCTGGCCGCCTGCACCGGGTGCAGGAAGCCGGGCTGGAAGGCGACCATGAAGCGGTAGGTGGTGGTCTCGGCGGCGAGCGCGGCGGCCACCGCCCACGGGTCGTCGGTCACCGGGAACGACGGCAGCAGCCCGCCGAGGAAACCCGCCGATTCCGAGGCTCTCGCCACTGCGACGACGTGGTCGAGATAGCTGTACTGGTCGAGTGCGCCGTCGCGGATGGCCGGTGCGATATTGCCCGGTCCGTAGCCGCTCGCATTGCCCCGGTTGTAGCGGCGCGGGGTGCGCAGGGAAGCGTGGTCGCCTTCCATGCCGATGCGCCAATAGACGTCGATGGTCATGCGGTGAGCTCCTGCGCTGTGGTGAGGGTGCGGCCTGCCGGGTCGGCGAGGAACAGCAGATGTTCGCCCGCGCGATGGATTTCCTCGATGTTCGGATGTCCGGCCAGCACGAAGGTCTGCACGCCGGCGCTCTCATAGGCCGAGAGTTGTTGTGCCACCTGCTCGTAACTGCCGACCAGGCCGATACGCTGGTCGTAGCCGAGGGCATCGAAGCCCGCCCAGCGGCCGTCGCCGAGCGCGTGTTCGGCCGCGGTATCGGAGCGGTCCAATTCGGCCCACTGCCGGTGGACTCTGGCCCAGGCTTCGCCCTCGGTCTCCCTCGCGATGATCGGCAGCTCCAGACCGACCCGTACCCGGCGTTCGGCGGCGGTGGCTCGCTCCCCCAATTCGGTGACGGCACCGGCGATTCCGTTCGGGCTCTCGGCGAACAGGTGTAGGTCGCCGTGCGCGGCCGACAGCGCCAGCGCGGCCGGTGAGGTGCCGCTCAGGTGCACGCTCGGGAACGGCAGACCGGACAGGATTCCGCGGAATCCACCGTCGATGACGTCGTAGTAGCGGCCGGAGTAGTCGAAGCCGGTGCCTGCGAATCCCGCTGCGCCGATCTCGTTCTCGTTCCAGACGCCGCGTGCGACGGTGAGGAACTCCGCGGCACGGTCGTAGCGCTCGTCACCGGTGACGCGGTCGCCGCGCGAGCGGGCTTCGGCCTCGTCGGTGTCGACGGCCAGTCGCCAGTTCAGTCGGCCTGCCGAGTGCCGCTGCAGAGTCGCCGACACCTTGGCCGCGTACACCGGTGTGCCGAAGGCGGGCTGGAATTCGACGGTGACCCGGGTGTAGCGGGTGGCGCGCAAGGCCGCGGCCGCCACGATCCAGGATTCCTCGCCGAGCGGGTCGTAGGGCGCGAGTACGCCGTCGAAGCCGTTCAGCTCGGTGGCATCGACGATCTGGGCGAGATCGTCGAACGGACCGAACCGGCCGGGCCGGACATCGGTGGCCTCAGCAGGAGGCGTCGGCGGGCCGAAGCCACCGCGACCACGCAGTTCGGGCTTCGCACGGCGGCCGTCGCCCCGGCTGGGCAGCCGCCAATAGAACTCGCTCATGCGGGCACCCGCTCGGCGGCGACGAGCTCCTGTGCGCGAGCCAACGGCTCAGGGGCGACCCAGGATTCGAGATCGAAGTCCGCGGCCAGGAAACCGTGGCTGTAGAGGAACTGCTTCTGCACGCCGAGCAGCTCGACGCGTTCGGCGGTGAGCGAGGGATGCAGTCCGCGATGGAATTCGTCGCCGTAGGCCGCGGCGACTCCCTCTGGCCCGGACAGTGTTTCGCGCTGCAGCACCGCGCGGACGCCGTCGAGATCGCCGGCGGCCCAGTCGGCGGCGCGCAGGCTCTGCGCGAGGAAGCCGACGACGACCTCGGGCCGGGACTCGAGCAGGTCGGCGTGCACGGTGATCGGACGCGGTGTCCCGTTGTTGACCCGCAGGTGCTTGGTAGCCGAGGCGTCGAGGTCGACCGCGACGCGGAGCCCGTTCTCCTTCGCCACTTCCTGGGCGCGGGCGCCCTTGACGTAGATGGCGTCGACCTTGCCGTCGAGGAGCTCCTCCACACCCCACGTCGTCGAGCGCCGTGCGCTCTGGATCGCGGTGCGCACCTGCGGATCCCGCTCGACATCGAGCTCGACGACCCGGACATCGGCCAGGGTCAGCCCGGCGGGGCGCAGCGCGTTGGCGAAGCCGTGCAGGGCCATCGCGCGCGGGAAGCTGCGTGCCTGGTCCTGGGCCCAGGCGGGGACGCCGACGCGCACACCGGCCAGGCCCGCCGCGTCGGTGACCGGCGAATCGGGGCCGACCAGGATCGCCTGGGACTCGTCGATCCAGGTCAGCCCGATCAGGCGGGTGGGCGAACCCTGCGCGCGAGCGGCCAGGGCGGGCACATTGCCGCCCTCCCGGATCAGGCCGGACAGGTCGTGCAGGAAATGGTGGCCCGCGAGCTCGGGACCGGCGTCCTGCAGGACACCGAATTCGAGGCCCGCGCTCGCGGCGGTCTCGCCGAGCCAGCCGAGGCTGTGCGCGAGACCGCTCGCGGTCGGCACGGGGCAGCGGGTGTACCACAGTGTTTCGGTCATGACAGGCTCCTGGTGTGTGGTCCGACGCCGAGCTGGGCGAGGAATTGCGTGCGGTAACCGAGGGTTTCGGGTGCCGCGTGATCACGCGGGTGGGGTAGGTCGATGTCTTCGTCGACGGCGAAGCGGCCGTGGTCGAGGATGATCACCCGATCAGCGAGGCGGATCGCCTCGTCGACGTCGTGGGTGACCATGAGGACGGCGGGCCGGTGCCGGGCGACGAGATCGCCGACCAGGTCCTGCATCTGGAGCCGGGTGAGGGCGTCCAATGCCGCGAACGGTTCGTCGAGCAACAGCAGTTCCGGTTCCCGCACCAGTGCCCTGGCGAGTGCGGCGCGCTGGGCTTCGCCGCCGGAAAGCGTGGCGGGCCAATGGCCTGCTTTACCGTCGAGGTGGACTTCGTTCAGTGCGCGCAGACCGGCTTCGCGTTGCTGCTTGCCGCGCCGCAGGCCGACGATGACGTTGGCCAGCACCCGCTTCGACGGGATCAGCCGGGGCTCCTGATAGACCGTCGTGCGTCGGGAAGGCACCAATACCTCACCGGCATCGGGGGTTTCGAGCCCGGTGAGCAGACGCAACAGGGTGGTCTTGCCGGTGCCGCTCGGACCGAGCAGCACCACGAACTCACCGCGGCGGATGGTCAGGTCGACTCCGTCGAGCACTGTCTTCTCGCCGAACGCCTTGCGCAGGCCGGTGATCGATACCGCGACCGGGGCCGGTGCTTCGGTCTCGACCTGGACCGGTGCGGCTGTTGCCGTCGTCATCGGATCGCCACCTGCTTCCGCCATGGCATCGCGTAGCGTTCCGCGAGCCGCACGAGTGCGTCGAACACCAGACCGAGCAGCGCGTAGAGCACGACGCACAGCACCATGTAGTCGGTGCGGTTGTATTCCTGAGCGAGGGTCACCAGGTAGCCGACGCCCTGCTGGGTGCCGACCTGCTCGGCGGCGATGAGCGCGGTGATGCTGATCGACAGGCACACCCGCAGCGCCATCAGAATCCCGGGCAGCGCGGCGGGCACGATCACCTCGACCACCAGCCGGGTGCCGGTGAGGCCGAAACTGCGGGCCGCCTCGACCATCTTGCGGTCGACATTGCGCACGCCGAGGTAGGTGTAGGCATACATCGGCGCGGTCGTCGCCACCGCGATGAGCAGGATCTTGTACAGCTCGTCGATGCCGAACCAGGCGATGAACAGCGGAACCAGCGCCAGGAACGGCACGGCCCGCACGATCTGCATGGTCGAATCGACCAGTTCCTCACCGAGGCTGGACAGGCCCGACAGCAGGCCGAGCACCAGCCCGACCCCGACGCCGATTGCCACACCGGCGGCCGCGCGCCCGAACGAGGCGAGCGCGAACTCCACCAGCTGGCCGCTGTCGAACAGTTCGACGAACGCCGACCAGACCGCGGCGGGGCCCGCGATCACCCGCGGCGAGATCGCGCCGCTCGCCGAACCCACCCACCAGACCAGCACGATCGCGGCGGGGAGAACAGCACGCAGGCCGAGCGACAACCACCGCGGCCGCTGCCGGGCGACGCGCGACCGGGGCGGGGCCAATGCGAGGCTACTCACCTCACTTACCCTTCAGTGCGGCGAGCTGGTCCGGGGTGAGCTTGGACTTCAGGTCGTAGAAGATGTCGCCGGCGGCGATCCGGCGCGAGATGACGCCGTTGTCGGCGAAGGTGTTCACCACATCGGCCAGGTCGGTGGCATCGGATTCGGCGGGCAGGCGTGGCACGGTGACCTCACCGCCGACCCGGACCGCGTCGGCGAGCCGGTCACCGGTCAGCGCACGCGGGCCGGTCTTCTCGAAGACGTTCTCGAAGTCGGCGGGCGTGGCCTTCTGCTTCGCGGTGAGTCCCTGCAGCACTTCCAGGTACTTCGCGGCGATATCGGGGCGCTTGTCGAGGACCTCGGTGCGGAACACGACCACGGTGTTGTCCTTGGAGCCGACGGACTTCTCGGTGGCGATCTCCTCGGCGCCCGAGGCCTTGGCCTCCTGGTAGGGCACCAGGAACGATGCCCAGGCGTCGACCTTGCCGGTCGCGAAGGCCGAAGCGGCGTCCTTCTGCTGCAGGGGCACCCGGGTCACCATGTCGGCCGGAATGCCTGCCTGGGCCAGCGCTTTGAGCGTGATGTACTCGCCCTTGCCCGCGGGATTCACCGCGATCCGCTTGCCGACCAGGCCCGCCACGGTGGTCACGCCCGACTCGGGGGTCACCACGATGCCGCTCTGATCCTGACCCGCCGGGTCAGCCACGGCGACGATCTTCACGCTGACGTCCTTGGACAGCGCACCGACGACGGGGCTGAACGCGGCGCCGGAGACGTCGAGTTCGCTGGTGTTGAACAGCTTCAACATGGAACTGAAACCCGGTGTGGTGCTGACCCATTCGATCTTGGCGCCCAGCGGGGCGAGTGCGGCGTCGAAGGTGCCGTCGCGCTTACCGACCGCGAGCGGGCCGCTGTTGCCCGGATCGGTGACCTTGAGAACGAACGAGGCTTGCGCTCCCTGTTCCGGCGTGGAGTCGGAGCCACACGCCGCGACGAGGGCTACGACGGGGACGATCGCGAGGGCGATCCGCGAGAAGGCCGGCAGCCTGCGGGACATCGGGGCTCCTGTTCGGGGGCTGGGGGGTGATGCCTTCGCAGCGTAGGAGCGGGTGTGGTCTCGAACGAGGTATGCCTTTCCGCGGATCGGAAAGCTTGACAGCGATGGACTTGTCGTTCTATGGCAGGTGATGCGGTTTCTCCTCCGTCGACTTTCCACATAACGGAAAATCGAGAGGTAATGGGCTCGAACACCTGTGTTACCGTCGGCCCTGTGGAGACCTCCAGCGTGCAGACCGTGACCAGGGCCCTCTCGGTACTCGACTGCTTTCGCGGCGGCGAGGAGCGTGGGGTCTCGGAAGTCGCCCGCGCCCAAGGCCTTGCGGTCAGCACCACCCATCGCCTGCTCGGCGCGCTCGTGCAGGCCGGGTTCCTGGAGAAGGACGCCGAGTCCAGTCGCTACCGGATGGGCGGAGCGCTGGCCGAATACGGTCAGATCGCCTATCGCCAGCACCGCATCTACCTCGCCGAGCCCTACCTCGAGCAACTGGCCGCCACTACCGGAGCGACCGGTTCGGTCGCCACCCGCCACGGGATCCACGCGGTACTGCTCGGGACCAGCCGGTGGCGCGAGAGCGACGGGCACAAACTCCAGGGCGTGCGACTTCCGTTGCACGCCAGCGCACTCGGCAAAGCGCTGCTGGCCTGGTCGGACGCCGACGATGACGAATTGCGTTCGCTGCCCTACGAAGAGGGCACCGAGCGTTCGGTGTCGAGCCCGGAGGAACTGCGCGCGGAACTGATCACCACGCGCGAGCGCGGCTACGCGTTCAACGATCGTGAACTGGATCCCGGGTTTCGCACCATCGGCCTGCCGATCCTGGATTCTCAGGGTCGCTGCCGCTTCGCACTCGGCATGCGCGGACCCGCGACGCTGATGATCGACGAGCGGGTGCCGTTCTTCGTCGAACTGGCCAAGGTCACCGCGGCCGATATCGCCGCGCGGTTCGCCGCCGACTGACACCCTCCCCCGACACCGATCGCGTCACACCCTCGAAAAATGCCGCGCGGAAACAGTCGCGCCCCCGATACCGTGAACCCGAGTGGTTAGTCGATGCAACGAAAGGACCTCGGTGGCTACCGATACCGCGAGCCCGGCTGTCGGTCTGCGATCCGAACGAGGTCCGATCCTGGCCTCGCTCATGCTCTCCACCGGGCTGGTGGCCCTCGACTCCACCATCATCGCGACAGCGGTGCTCACCATCACCGACACTCTCGGCGGGTTCGCGATGTTCCCGTGGTTGTTCTCCATCTACCTGCTCGCCCAGGCGGTGACGGTGCCGATCTACGGCAAGCTCGCCGACATGGTCGGGCGCAAGCCGGTGATCCTGTTCGGGATCGCGGCGTTCGCGGCGGGGTCACTGCTGTGCGGACTGGCCACGAGCATGGTGGCCCTCATCGCCTTTCGGGCGATCCAGGGCATCGGGGCGGGCGCGATCCAGCCGATGACGATGGTGATCGCCGGTGATCTGTACACACTGACCGAACGCGCCAAGATCCAGGGTTACCTGGCCGGGGTGTGGGCGAGCTCGGCCGTGCTCGGTCCGCTGCTGGGCGGAATGTTCGCCGACCATCTGAGCTGGCGATGGATCTTCCTGATCAATCTTCCGCTGTGCGCGGTCGCGGCCTGGATGTTGGTGCGCCACTTCACCGAATCGGCGGTGCGCCGCACCCAGCGCATCGACTACCTCGGCGCGATCCTGCTCACCGTCGGCGCGGGGGCCATGATCCTCGCCCTGCTCGAGGGTGGCCAGGCCTGGGAGTGGACCTCGCCGGTCTCGCTCACCCTGTTCATGGGGAGCGTGGCAGTGCTGGCGCTGTTCGCGGTCGTCGAACTGCGGACCGCGAATCCGATTCTGCCGCTGTGGATCTTCACCCGGCGCGTGGTGATCGCGAGCAGCACCGTCTCCCTGCTGGTCGGCGCCGTCATCCTCGGATTGACCTCGTACGTGCCGACTTTCGCCCAGGGCGTGCTCGGGACCACCGCCCTGGTGGCCGGACTGGCCGTCGGCGGGCTCACGCTCGGCTGGCCGCTCGCCGCGACCCTGTCCGGACGGCTGTACCTGCGCTGGGGGTTCCGCATCAGCGGCATCGTCGGCAGCACGATCGCCGCGCTCGGCTGCGCGACCACCCTGCTCGTCGGCCCGCAGTCGAGCCCCTGGCAGATCGCGGCCTCCTGTTTCCTCATCGGCTGCGGTATGGGTCTGGTGGCCTCCCCCACCCTCATCGCCGCCCAGGCCAGCGCCGAATGGCACGAACGTGGTGTGGTCACCTCCGCCAATATGTTCGCCCGCTCCCTCGGCAGCGCACTGGGCGTCGCGGTGTTCGGCGCCATCGTCAACGCCGGCATCCACGACCCCGACCGCCCCACACCCGGTGAACTCGCCCATGGCATCCACCTGGTCTTTGTCGCGATGCTCGCCATGGCTGTCGTCATGCTGATCGCCGCCGCGACGATGCCGGGCCGCACTCACCCTGGCCCGACCCCGATTGACTCGTCCAGCTGATCACCCTGCATGCGCGCCGACGTCGCGGAAATCCGAAAGGCACCGACCTCAACCGAGGAGGTCTGGCTGCTGGGCGGGAACGTCGGAGGTGTCCCTCCTGACGAACTCGTGGCGCCAGGCTCTGAGCGAGACGAGGTGGCCGTCGAGATCGGCATCGGCCCCGGGTTCGATCCCGAGATCCTCCCGGATCGCTCGACGCAGGAGGCGGACACCGAAGCCCAGCGAGTCGTCCACGAAGTGATAGAGGGCCGCCACCGCCACGGCGTCGTTCGCGTCGAGCTCGAGCGCCGCGCGATGGCCGACGTCGAGGCACCGATTCACCTCGGACGCGAAATCGAGCGCTCGGTCCGACACCACCATCTGCGCACGGGAATAGTTGTCGCGCAGCGCCTCCCGCGCTGCCTCGAACTTGGCGAGATCAGGTGTGCGCCCGCCACACTTCTCGTCGAGGTAGTGCCGGATAGCCGCTCGACAGGAATGCGCCGTGGTGTTGAGGCCCGCGTAAACCGTCCGCTTCTCGTCGGTGGCCTCTTTTCGGGTGAGTTCCCGCAATTCCTCCGCCCGATTGTCGCGCTGCACCTTCGCATCGATTCGCTTGCTCCGAATCGCGAACGCCTGGGTCACGATGCCGCCGCCGAGCGTGCCGACGACCGTGATCGAGGCAACCGCCACATTGGTCCAATCCATGGTGGCCATTCTCGCTGCACCCCAATAAAATTCACCACCCGCGCGATCATTCCGCGACGCCACGGCGGTCGGTAGCTTCCTACCATGGTGGGATTCGGGAATTCTGAGGACAGGAACGCGGACGAGGTCCAGCGCCGGAAGCGACGGGCGGGCTCGTTCGGCGCGCAGGCAGCCGTCTACGCCCGGTATCGGCCGGACTATCCGGCGGCGGGGATTCGATGGGCGCTGGAGGCGGTCGCGGGAAAGGCAGGGGCTGTTGTCCTGGATCTGGGGGCGCGCACGGGCAAGCTCACCGGAGGTTTGCTCGCCGCGGGGGTCGAGGTGATCGCGGTGGAGCCCGATGAGGAGATGCGGGCCGAACTCGTTCGTCTCTATCCCGAGGTGACGGCGCTTTCCGGTGCGGCGGAGGCGATTCCGCTGGCCGACGGGTCGGTGGACGCGGTGCTCGCCGGGCAGGCGTTCCACTGGTTCGACCAAGCGCGGGCCTTTCCCGAAATCGCGCGGGTGCTGCGCGCGGACGGGGTGTTCGCCGCGTTCTGGAACAACGACGACGACGAGGTCGAGTGGGTTGCGGGGCTGCGGGAGGTCTCTCGCTCGTCCGCCTCGTTTCCGCCGTCGTCGTCCGATGACGCACTGCCCGCGCATCCGCTGTTCGCCCCGTTCGAGTACGCCGAGTTCGCACACAGCCAGCGGCGGACCGCCGAATCGCTGACCGCGTCCATCGGCACCCATTCACACACCGTGGTCATCTCCGCGCAAGAACGAGCCGAAGTGCTCGGCCGGATTCTCGACTACCTGCGGGCGACACCGGAGACCGCCGAGGGCGAGTTCGATTTTCCCCTGCGCACCGAGGTGATCCGCGCGGTCCGGCGCGCGAATACACCCCGGTGAGCCCATTACGCCGAGCGTTCCTCCGATCTGCGCACCACATCGACGACCTCGTCGGCGGCGAATTCGACGACCCGACGGACGCGCGAGTTGGCGACCGGCGCCAGGTCCACGACGATCGATGCGCCCGCGGCGGGTTGGCTGATCGCGGTGATGCGGTCTTGTAAGAAGCCGCCGTCGGGGACCGGGACGCGGATGATGTCACCGACCGTGAGCGCTTCGGCGCGGATTCGGCCGCCGGTGGCGGTGGAATCGTGTGTGCCGCACCGGGTATAGCCGACTGTTGCGCCGAGGCCACGTTCGGCGATGGTCCACCAGACGGGTGGTGAGTCGGGTTCTTCCGGGCCGATTCGGTTGTGCCAGGACAGGATTCGGTCGCGTTCGGCTTCGGCGTCGGCACGGGTCTCGTGCAGGGACAGCTGGCGCCGGACCGGGGCGTTGCGGGGCCGGGTGGTGCCCGCAGCGCCGTCGACGACCAGGATCCAGCGGGCGCCGACGGCTTCGTCACGGCGGGCGGTGACCCGTTTGGCCAACGCGAGGCCCGGGGTGGCGCCGAGGCGGTCGGCGGCTTCCTCGATGCTGTCGACCAGCCCCAGCGAACGCAACAGCTCGGCGACCGAGAGTTCCGAGGTGGCCAGTTCCTGAGCGAGCGCGGGCATGGGAGTGCGTCGGCGCCAGCCGATCCGGGCACAGTGCTCGTGGCGGGTGAACCACAGGCCGCCGCGGGAGCGGCGGTGATGGTCGATCACCACCGCCCACCAGTCCCATTCCGGCTCGGCGACAAGGCGTGTGCGGATCCAGCGTTCCCGTTCGGCGGTCGGCACCCGTTCCTCTGGCGGCACGAAATTGCGCAGTGCGCTGCGCACCGCCGATTCGGTGCGCCCGACCGTGATCGCCGTGCGGGCCAGATCGACGCCCGCGCGCAGATCGTCGGCCAGTACTCGGTATTCCGATTCCCGCCAGGTGGTTCCGTGCTGGCGTGGCGGCCGCAGATCGCCGCTGTTCTCGTCACTCATCTCGTGTGCCCCCGTTCTCGCACCGCCCGGCCACACTCGCGTCCGGGCTGGTTGTGTGACACTTCGACGATACCGGGGGGGTATGACAGAAAACGGCTCTCTGCCAGCGGCTTTCCAGCAAACGGAGCTATCCGGTGTGCACGGCGTCGCGGCGGCCGAAGGCGTAGTAGCCCGCACACACCAGTGCCGCCCACACCGCGCCGACGACCAGCGCCGTGCGCCCACCGTCGGTCCACAGCAACAGCACCACGACCAACCCGAGGAAACCCAGTGCGGCCCACGTGGTGACGGGCGCACCGGGCAGTCGGTAGTCACTGCCGGGCAGCTCGCCGGCACGAACCTTGGCGCGATACTTGGTGTGGCACAGCAGGATCACACCCCACACGACGATGATCCCGACGGTGCTCACCGAGGTGATGTAGGCGAAGGCCTTGTCCGGCGAGACGAGGTTCACCACCACGCCGATCACCATCGCGCCCGCCGACGCGCAGATACCGGTGAACGGCACCGACTGTTTGCTCAGCGTCGCGAACTGCGCGGGCGCTTCGTCGCGCAGCGCGAGGCTGCGCAACATCCGGCCGGTGGAGTAGATGCCGGAATTGCACGACGACAGCGCCGCGGTGAGCAGCACGAAGTTGATGATGCCCGCGGCGGCGGGGATGCCGATCTGTTCGAAGACCTCGACGAACGGGCTGCGCCCGGCGTGGAAACTGCGCCAGCTCGCCACCGACATGATCACCACGAGCGCGCCGACATAGAACAGGCCGATCCGGAACGGCAAGGTGTTGATCGCCTTGCGCAGGGTGGTCTTCGGATCGCGCGCCTCCCCGGCCGTCACACCGACCAATTCGACACCGACGTAGGCGAACACCACGATCTGCAGCACCAGCAGGGTCTGGCCGAAGCCGTGCGGGAACATCCCGCCATCGGCCCACAGATTGGTCACCGTCGGGTCGGCGGCATGACCGAAACCGAACACGAGCACGCCGACGCCGATCAGGATCATCGCCAGGATCGCGGTGATCTTGATGGCCGAGAACCAGAACTCCCCCTCACCGAAGAACCGCACCGAGATCAGATTGGCGATGAACAGCACCGCGAGCACGACCAGCGCGGTCACCCACTGCGGGATGTCGAACCAGTACTGGACGTAGTGTCCTGCCACGGTGATCTCGGCCATGCAGGTGGACACCCAGACCGCCCAATACGACCAGCCGGTCGCGAACCCGGCGAACCGGCCGAGGAACTCGTGGGCGTACTCGGCGAAGCTGCCCGAGACCGGGCGGTAGGTGAGCAGCTCACCGAGTGCGCGCATGATGACGAAGATCGCCAGCCCGGCGGCGAGGTAGGCCAGGATCAGCGATGGGCCCGCCTGTTCGATCGCCGCGCCGGAGCCGTAGAACAGGCCGGTGCCGATCGCACCGCCGATGGCGATCATCTGGATGGTGCGCGGGTTCAGGCCGCGTTCGTATCCCTCGGATTCGGCCGTAGGGGCGGACGCCACGGGGGCATCGGTGGATAGGCCGGGGCCATCGGCTGACATGGAGCAGTCCTTCCTTCGCGCGATCAGTCGTGCACGCTACCGCCCCGCGACCGTGGCCGGTGTCACCACCACCGGTGCGCGGAAATACCGACGGCCCGGCGCGGGTTGGCTCCGATAGGGGCAATACACAACTCGAGGAGGCTCATGAGCGCCGTCACGCTGTCGGTTCTGGATCTGGCACCGGTGCAGTCCGATGCGACGGCGGGTGCGGCGTTGCACGCGACGACGCGCTTCGCGCAGCACGCCGAGGAACAGGGCTTTCGCCGGTTCTGGGTGGCCGAGCACCACAATATGCCCGGCATCGCGAGTGCGGCGCCCGCGGTGGTCCTGGCCCATCTGGCCGCGTCCACCTCGCGGATCCGGGTCGGTTCGGGTGGGGTGATGCTGCCGAACCATGCGCCCCTGGTGGTCGCCGAGCAGTTCGGCACGCTCGAGTCGCTGCATCCCGGACGGATCGATCTCGGGATCGGACGGGCACCGGGCACCGATCCGGTGACCGCGCGCGCCCTGCGCCGCAGTGCCGAGGGCCTCGGCGGTGACGAGTTTCCCCAGGAACTCACCGCGCTGATCGGCTTCTTCCGTGGCGCCGATCCGAACGGGATCGTGGCAAGCCCCGGCCTCGGCGCCGAACCGGAGGTGTGGCTGCTCGGTTCGAGTGGTTACAGCGCGCAGGTGGCCGCGGTACTGGGACTGCCGTTCGCGTTCGCCCATCACATCGCGCCGGACAACACCGTGGCCGCGCTGGCGCTCTACCGCGACAATTTCCGGCCCTCGCAGACCCTGAGCGAGCCGTACACGATCGTGGCGGCCTCGGCGATCTGCGCCGACACCGACGCCGAGGCCGATCGCCTGGCCGCGCCCCGTGATCTCGCCTTCGCCAATTTGCGCTCGGGGCGCCCGCAGGCGCTGGCCACGCCGGAGCAGGCCGCGGGCTTCCCCGGCAACGACGCCGAACGCCACTTCGCCGCGCAGCGCAGGGCCGCGCAGTTGCAGGGTTCGCCGGAGACGGTGCGGGCGCAGGCGGCGCAACTGCTCGACGCGACCTCCCCCGACGAGCTGATGCTCAACACCCTCGTCTACGACCTCGACGCCCGCATCCGCTCGCTCGACCTGACGAAGAAGGCGATCGACGGCTGAGTGGTCCGCCTGCTCAGCGCAGTCGGAATCCTCTCAGGGCCAAGGATTCCCGCAGGCGGTGGCGTCCGTTGAGCGAAGCCGCCGAGGCCAGGCGGGCCAGGGTGCGCTCGGTCCAGGAGAACGGCAGGCCCTGATCGGTGTAGATCTCGCCGATCCGCTGTTCGTACTCGGCGACCGGCTCGCGCTGGGCGGGCAGGTCGTAGGTCTCCTGATGCAGAACCGCCGTCTGCGGTAGGCGCGGCTTGACCCTGGTGCCCTCCGTCGGGTCCGGGTGACCGACGACCAGGCCGAAGACCGCGAAGACGTAATCGGGCAGATTCAGTTCGGCCGCAACCGCTTCCGGGTCGTTGCGCAGCGCGCCGATGTAGACCGTGCCCAAGCCGAGGGATTCGGCGGCGACCACCGCGTTCTGGGCGGCCAGCGCGGCGTCGACGAAGCCGACATAGCTGGATTCGAGATAGTCCGCGCCTTCCAGCGGTGCGCCGTGATCGTCGGCGAGCTGACGCAGCCGGGCGAAGTCGGCGGTCCACACCAGCAGCACCGGCGCCTGCTCGATATGTGCCTGACCCCCTGCTATCGCGGCCAGCCGGGCCCGGCGCGCCGAGTCACGCACCTCGATGACGCTCCACACCTGCAGGTTCGACGAGGTCGGCGCCGATTGCGCAGCCGAGACCAACAGCCGAATCGTCTCCGGCGACACGGCATCCGGGAGATAGCGGCGCACCGACTTGTGGGCGTGCACTACCTCGAGCACCGGATTCCACTGCGCGGGGATCTCGGTGGCCGGGTCCGCGTAGCGCTGCTGCACGGGGTGGACGGGGCTCGGTGCGGTCTGTGTCATAGAAGACATCGTCGGATACGGTGCGGGTCGCCGTCTGCGGTAACCCTCAGCGTGAACCGAACGGTCGCCGCGGTGGGACCGTCGATAGGGTGGCTGCGGGGAGCCTGCCGACTGGCGGGACGAGAGAGTGCGTCATGGGCAAGGTGTTCGATCGGATCGACGACAAGTTGCGGGCATTCATCACCGAACAGCCGATGTTCTTCATCGGCACCGCGCCGTCGGTGGGCGGCCACGTGAATGTCTCCCCCAAGGGTTATCGCGACACCTTCGCCGTGATCGACGACCACACCGTGGCCTACCTCGATCTGTTCGGCAGCGGTTCGGAAACGATCGCCCATCTGCGCGACAACGGCCGGATCACCGTGATGTTCTGTTCGTTCACCCGCACCACCCGCATCCTGCGACTGTTCGGTACCGGCCGCGTCGTTCGCCCCGACTCCGACGAATTCGACACGCTACGTCAGCATTTCGGCACCGGGCACCCTGGTGTCCGTGCGGTGGTGGCGATCTCGGTGGAGCGCATCGCCGACTCGTGCGGCTGGTCGGTGCCCACACTCGACCTCGTCGAGGAGCGCTTCATCCTCGACGAGGCCCACACCCGCCGTACCGACGCCGACTTCGCCCGTCGCATCGCCGGCGACAACTCCACCAGTATCGACGGGCTGCCCGCGCTCGAGCCGGACCACCCGCTGCCGTCCACCGTTCGCCGCTGAGGTCAGCTCACCGGTACCGAGGTCACCGCGATCGCGGATTCGGACAGGCTGCCGAGGTAGAGGGTGCCCTCGTGTTCGGCCACCGCGGTGACCAACGCGTAGTCGGTGCCGTCGCGCTGCAGGTCGTGCACGATGGTGCCGTCGAAGTCCACCGCGAGCACCCAGACCGAGCGGACGGGCGCGGGCGTCAGGCGGTCCGGCAGCGCGTCGACGATTCGGCGCAGGATGCCTGGGAGTGGGAACAGCCTGTCCAGCAATGGGTTACGTGGCGAGACGATGCCGACCCAGACCAGTCCGTCGCTGCCGAGCAGCATATTGTCGGGTGAGCCGGGCAGGTTCTCGGCGAGGTAGTCGGTGGTACCGGCGCGCGGACCTGTCAGCCAGTATCGCGTGATCCGATAGGCGCCGGTCTCGGCGACCAGCACACAGGATCGGTCCGGGGCGAGCACCAGGCCGTTGGCGAACTGTAGACCGTCGACGAGCACCTCGAGGCGTCCGTCCGGATCGCGACGGACCAGCTGGCCGCTGCCGGAATGTTCCAAGATGTCGGTCATCCACTCCTCGAACGGCCACCGCCGCGACGAGATCGTGAAGTAGATCGTGCCGTCATCGTCGCGAATCACATTGCTGGGGAACGCGATCGGGGCGCCGTCGATCTCACCGACGACGACTTCCAGTTCCGCGCCGGCCTCGGCCAGACGAAGGATGCCTCGACCCGCCACGCAGATCAGCAGGGAGCCGTCCGCGTCGACGTGCATGCCCAGTGGCCTGCCACCGGCGTCCGCGATCCGCTCGACCGCGCCGCCCGCCGGATCGACGCGCCAGATCGCACCGTCGTCGGTTCCGGTGACGAGCCGACCGTCCGGCAACACCACGACGTCCTCCGGGGCACTTCCCGGCAGCGGCAGCAGTCGGACCGGCGGCATCGGCGGATCGCTGTGGGTCCGGCGCGCACGAGCGGTGGGGCGCGGCGGAGTCCAGCGGTGAGGGCGCATCTGCATGCCCATTGCTACCACGACGAGAGGTGCCACGGGACCGTTGGCACAAGGGCCGCGACCACATCGGCTCGGTCGGAAGTCCCACTCGCGCAGCGAATGTCCGCGTCGCCGATCGAGTAGGGCGCAGCCGCCTGCGCGGTGAGCCCGCGGACGGCTAAAGTGCGGCGGTGAACACCGGATCCGCCAGCTCGCTGCTCGATCATCTCATCGCACCTCAGCCCGCTCCCGCGTGGTGGCTGGTGCTCGCCACCGCCGCGTCGGCGCTGGTGCTGGTCGGGTACCGGCCACTATGGCGGCTGACCCGCAACGCGGTGACGGTGGCGCACGAGGGCGGCCACGCGTTGGTCGCGCTGCTCACCGGGCGCAGGCTGCACGCGATCACCTTGCACACCGATACTTCGGGACTGACCGTTTCCAGCGGCAAACCGACTGGTCCCGGCATGATTCTCACCGCGGCGGCCGGATATCCGGCGCCCGCGCTGCTCGGGCTCGGCTACGCGGCGCTGCTCGGGACGGGCCGGGTCACGGTGATGTTGTGGGCGACGCTGGTGATGCTGGCCGCGGTGCTGATCAAAGTGCGCAATATGTACGGGCTGCTCACCGTGCTGGTGCTCGGCGCGTTGGTGTTCGGGGTGTCCTGGTTCGGCAGCGATCTGCTCCAGGCCGCGTTCGCGTACCTGACGGCGTGGTTCCTGCTGGCCGCCGGGGTGCGGCCGGTCTTCGAGCTGCAAGGGAGTCGACGGAGACAGCCGGGGCGTACCGATTCCGATGCCGACCAACTCGCCCGGCTGACGCACCTGCCCGCGGTGCTGTGGGTGTTGTTCTTCAGCGCTGTCTGCCTGGCGTCGCTGGTCGTGGGCGCGATGCTGATGCTGGCGCCGGTCGAGGAGCTACATCCGCTGCTTCAGCGGTGATCGGCGATCCAGGCGTCGACGGCCTCGGAGACGAGCGTGCTCGGCGGTTGTAGCGCGTTGAGGGTGATGCCCGCTTCGTCGGATTGCAGTGGTTCGAGGGTGTCGAGCTGGGAATCCAGCAGGATCGTCGGCATGAAATGGCCGAGTCGGCCGGTCATCCGGCGCAGCAACTCCTCGCGGGTGGCCGCCAGGTGCACGAAGTAGGTCTGTGGCGCCTTCGCGCGCAGGCGGTCACGGTAGGACCGTCGCAATGCCGAGCAGCTCGCCACCCCACCGGTTTCCTGGTGTTCGGCGAGCCAGTCCGCGACGGTGTCGAGCCAGGGCACCCGGTCCTCGTCGGTGAGCGGGACGCCCGCGGCCATCTTCTCGATATTGGCAGCCGGGTGGAAGTCGTCACCTTCGGCATACGGGACTTCGAGCCGGTCGGCGGTCAGCGCGCCGACCGTCGTCTTCCCGCATCCCGACACCCCCATCACCACGATGACAGGTTCGACCACAGCGACCTCCTCGACGAATGAACTCCGCACGGCATGCCCGCGCATCCCGCTCGATCGAGGGTAGCCGGGGGCGATGACCCCTCCGGGTCGATCAGGGAATCGGTCGGTCGGTGGGCAGGTTGACGAAGCTGGGCGACGCGGGGTCGAGAAGAACATGCTGGGGCTCGAGGCCGCTGGCGTTCAGCATCGGCCGGAACGGCAATGCCTTCGGCGCGTTGCCCGCGAAGACGTCGATGCGCAACCGGTGTCCCGGTGCCAGTACCGCCTGGGTCGGGATGACGGCGACATCGATATCGGTGGGCGCGCCGGGTACCACCGGGAGCATCCGGTCGACGGTGATCGGGTTGAAGGGCGCGGTGAAGTCGCCGTTGATCGAGCGTGCGCTGCGGCGCTCGTCGACGGCCCGCATCGACGAGGTGAGCTGTCCGGTGGTGAGCACGGTCGAGGTGCCGTCGGGGGCCACGTCGTTGACGGTGACGTTCCAGAATCCGTCGGTGGCGTCATGGATGGTGTTGAGCCGCACATTGATCGGGCCCGAGATGACCGTCTGGTCGGTCAGTGGGGCGCTGGTGAAGGTGAGTCCGTTGCGTTCGGCGATGCGGGAGTCCTTCGCGCAGGCATCGAATGCGGCGGTCATGCCCGCCGAGCCCTGCGCCGCGTCGCGCGAGCAGACCTGATTCAAACCCGTTGCCACAGTGAGTGTTTCGGCGGCCGACGGCCCGGTGGCGCTGAGCGATCCGTCGTGCAGGCTGTCCTCGGTGCTGCCGCTAGGTGCGGCGGAGAGATAGACACGGCGATGCGTCACGCCCGGCTGGGGGAACTCCCGCAGCGTAATCCAGCTCCCGCCTTGCTGTTTCACCGTGACGGGCCCGAATCCTTCGACGCCGCTGTCGATGTCCTTGAGCCACTTGTCGAACCACGCCCGCTGCAGCACGTCCAGGCGCGGCGGTGCGCCGGGAACACCGGTGCCCGCACCGGGATTGGCGTGATAGGTGTCGCCGACGATCAGCTGCTTGCGTCCGGCCTGTAGCGGGATCTGCTCGTAGAGCTTGGTCGCGCTGTTGGCGAAGATGTCGTGCCAGCCGCCGTAGACGAAGGTCGGCACCGTGACGTTCTCGGGGTGGCCCATGATCGCCTCACGGAAGGCCGAGGTGTCGTCGAGCGCGCCGTCGAGCGCGGGCGGCATATTCGACAGCGACGGCGTGAGCAGCGATTGGGCGAGCAGGTCGAAATTGGTGGTCGGGTCGGCGATGCGGTCGTTGAACCAGGTCCAGTCGAAGCTGCCGTCGACCATGGAGGCCACATCGGGGACGAGTTTGAGCTGGTTGACCGAGTTCAGCCACATCGGCAGGAAGGTGGTGCCGACGCCGCCGCCGGGAGCGACCACGTCACGCATGAGGTCGCTGCCGGGCTCGACCGGGAAGATCGCCTGCAGCGCGTGCGGTGCGTTCTCGGCGGCACGCAGCTGGTTGATGCCGGCGTAGGAACCGCCGCTCATCCCGACGCGGCCGTTCGACCACGGTTGGGTGGCCGCCCAGTCGATCACCTCGCGGGTGTCGAGCTGTTCGCGCGCGCCGAGGGTGTCCCATTTGCCCTGGGACAGACCGGTTCCGCGCACATCGGCCACGACGACGGTGTACCCGGCGCGGACGAGTTTGCGGTCGACGCCGAGCATGGTCTGGATCATGCCGCCGTCCAGTGCCTGCATGAGGTCACCGAAACCACTGATCGGGGTGGTGGACAGGTTCAATCTGCGCACGATGTCGACGGCGGTGGACTGCAGGCCCGGCATCGCGGCGGCCGATTCGATCAGGCCCGTCATCAGTTTCGAGTACGGGGTGAGGCTGAGCACGGTCGGCAGCGGCTTCTGCTCGATCACGCCAGCGGCATCGGCGGGGCGGTAGACGTCGGCTTTGAGCACCACACCGTCGCTCATCGTGATCTGGACGCCGCGCTCCACCCGGACCTCGGGGTAGGCGCCCGGCCCATCGTGCAGGGCGGTCCAGTCGGCGCCGGGCGCGTGCGGGGGCTGCGCGCCCACGGGACCACCGCCGCAGCCGAGCACGACGACCACCGCGAGGATCGTCACCAGTATCCGGCCGAACCCGCGTTTCGAACCTCTACCCACCATGTATCGCTCCCGACCGGTTCGTCTCCACCGTTGACCGAGCCACCGCACGATCGGCGCAGAAACCGTAACAGCGGTAACGAGTTCGCCGGGCGAGCGTCGGCCCGCTCGGACTGTCGCTGTGAATACGCGTTGTTCCAGTTCAGCGCGGTGGCGGGGTTCCACTTTCTTGTCGGTTGCCGGTGGTTGACTCGGTTCGTGCCGGTGCGATCGGGACCGGACTCACCCATCGCCGAGGAGGACGTTCGACAATGCCCACACGCGACGAAGCTTGGCCGCAGGGAACTCCCTGCTGGATCGACTGTCAGGTGGACGACACCACCGCCGCCCGCGATTTCTACAGCACACTGTTCGGCTGGGAGGTCCAGGACGGTCCCGCCGAAGCCGGCGGCTATCTCATAACCACCCTCGACGGCCGACCCGCCGCGGGCATCGGCCCGAAACCGCAGGGCATGGAAGCGATGCCGTCGGTGTGGACCACCTACTTCGCCGCGCGTCGTGCCGACGAGATCGCCGAACGCGTGAGCAAGTCCGGTGGGCAGGTGTTCGTGCCACCGTTCGACGTGCTCGACGCGGGACGCATGTTCGTCGCCGCCGACCCGGCGGGCGGCGTGTTCGGCGTGTGGGAAGCCAAGGCGCACACCGGTTGCGGCGTTTACAACCAGAACGGCGCGTACTGCTGGAACGAGCTGCACACGCCTGCCTACGATCAGGCACACCAGTTCTACAACGAGGTGTTCGGCTGGCAGTACACCGAGATCGGCGACGGGGCGAGCTTCACCTACTCCACTTTCGCGCTGCCCGGTGACAGCCACGAAGTCGGCGGCATGATGGACGCCTCAGCGCTGAGCACCCCGCCCTACTGGCTCACCTGGATCCAGGTCGACGACACCGACGGCCTCCTGGCCAGGGCCACCGAGCTGGGCGCCTCGGTGATCATGGGCGCCGAGGACGGTCCCTTCGGCCGGACGGGCGTCCTGGCCGCACCGCAGGGCGAGGTCTTCGCTGTGATAGATACGGCCAGGGCGGTCGGCGAGGTTCCCACCGGGTCCTGACGCCGTCACGGAGTGACGATGGCGAAGTTCGGGTCCGGCTTGTCGATCAGGCCGGGCAGCTTCGCCAGGGCGGTGGCGTCGCCGTCGATGGCGATGTCACCGCTGGCGACACCCTTGCGCAGGTCGGCGCCGCCGACCAGGGTGGCGATCAGGGTGCGGCGGGTGAGGGTGATCGTCGCGTCGGGCGCGGACAGCGCGTCATCGGGGAATCGGTCGTGGTGCACGAGGACGCCGTTGCGCAGTTCCACGCGGTGGACGTGGTTGTCCTCGTCGCTGATCCGCCAGTCCGTGGTCATTCGGACATCCCAGGCCTTCGGACCGTCGATCCGCAACGACACCGCGTCGAAGACTTGCTCCACGCTCAGTGCGGCGGCCATCGCGGCGGAGTTGGCGGTGGTCGGCGTGCCGAAGGAACCGTGGCGCAGTTCATGGGCGCCGCTGAGATAGAAGTTGCGCCAGGTGGCGTTCTCCGCGCCATAGGCAAGCTGTTCGAAGGCGCTGGCCTGCAAGTCCTTTGCCGTCTTGTTGGCCGGGTCGGCGAAGATCACGTAGTTCACCAGTTGCACGACCCAGCGGAAGTCGGCGGCATCGTAGGCCTTCTGCGCGGTCCGCAGAGCCGCGTCGGCTCCGCCCATCGCCTCGACGTGGCGGCGGGCGTTGTCCACCGGCGGGTGTTCCCACAGGTGCGCGGGGTTGCCGTCGAACCAGCCCATGTACCGCTGATAGACCGCCTTGACATTGTGGCTCACCGAGCCGTAGTACCCGTGCGTCGACCACGACGCGGTCAGCGCGGGCGGCATCTGCAGCATTTCGGCGATCTCGGCGCCGACGTAGCCCTGGTTCAGCAGTCGCAGCGTCTGATCGTTGAGGTAGCCGTACATGTCGCGCTGCGACGACAGGAACTCTACGATCCGATCGGTCCCCCAGACCGGCCAGTGGTGCGAGGAGAACACCAGATCGGACCGGCGACCGTAGCGGTTGATCGAATCGGTGAGATATTTCGACCAGACATGTGGGTCGCGGACCAGCGCGCCGCGCAGGGTGACGATGTTGTGCATGGTGTGGGTGGCGTTCTCGGCCATGCACAGGATGCGCCGGTCGGGGAAGTAGAAGTTCATCTCCGAGGGCGCTTCGGTGCCCGGCGTCAGTTGGAAGACCATCCGCACGCCGTCGACTCTTTCCTCCTGGTCGGTGCGGGTGACGTGCACGGTGGGCGGGATCAGACTGATTGTGCCGACCGACGTGGTCTGTCCCAGGCCGGATCCCACCTGGCCTTTCGGACCGCGCGGCAAGGCGGCGCCGTACATGTAGGCGGCACGACGGGCCATCGCTGTGCCCGTGTAGATGTTCTCGGCGACGGCGTGCTCCATGAATCCCGAGGGTGCGATCACCGGGCAGCGCCCGGCCGCGACATCCTGCGGGGTGATGACGCCGTAGCTGCCGCCGAAGTGGTCGACGTGGGAGTGCGAGTAGATCAGGCCGGTGACCGGCCGGTCGCCGCGATGTTTGCGATAGAGCGCGAGTCCGGCGGCCGCGGTCTCCGCGGAGACCAGCGGATCGATGACGACCACGCCGGAATCGCCTTCGATCAGCGTCATGTTCGACAGGTCGAGACCGCGGATCTGATAGAAGCCCGGCGCGATCTCGTAGAGGCCCTGCTTGACGGTGAGCTGGGACTGCCGCCACAGGCTCGGGTTCACCGACTGCGGACAGGAGCCGGCGAGGAAGTCGTAGGAGTCGTTGTCCCACACCACTTTCCCCGCCTGGTCGGTCACCTTGCCCGGTTCGAGGGAGGCGATCCAGCCACGGTCGGCATCGACGAAGTCGGTGGTATCGCCGAAGGGCAGGGTGTCGGTCAGCGCGCGGTTGGCATTCAGGATGGCCTCGGTCGGCTCGGTCTGGGTGCTCGACGCAGTGACTCCGCTCGGTTGGTCACCACATCCGGTGACAGTGGCGCCGACCGCGACCGCGGCGGCCGCACCGACTCCGACACCCAGCATCCCGCGCCGCGACAGCTCGCCGCGACCCCTGTGTGCACTGTTCACCGCTACTCCTTCGTTCCACGACTGTCCGACCCGGACAACTATTGCAGACTAACTGCAATATCTGTGTTACTTCTGAGCAATCGCCATTGTCGGCAGTGCGGCCAGCTGGATGTCGAGCAGAAGCCGGTCCTCGGGATCGGTCAGATCGATGCCGAGGACTGTCTCCACTCGCCTCAGCCGATAGCGCAGGGTGTTCGGATGCACGCGCAACGCGGCCGCGGCGGCGCGCACCTCACCGTGCGCGCGCAGATACGCCCGCACCGATACCCGCAGTTCAGCGGCATGCTCGCGGTCATAGGCGTCGAGGGCTGCCAGACGCGGATCGTGCAGGCGTGGCTGCTCGCGGATCAGCTCCATGATCTCGGCCAGCAGCACCGCGGTCCTGGCATCGGCCAGCGTGGCGACCCGGCTGCCAGACGGATCGGCGACCGGACTGTCCAGCACCCGGTCGACCTCGGCTCGCGCACCGGCGACCGCGGTGAGCCCGGCGACCGGTGCGGCAATCGCGGCCCGCACCACCAGTTCGCGGGTCTGCTCGAGTTGAGTGACCAGCTCGCGCACCCACGAGCCGACGCTGCGCTCGGAGTGGTAGGCGGGCAGCAGGACATAGACGCGCTCGCCGATCGCCTCGGTGACCGAATCCTCACGGAAAGCGCTGGCGTACAACCGGATCAGGCCACTCGAAGCGGCCGGTCCCGCGGCGGGACCCACCGGCGCGAAGCCGATCACCGCGGCGGGACCGGTCGTCGGCAGGTTGAGCGCGGCGGCCACCGAGGGCACGTCGACGCCGTCGCCGTGCGCGCCGAACAATCGGCGAACGAGCAAAGCCTCGGTCGAGGGGGCGTCCAACCGCCGCGCGATGATCCTGGCCGCCACCGCCGACGCGCCACGCAGCACCTGCGCCGCGTCGGGCCGTAGCGGTCGCGCGCCCTGCTGCAACCAGATGGTCCCGAGCATTCTGGATTGCGCGCCGTCGGCGCCACGCCGGATACCGACGACGAGTCTGCGGCGGATATCGAGCTCGGGATGCTCCGGCACGTCGACGACCTCGTCGCCACGGCGCACCCGGTCGAACACGCCCCACTCCCGCAGGATCCGCAGGTAGTCGCTCGGGCCTTCCCGGCCGAGGATGGACTGGATGCGCAGCTGGTCGGCCGACGCGTCGGAGGCCGAGTAGGCCAGCACATGTGACTGGGGGTCTTCGATCGAGACCATGCCGCCGGTTTCTTTGGCCAGCACCTGGGCCAGTCCGAACAGATCGGTGTCGGGGGCGAGCAGGTCGTGCTCGTCGGACGCGGCGCGCTGACCGGGTGAGCGGGCCAGCGTCCGGCGGATCAGCGAGAACACCTGGTCCCAGCGCGCCTGCCGATGCACGTGCACCAGCGCGATGCCCGCGGTATGGGCGGCGGCGCGGACCGCGGGCGAGTCGTTGGCGCTCTTGGTCATCAGCACGCGGGGCCGCTGAGCGGGGTCGCGCGCACCGATCTCGCGCAACCAGCGCTCGGTCGCGACGGCATCGACACCGACGAGCAAGTACACCTCGGGCAGCGCGCCCTCGCCGTCGAGGTGTTCGGGCAGGTCGGCGGGCTCGGCCACCGCGACCGTTCGCACCGCGACCGCGTGACCGGCGGGCGCGTCCACGAGCGTGGCCACGGTGTGGTCGAGGGCGGCGAGCAACTCGCGCAGCGTTGTGGGCCCTTCGGACATGGCACACCTCCATTGGTCGATCGGACAAACAAATGCCGAGATCTTCATCCGATCAGATGATTATGACCGCTGCTGATCGGTGTTGACTACGTCACATCCCGCTCTCCCTTACGATGCAGGAGCCGCACTGATGGACGCCATCGCGACCACCCCGCCGCCGGTCAACGAGCCCGTCGGCACTTTCGCTCCTGGCAGCCCGGAACGGGCTCGCCTCCAGACCGCGCTCGCCGAGTTGTCCGCCTCCCCCACCGAGATCGCCCACGTGATCGGCGGCCGCCACCTGCCCGGCGACGGCCCCGCCTTCGACGTGGTCCCACCGCACCGCCACGGCGCCGTCCTCGGCACCCTGCGCGACGCGAGCACCACCGAAACCGCCGCCGCGGTCGAGGCCGCCTGTGCCGCGGCGCCCGCCTGGCAGGCGATGCCCTTCGACGACCGAGCCGCGATCTTCCTGCGCGCGGCCGATCTGCTTTCCGGGCCGTGGCGCGAGAAGATCGCGGCCGCGACGATGCTCGGGCAATCCAAGTCCGCTTATCAGGCCGAGATCGACGCCCCGTGCGAGCTGATCGACTTCTGGCGCTTCAATGTCTCGTTCGCGCGCGAGATCCTCGCCGGGCAACCGCTCTCCTCGCCGGGTGTGTGGAATCGGATGCAGTACCGCTCGCTCGAGGGGTTCGTCTACGCGGTGACACCGTTCAACTTCACCGCGATCGCGGGCAACCTGCCCACCGCACCCGCGCTGATGGGCAACACCGTGGTGTGGAAGCCGGCCAGGAGCCAGGCCGTGGCGGCCTACCTGACGATGTGTCTGCTCGAAGCCGCCGGACTGCCGCCCGGGGTGATCAACCTGGTCAACGGGCCCGGTCCGGTGATCTCCGATGTCGTGCTGGCCGACCCACGGCTGGCCGGCGTGCATTTCACCGGATCCACGGCGACGTTCCAGCACCTGTGGCGCGAGGTGGCGCAGCGCTTGGACGGCTACCGCACCTATCCGCGACTGGTCGGCGAGACCGGCGGCAAGGACTTCGTGCTCGCGCACCCGTCAGCCGATCCGGCGGTGCTCACCACCGCGCTGGTGCGCGGCGCGTTCGACTATCAGGGCCAGAAATGTTCGGCCGCCTCCCGGGCCTTCATCCCGCGTTCGGTGTGGGCGGCGATGTCGGAGGATCTGATCGAACGGACGTCGAACCTGCGCTACGGCGATGTCGCCGACTTCACCAATTTCGGTGGGGCACTGATCGATCGACGCGCCTTCGACCGCAATACCGCCGCACTCGAGCGGGCCAAGGCCACACCGGGTCTGACCGTGGTGGCAGGCGGACACAGCGACGACAGCGTCGGCTGGTTCGTCGACCCGACCATCGTGGTCGGTGACGATCCGGCCGACGAGATGTTCCACACCGAGTACTTCGGTCCGATCCTGGCGGTGCACGTCTACGACGACAGCACCCCGACCGCCTTCGCCGACGCGATGGACCTCGTCGACAGCGGCAGCCCCTACGGCCTCACCGGCTCGATCATCGCCCGAGACCGCACCGCGATCACCGAGGCGACCCAGCGGCTCACCTTCGCCGCGGGCAATTTCTACATCAACGACAAACCGTCGGGGGCGGTCGTCGGCCAGCAGCCCTTCGGCGGCGGGCGCGCGTCCGGCACCAACGACAAGGCAGGCTCCCCACAGAACTTGCTGCGCTGGACCTCCGCGCGCACGATCAAGGAAACCTTCGTCGCGCCGACCGAGCATCGCTACCCCCACCAGGCACCGGAGGTCGACTGATGTCGGTGCTCCTGCGTTCGACCATGCTCGCCGCCGCGCGCTCGCCCCGGCTGGAACGCACCGTCACCCGGCTGCCGGTCAGCCGGGCGGTGGTGGCCCGCTTCGTCGCGGGCACCACCACGGAGCAGGTGGTGCGTGCCGCCGAAACCCTCTTGCGCTCTGGGCGTTTCGTCAGCATCGACTATCTCGGCGAGGACACCACCGACCTGGCCGGTGCCGAGGCGACCCTCGCGCAGTACCGGACCTTGATCGCCGCGCTCGGCGCACTCCCCCAGTCCGAGGTGGCGACGGGAGCTGTTCGGCCACTGGAGGTTTCGGTGAAACTGTCCGCGCTCGGACAGGCTGTGCCGAGCGACGGTCACGCCATCGCGCGCGAGCACGCCCGCCAGATCTGTGCCGCCGCCGAGGCCGCGGGGATCTGGGTGACCGTCGACGCCGAAGACCACACCACCACCGACTCGACGCTGTCGATCGTGCGCGAACTCCGCACCGACTACCCGTGGCTGGGCACGGTGTTGCAGGCGTATCTGCGCCGCACCGAGGACGACTGCCGCGCGATGGCGGGTCCGGGGTCGCGCATCAGGTTGTGCAAGGGCGCCTACGACGAACCGGAGTCGGTCGCCTTCCGCGACAAGGCCGAAGTCGACGCGTCCTATCTGCGGTGCCTCGGCGTGCTCACCGCGGGCGCGGGCTATCCGATGATCGCCTCGCACGACCCGGCGGTGATCACCGCGGCCGCGGTCGGGATGCAGGCGGCGCAGCGCAAGACCGAGGAGTACGAATACCAGATGCTGTTCGGTATTCGGCCCGACGAACAGCAGCGACTCGCCGCCGCGGGCAACCATGTTCGGGTGTATGTCCCCTACGGTGACCAGTGGTACGGGTACTTCATGCGCAGGCTGGCCGAAAGGCCCGCCAACCTCGGGTTCTTCTTCCGCGCACTGGTCGGCTCGCGCGGAAGATGACCGGTTCGGTCGAACAGTCATTGCCGCTGAACATTATTCACTCTCGGTGACTACGCCGCGCGCGTGGCGGTGTACTCGCAGGAGCACACCGTGACGCGGCGGTGTGCGCCGATGGAAGGAAACGCGAATGTCTTTCGCAGAGCTGCGCACCCAGATGTTGCGTCGCAAACCACTGATAGAGGTCGACGACGAGATCCCCAGTGACGAGCGGCTCGCCAAATCACTCGGGCTCTGGCAGCTCACCGCGATCGGCGTCGGCGGCATCATCGGTGCGGGCATCTTCACCCTGGCGGGCTCGGTCGCGCACTCGGTCACCGGTCCTGCGGTGCTGATCTCGTTCCTGATCGCCGGTGTGGCCAGTGCCGCGGCAGCGCTGTGCTACGCCGAATTCGCCGGCATGGTCCCGAAAGCCGGGTCGGCCTACACCTACGGCTACGTCTCGCTCGGTGAGCTCGCCGGCTGGTTCATCGGCTGGGATCTGCTGCTCGAGTACATCGCGGTGGCGGCGGTGGTCGCGATCGGTGTGTCGGGGTACTTCGGGTTCCTGCTCGATCAGATCGGCCTGACCCTGCCGGAGTGGATGCTCGGCGCGCCCGGCACCGGCGACGGGCGGGTGATCGACCTGTTCGCGGTGCTGTTCTGTCTGGGCACCGCGTGGGTGCTCTCGCGCGGTATCGCCAGTGTCGGCCGGTTCGAGACGATCGCGGTCGGCATCAAGGTCGCCCTGGTCGCACTCATCGTGGCGCTCGGGGTGTCCCACATCGACAGCGCCAACTACGACCCGTACTTCCCGTTCGGCACCGGCGCGGTGTGGACGGGCGCGGCGACGGTGTTCTTCGCGGTATTCGGTTACGACGCGATGAGTACCGCGGCCGAGGAGTCCATCGACGGGCGCAAGCACCTGCCCAAGGCGATCATCTACTCCCTCGCCATCGCGATGGTGCTCTACGTGCTGGCCACGCTCGTGCTCACCGGCATGCAGAAGTACACCGAGATCAGCCCGACCAGTGGTTTCTCCACCGCGTTCGAATCGGTCGGGATGCCGGGCGTCGCCAATATCATCGCGGTCGGCGCGATCGTGGGCATCGTCACCGTCGTGCTCACCTTCATGCTCGGCGTCACCCGGGTGTGGTTCGCGATGAGCCGCGACGGGCTGCTGCCCATCTGGTTCGCCAAAACCCACCCCACCCGCAAGGTCCCGACCAGGGTCACCTGGATCGTCGGCTTCGGCGCCGCGATCCTGGCCGGCGTGCTGCCGATCAACACCGTCGCCGAGCTCACCAATATCGGCATCCTGATGGCCTTCATCGTGGTGTGCGTCTCGGTGATCGTGTTGCGGCGCACCAGGCCCGAGGCCCCGCGCTCGTTCCGGCTGCCGTTGATGCCGGTGATTCCGCTGGTCGGGATCGGTTTCTCGGCCTACCTGATCTGGTCGCTGCCGTGGGAGACCTGGGTGCGGTTCGCCGGTTGGCTCGTGGTCGGTCTGATCGTGTACTTCACCTATTCGCGCAAGCATTCGGTGATGAACCGGACCGCGCCGGAGCCGAGCAACTAGGTCCTCGGCCGACTGTGCTGTGATGGGTCGATGAGATCGGAGCGGGACGCCGCCGCGGCGGGTGCGAGACAGGCGCGCGCGCCGCGGCGGCGGGATCCGGCGAAAACGCGCGAAGCCATCATCGACGGGCTGCTCGCCGCTGTCACCGCGGGCGATTTCGCGCCGACCGCGCGCGCGATCGCCGCCAGGGCGGGTACCTCCGAACGCAGTGTGTTCGTGCACTTTCCCGATCGGGAAGCGTTGCTGGTGGCCGCGACCGAACGTCAGTCCGAGATGGTCGAGGCGTGCCTGGTGACCCCCGATCCGTCGCCCGCTCTGGCCGAGCGGATCACGAGCGCGGTCCAACAGAGCGCCGCGATCTTCGAGCTACAGCGGGTGCCCCGGCTGCCCGGTCTGCAGGAGTCCCGATCGATCGACGCGATCGACGCGCGGATGCGGCGCACCGACGAAACAATCCGCGCCGTACTGGCCGCGCTGTTCGCCCCCGAACTGATCCGACCAGACGGTGGGTTGGACGACGGGCTACTCGATCTGGTCGACGGGGCCCTCGGCTGGCCGATGCGCCACCATCTCCAGGACCGGCGCGGACTGACGGCCGAGCAGGCCTCGGCGACGATCGAGCGCGCGGTCGGGTCGCTACTCGCTCAGCGCTGACCCCGGCACGAGCACCCGTTTGAGGATCTTGCCGGTCTCACCACGCGGCAGTGCGGTCAAGAACGTGACGTCGCGCGGGACCGAGAATCGGCTGAGGCGGTTGCGGATATAGCTCCGCACCATGTCCGAATCCAGGCCTGCCCCTTCGCGTTTCACCACGAACGCGGCCAGCCGCTGGCCGAACTCCCGGTCAGGGACGCCGACGACGGCGACTTCGCTGATCTGCGGCAGATGGGCGAGTGCCTCCTCGACCGGGCGCGGGAAGACGTTCTCACCACCGGAGATGATCATCTCGTCGTCGCGGCCCGCGACGAACAACCGCCCCGCGGCGTCGAGATAGCCGAGGTCGCCGGTATCGAGCATGCCGTCGGCCTCCTCCGGCGGCGCGGAGTTGACATAGCCGTCGAAGAGCATGTGGTTGGCGACGAAGATGTGCCCGGTGGAGCCGACCGGCACCGGACGCAGATCGGGACCGAGCACCGCGACCCGGGTGCCCAGCGGCGGGCGGCCCGCGGTGGTGGGTGATACCCGCAGGTCGTCGGGGGTGGCGACGCTGGCCCACGACACCTCGGTGGAGCCGTACACGTTGTAGAGCACGTCGCCGTAGCTGTCGAGGAATCGCAGCACGGTGGCCCCGGCCAACGGCGCGCCACAGCTGACCACGAATCGCAGACTCGACAGATCCAAGCCCGCGCGCACCTCGTCGGATACCTCGAGCAGCCGTTCCACCATGGTCGGCACCACGATCAACGTGGTGATCCGATGTTCGGCCACCGCGCGCAGACACTCCATCGCGTCGAAACCGTCCGAGAGCACCACGGTGGCACGCAGTGCGGTGCTGAGCTGCAATCCGGCCAGACCCCAGGTGTGGAACAGGGGCGCGGGAATGAGCATCACCTCCTCCACGCGCAGCGGAATCCGGGAGAGCAGCGCGGCGATGGTGCCGAAACCCTTGGCGTGCGGGCGCCGCGCACCCTTCGGCGAACCGCTGGTACCGGAGGTGAGCACGATCAGCCTGCCGGGATGGGCGGGGACCGGGAAGTCGGTGTGCGCCTGGGCGATCAGGTCGTCGACCGTCGTGCGGTCCGGATGCGGCGGACAGTCGTCGGTGGTGTAGCGCGGTACCTCGCTGTGCAGGTAGCGGATCAGCGTTTCCAGCGCACCGTCGACGAAGACCGAGCTGAGCCGGTGCCGCTGCACGATCTCCTCGATCCGCCGCCCCGACAACCCCGCGTTGAGCAGCGCCACGTCGACGCCGAGTTTGCCTGCCGCGACCATGGTTTCGACCATGCCCGCGTGATTGCGGGCCAACAGGCCGATGGCGTCGCCCTTGCGCAGACCGATCGAGTACATCGCCGCGGCCAGCGCGGTGGATCTGGCGTCGACCTCGGCGAAGGTGCGGCGCCCGCCGCCGTCGATCAGCGCGACCCGATCCGGGGCGTAGGCCGTACCCGCCGCGTAGCCGCCTGCCAGGTTGAAGCCCCACTTCGACAGGGAGCGAAGCTGTCTCATGATCGACACCGGCTCGGGCCGCATCAGCCCGGTGGCCGCGATACTGCGAGCCACCCCGGCGTTTCGGCGCACCATCGAGCGTTCGGCATTGACCACCACCGAGGAACGGGTGCCCGCGATCGAGTCGGCGGTGCGGCGCAGCCCCGCCTTCACCCAGTCGGTGACCAGCGAATTGCCGCCCTGCTCGAGCAGGGGATGGATACGCGCCACCGCGAAGAGGGTGATGTCAAGACGCGTCCGCTCCTGGTCGCCGCGCAAACGAACCGCGGCGAAGCTGCCGAGCTCGGGGCTGCGCAGTTCGAAACTCTCGTACCAGCGGCCGATGACGAGGATGAACTCGTGCGTGCGGATACCCCCGCTCGCCGACCCGATCCGCACCTGCCAGTGGACCGCACCGTCGGGGCGTTCCACCGGTTCACAACTACCGATACCGGTGAACATGCGTGGGTAACTCTGGGGATCGAGTAGTACATCCCACAACGCTTGACGCGCGATCGTGAAATCCGCGCTGACATCGATGACGTCGGTGACCAAACTCCGTGCTCTACTTCCCGTCGGCCTGTTCGACCCAAGGTGGTCGGCGGGCAAAAATGGGCGCTGTGGTCGATACCACCTCGCGGGTCGCCACGCTACCCCGCAGCGGCGCCCCGTCATCAAGAATCGGACAAAACCGGTGGTTCGGGACCGTTTCGGCCGGATTTGGTCGGAGGGCCACACCTGCCGACATCGCCGATGTGAAACTGTCCAATCCCTTGCACACCCTTCGGGGATGCCGAAGTATTGCTGGCAGTACCGACCCGATCTGCAGGAGTCGCCGCGATCCGCGGCACGACGAGCGAAGAGGTGTGGACATGACAGCGAGCTGGCCCAGTTCTCGGGACCCTTTCGACGATATCTTCCAGCGATTCTTCGGTTCCGGAATGTCATCGAAACCACCGGTACAACGCATCGATCTCGGCAGACTCATGACCGACAACGCGAAGTTGCTGGTCGGTACGGCTCGCGAGGCGGCCCAGGATTGGGGCAACCCCGACATCACTCCCGAACACCTGCTGTACGCGGCCACCGAAGCGGAACCAGGGCGCAGCATCGTGGCCGAACTCAGCCTTGACCCCGACCAGGTCGCCGAGCAGATGCAGGACTATCTCGACACCGGCCGACCCAGCGAGGACGACCTCGCCGACATCACGCTCAGCCCCGCCACCAAGGTCGCCCTGCGCGCGGCCCAGCGGCAGGCGGCCCAGTCCGGCGCGAGCTACATCGGCCCCGAACACATCCTGCTCGGCATCGCCTCACTGCCCGACAGCGTCGCGGCGCAGGCCCTGGTCGCCGGGATCGCGGCCACCGAGAGCGGCGGCGTGCCCGCGCCGGGAACCCCGATGGCGACCGCGCCCTCGAAGCGTCAGCAGCCGGAATCGGACACACCAACCCTCGACGAATACGGTCGCGATCTCACCGCCGAAGCCCGCGAGGGCTTGATCGACCCGGTCGTCGGCCGCGCGGAGGAGATCGAGCAGACCATCGAGATCCTGTCGCGGCGGCGCAAGAACAATCCCGTGCTGATCGGTGATCCCGGCGTCGGCAAGACCGCGATCGTGGAGGGGCTGGCCCAGCGCATCGTCAACGGTGACGTGCCGGTCACCCTCGCCGACCGCCGCGTCATCGCCCTCGATGTCGGTTCGCTGGTGGCGGGCAGTAAGTACCGCGGCGAATTCGAGGAGCGCCTGACCAAGATCCTCGACGAGGTCCGCGCGCACAAAGACGAGCTGATCGTCTTCATCGACGAGCTGCACACCATCGTCGGCGCCGGTGGCGGCGGCGAGGGCTCGATGGACGCGGGCAATCTGCTCAAGCCCGCGTTGGCCCGCGGCGATCTGCACGTCGTCGGCGCGACCACCATCGACGAGTACCGCCGATACATCGAGAAGGACGCCGCCCTGGAACGCCGGTTCCAGCCGGTGATGGTCTCGGAGCCCTCGGTGGACGACACCATCGAGATCCTGCGCGGTCTCGCCGATGTGTACGAAGAGCACCATCAGGTGCGCTACTCCGACGAGTCGCTGGTCGCGGCCGCGCAGCTGTCGGATCGCTACATCACCGACCGGTTCATGCCCGACAAGGCGATCGACCTGATCGACCAGGCGGGCGCGCGGGTCCGGCTCCGGTCGGGCACCCCCGATCCGGCGGTGAAGGCCAGGGACGAGGCGATCGCGCGCCTGTACCGGGAGAAGGACGCCGCGGTCGACAACGAGGACTACGAGAAGGCCAAGGCGCTCAAAGCCGATATCGCCGCCGCCGAGGAGGAGCTGGACGAGTCCGGTGCGACCTCCTCGGAGCCGATCGTCGACGTCGTCGACATCGCCGAGGTGATCTCCAGGCGCACCGGCATTCCGGTGGCCGATCTGACCGCCGAGGAGAAGCAGCGCCTGCTCCAGCTCGAAGACGTCCTGCACAAGCGGGTGATCGGGCAGAACGAGGCGATCGTGGCGATCGCCGAAGCGGTCCGCAGGGCCAGGGCCGGGCTCAAGGATCCGAACCGGCCGATCGGGTCGTTCCTGTTCCTCGGGCCCACCGGTGTGGGCAAGACCGAGCTGGCGAAGGCCCTGGCGGAGGCGGTCTTCGGCGACGAGGACCGGCTGATCCGGTTCGACATGAGCGAGTTCCAGGAGAAGCACACGGTCTCGCGGCTCGTCGGTGCCCCGCCCGGATATGTCGGCTACGACGATGCCGCCCAGCTCACCGACAAGGTGCGCCGTCAGCCGTATTCGGTGATCCTGTTCGACGAGGTCGAGAAGGCGCACCCCGATGTGTTCAATGTGCTGCTGCAATTGCTCGATGACGGCCGCGTCACCGATTCCAAGGGCCGCACGGTCGATTTCAAGAACACGATCGTGATCATGACGTCCAATATCGGTTCGCACGTGATCCTCGAGGCACCTCCCGGCGACCTCGACTCGATCGTGCCGCAGCTCGAAGAGCTACTGCGCCAGCACTTCCGGCCCGAGTTCCTCAACCGCATCGACGAGCAGATCGTGTTCCACCGCCTCGACACCGAGCAGTTGGAACAGATCGTGGAACTGATCCTGGATCGCACCCGACGCATGCTCGCCGCCCAAAACATCGAACTCGAGATCAGCCAGTCCGCGGTGGACTGGCTGGGCAAGCGGGGCTTTCAGCCCGAGTTCGGTGCGCGCCCGTTGCGGCGCACCGTCCAGAGGGAGCTCGACAACCGGGTCTCGCGGTTGTTGCTCGACGGCGGGTTGGAGCCGGGTGGCACGGTGAAGGTCGATACCGCCGACGACGATCTGGTCGTCACCGCCGTGAACCCGGCAGGCACGCCGGAGACCAACGGTTCTGTGCCCGCGCCGAGCCCGAAGAAGGCGGCGAAGAAGCCCGCCAAGAAGGCCTCGGGTAAGAAGAGTGACGACAAGAAGCTCGCATCGAAGTAGCGGATGAACGACTGTGGCCCGGTTCGAGAGAACCGGGCCACGGTGTTGTCGGGTGGGTCAGCCGCCGCTGACCACACACGATTCCCCGAAGCGGAAGCCGCGGCCGACCGACACATTCGCGCCACTGGCGATGCCGTCCTGGACGGCGGTCAGCGCGTGGGCACCGGTGTAGGACGGCACCCAGTTGTACATGGCGACGCCGTCGGTCGGGGCGACCACGGCCAGCAGTACGCCGTTGTCGTAGAAGGCGACAGGAATGATGCCGACGCTGAGCCGGGCCAGCAACTGGTGGGTGCATCCGGTGCCGTAGTTGGTAGCCGAGCCGACGCTCAGGTTGGGTTTCACGGTCAACTGCGAAACACCCGCCGAGGCACTGGGAGCGCCGATCGTCGTGGCCAGCAACGCTGTCCCGATGGCGGCGACGGCGATGGCGAATTTCCTGTCACTCATATCTCACGTCCTTGTGCTGCGGGGCCGACCGAACGCGAGGCCGGCGAGTCGGTCTCATCCTCACCCCATCGCGGGACCGATGGTGGGAGAACACACGAACCGTTTCGCCGACCTCGTCGCGCCGACTACACCCGAGACCAGAGTGCGGGCGTATTCGGCGGCATCCAGTTCGGGTCGTGCACCGTGTGCGCCTGCCTGCAGCTATAGGTGGCGCCCTGGTAGTTGACCTTGTCGCCGATGGCATAGGTGGCGCCCTGACGCCACGACGATCCGGCGGGGGCAGTCGTGGTTGTCGGGTGCTCGTGCCCGGGGGTGGTCGTCGCCGGCGGTTTCGTGGTCGTGGCAGGCGGTTTCATGGTCGTCGCCGGTGGCGTGCCGCCACCGCCACCCACCTCGAGATCGACGCAACTGTAGAAGGCCGCTGCGGTATCACCGATATTCCATACCGCACGCAATTTCTGACGCCCGGAATATTTCGACAAATCGACGGTGTGAGCTACTTCCATAGCGGGCTGTTCGTTTCGACCGTCGAACACGGCAACCCTGGTGTTTCCGATGAAGTATTCCCAATTCAGCGTGCGATGGTTCGCGGTATTCTTCCACGTGAAACTCGCAATGCTGGAGACTTTCTGCGGAACCCACCCGAGGCTGTCGTCGTCGAGCTCGGGATATTTGTTCGCACTGCAGTTGGTGAGCCCCTTCGAGCCCTCCACGCTCTGCGGTTCGTATTTCAACGCGCCGCAGGGCACGAGGCCACGGCGCATTGTTCCTGTCTGCTCGCCGGTCCGGTGATCCAGCCGTGCGCGGTGGCACTTCCAGCGGGAACCAGCGCTGTGACAATGGGCGCCAATGCCATTGCTCCGGCAAAGAACAGAATTCGACTTCTCACTATCAATACTCCTTGGAAACGCACGCGGAGGACGGCAGGGGCCGGCTTTCCGTCCGGGAAACATTTCGAGCGATGACACTGAACACTTCGATATCGAACTGTGACACCGAACATTAGGGTGACGAAGATCAACCGTCAACCGTTCCAGTAGCGAAAAATACTGCTACCGGCCGGTATTCACGGGCCATTTCTCGGCCATGCGAATTCAGCGAACAACTCCGTTTCGAACCAACCGGTACCTATTGATGGCAACCGATTGGTTAACCTCGCAGCTATCCAGGGTGTACAGATTTGCCAGGAGTTGTCGATAGGTAGCCATGTTGACAACAAGCCGCCTTACCGTTCGGGCGCGGGCACCCGACGCGGGGGCCTGGCGAACTTTGCGCGACTCCTCCAAAATCAGTGGGAGGCCGTCTGGAATCAGCCGAGGAACGCGAGAATTCCGGCGGTGATGAGCTCGGCGTAGCGGGCTCGCCCCTCGGGGGTCTCGATGAGCTCGGCATCGGTGGCCGAGCGCATGTTCCCGCACTCGACCAGGGCGCTCGGCCGCTCGGCCAGGTTGAGCCCGGCCAGATCAGCCCGCGGATCCAGCCCCGCCGACCCCACATAGGTCGACGGCACCGCACCACCGGCGACCATGGCATCGCGCAGCGCAGTCGCCAGTCGCGTTCCCGCCTCGGCCTGCACCGGGTTCAGCGGGGGTTCGGCATAGGCGATGTGGAATCCGTGCGCGGCCGCGCCGGTATTGCCGTCGGCATGGATCGAGACCACCGCGTCGGCGCCCGACTGATTGGCGATGGCGGCCCGTTGGTCGACGCACGGTCCGACACCGGTGTCGTCGGGGCGCGTGAGGATCACCCGCACACCTCGCGCGGCGAGGGCGTCGCGCACTCGCAGGGTGACGTCCCAGGTGAACTCGTGCTCGGGGTAGCCACTCGCGGCCGCGGTGCCGGTGGTGTTGCAGGGTTTCGTTCCGCCGCGCCCGTCGGGCACCGGTGCGTTGATCTGCGCGAGATGGTCGGCATTGCCACCGTTGTGACCGGGATCGAGGACAACGGTGCGGTTCGCGGCGGGGGAAGTCGGCGGCACGACACTCTCCGAGGAAACGGCCGTCGCGGTCGACGTCGGCGGGTTCGCGTCCGTGGTGGTGGACGCGCATCCGGCGAACAGAGCTGTCGTCGCGAGCAGGCAGGCGGGCAGGAACAAGCGGGGGCGCACCCCGCCACCGTGCCATACCCGGCGACGAGGCGACTTCGTCCGCGTCGTGTCAGGTTCGCAGCCCGAGGCCGACCGCCTGTCCGGCGCGGCATCGCTGCCTGAGAGATGGCTCGCGGCCGACACCGTGATAACCAGCTCCGAACCGTGCTCAGCCGTGGGTGATGCGCAGGGGAAGAGTCGAGTGGCGCCGGACGAACAGGCTGGGCAGCCACCGGGGCGGCTCCGCATCGATCAGGCTGAATCGCTCGGTGCGGTCGAGGAGCAGGGTGAGCGCGGCGGTTGCTTCCAGTCGGGCGAGCGTGGACCCGATGCAGAAGTGGGCGCCCGCACCGAATGCCGCGTGGGCACGTGCGCGCGGACGGTCCAGGTCGACGACGTCCGGATTCGGATAGGCGGCGGGATCACGGTTGGCGGCTCCCCACAGCAACAGCAGGTGACTCCCGGCGGGCAGGTCGACGCCGGCGAGCTGCGTGTCGGTGACGACGTGGCGATGGTGTCCGCGGAAGGGTGACTCCAGGCGCAGCGCCTCGTCGAGAAACGCGGGGACGAGCTCGGGGCGTTCACGCAGACAGGTCTGCAGGTCGAGGTCGGTGGCGAGCAGTCGCGCCGCCGAGGTGATCAGCGCCGGCATCCGGCCGTCGGCGACGACACCGCCCAGCATCTCGGTGGAGTCGTAGGCCAGCGAGAGCAGTGTCGGCACATCGGCGCCCGGCAGTCCGAGGAGTTCGGCGATCAGCGCCAGCGGCAATCGATCGGCGACCCCGGTGGCCCAGTCGATCCGGTCGCCGTCGAGCTCCTCCGTCCACAGCTGTTCGGTCAGCGCGGTGACGACCGGGGTCAGCGTGCGGACCCGTTTGGCCAGGACCGGTCCGACGACGGCGCGGTGCGCGGCGTGGACATCGCCGTCGGCAGTGGCGAGCACGTGGACACCCTGCCCGGTCGCGTCGAGATCGAAGGTCATCGGCGCCGCACCCGGCTGGGCGACGAGCACGCCGGTCAGATGCGAGGAGAACTCCGCCGGGCGCCGGGTCGCCTCGGTGACCGCGGCCCACGAGGCGACGAGAAAGAAGTCGGTGCCGGGTACCCGATAGACGGGGGCTTCCTCGCACAGGGTGCGATACATCGGGTACGGGTCGTCGAGCACCGCCGCGTCGAACAGGTCGATCGCTTCGAGGTCTGTGGTCATGGCCGCCGCCTTTCCTGGTCAGGCTGTCGGCGCTCACGGTGCATCACGGAGAAGCACGCGGTCAATGTCTGTCTCAGTATGAGACGGTGTCGCGATATCGTCGTCGCCGAGAACGCCCATGTACTTCTTCGAAAAGACCCACTGCCTTGCCTGATTCGGATAGACAGATGTGGCGGAACGTCTCACTCTGAGACAGAGCCGTGGGAGGATTCGCCGATGACCGACCATGTGGACTGGTTGACCGGCGGTGACCGACGCACCATCGCGGTCGACCGCATCGAACGCGCCGCCCTCACGCTGTTCCTCGAACACGGCATCGACAACGTCACCGCGGAGGACATCGCCGCGGCCGCCGGCTGCTCGCGCGCGACGCTGTATCGCTACGTCGGCGGCAAACCACACCTGGTGCGCGCGGTGATGGTCAGGGCCGCCGGGTCCGTGGTCGCGCGGGTCGAGTCGGTCGTCGACTCGGTCCCACCCGCCCGACGGCCTGTCGAAGCCATCCTGGCCGCCGTCGCCGCGATCCGCGCCGACCCGGTGCTGCGCCAGTGGCTGACCCGGCACCGCTCCCCCGGCACCGACGAATTCCTCGCCGGCGCACCGGAACTCGGTCACATCGCGACCGCTCTGACCCGGATCGCCCCTGACGACGAGGCCGCGGGCTGGGTCGTGCGCGTCGTTCTGTCACTGCTCACCTGGCCACTGCCGGACGCCACGGCGGAACGTCACCTGGTCGAACGATTCGTCGGGCCCACCCTGCGCGCGCGCTGACCCCCGGCGGGAACGCCGCTCAGCCGCGGTGGTGGCGACTCTCGTAGGCCACGCGCTCGACCTCGGCCCGACGGCGTTCGGACTCGTTCGCCAACTCGGGATCGAAGCCATGGCTGACCAGGCGGTGTCGCCGGTACACATAGACCAACGCCACGGTGAAGTAGACCAGCGGCAGGTACAGCAGCGCCATCATCGACAGCCCGATCCACAGCGGGCCGGGTACCAGCAAGAACAGGCACAGCACCGGAAGCACGGGCAGCAGGAAACGCATCAGGTATCGGCGGGTGGCGCCGGGGCCGGTGAGGTCGGCCAGCACCCAGTCCGCCATCGACGGCGGCAGAGTGCCGCCGGTGATGTAGCGAACGCGCTGCCAGAGATTCGGGGTCGAGTTGCTCATCAGTACTCCCTCACGTCGGAGGCGCGTCGCGCGGCGGCGTTCACCCGGCCGAGGACATCGCGTAATTCTTCCAGATCCGCCAGGCTCACGCCGAGGCGTGCCACGACGGCGGGCGGGATCTGCTCGGCCTGTTCGCGCAGGTCACGGCCTGCTTCGGTGAGGTCGATGTGCAGCGTGCGCTCGTCAAGCGGATCGCGGCGGCGGGTGATGAGACCGGCGGATTCGAGCCGCTTGAGCAGCGGTGACAACGTCGCGGAGTCGAGCTGGATCGCCTCGGCCACGGCCTTCACCGACATCGGCGCCTCACCCCACAGCGCGAGCATCACCAGATACTGCGGATGTGTCAGGCCGAGCGGTTCGAGCAGCGGCCGGTAGACCGCCAGCACCGAACGATTGGCCACCGCCAGGGCGAAGCACACCTGTCGGTCGAGCCGCAACGGATCCTCGAGCTCTTGCATCGGCCACCACCTTCCTTAGCCCACACACTATTACGCCACTAATAGTTAGTGCAATAACTATTAGTGGCGTCACACAAGACGGAGGGACCGTGCGCGTCAGTCCTCGTCGACGACCAGCGGCTCCCCGGCGGCGGCGCGACACACTTTCTCGCGGCCGTTGTCCTCCTCGGTACGCCCCTGACGCCAGTATCCCGTGAAGGTGATCGCACGCTTGTCGACGCCGCGGTCGCGGACGAGATCGCGCCGGGTGAGCTTCACCAACTCGGCCTCACCGGAGATCCACGCGTAGGGCGCGCCCGCGGGGAACTCGGCGGCGCGGACCGCGTCGACCACCGCGTCGCCGTGCGGACGATCGCCGCGATGCACCCACGCGATCCGCACGTCGCCGCGGGTCTCGAAGCCCTGCTCGTCGGCCGGGCCGTCGACCTCGATGAACGCTCGCACCGACGCACCCACGTCGAGGCGTTCGATGATCGCGCCGATCGCCGGAACGGCGGTCTCGTCACCGACGAGCAGCTGCCACTCGGGATCGACCGGCGGGGCGTAGAGCGCGTGCGGCGGGCAGAGCAGGCCGATCTCGTCGCCCGGCGCCGCGGTCGACGCCCAGTCCGAGGCGGGGCCCACATGCTCGGCGTGCAGCGCGAAGTCGATGTCGAGCTCGCCGAGTTCGGGTCGCTGCGCGCGGACGGTGTAGGTCCGCATCGGCGGGCGGATCTCGTCGGGCATCGCGAGATAGCGCTGGTACCAGCTCATTACACTGCCCGAGTCTTCCAGGGGCGGCGGTACCACGGGACGCGGCCGACCCGGGAGCGGGAAGAAGAGCTTCGCGTACTGGTCGGGCCCGACGTCGGCGAGGGCGGCCGGGTCCTCGCAGACGAGGGTGACCCGCACCATGCGCGGTGTCAGCCGTACCGCGCGTCGAACCGTCGCCGACGCGTAGACCATGGCGGGTCGATTCACAGTCTCAGTTGCCATTAGGCAAGGCTAACCTATTGCCGCGTCGGACCACCTGCCTCGCCGACAGCGAGGGCTGCTCGATCACCGCAGGCAGCGCCGACGTCCCGTGCCGCGCGCCCTGCGCCAGATCTGCGTGGGGTCTGATCTCAGGGCATCGGCAGCGGCGGTGTCTGCGGGAATCGCACCGGCAACGCCGCGAGCGACCGATGGAACGGGCCGGGCCGCCATACCAGCTCCTCGACGGGCACAGCCAGGGCCAGTTCCGGGAGGGCATCGAGCAATTGGTCGATCGCGTCCTGCACGATCAGGTACGCCACCGGCTTGGCCGGGCAGCCGTGCGGACCCGCGCTCCAGGCCAGGTGCGCACGGTTGTCGACGACATCGCGCCCGGCGATGGCCGGATCGTTGTTGCACGCCGACATGCTGATGACGACCGGTTCGTGCGCGGGCAGCCAGGTGTCCTCGACCAGGATCGGCTGACGCGGGTAGGTCATACAGAAGTTGGCCAGTGGCGGGTCGGTGAACAGCACCTCGTCGAGCGCGTCGCGCGTGGACAGGCTGCCGCCGAGCACATTTCCCGCGAACCGGTCGTCGGTGAGCATCAGCCGCAAGGTGTTGACCACCAGGTTCAGCATCGGCTCGATCCCCGCGCCGTAGAGCACCAGCAGTTGGTGCACCATTTCCTCGTCGGTCAGCGCCGCCTGGTGATGGAGCAGCCGGGTGGCGACATCGTCACCGGGTTCGCGCTGACGCAGCCCCACCAGATCCGCCAGCGCGGAGGCGAGCAGGTTGTTGCCCGCCTCGGCGTCGTCGCCTTCGAAGATCTGCGCCATTCCGGTGGCGACCTGCTGCCCGATCTCGGGGGTGCATCCGAGCATCGAGTTCAGCGCCTGGAACACCAGCGGAAACGCGTACTGACTCAACAGGTCTGCGGATCCGGTCGCGCAGAAGCTGTTGATCAGCGGGATGGCGAACTGTTCGACGGTGCTGTGCATCGCGTACAGATCCACCCCGGCGAGCCCGGCGACATTGGCCTGCCGATACCGGGTGTGCTCGGCGCCGGTGGTGCGCAACGCGGCCGGACGGAATTGCAGCATCGGCAGTACCGGGCAGTCCAGCGGGATATCGCGTTCCCACATCCGTGGGTCGGCCGGAAAGTGTTCCGGATCGTTGAGGATGCGCACGGCGGTGTGGTAGCCGACCACCAGCGTGGCCCGGATGCCCGGCGACAGCTCCACCGGCACCACGGAGCCGAACCGGCTCCGCATCTGCTGGTAGGCCGCCTGCGGATCCGCCGCGAATTCGGGTGCCCACATCGCCACCCGCTCGCCGGCGGCGATATCGACCGTCATGACGCTGTTGCTTCCTGTCTGCGAAAGAGATATTCCGCCAAGGTGATCAGTGCGCGCAGCCCCTGATCACGGCGACGTGCGTCGAGTGCGATCACCGGAGTATCCGGTGCGAGGTCGAGTGCCTCGCGCACTTCTTCGAGGGGATAGCGGCGGAATCCTTCGAATTCGTTCACCGCCACCGCGTACGGGACACCACGCTGTTCCAGCGCCGAGAGCACGTCGTCGGCCTTCTCGATGCGCCGGGTGTCGACGAGCACCAGCGCGCCGAGGGCGCCGCGAGCCAGTTCCTCCCACAGCGGGGCGAACCGTTCCTGGCCCGGTGTACCGAACAGATACAGCGCCAGTTGGGAATTCAGGGTGATGCGGCCGAAATCCAGGGCGACAGTGGTGGAAACCTTGCTTCCCAACCCCGCCATGTCGTCGACACCGATGCTGGCCTCGGTGATCGTCTCTTCCGTCCGCAGTGGCCTGATCTCGGACACTCCGCACACGAAGGTGGTTTTGCCGACACCGAAATTACCTGCGACCAGGATCTTCACCGACCGTGTCACGGTTTCCGCGACGTAGTCGACCTCATCCCGCAATGGCGCGGAGGCCATGCAACACCTCCTTGATCAATGCGAGTTCCGGCTTCACCTGTGCCGGGGTGGGGCAGTGCAGGTGACCGCTGTCGAGCAGATCGGAGACGATGATCTTCACGACGGAGGCGGGCAGGTCCAGATAGGCCGACAGTTCGGCGATCGACAGTGCGCCGCGGCGGCTGGTGAGTGCCAGCAGGCGACGCTCGTCGGGACGGTGATCGGGACGCGCGTCCTCGACGGCACGGACCAGCGTCACCAGATCCAGGTCATGGGCGGCGCGCACCCGTCCGCCGGTGCGCACATAGGACCGCACCAGGTCGGGATCTCGCCTGCCGCGGCTCAATTCCTCCCGCCTAGGCGGGGCGCGCTTCCGATCTCGTGACCGACGCGCGAAGCCAGTTCGTTCATCCGATGGGCCACCAGCGCCACGTCGACATCGGCGGTGGTGGCAACACCGAGCAGGGCGCCCGCGCCCGCGGCAGTGATCATGATCATGCCCTCGTCGTACTCGGTCATGTTCTGGCGCACCGTATTCGTAGGGCCGCCGCAGAATTCGCCGAGCGCCTTGCCGAGCGAGCGCAGGCCGGAGGCGGCCGCGGCGAACCGTTCGGCGTCGTCTTTGCTCACGCCACGGGAATGGGCGATGCGCAGTCCGTCTTCGGACAGCAGTACCGCGAAGCGGACCCCGGGGATCTCGAGATCCTCGAGCAGCCACGCCAATCGGTTGGTGCTATCGGCTACCGGTGTGCTCATCGGCTGTTCCTTCCGTGGTTCGCTCGGCCGCAGCGGCACGACCGCTGCGGGATCCGCTGCGCCAGGCAGCGGCGAGGTCGGGGCGCGCCTGCCCCGACTCCGTGATTACCCCCGCCGAATCCGGGGCAACCGGTCTGCGGCGACGCTTGGGCAGCCCGCCGCTGGTGATCTCGTGGACATCGGCGCCGGGCGATTCGACCTCGGCGACCGGCACCGGAATGTGGGCGGGCGCGGCGAGTTCGGGCTCGGGCAGCCGCGGCGCGTCCCCACTCACGAGCAGCGCCGACGGTACGTACACCATGGCACGCATACCACCGAAGATGTTGGGCCCGTCGACGTGCACGGAGAATCCGTAGCGCCGGGCCAAGGCCGCGATACCGGGGAAGCCGACCTTCGGCGCGGGACCGAGATCGTGGATGTCGACCGGACGTTCGCCGCTGAGCACCAGGCGCGCGTCCTCGAGCTGCTCGGGGCTCATGCGCATGCCCGCGTCGTCGATGATGACGGTGACGCCGTGATGGCCCTCCTGGAAACCGATCTCGACGAACGACGACGGCGGCGAGTAGCGCAGCGCGTTGTCGAGCAGCGTCGCCATCGTGTGCACGAGCGGTTCGACCGCGCGGCTGATCACGATCCGATCGGACTGTGCCGCCCGCACGCGCAGGAATTCCCTGACCCGCCCGGTGGCGCCACCCGCCACATCGGTGAGCGACTGTTGTGGCCACCGACGTCCGGGCAGTCCACCGGAGACGATCACGTAGGACTGCGCCTGCCGGATCATCTGCTGCACGGTGTGGTCGATGCGGGTGAGCGTCTCGTAGATCGCGTCGTCACGGTGTTCACGCAGCGCGGCACTGACGACCTGGCCGAGGTCGGTGCCCAGACTCACCACCGAGGTGCCGAAGGATCGGACCGCGGCGCTCGTGGCTGCCCGCGAGGACGCCGAGAGATCACCGCGGGTCTGCTCCTGCGCGGCCTGTATCTCGCTCAGGCGACGTTGCTCGCCGTAGCGTTCGACCATCGCCCTTGTTTCCTCGGCGACCACGCGCAGATCCTCGGCATGACCCGTGGCGATCCACTGCAGCGCCTGGCCGAACTGTGAACCACCCAGTTCCACCGGCAGATCCACAGCAACCGACGGGATCTCGTGTCGACGCACGGCGGCGGTGATCGCGGGCAATGTCACCTGCGCCAGCTGCATCAAGGCGTTCTCGCACGCGAGGCGTTCGCGGATGGCGGCGTCGGCTCGCTGCCGCTGGCGACGCTCGTTTCGCATGGCAAACACACTGACCGCGATCGCGAGCAGTAACAGCGGCGCACCGATGACGAGCAACAGCACCGCGATTCCTGAGTTCATCAGATCTTTCGTCGTCCTCGACCACACGCGCTGTTGCCGGTGGCCCTCGCCGGCCGGCCCGCCGAGGCATTCGCTTTCCGCCGCAGGGTGATTTCGGATACCCGATTCACACGCCCCGCTTCGAGCGACCCGCACACATTAGCAGCACACGTAACGATCGCGACACGGATCACACTGTCAGACATCATGATTCCCGCCCGAATCATTCCACGCTACTGGACGGTTGATCTATTCTGGTTCGCTATGCTTCGTGCCGATGGTTGCGGAACCCCGGGTACCGGATAACATCCCGACGTGGCGAAATTGAAGCTCTCCGTCGATGTCCCCGTCCCGCCGGACCAGGCCTGGGCGCACGCGTCCGACCTTCCGCACCTCGGCGATTGGCTGACCATTCACGAGGCGTGGCGCGGCACGCTGCCCGAGGAACTCACGCCGGGCACCGTTCTCGTCGGCATCGCCCGCGTGAAGGGCTTCCGCAACAAGGTCACCTGGACGGTGCGCACCGCCGAGCCGCCGCGCAAGCTCGCCCTCACCGGCACGGGCATCGGGGGCACCAAGTTCGGCCTCGGCATGCTCGTGGAACCGAGCGGCACCGGGTCGAAGGTGAGTGTCGATATCGACCTGGGCGGCGCCCCGCTGTTCGGCCCGATCGGATCCGCCGTCGCGAAGGCCCTGCGCGGCGATATCGAGCGCTCGCTGGAAATGTTCGTCAAGCTCTACGGCTGAGCCGCTCCGCGAAAGCCCGGACAGAACACGATGTTCCGTCCGGGCTTTCGTCTGTGCGGAGTCAGGCCAACGCCACAGCCTCGGCGTCGATCGGCGCCTTCGGTTTGGTCCGCGGCAGGAAGAACGCCGGGATCAAGGTCAGCAGCGCGAGCACCACGGTGACCCAGTAGGTGTTGCTGAACGCTGTCGCTGCCATTTCCAGTCCCTGCTCGATGACCGAGGGCGGAATCTGTGCGGCGAGGTCGGGATCGGCGTTGGCGCCGATGGCCACCTTTGCCCCGGGATGATCGTTGAGCTGAGCGGCCAGCACCACCGACATCGTCGCCGTGCCGATCGACGCCGCGGTCTGGTTGATGATGTTCATCAACGTCGACCCGCGCGCTACCTGTGCGTGCGAGAGCGTCTGGATGGCGGCGGTCATCACCGGCATCATCGTGCAGCCCATGCCGAGCCCCATCACGAACAGCGCGCCACCGATCAGCAGGTACGAGGTGTCGGCGCCCAACTGGGTGAACCCGGCCAGGCCGAGGGTGATGAAGGTGATGCCGAACATGACGATCTTGCCGGGGCCGATCTTGTCGACCAGGAATCCCGCGATCGGCATCGTCAGCATGGCGCCGATTCCCTGTGGCGCCATGAGGAGACCGGAGTCGAACGCGGATTCACCGCGAACCTGCTGCAGGTAGTTCGGCAACAGGAAACCGGCGCCGAAGAACGCCGTCGCGAACAGCGACATGGTCAGCACGGAGAAGCGCAGCGACGGGTTGGAGAACAGCCGCAGGTCGATCAGCGGATGGTCGGTGCGCAACGCGTGGAAGACGAATCCGATCAACAGCGCCGCGCCGATGACTGCCGGAATCAGCACGCGCGCGGCCATGACAGTGCCCTTCTCCGGAATAGAGGAGACACCGAACAGGAACAGCGCGAGGCCGGGCGAGGCCAGCAGCATGCCGAGGAAGTCGAACGATTCCGACGGCTTCGGCTTGTCGGGAGCGAGCACGATCCACGCCAGGATCAGCGCGACGATGCCGAGCGGCAGGTTGATCAGGAAGATCCAGTGCCAGCTGAACGCGTCGATCAGCCAGCCACCGAGAATGGGGCCACAGATCGGGCCGAGCAGCATCGGCACACCGAGCACCGCCATCACACGCCCGATCCGCTGCGGGCCCGCGGCGTGGGTCATGATCGTCATGCCCAGCGGCATCAGCATGCCGCCGCCGATGCCCTGGATGACGCGGAACGCCACCAGCGACTCGATACTCCACGCCATCGAACACAGCACCGACCCGATGATGAAGAAGGTCAGCGCCGCCATATAGAGGCGTTTGGTGCCGAATCGGTCGGCGGCCCAGCCGGTCATCGGGATGACCGAGGCCAGCGCCAAGGTGTAGCCGGTCATGGTCCAGGCGACGACCTCGACGGAGGCGTTGAAGTCCTGCATGAAGGTCGGGATCGCCACGGTGACCACCGTGATGTCGAGAATCGACATCACGGCGCCGAGGACGACTACGCCCGCCACCTTCAGTACTGCGGCATCCAGCTTGTCGGGAGTGCGATCGGGCGCGGCGGCACCGATATCCGGAGGTTTCGTCACCGGTTAACCCAAGCACTTTTCGGTCCCGATGACCAGTGAAATCTAGTGTTCGTAATCCCTGGTGTCACACCCGCGTGATCGTCGCCGCCTCGCTCGCCGCGAGCGCCGCGCTGGTCGCCGCGTTCGAGGCGGGCAACATCGGCAACCGAACGGCCGGACTGGAGATCTGGCCGCGCTCGGCGAGTACCGCCTTGATGACGGTGGGGTTCGGTTCGGCGAACAGCGCCGCGCCGAGTGCGTCGAGGCTGTTGCCGAGGGCGCGGGCCCTGAGCACATCACCGGCGTGCCACGCCTCGATGAGGTCGGCGTAGGCGCGGGGCGCGATATTGGCCGCGGCCAGGATCGCGCCGTGTGCGCCGAGGGCGAGCAGGGCAGAGGCGAATCGGTCGTCGCCGCTGAGCACGGTCGCCGGGGTCTGCGCGGCCATCAATTCGACGCTGGCCGCGTCGATACCACCGACGGCGTGCTTGAAGCCGGCGATATTCGGCGTGTTCGCGAGGCGAATCAGCGTGCTCCCGCTCAGCGGGCGACCGGTGCGGTGCGGCACGTCGTAGACCAGCAGCGGAGCCGGGCTGATCGCCGCCAGCTGCGTGAAGTGCGCGATCACGCCCTCCTCGCTGGGCCGCACGTAATAGGGCACCACCGCCAGCACCGCCGCGACCGGCCGTCCGAGTTCGGCGATCGCTCTGACCGATTCCGCGGTGGCGTTGCCCCCCGCACAGGCGATCAGTGGCGCGTCGCGGTCGGCGCAGACGCCCGCACAGATATCCAGGACTCGCCCGCGCTCGGCGGCGGTGAGCGCCGAAGGCTCCGCGGTGGTGCCGAGCGCGACAAGCCCGCTCGCCCCAGCGTCGAGCACAGCGTGCGCGTGCCGCTCCAGCGCGCCGGGCTCGAGTGCCCCGTCGGCGGTGAACGGGGTGATCAGGGGGACGAAGAGGCCGTGTAGCGATGTCATGGCCTTATCTTCGAGCCGAACCCACCATCAGGTCCAGTTCACATTCATGACGGCTACCGTAAGCTGAACTGATGCTCGATGTACGCAAACTTCGCCTGCTGCGCGAACTCGCCCATCGCGGCACCATCGCCGCGGTCGCCGAGGCGCTCAGCTATACGCCTTCGGCGGTGTCCCAACAGCTCACCGCGCTCGAACGCGAGGCGGGCGTCGCGCTGCTCGAACGTTCGGGCCGTCGCGTCACTCTCACGCCCGCCGCCCACCTGTTGGTCGGCCACACCGAGACGATCCTGGCCGCACTCGAACACGCCGACGCCGAATTGTCCTGTACCCGTGACGAATTAGCGGGCACCCTGCGTATCGGTACCTTCCCGACCGCGGCGCGCACCCTGCTGTCCCCCGCCCTGGTCACCCTGAGTACCGAACACCCACGGCTGGAGCTCACCGTCACCGAGATCGACCCCGCCGACATCCCGAACGCCTTACGCGCGGGCACGTTGGACGTCGCGCTCACCCACGACTACGACCTGGTCCCCGCCGACGCCGACGCCTCTTTGCACACCGAGCCCCTGCACACCGAAACCGTCTTCCTCGCCACGCGAACCCCGGTGCCCACCAAGGATTCGCTGGCAGCCCACCGCCGATCCCCCTGGATCGCGGGAACTCCGGGAACCCTGTGTCACACCTTGACGATCCGGGCTTGCCAGGCAACCGGATTCACTCCTCACATCCGTCACCACGCCGACGACTTCGACACCGTCCTCACCCTCGTCGCCGCAGGCGCGGGCACCGCGATAGTCCCCGCCCTGGCCCTCTACGCGCCCCCCGAACAAATCATCCTCACCCCGCTCCCCATCCGCCGTCACACCCAGCTCGTATACCGGAACGGCACCGGCCTACACCCCGCGATCCACGCCGCCCGCATAGCACTGCACGCCGCGGCCTAGATCCGGGGCGAGCGAGCGATGCGCCACTGAACTCAGCAGGTCACCCGCTACCCGGCGTCAACCGGCCGCTGCGGCCGGACTCGCGGAACGCTGGAGGCGAGCACCGAACAGTGTCAGGCCGAGGGCGATCACCAGGAGCAGGGCCAGGGTCCAGGCCAGGGCCGAAAAGCCGTGTGGCGCAGCTGCTGCCGCGACGATCGGGCCGATGGTCGCGCCGACATAGAAGCTGAACATGGCCACCGAGGAGGCGGCCGCGCGGGACTCGCCGCCGAGTTCCCCCGCGCTCTGCAGGACCGCGGGGGCGATGACGCCGAGGCCGCCGACCAGGATCGCCAGCAACACGGTCAGGACCGCGAGGTGCGAGCCTTCGAACGTGGCCGCGACCATGGCGGTCGCCGCGATCAGCACGCCGAGCACCATCTGGGTGGGCTTCGACAGCCGGGCCAGCGGGATGGCGAGCAGCGGCAGCGCCATCATCACCGGCAGTGCGCCCGCCCGCAGAGTCAGCAGTTCGCCGGAACCCGTTACCAGGCCGGTGATCTCGATACCGGTGTAGATGCCGACCATCACGGCCATGCTCAGGGCGCCCGCCACGAGCATCGGGAGCAGCGGCTTGATCCGCAGCACCGCGGGAATGGCGGCGTAGCTGTGGCGCAGCGGGAGGTCGCGGCCGGTGGGGGCGTCATCGAGCATGACCGCCCGCAGACCGAAGGCCAAAGCCGCGAAAACCACTGCAGAGCCGAGGAATACGGTGCGCCACGGGAAGGACGCGACCACCGCCTGCGAGACGATCTGGGCGATGACGGTGGCTGCCAGGAAGGAGGTGGCCACCGACATGGTGACCACGGCCCGGTGCGCTGGCGCGATGCGCGTGCCGACGTAGGCCATGATCGCCGGCGGAATCGAGCCGACAACGAGACCCTGCACGATCCGCAACGCGACGGCCACGGGCGCACTGAACGCCAAACCGGTCAGCATGGTGACCACTGCGGCCACAAGCATGCCGGTGACCAGCACCCGACGGTGTCCGTATCGATCCGACAGCGGGCCGAACAGCACGAAGCCACCCGCATAGCCGAAGGCGAAGGCACTGATGACCCACGTCATCACGCCCGCACCCACGCTCCACTCGGCTTTCATGGCGCCGAACAGCGGAATCGGGGTGTACATCTGACCGGTGGCCAGCAGGGCGGACAGCACGAAGACGGGCAGGGTTCGCCCGGTGTGAGCACGCGGCGAGGTGCTGCGAGCGCGGGCAGGAGCCGGACTTCCGGCCGGAATCTGAACTGTCGTTGACGCCATGCCGACGACAGTAGGCCGCTCACCATCCACAGTCAACCAAATAGTTGGTTTAAAGAGCTGGTAAAGTCGGACCCATGACGGCGAGCACCATCAAACGCAGCGACGCGACCAGACAGGCACTGCTCCGCGCGGCGCGGGCCGAATTCGCGCAGTACGGCCTTGCCGGAGCCCGAGTCGATCGCATCGCCGAGGCCGCGGGCGTCAACAAGGAACGCATCTACGGCCTGTTCGGCAGCAAGGACAGGCTTTTCGACGTCATCATCGTCGACACCATGCGCGAATTCATGGAGGTCGTCCAGCCGCTGGCCGAGACCGAACCCGGCGACTACGTCGGCAAGCTGTTCGACTACCACCGCGACAACCCGCAACTGCTGCGCCTGCTGCTCTGGGAGGGCTTGCACCGCGGCGCCGACGCGCACGACGTCGACGGTTGGCGCGCCGAGCACTACGTGCGGAAATTCGACCGCGCCCAAGAACAATTCGGCGTCGACGAGCAGCAGGCGGGCCGCCTCCTGCTCGCCCTCTGCGGCCTCGCCAACTGGACCCACGCCGTCCCGCAGACCACCCGTCTACTACTCGGCGACGCCGCGTCCGACACCGACGCCACCCGCGAGTTCGTGAAGGAATTCGCCCGAGCTGCCATGCGAAACAAGGCGACCACACCCACCGAGCACTCCCCGGACGTCACCCCCGATCCGATCTCCCCCGAATCGGTCAATACCTTGACCACCCCGGTGGATGCCGCCGCGCTCCGCCTCCGCGACGCCCAGGCCGCCGCCGACGCCGCGCGCGCGGAACTCGCCACCGCCCTGCGCGCCGCCCATTCCGCCGGGGCGGGCGCCAACCAGCTCGCCCGCCAGGTCGCCGGCACCATCTCCCGCCCACTCGTCCTCAAGCTGCTGGCCGAATAGACCCCCGGATACCGCGGCTTACGCGGTCTTCTCGCGGTGGGAGCTGCGCTGACGGGTGCGGGTTGCCGAGATGGGGTCGATGTCGGGCATCGACCATTGGGCCGAGAGGGCGAGGCTGGGTTCTCGGCCGGAAGCTACATGGCGGTAGGCGATTTCGGCCGCGGCATCGGGGTCGTTGGCGGTTATAGCCGCGTACAGAGCTTCGTGTTCGTCACACTGGGTGCCGGGGTCGCGTTCCTTCGTCAGGTGGAACAGCCAGCGGACCCGAGATTCCAAGGGGCGCAACAGCGACTGCAACAGCGGGTTGCCCGAGACTTCGACGATCACCGCGTGGAAGCCGGCGTTCGCGGCGGCGATCGCGGCCTGATCGCCACGGGCGGTCGCCTGACGCGCCGCGGTCAGCTGTGCGCGCAGGGCGGCCAGATCGGCCGTTCCGGCGCGTTCGGCGGCCAGACGCGCCGCGAGGACCTCGAGGCTCTCGCGAACATCGAAGAGGTCGCGCACATCGGTCACCGTGAACGGGGCGACGATCGCGCCCTGCCGCGGCACGATCACAACCAGACCTTCTCGTTCGAGCATCTGCAGCGCCTCCCGCAGTGGGATCCGCGAGATGGCCAACTCGGTCGCGAGATCGCGTTCCACCAGCCGCTGACCAGGGCTCAATCGCAGATCGATGATCCGGTCACGCAACTCCTCGTAGGCCCGATCCCGCAGCGATTTCTTCGCCGGTTCGTCTGCCACCGCACCATCCTTCTGCTCCTGCACAACACCAACGGTAGCCCGCTCGCGGCGTGCGACCGTTTCTTACTTTTCCGTAATCCGCCTGTCATCTGCGAGGCCCAGGCTGACATTTAACGGTATACCGCTAAGTGAGCGGTTCGTTCGAACAAGGAGTACCCCGTGCACAAGTCCACTCGGCGCGTGATCGCCTTCGGCTCGGCCGCCCTCGCCACTGCTGCCCTCCTGTCGGGCTGCGGTTCCGCCGACACCTCGGCAGCGGGGGGCAAGCTGAAGGTCGGTGTGTTCTTCCCCGGCTCGCTCTCCGACACCGGCTTCATGCAGTCGGGGTATCTCGGCTACCAGCGCATCGCGGACACGCTCGGCGACAAGGTGGAACTCAGCAAGGTCGAGCAGGTCGCGGCCAGCGACTACCAGCAGGCACTGGTCCGCTTCGCCTCCACCAACGACCTGGTGATCTCCCTCGGCGGCCAGACCGACGCCGACGTGCGCAAGGTGGCGCCGCAGTTCCCGAACGTGAAGTTCGTCGAGATCGGCGGCCCAGCAGACACCAAGCCCATGGCCAATCTCGCCTACTACGACCCGCAGCAGGCCGAAGCCGAGTTCCTCAGCGGCGCGGTGTCGGCGGCGGGCTCCAAGTCCGGCGCGGTGGCCTTCGTCGGCGGTGTCGAGTTGCCCGCGATCGTCAACGCCGCCAACGCTTTCAGCAACGGCGCCCGTTTCGCCGACCCGGACGCGAAGGTACTGACCCCGCAGTACGTCGGTGACTTCAACGACCCCGCCAAGGCCAAGCAGGCCGCGCTGGCCGACTACGGCGCGGGAGCGGGCACGCTCGGTCAGATCGTGAACCTGGGCAAAGCGGGCATGGAGCAGGCCGCGGCCCAGTCCGGCGCCACGATGGTCGGCGGTCCGATCCCCGGTGACTGCACCAATCCCGTGCACCTGGGCTATGTGCACACCGATATCGGCGCCGAGGTCGAGTTCGCGGTGAACGCCGCGCTCGACAACTCGTGGAAGGCCGAGAACGTGCGTTTCGGGCTGACCTCGCCCAACGACGGCACCGATTTCGTGTTGTGCAGCAAGGACTCCGGGGTCGCCGACGCACTCGCGAAGGCGAAGACGGCCCTGTCCACCGGCGCGGTCAAGCCGTACTGAGCACCATGAGCACTCCCGCATTGACCCTGCAGGGGGTCGGCAAGCGCTTCGGTGACGTGCAGGCCCTCCACGATGTGGACGTCACCGTCGAATCCGGCACTGTCCATTGCATTCTCGGCGAGAACGGCGCGGGCAAGTCGACGCTGTGCAATCTCGTCTTCGGCGGCTACCGCCCCGACGCCGGTCGGATAGAGCTGGGCGGCAACGATTTCCGCCCCGACTCCCCCGCCGCCGCGATGGCCGCGGGCGTCGCGATGGTGCACCAGCACTTCAGCTTGGTCACGACCATGACCGTCGGCGAGAACCTGTTGCTCACCCAGCGCGGACTCCGGATGCGCCGCAAGGACCTGACCGACCGGCTCGCCGAAATCGCCCAGCGCTACCGCCTGCGGATCGATCTCGACCAGCAGGTCGCGACGATGCCGGTCGGCGCCCGGCAGAAGGTCGAGATCGTGAAGGCGTTGCTGCGCGATCCGGCACTGATCCTGCTCGACGAACCGACGGGAGTGCTCGACCCGGCCGAGATCGACGCGTTGATCGACACCTGTCGCGCCATCGCCGCCGACGGCAAAGCGGTGGTCCTGGTGACGCACAAACTCGGCGAGGTGGCCAGGGTCGCCGACGCCGCGACCGTACTGCGACGCGGCACGGTCGCCGGTGGCGGGCGGATGTCGACCACCACCATCGCCCAGTTGCTCACCGCCATGGTGGGACGCACCGCTGCCGATCTCGACCCGACTGTCGCCGCGACCATCGGGCTCGATCCCACGACACCAGCGGCACCTGCCTCGACAGCGGAAGCCGTCGTGCAGGAGTCGACGAACGAAACCGGTTCACCCGCACCGGTTCTCACTGTCGATCAAGTCACCGTGCGACGCGCCGACGGTAGCGCCGCGCTCGACGACGCGCGACTGGTTGTGCGGCCCGGCGAGATCGTCGGGATCGCGGGCGTCGAAGGCAACGGGCAGAGCGAGCTGGTCGCGGTGCTCGCGGGCAGCACCCCGGTGCACGCGGGCACTGTCACCCTCGACGGCATCGACATCACCACCGCACGACCGGCGGCGCGCACCGAGCGCGGTCTCGGCATCGTGCCCGAGGACCGCCATCGCGACGCGATGGTCGCCGATATGACGTTGGCCGAGAACCTCTTCCTCGGTCAGCTCAGCCGATTCGGGCGCTTCGGCCTGCTCAACAAACGGGCCATCGGCCGCGCCGCGCAGACCGAACTCGACCGGTTCGATGTGCGAGCGGCCGGACCGTGGGTGCGGATGGGCTCGCTCTCGGGCGGCAATCAGCAGAAGGTGGTGCTGGCCCGTGAGCTGTCGGCCACGAACCTGCGCTGCCTCGTCGCCGCTCAGCCGACGCGTGGATTGGATATCGGCGCGGTCGATTTCGTGCTGACCCAGCTGCGGCGCGCGGCTGCCGACGGCTGCGGCGTGCTGGTGGTGTCGAGCGAGGTGCCCGAGCTGCTGGCCCTGTGCGACCGAGTGTTCGTCGCCTATCGCGGTGCGCTCGCGGGACCGGTGGAAACCTCCGATCCCACAGCGGCACAACAGATCAGCGAACTGATGATGGGAGTATCGGTATGACCGCGGCGAACGAGAGCCGTCCCGCGCGGCGACCAGCCACTACCGGACTCGGCCGGATCGACCTGCGGCAGTGGGCGCATCAGCCGATCGTCGTCGCCGCCGCGGCCATGGTCGCCGCCGGTGTGATCGGTCTGATCCTGGCCGCCGTGGCGGGCGCGGCACCGGCCGCGACGATGACCGCGCTGTGGGAGGGAATGTTCGGCAGCGACTACGCCATCGGCGCTTCGTTCAATGTCGCCGCCACGTTGATGCTGGTCGCGGTCGGTTTCACCATCGCGCACCGCGCCGGATTGGTCAATGTCGGTGGCGAGGGGCAGATCTGCGCGGGCGGTATCGCCGCCACCGCGATCGGCACCACACTCACCGGCGCACCGACCGCGATCACCCTGCCCGCAGTCCTGATCGGCGCCGCGGCGGCCGGCTGGCTGTGGGCGGCGATCGCGGCGTATCTGCGGGTCCGACGTGGAACCAGCGAGATCATCACCACGCTGCTGCTCAACTTCGTCGGCCTGGCACTGGTGCTGCTCGTCGTGCACGAGCCCGCGCTGCTGCGTCAGCCGGTGACCTCCTCGGAGACGCTCCCGCAGTCCGAACAGCTCACCGCGGCGGCACATCTACCGCTACTCGGCATCGAACGCTCCCCCGCGACGATCGCCTTGTGGATCGCGGTGATCGCCGCACTCGGCACCGCGATCCTGGTGCGCCACACCGCGCTCGGCACCCGCCTGCGCGCGGTCGGACTCAATCCCGACGCGGCGGCCCGACTCGGACTGCCGGTCGGCCGGTTGCGATTCCTGAGCCTGTCGAGCGCGGGCGCGTTCGCCGGTGTGGCAGGCGGGTTACTGGTGGCGACAGCGCCTTTCGTGCTCGCCGAAGGATTCTCCTCCGGCTACGGCTTCTCCGGCCTTGTCGTCGGCCTGCTCGCCCGCGGCTCGTTGTCGGCGGTCGTGGCCGTCTCGCTGTTGCTCGGCTTCCTCGTCTCCGGCGGGATCAACTTGCAACTGGCGGCCAACGTGCCCGCCTCGACCATCGCCGTCGTGGAGTCGCTGATGATCGTGTTCATCGCGGGGGCCGCGCTCTGGACAAGAAGCGCCCGCAAGTCCGAACTCGCGGCACCACAACCGGTTTCCCCCGTGGATACCGCCGACCTGGCAGGAGCACCGCGATGAGCCTCGACACGGTCACCGACATCGCCACCAGCGGCATCGGTTTCACCCTGCCCATCCTGGTCGCCGCGAGCGGCGAGCTGGTCAGCGAGCGCGCGGGCGTGCTCAATCTGAGCCTCGAGGCGATGATGCTGACCGGCGCGTTCGCTGGTGTACTCGGCGCCGTCACCACCGGTTCACCGGTGCTCGGCGCGGCCACCGCGGTGATCGCCGCCCTGATCTTCGGCGCGCTGCAGGCGATCTGGAGTATCGGCCTGCGTGCCGACCAGATCGTCGTCGGCATCGCCAGCAACGCGCTGGCGCTGGGCGCCACCACCTACGGTGCGCGGCTTCTGCTCGCCGACGGCAAGGGGCACAGCGTGCCTGGCTTCGACGCGCTGAAGATTCCGCTGCTGCACGACATCCCGGTCATCGGGCCCGCCCTGTTCGGTCAGACCGCACTCGGCTATCTGTGCATCGCCGTCGTCGCCGTGCTGGCGTTCGTGTTCTCCCGCCGTACCAAGCTGGGCCTGGTGATCGATGCGATCGGTGAGGACGCCGTCGCCGCCGACCGCACCGGCCTTTCCGTGCGGGCCGTGCGCTACGGCTGTGTGCTGCTGGCCGCGTTCGCCGCGGGCCTCGGCGGTGCGCAACTCGCGCTGTCGGAGGTGCATTCGTTCAGCGACAACATGACCGGCGGCATCGGCTATCTCGCCGTGGTCGCGGTGATCGCGGGCCGCTGGCGCGCGCTCGGCGTGATCTGGGCATCGGTGTTCTTCGGCATCGCCCAGGCGTTGCAGTTCGCCTTGCCCGCACTCGGTGTGGACGTGCCGTTCGCGCTGCTGGTGATGCTGCCCTACCTGATCGCGATCGTCGCCGTCAGCGGCTTGGTCGGCAACAGCCGCTCGCCGCGCGACCTCACCGTCGCCTTCGCCCGAACTTCCTGACCCGCCGCTACTTTCGTAGGAGCCACCGTTGACTCTGATCCTGTCGCACTCCGATGTGACCGCCGTCCTCGATCGCGGCGAGGTGTTCGCCGCCGTCGAGCGCGCACACGCCGATCTGGCGCTCGGCACCGCGTTCGTGCCCGCCCCACCAGCGATGGCCCTGGGTGAGGCCGCCTTCGTGCCGATGGTCGCCGCCGCCGAGTCCGCCGGCGCCGCCGCGGTGAAACTGCTCGCCGACCTGCCTGCCAATCGCGAACGCGGACTGCCGGTGCAGCGGTCGGTGATCGTGGTGACCTCGGCGGCCGACGGTGCGTGCGAGGCACTGATCGACGGACGCCTCGTGACCGCCGTGCGCACCGCCGCCGCCAGCGCTGTGGCCACGAAATACCTTTCCCGGCAAGCCAGTTCGGTTCTGGGCGTGATCGGTGCGGGCAATCTGGCCGTCGAACACACCCGCGCGATCGCGACCGTGCGCGAGCTCGAGACCGTACTGGTCTGGTCGCGGACCGCGGCCACGATCGACCGATTCCGCAGTGCGATAGCCGATCTCGGCCTCGAGGTGCGCGCCCTCGACAGCCCGGAGGCCGTCACCCGTGCCGCCGATGTGCTGTGCACCCTCACTCCCTCCCGCGAACCGATCGTCCACGGCGCCTGGTTCGGCGACGGCCTGCACGTCAATGCCGTCGGAGCGCCGCCGCGTGCGGATCACCGGGAGGTGGACGGCGAAGCGATGCGCCGGTCCAGGGTCGTCGTAGACTCGATCGGCACCACGCTCACCAAGTCCGGCGACACCCTGATGGCCATCGCCGAAGGCGCGATCACCCAGGACGCGGTGAGCACCGAGCTGGGCGAGGTGATCGCGGGCCGGGCACCCGGGCGCCGCGACGACCGCGACATCACCCTGTTCAATTCGGTGGGCATCGGTCTGCAGGATCTGGCCGCCGCCCGCCTGCTCATCGACAAGGCCCGCGCCAACGGCATCGGAACGGAAGTGGATCTCACCGCATGAGCGAGCTGACCGAGATCGACATCACCCACCTGCGCCGCGCCATCGACCTCGCCGGGCACGCGGCCGCGCTCGGTGACCGACCTTTCGGCGCGGTCGCGGTCACCCCCGACGGCGCTGTCCTGGCCGAGGGCGTGAACGCGGTGAACTCCACCGGCGATGTCACCACCCACGCCGAACTGGTCGCGATCACCCTCGCGACCGCTGCGGGCCACGCCGCGCAATTGCGCGGCGCCACCGTCTACGCCAGCGGGGAACCGTGTCCGATGTGCGCCGCCGCGATGGTGTGGGCCGGGGTCGGTCGCATCGTCTTCGCCGCGGCCGCAGCCGAATTCGGGCCGATCCTGCCCCCTGGTCCCAGCTTCGAGCTCACCTGCGCCGAGGTCGTCGCGCGCTCGAACGTGCCGGTCGAGGTCAGCGGACCGCACCTCGGCGAGGAAGCTCTCGCCGTGTTCCGCGCGGCCGCGAAGAACTAGTCCCGGACACACCGAGGGCGCGGCGCCACCTCGACGCCGCGCCCTCGGTGTGCGGTCACTTCGCCACGACGACCTCGACGGGCTCGCCCAGTTCACGCTGTTCCTCGATCGCCTCGGGAGTACCCGGCACCTGCGTGCCGCGCAGCGAGACGCCCTTGGTCTCGATGAGGAAGAACGACGCGATCAAGCCGACGGCGCACGCACCGAACATGTAGAACGCCGGAATCATGTTGTTGCCGGTCGCGCTGATGAGTGCCTCGTTGACCACCGGCGCGGTACCACCGAACATCGAGGTGGCGACGTTGTAACCGATCGCCACACCGGCGAAACGCACGATCGTGGGAAACATCGCGGGGAAGGTGGCCGAGATCGTCGCCAGCTGGGGAGCGTAGAGCAGACCCAGGATCGCGAAGCCGACGATCGCGCCGGTGAGCGAAGAACCGATCAGGTGATAGACCGGGATCACCGCGATCATCATCGCCGCGCACGAGAACATCCACATCGGTTTGCGCCCGATCCGGTCCGAGAGCGCACCGAGGAACGGCAGGGTGCACAGCATCGCGACCTGGCCGATCAGCGGCACGAGCAATGCATCCGATTCCTCCATACCGAGCGTGGAACCGAGGTAGGTCGGGGTGTAGCTGAGCAACGAGTAGTTGACGACGTTGAGCGCGATCACCAGGCCGAACAGGGTCAGCACCGGACGCAGGTACTTCGTCACCAGATCGCGGTAGACACCGGAGACTTCCTCGGTCTCGTCCTTGCGGTCGACCTCACGGAACACCGGGGTGTCCTCCACCCGGCTGCGCAGATACATGCCGATCAGGCCGAGCGGACCGGCGATCATGAACGGAATGCGCCAGCCCCACGAATTCATCGACGCGTCGTCGAGCACATTCACCAGCAGCAGGGCGACCAGATTGCCGAGGGTGAAGCCGGCGAGCGTACCGACCTCCAGGAAACTGCCATAGAATCCGCGCTTGCGATCGGGCGCGTATTCGGCCATGAATGTCGCGGCGCCACCGTATTCGCCGCCGGCGGAAAGTCCCTGGATCATGCGCAGCACGTAGAGCAGAATCGGGGCGCCGATGCCGATCATGTCGAAGCTCGGGATAAGACCGACGGCGAGCGTCGATCCGGCCATCAGAATAATCGTGGTGGCGAGTACTCGCTTGCGCCCGATGCGGTCGCCGAGCGGACCCCAGATCATGCCGCCCACCGGCCGTATCAGGAACGATACGGCGAAACCGAGCAGCGTGTAGACCATCCCGGACTCGCCGTCGCCGGGGAACAACGATCTCGCGATATAGGTCGCCAGATAGGCATAGACACCGTAGTCGAACCATTCGACCGCATTACCGATCGCCGACGCACCGATAGCCCGGTGCAGCACCGATTTCGATTCCCTGGACATCCACAACACCTCTCGTCGTCGCCTTTCACTAATACCCGACCTCTTTGCGAACAAACGTTACGAGCGCGCGAAGACCCGCAATTATGGGCTCTATACTGCGAATATGGCGCTGCGACACGGTATATCTGCCGCCGTTCGGCGACCTGGCCGACCCGCGAGTGCTGGCCGAGGCCGCGGTCGAGGCCGAGACCGCGGGCTTCGACGACGTCTTCGTCTGGGACCACGTGGCGCGTCCGCACGACCGCGGTCTCGCCGTCGGCGAGGCCTGGATCGGGTTGGCCGCGATCGCCGCCGCGACGACCGGAGTGGTGTTCGGTCCGCGCGTGACCCCGCTGTCTCGCCGACGTCCACAGGACGTGGCCCGCGAGACCGTCGCTCTGGACCTGCTCAGCAACGGCCGACTCGCCCTCGGCGTCGGACTCGGCTCCGAGGCGACCTGAACGGGTTCGCGGTCGTGGTCGCCGCAGCCACCGATCACGACCGCGACGCCTACGAAAAGGCAGGCGCGACTTGGTGGTTGGCCGAACTTCCGATGTTGTGCACGAAGGCAGAGGCGATCACCCGCGTTCGCCGAGGCCCCGGCTGAGGCGGGTCACGCGAGAGCAGCGAGTTTGTTTGCGAGGACGGCCTTTTCGCGTTCGTTTCCGCACCGACGGATGGCTTCGGCCAGCTCCGCACGAGCGTCGGTGGTGCGGCCGAGTCGGCTGAGCAGTTCGCCGCGCACGCTGGGCAGCAGGTGCGAGGTGGACAGGGCGCCGGCCGCGGCGAGCTCGTCGACGATCGGCAAGGCCGCCGCGGGCCCCTCGGCCATCGACACCGCCACCGCCCGGTTCAGGTCCACCACCGGTGAGGGCGCGAGCCTGCCCAGCGCCTCGTACAGCACCACCACCCGTTCCCAATCGGTCCGCTCGACCGAGGGCGCGACCGCGTGACATTCGGCGATCGCGGCCTGCAGACCATAGGCGCCCAGACCACGCCCCACTTCACCGGCTTTCACCAGCGCGGCACGGCCGCGTCGGATCGCCGAGCGGTCCCAGCGGCGGCGATCCTGCTGTTCGAGCAACACCGGCTCGCCGTCGGGACCGGTGCGAGCGGGGAAGCGCGCCGCGGTCAGCTCGAGTAGCGCGAGCAGGCCGTAGACCTCGGGTTCGGCGGGCATCAGCCGCGAGAGCACGCGGGCCAGCCGCTGCGCTTCCCCCGCGAGATCGAAGCGGATGAGATCGTCGCCGGTGCTGGCCGACGATCCCTCGGTGAAGATCAGGTAGATGACGCCGAGCACCGAACCCAGGCGGGCCCGGCGCTCGGCGGCGGGCGGCACTTCGAACGCGACCTCGGCCGCGCCGAGTGTCTTCTTCGCCCTGGTGATCCTGGCCTGCACGGTCGCGGTGGGCACCAGGCAGGCCTTGGCGATCTCGTCACTGGTCAGACCACCGACGACGCGCAGCGTCAAGGCCAGACGCGCCTCCCGCGACAGCACCGGGTGACACGAGATGAACATCAACGCGAGCACGTCGTCGTCGATCTGATCGGGATCCCACAGCACGTCCGCCGCCGCGCGCACGGGGTCGCCACCGGTGAGCGCATCGCCCTCGCCGAGGTCGGCGGCGAGGGCGGTGTAGCGGTCATCGAGGGCGGCGCGACGCCGGAACGCGTCGATCGCGCGGCGTCTGCCGACGGTGAGCAACCACCCGGCCGGCTGCCGTGGCACGCCTTCACGCGGCCACGTCACCAGTGCCTCTGCCAGCGCTTCCTGGGCCAGATCCTCGGCCATCGCGAAGTCGCGGGTGTAGCGCGCGAGCGCGCCGACGATGCGGGCCGATTCGATCCGCCAGACGGCGGCGACGGCCTCGCGGCCGGTGTGGTCGCTCATCGCGGTTCAGAGCTGGCCGGTGGCTTCACGCCAGGCGCGCTCCTTCTTGATCCAGATGTTGTCCTGCGGGAATTCGTCGATGCTGGTGACCCGACGGATCTCGGTCTTGGTGCCGGGGCCGACATAGGGCATTCGCTTGGCCCACTCGATCGCCTCCTCCTTGGAGGCCACGTTGAGGATGTAGTACCCGCCGAACAGCTCCTTGGTCTCCCCGTAGGGCCCGTCGGTGATCACCGGGGTCTCCGACGAGTAGTCCACAACCACGCCCTGGGCCGCATCGTCGAGCCCCTCGGCGGCGACGAGTACCCCGGCACTGATCAACTCGTCGTTGAACTTGCCCATGGTCTCGAGAATCTCGTTGAAGTCGATATCGGCCATGGCGGCCCAGGCTTCGTCGGTGGCGCGCATGATCAGCATGTACTTCATGGTTTCGTCTCCTCGGATCGGTGGGGACCCGCCTGCCGGGCCCTGCGTTCATCCCTAGGTCGAACGGGCACCACGGCAGATCGACACCCGGCCGAAAATTCTTTTTCGCGAGTGTTCGGCAGCCTACGACGAGTGCGGGATGCGCGCCTCGACGACGGACACGAATCCCCGATTCGGATATTCAAGATCGTCCGGCGTGATACAGATCGAAGAGGTTTGTCATGCTGACAGCCACCTAGCGAAGGAGTCACTCGTGAGCGCAGTCCTCGTCGAGCAACGCGAGCATGTGCTCGTTATCGTGCTGAATCGGCCCGAAGCCATGAACTCGGTCAACGCCGAAGTGAGCACCGGGGTCGGCGAGGCGCTCGAGCGAGCCGAGGCCGATCCGGAGATCCGCGCGGTGGTTCTCACCGGCGCGGGCGAGCGGGCGTTCTGCGCCGGCGCGGATCTGAAGGCGCTGAGTCGTGGTGAGTCGATTCTCGCCCCAGGACATGAGGATTGGAACCTGGCCGGGTACGTCCGACACGCGATCAGCAAGCCGACCATCGCCGCGGTGAACGGTTTCGCGCTAGGCGGCGGTACCGAACTCGTCCTGGCCAGCGATCTCGCGGTCGCCGCCGAGACTGCCACCTTCGGCCTGCCCGAAGTCGCCCGCGGCCTGTTCGCCGCGGCCGGTGGCGCGTTCCGCCTGCCCGAGCAGCTGCCGCGCAAGGTGGCGATGGAGATGATCCTCACCGGCGAGCCGATCACCGCGGCCCGCGCGCTGGAGCTGGGCCTGATCAATCGTGTCGTCCCGGCCGCCGAGGTACTCGAGGCGGCGCTGGCACTAGCCGGTCGGATCGCCGACAACGCGCCGCTGGCGGTGCAGGCGAGCAAGCGGGTGGCGCTGGGCATCCTCGACGGCAAGCTCGCCGACGACGCCGCCTGGGACCAGTCCAACCGCGAGATCATGGCCGTCGCGGTGACCGAGGACATGCGTGAGGGCGCCATCGCTTTCGCGCAGAAGCGCAAGCCGAACTGGCAGGCGCGCTGACCCGGTGCGGATCCTGATCCTCGGCGCCTCCGGTTTCGTCGGCAGCGCGCTGCACGCGCACTTCGCCGAGAACCACGAGGTCGTCGGGACCAGCCGGGGCGGGCACGGTCTCGCCCCGGTGGATCTCGCCGACACCGGCGCGGTGCGGACACTGCTCGAGCAGGGGTTCGACGTGGTGGTCCACACCGCCGGTGTCGTGGATCTCGCTGCCGCGCAACGCGATCCCGCCGCCGCCTACGCGGCGAACGTCGCGCCGATGGTGCCGCTGCTCGAGGCCGTCGACGATACCGGCGCCAAACTCGTCTACCTGTCGACCGACAATGTCTTCGACGGCACGGCCGACCACTATGACGAAAGCGCGACGCGCACACCGATCAACGTCTACGGCGAGACCAAGGTGGCCGCCGAGGATCTGGTCCTCGCACAGGAGCGCCACTTGGTTGTTCGCCTCCCGCTCGTGTACGGGCGCAGCCCGTTGTCGAACAAATTCCTGGCCCGCTTCGCCGCACCCGAGATCCAGGCGCGCACCGACATCGTGTGCAATCCGCTGTACCTGCCGAGCCTGGCGCCCGCGCTCGAGCAGCTCGCCGACGAATCGTGCGTCGTGCATATCGCGGGCGCGGAAACCCTCAGCCGCTACGCCCTCATGACCCGGGTCCGCGACCACCTCGACGCCCCGGCGCGCATCGTGGCAACCGATCGCTTCAGCACAGCACCGGACTGCCCACGGCCATTACGCCTGGTCATGCACAGTAACCGGCACAGCCTGACCGGCCCGGACGTCGATACCGCTCTCGCTGATCTGCACTGATCCCCTGGTTGGCATTGACGCTCAACCAAGAGTGAGTGTACAGTCACTCACATGACCAAGCGCGGTGCCACCCTCTCCACCTCGGACGTCCGGCGAGACGCAGTTGTCGACGCCGCGATCATCGAGTTCGCAAAAACCGGCTACCACGGCACCCCGATCAACACCGTCGCCGCGCGCGCCGACATCTCCCCCGCTTACGTCTTCAAACTCTTCCCCGGCAAGGTAGCCCTGTTCGTCGCCGCGCTCGATCACTGCTTCGACCTCGTCGAACGCGCGATGTCCACGGGCGCGGCCAATTCCACCGCCGAGGACCCGGCCGGAATCCTGCACGACATGGGCGGCGCCTACGCCGAACTCATCGCCGACAAGAGCCTGCTCATGCTGCAGGTGCACGCCCAATCCGCCACCGACATCCCGGAAATCGCCGACGCGCTGCGCCGCGGCCTGGCCAAGGTGACCACGTTCGTGCAGCGCCGCTCCGGCGGCGCCCCCGAGCAGATCCAGTACTTCATCGCCTACGGCCAGCTGTGCCACCTCGTCACCACCCTCGGACTCGACGGCAACGACAGCCCCTGGGCCACCGCCCTCACCACGGGAATGCGCCACCCGAAGGCCCACTGACCCCTTGCTCCAGCCCTTTCCGGTTGGAGCTTTCTTTTCCACCAAGAGTGATTGACCAGTCACACACTACGGAAGGCAGCCTGATGAACACCATTACCGCCACCGAGATCGTCCTGCCCGGCCGAGTGGACCCGAGCGGCCTGCTCGTCACCCGACGCGAACTCCCCGCGCCAGGCCCCGGTCGCGCGCTGGTCCGAGTCGAAGCCTCCGGAGTGTCCTTCGCCGAGCAGCAGATGCGCCGCGGCAAGTACTTCGACCAGCCGCCCTTCCCCTTCGTCCCCGGCTACGACCTGGTCGGCACGGTGATCGCGGCCGACGACGCGACGCTGATCGGGCAACGGGTCGCCGCGCTGACCAAGACCGGCGGCTGGAGCAGCCACGTCGACCTCGACGCCGCCGACCTGATCCCGGTGCCGGACACGCTGGACGCCGCCGACGCGGAAACCTTTGTCGTGAACGGCATTACCGCCTGGCAGATGCTGCACCGCACGGCCGACGTCCGGCCCGGCGACACGATCCTCGTCCACGGCGCCAACGGCGGCGTCGGCTCGACACTGGTCCAATTAGCCAGGGCCGCGGGCATTCACGTGATCGGCACCGCGTCCGCTCGCCATGCCGACGCGGTCTCCGCACTGGGCGCCACCTGGATCGACTACCGCGGCGATGTGCCGCAACAGGTTCGAACTCTCGCACCACAGGGCGTCGATGCCGTCTTCGATCACGTCGGCGGGACCGGCATCACCGACTCGTTCGACCTGCTCGCCGACGGCGGCACACTCGTTTCCTACGGAACGGCCGCCACCAAGAACGACGAGGGCGACTCCCGGCTGCCGGTCTTGAAGCTGTTCGCCCGCCTGCTGTGGTGGAACATGCTGCCCAACAAGCGAAGTGCCCACTTCTACAACCTGTGGGCGGGCAAACGCAACCTCACCCGCTTCCGTGCTCGTATCGCCGAAGATCTCGCCCAGGTCTTCGCGCTCGCCGCCGCGGGTACCGTCACCGCCCAGGTCGCGGCCCGTATCACGCTCACCGATGCCGCCCGAGCGATGGAGCTCGCCGAATCCGGCACCGTCACCGGCAAAGTCGTCCTCGTCAGCGCCTGACCCGCTCACACACTGGAGATCGATCATGTACGTTTCACAGCCCGTTCGCACCGTCCTCGACAATCGGCCCATCTACCTGAGCTTCGGCCTCGCCTGGCTCGTCGGCCACGGCGCCTTCGCCCTCAGCCATGGTCCGAACCCGCTGCTCGATCTACCGAGTTTCGTGCCGAGCGCGCTCCTCGGGGTCGGCTTGCTAGCGGCCATGATCGTGACCACCGTGGTCTCCATGAGAGCCCAGCGCGGCGCGACGGGACGGGAAGCGGTCGTGGGCAACCTGCTCGGCGCCTCGTGGCTGATCGGTTTCGCGGCGCTGTTCTTCCTGATCACGGCGCTCGGTTCCACGCTGAGCCCCGATACCGCCGCGACCCTGTGGCCGACCGGATCCGGGCTGATCGTCGGACTGCTCTACCTGGCAGGCGGTGCCGCCTACCGCGACGTCCTGCAGTACACACTCGGCGCATGGCTTGCCGTGAGTTCCACGGCCGCACTGTTTCTCGACGGCGCGTACCTGTACTGGGCGCTGGCGCTGGCCGGTGGCGGCAGCTATCTGCTCGCCGCCGCGATCGAGCCGCGCCGGATTGCCGCCGCGGCAGCCTGAGATTTCAGCAACGTGCCCGTCCGACTTCCGGGCGGGCACGTTCTGCGTTTCAGCTCGATGGCTGCGCGCTGATCGCAGTTCCCATCCATCGGTGCAGGTAGCGGCGCAATTCTTCGTCGGAGCGTGTCGGACTACCCGGCGACAGGAAGAACGACTGCATCGTGCGCAGGACGTACTCGACGAGTTCGCGCAGGGCGGGCTCGTCGTAACCATGAGCGGCCCAGTCGACATCGAAGCGGCGGATCATGGTCATGCCGAAAGCTTGGGCCTCGTCGGAAGTGATGCTCTCCGGATGGACGTTGGAGTACGAACTCGACAGCAGAATGCCCAGGTGGGGCGTACGACGGACATCAGTGAGGGTGAAGACGACGGCCTCGGTCATCGCCTCGACGGGGTCAGCGAGGCCACTGACCTGGTTGGTGAGTCGGTCGAGGAAATCGTCGACCGAGGCGATGGCCGCGGCGGTCATGAGCGCGTCGGCGCTGGGGAAATACCGATAGACCGTCTGGCGGATGACGCCGAGCGATTCGGCCACGTCGGCGATGCTGATCTCCGCACCGGTCCGGCCGATCAGTTCGACTGCCGCGGCGATGATCCGGCGGGTCGCCTCCGCATCGTCCCCCGGCGGACTACCGCCCCACCCACGTCTACGTGCCACCGGGTGGACGCTAGCACAACCCCAGGTCAGAGCGAATTCCGTCAAAGTGATCATACACTCGGCCGCCTATTCGTATGATTGCTTCAATCAACCGAGTGGCAGACAACGAGGTAACCCCACCGTGACCGATCTTCACGTCCGCAAAATGGACTTCGCGTTCTCCGACTACGACGTGCCGTTCCTGTGGAACCCACAGAACCCGGCGTTCTCGTCGATGGCCAATGCCGTCTCATTCCTGGCGATCGGCTTCGAGAAAATGATCGTGCAGCTGATCACGCAGGCGAAACCGCAGATCACCGACCCCGAGGTGGCCGAGGAGGCCGACGCGTTCATGCGCCAGGAGGGTCAGCATTCCAACGCCCACCGCCAGCATGTGAAGGCGCTGATCCGCCGCTACCCGGGCCTGCAGGAGACCCTCGACGCGGTGATCGGCGAGTTCGACAAGCTCACCGCCGAGACGCCGGTGAAGTACCGCCTCGCCTACACCGCCGACCTCGAGGCGACCTTCACGCCGGTGTTCAAGCTGATGCTCGACAACGACAAGAATCTGTTCGCCCCCGGCGACGATCGTGTCGCCTCACTGTTCATCTGGCATTTCGTCGAGGAAGTCGAGCATCGCAGCTCGGCGCTGATCATCTTCAACTCGGTGGTCGACAGTGAGCTGTACCGCATGCGGGTGGCGGCGTCGATCTTCCGGCACGTGCTGCAGGTGATCCGGGTGGCGTGCGAAGGCTTCAACGAGCATGTGCCGCTGGAAGATCGGCAGGTCGACGCGCTGTCGATGTTCGCCAACTACCGCAGGGGCCAGACTCTGCGCCGCTGGCTGCCCTTCCTCCAGCCGGCCGACAACGGGACGATGCCGCGCGCGTTCGACGATCTCGGGCTGGGCGAACAGCTCGTCGCACTGGGCGGCATCATCCGCAGTCAGATGCCGCGCCACAATCCCGCGCACGAGAAGCTGCCCGTGCTCGCCGACGAGTGGTTCCGCCGCTACGACGAGGGCTATGACGTCACCCGTTGGTACACCGCCGATTCCGTCAGCTCGTAGAAGGTATCCCGATGGCTGATCACTGTTCCCCCACCTTCGCCGACCTCGCTCACCAACTCGGCTTCTCCTGCGAGGAAGCGGGCGGTCTCGTCGAATTCCGCAGCCCGTTCGCCCTGGAGAACTGGACCCTGCCGGTCCTCGAACTCACCATCGTCGTCGGCGCGATTCTCGCGCTCTGGTACGCGATCATGCGCTTGCGCCGCCACGGCGACCCCACCAACCTGGTCCTGTGGTTCGGCGCCACCGCCTATTTGTTCATTATCGAACCGCCCCTGTATTTCCCGGCCGCGTTCGGTATCGAAGACCACATCGACACGATGTTCGCGCACAACGTGTTCACCGTGGACTTCCTCTGGGGCCGCCTACCCCTCTACATCATCGCGATCTATCCGCTGATGGCGACGATGGCGTTCGGCATCGTCCGGATGCTCGGTATCTTCCGTCGATACGGTGTCCTGATCGGCGCCACCTGCGTCGGTTTCGTCCACCACGCCTTCTACGAGATCTTCGATCACCTCGGGCCGCAGCTGCGCTGGTGGGAATGGACGGTGGACAACCCGATCAATCAGCCCATGTTCGATTCGGTCCCGATGGGCAGCGTCGTGGTATTCGCGGCGCTGTGGCCGATGTCGCTCGCTTTCTGCGTGCAGTATTTCGTCGGCCGCCACGTCGATGACGGCAGAAGTTTCTCCGGCATCGAATTGACGTGGCGCACCATCGTCATCGGCCTGCTGGCCTCGCTCGGCACCTTCCTGCTCCCCCTGCCCGCGACCGTCATCGGCATGAGCAGCGACACCGTGCGTGGCATCGTCTACGCACTGGAGTTGGCCGTCCTCGCCGTGGTCGCCGGATTCGTGATGATCCGCCAGTGGACCCAATTGCGCCAGGGCTCCGCGACCCCTTCGCAGTACACAGACCCGTTCGTCCAGCGGTTCGCCACGCTCTATCTCGCCATCTTCGCGCTCCTCTGGATCGCGTCACTGCCCGACTTCTTCGACGCCGTCGACGGTCGGACGAGCAACGGCGATCCCATCGGAAACCTCTGGTACACAGCGGCCTGCTTCGTCATCGCCATCGCATCGGTCGTGGCCACTTTCACCGTGCCACGCGCACAGGCCAGTCCAGAGGCCGCTGTTTCGGCGGCTTCGAACGTGCCCAGCTGATCCAGCACCAGCGGTGCCGAGGCTAACCGGCATGAAAGGCGATGATGTCGGCGCGCAGGACAGGCGCCGACATCATCGCCAACTTCCACGACATGGTGCGCCGCGCAAGTGACTTCAGCCTGCGGCTGTACCGACGTCACCCGGCGAATTTCGCGACAGCCTGGGCGGTGACCGGGGTGAACAGGTTGATCAGGTTGCCGTCGGGGTCTCGAAGCAGCAGCGACCGGTTGCCCCACGGCATCGTCGTCGGCTCGTTGACGAAGCCGTCGACACTGTCCTGCAACCTCCGGTAGTCGGCGTCGACGTCGGGGACCATGAACTCGATGATCGCGGTGTGGTTGTCGGCCGGGCTCGCACTGCCTGCGCCGAACAGAGCAACCGTACGGACGCTTCCGATCGCGAGCGTGCCGACCGACGTGATGATCTCGGCGAAATCCGGTGTAGCCCACGTGGCTTCGACACCGGTCACCCGCTGATAGAAGCCGACCAGTTGTTCGATGTCGTCGGTGATCAGGCGGATCGAGACGAGGTTCATTGCGTGCTCCTGCTGTCGGGTGGGGCGGACGTTTCACCGCCGAACGCCACGGTAGAGCCCATACCGGACAGTTTCCGCCCGGTATGAATGCGAGAATTTCCCGATGACGCGCCCCACTGCCCGAGTACTGGCCCTGCTCGAGCTGTTGCAAGCCGACGGCACCCGTACCGTCGGCGAACTCGCCGACAGGCTCGGTGTCGATGAACGCACCGTCAGGCGATACGTCACCCATCTCACCGACCTGGATATCCCCGTCCGATCGATCCGGGGCCGCTACGGCGGTTACCGGCTCGCTCCCGGGTACCGAATGCCGCCACTGATGCTGACCGACGACGAGGCCGTAGCCATGTTACTCGGCCTCCTCACCAGCCGGTCGACAACGGTCGCCCACGCCGCCGACAGCGCGACAGCCAAACTCCGTCGAGTCCTGCCCTCACGCCTGACAGCCCGACTGGACGCACTGCTCAACACCGCCGAATTCACCGCCGACACCCGACCGGAAGTCACCGTCGAGACCCCCGTCCTACTCAGGATCGCCGAGGCCACCCACGAGCACCGACCGATCGCGATCGGTTACACCGACCGGAACGGGCAAAGCAGTGAGCGGACCGTGCACCCCTACGGGCTCGTCAGCCACTCCGGCCGCTGGTACCTGACAGGAATGGACACCACCAGCGACGACCTACGCCAATTCCGCCTGGACCGCGTCACCGAGGTAACCACCCTCCCCGGAACCTTCACTCCCCCTGTCGAATTCGAGCCGACCGCCCATCTGCTCTCCGCACTCGCCACAGCTCCCTATCGACACGAGGTCTCGATCCGGGTCCAAGGCACACTCCCCCAGGTCCGCGCACTATTCCCCGAGACGATCGCGACCATGCACGAGATCGACCCGCCGCCACCAGACGCCGCCCCATGGGTCCGGGTCCAGATCCGAGCCGAACACCTCGACTGGATTCCCCCCGTACTCGCCGGCCTCAACCACCCGTTCGTCATCGAACACCCTGCAGCGCTCAACGACGCCGTCCGCGCCCTGGGCCAGCGACTTATCGAGGCCGCAACGCCCGATCCGAAACCCACCGTCCGGTAATGCCGAATCGTGCGCATTCGCAGGGCCGCATCTGCGTGCGCTCTGCTTGCACAGCGTTGCCAGACGCTAACCGTCAGACCTGAGAGGACAGCAACAACAGCTGAGAGCTCAGCAGCTCCAGCAGTTCTGCGAGCAATTCGGGCTGTCCCTCGGCTTGGACGAGGCCGGCGGTGATCGCGTCGGCGAGTGTCATCCGGCCACCGGCGAGTGCGGCGGCAGTGGCGGAGTCGCAGCGCAGGACCGCATCGGCAGAGGTGCCACCGTTTCCGGCGACCACGTCGACTTCTCCGTCGCTGACGCGCAGGCGCGCGACGCTGTCGTCGATATGGAACTCGTACTCGGCGTTCAGATTTGCCGGAGTGGCGCTGTTCAAGCGGTCAGCAAGAAAGACCAGGGCCCATTCGGCGCGAAAGCTCTCTTCGGGGGCGCGCTCCGCGCTCATGAAATGCCGGGCACCCCAGAGCGCGAGCGGGACCATAGCGCGGGCGAGCTCACGGCCACGAGTGGTGAGTTCGTACACCACGGACGCGACGGGTGGATCGAGCAGTCGCCGCCGGACCACACCCTCGGACTCGAGCTGCTTGACCCGGGCCGCCAGCAGGCTGGTTCCGATGCCGTCCAGCGCCGCGGCCAGATCTGAGTATCGCTTCGGGCCCAACATCAGCTCGCGCACGATCAGCAACGTCCAGCGCTCCCCAACTACGTCCAGCGCATGCGCCAACCCGCAGAACTGGTCATACGAACGTCGTGCCATACCGCCACGCTAGCAGGCGGACAAGAGAATCGGAAGTGAACTTCTAAATAATGAGTCCACTTCTAAAAGTTATGTTAGCGTCGGAGTGGGCTGATTCGTGGCCCAGCACGCCACCGAAGCAAGGAAGAGCCATGCCACAGCACGATTCACTTCCTAAACCCACCTCGTCCGACGAAAAGGACGAGTTCATCGCGTTCTTCCGGGAGGGTTTGGCAAAAGGAAACCGCGACGCATTCATCGAGCATTTCCTGTCGAGAATCACTCCGGAAAGTCGACAGCGCCAGCCGCTGTCCGTCCGCGGAGCGGGGCCTGCCGGATTTCGCCGTCTCTTCGACGGCGTGTTCGACGCGGTCCCGGACCTGCACGGCGTCGTCCATCGGTGGGGTCCCACCGATGACGGCGTGCTCATAGAGTTCGCCCTCCTCGGCACTCTCGGCGGGCGGCCGATCGCAGTGGACGTCGTGGACAGAATTGTGTTGCGCGACGGCTATTTCGTCAGCAACGACACCTACTTCGATCCGATGCCTCTACTTCCACGACTGCTGGCCCACCCCCTCCTCGCACTGCGATTGCTTCAGCGTTTTCACCGGTCCCGCGACGAACTCGCAGCCAGCGAGCCGGGTACCGCACGTCAGAGCAACACTATGAATCTGATGGCAGTGGGTCGGCTTGCCCTAGCGATCACCTCGCTCACCGCCCCGCGTAGATTCGGCAGCTTCGTGGGGGTTCGACCTTCAGCGGAACTGACCTACATGACGCGGATCTACGGGGCCCGGGCGTTGGCGATGGGATTGGGTTATCTCACCGCAGGCCCACGGGAACGAGCCCGATGGAAGAGATTTGGTCTGGCAGTAGACATCTCCGACACCGTCGCGGGTCTCACACACCTCGTTCGACGCGACGTTCCCACACGGTCGGCGCTGACAATGGTCGCGCTCACCGGATCTTATGCAGCGATCGGCGCCGCCGGGGTCGCGGCGGAACAGCGATGAAGGCAAAGGCCCTGATCGTCGGGGCCAGCGGATACAACGCGAGGAACCTCGCACGACGACTAGCAAGTGGCGGGCACATGGTTCGCGGGCTCGCCCGGGAATTCGACGCACCCAGCGAGCGGGGCAATCTGTTCGGTGGCGGCCTTGGCGGTCGCCAGCGATGCCGACATCAGCGCACCGACCAGTGTGGCCGCAGCCAGTGATCGTCTCATCGAAATTCCTTACTGCTCTGCGCTTTCGAACTGTCCCACTGCTCCGAGCAGCGAAGGGCACGCTATTGCGGCATCGACTGAGCCACTAGCCCCCGGTTCCGTGGCCCACGGAACCGGGGGCACATGTTTTCGGCTGCACCGATGAATTTTGGAGGGATCCGCCGTCGATACAGCTGGATACACCCACAGCGGTGTGCCTGTACCGGGACCGTTCCCGTGCGGGCGGAGATACAGGAGGCAGTGATGGGCGTCGACGATTCCGAACAGGGGCACACGATCCGGGCGAGCGGTCCCAGGGTGCTGGTGGCCGGGGCGAGCATCGCCGGGCCCGCGCTTGCCCACTGGTTGCACCGGTGGGGGGCCGAGGTGACTGTGGTGGAGCGGGCGCCCGCCTTGCGTCCAGGAGGGCAGGCCGTAGATGCGCGCGGGGTGGCCAAGGAGGTCATCCGGCGCATGGGACTGGACGCGTCGGTCCGCGCGGCGCGCACCGAGACCGCCGGCGCGTACACCGTGGACGCCGACGGAAATGTGCTGGAGACCTTCCGTGCCGACGACCACGGTGGCGACGGATACATCGCCGAGATCGAGATCCTGCGCGGGGACCTGTCCCAAGTGCTCTACGACGACACTCGCGACGGCGTCGAGTACATCTTCGGCGACCGCATCACTGAACTCACCCAGGACGCGGACGGAGCCGACGTGGCCTTCGCTGGCGGCGACCGGCGACGCTTCGACCTGGTGGTCGGGGCGGACGGATTGCATTCGCAGCTACGAGCGATGGTCTTCGGGCCACACGAGCGGTTCGTCCGCCATCTCGGGCACATGCTGGCCTTCTACAGCGTGCCCAACGAGTTCGGGCTGGACCGATGGCTGATCGACTTCCAGGAGTCCGGTCGCTCGGCCGGGCTGCGGCCCATCCAGGACGCCACCCGGGCGATGGCCATGTTCTCCTTTCCTTCGCGAGACTTCGACGTCGACTACCGCGATGTCGCAGCCCAGAAGCGCCTGTTGCGTGAGCGAATGGCCGACCTGGGCTGGCTGACCCCGAACATCCTCGCGCACTTGGACGACACACCGGACTTCTACCTCGACGAGGTCGCTCAGGTGGTGATGGACCGCTGGTCGAGCGGGCGGGTGGCGCTGCTGGGGGACGCGGCGTTCAGCTCGTCGCCGCTGTCCGGGGCGGGCACCGGGCTGGCCCTGGTCGGCGCCTACGTACTGGCCGGAGAGCTGGCCACCGCCGGCTGGGAGCCCGAAGCCGGGTTCGCCGCCTACGAGAAGCGAATGCGGTCGTTCGTCGAGGCCAACCAGGAGATCGGCCGGTTGCACGCGCGCACCCGCGACCTTCCGGGACCAGATCCCGAGCCGACCCCCGATTTCGACAGTGAATGGTTCACCGAACTGATCGAGCGTGCGATCAACGGCGTCGAGCTACCCGACTACACAGGCGTGCCGCACTCCGCGGCCCCGACCGAGCCGCCGATCACCTCGTCGGCCAAGCCTTAGGTGTCACACGACACGACGAAAGGTCCGACGCTCCGACAGGACACAGTCGGACCACGTCCGCTCATGCCGATGAGCGTGCTATCCGGCGTGGTCGCAGATGATCCGGGAGCTGGTGCGGGTGTGCGGTGAGGACCGAGTTGTCGCCCGGTCGCACGCAACCGATGAAGGAACCGATTCGGTCAGCCTCGCCGGGTCAGCGGCCGCTGCGCGGTTGACTCAACAGCGCGCGCCCGCGTTCCGGGGTGAGGCTGTACGCCAGCACCGGGTCGGCCAGCAACGCGACCGGGGCGATGTGATCTGGCGTACGGGGCTGCCAATGCGCCATCGCGGCCTCGAGCGCATGCCACAGCGCCGCCGGGTCGGAGTGGTGTTGCGCGAGCGCCTTTCGTACCGCGGCGTCGAATGCTTGGTTGCCGTAGGAGAGCTGGTAGCCGGGCCGCTCTACCCGGGCCCGGTGCCCGTCGATGGCACGTTTGATCTCACCCCCGGGGTCGTCGACGATCTGGGCAACGTCGAGCGCGGAGGCATACCAGGGTTCTTTGTGTACGTGTTGCAGGAACATGCATGGCACGAACTCGTCGGTGAACAGTGGACCGGTGAAGAATCCCTCCGGAACGGGTGCCAGCGGTAGCACACGCGAAAGGAACCGGGAGGCATCGTAGGGGGAAGAGGTGCTGAGGAACATCTGGAGCTGGGTTTGTAAGACCGTGGCGCGTGCCTGGCCGAAATGCTGGGCTTTCTCCAGGGCCGCCATGGCTGTGTCGATGTCCCCGGAAAGGGCTTCGCCTCGTGCCTGTTCGGCCACCAGACCCCAGTCGTCACGGGTTTTGCCCGCCGGCTGACGTATTCGATGAAGGCTTTGGTACTCCGATTCCATGAGGGCAGTGAACGACGGATACCACTGCGGGAACTCCCCCCAGGAAAACACGCTGTAGGCGGCCCATTCGCCGTTCTCGTCGCGGTCGGCCGGGTCGAGGAACAGGACTCCGACGTCGGCGTGCAGCGAGATCAGTAGTCCGCGACTGAACGGGTTACCCGGTGCTTCGACGGGTGGCTCAGTGATCAGGTCGGCCCAGGACTCCCAGGTTGGTTCGAGGTCACGCAGCCATCCCAGATTGGTAGTGTCCCGCATTTTCCGCACGAATTCCCCGGCATGGCGCCATCCATCGGTGGTCAGCAGGAAGTTGCGATAGGAGGGTGGCAACCGTAGGCCGAGGCGCTGCTCGACCGCGGCGATGTCGGCCTCGGTGGCCGGGGCGTACCCGAGCCAGCGCTGCTGCACCACCTCGGGATCCAACTCATCAGGATCTCTGCTGGCGATCCATTCCTCGCTCCACAGCTCCAACCACGGTCGCCAGTTCATTCCATGGACGCTACGACCAGCCGCCGACAAGTTCGGCATGGGTGGAGGCCGAGATCATGGTGCGGAGAGGTACTGGCCCTTCTTCGACATATCCGCAAATGCCGCTGGGCGCGCGTTCGGGGAACGCGAGCATCTGTCGCTGACTGGCTAGATGGGATCGCGCTGCTCCGGTACGTAGGCGACCTGCGGTGAGCCACCGCAGTACAGTGCCGAGGTGGCTCTCACCGTGGAACCCCTGACCGACGTCGACGACGAGATAGTCGACGCAGTCGACCGATTGCTCTCACAGCTGTCGCAAACAGCGCAGCGATTGGACCGGGACGCGCTGGTGCGGTTGGTATCTGTGGAGTCCACCACGGTGCTGTTCGCGCGTAGCGACGATCGGATCGTCGGGATGCTCAGCTTGGTGGTGTTCCCGATCCCCTCAGGTCTTCGAGCGCGGGTCGAGGACGTGGTGGTCGACGACTCTGCGCGCGGCCAGGGCATTGGTGCGGTCTTGATCGAGGAGGCCAAGTCCCGAGCCGCTGCCGCCGGTGCCAGGACATTGGATCTGACTTCGCGAGCGTCGAGGTCGGCGGCTACCCGCCTGTATGAGAGGCTCGGATTCCAGCCGCGTGAATCACGTGTTTACCGCTTCGCACCAACCGGCTGACCGTCGGCAGCAACGCACGCTCATGCCGCTGGGCGCGCGGTAGCGAACGTCCGCGGCACCAGCCAACGAACGCACTCGACTGCCGATCAGCGGCCGATTGCCGCCCGGCTATCTGTCGTACAGAACCGGTACCACAGGTGACAGCAGCGTATCCGCCTGCACGGTCACCAGACCTCGAGCCATGCGGAACACACGAAACCCCGCAGCATATGCAGCGTCCTCGTCATCGTAGACGTACAGCAATCCATACGAACCTCGGGCGAGTTGCCCGATTCGGGTGAACAGGTCGATAATTCCAGAGCCCCACGTGCCGCTTCGGTTCGGGCACCCTGCCAAGTGAATGTAGTACTCACCGTTCAATGCTCGGAGATCCATCAGCCCGTAGTCGGAGAACTCCTCTATCAGAGCCCGGATCTCATCGAGGCGAAGCGACAACTCATCGTCCGCAGCCGAAGCGTGGGCACGCAGGGAGACCCAACCGTGGTACTCGAACGCATGTCTGGTCTTGCCGCGCGCGGCGCGGGCAGCAGTTGTATGTCGTTGCGGCCCTTGGCTTCTGCGTAGATGAAACGTGCCGTTCGATCAGCTCGCTTGCGTACCGTGTGACCCGCTCGGAAAGGAATAGCGCCTGCCGATCGGCGGGGCTCCTCCTCTACCATGAATGGGTGTGGTTCAAGATTGTAATCACGTCGGTGCTGTTGCTGGCGGCCCTGTTATGGGGCGTGACATGGTGGTTCGAGCATCCGGAAGTATTGGATTCCTGCGTCCAGGTGCCGTGCCCGCCGGATGTGTTCACGGAACCCACGACCACACCGTCGGCGCCGGACCAACCGTACGCGATCACTTCGAGCGCCTACATGTGCTGTGCGTGAAGGCAAAAGCCCCACCAGCGCGGAAGCTATTCTTTTGTCTCGGACGCGGTCAACTGACACTAGACCGGCGGCCGGAGGAGATCAGAGCAGCGTGGGGCTGTTGCCCTCACCGGGCAGCACGAAAAGCCATGCCACATATCGAGCGTTCAATCGTCAGTCTTCGCGGCCGGGACGCGGCCGAGGTCGCGGTCTTTGAGCCGGGAGCTGTCGCCTTTCAACGAGATCACCTCGGCGTGGTGGACCAGGCGGTCGAGCTTGGCGAGGCGACGAAGGCCTTTGTCGGGCCTCGTTGATCAGCAACGCGTGTTACTCGATGAACGAAATAGCGACCAGTAACAAGGCGCGATGTGAACGGTGGCTGCCTCTGCGGCAATATCCGGTTCTCCGCGACCGGCGACCCGGACTTCCCTCACTTGTGCTCGTGCGAGCACTGTCAGAGGCTTTCCGGTGCCCCGGTGATGTCGTGGGTGTCTTTCCCAGAGAAGGGATTCGCGTGGACCGGTCCGGGTGGGGAACCGACCTGGTTCGAGACCTTCCCCCAGATCTGGCGTGGATTCTGCCCGAAGTGCGGCTCCTCGGTCGCGTCCAAGGGCGATGAAGCAGGCTTGGTGGGTGTCACGATCACGGCCCTGGATGATCATGCCGACCTGGTGCCGGTCAAGCAGAGCTTCGCTCACAACGCAGTCCCGTGGATGGCTCCGCTGAGGTAATCGCTGCCATACACGTGTTTCGGTCGGACAACCGCGCCCACCGGCATTTCCGTACAGCAGAGATTCAATCACGCTCGGCTGGTACGAAACTCGGCTGCAGTTGCCATCTCATTGATTCCTGGCAGGTTGACTGGGTCGGCGTGGCATCGACTGAAATGCCTTTGCGTGAAACGAGTTCGCACGTGGAATCCATCAGATGCATGTCCCGGTCCGCTGTCACTCGGTGCAGGAGCGACGGTATCGTCCCCCGTGTGTGGGGGTGCATGATCTGTGACAAGCACAACGGGACCGGACCACTGGTGAGCCCGGTGATCTATGTCGATGACCTCGTGGTGGTGACACACCGCCCCGCCCAAGGAGAATGGGTCCGGCCGGGGTATCTGTTCGTCGAGCCTCGGCGTCACGTTGCGACTCTCGACCTGCTCGACGACGCCGAAACCCTCGCATTCGCTCGCGCTGTCCGCTCGTCGATCGGCGCGCTGCGCCACGTACTCGAACCTGCCCACGTCTTCACCTTCGTGGCCGGCCTGAGCGCTGCCGGTATCCACCTTCACCAGCACATCTTCACCAGACCCGCTGGTACCGCACGGGATGTACCTTGGCACAGCGCCGATTCTCCCGACGTGCCTCAGATCCCCGCACCTGCCCTCGATGCACTGTGCGTCGAGCTGGCTGCAGCGTTTTCGGACTGGGGACCGCCAGCTATCAGCGCTACGAGGAAGAGTTCCAGTCCTCATACAGACTGATTCGAGCCATCGCTCTCGCAGACCGCGCGAGCGATGATCAGCAACCACGGGGCATGAGTTCACCATGACGGCGAGTTGGAGTTCGGCCTGCTCATCCGTCCAACAGTCGGCCGCTACCCACCACCCGAACATCCGGTAATCCCGCTGATGCGCGGTCACGAACGTCGGCATCTGGCTCCCCTCTCGTGTCAAGGCGCGGGTTGCAGGTCGGGGCTACTCTGGTTGGTGGTGAGGCCGGGATGTGGCTTGTCCGAAGTGGCGGTGTGCGGGGTTGAGCCGGTCGCGCTGGAGTCAGTAGTCGTCCCCGATTGCCCTCCCGGGCTTGCCTTTTCCCGTCTGAGCTGGTCATCGAGCATGCGCCTGTAGACGACATTCGACAGGCGCCGTTTCAGTGCCCGCATCGCTTCCATCGAGGTCTTGCCCTCGGCTTTGCGGCAGTCGTAGTAAGTCCGCCCGGCACTGGGATTGCGCAGGGCAACGATGGCCATGGTGTGTAAGACCCGGTTGATCTTGCGGTTTCCGGCGCGCGAGAGTCGATGGCGTTGCTGCTGGCCGGAGGAGGCGTCCAGCGGTGCGGTGCCGTTCCAGGACGCGAACCGGTTCCGGTCCCGGAATCGGTGGATGTCACCGACATCGGCGAGCAGCCGGGCCGCGCCGGCGGGTCCGATGCCGTAGAGATCGGTCAAAGCGGAGCCGTGCTCAGCGACGAGCTGGCGCGGTTCTTTGTCCGCGGTTTTGATCTTGCGATCGATGGTTTCCAGCTCACTGATCAACTCCACGACCAGGCGGCGCCGGACCTTGCCGGCCGGGTCGCGGGGTTTCACGGTCGCGACCAGTTTGCGGGCTTGGGTCGCCGATAGGAACTTCTTCGCCCCACCAGGCAGCAGTTCGAGCAGCAGCCGGTGCAGGCGGTTGACGGTGTCGGTGCGGGCGCGGCCGAGTTCGTCGCGCCGATCGGCGAGCATTCCCAACGCGATCAGCTTCGAATCTGGCTGAACGGGGCGCAGATTCGGTGCCCGCAACGCCACCGAATGAGCATCGACTGGATCGGTCTTGCGGCCGTTGCCGGTCGCGAATACCCGAATCTGGGCTGAGAGTTTCGCGGGTACGTCGATCACGGTTTCGCCGTCGTGGACCAGGCGGTGGGCGAGGTGGCGGCCGATGCCGTTGCAGCCCTCGATGGCCCATACCCGATCCACATATTTTCTGGCCGCGGTGAGCATTTCGGCGTAGCCGGTTTTGTCGGTGTCGTATCGGCCGGTGGTCAATATCTTGCTGGTGTAGTCGATGATCTCGATCGTGGCTGAGCGTTTGTGTGGGTCCATTCCGATGATGACTGCCATCTGTGGTGTCCTTCCCGTCGCGGCGTGTGAGGTCCGTGCGGGAAGGCACCGCTACTTCGAGCTGGGCAAACCCCTCTTCAGCCATTCCCGCCACGGCACCCGGTGAGAGGCAAGCCAGATGAGAGCCACACCAATGAGGCAGATGGGCAGATTTGGGAGCTTCTCACCGGGTACCTGGACCTGATCCTGGCCGGGATCAAGTCCAGGCACCAGTGTTAAGTAGCCGAATTGAGGGCGTTTCATCTCCGCACCAACGGTGTCGATGATCAGCCCCGACTCGGGGAGAGCTGCATACCCATCAGACAATTCCGCGACCGCGCGGCGCAGCTCACCCATCTGAGCCAACAACTGCCCGCGCTCACCCTCGAGCTCGATCGGATCCTTCGGCATGGGCTCCAGACTGCATCAGGATGTCGACGCCGGCGTTCTGGAATCCGAGACGACGGTAGAGCAATCGATCTGTGCGTCGTTCGATGTTGAATGGACAGTACCGGACACCGATCGAGGATCCTTCACGTCCCACACAACCTGCGAAAAGTGGCTACGCGGGTTGTCGGCATGGTCATCAGGGTTCCTGACCGGTCGCGGCGATGACAATCTCGCGGATGGTGACGTTAGGTGGTTGTCGGTATGCGTAGGCGATGGCTTCGGCGACGGTGTTCGGATCGAGGGCGCCGCCGACGGACTTCTTCCACGCTTCGTAGTCGGTCTTGAACTGCTCGTCGCTGACGTCGGAAAGCAATTCGGTCTCCACCGCGCCCGGGGCGATAGTCACCACGCGCACACCGGAGACGGCGACTTCCTCGCGCAGGTTCTCGGACATGGCGTGCACCGCGAACTTGGTGCCGACGTAGGCGACGCGATTGCGGAAGGTCTTACGGCCTGCGAGGGAACTGACGTTGATGATCGTGCCGGCACCTCGGGCGATCATGCCGGGCAGGACAGCCCGGGTGCCGTAGAGGAGACCCTTGATGTTCAGATCGATCATCCGGTCCCATTCCTCCACCGGCTGCTCGGCGATCCGGCCGAGCAGCATCGCACCCGCGTTGTTTATCAGGGCGTCCACCGGCCCGAACCGCTCCTCGGCGTCGCGGACAGCGGACTCGATGGCGGCCCGGTCGGTGACGTCGACGCTGCGGCACACCGTGTTCGGCAAGCCCAGCTCGTCCAGCTTCGCCAGGCGGCGAGCCAGCAGCAGCAGTGGATGGCCATCGGCGCAGAGCAGCCGGGCGGTGGCGGCGCCGACACCGGAGCTGGCGCCGGTGATGACGATCAGAGGCTTCGGCACGGTGGTCGAGAGTCCTTTCATGGCTCAGCCGGGACGGCTGCGGGGGCGAAGGCTGCCGGGTAGTTGTCGTGCCGAAAGCGGTGCAGTGCTTCGATTTTCTGGTCGAGGGTGGCGTTCATGCCGTAGTAGAGGACCCAGGGCTTGGTCACCATGTGGGTGATGCCGGCAGCTTCGGCTTCGAGGTAGCGGTCGGTGCCCCAGGCATCGGTCAGTGGGGCCAGGATCGAGAAGGTGTCGAAGGGCAGGCCGTGTTCGGTGCGGTAGCGGCGCAGGGTTCCGGCGACCTCGATGGCCTCATGGATGGTCATGCGGTCGCCGATCCAGCCGTCGTAGCGGGCGGCCCGGCGGAGCGCGAGTTCGGTGAGGCCGCCGAACATTACGGGGATCGGCGGTGGGGTCGGGGTCATTTCGAGGCGGGGCGTTGTGTAGTAGCGGCCGCTGAATTCGGTCCAGCCCGGTGACCACAGTTCCCGCATCAGGTCGACCATTTCCTCGGTGCGTTTGCCCCGGCCCGAGAATTCCGCGTTCATCAACTCGAATTCCTCGGCACACCAGCCTGCGCCGAGGCCGAGTTCGACGCGACCGCCGCCAAGGACCGCAGCGGTGGCCACGGCCTTGGCCACGGTGTACGGATCACGCAGGGCCGCAATGTAGACGGTGGTGATGAAGTGCAAGCGGCGGGTACAGGCGGCCATGGCGCCGATCAGCACCCACGGGTCGGGCCACTCGGTGAACGGCTCCCACCGGCGTCGACCGTCGTCGGAGTAGGGGTACGGCGTGGCGAGGGTTTCGAAGTTGACGACGTGATCGGGTACGGCGATTCCGGCATACCCGAGTTCGTCTGCGGCCTTAGCGATCTCGACGATTTCGGGGATCTCGACCAGTGCCAGGCTGAGGTAGAACTTCATCACCATCGGACCGGCAGTTTCGTGAGACCGCCGGTGAAGATCGCCTCGCGTTCCCGCAGCGCCGCGGGTTCGACGGCGAGGGTCATGGTGGGGAATCGGGAGACGAGCTGGCCGAAGGCGATCTGGAGTTCGATGCGCGCCAGTGGCGCGCCGATGCAGTAGCGGGCGCCGTAGCCGAACAGGAAGTGCGCGGACTCCTGGCGGGCGATATCGATCTTGTCGGGATCGGTGAAGATCGTCGCATCGTGGTTGGCCGAGGCGATGCCGAGCAACACCAGGTCACCCTCGCCGACCTGCACGTCGCCGATCTCCATGTCGGAGCGCGCGTAGCGGGGCATGCTGCTGGCATTGCAGGCGCGCAGCAGTTCCTCGGTGGCGGTGGCGACCAGCGCCGGGTTCTCGTGCAGCTTGCGCCACTGGTCCGGATTCTCCAGCAGCATCAGCACTCCCGCGCCGATCTGCACGGCGGAGGTCTCGTGGCCGGCGAACAGCAGCACCATGGCGTGCATGGCGATCTCGTCGTCGGTGACGTCGTCGACGGCGCACAGTCGCGACACGACGTCGTCACCGGGCTTGCTCCGCTTGTTCTTCACCAACTGCAGGCAATACGAGTACAGCCCGGTGTAGCCCGCCTCCACTTTGGCCTTGTCACGGACGTGCCCGACCTGCTCGGTCCATTCGCGGAATTCAGCGCGTTCCTCATAGGGCACCCCGAGCAGCTCACAGATCACCAGCAGTGGCAAGGGCAGCGACAGTGCGGACTGTAGATCGGCCGGAGAACCCTGCTCTTCCATGGCATCGAGGAGTTCGGTGGTGATCTGCTCCACCCGCGGCCGCAGCTCCCGCATGCGCTTGGGTGAGAAGTGCGGTTGCAGCAGCGACCGCATCCGGGCGTGATCGGCGAGCTCGGTGTCGAAATTGCCGATCGGCCCGCCGGAGAACGCCGCCTGACCAAGGCGCGGCGCGGTCTCGGGGGTGCGGTGTGACCGGCCGAGCCGTGGATCGGTGAACAGGTCCCGGACCTGGTTGTATCCGGTGGCGAGCCAGGCGGCGTCGCCGGTGGGCGTGGCGACCTTGGTGACCGACGGGACCCTGGCTCCGGTGACGGGGCAGGTGCCGACTTCGGGGGAATTCTGCATGACGAGCTCCTTCAGCGGGATGGGTTGGTTTGCGCGGCGTGCGCAGAGCCGATGCCGGTTTCCACGGTTTCGAGAATCGAGAGCCATTGCCGCACAATCTCGTTCGCCTGGTCCACGCCGAGCCCGCCGGCGGGTGAATGCACCGAGTAGTGCACGCGCTGCACGCCGTCCTGGCGGTAGCCGCCGAGCAGCATGGCCAGATCGAAGGTGCCGAGCCGGGCCATATCGCGCGAGCGGGCGGTCGGCACGTAGCCGCCGAGTTCACCGACGAAGTTGAAATAGAACTTGGGGTTGTTGAAGCTGCTGAACTTCTCGGTGAGATCCGGGTTGTACCAGCGCAGCAGCAGGAAGTCCTCGGGGGCCTGCGGGTATCGATCCATGGCGTGCCGCATGCGGGCGGCGTGGCTGCCCGCGAGCGTGGCAGGCAGCCACGGGTAGTCGTCGGACAGCCACCCGACCGTGCGGCCCAGATCGGTGCCCGGCCGCAGCCGGGCGTAGCGGCCGTGCTTCTGCACCTGGATCGGGCGTGGCACACCGAGCACATCCTCGACGGCCAGCCCGAAAGCGATCAGCATGACGCGGGTGTAGGTCGAGTCGAAGGCCGCGGGTAGGTCCTCGAACAGCCGATCGGCGAGCGCGCCGTCGATCATCGCGTCGATGTAAACCGGTTCCGGAGTGTCCGGCCGGGAGATCCGCGACGGCTCGGGATCGCTGGTGGAGAACCAGTAGTCGAGTTCATCGAGGCGGGTCCTCGAGTACTCCTCGAGGAACGTCGCCCATTCCGAAGTCGTGGTGCTCTCCGGTTCCAGCGCGATATCGTCTGCCCCGGATTCCCATTGGCTGACATAGCTGGCGGCATCGCCCCACACGATCCACAGGGCCACGGCATCACAGGCCACGTGATGCACAGTGAGCAGCAGGATATTCCCATGGGCCGGTCGTGTGCACAGCGCCGCGGTGACAACGCGCCCGGATTCGAGGCCGAGGCGGCCCTCGTTCACCGCGGTCTCGCGGGCGATCAGATCTCCGAATTCCGCAGCGGCGACCTCGCTGATATCGACTGTGCGCACATCGATTCGGGTGTCGTCGACATCGCCACCGGACGCGGGCAGGATCTCCCAGGCCGCGGTCGGGCCGTAGGTGTAGCGGCTGCGCAGCGTCTCATGGGTGTCCATGAGCGCGTTGATCAGGCCGCGCGCGTCGTCCGGGCCCATCGCGGTGGGCACCGGGATCGGCATGGTGATCCCGAACGCCGCCGGACTCTTGTCCCACATCAGGAATCGCTTGGCGGCAGCGGGCAGGCGCCCGGGGCGGGGTGTGGTCATCTCGGCTACTTCCTCGAGCTGGATGGTCAGAACGGAGTGGTGTTGAAAGGACGTCGGGTAGTGGTGAATGCGCGACCCAGGGCCGCGACGGCGCCGGTCGTGAGCTCTTCGACGCCTCCCGCGCGCTCCAGCTCGGCAACGGTGTGCGCCCCGAAATAGGCGGTGGTCAATTCCAGCGGCCCGATCCGGGCATCCGCGCGCGCACCGTCGGCCGCCGGCTCCCAGCGCCCGACCCCACCGGCGATCTCCAGCGCATAGCTGCCCGCGCTCATCCCCCACGGATCCGCGACCTCGAGCACGCCGTGGAAGTCCGCCGCGAACGCCCGCAGTCCGATGGCCTTGGGCAGGTTGAGGATCCACCCCCACACGCCCGCGTCCACGCCGCGCACGGCAGCGGTGCGCGGGTCCGCCAGCAGCAGCGGCGTTGGATCGTCCAGCGCGGTGTCGAGGTGAATCTCGGCGTATTCACCGTGCCCGAGCAGGCAGCGCAGCAGTTCCCGATGCGCGCTGAGGGTGACCGCACAGAAATCCCGGACGACCACGGTGTCGCCGACGAGGTCGTAGATGACATACCCGTCGGGGTGCACGAGGAGGAACGCGTCGTCGCCGAAGCTGCTCGGCCAGAAGAACTCGCTGCGCGCCAGCGCGCCGGGGGTCATCTGCTGCCAGCGGGCGTAGATCCGGCGCAGCTCGCTCAGCGTCTCCGGCAACCCCACCTCCCGCACCGAAGCCGAATCCGTTTCTGCCACCCGTAGTTTCGAATGTCGCCGGTCGATGACCAGATGCCGGGTGTAGGTCGTCACGCCGAGGTAGGCGTAGTTGCCGCCGGGCCCCGGCATGGCCGCGAACACGTCCGCGCCGGTCTCGCCGGCGACGGCCATCAGCTCGGCCTGCACTTTGGCGTAGATGCCGCGCTTCTGATGCGTCGTCGCCACCATGCCCTGCGCGCACGCCGCCGCCTCGAGCTGCGCGCCGCCCGGCACCGTGACGGTCGTGCGGATAATGGCCGCGGTCCCCACGATGCGCGGCGCCCGCGGCTCGGTGACGTCCTCGATCACCGCGATGTCCTGGAGCTGGAACTGCTGCTTCCAGGCGTCGAAGTTCTTGGTCTTCACCCCGCCGAATGCCCGTGCATACCGGTCACGGAGTGCGCCCCAATCGGATTCGACCGCCCTGCGGGTGCGGATGCCGTCGATGGTGCGGGCCTCCCAGTCCGCCATCAGTTCCGATGTCATGCGAGAGTTCCTTTCGCCGTGAGGGATTCCGCATCCGCACGCACCTTCGCCAGGGCGGCGAGCAGATCCTCGATATCGCCGCGCTCGCCGAGCAGGACGCTGTGGTGCACGAGCAGGGTGTGGTCGCGGTAGTGATCGGCGCCCGGGTAGGCCCGACCGGCCGCGCGCTCGGCGGCCCGGTTCCAGGAGTGCGCGAACCGCGGCTTGGTCTGCGGGCGCAGCAGCGCGCTGCGGTGCAAGGGGTCGCGCGGCGGATAGACCTTGGTGCCCAGTTCCGCGGTGAGCGCGGCGGCTACGGCTTCGACGGGCGCGTCGCCGAAAGTGCCCGGGTGGAACCGGATTCCGTACTCGTATACGGCCCTGCGGTCGACCTGCGCCGGCACGGGAACCGGGGCGAGGCCCGCGATACCCGCCAGGCCTGCCGCTAGTTCCTTGGCGCGGATCTCGCGCTGGGCGTGCTGGTCGTCGAGCCGCCGCAGCTGATCGAGCAGCACGGCGGCGGTCAGTTCCGACATGCAGTAGTTCGCGCCCATGACGGTGCCGAGTTCGACCAGCTCGTACTCCCCGGCGACGGGATCGTGGGAGGTATATCCGCGGGAGTCGGCGCGCAACATCAGCATGCGCTCGTACAACTCCGGGCTGTCGGTGATCGCCGCTCCGCCCTCACCCCCGGCGAGGGTCTTCGCCGCGCCCAGGCTGAAGACGCCGATATCGCCGAACGTTCCGACAGTCCTTCCGGCCCAACGGGTTCCGTGTGCTTGCGAGCAGTCCTCGACCAAGGCCAGTCCAGCGGAGCGCACCACGTCGACCACTTCGTCGAGGCGCACGGTCGTGCACGCCAGATGCACCGCGATGACCGCCTTGGTGCGCCCGGAGACCGCGGCACGAATGTGTTCGGCAGTGAGACAGCCGGTTTCGGGATCGACATCGACCAGAACCGGAAGCGCACCCACCCGCAGTACCGCCGACGCGGGCGCCACCCAGGTCATGACCGGCACGATCACCTCGTCACCGGGGCCGATACCGAGCGCCTCCAGCGCGATCACCAACGCCCCGGACCCGTGGTCCACGCTGACCCCGTACGCCGCACCGGTATATCGGGCGAAGGCCGCGCCGAAGATCCGCTCCCGCGACTTACCGCCGGTGGGGCTGTACCAACTCACCGACCAGCGGTCCGACCGCAGCGCGGCCACCAGTTCCCGCTCGGTGCGCTCGTCGTACTGCGGCCACCGCGGCCACGCCCCGCCCGCACGCACCGGTGCGCCACCATGAATCGCCAGCATGCGCCCGCCCCCTCACACGCCGACCGCGCGAGCGGGAACGCGAACGGCCGTCTGCGCGATGACTTCGAGCGCCTCCCGGATCTCGATGAGCGAAACATGCACCAGCGGAAGATCTCCGGTGAGCTCGGGCCTGCCCAGTGCCCGCAGCAGCACGAACGGCACCGCCTCCGGCTGCGCCTCGAGGTAGCCCTTCTTGTTGTCATCGGCCACCACCGCCAGCACATCGGCGACCCGGACGGCTTCGGGCAGACCGGGTTCGACCCCGAGCCCGGTCACGACCTCGTAGTGTGTGCTCACCTCGTCGTCGGAGAGCCACCCTCGCGCATGGGAGATGTGCGCGGCCACCAGCATCCCCAGGGCAATCGCCGTGCCGTGCGGAATACCAGCCGCGCCACGGGCTTTGTGATCGCAGATCTCGATGGCATGGCCGACGGTGTGACCGTATTCCAGGACCAACCCCGCGCCACGCTCGAAAGTATCGTTGCGAGTGACCGCGGACTTCGCGGCAATGCTCGCATCGAGCAACCACAGAAGATTGTTCGGCGTCGCGAAATCATCGCTCGCGATGACCGCTCGCAACTGATCCAGCGCCGCCGGCTGAATCGCCAGGCAATTCTTCGCCATTTCGCACAGCCCGGAACGCAATTCACGCTCGGGCAGCGTGGCGAACAGTCGCACGTCGGCGTAGACGGCCGTCGGCGCATAGAACGTGCCGATGTGATTCTTGCCGACACCGCTGTTGATCGCCTGCTTCAGCGACAGCACCGAGTCCATGGCGGCGATGGTCGTGGTCGGCACATGCACCAGCCGCACCCCACGGAACAGCAGATTCGCCATCAGACCCGCGAGATTGCCCGGTACTCCCCCGCCGAAGGACACCACGATCGAGCGCCGGGTGATGCCCGCCCGCAGCGCCGCCTCCAGGTGATCCGACAGGCACGACAGCGTCTTCATCGATTCGCCGGCGGGGTGTGTGAGGATGATCGACGGGACACTCTTCGACAATCTTTCGATTTCCCTGGCGTGCAATCCGGCCAGTTCATCGTCAGTGACGATGACCAGCTTGTCCGGGCCGAAACTCGCTATCGCATCAGCGATCTCGGCAATACAGTCTTCGCCGAAGTAATAGGGAATCGATTGCTCACCGATAGTGATCATGCGTGAACGCAGTCCCGCCGTGCCGGAATACGGTGCATTGCTTGCCATTTCCGTGCTCACTCCCGCTGTGGTGCCATTCGCGAATAAATTGACCGGCTTCGATGCCGCATCCGCATTTCAAATATCGAATGTGAGGTCTCGATTTGGCAACCTCTGGGAGACCCCAGTCAGGTGCGCACCCACACGCCGGTACCACCGGCCGGGTGCGTGCTTCGGTGCGGTGCTATCGGCAGGGGTGGTGCGAAACGGCGGCTCGCCTCGAAATCCGGCGCACCGGCGGCCTATCCTGAGGCGAACGATCTTGGCGGTGAGTACGGACGACGGGAATGTTGGTGACTGACAACGACATCGGCGCGGACGCCGACAAGCTGCGGGCCCCGACGCTGGCCGACTTCGTCCGAGAACGACGTAGCCGCCCCTGCGCCGATCACCCGACCGGCTTGACCCGCAAGCAGCTGGCCGAGGCCACCCATGCCAGCCTCGGCTATTTCGCGAAGATCGAGCAGGGTGAGGCGCTCAATCCCGGTCCGGCCGTGCTGGATTCGCTCGCCTCGGTGCTGAAACTGGAGCTGGCCGAGCGGATTCACCTCTATCACCTCGCCCAGCAGCGGCCGGTGCTGCCGAATCCGCAGGTGCTGCGCCGTGATGACGCCGAGGCGCGGTCGGTGCGCGCCACTCTCGACGCGCTGCTCCCCCATCTGGCGGCCGCCCTCGACGACGGCTGGCGCATCGTCGACTGCAATGCGGCCTTCGACGCCGCCCTGCCCGGCCTGGCCCGCAACGGGCACGTGCTGCGGTGGATGTTCACCGATCCGCGGGCCCGCATCGTCGTCGAGGAATGGGAACGGGAGGCGGGCCTGATGGTCGGCCGCTTCCGCGCCTACGCCGCAGGCGCTCCCGATCGCGAGGACATCGACACTGTGCTGCGCGAGCTCGGCGAGCAACCGGACTTCCGGCGATTGTGGGCCGCCGGGCACGTCCACATCGGCCGCCAGGACCCAGATTTCACACTCCGCAATCCCAAGACCGCCACCGTCTTCGATGTCCGCGTGCAGCGCTACCGGGGTACCGCGCCCGGACCGGCGCACCAGCTGTTCATCGGGCTGGTGGAGTCAGGAGCGCAACAGTGAGCGCTAGGGCAATCCGTCCAGAAAACTCCGCAGTAGCGGATTCACCTCGTCCGGATGCGTCAGATTCGGTGTCAGCGACGCCCCGGCGATGGTGTGCACTTCGGTCGGCCTGCCCAGCGCGCGAGCCATCTCATCCATCTCCCCGGCGTCATTGGCCTGATCGGCCATCCCGCGGATGACCAGCGCCGGACACTCGAGATCGCCGAGCAGCTCGAGCACCGAGTCCCGATTGACCAGACACTCGCCTGCCAACCGGGCGCGCACCCGGTCCGACGCCAGCCATTTGTCCCGCCACGGCTTTTGATCCTCCGCGCCTGCCCCGATCATCAGCGAAGACACCATCTTGACGGTCGGCGCCAACGGCACGTCGCCGGTCCAGGCATCGAATACCTCCCGATATCCGACCTTGCGCCGCGCGGGCATGGCCGCGGCTGTGGACCCGATGACGATCAACCCGTCGACCCGGGAATGCGCCAGCAGGGCCATCCGCAGTGCGGTGAATCCGCCATGCGCGACCCCGCCGACCACGACGTGCTCCAGTCCGAGCGCATCCACCACCGCCCACGCATCCCGCGCCAAATCCCAATAGCTGAACGGAGTTCCGGGGTCTTCGCTGGGCCCGTGCCCCCGCGAGTCGATCGCGATCAGCCGATAGTCCGGCGTCAGCGCCTGCACCTGTGGGGCGAACATCTCCTGATCCATGAACAGGCTGTGCCCCAGCACCACCACTCGCCCGTCGCCCCCGGTATCCGTGTAATGAATCCGCACGCCCCCACTTGTGACAAACGGCATTCGCCCACTCTCCACTCGATCCAGACAACCGTTCCACGCTATCGCACACACGGACGAACGAGACCATGTGCCGCTATGAAAGGCACTACGCTGGAAGGGAATTGGTGCGCCTGCTCGCCCCGCGCGACCGGGCGCGCGGGGCGATCCGTACTGCGGACCGGGATCGAGCGGGGCTTGGGTCCGCCCGTTGTCGGCCGCTCAGGTGCAGACGAGGTTCTTGTAGGCCCCGAGGATTTCGCGGATCGAGGGCGTGACGAGCAGGTCTCGGTCCAAGGTCGCCCACAGGTACCCGGCATGCGCGGAGAGGTGGATGGGTTCGGTGGCTTTCACGTCGACGGCGAAGTGCAAGCGTCTCACCGGCTTTCCGGCCGGGGACAGGTAGTCGAAGTCGCCGACGTGATGCCGGATGCCGGATGACGGTCAGGCCGGTTTCCTCGCGGACGCCCCGCGTCATAGCCGCGGCAACCGATTCTCCGGGTTCCACGGTGACACCGGGGAGCTTGCGGGTGAGCCGCACCGGCCCGGTACTGTTCGATTCCATGCGGTCTCCACACCATCAGTGGTGACCGCATACTCCATTGTTCCCGGTGCGGGTTCATTCGGACATGTTCGGCGCCAGATAGTTTCGCGCGAACGCAATGAGTTCCTGCGTGACGCTGAGCCCTGCAGCGGGGGGTGACTGTCGGGCTGGTTCAGCACCACTTCCCGAGACCAAGGACGACCTGCGCACCGCGGTGGCGCAGCTGGTCGTCGACTATTACGCGCTGGCATACGCCGCCGACGGCGACAAGCCGGCGCTCTCCGTGGCCGTCAACTGCTCGCGAGCGATCGAGACTCCCCGGAACAGTCGCTGTGCGCATTGCTCAGTGGTGTCGCTTTTTCGGCGCCCTGGCCCAGCGCATGTGGACAACGATATCCAAGTCGGTCCGTCGCAACCCCCCGAAATCAGGGGGTCTCGATCCAAATCCAAATACCCATGTTTCACACTAGGCTCACTCGCATGCTCGTGAAACGCTTTGCCGCCCTTGCCATCGCGGTCGCCGCATTCGGCGCCGCCTCCACCGGACTCGCCATCGCCGTGCCCGAAACACCGACGCAGCCCACCATCAGCCACACCGCCGCAGCCGAACCGGTCGTCCTACAGACCGGCTCGGCCGTAATCGATCTACTCGCGTATATCGCTGCGGGCTGCATCGGCAGCTGGAGCCCGGCCCCGCCCGCACACTGCGTCTGACATCGACCAGGCGGGCCCGTCGGACGATCCGCGGGCCCGCTCCACTGAACGCACGCTCATGCCGAGGAGCGTGCGTGTTGCTCTGCGGCAGTAGGCTGCGATGGCCATGATCACGCGTACCTCCGACCGGAACGACCTGCCGGACGAGCCACCTATCCGGCGGGTCTTCCGGGACGTCATCACCGATCGTCTGACAGAACCGCGCCCACCGCAGGCCGCGATGTTATTCCAGTCCTCGGTCGACCCGTTCTGGACGGCCGACAGCTTCTTCCTCGCAGACTTCTACAGCGAGATCCTCCATCAGGGCACCTGCTTGCCCCATACCGCCGACGGCGTCCCTCTGCTGGCGGCCTTGGCCATCGACGACCGCGTGCCACCACGGGAGCGTTTCCGGGTGATCAGTCTGATGTTCAGCATCGCCACCGTCGCGGACCGTCATCTGGCTGAATACTGGCCCGACACACCACCGTACGCGGATCCTGGGAATGAGAACCGAGCCCGCGAAGCGGTCCGGTCCTGCACCCCGGACCTGCTCGCCCGATGGGCGCCTGCATGCCCGGCAGTCCGGTTGGCACTCGCGGGCCTCGCCGTGGTGTTCCCCACCGCCCGCACGCTGCCTGCCTTGACTCCTCGGCTCGAGGGTTTTGTCGAGCAGCACCCACCAGGCACCGACATCGGCGACTACGTGCGTTTGATTCTGGTACTGGCCGCCGAGAACGACGCCCGCACCCTCACGACCGTCGAATCATTCACAACCACCGCCTGGGAGGGCACCTCTCGCGGCGCACCGGCATCAGCCAGAACTCTCCACTTGCTCGGCCAGATGCTGAACCGGGTCGGAA
>NZ_BDBR01000004.1 GCF_001613085.1 Nocardia salmonicida NBRC 13393
GGGACTCACTCGATCTCACCCTGGAGAATGACGCGACAGCGGACGTGAGAAAGATCAGCGAAGCTTGATCAACCACAACTGTGGGGCCGCGCGAACGCGCTCATGCCGCTTATCGGGTGGCAATCAACAGCGAAATCCCGCATACGTTAGGTGCGCGGGGGTCGGCTCCCAGCATCTTCGACCCCGGAATGACCCCGCTCACGCGCGGCCGATGCGGCGAGGGCCCACTGCGCCCACTGCGCATTCATCGCATAGAAACGTTCGCCCCACTCCATCGCCATGCGGCCATAGTGGGACAGATCGCTGTCGTCCCAGTCGGTGACCGCCCGCAACGCGGACAGTTCGGCTCGCGCTTTCGCGGCCCCGGTCTCGATATCGGTCAGATAATCTTCGGCGTCGGCGGGCGCGATGACCCCGAGGAAGAAGACCCGAAGCAACATCTCATTGCGCTGCACCCCTTTCGGCCTGGTATCGGTCAGCCAGTGTCGAAGATCCTCGCGTCCAGCAGGGGTGAGCGTGTACTCCTTGCGCCCGCGCGGTCCCTCATCCGAAACCGCGATCGAGCCCGTATCGGCCAGCTTGGTGAGTTCGGTGTAGATCTGACTCTGGGTGGCGGACCAGACGTTGGCCAACGACCCCTTGAACCGTTGCAGCAGGTCGTAGCCGCTCGCCGGTCGATCGGCCAGGAGTCCGAGCAAGGCATAACGAAGGCTCATGACCTCATCCTACATTCCACTATTGACATGTCGCGACCGTTACCTCTACTTTGGACATGTCATAATTGGAATGTCGTGGTCGAACCCAGGAGCTACCGAACATGTCGTACCTACGCACCTTCGCCCCGTGGCTCGTGTACGCGGTAGTCCCCGCCCAGCACTGGCAATGGGCCGCACTGATCGCGTTCGCCATTTCGCTCGCGAATATCGCCCGGCAGACCAGAGCGGGCCGACACGTGGACTCCCAGCTCATCGATATCGGCTCCGCACTGTTCTTCGCCGCGCTCACCGCGCTCGCTTTCGCCGACCCGGACAGCGCACTGCACCCCTACAGTCCGGCCATCTCCTCGGGCGTACTCGCGCTGATCGCTGCCATCTCCCTCGCGGTGCGGATGCCCTTCACCCTGCCGATCGCGAAACAGAGCACGCCGCGACAGATGTGGGAACACCCCGGCTTCATCCGGACCAACTACATCATCACCTCGGTATGGGCCGCGAGCTTCGCGATCGGCTGCGTCGCGCTGACTGTCCTCGCCCATTCCTCTTCCACCTTGCGCACCTGCACACAGGTCACCGCCTTCGTCATCCCGGTCGTCTTCACGATCCGATACGTCGCCCACATCCAGGCCAAGACGAAGACCCTCGGCGAGCCCATTTCCTGATATTTCGACCAGATCGGTGCCCCGATGACCACTTCAGTGCCCTACCTCAGCGGTAACTACGCCCCTGTCACCGAAGAACTGACCGCCTATGAATTATCGGTCACCGGAACGATTCCACCCGAATTGACCGGCTGGTACCTGCGCAACGGCCCCAATCCGCATGCCGCGGCGTCCAAGCATTGGTTCCTCGGCGACGGCATGGTGCACGGTGTTCGGCTCGAGCACGGCCGCGCCGTCTCCTACCGCAACCGTTGGGTGCGCACGTCCACCTTCACCGATGGCGCCCGCGGCTACGACGAGCACGGCAATCGCGATCTCACCGCCGGTGTCGCCAATACCCACATCATCCGGCACGCCGGACACACGCTGGCCCTCGTCGAATCGTCCTACCCGTACGAAATAAACTGCGAGCTGGACACTCTCGGCCCCTACGACTTCGACGGCGCGCTGCGCACCGCGATGACGGCGCACCCGAAGACCTGCCCGAGCACCGGCGAACTGCACTTCTTCGGCTACAGCCTGACCGGCGAACCCTTCCTGACCTACCACCGCGCCGACGCCGCGGGCACGCTCGTGGTCAGTCGTCCCATCGATGTGCCCGCACCGACGATGCACCACGATTTCAACCTCACCGCCGAGCATGTCGTATTCATGGATCTGCCGGTGGTTTTCGATTTCGAGACCGCGAAATCCGGTGCGGGCATGCCGTTCCGATGGCGCGACGACTATCAGGCGCGGCTCGGTGTCCTGCGCCGCGACGACCCGCACGGCGAAGTCCGCTGGTTCTCGATCGATCCCTGCTACGTCTTCCACAGCCTCAACGCCCACGACGAACCGGGTCGAATCATCCTGCACGTCATGCGCTATCCGGAGCTGTGGCGCACCGGATCCGACGCCTTCGACCGGTCCACGCTCTGGCGTTGGACCATCGATCTGACCACCAGCACCGTCACCGAGGAACAGCTCGACGACCGAAACGCCGATTTCCCTGCATCGATGATCGCCGCGCCGGTCTCGATACTCGCTTCGGCCACGCCACCGTCTCCGGCGAATCCGGTCACGGCGCCCTCATCCGCTACGACCTACACACCGCAACCAGCACCAGCCACGAATTCGCGCCGGGTCATTTACCTGCCGAAGCCGCCTTCGCCCCCGCCGACGAGCACCCGGGCGGCGACGGCTATCTCATGACCTACCTCTACAACACCGCCACCGACCGCAGCGACCTGATCATCCTCGACGCCGCCGATCTCGCCGCACCACCGGTCGCCACGATCCACCTACCTGCCCGCGTCCCGCACGGTTTCCATGGCAACTGGCTCGCCGACGAATGACACCGAACTGATCGAGCGTGCGATCAACGGCGTCGAGCTACCCGATTACGCAGGGGTGCCGGACCACGTCCGCTCATGCCGATGAGCGAGCGTTGGGTCCAGATACGCTCCCACTCGTGGCCGAGCAAGAGCCGAACACCAGGTACCTACCTCTGCATGGCGAACTGCCTTCGGGTGCTCTGCCGATTACCGCGTGCGTTCAGTGGGGGTGCGGACGGCGGCGAGTTGGGTAGCGCTGGCGACGAGATTGCCCTTGATGTCCCAGGTTTCGACTGTCTCGTGCATTCGACCTGCGGTGACGTCGGTGGCCTGCATGGCAGTCTTGACCGGACTTTCTCCACGCGTGCGTGGGACGCGGTGTACTGGTTGCTTGCGCCCAACCGCCGGAAGCAGGAAGAACGCAATCCAGCCGGGTTAGGACTACTGCGCGGACCATAGCTGACTATGTGGAGAACAGTCTGGAGACTGCTGCACATCTGTTCGACGCTCGAGGTTCACCCGCCGGCCTGGGCTGGGTTGAGGACGTTTCCAGTCAGAGTTGTCGACGGCAAGGTTGAGGTAGGGACCGGCTGAGGTGCAGTGGGCCGTCACAGGGGCACTGCACCTGCGTCGTCGAAGAATCCGCCGGTCGGTCCGTCATCGGGCAGGGTCGCGAGGTGAATGGCGATCGCCGCCCCTTGCTGCGGTGTACGGACGCCGCGCAAGCCGTTGAGGTCGGTGGCAGTGAAACCAGGGCAGCCGCAGTTGATCAGGATGTTGGTGTCGCTCAGTTCCTTGACGTATTGGAGGGTGACGGCGTTGAGGAAGGTCTTCGACGCCGAGTACGCAGCGGGGACCGGGCCCATGTCGATGCCGGGCGTGGTCTGCAGGGCGAGCGAGCCCACGCTGCTGGACATGTTGACGATTCGCGGTGACGCCGAGCCGCGCAGCATGGGCAGCACCGCATTGGTGACCCGGATGACGCCGATCACGTTGGTTTCCACGACAGCTCGCACGGTCGCAGGATCGACCGTCGTGGGTGTCTGTGGCATACCGCCAGTGATCGCGGCATTGTTGACCAAGACGTCGAGCCCTCCGGCATAGTCGGCGATCAGCTCGACCGCGGCGGCGACGCTGGCGTCGTCGTCCACGTCAAGCGGCACGCCGAACGCGTCGGCCCCGACCGCGCGCAGTTTCTCCACCGCAATCTCGCGGCGGTGTCGATCCCTCGCGCCCACACCGATTCGCCAGCCAAGCGCGCCCAGGCCTGCCGCGATCTCGTATCCGATTCCTTTGTTCGCGCCGGTCACCAGTGCGATCGTCGGTTCACTCATGCCGTTGATCATGTTGCGGACTCGGGTGGGGCGTCCAAGACCGATCGAGTGGGCGACGATACCGCACGGGTATCGGTCGTGGTGAGCGCCGGATACGATCACCCGGTGGAGACGCGGGAGTTGCGATACTTCGTCGCGGTCGCCGAGGAGTTGCACTTCGGGCGGGCGGCACAACGGCTCGCGATGGCGCAACCGCCGCTCTCGCGGGCGATCCAGCAACTCGAACGGCGACTCGGAGTCGTTCTGCTGCACCGCAATACTCGCGCGATCACGTTGACCGAGGCCGGGTCGGTGCTGCTGCGGGAGGCCCGGATCGCTCTCGAAGCGGTCGAAGCCGCCGAGCGCCGCACCCGCCGCGCCGCTGCCGACCTGCCCGGTGTCGTGCTGGCCGCCAAGGCGGGCGCCTCGCGCGAACTGTTGTCGAAGCTGCTGGACGCCTACGCCGCCGATTCCTGCGCTGTCGCAGTCGAGGTGGTGCTCTGCGGACCCGGCGAACCGGAGAGACTGCTACGCAACGGGAGTGCCGACGTTGCTCTGCTCCACCTGCCCTACGACACCACAACCGGATTCGACACCGAGGACTTGCACACCGAACAGCAGATCGTCGTCCTACCCGCGGGACATCCTCTCGCCAACCGACCCCACCTATCGATGGCCGAGGTCAACGCCCTGACCGACCTGCCCCTGCCGCGCTGGCCTCGACCGGATGGAAGTTATCCAGACGGCCCCGGACCACAGGTTCGCGACCACACCCAGTTGACCCAGCTGATCACGCTCGGACGGGCCTGCGCGGTTATGCCCGAGTCGCTCCGCGCCCAGCTACGCGACGATCACGCCATCGTGCCGGTGCCGGACGCACCGGCCGTGACGACCGTCATCGCCTGGCCACCACTGAGCAGATCCAAAACCGTCGCCGACCTCGTCCGTACGGCGACGCGCCTCTAGCGATAACAACCGCGAGTGGCGCCTGTTACGCGGTCACGAACGTCCGCATATGCCGACCATCGAACGTCAGTCTGTATCTCGCCGACTCCGAAGGCTCTGCTGGTCTGGTAGCGATCGGAGTACCGGAGTTGTTGAAGCTCTTGCTCGTTGTGCCTTGGTGGCGTGACTGCCCGTCGCTCACCCCGGACGAGAGTCACAAAGCGTCAGCAGAATACTTGGGCGACCTTCCGGATCTGTTCGATCGCCGCGACCGAGCCGCCGTAGCGCTCGGATTGAAACTTCCCTCTGAATCAGAGGTCCTGGAACAACTTCGGCAGACCACGACACGGGCCTGCGGGGACTACATTCTGATCTTCACACCCGAAGGAACACGTTACGAACCGTTGTTCGAGCTGTGAGCCGAACGAACCGGTTCACTCGCGCGAACACATCCTGCGCGATGCCGTAAATCGGAGGAAAATACCCGATTGATTCTGCTTCAGTGGCCAGGTGATCAAGATGCAGGCCGTCGTCGAGGTACCGAACTTCGACTTCGAGCCGCCACACCCATGGCCGGTCTCCTCGGCCGACCCCTATTCATGGGTGCCGATCAATGGTGGTTGCTCAGACGCTGAAGTCGGTTTGTTCGTCGGCGGGCTGACTCTTGGGCTAGAGGTCGCGGAACCAGGTGGCCGAGAGGATGTCGTGGCAAACCTGCTGGCCGCGGAGACCCTCTTCCAACCTGGGGGGTTGCGGTTGACCGACACAATCACCGGAGCAGTGGTGGTACCGGGATGTTGTGCTGGGCTCGAGGATTGGCGCGAGTGGGCCGATGCGCTCACGGGAAGGTCGCCGTGGCTTGGCCATGACCCGACTCCCGAGGTCGAGATCGGTGTCAACGAGCTCCGCGTGTGGCAGGACAGCGGTGCGAATCGCAGTGCCGCGGAAAGCGTCGTGGTGGCACGATCCTTGTTGCCGGACCTGCTGAACGAGGTGCACCGGGACCTAGTCGGATTTCTCTCGCGCGTCCAGGTATGGACTGAACGCAATAGCCTGGGCAGCAATGGAACCGACCTCGTCGAGGTCATCGACCGCAACTTCGACGTGACCGCTCCGTTGAGGTTCCAGACAGACTAAGCCGGCCCAGCACAAGACTCTGGTCCGTGTGCTGGTGATGCGCAGCGGAACACCCGGACCTGCCGCATGCCGCTGTTCGAATCGACCATCCGGCAGGTCCGAAAATCAATGGCCCGAGGTGATCTCGAGCGTTAGAGCGCACAAGTGCTTGCCGCCGGCTTCGCGGCGAATCGGTCGGCCAGATAGGTCAGGGCCGTCGACAATCCCACCACAGCTTCGGTACCGTGCTCGCCGACCGAATTCTCCACCAGCTGCACCGTAACCCCAGCGGCACAGTACTTTCCGGCCAGCTCCCGGGCCGAGCCGATGGGCGCGAACTCGTCAGCGACGGCATGATGGAGCAGCACCGGCACGGCGGGTACGCCCGGGCGGAACAAGGGACTGGCCATCCGAACCACCTTGCTCAATTCGGTGTTGTTCGTGATCGATCCAGGCCAAGCTTCCAGCGCCGCCGCATCGAGGAAGGGATATGCGATTGCGGCGTCGAGCAGGCAATCGTCTTGGCTTGCGGCCAACATCCGGCGGCCGGATTCATTGAGGTACTGAGCCACATCGGCTTCCGGATACGATCGGTTCAACCCCACCAGCCCGACAACAGCCGCCCCGCCGGCGATTCCACCGCTGAAGCCGGACATGGTGGCCTCCAGGTCGGCGACGATCCCGCCCAGCACCACACCTGCCAATCTCAGATCGGGGGCGTAGGTACTCTGCGCTTGCGCTGCGATTGCAGTGGCCTGTGCCCCGCCGGAATATCCCCACATGCCGATCGGCGCTGCGGGGTCGACATTCGCCGGCGCGAACGCTCTCGCGGCGCGAATGCCGTCCAGGACGCCGTGGACATAGCCGTCGGCACCGAACAGAGCGGAGTCGGGCCCCTGATAGTCCGGCACGACCAGAGCCCAACCTTGTTGCAGTGCAAACCGAATCATGCCGGTCTCGGTGTACGCGTTGCTCGGGACGCCGTCGATCCCACCGCGCAGCGCGTAGGAGGGTGCGCATTTCGCGCCTACACCGTCTTCGGCGACCTGGTACGACAGGAGCGGACGCGGACCGCCTCCGGTCCATTCTTGTTGCGGTACAAGAACTGTCGCGATGTAGGCGCGGGGTGACCCATGATTGTCGATCGTCTTGTACTGCACCTGCCACGCATCTGCGGGCAGCGGCTGCAGGAAGGACTCCGGTTCGATCACTCGGGACGTGAGCACTGTCCCGTTGGGTAGGTCCGCGAGACCACCTAGCTCGGCGTAGAACGAATCCTGTTCCGGCAGTGGCACTGCCATTGCCGATCCTGCGCAAGCCGTTACCAGCGCGAAAACTGCGCCGACTACCGTCGCCCGCAAAGCCGCAACTGTCCGCATCACACACTCCCACCCCGAGAACCTGTTCTAGTTTGCGTCCGCGAGCGTAGTGCATTCGATGGGACCTGATACCCGAGTTACGGGGAAGTCCCGCCCAAGCGGCCGGTTACCGCCCGCCGCCGAAACCCTCCCCCAGCGATATGCAGATGGCCGGTCTGGCGCGTAAACAGAGCCAGCTACATCTTGGTGTATCGCGCCATGGCGAAACTGTAGAGGCCGTAGGTGATGATGCCCAGGCCGGCCGCGATCAACAGGGTCGCTCCGAAAGGCTGTGCCCCCAGGGTTTTGAACGCGCCGTCGAGTCCGCTGGCTTCGTTGGGATCGGATCGACCCACCGCGATAATCACCAGCAATCCGATGGCCGCGACGGCCAATCCCTTCGCGATGTATCCCACCGTGCCCAACCGACGAACCAGGTTGCTCGGGGAGCCGTGCAAGTCATCGAGGAAGCTCTGGGTCGCACCCTTGTACACGTGATAGCCGCCGATCGCGATGATGATCAACCCTGCGGCGACGAGGGCTATCGTGCCCACGCTCGATCGCATCATCGCAGCGGTGATCCCCGTACTCTGCTCGCTACTGGATTTGCCCGCACCTCGAGCGAATCCGAATGCGGAGATGGCGAAACCGAGGTAGACCACCGCCAAGGAGAATGCCTTGACGCGATTGACGGCCTCGGATTTCTTGCTGTCGGAGTCCGGTTTGGAGGAGCTGCCGAGTGCCGCTTCGGCAAGACGCCACAACGCCATCAGCGAGAACGCCACGACACCGATCCAGAGCGCGAGGACACCGCCCGGCTTGGCGGCCAGTTCGGCCATGGCCCCCGATTGGTCGGCGGTGCCACCCTCGCCGCCGAGGGCGAGCCGGATGGCGATGTAGCCGATGAACAGGTGCACGAGCCCACTCATGACGAAGCCCGCGCGGGCGAATCGTTCGAAGATGCTGTTCTGGGCCACCTTGGCCACGGTGCTGGACGAGTTGTCGTACGACGATGGCGAGACAGTGTTGTTCGGCATGGTGATAAACCCCCGTGTGGTGGATCCGTCGAGGTGGTCCGCGACGGTCGGCGCGCGAGATCTACTGCGAGGTCTCGTTCGGGGGAAGCTAGTTCTTGAAGGCGTCTTTGATCTTGGCTGCGGACTGTTTCAGGTTGCCCTTGACCTGTTCGGTCCGACCTTCAGCCTCGAGGCTTCGGTTGCCGGTGGCGCGACCGTACGCCTTCTTCATCCGCCCCTTGGTGGCCTCGACGGAATTCGCGATCTTCTTGCTCATGCTCATGGCGGTTTCCTAGCTGTGTGAGATCAAGTCAACACAGGGATACCCACAATCCAGGAGAGAGAACAGACATCGATCCGGCAGCAATGGTGACGGACGTTCGCGTGGCAGTGGACACCGACTGGTAGCGACATCAGGCGGCCGACCTCCAGTCGCGGCGTCCGACCGGAGTGTCGCCGACAACACCCGACATCAATGTCGCTGGACGTACGCTGCCCGTCGAACAGCATCACCACGGCATCCCCGATGCGCACCTCGGCATGCCCGATGCGCCCGCGTGCGTCGACAACTCGCCCCAGCTCCTCGGCCCCGAAAGCGGCCTTCAGATAGTCGATGACGCCGGCGGTGTCCTGCGAAATGACCCTAGGCGTGACGGTGGTGTACCCCTCGGGGACGTGTTCGACAGCCATGATTCCTCCGTGGTCATCCCGGCCATAATGGCCGACGTGAAAGAAGTCGAGGTCCTCGTCGCGCATCACGAGCGCGCGACCTTGCGGGTCGGCGATGTGTTCCTGAAGATCGACGCTGATCAGTCGAATACCGACATCGAGGTCGAGGCAATGGCCATGGCGCCGATCCCGACTCCGAAGGTCTTATGGCGCAAGCCGCCTGTGCTCGCGCTAGCCGCGCTACCGGGGAAGGCGCTCGGTCGCCTAGGTGAGCCGTCGACCGCGTCGTCGGCGGCGTGGGCCGCGGCAGGTGCCGCCGTCCGTACGCTGCACGACGCGCCGCTCCCGCCGTGGCCCGGTCGCAGTGTCGACGAGATCGCGGCGGAACTCGACCACGAATGTGCATGGCTTGCCGAGAGCGGGGTGGTTGCCGCCGACGTGGTCGCCTTCAACCGCCGAGCTGCCGAGACTGCGCTCCGACCGTGGACACCTGCATTCACCCATGGCGACCTCCAGGTCGCCCACGTGTTCGTCGACGGTGCCGAGGTCACTGGCATCATCGACTGGTCCGAGGCCGGTCGAGGCGACCCCCTGTACGACCTCGCCACCCTGACACTCGGACACGAGGAACACCTCGGCGATGTGGTCGCCGGTTACGGCAGCGACGTAGACCTCGACGTGATCCGTGCGTGGTGGTCGCTGCGCAGTCTGCGCGGGGTCCGCTGGCTGGTCGAGCACGGTTTCGACCCGACCTCGCCGGGCTGCGAGGTCGACGTGCTGAGAACCCAGGTGATGCGAGGCTGACAAGAACGCCCCGCCCTGCCGATTCGATCAGGCACTGAGGTGGTGCGCCGAACGTTCTACGATAGTGAGTCGGGTGCGATGCGGAGCAGTTGCTTGCCAAGCTGTGGCGCTGATCGGATCAGCCCGCGACGGCACTCAACCGACACCGGCTTCCGTGTTCAGGTACACCACGAGATCGCGGGGCAGGCCGTGGGTGTCGTGCAGGTAGTGGTAGTCGTCGTCGGTCAAGGGTCCGGTGAATCGGCGGTGGGACAAGAGCTTTCGTCCGCGTTGGAGTAGTAGGTCGAATTTTCGTTCCTCGTCGAGCAGGACGGTGCGCACCTCGTGGGGGTCAGCAGATTGCTGGAAATGCCCGAGGGTGTGTTCCACGAGCTCGATCGGTAAGTCGGACAGGGTGCGGGTCGGATCGTCGCGCCACAGCGCGGTCAGGGTGCGGCGGATCAAGCGGCGAAGTATGTGACCGCGGCCGGACGGGGACGGTGTGACGCGATCGCCGAGGACGACGATGCCCGATCGCAGATGGTCCGACAGCAGTCGCAGCGACCGCTCGTCCAGCGGGCCCCAGGTTCTGGGCAGGGTGGTGAGCCAGGGCTCGAAAACGTCGATCTCGAAGACGGACTGCGTGTTCTGCAGGATTCGCACCAGCCGTTCCACACCAAGGCCGGTGTCGATACCGGGTCGGCGCATCGGTTCGAGACTGCCGTCGGGATGCCGGACGTAGCGCATCATGACGTGGTTCCACACCTCCACCCACCGGTCATCAGATGTCGGTGTGCCCTGCGGACTTTCGTCTCCCGTCCAGACGAAGATCTCGGAATCGGGCCCGCAGAGTCCGGTCGGGCCGTTGGACCACCAGTTCTCGTCAGTGGTCGGTTCGACCGGCAACCCCAGTTCATTCCACGTGCGCCACGACTCGTGGTCGGGCTCGACCTGGTCGTCACCGCCGAATACCGTGACGTGCATCCGGCAGGGGTCGATGCCGAAGCCGTCGCGAAGCAATTCGAATCCCCAGCGCAGGCTCTGCGGGCCGCCGTAGTCGCCGAGTGACCAGGACCCGAGCATTTCGAACACGGTGAGGTGAGTGTCGTCGCCGATCTCATCGAGATCGGTGGTGCGCAGGCATCGTTGCAAGCTGGTGAGCCGCCGACCGAGCGGGTGGGTTCGGCCCATCAGATATGGGGTCAGTAGGTGCATCCCGGAGGTGGTGAACAGCACAGGGTCATCCGGCGAGGGAATGAGCGATCCGCCCGGCGTGATTTCATGCCCGCGTTCGCGGAAGAAGTCGAGGAAAGTCTGAACGGTTTGTTCTGTCGTGATCATGGTGGTTGCTCCATCGATGTGAAATCGACCGGAAGCGACCGCATACGGCAAGTCCGGCAACAAGACCGACGCAAACCAGCGGACCGTTTCCGGCCGCTGGCGTGGGAGAAAGAGGTCAGGCGGCAGCGACCGGCGAGCGGAGAGCTCGTGCGGTCGCGGCAGCGATTCGTGAAGTGACCTTCATGCGGCGACGGTAGCAACGGGGCTGTGCCGAGCACCACCGATTTATGGGCTGGAGGTAGTCGACGAAATGCGCCCGGCTCACCTCAACGCTTTACGCTCCGGTCGCCCACTGGAAGCTGGATTGGCCGGAGGACGAGCACGGCCGGACCGAGACTAGCGGCGGAGCCCGGTGAGAATTCGGACCGGGCAATCTCTTAGCCCGCACTCCCCTACCGCAGCGGATCGACGGAAACCTCATCAACTGCCCGTCTACTGACGGGCTCTCGTCGGGGGCATCGCGGGCATCAATCGTGGCACCGGCGGCAGCGGCGCCGCCGCCGGTGAGGCTTGGAACGCTTGGATCATGAGGGCGGCGAAGCGGCGGGAGGCCGCGATTCGTGCTACCGGTGTGCCGGCATGGATGCCGTTGTTGGCCATGATCATGAGGATGAGGTCGTCCACCACGATGTCGGGGCGCAGGCGGCCGGTGTCCTTGGCGCGACGGATCAGTTCGGCGGCGCCGGTGAGCGAGGAGTTGCGGATCGCGGCGAAGTCCAGCGCGTGGGGGTAGGCGGACATGAAGGCCGCGGCGAACCCGTGGTCGCGGGCTTGCAGCTCGCAGAGCTTCTCGACGGTGCGGCAGAAGCCGTGCCAGGGATCGGGGTCGGCGAGCCCTTCGTCCACGAGCGTCCGGCAGGCGAGCATCTGATCGGTGAACGCCTCGGCGACCAGCATCTCCTTGGTCGGGAAATGGCGATACAGGGTGGCGGGGCCGACTTGGGCGCGCCGGGCGATCTCCCGCATCGGCACGTCCAGGCCGTCGATGACGAACACCGCGCGGGCCGCGTCGAGGATGCGTTCGCGGTTGTCGCGGGCATCGGAACGCAGGGTGTGAGGCAAACCAGTGGTCACCGCTCTCACTTTAGCTAAACGGACGGGGGTGTCCGTTACCGTCCCACTGGTCAGTTCCGCTCGAACAGAACATGGAGGCACCTATGAAGGCGGTCATGGTCCCAGCGTTCGGAGGTCCCGAGGTCCTCGCGGTGGTCGAACTCCCCGACCCGAATCCGGCCGTCGGACAGGTGGTGATCACGACCGAGGCGATCGGCGTCGGTGGTGTCGACACCCTTCTCCGAAGTGGCGCGCTTGCCGCGTACGGAGCCACGCCAGGTCGCATTCTCGGACAAGAGGTCGTCGGCACCGTGACCGAGGTCGGCGAGGGTGTCGACACAGGGTGGATCGGTCAGCGTGTGTGGGCGTTCACCGGCGAGGGCGGCGGATACACCGAGCGCGCCGTCGCCTCGGCCGAGACGCTCGTCCCCCTCCCGCAGACCCTGTCGGCTGTCGACGCGGTCACACTCGGCAGTTCGGCCATGGTGGCCCACTTCGCTTTGCGCCATGCGCATTTCGCGCGCGGCGAGTCGGTGCTGGTGCGTGGCGCGGCCGGCGGAATCGGAGTGGCGGCGGTCCAGCTCGCGGCCGGTGGCGGTGCCGGTGCGGTCGCGGTCACGACCTCCTCGCGCGAGCGCGGCGATCGCCTGCGCGAGCTCGGCGCGACACACGTGCTTGACCGCGCAGGTCGGGGCGCGGAGAACGCCCCGGCGGGCTACGACGTCGTCATCGACATCGCCTCGGGCGCGGATCTACCATCGTTTCTCACCATGCTCGAGCCGAACGGTCGCATGGTGGCTGTCGGCGTGATGGCAGGCATGCCACCGGCGGACTTCGGTATGGAAATGGTCAAGGCGTTCAGGAAATCGACGTCGTTCGCGACCTTCAGTGCCGATACCGTGCCTGCATCCGACCGGCGGGCCGCGACCGCCGAACTCTTCGCCGCCTCGGTTCGCGGCGACCTGAAAGCAGTTGTGCACGAAACGCTTTTCCTGGAACAAGCTGTGCTGGCCCACCAGAAAATGGAGACGGGCGAGGTTTTCGGCAGAATCGTGCTCACGCCATCGGCGGGCACGGGGCGCCGATGAGATCGTTCGCTGCCCGAGATATCCGGTGATTCCGCGACCCGTGCGGCGGCAACTGCCAGCGCTACGGCGCGGAAGATCAACGAGCCGTGGAAATTCTAGCGGCTGGCGCCGAACCCCGGCTCTATGGTGGACCGATGGCATCGATCAAACAGATCCAAGTCACCTTCGACTGCGCAGAACCTGAGCGCCTCGCTCGCTTCTGGTCGGCGGTATCGGGATACGAGCATCGGGGTTCGGCATGCGTTGATCCCTCCGGTGTGGGCCCCCGCCTGTATTTTCAACGCGTTCCAGAAGGCAAGGTTGTCAAGAATCGGGTGCATCTCGACGTGCGGGTCGGTACCGGGCTCGTAGGGGAAGAGCGCATCACCGCGCTCGAGACCGAATGCACACGACTGGTCGCGCTCGGTGCGGTACGTGTTCAACTACTTCGTGCCGATGGTGTCAACGAGTCGTGCCTGGTGATGCAGGACATCGAGGGCAACGAGTTCTGTCTCGACTGAGCGGCCGTGAATGTGGCGCTTTCGGGAGATCGTGGAACGGCTTGTCGTAAAAGGACTCTCGACTATTTCCGGCCCACGTTCAGAATACGGCCGAGGCCTTCCAGCACCGCGCGGGCATTCGCGATGCCGATCCGGGCGGCGATGGCGGGCGTGAGTAGTGCGCTGGGTTTGTCGACGAGTCCCATCACCCGGTACAGGGTGGTCGCGACCGCGGTGTCACGTTCGGCGGCGATCAGCACCGGATCGAGCGCCGCGACGGCGGCTCGAACCATCAACGAGGCATTGGCGCTCACGTGTGGCATGGCGCCGTCGGCGATCACGGTGAGTCGCCAGGCGTTGTCGATCTCGGGCGTGACCGCGCTGTAAAACCTTGCGGCAAGGTTGTTTCCACCCCGAGCGAGGCACTCGCGCAGCACGGCCATCTGGATCGCCGCGACGGTCATGCCCTGTCCGTAGACGGGGCTGAAGCTGCACAGGCTGTCGCCGACCGCGAGCAGTCCCTCGGGGAAACGATCGAGCCGCTCATAGCGACGGCGCAGGTTGGCCTTATACCGGAAGGTCGAGATGTCGCCCAGCAGTTCACCGTTCTTGATGGCGTCGAGTACGTCGGGCGGGGCGATCACCGCGGCGAAGTCGAGGAAGCCGGCCGCGTCCTTCGGTGGTTCCTCGCCGTCGTGGCCGATCAGGGTGAGGATGTGGCGGTTGCCTTCGACGGCGAACAGGGCGAGGGCACGCGGGGGTAGGTCGCGTACGCCGATCGTGACCAGCTTGTCGTGGGGCAGCGCATTCGGCGGCAGCTGGATGAGGGCGCTGCGGTAGATGATGTCGATGGTGGTGCCTTCTTCGACCGGGCGGTCGTAGCCGAGCTTGTCCAGCCACGCGGGGACGACGCTGGCACGGCCCATCGATGCTACGACCAGGTCCGCGTCGATGGTTTCGCGCGCACCGTCCGAACGGTCCAGGATCGCGAGACCGGTGATCCGCGTTCCGTCGGCGTCGACGACGGGCGCCCCCGCCTCGCACCTGTCGCGAATGGTGACGTTGGACAGCGCCTCGACACGCCTGCGCAGCTGATTCTCGAGGTGGGGGCGACTCGCCTGAAAAGCTTTGTGCCCGGTCGAAACTCGCTTGAGGGTACGGCCGGCCATGGTGAAGCGGACTTCGCGGAGAGCATCGCATTCGACCACGCCACTCATTCGCATGTCGTCGCCGAACCCCGGGAACAGTTCCTCGAGGATGTCCTTACCCCGCGGCAGCAGCCCGTGCACGTGGCGCCCCTGCGGGACGCCTTTTCGCGCCTCGGAATCCGGGAGCAGGGCATCTCGCTCGATCACCGTCACTCTCGAGTAGGTCTCGCTGAGCACTCGAGCGGCAAGTAGCCCGCCGATGCCCGCACCCAACACGACCGCGTGATCGCCGATTTTCGGCATGCCCGTACCTCCGAACGTCGATGTTCCGAGTCCTGTACACGGATCGATTCGCGGATCCATCACTGAGACTGAAATCGAATATAGTCTCAGTACCGACTCGACCGCAACCGGTCGTGCCGTCCCGAAGCGAGGAGCATGCAGAATGACCGGCATGACCAATGCGACACAGTCGTCCTCGCTGCTCGCGGACACCGCCTTGGCGATGATGGCCGAGACCGGCCTGGACGACCTGACGCTGACCGCGGTCGCTCGCCGGGCAGGCGTCTCACGCGCGACCGCCTACCGCGAGTTCGGAGACAAGAACGGCCTCATCGCGGCCGTCAGCAAGATCGAAGTAGCCCGCATGATGAGCGCCGCCTACCAGGAGATCGACATCTTCACTCCGGTCCGGCGGTTGGCGAAAGACGCTGTGGTCTTTGCTATCTGCTACCTGCGCCGACACCCGGTGATCTCCCGGCTGCGCGACCAGGAACCCGGATGGCTGATCAATGTCGCGATCGAGCACGAAGGGTCCGAGCTCAACCTGATCGAGACAGTCGGCGCCTTCATCGCGCCGCTACTGGCGGCTCGCGACGACAGTGCGTCGCTCATGGTCACCCCGGCGCAGGCCGCGGAGATCGCCGTCCGCACCGTGCTGTCGCATGTACTGATCAAGCGCAGCAGCCTCACCGACGAACAGGTCGGCGACGCGGTGGCCCGCGCCATCAGCCGCTAGCGGATCCCATACTGCGACGGTTTGCGTCATTCGTATCAGCGAATGACGCACCGCCGGACGGAGTTCAGTGCTGGCAGAGCCATTCGGTGCCGTAGTGCCCGGAGTTGTCTCCGTCCAGGTGGACCCAGTAGCCGTCACCCTCGCAGGGTGCGCCTTCGACCTGTCCCGAGTTCTGCGAGGTGGTCGAGGGGACCTCGACCGGTGCGGGGGTTTCGTCGGGGGCCGTGGCGCCCGGGCCCGCGCCATGGTTCGGGTTGGTGCAGATCGTTCCCTCGCAGGGCTCCCAGGTACCGTCGCCGTTGGGGTTCTGCATGGCGTCGGGACCGACGTAACTGCCGAGCGGGCAGCCCGGATCTTGGTTCTTCGCGCGAAATCCGGCGCCCAGTTGTTGCCGGTGGAGCCGTCGGCGCCGCGTTGTCCCGGGTCGGTGGTCGGCTGCGACGGGACCGAAGTCGCCGAGGCCGGGCAGCCTTGGTCGATGAAGCGGCGGTCGTGGCCGACGGCGCGGTCGTGCTGCTGGGCGCCGGCGAGGGTGTCGAGTCCGTCGAGCATGCAGCGGAACCCAGAATGAGGGCCATTCCGGCGAGAACTGTCAGCGCACGCTTCATCGAAGCTCCGTTTCAAGCCGCAGGGGTGCCGCACAATGGGCGGCTACCAGGCACCGAACGCCTGAACGTCAACGGCCGGTCGGACCGTGTCGATGTCATCACCGATCCCACTGCACCACTGGATGTCCCAGCCCTTCTGCTCCGACCTGACTGCCACGTTGCCTGGATCGGCACGACCTGAACGACCACCCCTCCCACTGGTTCGGCAGGCCCACCCACTGACTTCACCCGGGCAACGGGGCGCGGTCAGCCGCGCTCGGCCCCGTGCGGCCACACCACATCGACTGGAACACCTCGTTCACGCGCCAGGGCGACGACTGTCCCGGTACCGGCACGCTCGCCGGCCTGGCCGTCCCACACCGCGATCATCCGGTCGGCCTCGCCGACGAGGACCTCGTTGGCGGCCTCATAGGCTTCGCGGCCCGCAGTGTCGAAGTCCATCACCCGAACCGTCGTGGCTCGCTCGATGAGCGTGTCGAACTGCGCCAGAGCGTCCGGCTTCACCTTCGCCTCTCGGTAATCGCGCGACGGCAGCACCACCTCGAGGCGGCCTCCGGCGTCGAGGACGGCTTCGGCGAACACGCTGTCGGCGCCGCGGGCGAGACACGAGATGCCGACCGGATTCGGGGTGTCGGCGATCAGATCGGCGATTGCCGCGCGAACGATCGGGACCGTGTCGGCGGTGATGTTCGTGTGCCCGGTGACGCCGATTCGCAGTGCGCCATGACGGCGGACCGGATCACCCCCCAGACCCTCGATGTATTCGGCTCCCCATCGGTTCAACTCGGTGACGAAGCCGCGCAGCGCTTTCCCGGTGGTGGTGAGCGAATACTCCACGCGTGGTGGAACTTCGGCGAAGGCGTGCCTGTTCACGATGCCGTCTTGTTCCAGCTCGCGTAGTTGGCGGGTGAGTACGCGCGGAGTCACCTCGCCGACCTTGCGGCGTAGTTCGCCGTAGCGCAGGGGCTCGTCGAGGAGGTATTTGACGATGGTCATCTTCCACGCGCCGCCGAGCACGGCGATGCTCACCTCGACGGGGCAGCTCCGCATCGCTCGCACAATCGGAGCCCGGATTTCGTCCTCGTCAGCCATACGCTCGATGGTATCCAACTCGTCCATATGGACAATATTGTGCATACTGTCGATCCAGTTCAGTGGTTGATAGAAACGAGGGTAAGGACGTCGAGCAACGCGAAGGATTCCGGTGAGTATTTCCGAAGTCGATATCGAGCAGCGCGCGAACCGGCGGGTGCTCCGTGTCCATCCCGCGTGGACGATCGTGGCCGTGGCCGCCCTCGCGCTCATCGCGGCGGGGAGCTTCGCCACGATCGCGGGCCTGATCACCGAACCGTTGGTCGAGACGAAGGGGTGGACTCGCACCGGCATCGGTGCGGCCGTGGCGGTGAACATGGTGCTCTACGGGGTGGTCGGGCCGTTCGCGGCGGCCATGATGGACCGCTACGGCATCCGCCGCGTGACGTCGTACGCACTGCTCGCGCTGATCGCGAGTTCAGTTCTCACCGCGTCGTTCACCCCGTCGGTGATCTGGTTCGTTTTATGGTTCGGCTTCGCGATCGGTATCGGGACCGGGTCGATCACCACAGTGTTCGCCGCGACGGTGGCGAACCGGTGGTTCTATCGAAGGATCGGCCTGGCCACCGGAATACTCACCGCGGCAAGCGTATTCGGCCAGTTCGCGATGCTGCCCCTGCTGTCGGTGCTGCTCGAACGGTCCGACTGGCGCGCACCCGTTCTCGCGTGCGGCGCCCTGGCGACGGCGGCCCTGCTCGGCGTCCTGTTCTTCCTACGCGAAAGCCCCGCCGCGGTCGGCGCCGTCCGGTACGGCGCGGATCCGGACACCGAACCGGTCGGCACAGATCGCCAGGTCAACCCGTTCGCCCGCACGATCGCCGCTCTGCTTCGCGCCGTTCGCGATGCTCGATTCTGGCTTCTGGCCTCGATGTTCGCGCTGTGCGGGGCGACCACGAACGGCCTGATGTGGAGCCACTTCACACCGGCCGCGCACGATCACGGCATGGCCGCCACCGCCGCGTCGGGTCTGCTCGCCATCATCGGCGTCGCCAATATTCTCGGCACCGTCTCCGCGGGGTGGCTCACCGATCGGATCGAACCGCGGCTACTACTCGCGGTGTTCTTCCTCGGCCGCGGCCTGTCCCTCGCCCTCCTTCCGGGGCTGTTCACCAGCGGATGGTCGCCGGACCTCGTCGTCTTCGCCGTGGTATTCGGCATCCTCGACGTCGCGACAGTGCCACCGACACTGGCTTTGTGCCGCCGCTACTTCGGCGCCGACAGCGCCCTGACCTTCGGTTGGATCAGCGTCTTCCACCAACTCGGCGCGGGCGCGATGGCCCTCACGGGCGGCCTGATCCGCGATATCAACGGCTCCTACACTCCCCTCTGGATCACCGCTGCCCTTGCCTGCCTCACCGCGGCCGGCCTCGGAACCGCCGGCTCCCGTTTCAGATGAGTCCCCAGGCCCATCAGGTTCACCAGCATCTCGCCGGGCGAATGCGCAGTAACATAGGCCACATATAGTCGACTACTACGCGTTTTATGGCCAATAATTGGGATCCTCACACCAGAATTTGCATTAACTTGTTGGGGCTCGCGTCGAAGGTCGGCGTGTGCTGAGGAGGCCATGATGTCCGCAGTCTTCGTCGATGTCGACCGAACGCCGTCGGAGCGTGCGAGGTGGGCGACGAGCGCCTCGATCACCGAGTGGTCGAGATGACCGGCGACGGCGTGGCGACGGCGGTCGCTGATCTGACCAAGAAGACCGAGTTGCTGGTGCGACAGCTGATCTTGCCGGTCGAGGAGCAGCACGGCGGGAATGCGCACGACCTGCCCGGCGACGTGCGGCGCGCGTTGCAGACCGCGGCGAGGACAGCGGGGGTCTTCGCTCCCCAGGTGGGTGCGGCGTTCGGCGGACTCGGCCTGAACATGCGTGATCGCGCACCCGTCTTCGAGGCATCCGGGTATTCGCTGTTCGGCCCTATCGCACAGAACTGCGCAGCACCCGACGAAGGCAATATGCACCTGCTCGAACGAGTGGCGTCGCCGGATCAACAGGATCGATACCTGCTGCCCGTGGCATCCGGCCGAATCCGGTCCTGTTTCGCGATGACAGAGCCGGTGCCCGGCAACGGGTTCGACCCGTCCACTCTGAGCACGACTGCCGAGAAGACCAGGTACGGGTGGGTGATCAACGGCCGGAAATGGTTCGTCACCGGCGCCGACGGCGCCGCGTTCGCCATCGTGGTGGCGCGCACGAGTGGCGAGCCGGATTCCCGGGGCGGCGCGACGATGTTCCTCGTCGACGCGGGTGCACCCGGTTTACGGGTTCAGCATGACCGGGCGACCGTGTTCGCGCGGGAGTCGGAGTTGATCTTCGAGAATCTCGAGGTGCGCGACGATATGGTCCTGGGCGAGGTGGACCGCGGATTCGACTACGCCCAGACCAGACTGTGGAACACCAGGCTGACCAACTGCATGCGCTGGCTCGGCTCAGCGCGGCGCGCTGCCGACATCGCGGTGGCGCGCGCCGCCACCCAGTCGTCGTCCGGGGGCAGGCTGGGCGATCTCGGCATGGTCCAGCAGTTGATCGCCGACAACGAGATCGACATCGCGGCGTCCCGCGGATTGGTGGACCGGGCGTGCCTGTTGCTCGACGCGGGCGACCCGTCGGCGCAGGCGACCTCGATCGCGAAGACATTCGTTGCCGAGGCGGTGGGGCGGGTGGTCGACCGGTCGCTGCAGATCTGCAGTGCGCCAGGTAATTTCGAGGACGCTCCACTGTCGTGGCTGTATCGCGAGGTTCGGCTGTTCCGCATAGACGACGGCCCCTTGGAGACACAACGGTGGGCGATCGCACGTCGGGCGCTTCGCGCAGCCGACGGACGGGCCTCATGAGCACCATCTCAGTCGGGCAGTCTGGGAGAGGTATCAGATTCCGAGATCTCCCTTTGATACGATAAGTTACTAACTATTCCATCCCTGTACAGCTAGAATATCTAGTGCGATATGGCCTAGATCACTACATATACTGGACTGATGTAGCATGATGGCCGAGTTAAGTAATGGATCATTTTCAGCATACTCGGTGCAGAAACAGGGAGGTCACACGGTGTCGGCAGTCGACCTATGCCTGCTACTCCCGAAGCACTACCGCACACACAGCCGCCCCGGCGCGATTGTTGACAGTAGAGGCTGATGCCGCTCTCTCGATCGCCTCGCCCCGAGGAACCCGACACTCACCTGCGAGTGATCAGTGCCGACCTGGTCGTGGATTTCTGCGGTTGCCGCACCGCTGTGCGGAACTACCTGCGCGACAGGCTATCCCACCCGCATCCCTCCATCGTCGCCATAGAGATCAGCGATGGGTTTCTCCCGAACCGGCGAATGCCCTGCGAGGCGCTGTGGCTGGACCCGTGATCGAATCCCGATGAGCTTTCACCAACTGCCGGTCCCTCGATATCGGCACACCGTCTCCCCCACGCAGTGCGCTACCGGTTGCGAGTCCGGGCTACTCGCCCGTCATCCACAGGAACAGCCTTGTCGAAATCGTCGTCGCGGAAGTCAATTCGCGCTCACAGCCAGGAAACGGCCCGGCTTCTACGTCTCGGCGGCGCTGCCGATCGCGGTGCTGGCCCACTCCTGCTGGCCACCGGGGCACATCGCGGTGCGCGTGGCCGTGCCACCGAGCTAGCCGAGCGCCTATCGCTTCTTGGACGATCAAACTATGGATACTGGGCCACAAACCGAGGCATTTTGATAGCTTCGTAGCAGTTCAACTATCACAGCGGTCTGTACGTCATCCGGTCTTCGCGCTGATCGTGTGCGATCCCGGCCGCGGCAAGATCCGCATCCGGGCCGCCACCACCGGGAACACGCTGATCTCCGGAGACAGAAGGAAGACGATGACCACCACCACTCACCGAAATGCCGACTCCGGCAACGAATCCGAACCGCGAAGTGCGAGAGTCGGCATCGACCCCGCTGACCCGATCGAACTGGTCGCCATCGATTCGATGACCGCCGAGATGGTCGGCCACTGGACCTACCTCATGGTCGAAGGCGCCGCCTTCGCCATGCAGGGTCTGCACCCGACCATCCGCGACGTCGTCGACAAGTACTCGGTCTCGCGCACCGATCCGGCGGGACGCGCCATTCGGTCGGTCGACTCGGTGCTGCGCTGGACCTACGGCGGTGCCGAAGCGATCAAGGAAGGCCAACGCCTGCGTTCGCTGCACGAACCGTTGCGGATGAAGAACGCGGACGGGAAATCCATCAGCGCCCTGAATCCCGATGCCTACCAATGGGTTATCGCCACCGCCTACGTCACCACCGCCAAGGCCGGACCACTGCTGATCGGGCGCGAGTTCACCGCTGCGGAATTGGATGAGTTGCTGGCCGATAATATCCGCATCGCGCGGATATTGCAGGTGCCGATGAGGGGTTACCCGCAGACCAGGGCCGAGTTCGACACCTATTACGAGCACATGGTCCGCGACGTCCTGTGCGCCACCGACGATGTGCGCGAGCAGTTCCGGCAACTGCGTGACGGCGAGATCGAACAGCTGGCGAAGATGCCGTTTCCAGCGGATCGGGTGTTGCGATTGGCGCTGCTGCCCATGCTGCGATTCAACTATCTGTCCATCGTCGGTCTACTCGACCCGCGACTGCGAGCCATGATCGGCGTCGAATGGAGCCACGCCGAACAACGCAGCCTGGAGCGAATTTATACGGTGATCCGGTTCGCCTACCGCGTGCTGCCGGAACGGTTGACCTATTTTCCGATCGCCTACCATGCGCGAAAGCACCACCAGTCCATCGAGCGGATGAAGAAGCGGGAGCTGAAATCGGCCGCGTACAAGGTGCGTCCGAAGCAGTAACCCGCCCCGCCCGCCCGCTATCGAATGGCGTGCGGAAACAGCAGCGGAGCGAGGTACTGCCGGGCGAAATCGCGTGCGGCATCGGCATCATGGAGCGGAAGTACCCCACCCGGATTCGAGATGAACGACATGGTCAGTCTGACGAACAGCTCGGCCACGACGTCGGGGTCGAAGTCGCCGAGCTCGCCGCGTTGCTGCCAGTAGGCAATGAACCGGGCGACACCGATGCGCCCGTGATCGACGAATTCGTCACCGGTCACGAAATCGGCCATCTGCTCGGCGGCGCCCGAGGTGCGCAGGTTTCGCGTCAGCAGCCGTGGTGCGGAAGCTTCACTGACGAAGGCCGAGAACATCTCCGCGAGCGCACCGACCGGGCCCGCCGATTTCCGCATGGCCTCGTAGATGATGTCGCCGACCCGTTCGGCCTCGGCCATCAGCGCGTATCGGACGATCGCCGACTTGGTCCCGAACCTGCGATAGACCGTCGCGACGCCCACTTCGGCGCCGTCGGCGATGTGCACCATCGTCGTTTCTTCGAAGCCGACCTGCACGAAAGACTCACGAGCGGCATCGACGATGCGCCGGGATTTGGCGTCCAGTCGACTCAGCTCGGCCCAGGATTCGGGCAAGGGGGCTGGGTGGTCGTTCACCGCTGACACCCTACCGGCTGATTCGGCCGTCTCGAGCGGAGCGCGGCCACCCGCGAGCGGGCGGAGACACGAAAGCGCCACTGCCGATATCCGAGACTGAATGATAGTCTGATCGCAGTACTACTATCACAATGAGGTGGCGAGGTGACTCGGGACGCGAAGATTCGAGAGGTCCTGGACTCTCAACAATCCCCAGCCACACAGAACTCGATCCGCCCCGAGGTGATGACCGAGTTCCGCAAACACACCGCTAGCGCCCTATCCGCCGTCTTCGCCGGCGCGGCGTTCGATCAAGTAGCCCTGGTGCCCGTCGCGGCCGCGGTGGATCGAACCGGCAGATTCGCGGACAACTTCGCCAATCGTGGTGTGCGCAGCGGGTTCTCGTCATTGCTGGCCATCTGGGGCGACCCGGCCGATAGAGCCGCCGAGGCAGACTGGCTCAAGACGCGACACCGTGATGTCCACGGCCGCGGCACGGGTGACTATTCCGAGATCCGGTACAGCGCACTGAATCCGGATGCGTGGGTGTGGGTGGGTCTCAGTGGCGTCTACCTCGCGTTGCGAACCTTCACCTACTGCACCGGCACCGTGCTGCGACCCGCGGAGCAGGAAGCGGCCTATCAACTGCTGCGGGAATCGTTCTCCGACCTGGAACTGCGCGCCGACTCCGGGAAATTGCCCGCGACGCTGGCGGAGGCGACCGCCTATTACGACCGGATGGTCGACACCGAATTGCAGTCCAACCCCTTCTTGGTGGAACAGTTCGCCGCGCTCACGAGGCTGCCGCTGCCGACGATCGGGATCTCCGCGCCCGCGCGAGCAGCGCTGTCGCCGATGTGGTTGCTCATTCGGCCGATCGTCGGTCACGTCATTCAAGTCTGCTCGTCCAAGGCGATGGTTCCGGAAATGCAGGCACTCACCGGTTTCCGGCTGCGCCCGCGCCACGATGTGGAATTCGCCGTCTACACCACGGTGTTGCAGGCGGCGTGGCGGCTTCTGCCGGACCGGCTGCTGCTGGCGCCACTCGCGTACAACCGACTCCAGTACGAGAAGCTCGTCCACGTTCATCGCAAGTACGCGCTGGACACTTTCTCGGTCCCCGCGGAGCGCAACGGCGGCTGCCCGATCTGACCACGGTGGGAAACCCGCGAGATAAGGCTTCTCACCTCGCATTTCACGCTGGCGATGAGGTTCCGAATTCAGCTTGACACGCTTGTAAGGCTGGGTTAGCTTCAAGTGGCCCAGATCACAAGTAGCGGTCGGGTCGCTGGAATCGCCAACGGGCGATCAGGCGTCGAACATGAGATCGACGGGTTGACCGGCGCTGTTCGCCAGGACAACCGGCCTGGAAAGGCATTCAGAATGGCCAGTAATTCTCGCCGGATCGCCGCGGCTGCGGTGGCCGCAGCGTGTGTGTTCTCCGTTGCTTCGTGCGGTGACGACAGCAGTTCCGAGGCGGGCGGCAGCACGTCCGCCATCGCGCCGGGAGTCAAGGCGGCCGGCGCCCCGATCAAGATCGGCTTGTTCAATCCCTCGAAGGGCCCGGCTACCCAGGCGGGTGTGACCACCGGCAGGAACGCGGCGGTCGAGTACATCAACAACCAGATCGGCGGGATCAACGGCCGCCCGATCGAAATCGTCGACTGCGGTATCGATAACACCTCGCCGGAGTCCACGATCTCGTGCGCCAACCAGTTCGTGCAGGCAGGCGTGGTGGCGGCGGTCGACGGCTACAACGCCGAATCGGCCGCGGCGATGCCGATTTTGACGTCAGCGGCGATTCCGCTGATCGGCCAGATTCCCTTCAATACCGCGACCGGCGCGGTTCCCGAGAACCGCGTGTTCTTCGGTCCGCCGCCTGCGGCGTTCCTGGTCGGATTCCTGCAATCACTGAAGCAGGCAGGAAAGAACTCGTTGACCTTGGTCAATTCCGATCTGCCCCAAGCGCATCAGGTGTTCGACGGTCTCCTGACCCCGCTGGGCAAACAGTTGGGAATCGATGTCAAGAGTGCCTATTACCCGCCGGCGGGACCGAACTTCACCGCCCTCGCGTCCACGATCGCGGACGGTTCTCCCGCCGCGGGCGGTCTGATGACCGCGCCCAACGACAACACCTGCAACAAGCTGGCCCAAGCACTGAAGTCCGTGAAGTATTCGGGCACAGTCTTTCTGGCCGCGTGTACGGAATACGTCGACGTGATGGGCGCACAGGCCGTCGGTGCTCAGTCCTATTCGCCGGTGTGGCTGCCGCCTGCCATCGACTCGGCTCCCGAGCCCGCGAAATCGAATCTGAAGACAGCTGAACAATTCATCGACAACGCCGGTGGAACGGCGGGGTTCTACGCGTACGGCACCTTCGCCACTCTGATCGATCTCGCCAAGGCACTCACCGCCGCTCCGCCTGCCGAATTCACCGGTCCGGCGATCCTCACGGCGCTCAAGGGGCTCGTCGACTACCAGAGTTTCCTCGGCCCGAAACTGAACTGCGGCAAAGCCACGACGCCCAACTGCACCACCGACATGTTGTTGTTCGAGGTGACCGGGGACAAGAAGACGACACCGGTCTCCGGTGGGTACATCACGCCCAGCTTCGAGGTCCTCAAATTGATTCCGGGTGCGGCGTAACCGATCCGGATGACCTCGGCGGACAGGGCGCTCGCACTATCGGCGACCTGTCCGCCGGGGCCTGGGCTATCCACAGAAAACAGGGCACATGGGCCAGTTCTTGCAATTCGTCTTCCTAGGTCTGTCGACCGGCGCGGTATACGCGGTCTTGGCCACATCACTGGTGGGCGTGCACGCCGCGACCGGAATCATCAATTTCGCGCAGGGCGCGTTCGCCCTGTGGGCGGTCTATGTCGTCGCGGCCCTGCGCACCGACGGGACATTCGTCCTGCCGCTCGGCAGTATCGCGCTCGGCAGTGAAGATCACCCGACGCCCATGGTGGCGGCGATCGCACTGGGAATCGCCTCCGCGACGGTGTGGGCGTTGCTGGCGCATCTGGTGGTATTCCGCCCCCTGCGTCACGCGCCGGTGTTGGCGCAGGTGGTTGCCTCGGTCGGACTGATGTTGTTCATCCAGGCATTGGTGGGACTGCGGTTCGATACCGAAAACCTTTTCGCCACACCGATTCTGCCGGAGAGCACGGTGACGGTGGCCGGTGCGCTGGTCAACGTGTCCGATCTCGTGTTGGCCGCGATCGCGATCGCGATCGCCGTCGGTCTGCGGGCCTATTTCACGCTCACCACTGTCGGCATCGCGACTCGCGCGGGCTCGGAAGACGAACTCGCCGCACGCCTGACCGGATATTCGCCCGACCGGCTGGCCGCGATCGTCTGGGCACTGACCGGCGCCGCGTGCGGACTGATCGGGGTGCTCGCGGCCTTCACCATCGGATTGAACGAGACGAGCTACACGTTCTATGTGATCCCTGCGCTGGCGGCGGCGCTGGTCGGGCGACTGTCGTCCTTCGGCGTTGCCTGTGCGGCGGGATTGACGTTGGGGTCGTTCCAGGCGGTCATCCTCTGGGTCGACACCAAGGACCTGTGGCCGAATTGGGCGCAGTCCGGGCTCTCCGACGCCGTGCCGTTCGTCATCGTTGTCGTGGCGTTGTTCCTGCTCGGTGGCCGGATACCGGCTCGCGGGTCACTCGGGGCGGTGAAGATGCCCGCCGTGCGAATCCCCCGGGTCAAGATCACCCCGACCGTCGCGGTGCTGGCAGTCGCGGTCCTCGCGATCGTCATGACGACCGGGACGTGGCGCTACGGCGTCGTGACCTCGATCATTCTGTCTCTGATCGCTCTGTCACTGGTTTTGCTGACCGGGTACCTCGGTCAGATCTCGCTGGCCAGTATGGCTTTCGCCGGCACGGCGGGCTTCGCCCTGTCGAAATTGTCCACCGAATGGCACGTTCCCTTTCCGCTCGGCATCATCGCAGCCGCCTTGGCGGCCACCGCGTTGGGCATCCTGGTCGCGGTGCCTGCGTTGCGTATCCGCGGCGCCCAATTGGCGGTGGTGACCTTGGCTGCCGCATTAGCCATTCAAAGCTTCGTGTTCAACAACCCCTCGTTGACTCCCGCGCAGGGCAACATCATCACCGACCCCACCCTGTTCGGTATCGACCTGGGGGTTCGTGACGGCACCAACCTTGTCACGCTGCCCTTTTCGCTGATGGTCCTGGTGGTCGTCGCGATCTGCACATTGGCGGTGATGCGGATCATGGCGGGCGCGACCGGTCGGGCGATGTTGGCCGTGCGGTCCAACGAGCGGGCAGCGGCATCGGTCGGAATCGACGTCGCCGCAACGAAATTGCTCGGCTTCGCTGTCTCGGCGTTCCTGGCCGGCATCGGCGGTTGTCTGATCGGCTACAGCAGGGGCCAGCTCTCGGCGGGTTCGTTCACCGTGATGATCGGCCTGACGCTGTTGGCGATGACGTACGTCGGCGGCATCACCTCCGTGTCGGGCGCGTTCATCGCAGGCACCCTCGGCCCACTGGGCGTCGGCTACGTATTCCTCAACCAGACTCTCGAACTCGGCGAATACTACGAAGTCATCGCCGCGACTGTGTTGTTGCTGATGGCCGTGCTCAACCCGGTCGGCGTCGCGGGGGCGATGACCTCGGCATTCGAGTGGCTCACCGCGACGATCCCACGCCGGAGCGGCCGTGAAATCACCGGCGACGAGGCCGCTGAGCCGGGAAAGAAGGCAGTAGCGCATGTCCGATAGCGTGCAACCTCTGTTGCGGACCCACGGATTGTCGGTTCGCTACGGCGGTGTAGCGGCCAACACCGACATCGACATCGCCGTCGGCTCCGGCGAAATCGTGGGTCTGATCGGACCCAACGGCGCGGGAAAGACGACGTTCGTCGACGCGGTCACCGGGTTCACCCCCTACACCGGAAACGTCACCCTCGAAGACACCGCACTCGACCGACTCGGCACGCATCGACGACGACGTGCCGGATTGGCCCGAACCTGGCAGGCGGGTGAGCTTTTCGGCGACCTCACGGTGGCGCAGAATCTCGCCGTCGCGATCCAGCCGACCGGTCTGCGCATGCTGTTCGCCGACATCGTCGGCGGCTCGGCGCCGCCGAGCGAAACCATCGACGCCGCACTGGAATTGGTGGGTGTACCCGGCGTCGCGGCCCAGCGTCCCGGCGAATTGACCCTGGGCCAGCAGAAATTGGTCGGGGTGGCTCGCGCGCTGGTCGGTGGTTCGAAGGTGGTGCTCCTCGATGAACCCGCCGCTGGACTCGACACCCACGAGAGCCGGGACTTCGGTCGGCATCTGCGGCGCATCGCGACCGCGGGTGTCGGTGTATTGCTCATCGACCACGACATGTCTCTGGTACTCGACACCTGTTCGCGGCTCTACGTGCTGGATTTCGGTGTCGTCATCGCCGCCGGCGAGCCTGCCCGAATCCGGGAGGACCCACGGGTGATCGCCGCGTATCTCGGCACCGCCCGCACCGACGACGACGCGGCCCGACCGGTAGGAGACAGCAAATGACCACATCGGCGATGCCGGAAAGGCCGCTGATCGAGGTGAAGTCCGCCCTGTACATCGAAGGGCTCACTGTCGGATACGGTGGCGTGCCCGCCGTACGCGATCTGAACGCCCAGGTGCGAGCGGGTGAGATCCTCGCACTCCTGGGTCCGAACGGGGCAGGCAAGACCACCACTCTGCTCGCGTCGGTCGGGGCGTTGCCTGCGCTGTCCGGCATCATCACCGCGCTCGGCGAACCGCTGGACCGCCGGGTGGAAGCCAACGCGCGCCGCGGCGTCATCCTGGTCCCCGACAGCCGGGGCGTCTTCCACCGCTTGTCGGTCGACGACAACCTGCGCCTGGCCCGCCGCAAGCACGGCCCCTCCGTCGATGACGTCTTCGACTACTTCCCCGCGCTGCGGTCGATGCGGTCGCGCCGATGCGGCACTCTCTCCGGCGGCGAACAACAGATGCTCGCGTTGGCGAAAGCACTGCTGTGCGCACCCAAGGTCCTGCTCGTCGACGAACTCAGCCTCGGGCTGTCGCCGATCGCCGTGGAGGGCCTGCTCCCCCGGCTGCGTCAGATCGCCGACGACCAGCACATGGCCGTGGTACTGGTCGAACAACACATCGAACTGGCGTTGTCGATCGCCGATACGGCCGTCGTGCTCCATCACGGCAGGGCCGTATTGTCCGGCTCCGCGGATGAGCTCCGTGGTCGCCGAGATATGGTCGAGGCGGCCTACTTCGGTAATGCCGAAGGTTGACACCGCCACGAACGGAACGTGGGACAGCATCGAGGAGGAAGGTTGGCCGGAACCGGGCACCCTGATCGCCGCGCGAAGGCGCCCGCGCGCCGCAGCACCCGCAATCGCCCGACCGACTCCGTGCTCCTGGATGCGGCGTGCGCGGTGATCGCCGAGGTGGGTGTCGATCGGGCAACGATGGACACCATCGCTCAGCGCGCCGATACCTCCAGAGTGACCCTCTATGCCCACTTCGGCTCCCGTGACGCACTCGTCGACGCTGTTATCGAACGCGAGCTCGCCGCGTTGACCACCTGGATGTTCGAGATCTATGACAACGGCGAGACGATGAGCTACGGGCAGCGGGCCCGCTATTCGATCGAGTCGCTCTTCGATTACGCCCGCCGCCACCCCGAAGGATTCCGCGTCCTGCTCGACAACCGATACGACGACAGCCACCCCGGGCGTCGGTTGTCCGCCGCTCTCGAACCGCGTATCGCCGAACGATTGCGAGCCAACTACGCCGAGCGTGGAACTCCCATCGACGGCGGCGCGGACACACTCGCCACGATGCTCCTCGGCATCAGCTTGGACGTTGCCTACCGCGCCGTCATCCTCGCGGGAGCCGACATCAGCACGGCCTGCGATCTGGCGATCACAGCGTCACTGGCGGTTCTGCGAGCCGTCGACCCCGAGCAACTGCGGGCGATCGACACCCACGCGCCGACTACGTCATAACGGCGCGAGCGCGGCGGCTTGGAGAACGCCTCACCCGCCGCGGTCATCGGCCCCGTTCGATCAGACGAGGGCCCGCTGCTTCCTGATGCGGTTGCGCACGTCGCGCATCATCGCGTTGGTGCCGGCGAACCTGATGAACTTCGGGATGAAGCGGTTGACGAAGCCGACGAACTGGAAAAGGTGCTCGAATCGGCGCTGATCCGAGGTGCTCCATTCGACCGCCATCTGCTCGCGGAAATGCGGCGGCAGAAAGCCCGCGGTCAGGAACCGCAGAAGGCTGCCGAACATCACCCGGATGGACCAGTGGACCATCCGCAGGTGCAGCAGATCGTCGATGTAGGCGCGGAATTCGTCGTCGCACACCACCCCCCTGCACGCCTCCAGCCAGTAGTCGTCGAACTCGGCGCGCGTCTTCGGCCACATATCGGGGTGTACCTGGAGCGTGGTGCCGAAGGTGTCCGAGCCCTGGTAGAACGCTTCGAGTTCGTCGTCGGTCATCTTGCCGCACAGCAGTTGGTGGGTGTCCTCGAAACCGATGTAGATCGCCGCGGCCACATACATCTGCAAGTTCCGGTCGAAGGCGTTGTATTTCACCTTCGAATCCGGCCGAGACCTCACTTGGCGGTGCGCGACATTGACTGCCTGCCGCATGGCCAGCTTGTCCTCGTCGGTGCCGAGCACCGCCACCGCGAGGTAGGCGGAGGTGGTCCGCAGCCGCTTCCACGGATGCACCATGAGCGCACCGGATTCGACCTGACTTTCCATCACACCCGCCGCGACTCCCTGGTGCGCGAATTGCATCGCCACGTTCGCCGCCGCACCCGCGAACATCCAGAAGTCCAAGGCATCGGCCAACTGAGCGGGTCGTTTGCGCGGGGACCGGTGGGTGTCGGGAATATGGAGGCGAACCCGATCGAGAGTCAGCGCATGCTCCGGCGCTGTGAATTCCACCGCCGGGGTGGCCGACCCACGCCACACCGGGGCCGCGCCTTCGTCGACGTAGGAATCACTGTGTGGGTCTACGTAATTGGGTTCGCCAGGCCTGATTGCCGTGCTCATCGTCATCCTTTCCCAGATGTGCCGCGCGACCGAGCAGCCGAGGCGACGCACAGCAGCCCGACACACCTCGCGAACGCGGTTCGGTGCCAAGGGTACACCGACATGCCCATTATGTTACTGACTATTCCAGAACTGAAGGAGCGTGATCCAGGAACTGGAAGAGCGATTACAAGTGATTGACAGCGTCGCTCGCGATCATTAAGTTGATGGCCATTCACCCTCGCTGCGAAGCGGGCATGCACCGCGGCGCCGGGTGGACACGACCGGGAGTTCACTCCCGGAGCACACGACTCGCGGCGTGGGATGTCCAGGCCCTGTTGTCCCCACTGCCGCGAGTCCTGTGTCCCGCTCTTCACGAACCAGCCCGCCGATCGCTCGTCGCGTCCGGCGGGCACTCGTCTATCGGCGCAGCCTCAGAGACGTTCGATGATGGTGGCGTTGGCCAGGCCGCCCGCCTCGCACATGGTCTGGAGTCCGTAGCGACCGCCGGTCTGTTCCAGATGATTGACCATCGTCGCGAGCAAACGGGTTCCGGAAGCACCGAGTGGGTGGCCGAGCGCGATGGCGCCGCCACGCGGATTGACCCTGGCCGGGTCGGCGCCGAGCTCGTGCTGCCAGACGAGCGGAACCGGGGCGAACGCCTCGTTCACCTCGAAGGTATCGATGTCGTCGACAGTGAGGGAGACCCGTTCGAGCGCCTTGCGGGTCGCGGGGACGACGGCGGTGAGCATGAGTGTGGGATCGTCGCCGACAACGGCGAAGGAGTGGAAGCGGGCGCGGGGGGTCAACCCCAGTTTCGCCGCCATCGCCTCGCTCATGATGAGCGCCGCCGACGCGCCGTCGGTGAGCGGCGAGGAATTGCCCGCGGTCACCGACCAGTCGATCTCCGGAAACCGGTCGAGGAGAGCGGGATCCGTGAAGGCTGGGCGCAGGTTCGCCAAGCCTTCGACAGTGGTGCCCGTGCGTATCGTCTCGTCGGCCACGAGGTCGCCGGCGGCAACGAGCTCGGCGTCGAAGCCGCCCGATGCCGCGGTGGCGGCAGCCAGCCGATGCGAGCGCGCCGCGAACTCGTCGAGGACCGCGCGGTCCAGTTTCCAGCGGGCAGCGATGATCTCGGCCGCGATCCCCTGGCCGATCAGGCCGGCCGGGTAGCGAGCGGCGAGCGGGCCACGCAGGGAGTCCTTGCCCTGGGTGTTGGAGAACATCGGGGTGCGGCTCATCGACTCGACGCCACAGGCTATCGCCACGTCGTACGCGCCGGCGAGCACACCCTGGGCGGCGAAATGCACGGCCTGCTGGCTCGAACCACACTGTCGATCAACCGTGGTGCCGGGCACCGACTCCGGGAACCCCGCCGCCAGCACCGCGGTCCTGGCGATGTTGTTGGCCTGTTCGCCGCTCTGGGTGACGCACCCGGCTATCACATCGTCGACGAGGGCCGGGTCGATCCCGGTGCGCGCGACCAACTCCGCCAACACACCGGCCAGCAGCGTGGCCGGATGTACCGACGACAGTCCGCCGCCGGACTTACCCCGACCCGACGGTGTACGAACCACATCGACGATGACAGCTGACATCATGAACCTCCTGCACAGTCGCCGACCATACGACGACATCCCTCGAGTAAGTTAATATTCATTCTTATCACTTGCCGTCGAATCATGGCCAATACCAGCCATTAGGCCACTATTGACACATTATGTTACCGTCGATTCCGCAGCATCACGGGTTGGGGGCATGATGCGCGGACCGCATCGGCACCGGCACACACCCCTCAGTGGCGTCCGGTGCCGATGCGGTGGCCCCTCCACTCGCCATCGGTCACGTCGGACGACCCGCGAGTCGGGACGCCGCGGGCGCGACCTGCGACGGCCTACGATTCGACGCCCTATAGGCAATCCCGAATCTATGAGATATGTTACCGGTAATTCTCATCACAGCGATGAGAATGAGTAGTAACTTGATCTTCGATGGTCGGCCTCCCGTGCCACAGAAGCGTCGTGCTTCTGGAACGACTCACGGGAAGGCGATCGCTCTTCGGGTCCACCCCTGAAGAACGCTCGACAACAACAACGCACCGCCAACGACGGCGGCCGGCAGGCCTGACGTCGTCCAAGGTCCCGAGGAAGGACACCGGTACCACCATGTTGCGACGGCTGGACAGGTTTCTCAGCTATGAGATGAAGGTGTCCGAATTCCTCGGCACTCTCATCATCATCGGCATCCCCTACGGACTGGTGGGAGTCATCTGGACATTCACCCACACCAGTCATCTGAGTGACCTTCACGGGGTCGACCTGATCGTCTCGTTCATCGGATCGATCGTCTGTTGGCCGGTCCTCACCTTCGCGAATGTGACGATGACCTGATGATGGCGCTGGTCTGGGTCATCGACATCGTCGTGATCATCGTCAAGATCCTGGGCGGGCGGACACAGGTAAATCCTGTTCTTCGATTCGGCATGTGGATCGCGCTGCTCTGCGTCATCGCCCTGTGTCTGGCGGCCGTCGGCGCACTCGTCGTCCTCCTCGAACACTGGCTGAGCTCGCTCTGAGCAGCCGGGAACACAATCCCCCGCAGCAAGAAAGGATCGGTGCAGCGTGACGCCGCAACCGGCCACCGAACCGTCCGAGATCGGACGGCTCATCGACAGCGCCACCGGGCTCTGGCGACGGCATCCCCAGCAGTCGCTCGAGACCCTCGGCAGGCAGGTCCTGCTCGGCAGGGCAACGATCGCGCAGCTGTTCCTGTCGCTCGTGCAACGGCGATTTCCGTTCCAGGAGTTCATCAAGCAGTGCGCGTTCATGGCCAACGTCTCGGCGTTGCCGACCGTGTTCGTCGCGATTCCGGTCGCGGTGGTGGTCTCGATCCAGGTCGGTGCGCTGGTCAATCAGGTCGGCGCCACCACCTTCATCGGCGCGGTCGCCGGGCTCGGCATCATCCGCCAGGGCGCACCACTGGTCACCTCACTGATGATCGCGGGCGCGGTCGGCTCGGCCATCTGCGCCGATCTGGGCTCCCGCACCATCAGGGAGGAGATCGACGCGATGAAGGTGATGGGTGTGGACCCGGTGCGCCGACTGGTCGTCCCGCGACTGGTCGCCGCCGTACTGGTGAGCATGCTGTTGTGTGGGTTCATCGTGTTCGTCGGCTTCGCCACCGCCTACATGTTCAACGTCTATGCCCAACAGGGCACACCGGGATCGTTCATCAGCTCGTTCGCCTCGTTCGCGGTCGCGAACGACCTCGTGGCCGCGCTGTTCAAGGCGGCGATCTTCGGCCTGCTCACCGCGATCATCGCCTGCGACATCGGCCTACACACCAAAGGTGGTCCGGGCGGTGTCGCGAATTCGGTGAACTCGGCGGTGGTCACCTCGATCCTGATGCTGTTCGCCACCAACATCATCGTCACCCAGCTGTACAACATCTTCTTCCCCGCGAAGGTCGTGTGAGATGGCCGCCGAGTACATCCCACCGGCACTGCGTCCGGTCCGCGCGATCAAAGCGACCGCCAAGATTCCCGTCCACGCGAATCAGCGCCTCGGTCACCAGGCCATCGTGTTCTTCCAAGCGCTGATCGCCATCCCGTTCACGCTGCGCCACTACCGCAAGGAAGTCGCCCGTTTGGTCGCCGATGTCGGCTGGGGTAACGGCTCGCTCATCGTCGGCGGCGGCACAGTGGGCGTGGTCATCGCGCTGTGCGCGTTCGGCGGCATCACCGTGGGAGTCGAGTCCTACACCGCGTTGAACCTGCTCACTATGGGACCGCTGACCGGGGCCATCTCCGGCTTCGCCACCACCCGTGAGATCGCGCCGATCCTGGGCACGCTCGCCTTCGCCATCCAGTCCGGTTGCCGATTCACCGCGCAGCTCGGCTCGATGCGGATCTCCGAAGAGATCGACGCACTGGAATCCATTGCGATCCGGCCGCTGCCTTATCTGGTAACCACCCGGATGATCGCGGCCACGATCACCATCATCCCCTTGTACACACTCGGCCTCGCGGTCGCCTACATAGCGACCAAGCTGTCGGTGCTGTTCCTCGGCGGGACGACCGCAGGCACCTATGACCACTACTTCTTCCAGTTCCTGATCGGCGGGGACGTGTTCTTCTCGATCTTCAAAGTGGTGGTGTTCGTTCTCATCGCGGCGTTCATCCAGTGCTACTACGGCTTCGTCGCCTCTGGCGGCCCCGAAGGCGTCGGCGTCGCGGCGGGCCAGGCCATCAAGATGGTCATCGTCGTCATGGTCTTCACCAATCTGTTTCTCACGCTTGCGATCTGGGGCATCGACCCCGGATTCCGGATCTCGGGATAGGTCGATCGAATGATTCTCGATCTCAGCGGCCGCGGCCCCAAACCCCTGCAGCTCACGCTCGCGGGACTGGCGGTGATCACCGCGTTCGCGGTCGCTCTGTATCTGCTCGCACTGCGCTACAACGGCGAGTTCGAGGACACGGTGGTGGTCGGTGCCGACCTCACCAGTACCGGTGACGGGCTACCTCAGCGCGCCGACGTGAAGTACCGCGGCATGCTGGTCGGCTCGGTCGGCTCGGTGGAGATGGTCGCCAAGGGCGAACGCCAGCACGCCACCTTGGAACTGAAGCCGGGTCTGGCGCAGACGATTCCGAACACGGTCACCGTGCGCGTCATCCCCGACAACATCTTCGGCGTCTCCTCGCTCCAGCTCGTGGACAACGAGGGGACCGCCGAGGGGTTGCGCGAGGGTGCGACCATCCGCGAGGACACCAGCCAGGCCACGATCCAGCTGCAGACCACGCTCAACACCCTGCGCGATGTGCTCGACACCATCCAGCCCGAGAAGCTCGGCCGGGTGCTGGCCACCCTGTCCGCAGCGCTCGATCCGAGCAGTCGCGTACCGGGTTCGACGGTGGAGCGCCTCGACACCTGGCTCACCACCATCCACCAGATCCCCGAAATCGGTCACCTGCTCGGCAATTTCGGTCAGGCGGCGACAGCGCTGAGCCAGTCGGCACCGGAACTGGTCGGCGTACTGGCCGATTCGGTGACGACCGCGCGCACGCTCAACGAGCACCGCACCCAAATGGTGGAGCTGCTCACACAGGGCAACTCCACCATCGAATCGGTCAACGCCCTGTTCGCCGCGAATCCCGATTCGGGCAAAGAATTGGTCTCCGGCCTGGACCAGCTACTCGGTGGCATCGCCAAGGATCCCAGCGCACTGCAGTTGACGGCGGCCAACCTCAACAACTCGTTGCGCAGGCTGCAGCAAACGTTCAACTTCGGCCCCAGCAAGCAGATGACCTGGCGTATGGATGTGACGTTCACACCGTTCCAGCAGTACACCGCCAAGGACTGCCCGCACTACGGCGACATGGCCGGACCCCGATGCGGTGGCCCTACCGTGCCAGAAGTCGCACCGCCGCAAGAGTATCCGGCACAGATGCTGCCGAAGCGACTCGAGTCCGCCGGCCCGGCACCGGCACTGCCGATTCCCGGGCTACCCACACTGCCGAGCATCACCGTGCCGACTGTTCCCGGCCTGCCGACGATTCCGGGTCTGCCTGCCATTCCGGGACTGCCCGCTATCCCGGGGATCACCGCACCCGCCGCATCTCGCGATCCCGCGCCCGCCGCCACCCCGGCGGCGCAGTCTCGGCTGGGCGGCATCGCCGCGGTGTCGGCACTGGTCGGCGGTAAACCGACGTTCAGTCAGCTGCTCCTGCTCGGGTCGATTCTGGGCAACATTGCCATCGTCCCCGACGCCGAAGGTGGTGTCCAACAGTGAAATCCAGCAAAGCACTGCTCGGCTTCAGCTTCTTCGCCGTCTTGGCGACGCTGCTCACCTACACGATCTGGTCGACCCTGCAACGCAGCGTCCCCGGCAACACCACGAGCTATTCGGCGGTCTTCACCGATGTTCTCGGATTGCGCATCGGCGACGACGTCCGGATGGCGGGTGTGCGAGTCGGCCGGATCGACAAGATCGATTTCACCGACAACTACATCGCCAAGGTCGACTTCCAGATCGAGGCGCGCCAGCACCTGACCGATACCACCAAAGCCCTTGTGCGATACCAGAATCTGATCGGTCAGCGCTACCTTGCGCTGGCGCCGGGCACCGGCGAGGGCACCGTTGTCCCCGCAGGCTCGCAGATCCCGCTCGACCGGACCGAGCCGTCGTTCGACGTCTCGGCGCTGTTGTCCGGATTCGAACCACTGTTCAGTGTGCTGCAACCCGACCAGATCAATTCGCTGTCGGAAACGCTCATCCAGGCATTGCAGGGCAACGAGGTGTCGCTGGCGGCGCTGATCACCCAGGCTGCCCAGTTGGCCAGCACCTTCGGTGAACGCGACCAGATCATCGGCGATGTGCTGAGCAATCTCAGCTCGGTGATGGCAGGTCTGGCCAACCGCAGCGACGAGCTGGAGACCCTGATCACGCAGACTCGCAGTTTGATGGACGGGCTCTACACCGAGGGCGAATCGCTGAAGAGTTCGGTCGAACGGGTGGCGGGAGCGACTAACGGCCTTGTCTCGCTCATCGAGCAGGTCAAGCCCGGATTGGCCGACGCGCAACGCAACGCCACTACCGGCGTGATGATGTTGCTCTACAACGGCGCCGCCCTCGATCGCGCTGCGGTCGAATTCCCGGACTTCCTCAACGGCGTCGCCAGGTTCACCCAATACGGCACCTACGGCAATGCCTACATCTGCCGCCTCGACGTCTCCCTGTGGGGCGTTCTCCTGCCAGAGGGCTTGTTCTCGCAGGTCGGCGGCACCTCACAATCGGAAGTGTGCCGATGATCAAACCACGCGTTCCAGCATTTCTGCGGCACAACCGGCACCTGCGGCTCGGCCTGATCGCGGCCCTCGCGGTGCTGATATTGCTCGGCGGTTCAAGTCTGATCAACCAGGTCCAACTCGGCGACAAGACCGTTCACGCCGAGTTCGCCCAGGCCGCGGGCCTTCGGCCCGGCGCGACAGTCGATGTCTCCGGCATCGAGGTCGGTGCGGTCCAGGCGGTGAAGCTGGTCAACGACCGGGTGGAGGTGGCGCTGCGGATCCGCAAGGACATCCGCCTCGGCGCCAACGCCCACGCGGCGATCAAGATGTCGACCATCCTCGGCAGGCTGCACATCGTGCTGCGGCCCGGCGACGGAAAAGAGCTCCCCGACAACCGGATCCGGGTCGACAACACCGAGGTTCCGTACAACCTGAGCAAGGTCATCCAGGATCCGCAGTACACCTCCTCGTTCGAGCGGATCGAACGGATCGACCCGAACAAACTGCGCACCGCGCTCGATGTGTTCAGTGCCCAGCTGGGCGATTCACCCGCCATGGCGGTGCAGGCCCTCGACAGCATCGGCGCGCTCGCCCAGGTGATCAACAGCAGGCGCGACGAGGTCGACACCCTGCTCAAGAGCATGGATCAGGTCTCCCAACTGGTCTCGGACAACCGCAACAGCGTGCTGGTGTTGCTCACCAGGGGCGAAGCGATCGGGGCCGCTGTGCAGAAGCGCCAGACCCTGCTCACCCAGCTGCTCGACAACGTCGCCGACATGTCGAGGCTGCTGCAGGACATGGGTATCGAGAACAACGGTGAACTCGGACCGCTGATCGCGAACCTCAACACGATGTCCGACGGCCTGACCAAGAACAAGGAGAACCTGGACCGGATCTACGAGTACGCCCCGATCACGTTGCGCCAGTTCAACAATCTGCTCGGCAACGGCCCCTACGGCGAGATCTGGGCACCGTGGATCCTTCCGGACAACTGGCTGTGTTTCGCACAGGCCGTACAGGGGTGCAACTGATGAGGACCACACGCACGAGCAAGCTCGCGGCGGTCTGCTTGGCCGCGACACTCGCCTCGGGCTGCTCCTTACTGCCCGACAGCCTGACCGGACTGGGTAACCAGGTGCTGGGCGCGCAGAAGCGCATCAGCGCCGACTTCGAGAACGTGGCCGGACTGTACGCGGGCAACGAGGTCTCCGTGCTCGGTGTGCCGGTCGGTGTCGTCGATTCGGTGACGCCGCGCGGCAGCTACGTCGAGGTGGTGATGTCGGTCGACCGTGATGTTCGCATTCCCGCCGAAGCGATGGCGGCGCTGGTGTCGCCGCAGCTGATCACCAACCGCCATGTCGAGCTCGCCCCGGCCTATACCGGCTCAGGGCCCGAGCTCGCCGACGGCGCGCATCTTCCGCTGTCTCGCACCAGGACACCCGTCGAACTGGACCGGATCCTGTCCAACTTCGATCAGCTGGGCGAGGCGCTCAAGGGCGACAGCCAGAACGGGCCCATGGCGAGCCGGGTGCTCTTCCCACTGCTCGACGGCAACGGCGACCGGTTGCGCGAAACGCTCGACGAACTGTCGGCGGCCTTCGAGCTGACTTTCGCCAACAAGGATCAGATCGCCAACACCATCATCGAACTCGGCGAGATCACCCAGATCATCGCCGACAACGATCAGACCGTCCGCGATTTCAGCGGTCGCATCACCGAGTTGGTCGCGCTGTTCGGACAGCAGTCCCCCGGTCTGCAGGCGGTGCTGACCCAGCTCGACGACTTCATCACCAATACCTCCTCGGTGGTCGGCCAGAATCAGGACCAGCTCGCGGGCGCGCTCACCAAGTTCGTCGCGATCGCAGCCCAGATGCGGGCCAATGCCCGCAATCTGACCGAGATCATCGATGTCGGTCCGCTGATGTTCCAGAACTTCGACAACGCGATCAGCCGAGAACACCAGGCGCTGCGTCTGCACGGTCTGCTCGACAAGATCGTGCTCGACAGCGAGGTGGTCTCGCTGTTCTGTGAGCGCGTCCAGATGCGTCTGGACGGCTGCCGCACCGGCAAAATCTCCGATATGGGCCCGGACTTCGGGCTGACCGCCGCGCTGTTGGGATTGACGAAATGACTCTGCGCACCACGTTGGCCGCGGCCTTCTGCGCCGCCGCCGTGGCCGCATCGAGCAGCGGCTGCTCGATGACCGTGGCCGAGCTGCCGATGCCCGAACCGGGCATCGGCGGGCCCGGCTATACCTTGCACGCCACTTTCCGGGACGCGCTCAACCTGCCCAACCGCGCCCACGTGAAGATCGGCGGCACCGATATCGGTGTCGTCACCGCAATTTCGACGACGTCGTTCCTCGCCGATGTCGAGATGCTGATCCGCACCGACATCCAACTGCCGCAGGGCACCACCGTGGAGCTGCGCCAGGCGACCCCGCTCGGTGACATCTTCGTCGCCATGACCCTGCCCACCGCCGAGGCCGCTGGACCACCGCTGCGCGAGGGCGCGACCATCGGCGCCGAGCTCACCGCATCGGCCGCTTCGGTCGAGCAGTTGATGATGTCGGTGTCGATGCTGATCAACGGCGGCGGACTCAATCAGGCAGCCAAGGTCACCTCCGAACTCAACTCCATCTTCGCGGGCAAGGCGCCCCAACTGCAGCACGTGATCGGGGAAATGACCTCGGTCATCGCCGCGCTCAACGCACGTACCGGCGATCTCGACGCGACGCTCTCCGGGTTGTCGGTGCTGACCGGCGAATTGGCTCGGCGCAAGGCCGAACTCGGTGCCGCGGCCGACGACTTCCCGCAACTGATCGGGCTGTTCGCCGAGAACAACCAGGCCATCGTCGACCTGATCAACAAGGTGGCGGTGACGATGGACGCCCTCGGCGACTTCAGCGCGACGAACGGGCCGCAGTTCGTCAGCCTGTTCCAGAGCATCCAGAATCTGATGTCCGGATTCGCGCAGATGGGCGATGACCTCACCGGCACGCTCGATGGCCTCCACAAGATCTACCCCTCGGTCATGGACAGCGTGCAAGGACCGACGCTGGCCGTCGGAGCGATCCTGTCCTACCTCGATATCGGTGCGATCACCGATCCGGCCGGCAGCCGCTGGCCCGACGGCACCGATGTGCCCGCGTTCATCGGCAGCATCACCGACGTGATCGCCAAGGTGACCGGCCGCCTCAACAGCACACCGCAGCAGCCGACCCAAGAGGGGCCTCGATGAATTCACCGTTGTGGGAATGGCTGGTTCGCCGTCGCATCGCGGTCGCCAATGCCGGCCTTGTCGTCGTCCTACTGCTGGGCAGCGGGTACCTGGGCGGTGCGGTTCTGCGGATCGACCCGACGAACAAGCGCTACGCCGTCACCGTCGAACTGGCCATCTCGGGTGGACTCACCAAGGGCAGCGATGTGACGTTCCGTGGCGTTCGGGTCGGCCGGGTCGATGACGTGCGGGTCGCCGGCGACGGGATCGCGGCCGTGGCCGAGATCGAGGAGGGCACCCGGATTCCGCTCGGCGGCACGGTCGCCGTCGCCCGTTTGTCGGCCGCGGGTGAGCAGTACCTGGATTTTCGACCCGAGACCGATACCGGGCCGTATCTGCGCGACGGCTCCGTCATCGCCCGGGCGGACACCGGCGTGCCCGTGCAGGTGCAGTCGGTGCTGTTGAACATGTCGGGCCTGGTCAGCGGATTGAACCCCGAACGCCTCAATGTGATCGTCAACGAACTCGACAAAGCGCTCGCGGGCGGTCCGGACGGCTTGCGCAACATGATCTCCGGGATCAGCCGCGCGATGGCAGGGCTCAACGATCTGCTGCCGCAGACCGAGCATCTGCTGCGCAATCTCGAGGTCATCGCCTCGACGACCGCGAACGCGCAACCCGACCTGGGAACTCTGACCAACGCGGGTAGCGCCCTGTTCCAGCAGTTCTCCGCCGCCGATGCCGAATTGCGGCACCTGCTCCAGGAAGGGCCGGGGCAGCTGGCCACGCTCGGGGGCTTCATTTCCCGCACCCAGAACCCGATCACGGACCTGGTGACGAACTTCGTCGCGATCACCCGGGCGGCGAAATTGCGTCAGCCCGCGATCGAGCTGCTGTTTCCGACGTTGAGCCGCTTCTCCGAGGCGGTCGGCATCCCGGCTCACGACAACGCCTTCTACACCCTCGTCGACCCGTGGCCGCGACCGACCTGCGACTACGACACGGTCCCGATTCTTCCCACGCAGGCCACCGCCGATACCAGGGTGCGGCTCTACAACTACTGCGTCACCGACAATCCCGCGCTGCAGGTCCGTGGGTCGGCGAACGCGCCACGGCCCGCCGGACCCGACAACGGTGCGGGACCGCCGCCCGGTGTGACCGGCGACGAATTGTCCCAGCCCTCGGTGCCCGCACCAAGATAAGGAGCACGAAAAGCAATGACCAACGACGAAACATCCACCAGCACAGCACCATCGGAAGGGCTCGCGGCCACGGTCGATGCGAAGTCGGCCACCAAGGCCAAGTGGTGGGCGATGGACCGCAAGACTCTCGGCCTGCGTGGCGCTACCGCGATCGTCCTCGGCGCCTCGCTGGCGACCTCGGTGTTCCTGTTCGTGGAGAACAAGAGCAACACCGACCTCCTCCAGGCCCAACAGCAGGCCCGCGAGGCCGCGTGCCACTACGCGCCCGCGTTGGCCGACTACGACAGCAAGAATCTCGACACCTATTTCAAGGCGGTTCTCGCGGGCGCGACAGGTGACTGGAAGAAGCAGTTCGAATCCACCAGCACCGAGCTGCGCGACGCCCTCACCCAGGGCGAGGTCGTCTCGAAGGTCACCGACACCCAGTGCGCGCTGCGCTCGGGCGACGAGACCTCCGCCGAGGCGATCGTGGTGATCGGGACGACCATCTCCAGCCTGGGCACCGAACACAAGGCCAAGCCGAGTCAACTGTCGATGGTGTTCGACCTGCGCAACGATGACGGCCGCTGGCTCGTCGAGAAGGTGAACTCCCCGTTGACCTCGCCGCCCACCCCATGACTCGGTCCGGCGGATCGACCTCACTCCCCCAGGCGATAGCATGACAGGCAAGATCATCGGGAACTCACTGTCCCCGCGTGGAACAAAGGGTAGGACGACGAGCAACCAGGCAGACGAATCCCCCGCGGATGCGCCGACCCGCCAGGTCAGGCGCAGGCCGAAGAATCGTCGTGCCCAGATCGCGGCGGAATCGGCCGCCGCCTTCGGCGCGCACGGGTACCACGGTGTGAGCATGGACGACATCGCGCGGCGCCTCGATATCAGTTCCACCGCGCTGTATCGGCACTTTCCGAGCAAATACGCGTTGTTCCGGGAAGAACTTCTGCGGTTGTCCGGGATAGCCGTCGGCGCGGTCGAGCTACCCGGCGAGGCCGTCGACTGGACGCCACGCCAGCGCGTGGATCATGTGCTCGACGCCATCATCGGCTTGACCATCGCCAATCGGCCGACCGTGGCGCTGGCCCGCTGGGAGCGCCGCTATCTCGAGCCGGCCGATCTTCAGGAGTTCACCGATCAGTTCGCCGTGGCCATCGCCACGCTGCGCAAGCTGATCGGCGAGGTAAGACCCGAGTTGGACGGTCGAGACCGGGCGGTTCGCGCGGTCTCGATCTTCGCTGTGGTGAGCAGCATCGGCGACCACCACGCCACCGTACCGGCGAAAGCTCTCGCCCGGCTGCTCCATACGACCAGCTGGACGCTGATCGATGCTGATCTCAGCGGACTCGACAGCACGAAGCCTGCCGATCCCGAGAGCGAGCACACGCAGCCGTTCAAGCATGATCTGCTGCTGGGCAAGGCCGTCGAGCTGTTCCACGAGCGCGGTTATCCGAATGTCAGTATGGAAGATATCGCCGCCGCCGCGGATCTGTCGGCCGCATCGGCGGTGTATCGCTACTACCGCAGCAAGAGCGACCTGCTGGTAGCGGCCTTCCGGCGCGCCGCTGACCGGGTGTCGGGAGCGATCGCGCCCGCGGTGGCCGCTGCGGATACTCCCGCTGAGGCACTCGGCACCCTGATCGACCTCTATGTCTCCGGTTCTTTCGCCGAGCGCGCGCTGACCTTCGTCTATTACGCCGAGTTCAGCCATGTCGACCAACCCGATCAGGTAACCCTGCGCCATCTTCAACAATTGATCATCACCGAATGGGCGAAGTTGGTCGTAGAGGCCAGACCGGACCTGTCCATCGGCGAGGCCCGAATCCTCGTACACGCGGCGTTCAGCCTCGTAGTCGACCTCGGGCGCACCTTCGGCGACCACGGAATCAGTCCACAGGAGACTGTGATCCGCTTGCTCGAGACCATTCTGCTCGGTCAGCCCCTACCGCGGTAGGCACCGACTCACGCCGTAATTCAGGGAGCGTCCGACCATGACCGGTCGGACGCTCCCTTCATTCTGCGTCTCAGAGACCGTAGGTCTTGCCGATGATATCGCGCTGGATCTCGCTCGTACCACCGAAGATCGTCGAGACCAAAGCACCACGGACATGCTTTTCCATGTCGAACTCGCGGGCGTAACCGTAACCACCCATCATCTGCATCCCCGCCAACGCGACCTGTTTAGAGGTTTCGGTGGCCTTGAGCTTGGCCATCGACGCCTCCCGAGCGAAGGTCTTGGTCGGATTCGCATCCACCGCGGCCGCGACGCTGTAAACCAGCAGTTTGGTGCACTCGATCTCGGTCGCGAGGTCAGCGACGCGGTGACGCAACGCCTGGAACGTCCCGATCGGCCGACCGAACTGCTTACGCTCGGAGACGAACTGCAAGGTGTCGTCGAACGCGCGTTCGGCCGCGCCCAAACTCATCGCGGCCAGGATGAGCCGTTCGAAGTTCAACCCCGTCATCAGCTGCCGCCACCCGTTGCCGACCTCACCCACGACCGCGTCTTCGGGCAGTAGGCAGTCGGTGAAGTAGAGGTCGTTGGTTTCTTTCTGGTTGCCCATCAACTCGATCGGGTTGATCTTCAACCCCGGGGTACCGGCGGGCACATGGAACATGGTCAAGCCCTCGTGCTTGCCGCCGCTACGGTCGGTGCGGGCCACGAGCAGGATGTTCTCGGAGATATGGGCGTTGGAACACCAGGTCTTCTGCCCGTTGATCAACCAACCGTCGGTGGTCTTCTCCGCGCGGGTGGTGATGTTACCGACGTCGGATCCGGCTTCGGGTTCTGACATCGAGATCGACTGCGACGCACCACGAACGATCCCGCGCAACACGGTGTCTTTCTGTGTTTCGGTACCGAACTTGGCGTAGGCGCCACCGGTGATCAGGGTCGGTCCGATCGCGCCGATCGGGAGCAGCCCACGCATGGCTTCCTCGAGCAGGATGCACATGTCGACCATCGTGGCATCGGAGCCACCGTATTGTTCGGGCACGGTCAGGCCCAGCCAGCCGAGTTCGGCCATCTTGGCGTAGAGACCGGCGTGGTGTTGCTCGGCGTCGTGTTCGGTCAGCGCGTCACGCTTTTCCCTGGTACCTGCCTCGCGTTTGGCGAACGCGGCGACCGCCGCCGCGAAATCCTGCTGTTCCGGGCTGAATTCGACGCCCATAGTGAAGTTCTCCCTTGTTTTCGATGAGTTGAGGATCAGCTACCGGTGCGGTAGCGCAACGTGGTGACGCGGCGGATGAGTCGCATCGTCGATGTTGGCGATCAGATGCTTCGCCCATCGCCGCAGCGCGGCCTTTCTGGCCTTGGCGCCGATGCCCGCCCAGCGGGACGCGGCCGCGCGAGCGCATGCGACGGCGTCGGCCACAGCGGCCTCGTCGGCGACCGGCCGACGACCGAGAATCTCACCGGTGACAGGATGGTGGGTTTCGAGAAACTGCTGTTCAACGGCCTCTGCGACAAGAGATTCAGTCATCGTTGACTTCTTTCGGCAGGAGTCGGATCGGGCCGGTCCGCACACACCCGATCATCGGTCGACCAGGGTGGACCCAACGCTTTCACACTTGCCCCGAGTTCGTTGACAGGAACGCTCCAGCTCGGTTAAGTTAACAACCATTCTCAATAAGTTAATCATGATTCTAGCCGGATGCAAAGAGCCCATGGCTTCTCTGCCGCCGGCGCAGAACTCCTGAGCGGAGAGAGGCTCCATGCTGCGCACCCGATTCACCGAGGCCTTCGGTGTCGAGCACCCCATCGTGCAGGGCGGGATGATGTGGGTCGGCCGTGCCGAACTCGCGGCCGCGGTCTCGGAGGCGGGTGGTCTCGGCATCATCACCGGACTGACCCAGCCGACCCCGCAAGCGCTCCGCGAGGAAATCGCCCGGACCAGGGACCTCACCGACAAGCCGTTCGGGGTGAATCTGACGATCCTGCCTTCGATCACTCCGCCGCCCTATGCGGAGTACCGCCAGGCGATCATCGACGGCGGCGTCTCGATCGTCGAGATCGCCGGTGGCAACCCGGCCACCCACCTGCCCTATCTCAAAGACGCGGGCATCAAGGTGCTGCACAAGTGCACCAGCGTCAAGCACGCGCTCAAGGCCCAGCAGGTCGGCGTCGACGCGGTGAGTATCGATGGCTTCGAATGCGCCGGTCACCCCGGCGAGAACGACACACCGGGCTTGGTCCTGATTCCCGCCGCTGCTCGCGAGATCGAGATCCCGATGATCGCCTCCGGCGGCATCGCCGATGCTCGTGGACTGGTCGCCGCCATGGCGCTCGGCGCGGACGGCGTCAATATGGGCACCCGGTTCCTGTGCACCATCGAGTCGCCGATCGCGCACGTGGTCAAGGAACAGATCGTCGCCAACACCGAGCTCGACACCAAGCTGATCTTCCGGACCTTGAACAACACTGCCCGAGTCGCCGACAACGCCGTCAGCCGCCAGGTTGTCGAGATCGAGCGCGGTGGCGGCACGTTCGACGATGTCCGCGAACTCGTGGCAGGTGCTCGCGGCCGCAAGGTCTACGAGGACGGCGACCTCGACGCGGGCATCTGGAGTGTGGGCCAGTGCCAGGGCTTGATCCATGACATTCCCACCTGCGCAGACCTGGTGGCGCGGATCGTGCGCGAAGCCGAGGCGCTCATCGCGGGGCGCCTGTCCGGGTCGATCGTCGAAACGGTGGCCCGATGAGCCAGAGCATTCTGGTCGAGGAAGCAGGCGGCGTCCTGCGCCTGACGATCGACCGCCAACCACGGCTGAACGCGATCGATCTCGCGGCGATGACCGAACTGGGCGATCTCATCCGCGCGGCCGCGGATCGGCCCTCTGTTCGGGTGATCGTGCTGACCGGTGCGGGCACAGCGTTCTGCACGGGCGCCGACCTGGCCGCCGCCGCGGCCGCCGGCGGCAACGAGGCGGCACCGCAGGTCGTGATGGACAGCGCCAACGCGGTGATCCACGCGATCATCGCCTCGCCGCTTCCGGTGATCGCTCGCGTCAACGGGCCTGCCGCCGGTGTCGGCGCCTCGATCGCACTGGCCGCCGATCTCGTCTACGCGGCCGACAGCGCCTACCTGCTGCTGCCGTTCACCTCCATCGGTCTGATGCCCGACGGCGGAGCGACGGCGGTCGTCGCCGCCGCGATGGGTCGTGCCAAAGCCGCGGAAATGGCGCTGCTCGGCGCCCGACTGCCCGCTGCCGACGCCGCCGCGGCGGGCTTGATCACTGGATGCGTGCCCGCCACCGAACTCGACGATCTGGTCGACTCCGTCGCCGCCCGACTCGCGGCGGGTCCGCGCCGCGCGCTGCAACTGACGAAGGCGGCCATCAACGCGGCGACGCTGACCGAACTCGATGCCGCGCTCGCGCGGGAGAAGGACGGACAGATCGAGCTACTCACCTCCGCGGACTTCCTCGAAGGAATGACCGCGATGCTGACCCGTCGCGCGCCGAACTTCACCGGCGCCGTGCATCCGGTCGCCGAACCGGCCTAACCTTCCGCGCCTTCGAGGAGACGATGTTGTCGACAGAACCCCTGCGCTCGCGACGCAATCACTGGATGAACCAGATCGCGATCCACGCCACCACCATGCCGGACGCTCCCGCATTGCGTTACCTGGGCAAGACCCTGAGCTGGGGTGAATTGCACTGGCGGGTGGGGCGTTTCGCCGACGCGCTCGCTCGCCGCGGCGTCGGGCCCGGCGACCGCGTGATGATCCTGATGCTCAACAACACCGAGTACCTCGAATCGGTGTTCGCGATCAACACCCTGGGCGCTATCGCGGTGCCGGTGAACTTCCGGCTCACTCCGCCGGAGATCGCCTACCTGGTCGCCGACAGCGGCGCCGCCGTGATCATCACCGACGCGGCGCTCTCCCCTCTGGCCGCCGCGGTAGCCGTCCAGTCCGCTGATCTGCGTACTCATATCGTGGTCGGGGCACCGGCCGACGACGGGGTGCTCGGCTACGAGGACCTCATTGCCGAGAACGGCGAACCGCACGAGCCGCGCGATGTCACCGAGGACACCGCCGCCCTGATCATGTACACCTCCGGCACCACCGGAAACCCCAAGGGCGCGGTCCTGACCCACCTGAACATGAATTCGCAGGCCGCTCACCTGTATTCGCGCCATGCGCTACAGCCCCGACGACATCGCCTTCTGCGCCTCGCCGCTGTTCCACATCGCCGGTTTGGGCAGCATCGCGTCGTGTTTCGTCCTCGGTGCGTTGACGGTGATCCATCCGCTCGAGGCCTTCGACGCGAGCGAAGTGCTCGACGCCTGGGAAAGCGAACGCGCGACCTCGGTGTTCCTCGTGCCCGCCCAGTGGCAGGTGGTGTGCGCCGATCCGACTGTCGCACAGCGCGATCTACGGCTGCGGGTGATCAGCTGGGGCGCGGCCCCGGCCTCCGACACCGTGCTGCGAGCCATGGCGCAGACCTTCCCGAACGCGCTCAACGTGGCAGTCTTCGGGCAGACCGAGATGTCGCCGATCACCTGCGTCCTCGACGGCGAGGACGCGATCCGCAAGCTCGGCTCCGTCGGCAAGCCGATCCCCACCATCGCCACCCGCGTCGTCGATGACGAGATGAACGATGTCGCCCAGGGCGAGATCGGCGAAATCGTTTATCGCGGACCGACTTTGATGCGCGAATACTGGAACAACCCGCGCGCGACCGCCGAAGCGTTCGCGGGCGGCTGGTTCCACTCCGGTGATCTCGTTCGCCTCGACGAGGAGGGGTTCGTCTACGTCGTCGACCGCAAGAAGGACATGATCATCTCCGGCGGCGAGAACATCTACTGCGCCGAGGTCGAGAACGTCCTGTTCGCGCACCCGCGGATCAGAGAAGCAGCAGTGATCGGCCGCGTCGACGACAAATGGGGCGAGGTCCCGGTCGCTATCGTGGCCGTCGAGGACACCGACGACATCAGTCTCGCCGACCTCGAACCGCATCTCAACGCCCACCTCGCCCGCTACAAGCATCCGAAGGCCTTGGTGGTGGTCGACGCACTGCCGCGCAACGCGGGCGGCAAGGTCGTCAAGCACGAACTGCGCACACTGCACGGCTCGCCGGGCTTGACGCCCGCGGTCATCGGCTGAGAAAGCCCCGCTGTGGGTTTCGGCGGTGGTCCACTCGGCAACTGAGCCGAGGTGGCCACCGCCGAACGCGTTGAACAGCAGCGCCGATCGCGGGCTCTGCTCGGCCGTGTTCCGAGATCAGAGCGAACGAACATGTCGATGCAATCTCGACAGGACCGCGTCATCGGTAACTCCCAGCACCCCGCAGATCCGTAGCGAGCGGTCGACCACCCGGCCCACCGCTTCGACGACGAACGTTGTCGCGATCGAGATCGCCTGTGCCGAGGGCTCCCCGACATCGAACAGCAGACAGGCCCGGTCCACGAGTGCCCGAGCGGCCAGAATATCGACCTCGTTGTCGACGATGAACTGCTCGACCACACCTGCGCCGCTTCCTACCGAGGTGCGCGCGGTCGACCGTTCGACGGCGATGTCGGCGGCGCGACGCGCCGATCCCATCCAGTGCATGCAGGCGGTCAACGTCACCGGTCCGACCCTGGCCAGGGCATAGTCGACGGCACGGTCCACCTCGCCGAGCACCGCGTCCTCGCCGACCTCGAGATCCTCGAACACCAACTCGCCGTCGCCACCGAACGTCCGTGCCCGATGGGAATCGACATCGCGACGCAGCGTGTAGCCCGGAGTGTCGGCGTCCACCACGAACATCGTCGTACCGCCGCGAGATCCGCCACCAGCGCTGGTATGTGCGGTCACGATCGCGACGGAGGCGCCGACGGCACCGCGGACGAACCTCGACCGGCCGTTGATCACCCATCCGGCACCGGTGCGCTCGGCCATGGTGGGCAGCCCCGATCGCCCGGTCCTGGCCACGACCGCCGATTCGGTCGATACATAGCAAGAACGGATGCGTCCGGCCGCCAGCGGGATCAGGTATCGATCCTGTTGTGCCGCCGATGCCAGCTGTTCGAGCAGAAAGATGTTGCCGTCGTCGGGCGCGGAGCAATTCAGCGCGAGCGGCCCGAACAGCGAATACCCGGACGCTTCGACAATCGGAAGACGATCGCGCATGTTCAGGCCCGAACCACCGAATTCGGTGCCTATCTGAGGAGCGAACACACCGGCCGTTCTGGCAGCCGTGTGCAGCGCCGCACGGACGTCATCGGGCAAATCGGAAGCAATGCCGTGAAATCGATCTTCGACGTCGATCACAACGTCGCGCACCAGCAACTCGGTGCGCATGGCCAGGTCCGCGACAACGGAGCGGCCCGACTCCGCGGACACCATGATCCTCCCGCACCATCGCCGACCCAACAACCTTAAGTTACCAGCCATTTTCGCTATCGATTGCCGGAATTCGACTGTGTACTACCACTATAGCGTGTTCACGGGAAGTCATGTTACTGTTTATTCTGCATCGAATGCTCGGAACGCGATGCACCGCACGAGCTGCCGCTAACGTAGTCGGTTCGCCTGTGCGGGCCCCGCCTGCCCGACTGACTCAGCTCGAGCACAGCGACGGATCCTCATGCGAGGCCGATATCAGTCGCAGAGTGCTGATTTCGGGTTCACCCGCCGAGTCGGTCGAGGATCGCGGAAAGGGGTACCAACGATGACAATCCCATCCGACAATGCCGCATGGCGGCCAACACTGCACGATGTGGCATCGTTGACCGATCAACTCGTCATCCATTTCATCGACGATGTAGCGACGTATGATATTTCGCCCGGCACGCCGATCGCGACGAGACTCGGAGCAATCACCCGGGCTTCTCTCGAGGTCGCGCAAGGGATGCTCGAGGGACGCGACATCACGCACGAACTCGGAGAACTCGCGATCATCGCCGCGGGATTGGCGGGCGAAGGCGTACCCATCGACCTTGTCCTGCACGGTTTCCATGAAGGCATACGGCTCGTTGTCGGCCAGATGTTCGTCCAGTACCAGGATTGCACCCGCGAGACTGTGATCGATGGATTCCAGATCGCCATGACGATCAGTGATCAGCTCTGCATGACCGTTGCTCACGCGTACATCGGCGAGCACGGCGGAGCAAGATTCGGACCGGACGCAGAGCGGACTCTCACTTCCGCCCTACTGGCCGGCCAGTGGACACCCGCGATGGCCCGCAAATGCGGCATTACCATCGCTGCCGCGTACTCGGTGCTCGCCATCGCGATTCGAGCAAACCCGGACGCCGGGATCGCCTTGCACTACCTGCGCAGGTTGCGGAAAGCCCTGAACCGACACAGCGACGGCCAGGGTTTGGCGCGGCTGTCTGCCGACGGCGGGACGGTTCTCATCCCGACCGAGGCGGTGGCCGAGCACGAACTCGATGCACTGGTCGCAGCGTTGGCGGAGGCGGCACAGGTCGAAATCGTCGCAGCAGTGGTATCGGCGCCCACCGCCGATATCGCCTCAGCAGCGAAAACCGCACACGAAATACTCGAAGTCGTCGAGCGACTCGCCTGCGCACCTGGCCTCTATCGATTCGGTGAACTGGCACTGGAATACCAGCTTTCGCGGCCAGGACCAGGCCTTTCCCGGCTCGGCGACTTGTTGGCGCCGCTGGAGCAGTATCCCGAATTGCGCAAAACACTACGGGTGCACATCGCCAACAACTTGAACCGGGCACAGACCGCGCGAATCCTGAATATCCACGCCAATACCGTTGACTACCGACTTCGCCGAATTACCCGGCTCACCGGGCTCAACCCGGCGCGGGCATCGGATCTGTGGCAGTTGCGGTCGGCGATGGTCGTCCGAGACTGCCGCGACGACGGCCTAGAGAATTGATGGAGTCCACGTAGATGTTCAGCAACGTCGGGTGGAGCGAGACGATCATTCTTGTCATCGCCGCCCTCATCATCATCGGCCCCGAGCGCCTGCCCGGCGCACTGCGCTGGACGATCGACACTGTCCGCCAACTGCGAGACTTCGCCGGCGGCGCGACAACACACTTGAGGCAGGAAATCGGCCCGGAGTTCGAAGAACTCCGCAAACCCCTGGCCGAGCTCAACAAGATGCGCGGCATGTCGCCTCGATCGCTGCTCACCCAACATCTCTTCGATGGCGACGATTCGATACTGCGTGACATCGAGGGTGCGCTACCCACCACCGGAGATCTCGACGTGGTCAGTAAGCCGGCTCCCGGCCCCCCGGCGACCGAACCGCCTTCATCGTCGGCGCCGCACGGGTGGCAAGCCACCGACTACACCTGAGAAGGCCCCCGGGGAGCCGTCTCGTCGTCGAGCAGATCGTCGCCCTCGGCCACTGCGCGTCGGCTGCGCCGCTTGTCATTGATTCGGGCGAACTACACCGCCACTTCGAACAACACAGTCAACGCGACAGCCAGAACCAGCATCGAAATCGGCGCGTCGAGGGGTCGAGCGCGCAGTACGGCCCGAGCAATACATCGCCAGGCTCTGGATGCCGAGAACCGCATGCGCGTAACGGTAGGCCCTTCGGGAGTGCGGCTCGGTCGACGACAGTGGGGTACCGAAGTGAGCAGTCGCCCACTTCGGTACCGACACAACGCTCAGAGCGTCTTCGATCGGTAAGCCATCGGTTCACTGAACGGTGCTGTGGTCGGCTGTGCCGACGCAGCCAGCCCTTCAGGCTCACGCGGCCGCTCGCTCGCCGAGTCCGCGTCCTCGGACTGCATCTGACTCACCTCGCTCTTGAAGATTCGTAGCGACCGCCCGAGGCCGCGAGCGGCATCCGGCATACGCTTCGCACCGAAGAACAGCACGAAGACAGCAGCGACTATCAACCAATGCCAGACGCTGAACTGACCCATCTTTACCTCCTGCATTCGACATGGTCGGCTCGGAATCAATCCGATTGCGAGCCGGGGAATTCCGAGATTCAGCTCAGAATATCCACCTCATTTCGGCCGGTTGGTCTGAGGGATCTCGATGCTGATCGTGCGCAACTCGAGCAGGTGGAGCAGCGCTGCCTGACGCAAGAACTCGTCGAATAGCGACGAAGACCGTGCTCATCATGCCGCTGGCGAACCCGTACAGAACGCGAGGTAGAGCCCACGCTTCTTGTTGAAATCGATGGCGCCGGCCAGTCTTCCCTGGTCGGTCCACGACGGAGGTTTGTGCGCGTTTTCCATGAAATCACGCAACTCACTGGGCAGTCCGGTCGGCAACGCCTGGCCGTTCTCGGTACTCATATTGTCCACGTTCAGCTCCATCTCGAGTACACACACAGGCAATGATGCGATGAAAAGTGATTCGCTTCTGCGTATTCCAAGAACAACATGTCGTGTCTTCACATGTCGTAAAAATGCGGGTGTGACATCGCACAGCCACTGCCGTGAGCCAGACACGTTGCCGATATCAATGGAATTTCTTCACAAATTCTGAATACGGCCTATGAACAATCAAAACAAATGACCGCTGACTACCGGCTCAGATCGTATTCCACGCGAGCGCAGGCACCTGGTCAGGCGTTACCGTGCCGACCACCTCGATCCCTGTCGCAGCGAGCACCTCGGCAGCGCGCTCGATGTGATCAGCGGAGCTGATGACCACCGCTTCTCGTATGCCGATCGCCCGCAGGAGCCGCGGTGGCGCCGGACGGCATCCTGAGCAGTGCCGCGACAATTGTCGCCGTGCAGACCAGCGGAGCGGCAGTCGATCGTTCCCCGCCGGAATGTTCCGCTGGTTCCATCAATTCGACCACCAAAACTCTGATAGTCAGCCGCCGAATTGCGGACGATGCTGTCTATACGATGACACCGTGACCGACATCGTTCTCCTGATAGTTCGCTTTACGCACGACCAGCGCCGACTGTAGATACCAGAGCCCGTCGGCCGACGAAGGATCGAAGCCCGTGAGCTTGCTGATTCCTTTCAGTCGATAATCGATGGTATTCATATGAACACTGAGCTGTCGCGCGGTTCGGCGACGATTCAGATTGTTGTCGAGGTGCGTGCACAAGGTCTGCATCAGAACAGGGTGATCATCGAGCGGGTTCAGTATCGCTTCGAGGTGTCGACGCACAGGAGATGGCCTGGTCAACTGATATTCGACCGCCAGATCAGCGAAACGAAACAGGCCAGGTGGACGCTGCATTCTTTGCGTCAGATCCAAGAGTTCGTACAGCTGATCAACGGTCTCCGGAATTTCCGTCGGCGAGGCCTCCGCACAGGTCGCGGTCATCTCGAGTCCGGCCACAGCGGACAGATCAGCCAACAAGTTGTCGAGATCCCCGGCTTCGGCCGACGGTATGAGTACGACACCACCGCGCACGTCGAGTCGCGACAATGAACGCACCGACCAATGCGAATCCAGGGCCGACCGGATATTGCGTATCATCCGCCGGACGTCCATCTGGGTAACAAAGGTGTCGGATCTGCCGTCGCTACGGGCTGGAAAGTGCACCGCCAGCACGGAATAGCTCTCGGCGATCTCGAAGCCACTGCACCGCGTGATCGCCGAGGTGTCCTGCCCGCCGAGCAACGCGACCGCTAGCGCGTTTCTGGTCCGCTGATCCTCGACGACCTCTGACTCGACGTGGTCGGCGTACGCCAGCGATATCGCCGCCGTGACGCTGTCCAGCATTTCGGTCGCGAGTTGGCGCACTACCGTCAGCTTCTGCTCGTCGGTGCCGACCAGACTCGAGGCGATCTGCTCCAGACTGGTTTCGAAACCCTGATCGATCGCGCGATCGATCACCTCGCTCGGCACCTCGGTACGCGCCGGCGGCGACGCGGCGATGCGATGTCGAACGCTGTCGCCTCGCCCACGGACCGGAACTGCGGCCAGTGTGGAACCGGATGGTAGAACATCAACGGTAGCCAAGGCACCATCGCTGACGCCACCGCGCCGCGTGGCCACACTCTCGAGCATGCGGGCGACCAACTCGTCGGCGAGCACTCGGACTCTGATGGAGGATTCTGCCGTGGCCGCACGGGGCCGTACAGAATCGATTCTTGGTGAATAGTCGGTAGTCATCGATGACTTCCTCACTGCGTTCAACGTCGCCTCTCGGCGGCGATGGCTGGCAAGCAGTCTCCCACGGCGGGTACTCCAGCACAAGGTTATGTTAGTCCTCATTCCAGCCTGCCGAGGTTCGAATCGGCCCTACCCTTCACCGCTCCGACGCCTCTGCCCTCACACCTGACACATCGAGCTTCGCCTCAAACATGACTCAACGCAACGATTCTCGCTGGTCAATGCCGGGCGTAACACAGCACCAGACACCCGAGCGAACTACATCGAGAGCGAGGCGGACAGGCAAGCTCGGCCTAAGTTACTGTACATTCCTACTCAAAGGTGACGGTTTCGTCCGCCCGCGACCGTCGATGTCGTCGACAAGGTGGATCTCGATATCTCGAGCCATCTATTCGGCCCTCACCACGGGTCGGCGTTCTCGAGCTTGCGACGAAGCAGTTTGCCAGTGGCGTTGCGTGGCAACTCGTCTACGAACACCACGTCCCGCGGGACCTTGTGCCGCGCGAGGGCCGCCTTGACGTGATCCTTTATCTGCTGCGCGTCGCACGAAGCACCCGGCGCGGGCACGACGAACGCGCGCAAGCGTTTTCCGAAGTCGCGATCGTCCACCCCGACGACCGCCGCCTCGAGGACGTCGGGTCGTTCTACGAGCAGGTTTTCGACCTCGAGCGGAAAGACGTTCTCTCCGCCGGAGATGATCATGTCGTCGTCTCGACCATCGATGAACAGCCTTCCGGCCGTATCGAAATGGCCGACATCGCCACTGGACTGCATCCCGTCGACGATCTCCTTACCCGTGCCGTCGGTGTAACCGCCGAAACTGAGTGCGCTGGCGACGAAGATGGTGCCGACCACGCCCGGTTCGGTGACCCGACGGCGGGCTTCGTCGTAGATCGCGACCCGACAGCCCACGGGTGGACGACCGACGGTGCCAGGTGCTTCACGCATGTCGTCGGGTGTGGCGACGGCCGCCACCGCGACCTCCGTCGAGGCATACAGGTTGTAGAGCACCTCGCCGAACGCCAGCGCGGTACGCCTGCTCAAATCGGGCGAAATGGAGGATCCGGCCGCGAAGATCACCTTCAGCGAGGAGGTGTCGTATTCAGCCAGCACGGACTCGCCCAGATCGACGATGCGCTGCAACATCGTGGGTACCAGTACCAGCGTGCCCGCGCGATGGTGTTCGATATCGGCGAGCGTGCGGCGCGGGTCGAATTTCCGCTGCTGCAAGACGATCGTGCTTCCCAGTGCCCAGCCCAGGATCAGCTGGGACAGACCGGTGCCGTGGAATGCCGGCGCCGCGAGCACCGTCGTACTCGCCCTCGGCAACGGGATCCGGTCGAGGAACTGCGCCGATTGCAATGGCGACACTTTGCCTCGCGGTGCACCTTTCGGTGTTCCGGTCGTGCCGCTGGTCAGGACCACGATCCCGCCGGGCTGTTTGGGACTCGCCGGCGGGCGGGTGCTCTGACCCGCTCGAACATCATCCAGAGTGAGCTGTCCATGGCTCGCCCAGCCGTCATCCGAGGTTAGAATAATGGGTAACTTATCGGGCAGATTGCCGAAGCGGTCGAGAAACTCCGCGTCCAGCAGGATCGCGCCGACGCCTTCGCGCTCGGCCACCGATACCAGCTGCGGCCCCGCCATTCCCGTATTGAGCAACACGATTCGCGCACCCAGCTTGCCCGCGGCGAGAAGCGACAAGACCATCCCCCGATGGTCGCGACACAGTGCGGCCAGCACGGTGTCACTCGTGATCCCGCGCGCGGCAAGGCCGTTGGCCACCGCGTTCGACCTGCGGTCGAGCTCTTCGAAGGTCAGCGGCCCCCGCTCGTCGACGATGGCAGTGGCGGCGCCGTTGTGGCGAGCCGCGTGCGCGAACGCGGTGACGACAGGACCGAGCACTGTCGCGTCCTTGGCGGTGCGGAGCAGTTCCACCGGGTTCTGGAGTTCGATCGCGCCGCTCCTGCGCAGGACCCCGACGGCGGACAGGCCGTCGGACATGGTTCTGACCAGGGCTGCGGGCATACTCGGGATCGCCGACATGGACACCTCCGAAGGGCTCGGGTACTCGGGACGAGCGATCGGAATCTTCATACCGACAGCCGATGGCGATCGTAGCCTGTGGAGGAATCGTTGGTAACTTAATGCGGTCGAAAGTACAGAAAAGTATTGTGGAAGCCCGGCCTCGGTGAGAATATGAGCGCGTGAATCTCTCATCCTTTCGAACCGGAGGGCGGCCATGACCCGTTCAGCAAGGGCTGGTCGGCCGCAGGATGTCTCGGACGACATCGCGCGCCGCCACCGCTACCTCAACGGCGTCGGCGCGTTGCTCGGCGGCCCGGCGAATGTGATCATGCAGCTGAGCCTGCCGCCGGTGGGGCGCGGTGTGGTGGAAAGCGTCGTCGAATCAGGTAGCTACGCAACGCGACCGGCCAAGCGCGGTCGAACCACGCTCACCTATCTCGCGGTGGCGATGATCGGAACCGACGAAGATCAGGCGGCATACCGTGCCGCGGTGGGCACCGCGCACCGCCAGGTGCGCTCTGGCCCGCACAGCCCTGTTCGGTACAACGCCTTCGACCCCCGGCTCCAGCTGTGGGTCGCCGCCTGCCTGTACCGCGGCGTCCTGGACACGGTGAACCTGCTGTACGGCGGGATGAACGAGCAGGATGCCGACGAGATGTATCACGATGCCGCCAGGTTCGGGACAACTCTGCAGATGCCCGCCGAACTGTGGCCCGCCGACCGCGCAGCCTTCGATCTGTACTGGGACTCGATGCTCGGTGATCTGTCCTTCGACGACGAAGTCCGCACCTATCTGCTCAACTACGTGGTCGAGCTGGCGGCATGGAGTCGAAGCACCCGCGTGCTGTTCGGTCGGCCGAATCGCTTCTTCACCACCGGGTTTCTGCCACAGCAGTTCCGTGACGCGTTGGGCCTGCGGTGGAGCCCTCGCAGGCAGCGGGTGTTCGAAATCGTGATGCGCACCGTCGGTCGACTACTCGAGGTGCTGCCGGACTCCTGGCGAGCTCAACCCTTCGAGCGCTACCTGGAAGACATGCGTGAGCGTCGATCCCAGGGCAAGAATTTGATCTGAGCGGGCACAGGGTGCATCGGGCCAGATCCTCGGTCGCTTTCCCGCATCGCTGCGGCAATTTCATCTTCACTTTGCCCGAAGCATTTCAAGCGACCGTCGCGATGGGAGGGGACACGACGGCCTTGCGGAGCCATGACCGCACGAGTCAGTTCTCCTGGCGTGAATACGGAGACGCTGTGCGTGACATCGCGTGCGGACTGCTCGAACTGTCGGTCGAAAAAGGTGAGACGATCGGCCTGATGCTGTCGAACAGGCCGGAATTCCACCTGGTGGACGCTGCCGCGCTGCACGTCGGCGCGACTCCGTTCTCGATCTACAACACGATGTCACCACAGCAGATCGCCGAAGTCTGCGCCAATGCCGAAAACCGAATCATTGTCACCGAGAGCCGGTTCCTGCCCGTTCTCAGACAGGCGGGGGTGATGTTCGAGGTCATCATCTGCGTAGACGATCCGATACGCGGGACGCTACCGCTGGAAAAACTCGCCGAGATGAAAGCGAAGGCGCACATTTTCGACTCGGTCTGGCGCGATGTCCGCCCTGACGACCTCGCGACAATCAGTTACACCTCCGGTACGACCGGTTCACCGAAGGGCGTGGAGTTGTCGCATGCCAACATCCTGGCCCAATTGGTAGGTCTCGCCGAACATCTGCCCGTAGGCCCCCAGGATCGGATCCTGTCGTACCTGCCGGCCGCCCATATCGCCGACCGGGTAACCGCTCACTACGGCGCCATGGTCCGTGGTGTGCAGGTGACAACGCTCCATGAACCGACGAAGTTGGCAGAGGCGTTGTCGGACACGCGCCCGACGATCGTGTTCGGGGTTCCCCAAGTGTGGCAGAAGACCGCATCCGCGATCGAACGTGGAATCGATACTCACCCGAACGCGGCCGCCCGGAGGATCGGCCGTTGGGCACTGACTGCCAGCCGGCGCTGCGCGAACGTGCGCATCGAGGGGGGTCGACCTGGCCCAGGATTGTGGCTTCGGTCTCGAGTGGCCGATCGGCTGGTGCTGCGCCGGGTACTGCAGGCAACTGGCCTGGACGCCGTGCGTTTCGCGGTGTCGGGTGCCGCGCCGTTGTCCAGGGATACCACCCAGTTCTTTCATGCGTTCGGAATCCCCCTGACCCAAGTCTGGGGGCTGACCGAGGCCACCGGCGTCTGCACCACGACTTCGACGACCGAGCTGTCGGCAAGGTCGGTCGGGAAGCCGGTAGTCGGCGTCGACATGCGGCTCGGTGTCGATGGCGAGATATTCCTGCGCGGACCGACCGTCATGCGCGGATACCATCAGGACCAGGCGGCCACCTACCGAGCCATCGATGCCGAGGGCTGGTTGCGTACGGGCGACCTCGGAGAGATCGATGCCGAGGGCACACTCTGCGTCGTCGGTCGCAAGAGCGAGATGATCATCACCGATGAGGGAGACAACGTTTCTCCGGCCATCATCGAGAATGCCATCGCCGCCGCGTCTTTCCTGATCGGCCATGTGCTGGTGATCGGTGAGCAGCGGCCGTATCTGACAGCGCTGATCACCCTGGACGAAGAGGCCATCGCCGCCGATGCTCGACTGGCGAACGTCGAGCCTGCCACGCTCGATGTTCTGTGCACACGACCCGGAATTCGCGCCGCGGTGTCCGAAGCCGTTCGCGCAGCGAATTCCGCGGTGTCGGGGCCAGAGCAGGTCCGGCGGTTCGCGTTGCTCGACCATGCCTGGCGGCTCGGTAGCGCGGAAGTCACTCCCAAATCAAGCCTGCGTCGCCGGGTGATCGAGCAGAAATACGGTGCGGAAATCGAGTCGCTCTACCATTCCTCGCCACCGAGCAACGTCATCGAGGCCCACTGGCCGTCACGTGGAATGTAATCGGAATTACCAGACCAAGAGCAAGGGTCCACTATGCCTCGTTCACGCAGAATTCGGATATCAACACGGTCGAGCCCGATGGCTGTTCATCAGGCCGAACAAGTGGCAGCGGGCCTGAATCGGCTCGGCGCCGAAACCGAGCTGATCAAACTCACGACGGCGGGTGATCGGTGGATGGGCGACCTGGCTGTGCTCGGCGGCAAGGGCGCGTTCGTCAAGGAGATCGACAGTGCGTTGCTCAACAACGAGGCCGATGTGGCGGTGCACTGCCTGAAGGATGTTCCCGGCGATGTCCCTATCCCACCGGGTTCGACCTTCGCCGCCTACTTGGCCCGCGACGATGTCCGCGATGCCGTGATCAGCCGCACCGGCGCCGCACTGTCCGACCTTTCCCCCGGCGCCATCGTCGGCACGAGTTCCGTGCGCCGAACAGCGCAACTGCAACTGCGTCACCCTCACCTCGATATCCAGCCGCTGCGGGGCAACGTCAACACCAGGCTGGCTCGCCTCGACGAGGGCCATTTCGACGCGATCATCGCCGCGGTGTCGGGCCTTCGACGGGTCGGTCAACAGCACCGAATCACCGAAACCCTCACGATCGAGCACATGTGCCCGCCGATCGGTGCGGGAATCATCGTGCTGCAGTGTCGCGACGATGACGACGAGGTGAAGCAGTTGGCCGCTCAGCTGGACCATCCTGGCACCCGCCGCCAGGCTACGGCCGAACGAGCGTTGCTGCACGCCCTCCAAGGACATTGCAACTCTCCGATCGCGGGCTTGGCGACCGACGCTCCGGGCGGCCGAATCATATTGCGCGGCACAGTCTTCTCCGCAGACGGATCGCGATGGCTCGATGCCCAGGACTGGGGCGTCGATGATGATCCCGAGTCCTTGGGATTCTTCATCGGGTCGAACCTGCTGCGTCAGGGCGCACGTCGATTGATCGACGAGATCCCGCACTGACCCGTGCGTATGCGGACGCACTCGACAATTCCTACTCACGATCAACAGGAGAACACCAATGGCTGCCGATAGTCGACGACCTGATCGCAGCGCGCGTGTCGTCCTCCCTGGGCCGACCGCCGCAGCATGGGACTGGCAGTTGACCGCCCGGTGCAGGCAGATGGACCACGAGCTGTTCTTTCCGAGCACCGAGGAACGCCTCGGATCGGTCCGCACCCAGGTTCTGCTCGCGAAGAAGATCTGCCGGGCGTGCCCGGTGCTCGCCCATTGTCGCGCCTACGCCATCGAAGCCGGTGAGACGCACGGAATCTGGGGTGGAATGACGGCATTGGAACGCGGGCGGCATCGGCGTCGAACCTCGTTGCGCCACGCGGACACCTAGAAGATCCGAAACCCCACCGGTATTCGCACTAGCCGAGTCCGGACAGGCCTGTCCAGAACAGGGCGACGGTGGTGTCGACCGCGTCGGTTTTGGGGATCGGGCGACCGGCGTCGAACCAGTAGCGCGCCGCCAGATGGCTGGCGCCGACGAGACCGAAAGCGCACGCCTGGGCGCGGTAGGAATCCATTCCCGCCGCGTCGAGTTCGGCACCGACCAGTGCGGCGCATTCGTCCATCGCGACACGCACCCGCCCCTCGACGCTCGGCTCACTCGGGACCGGGGTGTCGAAGACAAGTGTGTATCCCGCGCCGTCGTCTTCGTCGACGAAGTCGAAATAGGCCGTCACCACGCGCCGGACCTTGTTCTCGTACCCCGTGGTCGTGCGGAGCGCGTGACGGATCCCATCGGTCATCTGGTCCAGATAGCGTTGCAGGACAGTGGAATACAGGTCCACCTTGCCCAGAAAGTGGTCGTAGAGCACCGGTTTGCTCACCTGCGCCCTGATGCTGATCTCTTCCATGCTGGCGCCGTGGAAACCGTGATTCACGAAGACGTCACGCGCGGCGTCGATGACGACCTCGCGACGCCGCGCACGGGCGACGCCGCGTGCTGCGCGGGGAGAGATGTGCATGTTCCCCACGTCGCCGCGCATGACGGTCATCGGGCTGTGCTCGATCCGTCAGCCCGAGTCGGTGACGGGCAGCCGATCATGCTCGCCACAGCTGGCTTCCCGACCGGGATACGACGATATTGGGGACGACAGCATTGGCGGACAGACGAGTGATGGCCAGTACCAGTTCCGCGATGTCGCCGGTGGTGAGCATCGCCGCACGGTCGAGCTCCTCGCGCTTCCACGCCGTCATATCGGTATCGACATAGCCGGGTGAGATGGCTGTCGCGCTGACACCGTTCGCGGACTCCTCCAGCGAGATGGTTTCGCAGAGGGACACCAAAGCGGCCTTCGAGGCCCCATAGGCGGCCAAGCCCGGCTCGCCGGCGACACCGGTGATCGAGGCCAGCGCAACGATCTTCGCACCTGTGCCGGGGTTGTCCTTCGCCGTCTCGCGCAGCAATGGCAGGCAATGCTGCACCAGGGTCAGGGGACCCCGGACATTGATGTCGAACATGCGGTTGTAGCTGGAGGCGCTCATGGTCGCTACCGGTCCGGCGGTGCCGGTGCCCGCGCAGTGCACCAACACGTCGAGGCGACCGAACCGGTCGGCGTGGACATCGGCGAGCCGCTGTAGCTGCTCGGAATCGTTCATATTGGCGATCACGGTCTCCACGTCGACGCCGTGGTCGTTGCGTAGCTCTTCAGCGGCGCTGTCCAGCACGGCTTTGTCGCGAGCGGCGAGCGTGAGGTCGTAGCCGAGTTCGGCCAGGCGTCGCGCGACCTCGGCGCCGATCCCGCGCGAGCCGCCGGTGATCAGGGCGCACCGTCGATTCGTCATCACTGCGCCGATCCCGCGCCGGGAACCTGCGACAGTCCCCCACCGAACTTCGCCCCGCCGGGCGGTGTCGGCATCACGTCGACGATGACAGCGGACATCTTTGACTCTCCTCGCGCGTCGTCGCCGACCGTCGGCGACAGCGTCCACAAGTTAATCACGATTCTCTTCAAATCGGAACGCCGGTCGAGGGCCGAAAGCGAGACGCATCGTCGCGAGTTTACGGCACTATGTTACGTGGTGTTCCCAACCACGGTCCTGCCGCCACTCGGTGGACCGCAGCCCTCGGACCGATCGGCTGGGCGACGAAGCGATTCAGGCCCGACACTCTTCGCATGTGCCTCTTACGGCAGTGTTTGCGAATCGAAATCGGCTACATAGGGCGAGGTGCGGCGCGCAACGGCCAGGGCGAGTCGTCCGGTACCCCGTGACCCCTCCCAGCTAAGTTACCGACCATACATCGATCGCCGATCAGTGCTGCGGATCGCCGGTTCGGCCCTACTCCTGAGCGCATGCCCCAGCCGAAAGGCTAGTAACAGTGCAGTTCAGAGCGATATTTCGACAGATCGACACACCGTCCCACCCTTCGAACCCGAGCGATTGCAAGGCGCAAGTCCGCAGAACGTAGACACCGCGCCGAACGCCTGTTAAGTTACTGCACATTCTAGTCCGTCTCGACGAGGCACATCGAGTGCTCACGAGGCGGTCTAGAGGTCTGAGTGTGCTCAATGAGGAGTCATGTCATGGATAGTCTCAATAGGCGTAACGCGCTGAAGGCCGGCGGAATGCTCGGCGTCGCAGGCGCTATCGGATTGGGTGCGACCGCACGGGCCGATCCGTGGACGTGGTCGCCAGAAGGATCGATAGCCGGATCCGGAGCCGGTGTCGACCCGTTGACGGTATGGGATCCCGAAGCTGACGAACTCGTCGCGGGACTCATCGACCGCGGCGAAGTCCCCAAGATCAACGAGTTGTTGCGGACCTGGACCAGGAACGGTCAGGCACTGCCTGCCGGTTTGCCCACGGAGTTGCGCGACTTCATGGAGTACGCCCGCCGACTGCCGCAGTGGACCGATCAAGGCAAATTGGATACCGCGATCGCGTTCAACAAGAAGCGCGGACTGTATCTCGGGGTGCTCTACGGGTTCGCCAGCGGCATGATGAGCACCGTCATCCCGAAGGAGGCGCGGTCGGTCTATTACTCCAAGGGCGGCCACGACCTCAAAGACCGCATCACCAAGACCGCGAAACTCGGCTATGACATCGGTAGCGCGAATGCCTACACCCCTGACGGGGAGATGATCGTCACCTGCGTCAAAACCCGGCTGGTGCACGCGGCGGTGCGCCATCTGCTGCCGCAGTCCCCGCACTGGGTGAACTCCGCGGAGGAGGACATCCCGATCAGCCAGAACGACATCATGGTCACCTGGCACAGCCTGCCGACGACCGTGATGAAACACCTCAACTCGTGGAAGGTGCCGATCCCGGCACACGAATCGGACGCTTTCCTGCACTCCTGGCAGGTCGCCGCGCACCTGCTGGGTGTCCGCGACGAATACATCCCCAAGTCATGGCCCGACGCCAATTCCCAAGCGGCGCAGATCCTCGATCCCATCCTCGCGCCGACGCCGGAAGGCGCCAAGCTGGCCGATCGGCTCCTCAGCCTGGGCGCCAACATCGATCTGTCGATTCTGAGCAAGCCGGTACTCGGCGCGTTCACTCGTTTCCTGCTCGGCGACAAGATCGCCGACGGGCTCGCGATTCCGAGGGAACCGGTCTGGGATCCCCTGCTCCAGGTCGCTTGGGGTCCGTTCATCGCCGTGCGCGAGGGCCTGCTCACCGTCGTCCCGCCGCTCGAGGATCCCTACTGGCTCCTCGACGAATTCCTGCGCAAGGCCGCCCTGATCTATCTGGCCGAACTGCGCCTGCCGATCAGCATCGAACTCCCGATGATGAACCGCGACATGAGCAAGCCGCCGCGCTGACACGTCGGCGAAGTTCTCCCACGAACCCCATTTCCAGGGAGTTCCTACTCCCTAGCAAGGAGCACGACATGCGTAACACCCTTCGTATCGCCGCGGCCTCGGTCGCGGTAGCCGGCCTCGTCGGAACCGCAGCGGGCACGGCAGTAGCCGAGACAGGCTCGTCGGGAGCCGACGCGGGCTCGGCCGCGGCCAACTCGGCCGTTCTACTGGCCGGGCAAGGTGACATCATCGGATTGATCGTCCTGCTCGGGGTCACTCCGTTCCAGATCCTGACCGGTGGAGTCTGCGACCTGGCGACAGCGGCAGGTTCGGCCAGCCCGTGCACGCCGGGAGCCAAGCACTACTGAAAGGCTCTTGTCTCGAATTGCGCGACAGTGCAGTCGAACGCACAGATTCAATGCCTTGGACGCCGAAACCGGTAGCTGCGTCCGGAGTTCGCGAGGTGCTCGACTACTTCGGGAAGTGCCCGTCCTGCGGTTATCCGGCGCGGGCCAGCACGCACACCGTCTATTACAGCGACGGGTCGACCACCGCGATGGTAACCGGCATATGCGAGTCACCCTGCGGTTGGTCCGGACCGGTCGCCCTCACCACGATGACTGATCGCCGCCGGTTCGATCAGCAGGATTGACGGCACACCGACGACGTGATGCCGCGGAAACCGGTTCGGCGCATCGGGCGTGAGCACACACCCGATGCGCCGAATCCGTTACCTCCCACCATGATCCGGTCCCCTTCTCCGGCGGGCAGCCTCGTCGGCCACGCCGCGCGCCTGTCGAGACGCGCAGGCAATGTCGCCCGATGTCGCGGCACCGCAATGTAGTCGGACTACGCTGACCGCCATTGCCGCCCATCGATGCATTGAGGGGATCAAGCGTGACCAGCAGCGAATTCGCGTACACCGGGTGCGACAACCTGGAGGCGATGACCGAAGCGGTCAACTACAACAAGTTTCTGATCGACTGCGTAGATAAACATGTCACGTCGCCAGATCTACGCATACTCGACTTCGGCGCTGGTAGAGGCACCTATGCCGATATGTTGGCCGAGCGTCGGATCATCCCGGATTGTCTCGAACCCGACGCCGAGTTGCAGAAATTGCTGCTGTCGAAGGGCTACAAGGTCGTCGATTGCGAGGCCGAGCCGTCCGAATCCGAACTGTACAGTCTCATCTATTCTTTCAACGTTTTCGAGCACATCAAGAACGACCAGGAAGCGTCGGAACACCTCACCTCGCTGTTGCGGCCGGGAGGGACGCTGGTGATCTATGTGCCGGCGCTCGAGATGCTGTTCACGTCCATGGACACGAAGGTCGGGCACTACCGTCGTTACCGCCGGACCCAGCTCAATCGCATACTGCGCAACGCCGGGCTGGAGATCGTGGAGTCGCGCTACTGCGACCCGATCGGCTTCTTCGCCACCTTGGCGTACAAATTCGCGGGCAGCGACGACGGCACGATCAACACGCGGGCGCTGAAGCTCTACGACCGGGTGGTGTTCCCGCTCAGCAAGCTCCTTCAGGTCGTCACCGGCAAGCTCTTCGGGAAGAACATCCTGGTCGTCGCCACGAAGGCCTGACCGTCGCCCTCGTCGCCCGGCAGTGGCGACGAGGGTCGACGCGGTCGGCTCAGTTGGTCCGGCTGCCGAGCGACTGCGCCAGGAAAGGCCAGGAGGATCGCAGGTCGTCTTCCCAGTATCCCCACGAGTGTGTGCCGACGGGACGCTCGTCCAGCGTGACCGGAATGTTCAACTCGCGCAGTCGGTTGGCGAGGTTCACGGTGCAGAAGTGCACTGCCGCTTCGATGGGGCCGCCGAACGCGATCTGAACGGGGAGCGGGATCCTGCCGTCCTGGACACGGGGGTCGGCCGGTGTGTCGTGGGGTGCGCCGGGTATGCCGGTGCCGGTGCTCAGATAGACCTCGGTGCCTCGTAGTCCTTCCGCGTTGACGAGCGGATCATTGGCTCGCCACAGCGGGCCGTTGCGCGGTCCCCACATGTTCTCGATGCTCTGGCCGCCGCCCCAGTTCTCCACCGTGATCTTGACGAACTCCTGGCCGATGGGGTCCGACGTCTGCGCGCAACCGCTGTAGGAGGCCACGCTGTTCCAGAAGCCGGGCTTGGCGATCGCCAGATTCAGCACCGATGTGCCGCTCATCGACACACCGACCACAGTGCGGTTTCCGTCGGCGCGCAGGAACCCCTCGATGACCGAGGGCAACTCTTCGTTGAGGAACGTCTGCCATTTGTTGCGACCGAGCACGGCGTCGTCGCGCACCCAGTCGGTGTAGTAGGAGCTGGCGCCCCCGACCGGGGTCACGACGTTGACGTCCTTGTCTCGAAGGAAGCTCACGGCGTCGGTCTGCGCGTCCCAACCGCTCTGATTCGGGCCACCTTGGGAGCCGTTGAGCAGGTACATCGTCGGCCGCGGGTTCGCGGTGTCGGCAGCACGGATGACCTGCAACGGGATCGGTTTGTCCATCGCCGGAGAGAAGACGGTCACCAGTTGGCGCCTGTCGTCGATGTCGACCGCCGAGACCACCCGCGCGGCGTCGGGTGCGGCGACCGCGACATTCGCGGGCAGCGCCAGACCTGCCAGGGTCAGCGCGCTCACCAACGCCGCGTGCACCCTCGCCGTACGGATCGATCGCCGTGTTCTTCTCACTGACAAAACCTCTCGTCTACCGGGTGCACTGTCGAGGCAGTGCGGGTCACCCCACGGTCGACGTGAGGCATGTAGAGAGGTTCGGGCTGCCCCGGCCCGCGGTTTGGTGGAGGGCGGAAATTCTGCCGATCCGGGTACGGCGATCAGCGGCTGAGGAACTCCTCGATCGCGGGCCAGGTCGTATCGGCTGCCGACACCATGCCCAGGTGACCGCCGCTGACCTCGACGAATTCCACCTCGGCGGCGTTGGGCAGCACCTCGAGGCCGCGGCGCACCGAGGCCGCGGGCACCACCACATCGCTGCGGCTGCCTGCCAGCAATACCCGGCAGGTGACCTTCGACAGCTCGATCACCAGGTCCGACCGCAATCGGATCGAACCGCTCGCGAGTTCGTTGCGCAGCACCAGGCTGCGGTAGATCTGCCAGTACGAGCGGCCGGGGTAGCCGGGCATGGTGGCCATGAATCGGTCGGTCGCCTCCATCTTGGCCAGCGCCTCGGCGTCGAAGGCGTTGCGGGCCAGGTATATCGGTTTGGCGAGCTCGCGGTCGAAAGCCTGGATCCGGAAGCCCAGCCGCACGAATTCCCGCGGGATGCCGCCCATGACCTTGGTCGCCACGGCCATCTCCCGACCACCGGTGACCTTGGCGACCAGGCGCAGCGGGATCAGGAACGCGGTGCGGGCCTGGTCGATCGGTGCAGCCAGGCAGGTGATCGAGGCGATCGGCAGGTCGGCATGGGAGGCCGCCGTCAGCAGGGCCAGCACACCGCCCAGCGACCAGCCGATGATGTCCACGCCGCGGCCGTCGTGTGCTTCGGAGACTCGCGAGATCGCCTCGGGCAGGATGTCGTCGGTCCAGTCCTCGAGACCGAGATCGCGATCGGCATAACCGAATTCGCCGTAGTCGATGACGTAGGGCTGCCTGCCCTGGTCGAGCAGATAGCGCACCAGACTCTGTCCCGGACGCAGGTCGAAGCACGCTGTGGTCACCGCGAGCGGCGGCACGAGCAGCACCGGATTACCCTTCGCCGACGTGGCGCGGTCGTAGCGTTTCAGGTGGCGGTGCGCCCCGTCGTACACCGTCGTCGACGGTGCGGGGCGGTAGGACTCGAGTCCACCACCGAACGACACCGACCACACATTGCGCACCGCGCGCGGCAGCTCGGCAACGATCCCCATCGGTAAACCCCTTACTTCACCAGTCACTGCCTGTCGGCAGACCCACAATCTTCATATCTTACCAGTGAGTAAGTTCTTGCTTCATGCTGCGCGATGAGCCCTGCTCGCCGTGCGTTCCGTGCCGTAACCGGCCGTCGAGGCCGTGATGGGGCGCCCGAACAGGACCCGCAGCGCGGCGAGCGCGAGGGCGCCCAGACCCCGACGACCCGCGGGGAGCGCGAGCACACTGCGCACCGTGCGGGTTTGCGACGGCGTCACCGCTACTCCGGCGAACCGGTCGTTGAGCCAGTTCAGGCTCAACGGTGTCGACAGCGGAAGCAGGGTGAGGTGTTCGCTGGCCCGGTCACGCAGGTAGGTCACGTGCGCGCCGTGCTCGCGATAGCGCTGCACGAGCGCGTCGATATCGGCCACCGAGATGATCTGGTCGTGCACGGCCTGCACGACCAGCAGCGGCACCGCGGGCGCCCGGTCGCCGAGCGTGAGATCGGCGAAGACAGCCAGCATCGCTTCCATCGCGAGGAGCTCGGCGATGGGGGTACCGCTGTGCCGGTCGACGTTGTAGCGAGCCAGCCGCACTACCGCGGCGGCGGTCGTCGACTGGGCGGCCTTGTCGAGCACCGCGCGACCTTCGTCGCTGAAATGGGTGGTGACGAGCTCCTCGAACGCCGGATACACCCGGCGCAGCGCGGCGACGACGAGTGTCGGCAGTCCGGCGTGCAGGCCGCCGTTGAGTCGATGGAAGGTCGAGACCAGATCGCCCACCGGGGAACCGAGCACCGCACCGACGATGTCGAGTTCGGGGGCGTAGGTCGGCGCCATTTCCGCGGCCCATGCCGTGGCCAGCCCGCCGCCGGAGTAGCCCCACAAGCCGACCTGCGCCGACGGGTCGAGCCCGCCGGGTTCGAAGGCCAACGCGGCGCGGATGCCGTCGAGGGCGCGGTAGCCCGGTTCGCGTGGCGCTCCCCACGCGCCGAGCATGCCCTCGTGATCCGGGATCGAGATCGCCCAGCCCTTGGACAGCGCGTCGACGAAACACAGGAGCTCCACGTGCGCGAACGTGCCGATGGCGCGGGAGCCGCGCTGCAACGAATAGGAGGGAAAAGCACGCGGCGAGATGGCGTCGATCGCGCACTGGAAAGACAGCAGGGGCGCACCGGGTGCGACACCGCCGACCGGCGCCACCACAGTGGTGACGGATGCCTCGGGCACGCCGTTGAGATCGGTCGTGCGATACAGCAGCTGCCACGCCTCGACCTTCAGCCCGATCAGACCGAACGCGGCGAGTTCGACCGGTCGCGAACGCAGGATCGTGCCCTCGGCGAGGCTCTCGAATCCGGGCCGGGGCGCGAAGAACGGATCCTTGTCCGGGAGCACGGCCTTCGTGGGCGCCGGCCAGCTTTCGGGCCTCATGCGAGCCTGCGCGCGGGCTCGCTGCGGTAGCGCGATACCGGTCCGTCGATGCCGAGCAGCCGCCACACCCGTTTGGCGACCGGGTTCATCAGGCCGATGTCGGTGGCCAGCGCGCGCACATCGGTGAACACGTCACGCTTGATGTGTCGGGATCCGGGGCTGCGCCAGTACGCGTCTCGCATCACCTCGTCGGGAATGCCGAACTTGTCGACGAACTGCTTCGGCGGGGTCGCGATCATCGCCAGCATCACCCGCATCGTGATCGGGAAGGCCACCGACAGCACGGTTTTCGATACCGGGTTCATCGAAGGCACGTTGCGGTGCAGATACTCGTGCGCGAACGAGATGTGCCTGGCCTCCTCGGCCACGTGGATCTCCATCACCCGATGGACCATCGGATGCAGGTCGGTGCCGCTGCGCAGCAGCGCCTTCTGCAGATGATCGATCGGCTCCTCGCCACCGAGGACCATCGTGAAGAAGAACCCGGGAAAGAACTTCACCGCGGGCGAGATGACCAGGGCGAGTGTGCGATCGACGGGGCCCATGCCAACCACATCGCGATAGCCGATGCGGTTGATCATCTCCTGGAACATCATCGTGTGGTTGCACTCTTCGGCGGCCTCGTGCGTGACGTAGCGGAATTCCGGGTCACCGTTGGGTACCGAGGTCAGGTACTGCATCAGCCCGCGGATCAGCAGCTGCTCGAAGTCGATGCCGACCTTGGCGATCCCGGCCTGGCGCCACAGACCCATCGCGATCTGCCGTTCGACCGGCTGCGCCTTGTACCAGGGGTGACGGCCCAGCGGGTCTTCCTCGGGCATGATCCAGCGCGGGTCGTCGGAGTGCACGGCGAACTCGGGCGAGTCCCAGTCGATATCGACGTAGGGATCGAAGTGTTTGGTCACCGAGCCTTCGGACAGGCTCTGCAGGACCTCGTGGTAGCTGGACAGCGTCATCGGTGTCTCCTCGGTACGATTCCACTACCCAGTTTAGTGGTACCAGCGGTACCACACAAGGGTTGACGCTACCGCGTGTTACATCTAATTATCCGCCGTCAGTTCGGCGATCGACGTCTGCGGATCGAGGGTGACGCCGACCTCGCGCAGACTGGCGTCGATGATCGCCCAGATGGCGACCTGCAGGTAGGACGACAGTTCGGCGGCGTCCATCGGCTGCATCGACCGGCTCAGCCACCGGTTGACGCTGCCGTCGACGAAGCTGACCAGGCCGAAGGCCATCGGTTCGGCGACTGCCTCCGGCGCGGACTGTGCCCGCAATGCGCTCGCGAACACCTCGCGCACGGTCCCCGCGATGGCGATCTTGGTCCCGGACACGATCGGTGAGTTGTGATCCTTGCTGGCACCGGATCCGGCCCCGAGGAAGTAGTGCAGACGCGGGTTGGTCGCGATCCAGCCCACATAGGCGTCGACGGAGCGTGCGATCGCCTCGGTGACGGTGCCCTCGGGATTCAGGGTGGGCGCGAGTACCGCCATCAAGTCGTCGATGATGCGGGTGCGCAGCTGTTCGTCGAGGTCTTGGCGGTCCTTGAACAGGCGATACAGGACCGAGCGAGGGACGCCGGCGAGGTCGGCGATCTCCTGGACGCCGACCGAGGCGCCCTGCGACTGCACGGCCTCGAGGGCGGCGGCGAGGATCAGTTCACGGCGGTCGGCGCGGTGGCGGTCCCAGCGGCTGGCTCTACCGTCGGTGCGCTGTGCGGTCACTTTCCTCCTGTTCTTTTGGAGCGCTGGCGCGCTCGAGTCGGGGCCCTTCGGGCCCCCGATCTTCCCTCCCTCCGGGTACTCCTTCGTCGCACCCTCCACTCAGTCCAGATCGGGGCGGGCCCCTCCGGGCAGGGAAACATAGGGGTTGCCGAGACCGGAGGGGCCGTTACCGAATACAACGACGAACTGTAGTGCAGCGGGTCGAGCCATATGGCACCGGTGATCGGTGGTTGTCAGGCGATCGCTCCGGCGCGGCGCAGACGGTCGGTCTCGTCGTCGCTGTAGCCGAGCTCGCGCAATACCGCGCCGGTGTCGGCGCCGGTGGCGCTGCCCGGGCGCGGCACCGGTGCGGGGGTGCGCCCGAACCGGGGGGCGGGTGCGGGCTGCCTGATGCCGCCGACCTCGACGAAGGCGTCACGGGCTTTGTTGTGCGGGTGCTCGTGGGCGTGCCACGGCGACAGCACCGGCGACACGCAGGCATCCGAGTCCGCGAACACCGCGGCCCACTCGTCGCGCGACTTGGTGGCGAACACCTCGGCCAGCGCCGCGCGTAGTTCCTCGGCGCTGTCGAGGTCGTACTGCGCGGGCAACTCGGCCGACGCCAAGCCGAGTCGGTCGAGCAGTTCGGCGTAGAAGTGTGGCTCGACGGCGCCGACCGCGACATATCCGCCGTCGGCGCAGCGATAGGTGTCGTAGTAGGCGCCGCCGCCGTCGAGCAGGTTCTCGCCCCGTTCGCCTTCCCACAGGCCCGCGGCGTGCATGCCGTGCACGAACGCCGTCAACAGGGCCGCTCCGTCGACCATCGCGGCGTCGACCACCTGGCCGAGGCCCGATCGCGTCCGTTCCTGCAGCGCGGCGAGCACACCGACGACGAGCAGCATTCCGCCGCCGCCGAAGTCCCCGAGCAGGTTCACCGGCGGAGTCGGATTCTGTCCGGCCCGGCCGAGCAGATCCAGCGCGCCGGCGACACCGATGTAGTTGATGTCGTGACCGGCGGCGTCGGCCAGCGGTCCGTCCTGGCCCCACCCGGTCATCCGGCCGTAGATCAGCCCGGGATTGCGAGCGGCGCAGTCGTCGGGCCCGATGCCCATGCGTTCGGCCACGCCCGGCCGGAACCCTTCGACGAGAATGTCGGCGGTTTCGGCCAGGCGAAGCACGACCTCCCGGCCGTCGGTCGATTTCAGGTCCACCGCGATGGAGGCGCGGCCGCGGTCGAGCACACCCGACGGGGCGAGCAGCCCCGCCGAGTCACCGACCCGATCCACGCGGATCACCTCGGCGCCGAGATCGGCCAGCACCATGCACGCGAAGGGACCCGGTGCGAGACTGGCGATTTCGATCACCCGCAGACCGGCGAGAGGTCCGCTCGTCCGAGAGCCGGGAGTACTCACCCGTTCACCGCCGCGTCCCGTGGCAGGCCGAGCATCCGTTCACCGATGACATTGAGCTGGACCTCGGTGGTGCCGCCGTAGATGGTGGTGGCACGGCCCGCGATCAGCTGTTCCATCGCGTGGTCGCTGCGCTCGCCGGGCACCGACACCACACCGGCGACGCCGAGTTCGGCGACGACGTACTCCGAAATCGCTTGTCCCAGCGCCATTCCCAGCAGCTTGCCGACGCTGGAGGTGGTGGACACGTCGATGCCGGACAGCTGCTTGAGCACCACCCGCGAACTGATCACGTCCACCGCGCGGCTCTCCGCCATGAGTTCGCCGAGCCGGTAGCGCGCCACCGGCGAGAGGTCGCGGCCGATCGCGAAACGCAGCAGGTCGGTGTCGGTGGCGTAGGCCTCCATCTTCTGACTCAGCGCCACCCGCTCACCGGCGAGGGTCGTGCGGGCCACGTGCCAGCCGTCGTCGACCTCGCCGACCACGTTCTCGTCCGGAATGAACACCTCGTCGAGGAACACCTCGTTGAACAGTGCCGATCCGGTCATCTCCCGCAGCGGGCGCACCGTGATCCCGGGCGAGGACATATCGAGCACGAAGTAGGTGATGCCTTCGTGTTTGGGCTTGTCGGGGCTGGTGCGCGCGATCAGCATCGCCCAGTCGGAGAACTGCGCGACCGTGGTCCAGATCTTCTGTCCGCTCACCCGCCAGCCACCGTCGACCTTGGTGGCCTTGGTGGTCAGGCTCGCCAGATCCGAGCCCGCGCCCGGTTCGCTGAACAGCTGGCACCACACCAGTTCGCCGCGCAAAGTCGGCACGACCAGTTCTTGTTTCTGGCGGTCGTCCCCGTGCGGAACGATCGCGCCGACCGCCCAGGTGCCCATCAGCAGCTGCGGCATCTGGATGCCGGAGGCCTTGATCTCCTGCGCGATCACCACCTGCTCGAGCGGGGACGCCGAGCGGCCGTAGGGGCGGGGCAGGTGCGGGAGGTTCCAGCCGCCGTCGCCGAGGGCGACGAGCTGGTCGTCCTCGTCGTCGATCGCCGCGATCTCGGCGAGTTCGGCCCGGACCGCGGCACGGATCTGTTCGGCCTCGGCGGGCAGTTCCAGTTCACTGGACAGGGTCAGCCCCGACAGCGCGTAACCGGCCACCGCCTCGGCACGTTCGTCGCGCGCACCGAGCTGACCACGCAACGCCAGGGCCCGCCGGTAGTACAGGTGCGCGTCGTGTTCCCAGGTGAAGCCGATGCCGCCGTGCACCTGGATGCACTCCTGGGCGACCTGTACCGCGGCGTCGGGAATGATCAGCGCGGCGACGGCCGCCGCGTAGTCGGCGGTGTCGTCGTCGCGATCGAGGGCGTACGCGGCGTCCCACAGCACGGCGCGCGCCTTCTCCAGCGCGATGCCCGTCTGGGCGCACTTGTGTTTGACACCCTGGAACTGACCGATCGGCCGACCGAATTGCACCCGGGTCTTGGCGTATTCCGACGCGGTCGACACACACCACGACATCACGCCGACCGCCTCGGCGCCGAGCACCACCGCGGCCACCGAACGCACGCGCGTCGACGTCACATCGAGCACCGCATCGAACGAGACCGCGACCGAATCCGCGTGCAGGCGAGCCGAACCACGCAGCACGTCGATGCTGTCCTGCGCGCTGATCGTGAGATCGATGTTCTCGAAGACGACCCACCGCTGTTCGCCGGCCACGGTGACCGGCGCGATGACGACATCGGCCGACAGGGCCCCGAGTACGCCATCGGCCGTTCCGCTGACGGTCAACGTGCCATCGGTCAGCGTGCCGGTGAGGTTCGAGGTCAAGGCCACCGCACCGGTGCGCGATCCGTCCGCCAGCCCGGCGAGCCGTGCGGAAGCCGATTCCGACGTGCCCTCGGCGCGTGTGCCGGACGCGGCGGCCAGCACCGCACCGGCGAGAACCGTCGGGACGAACGGGCCGGTGTGCAGGCCACGCCCGAGTGGTTCGAGTGCGACGGCCAGGGTCAGCAGACCGGCCCCTTGACCGCCGAGGTCCTCGGCGATGTGCAGGCTCAGCAGATCCTGGGCGACGAGCGCGTCCCAGTACGGCAGTACTTTGCCCGAGTCGGTGGACTCGACCGCGGCACGAACGACATCGGCCGTGACGGTTCGCTCGACGAATCCGGCGACCGAGTCGGCGAGGGCCAGATGGTCCTCGCTGACGCCGACCCCGAGCTCATAACTGTTGCGCGCCATGGCTAATTGGTCTCTTTCAGCTGGGCGGCCACCTCGTCGATGGTCCACGGTCCGTCGGTTTCCACGGTGCGCACGTCGTGCCAACCGGCCAGTTCGACGATCGCACCGCCCTGCACGGCGAACACCTTGCCGGTGAGCGCGCAGTCGGCCGCGGCGAGGTGGGCGACCAGCGGGGAGATATTGGCCGGGGCGAACGCGTCGAACTCGCCCTCGGGCACCTCGGCGGCGAACAGCGCGCCCATACCGGGGGTCGCGAGGGTCAGTCGGGTGCGGGCGATCGGGGCGATCGCGTTGACGCGCACGCCGTAGCGTTCGAGCTCGTCGGCGGCGACCAGTGTCAGCGCGGCGATGCCTGCCTTGGCCGCACCGTAGTTGCCCTGACCGGCATTGGGCATGAACGTGCCGGAGGCCGACGCGGTGTTGATCACCGAGGCCGAGACCGGGGTACCGGCCTTGGACTGCGCCTTCCAGTACGCGGCGGCGTGATGCAGGGTGGCTGCGTGGCCCTTGAGGTGCACCGCGATGACCGAGTCCCACTGCGACTCGTCCATGCCCGCGATGAACGCGTCGCGCAGGATGCCCGCGTTGTTCACCACGATGTCGAGGGTGCCGTACTCGCTGATCGCCTGGTCGACCAGCGCTTTCGCGCCGTCCCAGGTGGCGATGTTGTCGGTGTTGGCGACCGCGGTTCCGCCGGCGGCGACGATCTCGTCGACCACCTGCTGGGCCGGGCCCGCGTCGGTGCCGGTGCCGTCGTTGGCGCCGCCGAGGTCATTGACCACGACCTTCGCGCCTTCGCGAGCGAACAGCAGCGCGTGTTCGCGGCCGATGCCGCGACCGGCACCGGTGATGACCGCGACGCGACCGTCGAGTTTTCCCATGAGTCTTGTCTCCTAGTTGATTTCGACGCGGCCGTCGGTGATCGCGATCTGGCCCGCGGCTTCGGTCTCGAAGGCGTAGGCCCGCACGCCGGGATCATCGGATTCGGTGGGCCAGAAGGTGCTGGTGATGTCCTGGCCGGGCAGCACCGGCTTGGCGAAACGCACGGCGAGCCTGCGCAGGCGCGCGGTGTCGCCGTCGGCGAGTTCGGTCAGCGCGGCCCACGAGGTGAACGCCATGGTGCACAGACCGTGGTTGATGATGCCGGGAAGCCCTGCCATGCGGGCGATCTCGTCGTCGAGGTGGATCGGCATCGGGTCACCCGAAGCCGGGGAATAGCGGAAGGTCTGGTCGTCGTCGATGTGGGTGGTGAGCTTCGCGGACGGATCAGCGGCCCGGTCCTCGTCGGTGATCCGGTGTGCGGGCGCGAGTTCGCCTTCACCGGGGCCCGCGTCGACCTTGCGGAAGAACGCGGTCATCCACTGCTCGTTGACGAGTTCGCCTGCCGCGTCCCGGGTTTCGGCATAGATGACCACCGTCGAACCGTTGGGTCTGCCCACGTAGCCGATCGGCTTGGCCCGTACCACCAGCTCGTCACCGGCCCGGATCGGCCGATGGAAGAGGAAGTCCTGCTCGCCGTGAACCAGCTTCATCAGCAGCTCCACCGGCGCGACCGACAGCGCGGCCGGCGCCATCGAGGTGAAGACCGGCACCACCGCGAACACCGGCGGCGCGATCTCGCCCGACAGGTGCGCGGCGATCGGATCATTGGTCGCCGCGGCGTACTGCGCGATCCGCTCGGCGGTGACCGAGAATCGCTCCTCGTCGGTCCACTCCCCCAGGCCGGAGCCGTCGAAGACGACTCCGGCCGATTCCGAGGTGGTCATGCGGCCGAGCCGACGAGCGCGGTGAACTTCTCCATCGACTCCTTCAGATCGGCTTCGGCGTGCTTGGCCACGGCCTTGCCGATCGGGCCCACGATCATCGCGCCCTTGAAGCTCGCGTCGAACGCGGCCTCCGAGCCCGTCTCGGTGGCCTCCACCTTCAGCGCGAATTCGATGGTGACACCGGCCATTCCGGCGCCGGTGATGCGCAGGAACGAGTTCGGGACGACCTCGGCGACGGTCCACTCGATCTTGTTGGCCATGTTCATCACCGACACGACCTCGGTGAAACGCGAGCCCGCGGCGAGCTCGGCGGGCAGATCGCCGCGCCAGCCCTGGTGGATGGTCAGCCATTCCTCCCAGTTGGCGAGATCGCTCAGACGGGCCCACGCCAGCTCGGGGGCGACGGGAAGTGCGGTGGAAACGGATACAGATGCCATGGGGTTTCTCCTGGTGTGATTCGGTGGAAGAAGTTCAGCGGACGGCGGGGCGATAGGCGGTCACCACGACCGCGCCACCGAGACCGATGTTGTGTTGCAGGGCGATACGCGCGTCCGCGACCTGACGGGCGTCGGCGTCGCCGCGCAGCTGCCAGGTGAGTTCGCTGCACTGGGCCAGCCCGGTCGCCCCGAGGGGATGTCCCTTGGAGATCAGACCGCCCGACGGGTTGACGACCCACTGGCCGCCGTAGGTGGTGGCGTTGTCGTCGACGAGCCGACCGCCCTCACCCGGTGCGCACAGGCCGAGGGCCTCGTAGGTCAGCAGTTCGTTGGTGGAGAAGCAGTCGTGCAGTTCGATGACGTCGATGTCAGCGGGGCCGATCCCGGCCTGCTCGTAGACCTTGCGCGCCGCGGTGCGCGACATGTCGGCGCCGACGAGGTTGATCGCGCTGTTGGTGGAGAAGGTGGTCTGCAGGTCGGTGACCATGGCCTGCCCGACGATCTCGACCGCGCGGTCGGCCAGATTGTGCCGGTCGACGAAGTCCTCGTTGGCCAGGATCACGGCGCCGGAGCCGTCGGAGGTCGGCGAGCACTGCAGCTTGGTGAGCGGACCGTAGATCTGCTTGGCGTCCAGCACTTCTTCCAGGCTGTATTCCTTCTGGAACTGCGCGTACGGGTTGTTCACCGAGTGCTTGTGGTTCTTGACGCCGATCTTGGCGAACTGCTCGGCGGTGGTGCCGTAGAGCTCCATGTGCTCCTTGCCCGCGGCGCCGAACATGTACGGCGCGGGCGGCATGGCGAACTCCTGCAGTTCGGCCAGCGCCAGCAGGTGCTTCATCATCGGCTGCTCACGGTCGTCGTAGGTCGAACCGAGGGAGCCCTTCTGCATCTTCTCGAAGCCCAGTGCGAGCGTGCACTCGGCGAGGCCGCCGCGAATCGCCTGCGCCGCGAGGTAGAGCGCGGTCGAACCGGTGGAACAGTTGTTGTTGACGTTGATCACCGGAATGCCGGTCAGGCCCAGCTCGTAGACCGCGCGCTGGCCCGAGGTGGACTCGCCGTACACATAGCCGACGTAGGCCTGCTCGACCTGGGCGTAGTCGATACCGGCATCGGCGAGCGCCTTGGTCCCGGCCTCGCGGGCCATTTCCGGATAGTCCCACTCCAGCGAACCCGGCTTCTCGAACTTCGTCATGCCGACGCCGACGACGAACACCTTCTGTGTCATGTACGCACTCCCGTGTGCCGTGTGTCCCGGATACCTGAGACACGGTGTCCATGTAATTTATGTTGGACACGGCGTCCAGGTCAATACCCCGGGGAATACAGCTCGAACACGACAAGGGCCGCACCGGTGACGGTGCGGCCCTGGGGGTCATATCGGCTGAGTCAGCTCTGCTGGCCGAAACGACGTGGTTTCTTCGCGCCCATGATGTCGGTCCACCACGATTGCAGCGGGCTCGGTTCGGGCCAGTGGACGGTCGGGTCTTCTTCCTCGGGGTCGGCGGGTGTCATGTCGGGCGGGTCGTCGTCGAGATCGCTGGTCATGCAGGGCTCTTCCTCGGATCGATCGACGGCGCCGCTGCGGCAGACGAGGGTAAGGAATGAGAGCCGGTGACTCGGGGCCGAGTGCGGCGACGACGCGTTGGTCGCCGCTGGTCACGGCCGACCTGTATGTGTTCAACCGTACACGGCGAGGGTGAACCGCCGGTATCAATTCACGAGCCCTACACCACAATGCGAGTCACGTTCTGCGGCAACCCCTTTGGTGCACTCGGCAATTCGCACTGCTAACGTGTCCGGCATCGCCGAAACGCCGGGCAGCGAGCCCGGAATCGACCGAACTCACGCGCGGTGCCGAATTGTGCTGCGGCGCAGCTCTCGTGAGGGCAGGGCGTCGGCGAGAAGTCTCGTCGGAGAGACCGGCGAGGACCCGGCCACCACGGCTCTTCGGTCGGTACAAACGACAAAGGAACCGATGACTCCGACGCTCGCGGTCTTCTTGTTCTCCCTAGCAACACTGGTCCTGCTCGGCGCGGTCGCTGTCGCGCTACAGGCCCTGCGCAACGAACGTCAGATCCGCCGCCGCCTGGTGGTGGCCGAGCGCGATCTCCACGCCAAAGACGCGGCGATGAAACAGCTGTCGCTCGCCCACGCCGAGGAACTGCGTGCGCGAGAACACGAGACAGTACTGGCCGAGCGGGCCGCCGATGAACGCACCGCCGCGCAGGTCGAGGCGGCACAAGAACAGACGCGCGCCCAGGTCTCCGCCGACGCGCGGTCCGCCACCAGCAACGCGGTCCGCGCCTTCGGCACCACCGTGGTGAGTCTCGGCGCCGACGTCGGCCAGGTCGTGAGCAACGCGCTGCGGGAGAACCGCAACGACGAGGTCTACGCAACGCTGACCCGCATCGATCACACGGTCCAGCAGATGATCCGCCAGGCGCAGGCCTACGTCATCGTCTCCGGCGGGCTGCCCGGCAGGCGCTGGCCGCAGCAGACCGTCGGCGACGTGGTGGGCGGCGCCACCGGCCGCGTGCGCGACTATCTGCGCGTGCGCACGGGCAACTGCGATCTCGTGGTCATGAGCCGGGCGGTCGAACCGCTGGTGCACACGGTCGCGACCCTGCTCGACAACGCGCTGCGCTACTCGCCGCCGTCGTCGTTCGTCGACATCTCCTACCAGCAGGGCCACCATGGCGTCACCGTGATCATCGACGACGCGGGTGTGCGGATGAGCCGCGAACAGATGGAGGAGGCCCGCCAGGTGCTCTCGGGTGAGCGCGTCGTCGACATCAACGCGCTCGGCCCGTCCCCTCGGGTGGGGTTCCCCGGTGTCGCCGCGCTCGCGCGCCGCTACGGCTTCGCCGCCTATGTCGACGGGCCCAATATCTACGGCGGCACCAGGGCGATGGTGTTCGTTCCCGCCGCCCTGCTCGTCACGGCCACCGAGGCGCACCGCCCCAAGCATGCCGAGGCGCCCGAACCGGTAGCACCGCCACCACCCGTTTCCGAGATCAGCGCGTCGGCGCCCGAGCTGGACGTGGCCGAGCTCGACCGCACCACCGGCGGGCTGCCCAAACGCACGCGCCGCACCGTCGCCCCGGCCGACGAGCGCGTCGACACCGGCGAGGTACTGGCCCGCCCCGAGCTCGCGGCGGCCTGGCACAGCGGCTCCAGACACGGTCGCGCCGCGGCCGCACGCTCGACGAAAGGGCACGACAGCTGATGAGTACTCCGATCGCGAACAGCACCAACCGCCTCGCGTGGCTGCTGGACGACCTGGCTCTGGACGGCGTCCGCTTCGCGGTGTTGTTATCCGAGGACGGCCTACGCGTGGCGCACTCCGGCGCAATCTCCACCGATGACGCGGAGCGTTTCGCGGCCGCCGCGTGCGGGCTGCGTTCGCTGGGCAAGGTGCTCGGTGAGTTCTGTGGTGGACTCGCGAACACAGTGCGCCAGAACATGACCGAGTACGACGAGGGCATGGTCCTGATCACGGCCGCGGGCGCGGGTACCCTGCTCGGGGTCGCCACGACCGGCGATGTGGACCTCGCGCTCATCGCCCATCGCATGAACGAGCTGGCCGCCAGGGTCGGCCACGAACTCGGCGCGTCGCCGAGGCACCGATCCTCGACTCAGGAGTACTCGCTGTGACACTGGATGTTTCGCCGGACTCGCGCAGCGGCCAGGATCGGGTGCCGCTGTACTCGCCGGAATTCGCGGCCGACCCGCAGAGCACCTACCGCGATATGCGGCAGCGCTTCGGTTCGCTGGTGCCGGTCGAGTTGGTGCCCGGGGTCCCGGCCACCCTGGTGATCGGCTACCGCACCGCGGTGCAGATTCTCAACGATCCCGACCATTTTCCCGCCGACCCGAAGATGTGGCAGCGCGACATCCCCGCCGACTGCCCGGTGCTTCCGATGATGCGCTACCGCCCCAACGCGATTCGCACCGCGGGCGCGGAGCACACGCGCCACCGGCAGGTCACCGTCGCGGGTCTGGCGGGAGTCGACCTGTACCAGCTGCATCGCACCGTCGAGCAGATCGCGATGCCGGTGATCAACTCCTTCTGCGCCGACGGCAGCGCGGATCTGTTGAGCCAGTACGCCTTTCCCGTCATCTTCGCCACCATCAACGCGATGCTCGGCGTCCCGGCCGACATCGGCGGGCGGGTGGCGACCGGGATGGGGCAGATGTTCGAGGGCGGCGACACCGCGGCCGCGGGCACGCAGATGATGGAAGACGCGCTCTACGACCTGGTGCGGCTCAAGCAGAGCGAACCCGGCGACGATGTGACGACCCGATTGGTGCAGCATCCGCAGCGGCTCACCGACGAAGAGTTGATGAACCAGGTGCTCACGCTCTACGGCGCGGGGATCGAGCCGATGCTCAATCTCGTTCTCAATACGGTGCGGCTGATGCTCACCGATCAGCGTTTCGCGGGCAGCTTGCTCGGCGGCAGCCTGTCCACGCGCGATGCTCTCGACGAGGTGCTCTACACCGACCCGCCGATGGCCAATTTCTGCACCACGTATCCGCGTCAGCCGATCCTGGTCGACGATGTGTGGCTGCCCGCGCATCAGCCGGTCGTCATCAGCATGGCCGCGTGCAACAACGATCCCGCGATCGGGACCGGCGATTTCCTCGACAACCGCGCGCACCTGGCGTGGAGCACCGGCCCGCACGGCTGCCCGGCGAAGTCCCCGGCCTACCTGATCGCCCAGGAGGCCATCGACCAGCTCCTCGACGCGTTGCCGGAACTCGAGCTGGCCGTCCCGGCGGAGGAATTGGTCTGGCGGCCAGGGCCTTTCCACCGGGCGTTGGCCGGCCTGCCGGTGGTGTTCCCGAGCACCGCCCCCCTGGTGGTACCCGGCCTCTGATGATCGCCTTGCTCGGCCGACCGAACGGGTCGGCCGAGCAAGTTCGACGCTATCCGCCGTGGACGTAGGCGGGCAGGTGGCGGTGACCGTTGGAGATGAAGCTGGGCACCGTGCCGAGGTCGGCCACGGGAGCGGCCAGCCTGAGGTCGGTGAACCGTTCGAACAGGGCCGGCAGCGACACCAGCGCCTCCAAGCGGGCCAGCGGCGCACCGAGGCAGTGATGCGCCCCGTAGCCGAATGCCATGTGCGACTGCTTTTCTCGCGCGGGATCGAACTGGTCGGCGGTCTCGCCGTGCAGCTTCGGATCGCGCGCGGCACCGGCGTAGCTCGCCAGAATCGGGTCACCCTTGGCGATCTGCACACCGTCGATGTCGATATCCTCCACCGCGAAGCGCAACGGCAGGTGCGCGACCGGCGACTCGAATCGCAGCGTCTCCTCGACCAGATCGGGCCAGGTGATCGTGCCCGCGCGCACGCCCTCTAGCACGTCGGGCCGGGTGAGCAGCGCGGTGATGGCCTGGTCGAGCAGGTTCACGGTGGTCTCGTGACCCGCCGAGATCACCAGCAGCAGCGTGCCGACGAGCTCTTCCTCGGTGAGCTGGCCCTCGTCCTCGTCGCGCTGGACGATCAGCAGGCTGGTGATGTCGTCGCCGGGCTGCTCGCGCCGCAGCGCCACCAGTTCACCGAGGATCCGGTACATCTCCATGTAGTTGGCCTGTGACTGCTCCGGGGTGAGCGTGGTGTCGAAGATGCCGTCGACGCACGTGCGCAGGCCGGGGTTCAGCGACTCGGGCACGCCCATCAGTTCCGAGATCACCTGGATCGGCAGCGGGTAGGCGAACTGCTCGCGCAGGTCCACTGTCTGACCGGCCGGGGTCCGCGCCAACTCGTCGAGCAGTTCGTTGGTGATGCGCTCGACCTGTGCGCGCATAGCCTCGGTGCGCCGCGCGGTGAAGGCCGGCGCCACCAGCTTGCGCAGCCTGCGGTGCTCGGTGCCGTAGGCGGTGAACATGTTCGGCGCCGAAACCCACAGGTACAGCGGCCAATCCGGGGGGATCTCACCGGCGACGAAGGCGGGCCAGTGCTGGCTCGCGTCCTTGGACACCCGGGGATCGACGAGCAGCTTCTCCAGCAGCGCGGCATCGGTGATCGACCATGCCTGCACCCCGCCGGGCAACTCCACCCTGGTGGCGGGACCGTGTGCCCTGATCTCGACGAGCTCGCCCTGAATGTCTTGCCCAGTCGGATCCATTACGACCCGATTCGTCACCGTTTCCACTGCGAAACCTCTCGATCACCCGGTGCCCCGCGGACCCCGGTTCTCCGCGATCGCAACGAAACATCTTGCTGGACTAGACCTTACGGTCCGTTAGCGATGCTACCGGCCGAACGTGTCCGTCGCAGTGAACATGTGAAATGCCAGGCACGCGGTGAGATCGGAGCTATCGTCGCCATTGGAGGGGATACCCAGCGACCTGCGGCGGGGCTACTTGGGCACGAGCACCCCGGTCAGATCGGCTTCCCGGATGGGGGTGTCCGGGTTGGCCTGCGCCCCGCACATGAGATCGATGGCGGCGACGGACAGGTCGATCTGGCTCGCATCCGGCTTCGCGTCCTCACCACGCTCCTGTTCGAGGAACTTGGTCACCGTTGTCCGTCTGTCGTCCGAGCTCTGGGCGGTGTACTCGCTACAGGGGGTATCGCCGCCCTTGTTGATCGCCTTCTCCACCTGGTCACACCCGGTGCCGAGCAGGGTGATCGCGGCCGCGGTGAGCACGGTGGCCACAGCATTTCTGCGCAGTGTCGTCATGTGACGGCTTTACCCGATTTCCGCCGTTGAACGCAGGCGAGAGATCGACGGATTGGACCGACCGTTTCGGCATGAATCTTGTACTGTCGCAAACAGATCAGATGCTATGTCGCTGGTGGTTCTCCCCTGGGTGGGGCGCGCCACCGTCAAAGTTGCAGAGGAGCAAGGTTATGGCCGACGTGCAGACACCCGTGATCAGGACCGACATTCCCCACTCCGCGCGGATCTGGAACTACTGGATGGGCGGTAAGGACCACTACGAGATCGACAAGATCGCCGGCGACGCGGGACTGGCGGTCGACCCCGACATCTCGACCATGGCCGTGCAGTCCCGACAGTTCCTGATCAGGGCCGTCCGCTTTCTGGCGAAGGAACGCGGGATCAAGCAGTTCCTCGACATCGGCACGGGCCTGCCCACGATGCAGAACACCCACGAGGTCGCCCAGGGCGTCACCCCGGAGGCCAAGGTGGTCTACGTGGACAACGACCCACTGGTGCTCACCCACGCGCGCGCACTGCTCACCAGCACCACCGACGAAGGCGTCACCACCTACATCGACGCCGACTTCCACAATCCCGAACAGATCGTCGCCGACGCGCGCAACGTCCTGAACTTCAACGAGCCGATCGCCGTGATGTTCATGGGCGTACTCGGACACGCCCAAACCTACGACGACCTGCTGCGCATCGTGCACACCGTCATCGGCGCGGTGCCGTCGGGCAGCCACCTGATCTATTGGGACGGCACCGACGACAGCCAGGCCTACGTCACCCTGTGCGAGAACTACACCGGCACCGGCGGCACACCGTACATCCCGCGCACGCAGGCCCAGATCCGCGGCGTCTTCGACGGTCTGGAGGTAGTCGATCCGGGCGTCGTCTCGATCACCCAGTGGCGCCCGGAGACCACCGAGGTAGGCCAGGTCCTCCCGATCTCGGCCTACGGCGCGGTCGCCCGCAAACCCTGACCCACGCCGCGGACGGCAGCGGTCACCGCTGCCGTGCAAGCACAGCACTACGCCCCGTTCGTACTCGAACGGGGCGTCGACGTTGTTCGGGGTAATACGGAGCAGCGGTTCACCTGCGGATTCGGACGACTCCACGGCAGCAGATAAGGTGCTACAGGGAGTTACAGCTAGTTTTCTCCCGCCGTCTCGACGTTCCGGAGAATTACATGGGCACCCTGTCGGTTGCACTGCGCAACGTGGTCGCGCTCTTCAGTGACGGTGTCGAGCCGTACGCGCCGACGCCGTCGGACATCGTCTACGACCAGCCGCACCGCAGGCTGCTGCGCTACCGCCGCTCCACCCCCGCCACCGGCGATCCCGTATTGCTCGTGCCACCGCTGGCGGTGACGATTTCCTGCTACGACATGCGGCCCAGTCAGAGCCTGGTGCGATTCCTGCTCGAGCTGGGACGCGAGGTCTATGTACTCGACTACGGCGAGATCACCTACGCGGACCGCGATCTCGGCTTCGAGGAGTGGGTCGACGACATCGTGCCGACGGCGATCGAGGCGGTCAGCGCGGACAACGAGCACTCCCCCGTCGAGCTGATCGGCTGGTCGTTCGGCGGCACCATCAGCGTGCTCACCGCCGCCGGGTACGCCGACCTGCCGATCGGGTCGGTCACCGCGGTGGGAACCCCGTTCGATCAGCGCCGCAACGGTCAGATCTCGTTGGCCCGCAGGCTCGGACAGCTCACCGGCGGCCGCGAGGTCACCCTGCCCGTGCGCGTGGCCGGTGGCGTCCCGAAGTACGGGGTGCGGGCCGGTTTCCGGATCCAGTCGATCGACCGCGAGCTCACCAAGCCCTGGTACATCGCCCGCAAAATCGCCGACACCGAAGCGCTGGCCCGCATGCAATCAGTGGATCGGTTCATGGACACCATGCCCGGATACCCGGGCCGGTTCTATCGCCAGGCCTACCGGCAATTGATCATCCGCAACGAAATGTTCAAGGGCACCGTGCATCTGGGCCCGCATCGCGCGATCGATCTGACCGGACTCACCGCGCCGACGCAGCTGATCGGCGGCACCAAAGACGCGCTGGCCTCGTCGGCATCCGTCGCGGCGGGCACCGGGGTCCTCACCGGCGCGGCGGAGGTTCGCTTCACCGAGGTCCCGGGAAGCCATCTCGGCATCATCGCCGGGCCGGCCGCCCGCGACACCACCTGGGCGACGATCGCGGAATTCCTCGACAGCGCACGGCTGTCCGCCCGGACACCGTCGCCCACCCACTGACCGAACGACCGACGAACCGGGGTCGGCGAGCAGCCGCGCCCCCGTTCATCGGGACGGATCACCTACGGCGCGGACATCACGCGCTGCGCATGGCGCGGTAGACGGCCGAGCCGACGAAGGCACCGAGGTCATCGGGATTCCACTCGTCCTGGTTGGCGAACAGGGTTCGGACCGCGCTTTCGGCGGCCGAGACCCACAACTCCACCAGCGCGGGCAGTTTGCGCTCGGCGTCGTCGATTCCCCAGGCCTGCAAGGTCGGACGTAGCAACGCCGTGCAGCGCTCGACCGCCAGGCGTCGACCTCGTCCGAAGGAACCGGCGACCGCGGGGTCGGGGTTGCCGTAGATCAGTCGCCAGGCGTCGGGCCGCTCGGCCGCCTTGTTGAGCAGAGTGCGGAAACCCTCGACGAACACCGTCTCGTCGGCATCGGTCGCGCGCGGTGGCAGTACGTCGAGGACCCCGGAGATCAGATAGCTCTCCTCGCGCCGGATCAGCGCGTCGATCAGCTCGACCCGATCAGGGAAACACGCATAGATCACCGGGCGGGTGACCTTCATATAGTCGGCGACCGCGCCCATCGTGACCGCGGCGACGCCGTCGTCGGCGGCGATGGCCAGCGCCGCGTCGAGTACCTGTGGTCTGCGCCGCTCGGGGCCGAGGTGCGCGGCCCGCCCTCGCCGCTGCACTGCCGTCTCGCTAGCCATGCGCCCACAATAGCAACCCACCCGGTGTTCCTACAACGATGTACGAAAATGCTACAGTGGCGAATGAAGCGTCCGACCGTGCAGGACGCCCCGCAGGAGGAGCGACGATGCCCCAGGATTTCTTCAACCCGAACACCGCCGACTTCGCGCAGTTCGATCCGGACACGCGCAGGCTGTTGCGCGCGATGGTCGACTGGTTCGAGACTCGCGGCAAGACTCAACTGCTCGATGACGATCGGTCCCGCGTCTGGCCTGCGGAGTTCCTCGATTTCGCGAAGAAGGAGCGCCTGTTCGCCACCTTCCTCACCCCGGCGGCCGAAGCGGGCGGTGACCCGAACAAGCGCTGGGACACCGCGCGCAACGCCATGCTGAGCCAGATCTTCGGCTTCTACGGCATGACCTACTGGTACGTCTGGCAGGTCACCATCCTCGGCCTCGGCCCGATCTGGCAGAGCAGCAACAGCGCGGCCAAGAAGAAGGCGGCGGCCCAGCTCGAATCCGGCGAGATCTTCGCGTTCGGGCTGTCGGAGAAGGAACACGGCGCCGACGTGTACTCCACCGACATGATCGTCGACCCGCAGCCCGACGGTGGCTACACCGCGACCGGCGGCAAGTACTACATCGGCAACGGCAACCTGGCCTCGATGGTCTCGGTCTTCGGCCGTCGGTCGGACAAGCCGATCATCGACAGCGCCGCGGCGTTGCGGGGCAAGCCGACTCAGGAGGATTACGAGGGGTATCTCTTCTTTGTCGCCGACTCCCAGCACGACGCGTACAAGCTGCGCAAGAATGTCGTCAACAGCCAGATCTATGTCGCGGCTTTCGATCTCGAGAACTACCCCGTCGCCGAGGAGGACATCCTCCACCGCGGCGAGGACGCGTTCCACGCGGCGATGAACACGGTCAACGTGGGCAAGTTCAACCTCGGCTTCGGCGCGGTCGGCGCCTGTGAGCACTCCTTCTACGAGGCGATCGACCACGCCGAGAACCGGATTCTGTTCGGGCACAGGGTCACCGAGTTCCCGCAGGTTCGCGCGCTGATCACCGATTCCTACGCGCGCATCGCCGCGATGAAGCTCTACAGCGCACGCGCGGTGGACTACATGCGTTCGGCATCGCCGGACGATCGTCGCTACCTGCTGTTCAACGCCATCGAGAAGATGTCGGTGACCCGGCAGGGCCAGCGCGTCATCGAGGACCTCGCCGACGTGATCGCCGCGCGCGGGTTCGAGAACGACATGTACTTCCCGGTCGCGATGACGGCCATGTTCGGCCTCCCGCGACTCGAGGGCACCGTCCACGTCAACATGGCGCTGTCACTGAAGTTCATGGCCAACTACATGTTCCACCCCGCCGATGCCGGCCTGGCCGCGATGCAGTCGCTGCCGGGCGCCTCGGTGGCATCCAAGGGGGCCACCCGCGCGGTCGCCGGTGCGCTGACCTGGTCCAGTCGCAAGATCACCCCCCGCCTCGGCGCGGTCGTGAAGCCGCTGCGGGCCGAATTCGCCAGTGCCGCATACGCTCCGGTGCCGTCGCGCCACGACACCGCCGACGACGAGTTCTTGTTCCGGCAGGGCCCCAGCAGCGGCCTGGGTCGCATCCGCTTCGCCGACTGGCGCCCGGTCTTCGAGAGCTTCGGCGACATTCCGAACGTGGCGGTGTTCCTCGAACAGGTGCTGGCGCTGCAGGCACTGCTGGCGGTGGCCTCACCGACGGCCTCGCAGCAGCAGGACGTGGACTTCTTGTTCGCGTTCGGTGAGCTGTTCACCGCCGTGCCCTACGCGCAGCTGGTGCTGGAGCAAGCGGTCATCGACGGCACCGATCCGGCGGTGATCGATCAGATCTTCGACGGCTTCGTGCGCGCCTTCTCCGCCAACGCGCTCAACCTGCACAACAAGCCGACCGCTACCCCCACCCAGCAGCGCCGGGCCCTCGACCTGGTGCGGCGGCCGGTCTTCGACCAGGCTCGTTTCGAGCGTGTGCTCGCCAAGGCGCGTGCGCTGGCCGGAACGTACGAGATGAAGGCCTGACCCGGCAACCGGAGTCAGTCGAGCGGCGGCGCGGTTTCGGTGATGGTGGCCAGCGTCGCCGCCACCGACATATCGGGCTTGATGACGACGCCCTTCTCCCGGAGAAAGCCGTCGAACAACTGGACGACGGCATTGGTCGTCCGATCGACGAACAATGCCGTCGGTTCCGGCAGCGGGACAGGATCGGTGTCGAGCCAGAGGTCGGTGACGGCCATGACGAAACCGACGATGCCGCGCAGCAGATGATCGATACCGTCGGTATCGAGCGCGACCGAGGACAGCACACTGCGGCTGCGCTCGGCGAGATCGTGCGAGAGGCGACGACCGATGTCCAACGGCCGGGCAGACGGGTCGGCGCTCGACACGCTCTGGGTGAGCACGAGGAAACGGAACACATCGGGATGCTCGGCGATGACCCCGGCGTAGGCGGTGAGGAACCGATGGATCGTGGCACGTGGCGGCTGCATGATCAGCGAAAGATCCGGCGCGACGGCGGCGTAGACCTGCGCGACGAGCCAATCCGACACCGCGCCGTCGAGTTCGGATTTGTCGGCGAACATCCGGTACAGACGCGGTTTGGCCACGCCCATCTCCCGGGCCAGCGTTTCCATGCTCACCTGGGGTCCGTCGCGGTCGATGCACCGCACCGCACCCGCGATGACTTGTTCGCGGGTGAGCAACCGTACTGGCGACCGGCGCACCGGCCTCGACGATGTAGTCACTGTTCTCCCTGATCCGCCCTTCGCGTACGGCCAGGATAGCGGCGTGCGGCGACGGCTCCGCCGCCCTGTCGCGGGCAGTCTCGGCGGTCTTGTTGACAGCGGGCCGCGAGATCCTCAAGATATTCCCGATACCCCGCGTACCGCATATCGGTACCGCCGGTACTATCGATTGTGCACGGAGCAACGAAGCCCCGTGCGGAAGGAGTCTCGTATGACGCGCGAAACCGGCACCGACAATCCCGGGGCAGCGTCATCCAGATCGCATCTGGTGCGCAACGGCGACATATCGCTCGCTGTCTACGAATTCGGTCCCGAAGACGGCATTCCGGTGGTCCTGGTCCACGGGTGGCCCGATACCCATCACCTGTGGGACGGCGTCGTGCCGCTGCTGTCGGGCAAATATCGCGTGATCTCCTACGACACTCGCGGGTACGGCCGATCCAGCGCGCCGACCGAGGTATCGGCCTACGAGCTGAATCGTCTCGCGACCGACTTCTTCGCCGTGGTGGAGGCTGTCAGCCCCACCGAACCCGTGCACGTCGTGGCCCACGACTGGGGCTCGGTCCAGGTCTGGGAAGCGGTGTGTGAGCCGGGCGCGGACCAGTACGTGGCGTCGTTCACCTCGATCTCGGGCCCGAACCTCGACCACCTGGCCACCTGGATGCGCCGTGGCGTGCTGTCGGGTACGCCGCGCGGCATCTGGGGCACGCTCAGCCAGTGCCTGTCGTCGGCCTACACCACCTTCTTCATGCTGCCGATCCTGCCGGGCCTGTTCTTCCGGCTCGTGGGCACCGAGAAGAGCTGGAAGTTGTTCCTTCGCGTGATCGAGGGCACCCCCGCCGAGCAGATCTCGCTGGCTCCGACCCTGAAACAGGACATGATCTCGGGGCTGCGCTTCTACAAGGCCAACATCATCGCCCGCATGTTCGGGCCACGGGAACGACGCACCACCGTTCCGGTGCAGTTGCTCGTGAACACCCGTGACATCGCCGTGCGCCCCGCGGGCTACGACGACACCGCGAAGTGGGCCGATCAGGTCGTGCGACACGACCTGTCGCGCGGGCACTGGCTGCCCTACTCCGACCCCGCCGCGATCGCCGGATACGCCGACGCGTTCATCCAGGCTCAGCCCAAGTAACGACGAATGAGAGAAAAGCCAATGCTCGACTTCGACATCGTCATTACCGACGGTCGCTGGTTCGACGGCACCGGGGCCGCGTCCGCACAGCGCACTATCGGCATCCGCGACGGCATCGTCGAGGCCGTCTCGGTGGACCCGCTGCCGATCGGCGCCGACACCGAGGTGATCGACGCCGCGGGCAAGTGGGTGCTGCCCGGCTTCGTCGACGTCCACACCCACTACGACGCCGAAATGCTGATCAAGCCCGAATTATCGGAGTCGCTGCGCCACGGCGTCACCACGGTCGTCGTCGGCAACTGCTCGCTGTCGACGGTCCTGGCCTCCAACGCCGACTGCGCGGATCTGTTCAGCCGGGTCGAGGCCGTGCCCCGCGACGCGGTGCACGGCGCCCTCGACAAGCACCGCACCTGGTCGGATCCCGGCGAGTACGCCAAGGCGCTCGACGCGTTGCCGTTGGGCCCCAACGTCGCCGCGTTCCTCGGACACTCCGATCTGCGCACCCATGTGCTCGGGCTCGGCCGGGCGGTCACCCGCGACACCGAACCCACCGCCGCCGAGATCGAGCAGATGACCACCCTGCTCGACGCGGCGATCGACGCCGGCTTCCTCGGGCTGTCGTCGATGACTAACAAGCTCGACAAGATCGACGGCGACGAATACCGGTCGCGGTCGCTGCCGTCGACCTACACCCGCGGCAAAGAGGTGCGCGCGCTCAACAAGGTGTTGCGCAAGCGGGACCGGGTGCTGCAGAGCGCCCCGACGGTCAGCCTGAGCCCCAACATCGCCAAGTTCTTCCTCGCCAGCGCCGGCATCGGCCGACCCCGGCTGCGCACCTCGCTGTTGTCGGCGGCCGACTCCAAGGCCTACCCGCCGCTGGTGTGGTTCATGCTCTACGCCGCGCCGCTGCTGAATCGCTTCGCCCGCACCAACTTCCGGTGGCAGCATCTGCCCGTGCCGTTCACCGTCTACGCCGACGGTATCGACCTGGTGGTGTTCGAGGAGTTCGGCGCCGGCGCCGCGGCCCTGCACCTCAAAGACCAGGTCGAACGCAACGAGCTGCTCCAGAGCGAGCCGTACCGTCGCTGGTTCCGCAAGCAGTACGACAACAAGTTCACCCCCCGCATCTGGCACCGCAACTTCTTCGACGCCGAGATCATCGCCTGCCCCGACGAGTCGGTGGTCGGCAAGTCGATCGGCCAGGTCGGCAAGGACCGTGGCCTGCACCCGGTCGACGCCTACCTCGACATGGTTGTCGAATACGGCCCGGCGCTGCGGTGGCGCACGACGATCGCCAACGATCGCCCCGACTACCTGAACAAGCTCGCCGCGAGCCCGGGCGTGCAGATGGGATTCGGCGACGCGGGCGCGCACCTGCGCAACATGTCATTCTACAACTTCGGGCTGCGTCTGCTCGAAAGAGTGCTGCGCGCCCAGGAATCCGGCACGCCGTTCCTGAGTCTGGAACGTGCCGTTCACCGCCTCACCGGCGAGCTCGCCGACTGGTACCAGATCGACGCCGGTCACCTGCGCGAAGGCGGTCGAGCCGACCTGGTCGTCATCGACCCGGCCGGACTCGACGAGGAGGTACACCGGCTCCACGAAGCGCCGCTCCCCGAATTCGGCCTGGACCGGATGGTCAACCGCAACGACCGCGCCGTCGTCGCGACCGTCGTCAACGGCCGCCGAGTCTTCGGCGAGGGCGAAGTAGCGCCCGGAATCGGCGCGGACTGGGGAACCGGGCGGTTCCTGCGCGCAGGACATGCCGACTCCGCTCCCCAGGCACAGGAGACCCGATGAAACTCCCGAACCGGCGTGCGGCCAAGACCCCGCGCACACCTGATGTCGCCCTGCAGGCACGCAATGTGAAGTTCGACTGGACCTCGGCACCACTGCACTGGATGCCGTCCGAGCCGATCGCCTCGCACGTGGTGAACTCGCTGAACCTGCTGCTGCCCGAGGGCGAGCGGATGTTCTGCGCCACCTACCGCGACGCCCTCCCCTACGTGCGGGATGCGAAGGTGCGCGAGGCAATGCTCGGGTTCATCGGCCAGGAGTCGATGCACGCCGAAACCCACGCCAAGGTGCTCGATCAGGTTTTCGCCGCCCACCACATCGACACCGCGCCCTACACCCGCCAGATGGAGTACGTCTTCCGCAACTCGCTCGGCGCGCGCGAGGGCAGCCCACAAGCGGCCCAGACCCGCCTGGTCGAACGGTTGACGTTCATCGCCAGCCTCGAGCACTTCTTCGCGTGGCTCGGTGACTGGATCCTCAACGCCGACTTGGAATCCCACGGCGCCGAACCACGCGTACTCGACCTGTTCCGCTGGCACGGCGCCGAGGAAGTCGAGCATCGCAGCGTCGCCCACGATGTCGCGATCTACTTCGGGGCCGGATACATCCGGCGGGCGGGAATCATGCTGCTCGTCATCCCGATCCTGCTCAGCTTGCTCGTGCGCGGCACGAAGTACCTGGTCAATCAGGATCCGGAGCTGCCGAATATCGGCTACCCGCGGCTGATCTGGAAGATTCTGGGAGCGATGCGCCGGGGCGCGCTGCCGGGCATTCCGGCCCTGCTGATCAGTGCCGGGTCCACGTTCAATCCCCGCTACGACCCGGCGAATGTGGGCTCCACCGAACAGGCGATCGCCTATCTGGCCAAGTCGCCGGCAGCCAGGGCGGCCGCCCAGTGACCGTCTACCCCGCACCCACGGTGATCCCGCCGGACCTGTACGGCAAACACGAGCACGACCCGACGACCAGAGTGCTCGACACGGTCGCCAACCTGCGCGTGCGCTGGTCTACCTTGATCAACCGCCGCCCCCTGCTCACCAGGGCCGACGACGCCCGCTTTCCGGTGGTCGTCACCGACCGGGTGCTGGTGGCCGAGGACCAGGCCGTCATCAACCTGGGGCTGCGCGCACCCGATGGCGCTCAGCTGCCCCGGTGGGCGCCGGGCGCGCACATCGACATCGAGCTGCCGTCCGGGCGCCTACGGCAGTACTCGCTGTGTGGCGACCCGGCCGAAACCGGGGAGTACCGCATCGCGGTGCGCCGCATTCCGCACGGTGGCGGCGGGTCGATCGAGATCCACGACGAGCTGACGGTCGGTACCGCGGTGGTGATCCGCGGGCCGCGCAACGCGTTCCCGTTCGCGCCCCCTGGGCGTGGCTCGTCGGCGAAACGCCTGCATTTCGTCGCGGGCGGCATCGGCATCACCCCGATCCTGGCGATGGCGCGGGCCGCCGACCGGCTCGGCATCGCCTGGACCCTGGTCTATTGCGGGCGAAGCCGCGACACCCTGCCCTTCCTCGACGAGCTCGCCGAACTCCGCGGACACGTGGTGGTGCGCACCGATGACGAGCACGGAACACCCAGTGCTACAGATCTTCTCGACGGCGTCGACCACGACACGGCGATCTACTGCTGTGGACCCACCCCGATGACGGCCGTCCTGGTCGCCGCTGTGCGCACGATGCCCGGCATCGAATTCCATTCCGAAAGATTCTCTCCCGCACCGGTTGTCGACGGCACCGCGTTCGAGGTGGAGTTGACGAGCACGGGTGAGGTCATCGCCGTCGGCGCGGACCAGACCATGCTCGACGCACTACTGGCGGTGCGCCCCGACCAGCCCTACTCGTGTCGCCAGGGCTTCTGTCGCACCTGCGTCGTCCGCGTCACCGACGGCACCCCCGACCACCGCGACGGCGCGCTGACCCCCGAGGAACGCGCCGCCGGGGTGACGCTGGCGTGCGTCTCCCGCTGCGCGGGAAAGCGCTTGGTTCTCGACCTCTGAGCCCGAGCGCGGGTCTTTTCCGTCTCATCCCCCACGGGTCAATCGACATCGAAGAACACCACTGTCCGCGTAGTGTGCGACGTGCAATACCGTTCGCACACAAGGAGTTTCCGTGGCGTCCTCTCTGATCAAACGTCTGGCCGCACTGTTCGGCGCGTCCTGCGCAGCCCTACTACTCGCGGTACCGGCGGCCGCGCCCGGCCATGCCGACCGGGCAGTTCTCGAAAGTCCGGCCGACGAATGCCCGACACCGCCGAACTACCCCGGCAACATCGGGTTCGAAGGTCGGCACTACCGCGTTCACGTCCCGTCAGGCGTGCCGGCGGGGGCACCGCTCGTGGTCGCCATCCACGGTGGTTACGACTCGCCCGAAAGCGTCGAGGCGGCGTGGGGGTGGAACGCCCTCGCCGATCAGCACAAGTTCATCGTCGTCTACCCCCGGGGTACCAAGAAGGAGTGCAAGACGGACGGCTCCCCTGGTTGGGGCTGGAACGCCGATGCGGCCGACGTCACGCATATCAAGAACGTCGTCAACGCGGTCGCCACGCAATACGGGGTGAACCGCGATCGGGTCCATCTCACAGGCCATTCCAACGGTGGTCAGATGGCCTCGCGCGCGGCCTGCACCGCACCGGAGGTGTTCGCCTCGGGCGCCGTGTACGCACCCGCGCCCCCGCCGACCGGCTGCAATCCCGCCCGCGCGGTCTCGTGGGGCGTGTTCGCCTCGGCGAGCGATCCCATCGTCCTCGAGCCCATCGCCTACGGCCACGTCATGTACTGGAGCTGGGAAAACCGTCCGTGCCAGAACGAGCAGCCCGGCGGCGGCACCGACATCAAGGATTCAAGGCACTGGGACTGCGAGTCCGGCACCGAGGTGCTGTGGCGGGTCTACAACGGCGGCAGCCATACCTGGCCGACGGGCGCGCGGCGCACCGAGATGATGAACCGGATGTGGCAGTTGTTCCAGGACAACCCGCGCCCGTAACGCCCCCGGTGCAAGGGCTGGTCGCCGCGCCCCGGCTCAGCCGACCAGCCCTTCCGGGTCCACCAGCAACCGCTTGAGCACCTTGCCGGTCTCGCCGCGCGGCAGCGCGTTGAGAAAGGTGACATCGCGCGGGACGGAGAAGCGGCTGAGGCGGTTTCGGACGTAGGTGCGCACCATGTCCGAGTCGAGCCCCGAGCCCTCGTTCTTGACCAGGAACGCGGCCAGTCGCTGGCCGAATTCACGGTCCGGCACGCCGACCACCGCGACATCGGTGACCTGCGGCAGATACGCCAACGCTTCCTCGACCGGTCGCGGAAAAACGTTCTCGCCGCCGGAGATGATCATCTCGTCGTCGCGTCCCGCCACGAACAATCTGCCTTCGGCGTCGAGGTAACCGAGATCGCCGGTATCCATCATGCCGTCGGATTCCTCGGGCGGTGCGTCGCTGACATAGCCGTCGAAGAGCATGTGGTTGCCGACGAAGATCCGCCCGACCACGCCGATCGGCACTGCTTTGTGCTCGGCATCGAGGATCGCGATCTTGGTACCCAGTGGCGGGCGTCCTGCGGTAGTGGGCGCGGCGCGCAGGTCGTCGGGCCCGGCCACGCTGGCCCAGGAGACCTCCGTGGAACCGTAGAGGTTGTAGAGGACATCGCCGTAGTCGTCGAGGAACCGGTCGACGGTGACCGCGGTCAGTGGTGCGCCGCAGCTGATCACATGCCGCAGGCTGCTCAGGTCGTACCGCTCGCGCACCTCGGCGGGCAGGTCGACCAGTCGCTGCACCATGGTGGGCACCGCGATGAGCGTGTTCACTCCGTGTTCGGTGATCCGGCGCAGGCAGTCCTCGGCGTCGAAGCCCTGCGTCAGCACCACCGTGGCCCGCACCGCGGTGCTCAATTGCAGCGCCGACAACCCCCAGGTGTGAAACAGCGGCGCCGGGATCATCATGGTGCTGCCCGCGTGGATCGGGATCAGCGACAGCAGCGCGACCAGGGTGTCGAAGCCCTTCGGGTGCGGACGCCGGGCTCCCTTCGGGGTGCCGCTGGTGCCCGAGGTGAGCACGATCTGGCGTCCCGGCACCGTCGGGACGGGAAACTTCGAGTCGCGGGTCGCGATGAGGTCTTCGATCGTGATCCGCGTCGGGTCGGCGGGGGCGTCGTCGGTGAAGAAGCGCGGCAGATCGGTGTGCAGGTATTGCACGAGGTAAGCCAGATCGGTGTCGACGAACAACGCCGAAAGCCGGTGCCGCTGCACGATTTCCTCGATCCGCCGCCCCGAGAGTCCCGAGTTCAGCAGTGCGACGTCGACACCGAGCTTGCCCGCCGCGACCATGGATTCGACCATGCCGCAATGGTTTCCGGCCAGCAGGCCCACCGCGTCACCCGCACGCAGCCCCACCTCGTACATCGCGCCCGCCAACGCGGTGGTCCGCTTGTCGGTTTCGGCGAAGCTGGCGGTGCTGGTGTCGTCGATCAGCGCGATCTGGTCCGGGCTGTGCGCGGCGCCCGCGGCGTATCCGCCCGCCAGATTGAATCCCCACCGGTACAGCGACCGCAACTGTCTGGCCGAGGTCAGCGGCGGCGACACCTGACCCGAGTTCACCCACCAGCGCACGAGTTCGGATTTGCGCCGGATCGGCGCCCGGTTGCCATTGGCCACCACCGAGGTGCGGGCTCCACCCACGACATCGGCCGCGCGACGCAGACCGTCCTTGACCCATCCGACGATCACCGAGTTCGTGACACCGGCCAGCGTGGGGTGCAGCCGCGGCGCGGCGAAGACGGTGACGCTCACCCTCGTGCGCTGCTCGTCCCCGGTGAGCCGGATCATGGCGAAACTGCCGGATTCGGGATTGTGCAGTTCGAAACTCTCGTACCAGCGCCCGATGGTCAGCACCAGCCCGGTGCGCCGCACGCCGACCGCCCTGTCCCCGATCCTGACCTCCCAGACGGTGCTCCCGTCGGGGTTCGACACCCGATCACAACCCCCGATCCCGGCCCACAGCCGCGGGTAACTCTGCGGCTCGAGTAATACATCCCACAGCGCCCGGCGCGAGACGGAGAACTCCACGGACACATCGACGACATCACTCGGCATTGCTGCGCGCCTTCCTCGGCCCGGCCACACTGCCGGGTAGTGCCTGCTCGCCTCGGCCCCCGTGCCGCGACGGTGCCCGTCGTGAGGCACTGCACCAGAAGTCATCATCGGCCTGCCCGCGCGTGGGCGAACGAAATATCTACGGATTCTGGTGACCGAACGAACACAACCCCCGGTAACTGTGAGCGATGCCAATATCTCCCGGCAGCCGCCGGACGAGGCATTCACCGTGCGAACGGCACAATGGAGTCGATGAAACCTTGGCAGCGCGATCCCGGCACCGATGACAGCACCCTTGGCAACGGCTAAGGCGTCGGTATCGATGACCTGCGGGCCCTGCGGGAGCAGTTCGTCGACTTCATGCTCGGCTACAAGTTCGCGATCGACGAGGTGACGACCAAGATCAACATCTTACGTGAGGACTTCAACAACACCCACGAGTACAACCCTATCGAGCACGTGGGATCGCGACTCAAGTCGCCCGAGAGTGTTCTCGAGAAGGTCCGTCGCAAGAATTACGCGATGAATCTGGCCGCGATCAGGGACAACGTGCTCGATATCGCCGGGGTCAGGGTGGTGTGCAGCTTCATCTCCGATATCGGCACGATCAGGGACATGCTGGCCGGTCAGGAAGACATCACGGTGATCGAGGAGCGCGACTACATCACCCACCGCAAGCCGAACGGCTACCAGAGCATGCACCTGATCGTGTCGATCCCGGTGTTCCGCTCCGACCGCACCGAGCGGATTCCGGTCGAGATCCAGATCCGCACGATCGCGATGGACTTCTGGGCCAGCCTCGAGCACAAGATCTACTACAAGTACCGCGGCGAGGTCCCCCCGAACCTGCGTACCGACCTCGCCCAGGCCGCCGAGGTCGCCACCCAGCTCGACGAGAAGATGGAAGCCCTCCACCGTCAGGTCGACCGCAGCGCGCACCCGAAGCCGAAGCCGAGCACGGACTCACTGGACCTCAGCGTGCTGTACAACAGCCTCACCGGCGGCCATCCCGTCTACCTCCGCCCCACCGATCCGCCGGCCTGACATACACCGTGGTCGTCGCGTGTCATTGTGCGAGGGAACCGGCGCCGATCGCCAGATAGGCCGTCATCGTCTTGGCCGCGTCGTCGCACAGCCGGGCCTCGGCCGCCGCACACGCGCTCCTGTTCGCCGCCCAGACGGTGGCGATCGCACACACCACCGCGGCCGTCGCGATCACCGACAGGCCATAGATCACGGCTCGCCGAAAAGCCGGGTCCTCGGTCCCCTGATTCGCGCCGTCGTCAGGCAACGCTGGTACCTCCCATGACTCGGTCGGCGATCCTGTCTCCATCTGAGCACAGGATCGCCACCGTGCCCACCCGCCCGATCCTGTTTAGGTCCCGGCATCTGCGGTACCGCCACACTGACATCGCCTGCTGGGCGCCAGAGCCAGGAAGGAGCCGAAGATGACTGACCGGATGCTGACAGGAAAGCGCGTCGCGATCCTCGCCACCGATGGGGTGGAGCAGGTCGAACTCGTCCGACCCCGTGCGGCGGTGGAAGACGCGGGCGCCGTCACGACGCTGGTGTCCCTCGCTTCCGGCACCATCCAGGCGATGAACCACGACGTCGAGAAGGGTGACACCTTCACCGTCGACGAGCTGATCGCCGACGTGAGCCCGGCCGACTTCGACGCGCTACTGCTCCCGGGCGGCACTACCAACCCCGACAAACTCCGCCAAGATCCCGCCGCGGTCCGCTTCGTCAAGGAATTCGTCGGCACCGGCAAACCGGTCGGCGTGATCTGCCACGGACCGTGGACGCTGGTCGAGGCCGACGCCGTGCGCGGCCGCACGCTCACCTCCTATCCCAGCGTGCGCACCGATATCCGCAATGCCGGTGGCACCGTTGTCGACGAGGAGGTCGTCGTCGACCGGGGCTTGGTCTCGAGTCGCAACCCCGACGATCTGCCCGCGTTCTGCGCCAAGGTCGTCGAAGAGTTCGCCGAGGGACGCCACCCGGCCGCCACCTAGTCCTCGGCTGAGACTGCCTCGATATCGAACTCACAACCACTGCGACCTCTGGGTATTTCCGCCATCCGCGCCTCGGCGATTCCGCTACTGTCCGAGCAGATTCATCTCGAACAGCGTGGCGCGAAAGGAATCCGGTGGCGCTCTCACGTCGGAAGTTGATCACCGCGACCGCGGCGGGCGGCGCGATGGCCGCGCTCGGAATGCCCGCGGGGCGCGCCGAGGAGCGGGTGCTCGGTGCGGGCGATGTCGAGTCGCTGGCCTCGCGCGGGTACAACCGGCGGTTCCTGGCGCGACCGGCGAAGATCTATGTGCCGACCAGCGCCGAAGAGGTTCGCCGCGCGGTCGCCGAGGCGGTGGGCGGAGACGGTGGGATCACGGTCCGCTCGGGCGGGCACTGCTTCGACGATTTCGTCGACAACGCGCGGACCCGTTCGATCATCGACCTCGGCCGACTCGGCGCGGTGTACTGGGACGAGCACCACCGCGCGTTCTCGGTCGACGCGGGCGCCGATATCGGCACCGTCTACAACGCGCTGCACCGCTGGGGCGTGACGGTGCCGGGTGGGATCTGCCTCGGCGTCGGGATGGGTGGTCATGTCTGCGGGGGCGGCTACGGTCCGTTGTCCCGGCGATTCGGGCTCGTGGCCGATCACCTGGCCGGGGTCGAAGTGGTCACTGTCGATGCCGACGGAACCACGAAAGTGGTCGTGGCGACCGAAGACGGCCCCGACCGCGACCTGTGGTGGGCGCACACCGGTGGCGGCGGCGGCAATTTCGGTGTGGTGACCCGGTATCTGCTGCGATCTCCCGATTCCGACGGCGCGGACCCCAGGCGCGCGCTGCCGAAACCGCCGAGCAGCATGCTGAACGCGCGACTGATTCTGCCCATAACCACCGAGGATTCGTTCGTCCGGTTGCTCGGTAACTACCTCGGGTTCTTCGAACGCCACAGTGCACCGGGTAATGAATTCGCCGGTCTCTACGCGCCGCTGATGATCAGGACGACCGGCACCGGCGCGGCCGAGATGCTGATCCTCTTCGATGCCGAAACACCCGACGCACGACAACGTTTCGACGAATTCGTCGCCACGGTGAGCGACGGGGTGTTCCCGCCGCCCATCCTGACCCCGGTCACACAACTGTCCTACCCGGACACCGTGAACCAGGTGTATTACGCGAAGGGCGTGAACACCACACGGGTCAAAGTGAAAGCCGCCTATCTGCGTAAGGCGTACTCCCCCGAACAACTCCGAATCTTCTACCGCTACATCACCGATCCCGGCTTCCTCGGCGAATCCCAGCTCGAATTCCTGCCGTTCGGCGGCGCGATCAACGCCGTGGCCGCCGACGCGACGGCGATGCCCGCACGGGATTCGTTCATGAAGATGCTGATCCACGCGTCGTGGCGACTGCCCTTCGACGACGAACGGTATCTGCGCTGGGCGCGCGAGATGTATCGCGAGGTGCATGCCGGCACCGGCGGTGTTCCGGTGCCGAACGCGGCCTACGGCGGCAGTTACATCAACTACCCGGACCCGGATCTGGCCGATGCCGCGTGGAACACCTCCGGCCTGCCGTGGCACGCCTTCTACTACGGTGACAACTATCGGCGGCTACTGCGAGTCAAAGCGGCGGTGGATCCGAGAAATGTTTTCCAGCACCGGCTTTCGATCGGCCGGCCGGACTGGTGACGACAGTCAGGTGAGCGCGAGCACCCGACACGGTCCGCCGGTGCCGCCCGCGTGTTTCGGTGCGCCGATGACGACCGTCGCGCCCTTCGGCGGAACCGCGGCGAGGTTGGCGAGCATCTCCACGCCGTAGCGACCGGCACTGAGAAAGGCCGTGTGCGCACCGTATTCGGGATCGGCACCGCAATCCAGGCTGAGCGTATCGACACCGGCGCCGACGATTCCGCAGCGCGCGACAAGGTATTCCGCGGCGTCGGCGGAGAACCCCGGGGCGTGGGGCGTTCCGCGTTCGTCGAGATTGAGAAAGGTCGACGGTCGGTCGATGCGGCGTTCCCACCCGGAGTACATCGCGACGAATGCCCGCTCCGGGAGGTCGCCGTGCTGTGATCGCCAGTTGTCGATATCGGCGACGGTCACCACCGCGTCGGCGTCGACGGCGGCCTTGGCGCTGATATCGATGACGACGAGCGGCGCGACGAGATCGTCGACGGCGAGGGCATCGGTCGTGGCGGCGCCGGGGATCCGATGCGCGGGCGCGTCGAGATGGGTTCCGGTGTGCTCCCAGTACCCGAGTGCGAACTGCCCGAACCCACCCGACGCGTGCGTGGCCACCGGGACCATGACCAGCGGCGGATTACCCGGCCACACCGGCAGGTGCGGCGTCAGTGTGTGGGTGAGATCGACAACGCCGCGGTGCGGCGCGGCGACGGCGGGCGCGGGGGCCACCGCGGCCAGAGCGGTGAGCCCCGCGAAGCCGAGCAGCGCCCGCCGACTCGGCTGCGGCGCGCTCTCGTGGGCGAGACGAACGATTTCGGGCGAACACATCGGACTCAAGATAGCCAAGCGAACCGGGTCCGGCGCCTGATCGGGGCCGATGCCGCGCTCCGGCTCGGTCGGCCGACCGGGCGGACCGCCGACGACGACACGCGACTACCTGTCGACGCGGCGATCGCCGCCATCGGCGGCGTCACGCAGCCGATTGTCCGTCGGGGCAAGGGCTCGGTGCAGGTTCGAGGGGCCGAGACCCCGGGACAGGCCGAGAACCATTGCGGCGCACCCGAGTCCGGACAGGACGAGCCCGGTGGCGAAGAGCGTGGGATAACCGGCCAGTTCGCCGACGATGCCCGCGGCCATCCCGGCCACGCCCTGGACGACGACGATCGCGCACGCGAGCAGGGTGTAGTCGCTGCCCGCGTATTCGGGTTGGGACGCGTCCATCATCAGCGCGAAGACCGCGACCGTGGCCGCGCCACCGAAGACATGCTCGGCCAGGCTCGCGGTGACGAGAAGTTCGAAACCACCCAGGCCGAGGGCGGCGAACAGGTACAGCGCGATGCTGGCGGTCTGGGTGACACCGCCGATCAGCAGGGCCTTGCCGCGACCGAAACGGTAGGCGAGCCAACCGCCGAGGGCCGCGCCCGCCAGCGCGCCCGCCGAGGAGAGCACGCCTTTGATCAGGGCGATCTCGCTGAGGTCGAGTCCGGCGTCGGACAGGAAGGGGCCGGTGAGCGCCGCGGCCATCGAGTCACCGAATTTGAACGCGCCGATCAACGCGATGAAGGCGAGAACGCCGGGTCGACGCAGTCTGGTCCACCAGGCGAAGAGCAACTGTGCGGGCTTCGGGCTCGGCAGCCGGTCCGCGACCGGCTCGCGCATCAGCCACACCGGAACCGTGGTGAGCACGATCAAGGCCGCCATCGCGAGAAAGAGCGCCCGCCACCCGGCCAGCGCGTACAACCACAACAGGGCCCCGCCGCCGACGATCATGCCGACCCGGTAGGCCCCGACCTGGATGCCGTTGCCCAGCCCGCGCTGACGCGGACCCAGCAACCGCACGGCCGAACCGTCGGTGGCCACGTCCTGGGTCGCCGAGAGCAGATTCACCACCACGATGCCGACGAACAACCAGCGCAGCGAGGACGACAGATCCAGGCAGGCCAACACCATCGCGACCGCGGCCGACAGCAGTTGCAACACCAGCAGCCAGGTGCGCCGGGTGCCGTACCGATCGACATAGGGCGCCCACAGGAACTTCAGCGCCCAGGGCAGGTACAGCACACCCGAGGCGCTGATCACCACCAGCGAATAGCCCGATTCGCGCAGTACCACCGGCAGCGCCTGGGTGAAGAAGCCGAACGGCAACCCTTGCGCGAAGTACAGCGACGACAACAGAACCAGCGTGCCTGCCGTGATCACACCCGGTCGGGTGGTGGTGCTCATGGGCACATCGTCGCAGAGAGTCCGCCCGAGCACAGCGCACGGACTCGGCGTGATCCGATATCAGAGCGTGGGCTGCGGACTGCGGACGTGCTCGAAGACCAAGCTGGTCTCGGTCGAGGCGAATTCGCGGGTCGCGCTGAGCTCCTGAGTCACGAACTCGCGCAGCGCGTCCGGCGAGGCCGCCGAGACCTGGATCAAGAAGTCGACCGTTCCGGCGAGAAAGTACACGTTCACCACACCCGGCAGTGCGGCGAGCTTGGCGCTGAGCTCACCGATGCGGGCCCGCGCCGCCGGTTGGACCTGCACCGAGATCATCGCCTGGATCGGCAGCCCCAGCGCCTCCGGGGCGATGTCGGTGTAGAAACCACGGATCGCACCGAGTTCGCGGAGCCTGCGTAGCCGCAGCGAGCAAGTCGAGGCGGCGATGCCCACCCGCGCCGCCAGGACATTGTTGGGTACGCGCGCATCCTCGGCGAGTTCGGCGAGGAGCCTGCGGTCGATGTCGTCCAGGTTCGTCGGGGACCCACGAAACGGTTGCACGGGTTGCGGTCGGTGTTGCTCTCGCGACGCCATCACCGCAGGATACTCAGCTTCGACACCGAATTCCGTCGATCATGCAGGTGTCATCGCTGATTGCCGCACTAATTCTCGATGCTTGGAGCAGAACCCGATCATCCTGAAGGAGCAGCTCCCATGCGCATCGGTGTCCCCCAAGAAGTCAAGAACAACGAATTCCGCGTAGCGATCACACCGATCGGTGTGCACGAACTCGTGTCGAACGGTCATCACGTGGTCATCGAAGCGGGTGCCGGGCTGGGATCGTCGATTCCCGATTCGGAATACCTCGCGGCAGGAGCGCAGATCCTCGCCGAAGCCGACAACGTCTGGGCCGAGGCGGATCTGGTGTTGAAGGTGAAAGAACCTGTCGCGCAGGAGTATCACCGCTTGCGCGAAGGGCTGATCCTGTTCACCTACCTGCATTTGGCGGCAGACCGGCCGTTGACCGAACAGCTACTGGCGCAGCGGGTTACGGCCATCGCCTACGAGACCGTGCAGTTGCCGTCCGGCGCGCTGCCGTTGCTGTATCCGATGTCGGAGGTCGCGGGCTGTCTGGCGCCGCAGGTGGGCGCGCACGCGCTGATGAAGCCCTATGGTGGTCGCGGGGTGTTGCTCGGCGGCGTCGGCGGCGTCGACCAGGCCAAGGTGGTCATCATCGGGGCCGGGGTGGCGGGACAGAACGCGGCCAATATCGCCTTGGGCATGGGCGCGCACGTGACACTGCTCGACACCGACCTCGACAAACTGCGAATGTCGTTCTGGCGCTACAACAATCGCGTGCGCGACTTGGCCTCGTCGAAGCTGGCGATCGCCGAGCAGGTCCGCGCGGCGGACATGGTGATCGGCGCCGTCCTGATCCCCGGCGCCGCGGCACCCAAGTTGGTGAGCAACGACCTGGTAGCGCAGATGAAACCGGGATCGGTGCTGGTCGATATCGCGGTCGACCAGGGCGGCTGCTTCGAAGACACCCACCCGACCACCCACGCGGATCTGACCTATCCGGTCCACGCCTCGACGTTCTATTGCGTGGCGAACATGCCGGGCTCCGTGCCGCATACCTCGACCTACGCACTGACCAACGCGACCCTGCCCTATGTGGTGGCCCTGGCCGACAAGGGCTGGGAACGCGCCTGCGCGCAGGATTCGAGCCTGGCACTGGGCCTGAACACCCACGCGGGCCACGTCACCAACGCACCGGTCGCTGCCGCCCATGACCTCGTGACACAGGTCCGGTGAGGGGCACAGGCGGCAGCGAATCAGTCCTGTCGCGGGCCGGGTATGTCGACCAGCTCGGCCAGACGCGACCGATGAATACCGCCCGTGCCGAAGGCGATCTGGTCGGCCTTGGCCCGCTTGAGATACAGGTGCGCGGGATGTTCCCAGGTCATACCCATACCGCCGTGTAGCTGCACGGCTTCCTCGCCCGCGAATACCGCGAGATCGCTGCAGAACGCCTGAGCCACACCGGCCGCCACGGCGGCGTCGGCGTCGTGCGCGGCGAGGGTGGCCGCGGCGTATCGAGCGGCCGCGTTGGCGGACTCGACCGCGGTGTAGAGATCGGCCAGCCGGTGCTTGATCGCCTGGAAGCCGCCGACCACCCGACCGAACTGGCGTCGCTCCTTCAAGTAGGCCACGGTCTCTTCGAGGCACCACCGGGCAATGCCGTATTGCTCCGACGCCAGCAGGGCGGTGCCCGCCTCGAGCGCGCGACGCACCGCGACCTCTCCGTCGGCGACGACCTGCTCACCCGCGACGGCGTCGAAGGTGATGTCGGCCAGCTGCCGAGTCATGTCGAGCGAGATCACCGGGCTGATGTCGGCACGGTCGGCCGAAACGGCGTACACCGCAATGCCTTCGGGCCCGCTGACCGGAACCAACAGGACGTCGGCCTCGAGCGCACCGGCCACGCTGGTGACGGTGCCGGTCAGGCCGTCCGACCCCAGGGACACGGTGGGAAACGTCCCGTCGGCCGACGTGGACAACGGTGTCACGAGCGCCGCGGTCAGCTCCCCCGCCGCCAACTGACCGAGCAGCGGACCGTCGGTGTCGAGCAGCAGGGTGGTCGCCACTACCGCACTCGTCAGGAACGGCACCGGCGCGACGAAACGGCCGAGTTCCTCGAGCACGACCGCGGCCTCCCGTGCCGAGGCTCCCGCACCCCCGCGGTCCTCGGGGACCAGCAGCCCGGCCAGACCGAGGTCGACGGCGATGCTCTTCCACAGGCTTGCGACCAGCGACCGGTCACCGTCGTAGAGCGCCGTCACCGCACCCGGATCACACTGTGCGGCGAGCACAGCGCGCACGACATTGCGCAGGTCGTCCTCGACCTCGGTGTAGAGCAGATCCAGCTCGGTCATCGGGCAACCTCGTTCCATGGTCGGTCCTTGTCGGTTCGCGACTCGGGTGGCAGGCCGAGAATCCGCTCGGACACGATGTTGCGCAGAATCTCGGAGGTGCCGCCTTCGATCGAGTTGCCCTTGGCCCGCAGGTAGCGGTAGCCCGCGTCCCGGGCGTTGAAATCGACCCGGTCGGGCCGGACCATGGTCCAGTCCGAGTAGCGCAGGCCCTCTTCGCCGAGGATCTCCAGTTCCAGGCCGGACAGCTGCTGGGCGACCCGGGCGAAGGTCAGCTTCATCGCCGCTCCTTCCGGACCCGGCCTGCCCTGAGCCAGCTTCTGCCGCAGCCGCATGCCGGTGATCCGGCCTACCTCGGCATCGACCCACAGCCGCAACAGCCGGTCGTGCAACTCGGATGTGCGCCGGTCGGGATGCGCGCGCCAGGTGTCGGTGACCACGCCGACGATTCCGGACTCGCGGTCACTTGCCCTGCCGCCGATCGCGACCCGCTCGGTATTGAGCGTCGCGTTGGCCACCCGCCACCCGTCACCTTCGCCACCGAGGCGCTGGGCATCGGGAATGCGGACACCGGTGAGGAAGACCTCGTTGAACTCGGCCTCGCCGGTGATCTGACGCAGCGGCCGGACCTCCACGCCGGGATCGGTCATGTCGCACAGGAAGTACGTCATGCCGCGGTGCTTGGGCAGCCCGGTGTCGGTGCGGGCCAGCAGGATCGCGAACTGGGCGAGGTGCGCCCCCGAGGTCCACACCTTCTGCCCGTCCACGACCCAGTCCTCGCCGTCGCGGACCGCACGGGTGCTGACGTTGGCCAGGTCGGAGCCCGCGCCCGGCTCGCTGAAGAGCTGGCACCAGATTTCCTCGCCGGTCCACAGCGGCCGCAGGAAGCGCCGCTTCTGCTCGTCGGTCCCGTAGGCCAGGATCGTCGGCGCCGCCATGCCGAGCCCGATGCCGTTGCCCTCGGGGTTGTTGTCGGGTGCGCCCGCCTCCGCGAAGGCACGGTCCACCTCGAGTTGCCGGGCAGGCGCTAGACCCAGCCCACCGTGGCCGTGCGGGAAGTACACCCAGGCCAGTCCCGCGTCGTAACGGGCGCGCAGGAACTCCAGGCGCTCGGTCGTGGCCGGATCATGGGCGGCGAGGAACTCCTCGATCGCCCGGGCCAGTTCGTCGACTGTCATCGTGCCTCCTGACTGTGCGGCTCGGCGCCGGCTGGAGCGTTCTCGTCGGTCTCGAAACGTAGTGCGGCGAGGCCGGTTTCGAGCAGCGGTTCGACCGAGGCGCCGATGGTCTCGAAGCCCTCGCCCACGGTCTGGCCGTGCAGGTAGCGGTAGTGCACGCCCTCGAGGATCGCGGCGAGCTTGAAGGCCGCCAGGCCCAGGTAGAAACCGAAGCGCGACATGTCGCGGTCGCTGCGCGCGGTGTAGCGCGCGATGATCTCGGCTTCGGACAGGAACCCGGGCGCGGCAGAGGCGTCGGCCACATTCGTGTTGCTCGAGGTCGCGGCGGCGAGGCGACCGTAGACGACCATCAACGCCAGATCGGTGAGTGGGTCGCCGAGAGTGGCCATTTCCCAATCGATGACGGCAGCGATTCGGTCGTCGGCGTCGGTCAACACATTGTCGAGGCGGAAGTCGCCGTGCACGATCCCGACCGCCGACTCGGCGGGCACGTCGGCGGCAAGGCGCGCGTGGAGCTCGACGGCCGCGGGCAGGTCGCGGGTGTGCGAGGCGTCGAGCTGCTTGCGCCACCGGTTCACCTGGCGCGCGAGAAAACCCGTCGGGTGACCGAAGTCCGACAGCCCGACCGCGGCCGGATCGACAGCGTGCAACGCGGCGAGGGTGTCGATCAGACCGGTCGAGATCGCCCTGGTCCGTTCGGGTCCCAGCGCCACCAGCTCCGCGGCGTCGCGATACGGCGTGCCCTCGACGCGCTCCATCACATAGAACGGCGCGCCGACAACATCGGCGTCACCGCACAGCGCGTACATCTCGGGCACCGGGACGGCGGTCGGCCGCAGCGCCGCCATCACCCGGTATTCGCGCGCCATGTCGTGCGCGGTCGCCAGCACATGGCCCAGCGGCGGACGACGAACGATCCACCGCCGGGTGCCATCGGTGACCTCGTAGGTCAGGTTCGACCTCCCACCCGCGATCAGCCGACCACTGATCGGCGAGTCGGCACCGGGGATCTCGGTCCGCAACCACGCCGCGAAGCGACCGAGATCGAGCCCGGGGAGTTCGGTCCGGATCCCCATCACACCACCACGAGCGACACGGTCTCGACCACGCACACCGGCTTGTCGCCGCCCTCGCGCTCGACGGTGACCTGCGCGGTGACCAGGTGTCCGCCGCCACCGGGCTTCACCGAGAGCAACTCGACACCGGCGCGAACCTTCGAGTCGACCGGCACCGGCGCCGGGAACCGAAGCTTGTTGGCGCCGTAGTTGACACCCATGCGGACGCCCTCGATCCGATAGACCTGTCCGACCAGATCCGGGACCAGCGACAGCGTCAGATAGCCGTGCGCGATGGTGGTTCCGAACGGGCCGTCGGCCGCCTTCGCCGGATCGACATGGATCCATTGGTGATCGCCGGTCGCGTCCGCGAAGGTGTCGATCTGGGGCTGGGCCACGGTGTGCCACTCGGAGTAGCCGAGATGGGTGCCGACAGCGTCGGTGAGTTCGTCGATGCCGTGGAAGGTCCTCATGCCTTCGGCCCGCCCGCGACGTAGAGCACCTGGCCGGAGACGAAACCGGCGCCCTCGCTGACGAAGAACGACACCGCGTGCGCGATGTCGTCGGGCACGCCGGTGCGCGCCACGGGGATCTCGGCCGCGGCCCCGGCCTTGAAGTCCTCGAACGGAACACCGATGCGCGCCGCCGTAGCCGCGGTCATCTCGGTTTCGATGAAACCGGGTGCGATCGCGTTCGCGGTGACGCCGAACTTGCCGAGCTCGAAGGCGAGGGTCTTGGTGAATCCCTGCAGCCCGGCCTTGGCGGCGGCGTAGTTGGCCTGTCCTCGGTTGCCGAGCGCCGAGGTGCTCGACAGGTTGACGATGCGTCCGAAACCGGCCTTGGTCATGTGCTTCTGGACCGCCCGGGTCATCAGGAACGACCCGCGCAGGTGCACGTTCATGACGATGTCCCAGTCGTCGGCGGTCATCTTGAAGATCAGGTTGTCGCGCAGGACGCCTGCGTTGTTGACCAGGACGGTGGGCGCGCCGAGCTCGGCGGTGACCCGCTCGACAGCGGCGTCGACGGCGGCCTCGTCGGCGACGTCGGCGCCGATCGCGATCGCCCGGCCACCGGCGGCCTCGATCCGGTCGACCACGGGTTTGCCCGCGGCCTCGTCGAGATCGATGACGGCGACGGCGAATCCGTCCGCGGCCAGACGGCGGGCCACGGCCGCGCCGATTCCTCGGGCGGCACCGGTGACGATCGCGGTGTTGGTGGTGCTCATGGGAGTCACTCCTGTGGGTTCGATGTGTGTTCGGCTGGGCGAGGCGATAATTCAGACGCCGCCGGTCAAGGTCATGCCGCCGTCGACGACCAGCAGCTGGCCGGTGATCCAGCCGGCATCGGCGGAGAGCAGGAACGCCACCGCGCCCGCGATGTCCTCTGGCACTCCGAGCCGTTTGAGCGGGTAGGTCTCGGCGAGTTCCTGCTCTCGACCCTCGTAGAGCGCGGTGGCGAACTTCGTCTTCACCACGGCGGGCGCCACCGCGTTGACCCGGATGTTCGGGCCGAGCTCGACGGCCAGTTCCTGGGTGATGTAGGTCAGCATCGCCTTGCTGGCACCGTAGAAGCCGATGCCCGGCGCGGGCCGTACGCCGGCGACCGAGGAGACGTTGACGACCGCGCCGCCGTGCTCGCCCATCCACGCCTTGTGCGCCTGCTGAGCCCACGACAACGCCGCGAGGCAATTGACCTCGATGATCTTGCGGGCGGCCTGGAGATCCATCTCGATCATCGGCCCGTACACCGGATTGATTCCGGTGTTGTTCACCAGCAGGTCGACGCTGCCGAACGCCGCGATCGCCCGCCCGACCGCATCGGCCTGGTGCTCGACGTCGTCGGCGCGTCCGGCTACCCCGAGCGCGTGCTCGGCGCCGCCCAACTGCTCGACGGCGTCGTCGAGCGCGTCCTGTGTGCGTGCGGTGATCACGACCTTCGCCCCGTCGGCCACCAGTCGCTCGGCGATGCCGAAGCCGATGCCCCGGCTCGCCCCGGTCACGATCGCGGTCTTGCCCGCGAATCGGCCGGTCACGACAGACGCTCCAGCACCATCGCCATACCCTGGCCGCCGCCGACACACATGGTCTCGAGGCCGAACTGCTTGTCGTGGTAGCGAAGTGAGTTGATCAGGGTGCTGGTGATCCGCGCGCCGGTCATGCCGAACGGGTGTCCCACCGCGATCGCGCCGCCGTTGATATTGACCTTGTCCTCGGGGATGCCGAGCTCGCGGGCCGAGCCGATCACCTGCACCGCGAAGGCCTCGTTGATCTCCACCAGGTCGATGTCGTCGACAGTGAGACCGGCGCGCAGCAGCGCCTTCTTCGACGCTTCGATCGGGCCCAGGCCCATGACCTCGGGCGACAACGCCGAGACTCCGGTGCTGACGACCCGGGCCAACGGGGTGAGGCCGAGCTCCTTGGCTCGCGTGTCGGACATGATCACCAGGGCGGCCGCCCCGTCGTTGAGGGCACAGCAGTTGCCCGCGGTGACGGTGCCATCGGGACGGAACACCGGCTTCAGCGCCGAGACCGCTTCCAGGGTGACCCCCGCGCGCGGACCGTCGTCGGTGCTGACAACCGTGCCGTCGGGCAATGTCACCGGTGTGATGTCGGTGGCCCAGAAGCCGTTGGCGATCGCCTTCTCCGCCAGGTTCTGCGACCGCACGCCGAAGGCGTCCTGTTCCGCGCGGGTGATGCCGGTGAACTGGGCGACGTTCTCCGCCGTCTGCCCCATCGCGATGTACACATCGGGAGCCAGTCCGTCGACGCGCGGATCACCCCAGGTCGAGCCGCCCGCGGCACGCTTCTCGGTGCGAGCCACCGCGTCGGCGAAGTAGGGATTCTGTGTGTCGGGCAGGCCGTCGGCATTGCCCTTGAAGTAGCGGCTCACTGTCTCGACACCGGCCGAGATGAAGACATCACCTTCGCCGGCCTTGATCGCGTGCAGCGCCATCCGGGTGGTCTGCAAGCTCGACGAACAGTAGCGGTTGACCGTAGTACCCGGGACGCCGTCGAGCCCCGCCAGTACCGAGACCACCCGGGCCATGTTGAAGCCCGATTCCCCCGCGGGCTGCCCACAGCCGAGTACCAGGTCCTCGATCTCGGCGGGGTTCAGTGCGGGTACCTGCGCCAAGGCGGCCTGGACCATCTGAACGGTCAGATCATCGGGGCGCATGTCTTTGAGCGACCCCTTGCCTGCCCGGCCGATCGGGGAACGGGCGGCGGCGACGATCACGGCTTCCGGCATCGAATCTCCTCAATTAAGTAAGCGCTTGCTTAGTCAGCATGGTGCAACAGCCCGGCCACGGCCGTCAATACGCGCATCCTTGTAATCCACGTCACACCACCTGGTCCGAGGCAGGCGATTCCGGGGCGAGATAATGACCCGGCGATGACCGACATGACAGAAGCCCGCTCCGATGCGACCCGCGCGCGTCTACTCGACGCGGCCATCGCCGCGTTCGCCGAGAAGGGCTTCAACGGCACCACCACGCGCGACATCGCCGCGGCTGCGGGCCTGAGCCCCGCCGCGGTGTACGTGCATCACAAATCGAAGGAAGAGCTGCTCTATCTGATCTCGCGGACCGGGCACGAGGAAACACTCGACCTCGTGCTGAAGGGGGTCGAGTCGTCCGACGAGCCGGCCACCGCGCTGCGAAATGTGGTGCACGCCTTCGCTGTTCACCATGCCAGAGGACACACCGGCGCCAGGATCGTGAACTACGAGCTGTCCGCGCTCACCCCCGAGCACTACGCCGAGATCCTCGACATTCGCCACCGGATCGACCGGGAGATTCGTGGACTCGTCGAGCGCGGCGTCGCGGCGGGCGTCTTCGACACCGCCAGCCCCCGGATGGCGGCGGTCGCCCTGCTCTCGCTGGGCATCGACATCGCCCGCTGGTACCGCGACGAGGGTGAATGGAGCCCCGAAGACATCGCCGCCGCCTATGCCGACATGGCGCTACGCATCGTCGGGGCGCACTGACCCGGCGAACCCCGGTGAGCTGTCGCGAATCAGCGATCCAGCGGGTTCAGCGTGATGGCGACCCGCATTCCCGAGCGCCAGAGCGTCGCGGCCGTCGAGCGCGGCCGGATGCGGGCCTCGTCGCGCATGGTCGCGGTGAACTCGGCGGCGAATCCGGCCCTGTCGTGGCGGGCATCGATGGCGGCGAGTTGACGCGAATCCAGTTGGTAAGCACGTAGACCCGTGACGTCCAGATGGGCGGCGTCGTGCAGCAATGCCGCTTCCGCCCCACGATCACGCGGTGTCGCCGGGTCCATGTGGCGTGCGATGGCGGTATGGACGCACTCACCCAGCTCGGGCGTGGCGCCGCGGTCGAGGACGAACGTGCGAGCGCGCCGTGCGCCGAGCAACGCGAAACACCCCACCGTGGGGTCGGCCGGCTCCCCCACCGCGACATCGTGCAGCACGCAGGCGACGTAGAGCGCCTCCGGGTCGGGCCGTAGGTTGTCCACCTGCGCCAAGGCCATCCCGAATTCCCAGCATCGCAGGCTGTGGGCGAGCAGCGCGGGCGTGAGTACCTGGGTGGCCTCGTCCAGGGCGGACCGGCACAGTCGCGAATCCGGCGGTACCGGCGCCGCCCACCCCGAGCCGTCCCCCTCGCGACGCAGCCCTCGGACCAGATGAGGCAAGGATGTGGCCTGTATGCCCAATGCCGAACCCGCGGTGCGGATCTGCTGCATCAGACTCAATTCGCCGTCACGCATCGTGGTCATCTCCTACATGGGAAAGCAGATCGGCTCGGGCGATGGCGAGCATGGCCGCCAGGGTTGATTCGTCGACGATCCTGCGCTGGAACAGCGAGTACGCCCCGTTCACCGTGGCCCACGAAACCATCACCAGCGCATGGGGTTCGACATCACAGCCCGCCAGTCGCACTGCGGCGGCGAAGGATTCGATCAAGCCGCCGAGAACGGCGTCGATGCGCACCTTCGCCTCGGTCGCCAGTTCGGATTCGCTGACGTCGATGTCGGTCAGCGCGAGAATTCGCAACGCGAGCGGGTTGTCTCGATGGAAGGCGACGTAGCGGTCACACACGGCGGCGACCTCGGCGCGCGGGGTCGATTCAGCGCCGATCGGTGCGGACATCGCCGCCGCGTGCAGGGTCGCTGTCCGCCAGGCCAGCGCGGCGTACACGTCGGCCTTGCCCTCGCGAAAATTGGCGTAGATCGAGCTCACCGCCACGTCGGCCTCGGCGGCGAGCATGTCGATGGTGGTGCCGCGGTAGCCCTCTCGAAGGAACAAGACCTGCGCGGCATCGAGCACCGCGGTGTGGGTCCGACGTTTGCGTCGGTCGGCAGGGGGTTCCAACGTCATATCGAATACCGTAGTCTGATTCCGATATCATAGTCAACTTCCGATAGGACTCCTGATGGCCCTCTCCCCGCAGCTCCCCCGCACCGGCAGCGAAGCCATGGCCCTGTTCCTGCCCCAATCCCCCTTCGTCCGGCACATGGGCATCGAACTCGTCGACATCGAGGAGGGCTCGGCCCGCCTCCGGATGCCCTTCCGCGAAGAACTCGTCACGGTCGGCGACATGGTTCACGGCGGCGCCCTCGCGGGCTGCATCGATATCGGCATCATGGCCGCGGCCTGGGCCGGAGCTCGGCTCCCCGAGCAATTGCGCGGGGTGACCGTCTCGATGTCCATCGATTTCATCCAGCCGGCCAACGCCGAAAGCATCGACATCATCGGCACTCGCCTGCGCGCCGGGCGCCACCTCAGCACCTGCCGGGTCGACATCGTCGCCACCGACGGCGGTCGCCTCATCGCCGCGGGAGCGGGCACCTACAAAGTGGGCTGAAACCACCGGCCGGCGGGCCTAACCTCGACAGCATGGAGTTCCGCAAGACAGCGTTTCTCGTCGCGCCCGCCTTCGCTCTCACTCTGCTGTGCGCGTGCTCTCCGGGCGAGAGTTCCGATCGGTCGAGCACCCCGTCCCACTCCTCAGCGCACGATTCGCCCGTCACCGATGAGCTCGACGCGCCGTGGTCGATCGCCTTCCACGGCGCCACCGCACTGGTGAGCGAGCGAGACAGCGGTCGCATCCTCGAAATCGGTACCGACGGAACACAACACGAGGTGGGCACCGTCGACGATGTCGAACCCTCGGGCGAAGGCGGCCTCCTCGGCATCGCCGTACGCGGGGCGCAGTTGTTCGCCTACTACACCGCCGACGACGACAACCGCATCGAACGATTCGACCTCACCGGAGAACCGGGCAACCTCACGCTCGGCGGCGGCAGAACAATCCTCACCGGGCTGCCCGCCGCGGCCAACCACAACGGCGGCCGGATCGCCTTCGGTCCCGACGGGATGCTGTATGCCACCGTCGGCGACGCGGGCAACCGGCCCGCGGCCCAGGATCGCGCGGCCCTCGCCGGAAAGATCCTGCGCATGACACCGGACGGGCAGGCACCCGCCGACAACCCCGTTCCGGGCTCACTCGTCTACAGCTACGGCCACCGGAACCCGCAGGGCATCACCTGGACAGCGGACGGCAGGATGTTCGCCAGTGAGTTCGGCCAGAACACCTGGGACGAACTCAATCTCATCGAACCCGGCGGCAATTACGGCTGGCCGGAGGTCGAAGGCATCGCAGGCAAAGCCGGTCTCATCGATCCCCTGCAACAGTGGAAACCGTCCGAGGCCAGCCCGAGCGGGATGACGAATGTCGGTGGGTCCCTCTACGTCGCGAATCTGCGTGGCGAGCGACTGCGTCGAATCCCGCTCGACGATCTCACCCAGTCGACCGAGTCGCTGGTCGGCGAGTACGGGCGCCTCCGCGACATCGCCGTCGCCCCTGACGGATCGCTGTGGGTACTGACGAACAACACCGATGGTCGCGGCGAACCCGCCGCTGGTGACGACCGCATCGTCCGGCTCGAGCCGACCGCGTTCACCGCTCCGGATGCAACACCAACACGGTGATCTCACTGGGCGCGAACACCCGCATCGGCGGACCCCAATAGCCGGTGCCGCGGCTGGTGTAGAGCTGGGTGCCGTTCGCGTGTCTGCTCAGTCCCGCGATCACCGGCTGGTCGAGCCGGACCAGGTAGTGGAACGGCCAGATCTGACCGCCGTGCGTGTGCCCGGAGATCTGTAGTTCCACCCCGGCCGCGGAGCTGTCGGCGACCTGTTTGGGCTGGTGGGCCAGCAGGACGACCGGCAGTTCGGGGTCGGTGCCGGCGAGCGCGGCGGACAGGTCGGGACCGTGGCCGGGCACGTCGGCGGTGGGGTCGTCGATTCCGGCGACAACCAGCCGGTCACCGTCGCGCTCGACGGTGCGGTGCGCATTGTGCAGCGGCTGCCAGCCGATCGAGGCCATGTAGTCGATCCAGCTCTGGGCATCGTCGAGGTACTCGTGATTGCCGGTGATGTAGAACCGGCCGAGCGGCGCTTCGACGCGTGCGAGCGGGGCGACCTGATCGGCTCGCTTCGCCACCGAACCGTCGACGAGATCCCCGGCGAGACCCACGATGTCGGGCCGCTGCGCGTTGACCACGTCGACAACGTCTCGCGACCACTGCTCCCGGTCGATCGCGGCGAAGTGGGTGTCGGTGAGCACCACGACGCGCAGCCCGTCGAGACCCTCGGCGAGGCCCGGGATCGCGACGTCGACGGTACGAACCTGCGGCACCCGCCGCGCCTCGTACACCCCGTACCCGGTGAGCACCGCCGAGACCACCACCACAGTGAGCGCCACGCCCCGACTCGCGCGCATCCGATCGATCCCGGCGGCGCGCAGCACGCCCCGGACGATCGATCCGATCAGCGACCAGACGAACACCACCCACAAGACCCCGAGCAGAACGTCACCGACGATCGCCGCCGGATCGAACTGCGGCGGCCCGTGCCCGAGGAACAGCGCGACGAGCAAACACAGATACCCGACCACACAGGCCGCGGTGCCGACCCGAAACAGAGTCCCGCTTCGCCCCGTCGGCGCGGCAACCAGGGTCCACCACGGAACCGCGAACATCACCGCCGGAACCAGCAGGACCACTATCACCAGCACCACCGAGGTCACGAGATCCCGTCCTCAACAAGGCCGCCCCCGGTCGGGCCGCACCACAGCAGATCATCTCAGGTCACTTTCGGCCCGGACGCGACCCATCTCCCTCGCCGAAACAAGAGCACTGCTCTTGCTTTATCGACGCGACTGTGTGACCATCGATCTCGAGAAAGAGCACCGCTCTCGAATCTGGGCGGTGCGCCCCCAAAGGAGTGTCATGTCCGTTCCCTCGCTCGCATCGCGTCCCGACAACCGCGCCCGCCAGGGCGCCTTCGCCTTCGCACTCGCGGGCATCCTGTTCGTGATCTACGAGGCTGCCGCTCCCCGCGTTTCCGACCAGACCACGCTCGCCGGTGCCGAGTCGTGGACAAGCCTTGGCTGGTCCCTGGCACATATCGCCGCGATCGCCGGGCTCATCCTCATCCCGCTCGGATACAACGCATTGCGCGGTCGGCTCCGAGGCACTCCCCACGAGGGCACGGCCGCTGCAGCCGCGACGATCGGCTACATCGGATCGGCGCTGACGATCTCGTACTACGGCGCGGAGGTCTACGGCCTCAAAGCAATCGGACAGCGCGCCGTTGCCGACGGGGACGCCACGCTGACCGAGGTCGGCAACGCCTTCCGGTACGACCCGACCGCGATGAGCGTCTTCGCGATCGGCCTCATGCTGATCACGGTCGCGGCGGTACTGGCCGCGGTGGCGGTGTGGCGTTCGGGCACTCTGCACCGCTGGAGCGCCGTCCCGCTCGCGGTACTACTGGCGACGATGCTGCCGCAGTACTTCCTGCCCCACACCGGCCGAATCGCCTGGGGCGCAATGGTGGCGGTCGCGACCATCTGGCTCACCGCCGAGATGGTGCGGGACCACACCCCCACCGAGCGGGTCGAAACTACCCACCGGCCACGATCCGCAGCATGATGGTGGGATGGCCGAGATGATGAATGCATGCGCGCACTGCTGATACTGATCGTCGTGCTGATGATCGCACTGATCGTCGGCGATCGAGTCGGGGTCGTCATGGCGCAGAACGAGATCGGACGCCAGATCGCCGCCGAGTACGACCTCGCGCACCAGCCCGAGGTCGAAATCGGCGGCTTTCCGTTCCTGACCCAGGCCGTGAACGGCACCTATCACGACATCGATATCCGGATCGGCGACTGGAGTGGGTACGACATCTCCGTCCACAACCTCGATGTCGCACTGGCCGACGTCTCCGCACCGCTGACCGACGTGCTCAACAACCGCAGCTCGAACCTCGTCGCGGCCACGGCGACCGCGACTGCCGTGGTCCCCTACGATGTGGTGCTGGGTTTCGCGCCGTCGCAAGTGGATTCGATCTCCGACAGCCCGGACGGACTGCGCGTGACCGGGAGGTTCTCGGTGGCGGGCATCTCGGTGCCGGCAACGGTGTTCGTCACCGTCGCACCGACCGAAGCGGGCATCGAGGTCACCCCGGTCTCGGTCCAGTCCGCGGCAGGCGGACCGACGATCTCCCTTGCCCTGATTCGCCAGTCACTGACCTTCGTCGTGCCGCTCCAGGAATTACCACTCGGCGCGCGCCTGACCGCCATCCAACCCGGCGCGGACGGCCTGCACGTCACCGCCGTAGCTCACGACGTTCGGCTCGACAGCCTGCCGTGAGAATCTCGCAGCGCCTGCCCCGGGTCAGTGCCGATCGGTATCGGTGAAGGTGATCCGGACCGAGATCGGCGCACTCTGCAGCGCCCGGAAGGTGGCGGCGGTCAAGCCGGCGAACGCGGGATGCGACGCGAAGGTGCGCGCCCGCGCGTCGACATCGTCGTCGGGCACCAACTGCGCGGTACCGGTGCGCCAGGCGCCCCGTTGCCGAATTCGCACCTGCGGGTCGGCGGTGATGTTGGCGGTCCACCCCGAGCGGGTGCCGTGCTGGGAGATCACCCACGCGCCGGACTCGTCGAAGGCCGCCGCGATCGGGACCAGACGCAGTGCGCCGCTCTTTCGTCCGATCGTTTCCAATTCGGTGGCGAGCGCGGTGTCTATCCCTAGACGGCGCAGCGCGCGCACGGCGGGGTTGGCGACGTAGCGACCCACGCCGCGCTCGAAGAGAAACTTGCGCCGGGCGCGCTGGTCGATCTGCTCGGTCATCGTTGTCGACCTCTCTGTTCCAGGTGAGGTGAGCTTTCAGAGTTCGAGAAGTTTGACGAGGTTGGTGCCCGCGTCATCGAGCGGCTGCAGGGATTTCGTGCTTCGGCATTGGATGATCGCGCCTTCGACCGTGCTGATGATGACGCTGCCGATCGAGGCGGCCGCAGCGGAGTCCATCCCCGCCGATCTCAGGAACTCGGCCAGCCGACCGGTCCAGTCGCCGAACACAGTGGCCGACGCCGCTTGCACGGTCGGCGAGTCGCTACCGCTCTGCGCGGCGGCCACGATCGGGCATCCGGCGGTGAACGACGAGGTCTCGAGGATCTGCTTCCAGCCTTCCACGAGTCCGACGACCACCTCCGCCGGTGACGACGACGCGGCGATCAGCGCCTCGATCATCGCGGTGATCTGCTGCCCGGCGTGCAGGGTCGCCTGCTCCATGAGCTCGCTCTTGCCGCCGGGGAAGTGCAGATATATCGAGCCTCGGGCGGTCTTGCTGTGGGCGAGCAGATCGGTCAGTCCGGTCGCCGCGACTCCGTGTTCGCGCATCATGAGAATCGCGCTGCGGATGAGGCGTTCTCGTGGTCCCGTCACCGGGTTCATCGGCACCCCTTTCGCCATAGACCGATCAGTTCATCATACGGTATCGTCACCATCGATAGAACGATCGGTCTATCAAGAGAGAGGGCGCCATGACCACCACAACGCACCACCCCGAAACGCCGGATTTCGCCACCATGAGCGGCCTCGACCTGCTCCGCGCCGCGGCCGCCATGCCCGATCGCGTAGGAATCGGCTCGCTGCTCGGAATGACGATCGAGGAACTCGAGTTCGGCCGGGTGTCGTTCAGCCTCGTCACCCGCCCCGATTTCGCGAACCCCCTCGGCACCACCCACGGCGGTATCTGCGCGACCTTGCTGGACTCGGTGATGGGTTGCGCGATTCATTCCGCGCTGGACGCGGGGGTCGGGTACGGCACGTTGGAGCTGAAGGTCAACTACATCCGGTCGGTGCCGATCCACGGCCGCCGCCTCATCGCCACCGGCTCGACGCTGCACGTCGGCCGCACCACGGCGACAGCGGAAGGCAAGGTGCACGATGAAGCGGGCAAACTCGTCGCCCACGCCACCACCACCTGCATCATCCATCGCTGACGGGGGAAGTCGATGCCGGTCGAGGAGGCTCACGTGACGAACGACAGCGGGGAATGGCAGGCCAGCGCGTGCATTCTGTGTGAGAACAACTGCGGAATAACCGTCAAGGTCGAAGGACGGCGGTTCGCGAAAATCCGCGGCGACAAGGCCCATCCCGGGTCTGCCGGCTACACCTGCAACAAGGCGTTGCGGCTGGACCATTATCAAAACGGCGGCACCCGAATCACCTCACCGCTGCGGCGCGAGAACGACGGCACCTACACAGAGATCAGCTGGGATGTCGCGATCACCGAGATCGCCGACCGGCTGCGCGCGGTGCGCGACACCCACGGTGGGGAATCGATCTTCTTCTACGGTGGCGGCGGACAGGGCAACCACCTGGGCGGCGCGTACAGCAGCGCGTTGCTGCGGGCCGTCGGCGGACGCTATCGCTCCAACGCGCTCGCTCAGGAAAAACTCGGCGAGGCCTGGGTCGATGCCCATCTGACCGGCGGACACACCCACGGCGACTTCGAACACGCGCAGGTCAGCGTGTTCGTCGGTAAGAATCCGTGGCAGTCGCACGGCGTTTCGCGCGCCCGCACCGTGCTCCAGAACATCGCCAAGGACCCCGCCCGCACCATGATCGTGCTCGACCCGGTGCGCACCGAGACCGCCGATATGGCCGACATCCACCTGCAGATCAGACCGGGCACCGACGCGTGGTGCCTGGCCGCGATCCTCGGTGTGATCGTTCAGCAGGATCTGCTCGACCACGAGTTCCTGGCCGCACACACGACCGAGGCCGAGCCGGTGCTCGCCGCCCTGCGCACCATCGATGTCGACGCATATGCCCACCTGAGCGGCGTCGATCCCGCCTCGGTCCGCAGGGCCGCGCAGTTGATCGGGACCGCGGAGAGTGTGTCGACCTACGAGGATCTGGGTGTGCAGCAGAGCCCGAACAGCACCCTGGTGTCGTACCTGAACAAGCTGACCTGGTTGCTCACCGGAAACTTCGCCACCCGCGGCGCCATGCAGATGCACTCCTGGGTCGTCCCGCTGATCAACTACTCGGTGAAGAGAAAGACCACGCCGGTGACCGGGGTGCCGATGCCCGGCGGTCTCGTGCCCGCCAATGTCATCGCAGAGGAGATTCTCACCGACCATCCGCAGCGGTTCCGCGCGATGATCGTCGAATCCTCGAACCCGGCGCATTCGCTGGCGGATTCACAGCGCTTCCGCGAGGCGTTCGATTCCCTCGAACTCAGCGTCGTGATCGATGTCGCGATGACCGAGACCGCTCGTCGCGCCCACTATGTCCTTCCGGCGGCGAGTCAGTTCGAGAAGTGGGAAGCGACCTTCTTCAACCTCGAATTCCCGATCAACACCTTCCAGCTCCGCGCCCCGCTGCTCGAGCCGCTGCCCGGTACCTTGGCCGAGCCCGAAATCTATGCCCGCCTCGTCCGCGAGCTCGGTGTCGCCCGCCCGCTGGCATTGTCGGTGCTCAACGGCGCGCTGCGCTTCGGCCGCAAAGTCTATGGTCTGACGTTTCTCGCGCTGCTCGCACTCGACAAGAAGGCCGCTGGCTTGGCACCGTTCCTGCTGTACGAAACGCTCGGCCCGACTCTGCCCGGCGGCGCACGGTCAGCAGCAGTGCTGTGGGCGCTCGCCCAGCGAGTCGCGCATCTGCATCCGAAATCCATGCGCCGCGCCGGCCACCGGAACGCCGAGGCCCTGTTTTCCGCGATGCTCACCGAACGATCCGGCGTCGCGGTGACCGTCGACGAACTCGACGGCGGCTGCTGGACCTACGTGCCCGCACGCAATCTGCCGATCAACCTGACCATCACGCCCCTGCTCGCATCCCTGCGAGGTCTCGACCGCAGGGAATGGGCACACACCAGCGACGAATACCCCTTCGTCCTCTCCGCCGGCGAGCGCCGCGCGTTCACCGCGAACACGATCTTCCGTGACGACAGTTGGCGCCGCCGCGACACCACCGGCGCACTGCGGATCAGCCCTGCCGATGCCGAGCGCCTCGGATTGGCCGACGGCGGTCGGGCACTGATCACCACCAACCGCGGCTCCGCGACCGCGACTGTCGAACTCAACGACCGAATGCAAGACGGCCACATCTCCCTCCCCAACGGTCTCGGGCTCGACCTTCCCGGAACTGACCAGCGCACCGGTGTGGCGCCCAACGATCTCACCGATCTGCGACGACGCGACGAGTACTCCGCCACCCCCTGGCACAAACACGTACCCGCCCGGGTCGAACCCCTCCCGACAGCCTGACCCAGGCACGTTTCACTGATTACGTTGTGGCGCTTCGGTATCGGAGTGACGCAGCGGGGCGCCGACGTGGTGCAGGTGCGTCAGTGCCTCGCGGTAGGAGGAGACGAGTCCGGTTTCGTGGTACGGCACACCGATCTCGGCGCAGTAGTCGCGGACGATCACCCGGGCGTGACGCAGGTTCGGCGTCGGCATACTCGGGAACAGGTGGTGTTCGATCTGATAGTTGAGTCCGCCCAGGGCGAGATCGGTCACCGCGCCACCGCGCACATTGCGGGAGGTCAGGACCTGGCGACGGAGGTAGTCGGGGCGGTCGTCGCCGGTCGAGGTCGGCATGCCCTTGTGGTTCGGGGCGAAGATGCAGCCCATGTACAGGCCGAAAAGGCCCTGGTGGACGGCAAGGAACACGAGGGCTTTGTCGGCGGGCAGAACCGCGAACAGTGCGCTCAGGTAGAGGGCGAAGTGGCCGAACAGCAGCGCGCCCTCCCATCCGCGGTGTTTGACCGACTGATTGCGCAGCGCCCGAACGCCGGCCACATGGAGGTTCAGGCCCTCGAGCAGCAACAGGGGAAAGAACAGGAACGCCTGGGCCCGTCCGATGAGCCGGGGCAGACCGCGGCTGGACCGGGCCTGCCGCTGTGACCAGACCAGGATGTCGGGCGCGACATCGGGGTCGAGTTCCTCGTGGTTCGGATTGGCATGATGACGGGTGTGCTTGTCCTGCCACCAGCCGTAGCCGAGGCCGATGCCCGCGTTGCCGACGAGTCTTCCCACGAGCTCGGTCGGCTGTCGTAGCCGGAAGACTTGACGGTGCGCGACGTCGTGCATCACGAGTGCGACTTGCGCGAACGTCACGGCCGTGAACGCCGCGACCAGCAGCGTCCACCACGAATCGCCGACGAGGACGAACGCCGCCCACCCGCCGACGAACGCGATCCCGACGAGGCTGAGCCGCACGGCGTAGTAGAAAGGACGTCGGTCCATCAGCCCCGCCTCGGAGATTCGGCGCAGCAGGCGGGCGTAGTCACCGTCGGCGCCCCGCCGCGGTGACCGTGGAGATGATTCGGGGACCAGAGCAGGTGTTGTCATAGATCCCGAAGCTATCGCTGAGGTTCTCGTCGGCCGTAATCCCTTGGTATGAGACGGAATCGGACTGCGGGGTGATATCGCGGGGCAACTCCGCAGCACCGGCAGTCGAGTCCGTGCTCGAAACCGAGGGTTCGAACACGACATCCCTGGGTAAAAAGATGTCGATACCGTTCGCGAATCGGGCGAACGGGACGTCTTAGCAGGCGTTTCACAGTGTGGAGACCAGGTTGCTGAATTTGCTCGAGCTCATACGCAGACCGGCGCAGTCGACGATTTCGACCGAGCCCCCCACCGCGGCCGGGTCGCTGCGGGCAGGCGATGTCGTGCTCACCGCCAAGCGCAGCTACCGGGTGGTCAGCACGAGCTTCGCCGACGACGCGCGTCGCGCGGGCCGTGTGGTCGCCGACACGGTCGACCTGGTCACCGGCCGTCTGCGCGTGCTCGATTTCCCCAGCGCCGACACGATGGTCACCGTCAAAGCGGCGTAGTCCGTCAGACCGGCCGGTGCCGGACGTCGGTGGGGGGAGGAAAGCGGCGGGTAGTCGATTGCTTCCCGTCGGCGGGAACCACCACTTCTTCTTCCTCGACCACACGGCGCTGATCGACGCCACGCGTGCGTTCGGCGAAGGCGATATCCCGCGCACTGCGCACCGACAGGCGTCCCAGTGAGCTCGCGGCGAAGAACAGGATCAGCGCGCCGAGTCCGTAGAAATATGTCAGCTCCAGCAGCGCACGCTTGAGATCCGAGGTGGCGACCGGTTCGCCGATGTCCCCGAGTCGCAGCAGCGCGGCCAGGAACGGCCCGATCACGAACCACACGCCCGCCGCCACCGCCAACCAGCCACCGAAACTGGCGACCAGCCGGTTCCGGCTCATCAGCATGAGCAGCCCACCGACGATCGCGACGGCGCCCGGCAGGACCTCGAGCCAGCCACGAGCCGACGTCCAGACCCACGCCTCGTCCGGGGTGTACGCGAAATCGAAATAGGGGCCGACAAACGGGATGAGCGCGCCCCAGATGCCGAGAAGCAGCACCACCAGCCCGCCCAGCGCGCCCCGGCTACGCGGAATATGAAATCGTCCGCCGTTCCTGGTCGAGACTTTCTCGTCGGCATCCATCATGAGCCTCCATCATCGGAGAACAGAACTAGGTAGCGCTTACCCCGCCTAGTCCCGATTACGCACTTGCGCCGAAAACGGAATCAGCTTCGGCCGATCTCGCTGTCGCCGAGAAATCTCGAGATCTGTTCGATGACGGGCAATGGCTGCTCTTGTTGGACCCAGTGACCGGCATCGGGTATCAACACGGAGCCGGAGAATCGGGTGCAGACGACGTCCGCCATCGTGCGCAGCGCACCGGGCGATTGCCACACACCCCAATCAGACCGTCCGGCGATGAATTGCGTGGGCACTTCTATTCGCGAGTCGCGCTGCGCTGCGGGGTTGGGCAGCGTCAGGGCCGCGTACCAATTGAGGGCGCCCTGAAATCCGGTTCGACCGAATTCCCGTGCGTAGAAATTCAGTTCTTCCTCGGTCAGCCATTCACACGTGGCCCGCTGCTGCGAGGAAGGGAAGTGCGGCGCTACAGTTTCCGGCATGCTGACGCCTGCGTCCATGACGTAGTAGCGCGGCAGAAGCGCCAAGTCCGGCGCGGTAGATCCCGGCAGTTCCCCGGCGTCCGCGTTTCCCGGCCAGTCCGCGCTCTTCATGTGGAAATACGCGCGCAAGAAGTCGGCGATCCCTTGCGGGGCGTCGGCGATATCGGAGGCACTCGCCGTTCCCGCGAAGTAGTGCTGGTAATGCCTGCGTGGCGGTGACAGCGCCCGCAGCGCGGTGTCGAGTTCGGCCGACGACTTGGGGACGCCCGCGCCGGCGAACGGCGCGCTCATCAACGTCAACGATCGGATGACACATTGGTCGCCGAGCGTGGCCCAGCCCGCGACGACCGAGCCGAAGTCGTGCCCGACCAGATGAGCCCGGTCGTAGCCGAGCGCGCGAATGAGCTCGAGGGCGTCCCCGGCCAGGTTGTCGGTTCGGAAGGATGCGAGGTCGGCGACATCGCTGCCGGTGGTCCGGCCGTAGCCGCGTTGGTCAGGGGCCACCACGTGGAATCCGGCGTCGGCCAGCGGCGCCAAGACCTTGCGCCAGGAGTACGCCAGTTCGGGAAATCCGTGCAGCAGCAATACCAGCGGACGACCGGAACCGACGTGACCGGACTCGAGGATATGAACGCGCAACCCGTTGACATCGTCGAGGAAGCGGGATCTGACTCCGTCCGCCAGCCCCGGAAAGTCGACGTCCTGGCCCATAGCGCCCTCCTCCAGCTGTGAATGTGGTTGCGCCGCATTCATGGTGTAGCTCACCACACCATCGACTCGGTGGGCAGCTCGATCGAATTTCCGCGTCGCGACGACAACCATGGGGTCATGACCGAGACACCAGCCGAGTCGACCCTCGTGATCGACCTCGCCGACGAGCCGACCGTCGCGCTCGACGCACCACAGGATGACCCGCGTCGCCGCACCGGACCGTTGACCGCCGTACTGCGCGCGCCGATCGAAGCCAGGACCTGGAAGGAACTCGCCTATCTGGTCCTGTCGTTCGTGCTCGGCTGTGTGGCCGTGTGCTACCTGTTCTTCGGGTTCGGCGGCGGACTGTACGCGTCGATCCTGCTCATCGGCATTCCGTTGCTGGCGACCGTGCTGCTCGGCGGGCGGGTATGGGGCAGGATCTATCGGTTCCTCGGCGGCGCACTGCTCGGGACCCGGGTCGACTCGCCACCGGATTTCACCAGGGCGAACGGCCTGTTCGGCTTCCTGAAGAGCGCGTTCACCGATCGGCCGAGCTGGCGGGTCGTGTTGTTCCTGATCGCGCAGTCGGTGCTCGGTGTCGCGGTCGGCTACGTCGTGCTCGTGGTGATCGCGATGGTCGGGTTCACGGCGCTCTCGCCCATCCCGTGGGTGCTGCTGGATCCGGTCCAGGTGGACGACAACGGCGTCGAGCACCACAGTCTGGCGCAATTCGGCACGTTCTACATCGACACCTGGCCGCGCGCGCTCGCTCTGTCCGGGATCGGCGTCCTGCTGTGTTTCGCACTGCCGTGGCTGATCCGTAGCGTCTGCTGGTTGCATCGCATGCTGATCGTCGGCCTGTTGGCGGCGACACCGCGCGACCGGCAACTGGTAGAACTGCGGGCCAGCAGACGGGCCGCGGTGGACGATGCGACCGCCACACTGCGCCGGGTCGAACGCGACCTGCACGACGGCACGCAGGCTCGGCTGGTCACCATCGCCATGGCGCTGGGCAGGGCCGAAGAACGCATGGCCGCGGGCGGCGACGCCCGCGACCTCCTCGCCGAGGCACGCGCCAACTCCAAGGAGGCGTTGACCGAACTGCGCGAACTCGTCCGTGGTATCCATCCCCCCGCGCTCGAGCTCGGCCTCGGCCCGGCGTTGGAGACGCTCACCGCCCGCTGCGCGGTGCCGGTCGACCTGCGGGTGCAGCTCCCCCACCGGCCGAGCCCGGCCATCGAGGCGATCGCCTACTTCTCCGTCGCCGAGCTACTCACCAACGTCGTCAAACACGCGCACGCGAATCGGGCCACCGTGTCGGTGCTGCCCGAGAGCCAGCGCCGCATCGCGGTCACCGTGCACGACAATGGAATCGGTGGTGCGCCCCACCCCGGCACGCCGACCGTGACCGGTAGCGGGTTGGCCGGGCTCGCCGCGCGTGCGCTGGCCGTCGACGGCACGCTCACCGTCGACAGTCCGGTCGGCGGGCCTACCGTGGTGACCATGATCCTGCCGAACGAGGGCCCGCAGTGACCGCGGGCAGTGCATCGCACGCACCCCTGCGGGTGGTGATCGCCGAGGACAGCGCCATCCTGCGCGACGGGTTGGCCGGGCTGCTCACCGAACGCGGACACGAGGTGGTGGCGATGGTCGGCGACGCGACGTCGCTGAGCGAGATCGTCGAGACCCACCGGCCCGACGTCGCGGTGGTGGATGTGCGGATGCCGCCCACCTTCACCGACGAGGGCCTGCTGGCCGCCATCGAACTGCGCAGGAAACATCCGGGCACCGGCGTGCTCGTGTTCTCCCAGTGGATCGAAACCCGGTACGCGACAGAACTTCTCGCCGCCGGAGCCAGCGGCGTCGGCTATCTCCTCAAGGACCGCGTCGCCGACGTGGGTGATTTCGTCGACGCACTGCGTCGGGTCGCCACCGGCGGCACCGCCCTCGACCCCGAGGTGGTGAGTCAGCTGATGGGCGCGTCCCGGCAACAGGATTCGCTGGCCCGGCTCACCCCGCGCGAGCGCGAGGTGCTCGAGCTGATGGCCCAGGGACTCACCAACAACGCCATCGCCGCCTCGCTCACCGTCACCGAGCGGGCCGTCGAGAAGCACATCGGCAATATCTTCACCAAACTCGATCTGCCGCCGTCGGATACCCGCCACCGCAGGGTGCTGGCGGTTCTGCGGCTCAAAGGGTGAACCGCGCAACCTCCTACATGTCGGCCGTCACTCGCCTCCGGTTGGTGCCGTCGCGGCGACACGGCCCACGATGCCCTTGGCGATGGAGCCGGTGATCCGTTCGGTCACCACACTCGTCGAGCGCAACAGCAGTTGCAGGGCGGGCTTGCCCTCCACGGCGAAGGTCCACGTCAGCCTGGTTCCGGTGGCGGTCGACGTCAGCTCGATGTCCTCGGCGAAGCGACGCAGTCCCGGGATCGAGGCGAAGTCGACGGTGAAGGTCATGCGCCGCTGGTCGTCCCAGCGGTAGAACCGTTCGGTGAGCGCGGCGATGCGCCCGAGTGTGACGATGCGGCCGGAGCCGACGCCGAACGGTCGCGGCGTGGTCCACCGCATGCCGGTGACAAGCCCGGACCACGACACCAGCGCGTCGTCGGCGACCAGGGCCGCCCAGACCTCCGACGGCGGCGCGGGAATATCGAGGACGTGGACGTAGCGGTTCGACGCGCTCGCGAGGAATTCGTCGTCGGATTCGGTCAATGCGAATGCCTGAGCCATAGCTATCGGTGTTCTTCCTGTTGTCGATCGACTGTCGATAGTCCGTTCCAGCACAGGGCGGACGCGGTGTCGACCGCGTCCTTTTTCGAGATGGGCCGTCCCGCTTCCAGCCAGTGGCTGGCCGCGAGGCGGCTGAGACCGACCAGTCCCCAGGCGTGGATGTCGGCCCTGGTCGCATCCATGCCCACCGCCCGCAGTTCGGCGCTCACCAGGACGGCACAGTCACGCATCGCGTTGCGCACCCGCCATTCGACGCACGGTTCGCTGGGCACCGGCGATTCGAACACCAGCACATACCCGCCGAGGTCGTATTCGACGAAGTCGAAATAGGCCTGCACCGCCCCGCGTACCCGGCGGCGCGGCTCGGTGTCCGCCGTGACGGCCACCCGGACGCCGTCGACCATCCGGTCCAGATTGAGTTGCAGCACAACCAGATACAGATCCAGCTTGCTCGCGAAATGATCGTAGAGCACCGGCTTGCTGATCCCGGACCGCGCGCTGATCTCGTCCATCTTGGCGCCGTGATATCCGTGGGCGACGAACACCTCTTGCGCCGCGTCCAACATCGTCTGCCGCCGGTGGGCCCGTGCCGCGGGCCCCCGAAGCCCTGCCGCCGACGTGGCCGCTCCCCCGGCACCCGGGGTCACCGGGTGCCGGGTGTCGCCGCGCATCGTCGTCATCGCAGACCGCTCACTAGCGATGGGTGAAGTTCGGTGGCCGTTTGTCGACGAAGGCGTTCATGCCTTCGGTCTGGTCCTCGATCGCGAACAGCGAGTGGAAGACGCGGCGTTCGAACCGGATTCCCTCCGCGAGGGTGGTCTCGAAGGACCGGTTCACCGCTTCCTTGGCGATCATCGCGACCGGCAGCGACTTGGCCGCGATGGTCTCGGCCACCTCGGCGGCGACATCGAGCAGGTCGTCGGCGGCCACGATGCGCGAGACGAGTCCGGCGCGTTCGGCTTCCTCGGCGCCGATCGTGCGACCGGTCAGCACCATGTCCATCGCCTTGGCCTTGCCCACCGCGCGGGTCAGCCGTTGCGAGCCGCCGATGCCGGGGATCACGCCCAGCTTGATCTCGGGCTGGCCGAATTGCGCGGTGTCGGCGGCGATCAGGATGTCGCAGAGCATGGCCAGCTCACAGCCACCGCCCAGCGCGTAGCCCGCGACCGCGGCGATGGTCGGCTTGCGGAACTGCGCGAGCCGGTCCCAGCGAGCGAAGTAGTCGTCCATGAACATGTCCATATACGACTTGGGCGCCATCTCCTTGATGTCGGCGCCCGCCGCGAAAGCCTTGGCGGAGCCGGTGATCACGACCGCGCCGACCTCGTCATCACGACCCAACGCGTCGAGCGCGGCGACGATGTCGTCGAGCACCGCGCTGTTGAGCGCGTTGAGCGCCTTTGGCCGATTCAGCGTGATCCAGCCGACGCGGTTCTTGGTCTCGACCAGGATGGTCTCGTAGACGGTCATTCGATATCGCCTCCGTCGGAGCGTTCGCGGATGTCGGTGACGATGGCGGAGAAGTCCCGCCCGCCGTCGGTCTGGTTGAACCGCGCGTAGATCGCGGCGGCGAGTTCGCCGAGCTGACCGTCGATCCCGTTGGCCTGCAACGCGTTCGCGGCAAGCGTGAGATCTTTCGACATCAGCGCGGTGGCGAAGCCGGGCTGGTAGTCGTTGTTGGCCGGACTGGCGGGCACCGGACCCGGCACGGGGCAGTAGCTGGTCAGCGCCCAGCTCTGGCCCGACGCGGTGGACACCACGTCGAAGAACGACTGATGACTCAGGCCGAGCCGCTCACCGAGCACCAGCGCCTCCGACAGCCCGATCATGGAGATCCCGAGCAGCATGTTGTTGCAGATCTTGGCGGCCTGACCCACACCGGCGCCACCGCAGTGCACCACCTTGCCGCCCATCACCGCGAGCACATCACCCGCGTCGGCGAAGTCGGCGGCCGCGCCGCCCACCATGAAGGTGAGGGTGCCCGCGGTGGCACCGGCGACGCCACCGGAGACCGGCGCGTCCAGCGGGCGGTGACCGGCCGTAACGGCCAAAGCGGCAACCGCTTTCGCATCGGCAACATCGATGGTCGAACAGTCGATGAACAGCGTGCCGGCCGGGGCGGCGGGCAGCAGCTCGGCGTAGACGTCGAGCACGAGCTTGCCGTTGGGCAGCATGGTGATCACCACGTCACGGTCGACGGCGGCCTCGGCGGCGGTGGCCACCACCCTCGCGCCGTCGGTGCGCGCCTGCTCCTGTGCGGCGGGCACCGGGTCGAAGGCGAGCACGTCGTACCCCGCGCGCACCAGGTTCGCCGCCATCGGGCCGCCCATGTGTCCGAGCCCGAGGAAACCGATCTTCTTCGTCATCGCTGTGCCTTCGCTGTCGTCGAATCCAGTTCCGCCGCACCGAGATCAGCGAAGTAGGCCGCCACCTGATCATCGGTCACCTCGGCGAGGGTTGCCGGCCGCCACTGGGGATTGCGGTCCTTGTCGATCACCTGGGCGCGGATGCCCTCGACCAGGTCGTTGGAGCTGAGCGCGGCGACCGAGACCCGGTATTCCTGGTCGAGCACCGCCTCGAGGCTCGTCAGTGCACGTGCCGCCCGCAGCGAACGAAGCGTGACCTTCAGCGCCACCGGCGATTTGGCCAGCAGGTCCTCGGCGGCCTTGGCGGCATCGGGTGATTCGTCGGCGCGCAACCCTGCCACGATCTCCTCCACGGTGTCCGCGCGGTAGCAGGCGTCGATCCAGCTCTGCTGCGCGAGCAACTCCGACGCGGGCGCGGCCGCGGTGAACTGTGCGATCGCCTCGTCGGCGCCTGCCGTGCGCAGGGCGTCGAGCAGGGCCTCGATGTCGCCGGAGGGCACGTAGTAGTCGGCGAAACCGGTTGCGATCGCGTCGCCCGCGTTCATCCGCGCGGTGGTCAGCGCCACGTGGGTGCCGATCTCGCCCGGCGCCCGCGAGAGCAGGTAGGTGCCGCCGACGTCGGGGACGAAACCGATGCCGACCTCGGGCATCCCGATCTTGGACCGTTCGGTGACGATGCGGTGACTGCCGTGCCCGGCCAGGCCGACGCCGCCGCCCATCACGATGCCGTCCATGATCACCACGTACGGCTTGGGATAGCTGCCGATCAGCGCGTTGAGTAGGTACTCGTCACGCCAGAACCGCCCGGTCGGCGAATCGGCGCCCGCCGTACCACCTTTCGCGTCGGCGTGGATGGCGACGATGTCGCCGCCCGCGCAGAGCCCGCGCTCGCCCGCGCCGGTGACCACGACGGTGCGCACCGCGTCGTCCTCGGCCCAGGACCGCAGCGCGTCGGTGATCGCCAGCGTCATCGCGTGATTGAGCGCGTTGATGGCCTTGGGCCGGTTCAGGGTGATCAGGCCGAGGCCCTCACGCACAGCGATCAGCACTTCGGGTTCGTCGGTCATGCTGCTCCGATCAGCGAGCGGGCGACGACCACCCGCATGATTTCGTTGGTGCCCTCGAGGATCTGGTGCACCCGCAGGTCGCGCACGATCTTCTCCAGGCCGTATTCGTGCAGGTAGCCATAGCCGCCGTGCAATTGCAGCGCCTTGTTGGCCACCTCGAAACCGGTGTCGGTGGCGAATCGCTTCGCCATCGCGCACAGGGTGACCTTGTCGGGCGCGTCCGCGTCGAGCGCGGCCGCGGCCCGCCACAGCAGTGTCCGCGCCGCCTCCAGTTCGGTGGCCATATCGGCGAGCTGGAACTGCAGTGCCTCGTTGCGCACCAGGGGTTTACCGAAGGCGTGGCGTTCGGTGAGGTAGCGGACCGTCTTGTCGAGCGCGGCCTGCGCACCGCCGAGCGAGCACGCGGCGATATTGAGTCGGCCGCCGTTGAGGCCGTTCATCGCGATCGAGAAGCCCTCGCCTTCCTCGCCGAGGCGATTGGCGACCGGCACCCTGGCGCCGTCGAGCAGGACCTGGCGGGTCGGCTGGGCATTCCAGCCCATCTTCCGTTCGTTCGGTCCCACTGTCAGACCCGGTGTATCAGCCGGGACGATCAGCGCCGAGATGCCGCGCGGGCCTTCCCCACCGGTGCGCACCATCATCACGTACACGTCGTTGGAGCCCGCGCCGGAGATGAATTGCTTGGCGCCGGTGAGGATGTAGTCCTCGCCGTCGCGAACGGCCTTGGTGCCCAGGGCCGCCGCGTCGGAGCCGATGCCCGGCTCGGTGAGGGCATAACTGCCGAGCAGCTCCAACGACGCCATCCCCGGCACCCACCGGTGACGCTGCTGCTCGGTGCCGTAGGCATCGATCATCCAGGTCGCCATGTTGTGGATCGAGATGTACGCCGACACCGAGGGGCACCCGGTGGAGAGCTGTTCGAAGATCCGCACCGCGTCGAGCCTGCGCAGTTCGGAGCCGCCCACATCGGCGCGTACCGAGATGCCGCCGAGTCCGAGCGGGCCTGCCTTGCGCAGCACATCGACCGGAAAGTGTTTGCGCTCATCCCAATCCAGCGCGTCGGGCGCCAAGAACTCGTCGGCGAATTGGCGCGCGGTCTCACCGATCGCGCGCTCGTCCGCATCGAGAGTGAACATCGCCGCCTCAGTCCATCGTCGGAATCACGAACGCGTTGGACTCCTTGAGCCCGGCAGGCCAACGCTGGGTCACCGTCTTGGTCTTGGTGTAGAACCGGATCGAATCCGGGCCGTGCTGGTTGAGATCGCCGAAGCCCGAACCCTTCCAGCCACCGAAGGTGAAGTACGCGATCGGCACCGGGATCGGCACATTGACCCCGACCATGCCGACCTGCACGCGGGAAGAGAAATCACGGGCGGTGTCACCGTCGCGGGTGAAGATCGCGACGCCGTTGCCGTATTCGTGCTCGTCGACCAACCGCAGCGCCTCCTCGTAGTCGCCCGCGCGCACCACGGTCAGCACCGGACCGAAGATCTCTTCCTGGTAGATCCGCATATCGGCGGTGACGTTGTCGAACAGGCTCGCGCCCACGAAGAACCCGTCCTCGGCGCCGTCCACGGACAGTCCGCGGCCGTCGACCAGCAGCTGCGCGCCCTCGTCGACACCGATCTGGACGTAGTCGTTGACCCGGTTGACGCCATCGAGTCCGACCAGCGGACCGAAATCGGCGCCCGGGTCGTCGGAGCGGCCGACATTGAGCTTGTGCACGCGCTCGGTGAGCTTCGCGACCAGCCGGTCCGCGGTCTCGGGCCCCACCGGCACCGCCACCGACAGCGCCATGCAGCGCTCTCCCGCGGAGCCGTACGCCGCGCCGATGAGCTGATCGGCGACATCGTCGAGATCGGCATCGGGCATGACCACCGCGTGGTTCTTGGCCCCGCCGAAGCACTGCGCGCGCTTGCCGTTGGCGGTGGCGGTCTCGTAGATGTACTGGGCGATCGGGGTCGAGCCGACGAAGCCGACCGCCTTGATCCGACGATCGTGCAGGATCGCGTCGACGGCTTCCTTGCCACCGTTGACCACGTTGAACACACCCGGCGGCAGACCGGCCTCGAGGAACAGCTCGGCCAGGCGCAGCGGTACCGAGGGATCACGCTCGGAGGGCTTGAGCACGAAGGCGTTGCCGCAGGCCAGCGCCGGTCCGGCCTTCCACAACGGGATCATCGCCGGGAAGTTGAACGGCGTGATGCCCGCGACGACACCCAGCGGCTGCCGCATCGAGTACACGTCGATGCCGGTGCCGGCGCTGTCGCTGTACTCGCCCTTGAGCAGGTGCGGGATGCCGATGGCGAACTCGATGACCTCGAGGCCACGCTGGATGTCGCCCTTGGCGTCGGCGATGGTCTTGCCGTGCTCGGACGAGAGCAGCGCGGCCAGGCTGTCGATCTCGTCGTTGACCAGGGTCACGAACTTCATCAGCACCCTGGCGCGCTTCTGCGCGTTGAACGCCGCCCACACCGGCTGAGCCGCGGCCGCGTTGTCGATCACCGCGGTCACCTCGGCGGTGTTCGCCAGCGGAACCCTGGCCTGCACCTGCCCGAGATTCGGATCGAAGACGTCGCCGAAGGCGCCGGAAGTGCCGGTGACGTGCTTACCGCCGATGAAGTGCGTGAGTTCGCGAGCCATGCCAGTCCTAGTCGTTGAGGTCGGTGCGCGCCGCGCACAGTGGAAGGTTGTCCAATAGTTGGACGTCCAAGCAATTAGTACGATCGCAGGACCGTTGCCCCTTTGTCAACAGCGGATCCCACTATTGACATAACGCCAACAAGGTGTTCACTCTGGTGCACAGTCCATCGAAACGAGAAGAGGAACTCGATGAGCACCGTCGACACCGATACCGAGTCCGAACTACAGGGCCTGTCCGAGCTGGCCCGCGGCTTCTTCGTCAACACCGTCGCGCCCCACCGCGAGGAGTTCGCCGCGCAGGGATTTCCGAGCCGCGAGGTCTACCGCCAGGCCGGCGATCTCGGCCTGCTGTGCATGTCGATTCCCGAGGAATACGGTGGCGGCGGTGGCACTTTCGCGCACGAGGCGGTGCTGTTCACCGAGCAGGTCAAGGGCGGCGACTCCTCGATGCAGCTGGGGGTGCACACCGGCATCGTGCCGCACTACCTGCTGTCGTACGCCTCGCAGGAGAACAAGTTGCGCTGGCTGCCCAAGCTGGCCTCCGGCGAGTGGATCGGCGCCATCGCCATGACCGAGCCCGGTACCGGCTCGGACCTGCAGAACATCGCGACCAAGGCGGTGAAGGACGGCGACGACTACGTGATCAGCGGCGCCAAGACCTTCATCTCCAACGGCCGCAACTGCGATCTGCTGATCATCGCCGTCAAGACCGACCCCAGCCTGGGCGCCAAGGGCGTGTCCCTGGTGGTCGCCGAAGTCTCCGACGACACCCCTGGATTCGAGCGCGGCAGACTGCTGAAGAAGATCGGCCAGAAGGGCCAGGACACCACCGAACTGTTCTTCGACGGGCTACGGGTGCCGCAGGCGAACCTGCTCGGCACCGCCGAGGGCCAGGGCTTCATCCAGCTCATGCAGCAGTTGCCGCAGGAACGACTGATCTGCGGGGTCGCGGCCGCGGCCGCGATCGAGGCCGCGGTGGACGAGACCTTGGCTTATGTCAAGCAGCGCAACGCCTTCGGCAAGCCGCTGTTCGCCATGCAGAACACCCGCTTCGAGCTGGCCGACTGCGCGACGATCGCGACCGTCGTGCGTACCTTCGTCGACGACGCGGTGGCCAAGCACCTGCGCGGCGCGCTGGATGTGAAGACCGCCGCGATGATCAAGTACTGGACCACCGACCAGCAATCCCAGGTGATCGATCGGTGCGTCCAGCTGCACGGCGGCTACGGCTACATGGAGGAGTACCCGATCGCGCGCATGTGGGCCGACGGGCGCATCTCCCGCATCTACGCCGGCGCCAACGAGGTCATGAAGGACCTGATCGCCCGCTTCCTCTGACCTGTGTCTACGACCCGGGGACCAGAATCGGGAGCACGTAGGTGCGGGCGAACGACGCCAGGGCCTGCTCCGAGCCGGTATCGATGGTGCCGACCGGCTGCAGGATCAGCGAGTGCACCACCCGGCAGACCACTTCCACCCGGGCGCCGAGATCGGGGATATCGGGGAATCGATTGTCCGCGAGCACCTTTCGGATGATCTCGGTGGACGCGGCGACCGAGAGCAGGAAGAACGACGCGCCGTCGACGGTGAGTTGGGGCAGCAGGCGGTCGGCCTCCAGCGTCAGCAGCCGCTCGACCAGCGGGTGCGCCCGCCAACGTGTGATCACGGTGGTGAAAACGTCGACGACGATGTCGTCGAAGGTGTCGTGGCGTGCCGGGATCTCCCCCAGGTCGACGAGCAGCCTGCGCACCTCCCGCTCGAAGGCCGCGCTCACGACATCGTCGCGCGACCCGATGCGCCGGTAGACGGTGGCGCGGTCGACGTCGGCGGCCTTGGCGATGTCCTCGATCGTCGTTTTGCGCACGCCGACCCGCTCGAACTGCACGAGGGCGGCATCGAGAATTCGTTCTTCGACCGAGTCGGCGGTGGGCGAATTCCCCGAGGTCGCGGCGGTGGAGAGCACGCTTCGACGGTAGCAGGCGCGGCGGGGTACCGATCACAACCACAGACCGGATTCGTCTGCAACATTGCGATACTATTTGTTGCACTGTACGGTTCCGGTATGGCTGATAACAGTGCAACGGCGCGCTCCTATCAGGAAGAAGCGCACGCAATTCACGCGCGGGATGTGCATTTCGACTTCTCGTCGGTGCCCATGCACTACATCCCGGGCGAAGTACTCGCGACACATGTCACCAATGTGATGCATCTCGTACTTCCCGAAGGCGAACGAGCGATGGCGACCTGCCTCGCCGAGGCCCTGCCCTATATCGAGGACGAGCGGCTGCGGGAGGAGGTCACCGGGTTCATCGGCCAGGAATCGATGCACGCCAGCAGCCATGAAGGCGCGCGACGGCATCTGCAGTCGATCGGACTCGATGTCGAGTCCTTCGTCGCCAAGATCGGCTGGCTGGTCGACCGAGCCCTGGGCGACCAGGGACTCACCGGCCGCGCCAAGGAGGAATGGCTCAAGGAACGCCTCGGCCTGTTCGCCGGGATGGAGCACTTCACCGCCGTCATCGGCGAGTGGCTGCTGGAATCGGATGTGCTGGCCGAGCTCGGGATGGATCCGACCATGCTCGATCTGGTGCGCTGGCACGGCGCCGAAGAGGTCGAGCACCGCAGCGTGGTGTTCGACGCCTACATGCACGTCGACGGCGGCTACGCCCGGCGACTGCGCACCGGGCTGCTCGCCAGCGGCACCCTGCTGCCGCTGTTCATCATCTCGACCGCGTACCTGTATCGCCAGGATCCGAGCAAGGACAAGGGCCGTTCCTGGGCCAGGCAGTTCGTGAGCGCGACAGTGCGCGGAGTGATCCCGAGCTTCACGACCTTCGTCACCGAGATGCCACGCTACCTACGGCCGAGTTTCCATCCCTCCCAACTGGGTTCGATGGACAACGCCCTGCGGTACCTGGCGCATTCGCCGGCGGCGCGCGCGTGAACCCTTCCACCGCGGCCGCGACACCGAGCCTGCGGGTCATCGGTGCCGCCGTCGACGTCTACAAGAAGGTGTTCACCCAGCCCACGCTGTCACCGCCACGTCCGGTGCGACACAACGGCTTCGACCTCGACGTCCGGGTAGAAGCGGTACACGCCGAGGCCGCCGACGTGGTGAGCCTGACCCTGGCCGGCGTCGAAGGCGGGTCTCTGCCGTCGTGGCGGCCGGGTTCCCACATCGACGTCTTCCTCGCCTCGGGTCGCCAGCGCCAGTACTCCCTGTGCGGCGATCCGCGCGACCGTCACCGCTACCGCATCGCGGTGCGACGCCTGGACGACGGCGACGGTGGGTCGCGGGAGATGCACACCCTTCGCTCGGGTGATCGGCTGCGCATCCGCGGTCCGCGCAACGCGTTCACCTTCGTCGAGACCGCCCCGTCGTACCTGTTCATCGCCGGGGGTATCGGGATCACCCCGATCCTGCCGATGGCGCGCGCCGCCGGTGGTCGCGGACGGCTGGTCTACCTGGGCCGATCCCGGGCGACCATGCCGTTCCTCGGCGAGCTCCCCGCGGGCACCGACGTGCGCCCCGACGACGAGTTCGGCACACCCGACCTGCCCGCGCTGCTCGCCACCGCCGCTCGTGGCGCCGCGGTCTACGTGTGCGGACCTCCCCCGGTGCTCGACGCCGCCCAGCGCAGCCTGTTCGCGTTGAATCCGACCGCCTCGCTGCATACCGAACTGTTCTCGGCGCGGCCGGTGACCGACGGCGAGGAATTCGACGTCACCCTCGCCCGAAGCGGCGAGACCCTGCGCGTCGGCAGCACCGAGACCGCGCTCGACGCGATCCGCCGGGCCCGCCCCGACGTCGCCTACTCCTGCCGGCAGGGCTTCTGCGGCAGCTGCAAGACCAAGGTCGTCGCGGGCGAGATCGATCACCGCGACCGACTGCTCCCGGCGGGCGAGCGCGCCGACCAGATGCTCACCTGCGTGTCCCGTTCCGCCGGTGGCGCGCTCACGCTGGATCTCTGACCGCGAAAGGCATGGTCCCATGACCACCACCCTCACCTTCGACGTCCACAGTCCGGCGACCGGCGCCCTGGTCGGTTCCTATCCCAGCCACGACGAGAGCGCCGTCGAGGCGGCCGTCGACCGGGCCCGCGGTGCCGCGACCTGGTGGCGGGCAGCGGGTTTCGACGAGCGCGCCCGTCGCCTCGATCGCTGGCGAACCGAGATCACCCGCGGCCGTGACGAACTGGCCCGCATCATGAGCCAGGAGATGGGCAAGCCGCACGCCGATGCCGCGCTCGAGATCGTGATGGCGCTCGAACACCTGAAATGGGCCGCGCACAACGCGAAAGACGTGCTCGGCTCGCGTTCGGTCGCACCCAGTCTGTTGACCGTCAACCAGGCCTGCCGGGTCGAATACCGCCCCTTCGGCGTGGTCGGGGTGATCGGCCCGTGGAACTACCCGGTGTTCACCCCGCTCGGCTCGATCTCGTTCGCCCTGGCCGCCGGCAACGCGGTCGTGTTCAAGCCCAGCGAATACACCCCGGGGGTCGGCATCTGGCTCGCCGAGGCCTTCGCCCGCGCCGTCCCCGAACAGCCTGTCCTGCAGGTGATCACCGGCGGCGGTGAGACCGGCGCGGCGCTGTGCCGCAGCCGAGTCGGCAAGATCGGGTTCACCGGTTCCACCGAGACCGGCAAGCGCGTGATGGCCGCCTGCGCGCAACGGCTCACCCCGGTACTCATGGAATGCGGCGGCAAGGACGCACTCGTCGTCGACGCCGACGCCGACCTCGGCGCCGCGGCCGACGCGGCACTGTGGGGCGGCATGTCCAATGCCGGGCAGACCTGCCTCGGGGTGGAACGGATCTACGTCCACACCGATGTCTACGACGCGTTCCTCACCGAATTGCTCGACCGCGCGGCCGACCTGCGCGCCGGGACGGGCGCGGCGAAGATCGGTCCGATCACCATGCCCAAGCAGCTCGCGGTGATCCGGCGCCATATCGAGGACGCCCTCGCGCGCGGCGGCCGGGCACTGCTCGGCGGGCCCGACGCCATCGACGGCCAGTTCGTGCAGCCGACCATCCTGGTCGACGTGCCGCACGACAGCACGGCGGTCACCGAGGAGACCTTCGGCCCGACGCTGGTCGTGACCCGGGTCGCGTCCATGGACGAGGCGATCGAGCTGGTCAACGATTCCGAATACGGACTCGGCGCCACCGTGTTCGCCCAGCGCGACGGCGACGCGATCGCCGACCGCATCGAGGCGGGCGCCACCTCGATCAACGCGTTCGTCGCGCACGCCACCATCCCCGCGCTGCCGCTGGGCGGGGTCGGCGCCTCCGGCTTCGGCCGCGTGCACGGCCCCGACGGCCTGCGCGAGTTCACCTACGCCAAAGCGACTACCCGGCAACGGTTCTCCTCGCCGCTGGCGCTCACGACGTTCACCCGCAGCACCCGGATCGACACCGTCGTCGATCGCCTGGTGTCGGTGCTGCACGGAAGGATCGGCTGACCCATGCCCACAGAACACACGCACATCGTCGTGCTCGGCGCCGGATTCGGCGGAATCGGGCTGACGATCAAGCTGCGCGAAGCGGGGTTCGACGACATCGTCGTGCTCGAACGCGCCGATGACCTCGGCGGCACCTGGCAGGCGAACACCTACCCCGGCTGTGCGTGCGATGTCCCCTCCCAGCTCTACAGCTACTCCTTCGCGCCCAACGCGGACTGGTCGCGCACCTACGGCAAGCAGCCCGAGATCCTCGACTACCTGCGCTCGGTCGCCCAGGACAACGACGTGATCCGGCACGTGCGCCTCGGCACCGAACTGCTGGACGCGCGCTGGGACGACGAGCAGTCGGTGTGGCGGATCGAGACCTCGCGTGGCGAGCTCACCGCGGACTACTTCCTCTCCGCGGCGGGCATTTTCGCCGAGGCTAAGTACCCGTCGCTGCCCGGCATCGAGAACTTCGAGGGCACGGCCTTCCACTCCCTGCACTGGGATCACGGCCACGATCTGACCGGCAAGCGGGTCGCGGTGATCGGTACCGGCGCCTCCGCGGTCCAGTTCGTGCCGGAGATCCAGCCGAAGGTCGACGCGCTGACGGTGTTCCAGCGATCGGCGCCGTGGATCGTGCCGCGGATGGACCGGGCCACCATCGGCCTGGAACGTCGACTGTTGCGGCAGATCCCGTTGGCGCAGAAAGCCGTTCGCGGTACCTGGTATTCGTTGATCGAGGGATTCGGCCTGGTCGGGTTCGTCGACAACCGGTTCCGTCATCCCTTCGAGCTGCTCGGCCGAATCCAGTTGCGGCGTCAGATCCGCGACCCGGAACTGCGCGCCAAGGTGACGCCGGACTACATGATCGGCTGTAAGCGGGCGATCTTCTCCGACGCCTATCTCCCCGCCCTCGACAAGGACAATGTCGCGGTGGTGACCGACGGCATCGCCGAGGTGCGCGCGCATTCCATCATTACCCGCGCCGGGGACGAGATCCCCGTGGACACCATCATCTACGGCACCGGATTCACCACCACGCCCAGCGTTTTCGACCGCATCGTCGGCCACGACGGGCGCTCGATCGCGCAGGTCTTCCAGCAGCGGCCGCAGACCTATCTGGGCGCCGCGGTGGCCGGATTCCCCAATTTCTTCTGCACGCTCGGTCCGTTCGGTGCGGCGGGCAACCAATCGGCGGTCTTCATGATCGAGTCGCAGATCGCCTACATCGTCGACGCGCTGAGCACGCTGCGCGCCCGCGGCGAGACCAGGGTCGAGGTCCGTCCGCAGGTGCAGCGCGATTTCGTGGAGGAGATGGGCAAACGCAGCGCCGACACCGTCTGGCTCACCGGCGGCTGCGAGAGCTACTACACCACCGCCGAAGGCGGCAACGCCGGGCTCTATCCGAACTGGAGTTTCGAATACCGCCGCCGCACCCGTCGATTCGACATCGAGTCCTACGAGGTGTCGGCATGATGCGCCTGCCCGATCTCGCGCCGTCCAGCTGGTTCGCGCCCTCCTATGACGTGACGGGCAAGGTCGTCCTGATCACCGGTGCGGCTCAGGGTATCGGCCGAGAGCTGGCCGCGATCCTGTCCCGCCGTGGTGCGCGGGTCGTCGTGGTCGACATCGATGCGGTCGCGGCCCGCCGCGCCGCCGACGAGTTGGGGCTGGACGCCCACGGCATCGGCGCCGACGTCGCCGACCGGGCACAGATGTCAGCGGCGGTCGACGAGGTGGTGCGGCTGTTCGGCACCCTCGACGTGGTCGTCGCCAACGCGGGCGTGACTCCCGTGCCCGCCACCGTGCGCACGATGGACCCCGCGGACTTCGACCGGGTGATCGGGATCAACCTCACCGGCGTGTTCAACACCGTGCATCCGGCGCTGGACCACATCGTGTCCGCGCGCGGACACGTCGTGGTCGTGTCCTCGTGCGCGGCCTTCGCGCCGGGGATGGGCGGGTCGCCGTACATGGTGAGCAAGGCCGCGGTCGAGCAGTTGGGACGGGCACTGCGCGTGGAACTCGCCGCGAGCGGGGCCAGTGCGGGCGTGGCCTACTTCGGCATCGTCGACACCGCGATGACCCACGACATGCTCGATTCCGACGATCTGGGCAAAGAGCTCGACGGGATGCTGCCGTGGCCGCTCAATGTGCGGATCACCGCCGAGTACGCGGCCCGCACGATCGCCGACGGTATCGGCCGCCGGGCGCCGCGCACCATCGCGCCCAGCGGGTGGGAGCCCTACGCCCTGCTGCGTGGGGCGATCAATGTCGTCCTCGACCACCGGCTCGCTGCCGACACCACGGTGCACGAGCTGATCCGGGCGATCGAGCGTCGTCGATGAGCGCCGAACGCGGCTCGCTGCGGGCTCGCACGCTTCGGCAGATGTCGGCGTTCACCGTGGGACAGTTGGCCGCGCTCGCGCCGGTGAACGCCTACACGCTGCCAGCGTCGCGGCTGCTCATCGAGCAGGCCATGCGGGCGGGCGCGCCGCCGTTGCGCGCGACGACCACCGAGCGCGTGGACACCGACGGGATCCGCGGCGAGTGGGTGCGTGGGCCGCGAGCCGACCGCACCGACGCGGTCGTCCTCTACGTCCACGGTGGTGGGTTCGTCGCGGGCTCGGCCCTCGGGTATCGCGGCGTCGCGTCCCGATTGTCCACCGCGACAAAGCTTCCGGTGTTCACCCTGGACTACCGGCTCGCCCCCGAGCACCCCTACCCCGCCGCGCCGTCCGATGTCGCCGCGGCGTTCCAGTGGCTGACCCGGCGTTACAGCGCCGACCGGATCGTCGTCGCCGGAGATTCGGCCGGCGGCTTCCTCGCGGCTCACCTGACCGTCGAGAACGCCCGCGCGGGGCGGCCCGAACCGGGTGCGCTGGTGTTGTTCTCCCCGATGGTCGACCTGAGTCTGGCCATCGCGGTCGACCACGAGAAGCACGAGCACCGCGACGGTCTACTGTCCACCCAGATCGCCAGGCAGGCGATCGCCGCCTTCACCGCCGAACCGTTCGAGCTACAGCCCGTCCACGGAATGCGGTTGCCGCCCACCCTGATCCACGCCAGCGACACCGAGTATTTCGGCGCCGACGCGACCGAACTGGCGCGGCGCTGGCGGGCCACCGGGGCGCACTGCGAGCTGCAGGTGTGGCCGGATCAGATGCATGCGTTCCAGACGCTCCCCGCCGTCGTCCCCGAGTCAAGGACGGCCTATCGCGCGGCGGCCCGTTTCGTCGCCGCCCATCTCGACACCGCCCCCGCGGTCATGACCCAGAAAGTTCCTGCCTCGTGAGCATTTCCCGTTTCGATACCCTGCCCGCAGCGTTCCAGCACACCGCGTCGCGCTATCCCGACGCGGTCGCTCTGCGCACCCCCGGTGATACCAAGACCATCACCTGGGGCGAGTACGCGGCCCAGGTTCGCGCGGTCGCCGCCGGGCTGGCCGGTCTCGGGGTGCGCCGCGGCGACACCGTCGCGTTGATGATGAGCAACCGGGTGGAGTTCTATCCCCTCGAGGTCGGCGCACAGCATCTGGGCGCCACCTCGTTCTCGGTGTACAACACCCTCTCCCCCGACCAGCTCGCCTATGTCCTCGGCAATGCCGCGGCGCGCGTGGTGATCTGCGAGCCGCAGTACGCCAAGCTGATCGCCTCCTCCGGTGTCGACCTCGACCACATCGTGTGCGTGGACGAGGCGCCCGAGGGCACCCTGTCGGTGGCCGAACTGCTGGCGGCGGGCCGTGACGATTTCGATTTCGACGCCGCCTGGCGTGCGGTGCGCGGCGACGATGTCGCGACGCTGATCTACACCTCGGGCACCACCGGCGCGCCCAAGGGTGTCGAGACCACCCATGCCGCACTGCTGTTCCAGGTGTACGGCATCGCCGAGATCCTCGGCATCGAATTCGGTGACACCATTACCTCGTTCATGCCCACCGCACACATCGCCGACCGCCTGACCGGGCTCTACGTCCAGGAGGTGCTCGGCACCCAGGTGACCAGCGTCGGCGACCCCAAGCTGATCGCCGCCGCTCTCGCCGACCTGCATCCGACGATCTGGGGCGCGGTGCCGCGGGTGTGGGAAAAGCTCAAGGCCGCCATCGAATTCAAGGTCGCGGCCGAACCCGACGAGACCCGCCGCCAAGCCATGACCTGGGCGCTGTCGGTCGCCGCGGCCCGCAGCGCCCATCAACTGGCGGACGAACCGGTGCCCGCCGAGCTCGCCGCCGAATGGGCGCGCGCCGACGAACTGGTACTGAGCAAGCTGCGCGCGACCCTCGGTCTGGACCGGGTGCGGTGGGCCATGTCGGGCGCGGCCCCGATCCCACCCCAGACGCTGGCCTTCTTCGCCGGACTCGGCATTCCGATCGCCGAGATCTGGGGCATGTCGGAGCTGTCGTGTATCTGCAGCGTCAGCCATCCCCGCGACGCCAAGCTCGGTGCGGTCGGAAAGCTGTTGCCCGGCATGGAATCACGGCTGTCCGACGACGGTGAACTGCACGTGCGCGGACCGCTGGTGATGAAGGGCTACCGCGGGCTGCCCACGCAGACCGCCGAGGCGATCGATGCCGCGGGCTGGCTGCACACCGGTGACATCGTCAGCATCGATGACGAGGGCTACCTCCGGGTCGTCGACCGCAAGAAAGAGATGATCATCAACGCGGCGGGCAAGAACATGTCTCCCACCAATATCGAGAACGCGATCAAGGCCGCCACCCCACTGATCGGCGCCATGGCCGTCCTCGGCGACGGCAGGTCCTACAACACCGCGTTGATCGTGCTCGACGCCGAATCCGTCGAGCCCTACGCGCGCGAACACGGGCTGCCCGATGCCTCCGCCGCCGCGCTGGCTGTCGACGCCACGGTGCTCGCCGCGATCGAAGCCGGTGTGGCAGCGGGAAACAGCAAGCTCTCGCGCGTCGAGCAGGTCAAGCGCTTCCGCATTCTGCCCACGTTCTGGGAGGCGGGCGGCGACGAGGTCACGCTCACCTTGAAGCTCAAGCGCAAGGTGATCGCCGAGAAGTACACCGCGCAGATCGACGAGCTCTACGCCGAGCACCCGTCCGCCGACATCGTCAACGTCGGGTAGTCGGCAACCTCAGCCGAAAAGCCGACAGCCCCAGCCGATTCCGGCTGGGGGCTGTCGGCGTCTGGCGGATGTCAGCGTTGCCGGACGGCGTCGTAGGCCAGCGGCAGCGCATCGCCGGAATTCAGCGCCAGCAACGCTCGGTGCAGGTTGGTGCGCTCATCGGGATCGAGGCCGTCGAGCAGGTCGTTGTTCAGCGTGCCGACCAGCTCGTCGGCCTGCTCGACCGTGCGCTTCCCCTCCTCGGTGATCTCGATGAGAAACCGTCGGCGGTCGCGGTGATCGCGAATCCTGGCGGCGAGCCCGGCTGCCTCCAGGTGGTCGATCGCGGCGACCATCGTGGTCGAGTCGATGCGCAAGCGCGTGCCCAGTTCGAGCTGCGAGCTGGCCTTGTCGCCGGCCAGCACCTTCAAGATCATGAAGTGCCTCGTCCGCAGCCCCAGCGTGGCGAGCCGATCCTCGCTGACTCGGAACATCACCTGTCCGAGCTTGATCAGCAGGCAGGTGGTGTGGTCGGCGACCATATCCGGGAGCAACGGTTCGGTCACTGGTGGAAACCTCGATTTCTGGACTGGACAGCAGACCGATAGTAGTCGGGACGAGCCCCTGCCTCGGCCACCACAGCCGATAATCGCGACAAGTAATAGTTCGTACTACTGATAGTCTGCCTCGCATGGAGTCAGAATTCATCCAGAAGATCGACCTGACCGACAAGGTCGTCGTCGTCGCGGGCGGGACCAGCGGCATCAATCTCGGTGTGGCCGAGGACTTCGCGCGAGCGGGCGCTCGGGTCGCGGTGCTCAGTCGCTCCGCGGACAAGGTCGACGCGGCCGTCGAACGGCTGCGCGCGCTCGGCGCAGAGGCGATCGGCGGGAGCGCCGATGTCCGCGATTACAGCGCGACCGAAGCGGTCCTGGAATCGGTGCATCAGCAGTTCGGCGACTTCGACGTGATGATCTCCGGCGCGGCGGGCAACTTCCCCGCCGCCGCCCTCGGCATGTCCGCCAACGGGTTCAAGTCGGTGGTCGACATCGACCTGCTCGGCACGTTCAACGTTCTGCGCGCGAGCTACCCCTTCCTGCGCAAGCCGGGCGCCTCGGTCATCAACATCTCGGCACCGCAGTCGGAGTTGCCGACGATCACCCAGGCGCACGTATGTGCCGCCAAGGCAGGCGTCGACATGCTCACCAAGGTCCTGGCGCTGGAATGGGGTCCGCACGGAGTCCGCGTCAACGGCGTGATCCCCGGCCCGATCGACGGAACCGAGGGTATGGCCCGCCTGGCGCCGACCGAGCAGGATCGGGCCCTGGTCACCGACAGCGTCCCGCTGCGCCGCTACGGCACCCCCCGCGACGTCGCCAACGTCTGCCGATTCCTCGCCTCTCCGCTCGCCGACTTCATCTCCGGCGTCGTGCTGCCCGCCGACGGCGGCTGGGTGCTCGGTGGCGCATCGCAAGCGATGGGCGTCATCGGGCAGCCGCTCCTCGATGCCGCACATCAGGGTTCCTGATCACCGACCTCACCCACGAAAAGCGCCCGTCACACCAGGTGGTGTGGCGGGCGCTTTTCGGCTTGCTCAGCCCTCTTTGACCAGTTCCGGCTCCGGCTCTTCCATCACCGCTTCACCGCGCGCGACCATGCCCGCCTCGTCGGACAGGGTCAGGTGTGGGATGAACAATGCGAGTCCGAAGGCGAGCACCGCGCCGGGGATCAGGTACCAGAATCCGGGGACCAGCGCGTCGACGTAGGCGCCGACGATCGCGTCGTGGAGCTTGTCCGGCAGGTTCTTGACCACCGAGGGGATCAGCGCGCTCGGGTCGATTTTCGCCGCCATCGCCTCCTGCCAGTTCGCCTGGAACGCGCCGGTGAGATTCTCGGTCAGCCTGCTGGTGAAGATGGAGCCGAAGATCGCGATGCCCAGTGCGCCACCCATCTCGCGGAAGTAGTTGTTCGCGCTGGTCGCAGTGCCGATCTGGTCGGGCGCCACCGCGTTCTGCACCACGAGCACGATGATCTGCATGATCAGGCCCAGGCCCGCGCCCATGACGAACAGCATGGCCGAGACCAGCCACATCGAGGTGTTGGCGTCCAGACGCGTCAGCCACAGCATGTCGATCGCGATGAGCGCGGCGCCGATCGGCGGATACACCCGGTAGCGACCGGTTTTGGTGATCGCGTTCATCGAGGTGATCAGCGTGAGCATCATGCCGATCATCATCGGGATCAGCAACAGGCCCGACACCGAGGCGGAGGTACCGCTGGCCATCTGCAGGTAGGTCGGGATGAAGCCGATCGCCGCGAACATCACCAGACCGACAAGGAAACCGATCAGCGAGGTCAGCACGAAGGTCCGATTGCGGAACAGCCACAGCGGCAGCATCGGCTCCGCGGCCCTCGACTCGACGAACACGAAGGCCCCAACCACCACGACGAAGGCGGCGATCATCGACACCATCACCGTCGAGCCCCAGTCGTACTGCTTGCCGCCCCAGTCGGTGATCAGGATCAGCAAGGTGGTCGCGCTCGACATGAGCACGATGCCGAGGTAGTCGGGCCGGGACTTGGGCCGATGGCTGGGGATGTTCAGGTAGCGGAAGGCGATGAACAGCGCGGCCAAGCCGATCGGCACATTGATCCAGAAGCACCATCGCCAGTCGAGGTGGTCGGCGAACAGACCACCGAGCAGCGGTCCGGCGACCGAGGTGATACCGAAAACCGCACCCATCGGAGCCATGTACTTGCCGCGATCCTTGGCGGGCACCACATCGGCGATGATGGCCTGCGCCAGGATCATCAGACCACCGCCGCCGACGCCCTGCAGGCCGCGGAAGGCGATGAATTCCCAGAACCCGGTCGACGCGGCGGCGCCGATGGACGCGGCGGTGAACACGGCGATCGCGAACAAGAACAGCCAGCGCCTGCCGAACATGTCGCCGAGTTTTCCGTAGATCGGCATCACGATGGTGGTGGCGAGCAGATACGAGGTAGCGGTCCAGGCCATGTGGGAGACCCCACCGAGTTCGCCGACGATCGTCGGCATCGCGGTGCCGACGATCATCTGATCGAGGCTGGCCAGGAACATGCCCGCGATCAGAGCGGAGAAGATCAGCCAGATCCGCTTCTGCGTCAGGACGATCGGGGTGGGCGGCGAGTCGGCCGTCGTGGTCATCGGAGCGTCTCCCTTGTGCTGTCGTCCGGCCGATCGAACAGCCGGGCGGCCATGGCGCAGTGCTCGTGCAGCGCTGCCGCCAGCGACCCGTTCGGGTCCGCGGCCAGCGACATCGCCGCCCGCGTGGTGATGGTGGTCATGATTCCCGCTGTGAGCGAGGCGAATTCGGGTGCGATGTCGGCCCCGAGCCTGGCCGAGAGGAGTTCGGCCGTGGCGGCCTCCATCCGAGCGCCGGAGGCGATGAACGCGGCGAGCACCCTCGGCTCGGCCATCACCAGCTTGGTGATCAGCGAGATACCCTCGCGCACTTCGTCTTCCGGCTGAAAGCCCGCAGCGTGCAGCCAGGTGAGGTCTTCGATGAGCACACCGGTCGGACCGCCTGCGACGAATTGGCGCCTGGCTTCGGGCGTGCCGATCTCCTCGATCGGGCCGACCACCGCGTCGAGTTTGGTGTCGTAGTAGTTGAAGAAGGTGCGCGAGGAGACACCCACCGACTTGGCGATGTCGTCGACGTTCGTCGCATCCAGCCCGTGCTCGACCGCCAACCGCCGTGCGGCCAGGCACAGATCGAGCAGAGTCCGTTGCTTCTTCTGTTCGCGCAGCCCGATCGAGGCCTGTTTGGCCGGCTCCTGAGTCACGTCAATAAATTAGCACAAACTGCAATATTTCAGAAACTGCAAATCATTGCCCGCTAAGTCCGGCCGCTTGCCGAGTCAGTAGCCGGCGCAGCGCGACCGGGGTGTGGCCGAGGTGCTCGCGGACAGTTCGGGTCAGGTGGGGTTGGTCCGCGAAACCGAGGTCGGCGGCGAGATCGGCGAGGCCGGTGTCGCCGTGGGTGAGCCGATCGAGGGCCTGGCCGACGCGTACCCGGTTGCGGTAGTGGGTCAGTGAGACACCCATGTGGTGGGAGAACACCCGGCTCAGCCGGTACGGCGAGACCATCAGCAGTCCGGCCAGCGACCGCAACCCAGCGGCTTCGGGCGCACCGGCGAGGATCGCGTGGCGCGCGGCGGCGACCATCGCCTGGTCGGCAGGCCGGGGACGCGGGGCCGACCGGCCGGTGGCGACAGCGACGAGCCGGAGCAGTTCCTCGGTCAGCGCGTAATCGATATCGCCGAGGGTGGCGGCACCGAGCAACCTGCGATGGGCCAGCTCGACACGCGCGTCGATGTACACCGCTCGGGCGGCCGTCGGTCCCTCCCAGAACTCGGGCGCGATGCTCACCGAGGTGCAGACGTCCCCACCTGCCGGATGGGCGAACCGTTCTTCCTCCCCGGGTGCGCCCAGGTAACCGAAAGTCGGATCCAGGTCTGCCTCGACCCCGTCGGCTCGACGCCGGAATCTACCGCGCCGCACGAGAACGAGGCGGTGCTCCCCGCAAGCCTCCGGCACCGACCATCGGGTGTGGTCGGCGTGGCAGGTCACCGTGGTCACGGTGAAATCCGGCCGGGCGGCAAGGGGTACGGCGCACAGCATGGGCTGACCGTACGCCGAGGCTACGACACATCGACCCCGCAAAGATCTTCAAGACCGGGGACCGGTCGGGACTGAATGCTGAGTGGGCACGAACCCCGCGGCCTGACCTGGAGGACACCATGGCATCTGTTCACCGAGAATTTCTCGTCGACGCCGCACCGGACGAGGTCTGGGATGTACTGCGCGACTTCGGCGCTGTCCATCAACGACTCGCTCCGGGCTTCGTCACCGATACCCGGCTCGACGCCGACACCCGCACAGTCACCTTCGCCGACGGGACCGTCGTCGCCGAACGGCTCGTCGACCTCGATCCGGTGAGCAGGCGTGTCGCCTACACCGTGGTCGGCGGGAGTCTGCACCCCTCGCATCACCATGCTTGGATGCAGGCCGTACCGGAGGCCGACGGCAAGACGCGATTCATCTGGCACACCGATGTTCTTCCCGAAGCGCTCGCCGCACCGATCGCCGAATCCGTCGAGCACGGAGCCACGGTGATCCGTTCGGCATTGGAGGCGGGGGCGATGAAGCCGATCTCGTGACGTCGGTGGTGCTCACTCGTTGCGGGTGAGCACCACCGACGCATCCGGTGTGTCGTGTTCCACCAGCGCCGGTCGAGCGATCAACTCCACCACCACCAGGGCCGCTACCGCGACCAGCACGGTCACCACCACGACCACGCCCGACGGGTACGGCCAGAACACCAGGGTTGCCACCGCGATCACGATGATGATCACCCGCAGCGGAACCCGGAACCGCGCGACCGCGGACTCGACCGGATACGGTGCCCGACCGTTCTTCGGCACACGCAGCGCGTCGAGTGCCTTTGCACCCGCGCCACGGACCGCGACCGCCGATCCCGACGATCCGGTGAGATAACCGACGACAGCGACCACCACCGCCAGCACGAAAACCGCCCGCAGCATGGTGCGCAGCGGGACCAGCATCGTGTCGATCAACACCGCGGCACTCTGCGGGGACAGAGCCTCCGCCGGGATGGCCCCCATATACAGCGACCGGCCGAGAGCGATCGCCACGGCCAGCAGTGCCATCGCCACCGCGATACTGACTCCCACCAGCGAAATGGCCCGTCGGCGTGCGCCTTTCGGTGACACCCACACCGCGGCCGCGGCAACCAACAGCACCAACCAGGGCAGTACCGAGGAGGCCTTGTCCAACGCTGAGGTCGCCCGCTGTGCCGTAGCGAGTTCGGACGATTCGAACAGCACGAACGACTTGTCGATCGTGGGGATCTCGTTCGCGAACGCGAACCCGCGATCGATCAACGCGGCGCGGACCCGGTCGATGATCGGGGCCAGCGAGATGCTGACCACGCCCTCGTCACTGATCTCGACGCCGGGTCGGGTATCCCCGGTCAACACCGCGACCACCCGCTGATGCGCCTTCCGATTGGCCTCGATCCACAGGGCTTCGAATCGGTCGGAGGCCACGAACGATTCCACCGTCCGGTGCACCAACGTCTCGGCCTGATCGGCGATCACCGGCGCCAGCCCGACCACGGCGGGCGGCACCCGAGGAGCCTCTTCGGCGATCGACCGCAGTGCGTCGGCGGTGACGGCCTCGACGTCGAGGCGGGTCACGATCTCCTTGGTGATCCGATCGGTGAGTTCGCCCTGCAGCACCGGATTCGATCCCAGCGACGCCATCTTCTGGACATAACGGTCGGAATCGAGGACCTCGTTGTGGGTGTAGCGGGCCAGGACCGCGAAAAAAGACAGGACGACGACCAGCACCAGCAGGATCGCCGCACCCGTCCACCGCAACTTCCGGTGGCCGGACGCTTGTGTGCGGCCCGCGGCCGAGGTTTCGTTGCCGAGTAGCTCCGCACGCTCCCGCCGCAGACGCTCGAGTTCCTCGCGCTCGGAAGCGTTCAGAGGTTCATCAGCTCCGGATGAGGCATTCACGATGCTCCTTCGATGTGGCGTCCCGTCCACGGACGAATCCCCACTGTGCGAAAGGTGAGAGCGAAAGGTGAGATCAGTGGACTACTGCCGCGAAATCGCGACCCGGGAGATATCAGCGGGATCGATGAGGTGGGAATGGTCGTCGTCGCCGACGTCGATCTGGACGACATCGATTCGGCCGGTGAACTTGCTGGCACCGGCATAGGCGGCACTGACGGGCATCCCGTAGTCCTCGCCGATATCGGTGGTCTCGTCCGCGGAGAAAATCATCGGCTGAGTCTGCTCGATTCGGCCGTTCCCGACCGGAACGCCGTCATGGAACAAAGTCAGGTCACCACCTTTCGCCAGCCCACCTCCGTCGTAGGCGAACTCGGCGCGAACTTGATGGGCCCCGGGGGTGACGGGTTCGGTTGCGACAGTGGTGAACTCGGTCATGCCGAGTAGGTTGTAGACGAACGCCGCATGTCCGTCTGTGAAATACAGCGCCCAACCACCGAATCGGCCACCTTGGGCGATGATCACACCGCTGGTGACACCCTCTCGGGGTATTTCGATCGAGGCGGTGACGCTGAAGGACCTGTTCTTGATATTGATGACGCTGTGCTCGCTGAGTCGCTTCATCCCAGGGAACAGCACCTGCGTGGTGCCTTTGATCAGCTCCGGGCGTCCGGCGATGGTCGGATTCAGCCGTTCGAACCGACGGTCGTCGATGGGTAGGACGTTGTATTTGACGGCCTCGATCAACCACAATCGCTGGAGGTAGGCGAGCTTCTCCGGGTCTTGTTCAGCGAGGTCCCTGGCCTGAGTCCAGTCGACGTTCCCGTCGTAGAGTTCCCAGACGTCGTCGTCGAGAGCCGGGAGTTCTTCGTCGGGGAGCCACGGTGTGCTGTGTCGAGTGACCGCGCTCCAACCCTGGAAGTAGATGCCCCGGTTACCGGCCATTTCGAAATACTGCAGGTCGTGCCGTTCCGGGGCGTCGGGGTCATCGAAGCTGTAGTTCATGCTGACGCCCTCGATCGGCGATTGCTGAACGCCCATGACGAACATCGGCTCAGGAATCCGCGCCGCTTCGAGAATCGTGGGCGCCACGTCGATGACATGGGTGAACTGAGAGCGGATCTCACCTTTGCCGGTGATCCCGTCGGGCCAGTGCACGATGGTGCCGTTACGGGTGCCGCCCCAGTGTGAGGCGACTTGTTTGGTCCATTGGAAGGGCGTGCACATCGCCCACGCCCAACCCACTGAATAGTGGTTGTAGGCATCGGCCCCGCCGAGTTTGTCCTTGACCTCGGCCATGAACTCCGGAGTTTCGATAGCGGCCAGCCCGTTGAAGTTGGCCATTTCGTTGAAGGCACCGTTGACAGTGCCTTCTGCCGAAGCACCGTTGTCGCCGATGATGTAGTAGATCAGCGTGTTGTCGAGGGCACCGACGGATTCCACCGCATCGATGACACGGCCGATGTGAAAGTCGGTGTGCTCGAGGAATCCAGCGTAGACCTCCATCTGCCGTTCCAGGACGGGCTTGAGCTCGTCGCTCATCTCCGCCCACGACGGGATCACGTCTGGTCGGGGCGTCAACTCGGCATCAGCCGGAACCACCCCGAGTTCCTTTTGCCGGGCGATGATCGCTTCGCGCTGGGCATCCCAGCCGTCGGCGAACTTGCCGACATATTTATCGGCCCATTCGGCGGGGACATGGTGAGGCGCGTGGGTGGCGCCCGGGGCGAAGTAGACGAAGAACGGCTTCTCCGGCGCCAGCGCCTTCTGGGTACGTATCCAGTCGATGGCGCGATCGGCGAGGTCTTCGGTGAGGTGGTAGCCCTCTTCTGGCGTCCCGGGCGGTTCGACCGGGGTGACTCCCTCATAGAGGGCCGGGTAGTACTGGTTGTTCTCGCCACCGATGAATCCGTAGAAGTGCTCGAAGCCACCACCGCCGGTGGGCCACGAGTCGAAGGGGCCGACCGGTGAGGTCTGCCATGGCGGTACCTCGTGGCACTTGCCGAACTGGGCAGTCGAGTAGCCGTTGAGTTTCAACGTCATCGGCAGCGCGGCCTTGGTATTCGGTCGCAGACCCGAGGAACCGGGTGCCGCGGTCGCGGTCTCGGTGATCATGCCCATGCCGACCGAATGATGGTTGCGGCCACTGAGCAGCGCCGCGCGGGTCGGGGCACACAGCGCTGTGGTGTGGAAGCGGTTGTAGGTCAAGCCACCGTTCTGCAGGCGTTCGGCCGTCGGTGTCGCCGCCGGCCCGCCGAACGCGCTGCTGGCACCGTACCCGACATCGTCGAGCAGGATCACCAGCACATTCGGTGCACCTTCCGGCGGCAGCAGGGTCTCGATCGGCGGAAAGGACGTCTGGGGATCTTTGGCGTCATAAGTCACCAAACCCAGGTGCTGGCGATCGGGTACAGGTAGGTTCTCTCGACCCGCTCTCAGTTCTTCCGCCATGGTCGGCTCCTGGTTCTGCTCGGTAGATTCGGGGGTACTCCACTCCAGCTGCGATGCCGAGGACCTTCGGTGAGCGCCGAACCGCCGTGCCGACAAACCTCGTGGAGTGCGACCAGTCCTTGACCCCAGCGATGCTCGTTTCGAGTCTCAACCGGCACTAACCCGAAGTCCTCACCCCTTTGGGATGAGATCCCCGAGGGGTTGATAGTGACGCCCGCTACCGATCACCCGATACGGAAAGCTCGACGCCGTCGGCGAAACCGTGTCCTGTCCGAACAGTTCGAAACCACTGAATGCGGCCTGTGGGCGCAATACAGTGGCCGGGTGCGTGGACAATTTCGAATTCTGCTGTGTTCGACCGCAGCAGTCACCGCAGCACTAGCGCTGCCTACCCTCCCGACTGCGGCAGCCGAGCCGGCCCCCCAGCCCGACGGCTGCGCGGAGGTCCGGGTCGTCACCGTGCGGGGCACCCTCGAACCGCAGTTCGGCAGCCTGCTGCTCACTCCGCTGGGCGGGCGGATCGCCCAGGAATCCGGCCGCCGCGCCACAGTGACCGAACTCGAGTATCCGGCCTCGATGGCCCCCGACAGCGCCGTGCGCGGTGTCGGGAATCTGACCGCGCTGCTGAACCAGACCGCCGCCGCGTGCCCTGACCAGCGGCTCGTCCTTCTCGGCTACTCGCAAGGCGCGCGCGTTATCGGCAACTCCCTCGCCGCGCGAACCGCGTTGACAGACCAGGCGGCCGAACGAATCGACGCCATCGCCCTGTTCGGCAGCCCACTGTTCAACGGCGCAGAGCCCTATAACCGTGGCAACTTCGATCCCGCCCTGTCCGGGACCGGTGCGCTGCGCGGAGGCGCGCTCACCGAATTCGCCGACCGCCTGCGCGACTTCTGCAATGCCGGTGACCGCGTATGCCAGGGCGGCGACCCGGCCGCCGGGTTCGGAAACGCCGCGAGCTACGGCCATGTCGCGTACTTCCTCAACGACACCCGCGACCAAGCCGCGGCATTCGTCGTCGGACAGCTCGGCGGATAGCCCGGCCGCGCCGTCACCGAGTCCGGGTTATCGGTTCAGGCACACCATGACGAGCAACGGACCATACCGATTCTCGGCACTGCCCGCCGCGACCAACAGGCCGCCGACCGGGCTGCAGAGCACGTCCAGACTCGACGAGCCGCTGTCTGCCACCGGCTGCTGGGCATGCGCGGAGCTCGCGCCGACGGCGGATGCGAGCAGGAAGAGAGCGAGGGCGGACGACGCCGCGAGCTTGTTCATGGCTCAACCGTGCCGTGCATCCTCGCGCCGCGCACGCCCCGAATTGCTGGGGCGCACAACGGGAACCGCCGACACAGCTGTGGCGCAGCCGATCTGGCGGCCGATCCGGGTCAGCAGCTGTCGAGTCAGTTCGGGGTCACCGGCGGTATCCCTGATGGTGTAGTCACCGAGGGAATAGATGCCGGCGAATCCCGCCGCGTCCCATCGATCCGGGGACAACGTGCTCCGACCCGCTACGGCGACCACCGGAACAGGGTGGGCGCGCCGGGCCAGAACCGCAGGCAGTTTGCCGTTCGCTGTCTGCTCGTCGATACTTCCCTCCCCGGTGATCACCAGGTCGAAACCGGGCAGGTGCCGATCGAACTCGAACAACTCGAGGAAGAACTCGGCACCGGACACGATCCTGCCGCCGAGCAAGAGCGCGGCGAAACCGATCCCGCCCGCGCTGCCCGCCCCGGCGGCGGCCGCGACAGCCGTCGCGTCCGGGTAGCCACTCCGGCCGAACGCTCGGACGAGATTCGTCAGAGCGGTGTCGAGGAACGCCACTTCGGCGTCGGTCGCCCCCTTCTGCGGCCCGTATACGGCCGCCGCACCGTCCGGTCCCAGCAAGGGATTGGTGACATCACTGGCGATCACGATGTCGACCCCGGTCAGCCTCACCGCCCGGGAGCAGTCGACGGTGTGGACGCGGGCCGCATTCCGACCGCACGCGCGCAGTTGCCGACCGTTGGCATCGGCGAAGGTGAAGCCGAGTGCGGCGAGCAGTCCCATTCCACCGTCGGTACTGGCACTGCCACCGAGGGCCAGTACCAGCCGCCGCGGCCGAAACCGCAGAGCTTGCGAGATGGCCTGTCCCATCCCGAGACTGCTCGCATCCAACGGCAGCAGGCGACCGCTCGGCAGGGTTGCGAAGCCGCAGGTACTGGCGACCTCGACCACAGCGGTGCCGCCGGCGACCGCGATCCGCCCGTACCTCGGGGTACCAGCGGCCCCGGCCACCGTCACCGGATGAGCAGCGAAACCGGCCGCTACCGCGGCGTCGACGCTCCCGTCACCGCCGTCGGCCAGCGGCATTCGATGACTGTCGACGCCCGCCGACGCCAAGCCCTCCGCCAACCTGTCGGCCACCTCCGCGGCGGTCAGGCTTCCTTTGAATTTGTCCGGGGCAACCAGAACCCTCACGCGAATGACTTCCTATCAGTCCGCTTGTGCCACCGAGCCGAGCAGATCCCGGACCCGGTTGGCGACCGTGATGAATTCCGGCGTCTCCATCGTCGTGGCGTAATCCCGGTGCGCGGGCAGGTCGACGTCGAGCAATTCGATGATCCGGCCCGGGCGCGGACTCATCACCACCACGCGGTTGGCGAGGTACACGGCCTCGGCCACCGAATGGGTGACCAACAGAACCGTGGTGCCCGTTTCCCGCCAGATCCGATGCAGCTCGACGTTCATCCGTTCCCTGGTGAGCGCGTCGAGTGCGCCGAACGGCTCGTCCATCAGCAGCACTTCCGGTTCGTGCAGCAGAGCCCGGCACAGCGAAACCCGTTGCTGCATACCGCCGGAGAGTTCGTGCGGTAGGGCGTTCTCGAACCCGCTGAGTCCGGTCATCTCGATCAGACGCGCGCATTCGGCCTCGGCGGCTCGCTTGTTCATGCCCCGCATCTCGGCTTGGAGCAGGATGTTCTTGCGGACGGTCCGCCATTCCAGCAGTGCGGCTCGCTGGAAGACGTAGCCGATATTGCGCTGCGGCCCGCGCACGGGGGCGCCGCGGAGTTCGACGCTGCCCCCGCTCGCTTCGGTGAGACCGGCAACGACTTTCAGCAGCGTCGATTTGCCGCAGCCCGACGGGCCGACGATCGACACGAATTCGCCGGGGCGGACCTGGAGATCCACATTGTGCAGGGCGGTGACCTCGCCGCGTTTGGACGCGAACCGCACGGTCAGGTCATCGACCGCGACTGCGGTATCGGTGGGGGCGATGGTATCGGTGGATGTGCTCATATCGTCACCTGTTCCGGTCACGGCTTGCTGGTCGGCGTGAATTTCGAGTCCCAGTACTTGGCCGGGTCCTCGGCTTTGTCGAGGAGCTTCGCCTGGCTGAGAACATCGACAGTGGCGCGCCAATTCGCTTCGACATTGGTTCCCGGCGCCTTTCCGGCGGTTTCCGAAGTGCTCAGCAGCGGGATGGTCTGCTGCCACTGCTGCAGCAGTACCTGCTGCGGCGGCAGTTGCGGATCCTTGCCTTCCATCGCGGCGACGGCGGCCTCAGGCTTCGCGACCGCGGCCGCGAAAGCCTCACTCGTCGCGTCCACCATGGCCTGTACCAGCTTGGGCGAGGACTCGATGGTGGCCTGGTTGGCGATCAGGCCGTTGCTGAAGAAGTTCAGCCCCTGGTCCGAATACCGAAGGTAGCGAACCTCTTTGCCGCTCTTGTTCGCGATGGTGGGGCCCTGGTCGTGCGCGAAGCCGATCAGCCCGTCGACGCGACCCGAGAGCATCGCCGACATCTTGCCCGCCGAGTCGAGGCTCTGCTGGGTCACCTGATCAGCCGGGACGCCCGCCTTGTCCAGATAGACCGGGAAGGTGGTGGTCGGCGCATCGCCCGCGGAGACGGCGATGGTCTTGCCCGCCAGATCGGCCGGTGTCCGAATATTCGAATCGGCGAACACCTGCACCGCCGACGGCGTGGTCTGCAGGAAGACGCCGACGCTCTTGATCTTGACGCCCTTGTCGATATTGCTGAGGACGGCCGGGGTATCGGCCCAGCCGAAATCGGTCTGCTTGGAACCGGTGGCCTGCGCGGTCTTGGTCGAGCCCTGCCCGGCCGAGATCTTCAGGTCGATGCCGTGCTTGGCGAAGATGCCTTCTTGCACCCCGTAATAGAACGGGGCGTGCTCGCCGTAGGGGTACCAGTTGAGCATCAGCGACACCGCGGTGGTCTTCCCGTCGGTCCCGGGATCCTTGGCCTCGTTGCCGCCGCCTCCGCAGCCGGTCAATACCACCATCGAGGCCACCGCGGCGGCGCCGATCATCGTGAGTGTGCGAGTTCGGAATTTCATGCGAGTTCTCCAGTTGCTCATGCGCCACCGACGACCGAGGCCGTGGATCGACGGGAGGCGTGCCATGGGATGAGGAACTGCTCGGCGATTTCGATGATCGCGAACAGGATGATGCCCAGCATGGACATGATGATCAGGGCGGCGAACAGCATCGCCGTGTCGATATTTCCGTTGGCTTGCAGGATCACGTAGCCGAGTCCCTCGTTGGCGCCGACGAATTCGCCGACAACGGCGCCGGTGACCGCGAGGGTGGCGGCGATCTTGAGCCCGGACATCAGTTGCGGCAGCGATGCGGGAAAGCGCACCTTCACGAAGGTCTTCCAATTGCTCGCGCCCATGGTGGAGGTGAGTTCGAGGATTTCCGGATCCACCGAGCGAAGCCCGGCCATGCCGGAGATGACGATCGGGAAGAACGCCATCAGCACGGCCACCAGGATCTTGGGGCTGGTGCCGAAGCCGAGCCAGACGATGAACAGCGGTGCGATCGCGATTTTCGGGATCACCTGCGCGAAGAGGATGAGCGGATACATCGTTCGCTCGATGCCGCGCGAGTAGATCATCACCAAGGCGACGGCTTCGCCGATCAGCGCGGCGATGACGAAACCGACCACGGTCTCGTAGGTGGTGACCCAGGTGTTCTCGAGCAGGTAGGTCGAGTTGTCGACGGTGGTGCGCCAGGTATCCGCCGGCGACGGCAGGATGTAGGGCTCGACGAGCTCGAATTTCGTGACGGCCCACCATGCGGCGATGAGCGCTACCACCAGCGCGAGCGGCCGCCACACGGTCGACCACAGAGTGGCGAGGGATGGGAGCTTTCGGCGCCGAGTGCGGACGGGTTGCGTCGCTTTCGGCGCGGAGGAACTGGCCTCGACGGACGTGATTACCGCCATCTGGAGTCCTAAAGCTAGTAGTGGAGCGGGGTTCGAACTGCACCCGCCGGGAATGCGCTTTCCGAAGCTGGGACCGAGGCTAGTGTGACCGGCCGCACAGTGTCAAGGGTTTCGAATTGTCGCAGGTCAGGCGGGCCGAAAAACGGTGCTGTCGCGCAGGATCACGCGACCGGGCGCGAATTCGTGTGCCTGCGAGGCCGTTGCCGAGTCGTCGAGCGCGAGCGCGACGGCGCGCTCGCCGATGTCGACCAGCGACAGCGCAACGGTCGACAGGCCGGGCACGTGGTCACGCAGCGTCGGGATATCGTCGAACCCGGCAACGCAGACGTCATCGGGGACCGCGAGGCCGAGCTCACGCCATGCCGCGATCGCCCCGATCGCCATCACGTCGCTCACAGCGAAGACGCACGGCGCGGCGGTGTCGACCTGGCCGGGACGCAGCTCCAACGCCGCGGAAAGGCGACGAGCGGCGCTGAAACCACCGTCACGGGAGAAGTCGCCCGCGATCTCCACCAGCGGCGTCACGCCCTGCGTCGCGAGCGCTTCGACGAAGCCGTTGCGCCGGTCGACAGCGGTTCTGATGTGGCCGGGCCCGCCGATGAGGGCGAAGTCCCGGTGCCCCTGCGCGAGCAGCGCATGCGCCAATTCCGCTGATGCCACCCGGTTTTCGGGCTCCACGGCCGCACCGAAGGACAGCGGCTGACCGATCACGACCACCTTGCCGCAGTTGTCCAGATACCGCGCGCATTCCTTCTCGAGATCGCGGTCGAGATCGCCGCTCTGGCGTGAACCGGCCAGGATGATCGCATCGGCGCGGTGCGAGATGAAGGTGCTCACGGATTCGCGTTCGATATCGAAATCGCGTTGCGTGCTGGCCAGCAGGACGAGTTTGCCCGCCCGGCGCGCCGCCGTCTGCACACCCTGCACGATCGAGGAGAAGTAGGGATCGGCGATATCGTGCACGACCAGTCCGATGAGCCCGGTCGACGACCGCGCGAGCGCCTGGGCCTGGGCGTTTGCCACATAACCCAATTCGGCGGCGGCCGCGCGAACCCGGTCGGCGACGCCTTCGCCGGGCACCCGCGACGATCCGTTGAGCACGCGGGACGCCGTCGCCTGGGAGACGCCCGCCCGGGTCGCGACGTCTTGCAATCTCACAGCCGCCATGGCTTGGTGCCTCGTTCTCTCGGTGCGCGGGGGTTGACCGAACTTCGTGACTAGCATAGCTTGGAAAGCGCATTCCGACGCTGACTTGTCCACTCGATGTGTGCGGGTCCATCCGCACCGTCCACGACCCATTCTGCGGTCGTCAGCCACGCAAATCAGAAGAGGCACATACCAATGCCCGATTCCACCACTCCCCCGCGCACGCTCCGCATCGCTATGAACGGCGTCACCGGTCGCATGGGCTACCGCCAGCACCTGATGCGGTCGATCCTGCCGATCCGCGACGGCGGTGGCCTGCTGCTCGCGGACGGTACCCGCGTCCAGGTCGAGCCGATCCTGGTCGGCCGCAACGCCGCCAAGCTGGCCGAACTCGCCGAAGAGCACGGCATCGCCGAATGGAGCACCGACGCCGCCGCGGTCATCGCCGACCCGTCGATCGATATCTACTTCGACGCGCAGGTCACCTCGCGTCGCGCCGAGGCACTCACCGCGGCGATGAAGGCGGGCAAGCACGTCTTCACCGAGAAGCCGACCGCCGAGACGCTGGCCGAGGCCGTCGAACTCGCCAGGGTCGCCGCGAACGCGGGCATCACCGCGGGGGTCGTGCACGACAAGCTCTACCTGCCCGGCCTGGTGAAATTGCGCAGGCTCGTCGACGAAGGCTTCTTCGGTCGAATCCTCTCGCTGCGCGGCGAATTCGGTTACTGGGTCTTCGAGGGCGACGGCCAACCCGCCCAGCGACCCAGCTGGAACTATCGGGCCGAAGACGGCGGCGGCATCGTCGTGGACATGTTCTGCCACTGGAACTACGTGCTCGAGGGCCTACTCGGCAAGGTCGAGGCGGTCACCGCGAAGGCGACGACCCACATCCCCACCCGATGGGACGAACAGCACGAGCCCTATCCGGCCACCGCCGACGACGCCGCCTACGGGATCTTCGAGATGGAGAACGGCGTTGTCGCCCAGATCAATTCGTCGTGGGCGGTGCGCGTGTACCGCGATGAGCTCGTCGAGTTCCAGATCGACGGAACACACGGCTCCGCCGTCGCCGGCCTGCGTAAATGCGTTGCCCAGCACCGCTCGCATACGCCCAAGCCGGTCTGGAATCCCGATCTCCCGGTCACCGAGCCGTTCCGCGATCAGTGGCTGGAGGTCCCTGCGAACGCGGAGCTGGACAACGGTTTCAAGCTGCAGTGGGAGGAGTTCCTCGCCGACGTGGTGAACGAACGGCCGCACCGCTACGGGCTGCTGTCGGCCGCGCGTGGGGTTCAGCTGGCCGAACTGGGACTGCGCAGCTCCGCCGAAGGCCGTCGGATCGAGATCCCGGAGGTCACCCTGTGACCGCGACATCCACGGGCGTGTCGGTGGTGCTGCCCATCGACGGCAGGCTCGAACCGTACGTTCTCGGTGCGCCGGGTGTGTGGACGCGGCCGAAGCAAGCGATCGTCTCCCGCGTGGCTTTCGCTGCCGCGCATGTGATTCCGCGTGCGGCGGGCAACAACACGCCGGGTGCGCCCGCTGCCGTCGACTGGGAAGCGACGCTGGCCTACCGGCACGAATTGTGGTCCTACGGACTCGGTGTCGCCGATGCCATGGACACCGCACAGCGCGGGATGGGCCTGGACTGGCGGGCGACCGCGGAATTGATCCGCCGATCGGGCGGCGAGGCGGCATCGGTGGGCGGCAGACTCGCCTGCGGCGCGGGAACCGATCAACTCGACCTCGCCGGACTCCCGTCAGGATCAGCGGGGCTGGCCAGGATCGTCGATGCCTACCGCGAGCAGATCGACGTGGTGACCGAGGCAGGCGCGCAGGTGATCCTGATGGCCTCGCGGGCACTCGTGCAGGTCGCGCGGTCGAGGGCCGACTACCTCTCCGTCTACGAGAAACTGCTGGCCGGTGTCGATCGTCCGGTGATCCTGCACTGGCTCGGCACCATGTTCGATCCCGCGCTGCACGGCTATTGGGGCAGCGCTGATATCGACACCGCCACCGAGACCTTCCGCACGCTCATCGAGAACAACAGGTCGAAGATCGACGGGGTCAAGGTCTCCCTGCTGGACGCGGCCCACGAGGTCGCACTGCGACGCGCGCTGCCCGACGGGGTACGGCTGTACACCGGCGACGATTTCAACTATCCCGAGCTGATCATCGGTGACGCGCAAGGACATTCGGATGCCCTGCTCGGCATCTTCGCGGCGATCTACCCGGCCGCGTCCACCGCGTTGCAGGAACTCGACAACGGCAATGCGGCACGGGCGTCGCAGATCCTCGGCGCCACACAGGAACTCGGGCGCCACATCTTCGCCGCACCGACGTACTACTACAAGACGGGCATCGCGTTCCTGTCATGGCTCAACGGTAAGCAAGCGGGGTTCTCGATGGTGGCGGGACTGTCCACCGGTCGATCCGTGCCGCATCTGGCCGAATTGTTCCGGCTCGCGGACAAGACCGGGCTGCTGTCGGACCCGGAACTGGCCGCGCACCGCATGCGGATCTACCTCGAACTGAACGGACTGGGCTCATGACATCGGTTGCGGCACAGCACATGCCCTACGACCTGGCCGATCCGTATCGGTCGCTGTCGTTGAACACGGCGACGACCAAGAGGTGGACCCTCACCGAGGCGGTGGACGGGGCAGCCCGCGCCGGACTCGGCGCGGTCGGACTGTGGCGCGACCGCGTCGACGAGATCGGTGTCGCCACGGCGGCGAAGATCGTCGCCGACGCGGGGTTGCGTGTGTCCAGTCTGTGCCGCGGCGGCTTCCTGACCGAACCGGGCGACGGCCAGGCGGCACTCGACGACAACCGCCGCGCCATCGACGACGCCGCGACGCTGGCCACGCGCGAACTGGTCATGGTGATGGGCGGCATTCCCGACCGCGACCTCGCCGCCGCACGGGCACGGGTCGAAGAGCGGCTCGCCGTGCTGGTTCCGTATGCCGCCGAACGCGGCGTCCGCATCGCCCTGGAGCCGCTGCACCCGATGTTCTGCGCGGACCGTGCGGTGATTTCCACACTGGCACAGGCATTGTCGATGGCGCAGCCGTATTCGGCGCAGACCGTGGGTGTCGTGGTCGACACCTTCCATCTCTGGTGGGATCCGACCCTGGAACAACAGATCGCCCACGCCGGCGCGTCCGGGCGGATCAGCTCGTATCAGGTGTGTGACTGGTTGAACCCGATGACCGCCGATCCGCTGTTGTCGCGGGGCATGATGGGCGAGGGCGTCATCGACTTCGCGACTATCGGTCGGTGGGTTCGCAGCGCCGGGTACCGCGGCGACGTCGAGGTCGAAATCTTCAATGCCGCGGTCTGGGCCGCCGACGGCCATGACGTGATCGAGACGATGAAGCAGCGCTACCGAGATCTGGTCCTTCCGGCCCTGGTCGGCTGAACCGGGCGGGGCCCTCGGGACATTTGGGTCGGCTGGAAACTCCCATCGACACGGTGAGGTCGATAATGTTGGCAAGTGGCCAACTACGAGGAGACGACGGCGATGCCGAAGATTGTTTTGTTCGGGGCAACCGGGTACACCGGACGCCTGACAGCCGAAGCCCTCATCGCACGCGGCGCTTCGCCCGTGCTGGCGGGACGCAACGGGGCCGCACTCGACAAGCTCGCCGCCGACCTCGGCGGGGCGCGGACCGCGGTCGCCGACGTCACCGATCCTGCTTCCGTGCGGGCTCTGCTCGGTCGCGGCGATGTTCTGGTGACGACGGTCGGCCCGTTCCTGCGCCACGGCCGTCCCGCGCTGGACGCGGCGATCGCCGCCGGCGCGCACTACTTCGACTCCACCGGCGAAGGTCCCTTCATCCGCACCGTGTTCGAGCACGACGAGCAAGCCCGCGCGGCCGGGTCAGGTCTGCTGAGCGCGTTCGGGTTCGACTACGTGCCGGGCAACCTGGCCGCCGGGCTGGCCTTGCGTGAGGCGCCGACCGCTGTTCGTGTCGACGTCGGCTACTTCATGGAGAAGCCGAGTACCAGTGGCGGTACCCGCGCGTCCATGGCGGGAATGCTGTTCGAACCCGGCTTCGCCCTGCGCGCCGGTCAGGTCGTCGCGCAGCGCACCGGCGCACGTCTGCGCTCCTTCGACGTGGCGGGAAAGAGCCTGACCGGTACCTCGATCCCGGGCTCGGAGCATTTCGCGCTGACTCGCTCCTACCCGAACCTGCGTGAGGTCGACGTCTTCCTCGGCCTGCCTCCACTTGCCGCACAGGGGTTGCGCGCGAGCTCGCGACTGACCGCGGTCGTCGCGAAGGTGCCGCCGCTCAAGCGAGGACTCGACGAAGCCCTGGCCCGAATCGTCAAGGGCTCCACCGGCGGTCCCGGCGCCGAGACTCGCGGCCGCAACCGCACCTGGGTGGTCGCCGAAGCGCGCGACGATGCCGGGAAAACTCTGGCGAGCGTCACCCTGGAGGGTGGCGACCCCTATGAGTTCACCGCGGCGATCCTGGGCTGGGCCGCCGATACGGCGCTGGGTGGCGGTTTGCTCCATTCCGGCGCATTGGGCCCGATCGACGCGTTCGGCCTCGACGCGCTCTACACCGCCGCCCTCGACGCGGGCTGGACCCGCCACCCAGTCACCTCTGCGAGCTGACAGACAGTTCCGCTATTGCCGGGTTCTCGGTGCCGTAGGTGTCGCCGACGGAGTCCGTGCCTCGCTGCGATGCTGGTCCCACCAGGAGGGGCCGTCATCGTGGGAGGGGTTCGGGTCCTTCGGCGGCATCGACGTGCTCGGTATGCCCAGGACCCGCAGTCGCCAGTCGTCCTCACGGATCGCGGCCACGATCCGGACGGGAACGACTGCCGTGAGCAGCAGGTAGTTACCCACGCAGATCATCAGACAGATCGGCGGAATGGAAACCACGATCGCGGTCCCGAGGGTTCCCATCTCGATCGGATCACGGGAGATGGCGAGGAGGTTTCCGCAGATACTGGACAGCACGGCGGCGACGAGCAGCAACTCGTAGACCCGAACCAGGGAGGTGGCCTTCTCGTCGCGGATGCCTACCAGCGTGATGAAGGTGCAGGCGACCAGCGCGACGGTGAGACCGACCACCACCGGCCACAGCCAGGTCAGGTGCTCGGCGACGCCCGCCACCCGCGCGAGGGTGGAGGTGAAGGTGAAGGATGCGATCGCGGCAGCGACAACCAACGCTGACCCTAAGCCCACTAGCAGCTTCGGCACCGTGACTGGAATAGGGCGGGGGAAAGGGTCCGTGTGGTCCATCAGGCTCCATCCTACGGTCTACGGTCACCAAACATGCACGCACTCAACAGAGTACGGGCACCCGCGGCGCCAGACGCCGTAGAAAACCGTCACGGGGGCGGTCACCTACCGCCGCACACCCCTCCCCCGATACCCACAGGGTCTACTTCGACTGCCCCAGAAGCGCTTCGACGGCACGTTCGGCGCTCTGGACGGCGCTTTCCATCGTGGCCGACCAGTCGGTGCGAGTCCAGTCGCCGGCGAGCATCAGATTCGGGACCGAGGTGCGCTGCCCGGGGCGCAGGTCGTCGGTGCCGAGAACCTGCGAGAAAGTCGCCTTCGGCATCTTCACCACATGGCCGGTCACGACTTTCGCGTCGGCGGCTTCCGGGTAGTAGCGGCGGATGAGATCCATCTGCTCGGTGACGATCTCGTCGTTGCTCTTGTGGATCTGCTCGTAGGCGCCACTGGTGGTCAGGCAGTACAGCCAGGTTCCGTCGGGGGTGAGGTTGTGCATGCGCTGACGGTCGAAGACCTGATCGATTACGCCGGTGCCGCCGATGAGCGCCTCCATGGCCGACTTCGTCTTCAGCGGCCGGTCCAGATACAGGTTCGTGCTCACGATCGGGGTGACGCCCAGTTTGTCTGCGGCGGCGTAGATTTCGGCATGTTCGGGCAGGTCGTCGAGGAGGCCGCCGATATTGGAGTTCGGGACGGCACAGATCACCGCGTCGGCCTCGATCACCGAGCCGTCCGCCAGCTGCACACCGGTCGCCTTACCGTCGGCGATGACGACCTTGCGGGCCACCGCCCGGTAGCGCACGTCGACCCCATAGCGCTCGAAGACCTGCTTCGCCCCGTCGATGTAGAGGGTGTCCAGGTCCACGGTGGGATAGCCGATCGTGACCCCCGCCCGGTCCTGCATCCCGATCCGAACCCCGGTGGCCAGCACGTCGGCGAACACCTTCGCCGACTCGATGTGCACCGGCTCCGCCGCGATGCCGAGTGCGAGCCAATCCCACAGGGCCTCACGGGCTTTCGCGGGCATGCCGACGCGCTGGAACCACTGCTCGGTGGTGATGTCGGCGAGGTCCTTCGGCTGCCACAGCGCCTGACGAACCAACCGCAGCGCCGACCGCAACGCGCGCAGCTTCTCGAGCGGGCTCGCGTCGGGGTGGGCGCCCATCAGCGTGCGCCAGGCCCTGAACCCCTTGGTGTACAACATCACCGCGCGCCCACCCGGCCAGCGCAGACTCCCCGCGCCGGGAAACTCCACGTACTGGCGGGTGCCGACGCTGTCCAGGTACCGCCACAGGCTGCGATATCCGCTGGCCACCACGTGCTGGCCGTTGTCGGGGAGATCGTTCACCTCGGCGACGTGCATAGCCTGCGTGCGTCCACCCAATCGGGCGCGCCGCTCCAGCAGGGTCACTTGTTTGCCTGCCTCCGCCAGCCACACCGCGGCGGCCAGGCCCGCCAGGCCTCCCCCGATGACGACGAACCGACGAGGGTCATGTGCATCCACCATTGATGCAATGTATCGCTAACTCTCTCTTTGCATCACGGAATGGCTGGTTCGGATCGGCCTCCCTCTCCGTCGGTCAGTTCTGTTTCAGGCTGCCCACCGTGAGCGATCCGCTCGCCGGCATCTGTCCTTTCTCTGCCGCGCGGACGTAGCTGTCGGGATCCTTGTCGACGGCCCGCACGCCGGCATAGTTGCGGGCTTCGTAGGTGGCGAAGGTGACGGCGAGCTGATGGCGCTGCGACAGTCCGGCCAGTCGCCGGAAGTCGGTGAGGCCCTCGCGTTCCTCCTCGGCCATGTGGTCGCTGTTGGCGAGGTTGGCTGCCGCCACGGCGGCGTACCAGTCGTCGGTACCGACTCCATGACGCGCTACGTCGGCCACCGCGTCCCTGATGTCGTTGTGGTCATGGATGGCGTCGAGAGTCTCGTCCTCCACCGCGCTCGTGCGTTTCGCCGCGATCCCCGTTTGCAGCAACGCGGGGTAGAAGATCTCCTCCTCTGCCTGCGCATGGAGCTCCAGAAAGGCCGCGAGCCTGTCCCAGATCGCCGACAGAGCGCCGGTGTCCCTGCGGTTGATCTGTTCCAAGATCGCGAACAGTCGGCGCTGCTCGCGGTGGTCGTCAAGGATCAGCTCGGTAATGTCCACGATTCCTCCCTGATACGGCTTGCCAGGTCAGCGCCGACGTTAACGCACCGCCGCCGTGTGTGGTCCGCACCAGCCCGAGTCTCCGGCGCGGCGATCGTCCTAAGGGAAGGTTAGGAACCGCCCGTGTGGCTTCCTTCGACTTGTGACAGCCGACACAGTGGTCTCCGACGGCGCAATGCCGCGCCGATAGAGGAGGTCCAAGGTGACAACGACACAGGCCGGTGGTGAACGGCGAGTAGTGGCGAACGTGCTGCGCGGCTCGATCGGCAATCTCGTCGAATGGTACGACTGGTACGTCTATGCCGCGTTCAGCGTGTACTTCGCGAAGGCGTTCTTCCCTGACGGCGACCCCACGGCGCAACTGCTGTCGACCGCGGCGGTGTTCGCGGTCGGGTTCATCATGCGCCCGATCGGCGGTTGGGCGCTCGGGCGCTACGCCGACCGGTTCGGCCGCCGCGCCGCCCTCACGCTCTCGGTGACGGTGATGGCCGCGGGTTCGCTGATGATCGCGGTGACACCCGGATTCCAGACCATCGGCATCGCGGCGCCGGTGTTGCTGCTCATGGCCCGGCTGCTACAGGGACTGTCCGTGGGTGGCGAATACGCCACCAGCGCGACGTATCTGTCCGAGGTCGCGTCGCCGGGTCGACGTGGTTTCTACTCGAGCTTCCAGTACGTGACGCTGGTCGCGGGCCAGCTCGTCGCGCTCGGGGTGCAGATCGTGCTGCAGCAGGTGCTCTCGTCCGAGCAGATGTACAGCTGGGGTTGGCGCATTCCGTTCCTGATCGGCTCCGGTGGCGCGATCGTGGTGATGCTGCTGCGGCGCGGCATGGACGAATCGGACTCGTTCAAGGCCATGGAGAACACGAGCACGACCGGCGAGGCGACCGCGAGCAGCTCCCGCGGTTCGCTGCGGGTGCTGCTGCAATACCCCAGGGAATGTCTGCTGGTGGTGGGCCTGACCATGGGCGGAACCGTGGCCTTCTACACCTACACGACCTACATGCAGAAGTTCATGATCAATACCGCGGGCATCTCCAAGGACACCGTGGCCTGGATCAACTTCGTCGCGCTGCTGGTGTTCGTAGTGCTCCAGCCGATCGCGGGAGGTCTGTCGGACCGGATCGGGCGCCGCAAACTGCTTATCTTCTTCGGTGTCGCGGGCACGCTGCTGACGGTGCCGATCATGACTGCCCTCGCGCATACCTCCAACGCGCTCGCGGCCTTCGGCCTGATGATGGTCGCGCTGGTGATCGTCACCGGCTACACCTCGATCAACTCGATCGTGAAAGCCGAGCTGTTTCCCACCAAGATCCGTGCGCTCGGTGTGGGCCTGCCGTACGCGCTGACCGTCGCCGTGTTCGGTGGTACCGCCGAGATGATCGCCCTCGCTCTGAAGAAGGCCGACCTCGAGTCCCTGTACTTCTTCTACGTCGCCGGATGTATCGCCGTCTCGCTGGTCACCTACTACTTCATGCGGGAGACGTCGGCCGAGTCGACCATCGATGCCGAAGCCGTCGTCGATGCGGTCGAGCCGGAGCCGACGATGGCCACCGTGCGTGGCTGACCCTCCGGAGCACGCGCCGGTCCTCGGGCTATGGGAGGATCGGCGCGTGCGGCTGGCGGTGGTCGAGGACGACGACGGAGTGGGCGACGCCCTGGTAGAGGCGCTCACCGCGCGCGGCTACCGAGCCGAGCGCTTCCGCCGTGGGGCCGACTTGCTCATCGCCCACCGCGACTTCGACGCCGTGCTGCTCGACCTCGGCCTGCCCGATGCCGACGGGCTGCAGATCCTGCGACAGCTGCGCGAGATCAGCACCATCCCGGTGCTGATCCTGACCGCCCGCAGTGACGAACGCTCCATCGTGCGAGGCCTGCGTGGCGGAGCCGACGACTATGTGGTGAAGCCACCACGAATCGCCGAGCTGATGGCACGGCTGGAGACCGTGCTACGACGCTCGGCGGCCGCCGCCGAGCAGGCGAGGACCGAAGTCGTCACCGGTGATGTCCGGGTGGATCTGCGCGCCCGGTCCGTCGAGGTGGCAGGCAGCCCGATCTCGCTCACCCAGAAGGAATTCGAGCTCGTCGAGGTGCTGGTGGAACGGCCCGGCGCCGCCGTGAGCAGGCAACAGCTCATGGACCGCATCTGGGGCGACGCGTTCGTGGCGGTCTCCCGATCGCTCGATGTCCACATGACCGGGCTGCGCGCCAAACTGAACCGGCCCGGACTCATCACCACCATCCGCGGCTACGGATATCGGTGGGGCGCGTGAGGGTCGGAGCACGGGCATGCGCCGCAGACTGCTGACAGCGCTCACCATTTTCGCGGCACTCGCGGTGCTGGCCTTCGCGGTTCCGTTGTCGCTGACCGCCGCCACCAGCCGTACGCAGCAGTTCGTGCTCGGCCGTTCCGGTGACGCCGACCGCTTCGCGACCCTCGCCGACGCGGCCGGGTCGGCGAGCGGCGTGCGGGCACTGGCCGACGAGGTCGGCCGCTATCACGAGCTGTACGGGGAGAACGTCCTGGTCGTCGATGCTCGCGGGGCGCCGATCGTCAATGCCGGGGTCGAGGTGAGCGATCCGCGGATCAGGGCCGCGGTGGCCGCGGCTCGCCGCAACCAGCGCCCGCAGCAGGTGGATCGGCTGACGCCGTGGAGCGCACCGATCATGCTCATCGCGCGTCCTGTGGGCACCGGCGTGCAGGTGAACGGCGCGGTCGTGATCGAGGCGTCGACCACGGCGGCACGCTCGGCGATCGCTAGGACGTGGGCGGTGATCGTGCTGGGCGCGCTCGGTGCGATGGTCGTCTTCGTGCTGTTGGCGCTGGTCCTCAGCCGATGGGTGCTGCGCCCACTGGCCGCGATGTCGGGCGCGGTCGCCGAACTCACCGCGACACTGCCGAAGCCACGGGGTCGCACCCCGGCGGCGATCACCCGAAAATACGGCGGGCCGCCCGAAATCCGAGCCCTCGCCGAATCCGTCGACGCCATGGCCACCGCTGTAGCCGATTCCACCGACGCGCAACACCAACTAGTCGCCGATACCGCGCACGCCATGCGCAATCCCCTCGCCGCCTTGATGATTCGACTCGATTCGCTGGAATCGGCCGTCTCCGAGAGCGCATCGGCGACCTTCCGCGGTGCGAGCGCGGAAGTGGAGCGGCTGACCGCTCTCCTCGACGATCTGCTCGAGCTGGCCGTGGCACAAGCACCCGCATCCTTCGGTGCCGCGGCATCCGCCGAGGAACACTGTGACCCGACACAGGTCGCGGCCGACCGGATCGATGCCTGGGCATCGGCATTCGACGAGGCAGGAGTACAGCTGACCACAGCACCCGCCGACCACACACCGCGGTCCGGCGAGGACGGCTCGGCGACGCGTATTCGTACTCCCCCGCCCGGCGAAGGTGCGGTTTCCGGCCCTCGCGCCCAGGCCGCGATCAGCTCGGCGGCGCTCGCCCAGATTCTCGATGTGGCGCTGAGCAATTCGTGCCGGTATGCGGGATCCGGCGCATGCACGGTGGTCGGTGTGACGGTCGAGCCGAGATGGGTGACGATCCGCGTCGCCGATGACGGGACAGGCGTCCCACCGGATGAACTCGACAAACTCACCGCCCGGTTCTTCCGCGGGTCGACTGCGGCCTCCGGCGGCACAGGGCTGGGACTGTCGATCGCGCAGGCATTGGCCAAGGCATGGGGTGCGACATTGGCGGTCGAGGCAATACCGCCGCACGGCCTCGCGGTGGCGGTCCGGGTGCCCACGGTGTCACGATGAGGGGCGGTGCGCCGATGTCGCGTCGCCGGATGCTGACCTTCGCCGCGCTCGTGTCGGCGGGCGTATTCGGATGTGGCACGAACGGCTCGGCGACAGTGCGGCTGGCCTCGGGCGAGGACGGCGGCTTCTACTACGCCTTCGGTCGACTCCTGTCCGCGGCGGCCGCGCGCGAAACCGACACCCTGCGCATCGAAACGGTGGAAACCGCGGGCTCGCAACAGAATCTGCGGATGGTCGCCGACGGTGATGTCGAAACCGCATTGGCGCTGGCGGATTCGGCGAGCGACTTCGGGGGTCGAGTCGTGGCGCTCGGCCGTGTGTACGAGAACTACCTACAGCTGGCGGTCCGCACCGAGAGCCCGGTCGACGAGGTCGCCGACTTGCGTGGACGCCGCGTCAATCTCGGCGCCGCGGGCTCGGGAGCCGCGGTCACCGGTCGGCGGCTGCTGGCGACAGCCGGTCTCGATCCCGCCGTCGATGTCGTGGTCGAGCACCGTCCCCTGCGCGAGGCCGCGCAGGCGCTGACGGACGGCACCATCGATGCGTTGCTGTGGGCCGGTGGCGTGCCGACCGCCGCACTCACCGTGCCAGACCCGATGCGACTGATCGACCTGGGCGCCCTCGCCGCACCGATGCGAGAACAATACGGACCCGTCTACGACCGGGTCGCCGTCCCCGCCGACGCCTATCCCGCGGGCCCGGCGATCCACACCATCGGCGTGGCCAACCTGCTCCTCGCCGCCGCGACTCTGCCCGACGACACAGCGGCCGCCATCGTCGAACTGCTGGTCCGGCACGCGGACACCCTCGTCCCCGACGAGGCCGCGGGCACCCAGTTCCTCGACGGTCGATCCCTGATCGGCACCGGAACCGTCCCGCTACATCCGGGCGCGGTCGAGGTCTACCGGCGCTGGCACGGTTGAACGCGCCAGCGACCCAGATCAGCAGCGTCCTCGTTCATACCTGTATCAGGAAGCCCCGGTGGCGAATTCGGCGAGACGAGTGGAGACCACTTCGGGGCGGCCGTCGTTCTGATGAGCCGCGGCGGTGAGGACGTCGATGTGGTTGTAGCCCGGGAGGTGGATCACTTCGTCGCGGGGGCTTCCCGAGTCGGCGACCGGGATACCGCCGCTGCTGCGGAAAGTCAGGATGGGGTTGCGGTCCACGCCGTCGAGGTGGATGCGATGACCGGCGAACGACGGTGCAGTCGTCTGTTGGAGGTCGAGGCTGAGACGGGTCGGGAAATACCATTCGGTGAAGTCGAGGGGCGGTTCGCAGAGACTGCGGGCCAGTTCACCGATGGCGGTCACTTCGCTGGTCGGGGATGTGTAGGGGGCGGTCAGTTCCGCTGTGTCGTCGTAATCCGCCCAGCGGTAGAGGGTGTCGGGGTGGTAGACGGTCGGCGAGACCTTCGGTGCGTCGCCGAACATGCCCATCGCCAGTGGACTCAGCGCGATCGAGTCCGGGAGCGGAAAGGATTTGCGGCCGATCGGGCCGCCGGTGGGGAAACCCACACTCGCTTGGAGGAATCCGAGTGGTTGGGAATTGTCGTCGAGGATCGCCCCGAGCACGGCTTCGTTGGTGGCGTTCAGGTCACGCACATCCGGTTGTCCGGTGGCGAACATGGCGGCGTCCTGGGAGAGCAGGGTTCGCAGGGTCGCGGCGATGTTGGGATTGTCTGGTAGTCGTCGGACGAGGTCGTTGACGCCATCGGGACTCAGTCGGGCCGCGAGGCCCGCCAGGGCGAGGAGGTTGGTGGTTTCGGGGTTGATCACCGCGGGCAGGCGTAAGACCGGCAGCGCGGTATCGAGTTGCAGCGAAACGGCTTCCACCACTCCGGCGATCGGTGCGGGAAGCTCGGGGACCTGAAGGCCACGCAGGCTCAGTCCGGCTTGAATGGTGGTGTCGAGCGCGAAATAGCCGGAGCACTGGTTGTATCCGGCGTCCTCGGTGGTTGCCGGATTCCCGTCGAAGTCCCACTCCGCGAAATAGCCGGTGACGAAGCCGCCCAGCGAATGCCCGCCGCACAGTACCTTTCGCTGGCGCACCGCTTGGTCGGGGAATTCGATCCGCAGCACGTCGTATTCGTCGCGCAGGGTTTGCGCGAGTCCCTGCTCGCGCAACCACGCTGTTTCCGCGCCTTCGGCGTACCCGCTGAACCGGCGACCGTCGGCCTCGGCGCCGCCGAAATAGTAGTCCGCCGCGGTATCGAACGATCCGGTTTGTAAGGCCGCGGCGACCCCGGTGTGGTCCTCCAAGCAGTTCGACCGCCGATCCAGTGCCCAGAATTCGATATATCGTCCCGAGTCGGCGGCCCGCGCGACGGTATTGCGCGCCACGCTGTCGAAGGCGCCCGCACCCTCGAAGACGCCGGGTTGCGCGACCAGGACACGCTCGGCGTCGGCTGAGGCCCGCGGTCCGTCGACCGCTCGCCACCGCAGATACGACAGGGTGTCGCACGCCTGCGGATGCGGCAGGCTGCCCGGCGGCAACGGCACCGCGAGAGTGACTTTCGATGCGACGACCGACGTCACCGGCGACGAAGTCGAGTACACCGTTTCCGTGCGGCCGGGCACCTCACCACTCGCGACCGGTGTCGCGGCAGACACCCCGATCGCGGCCATCGCCACTGCTGTCACCAATGCCGAGACGCTGTTTCGCCGAAGTCGCATACGAACATTCCTTCATTCACGGTCATCGATATCGAACCCTGTCCCACTGTGGGGTAACAGGAATAGGCCCGCGCCTGTTTTCGATCACAACGGCGAGCCGAACGAAGCGCAGCGGCATCACAACGAACACCCGGGTCCGGGCCCACTTATCCGGTCGCAGAATGGCATGACATGCGTTCATCGAGTGAAGGGTCCGGAGCCACGACGTTTCAGCGTCAGAGAGAGTTCGTGAGCGTGGCGGAGCAACAGCGTACCCAGCACCTCGTGACGCTCGGCGCGGAAACGGCTCTCGACCCCGTTCAGGCTCAAGGCCCACCGCGGCTCGTCGCGGCGGTCGAACACCGCCGCTGCCATTCCCCAGCTTCCCTCGACCAGCAGACCCGGATTCACGCACCAGCCTGTTTGTCGGGTCGCGTCCATACGCGGCACGAGCTCGTCACGGGTATGACTCGCACCCCACTGCGCACTCAGATCGGTGCGGCCGAGATAGTCCTCGATATCGCGGTCGGGTAGGTGGGCGAGGATCGCCAGGCCTGCCGAGGCGACACCGAGCGGAAAGCGGATGCCGACGTGCAGCACGTGCGAGCGCAGCGGAAAGCTGCCTTCCTCGCCCGCCAGGCACACCGTCTCGTCGCCGCGCCGGGCGGACAGGAACACACTCTCCCCGGTCTCACGGGCGAGCTCACGCAGCACGGGACGCGCCACATCGGTGATGTCGTAGCGCTCGGCGGCGAGCGAACCCATGAGGAACAGTTCCGGTCCGAGAAACCACAGACCCGAGCCCGCGTCGCGGTCGAGAAAGCCCTCCTCGGCCAGCGACGAGAGCAACCGATGCGCGGTAGGCCGCGCGAGATCGGCCCGACGTGCCAGATCACTGGTCGACGCTCCCACATCGCCACCGGCGGCAACCGCACGCAGCAGCGACGCCGCGCGCCCGAGCACAGATGGATTCGGCTCTCCACTCACGCCCGCATCCTACGTCCACTCAATGGACGACATGACCCCAACCTGTCCACTCGCCGAGCAATTTCGGCTCCCATGGATTTCTATCTTGCCAGTTCGAGCCGCTGGAGTGTTCTGTGAGCACGACACAAACATGCGTCCAAGGAATGAACGGTCAGACGAAAGGCACCTCAGGAATGAACTCGAAAGTGGTGGATACGGCAGTCGCCGCCGTCGCCGATATCGGCTCGGGGGCGACGTTGGCAGTCGGCGGGTTCGGGTTGTGCGGTGTCCCGGACGCGCTGATCGCGGCGATCACCGAGAGCGGGGCCACCGACCTCGCGGTGTTCTCCAACAACTGCGGCGTCGACGACTACGGCCTGGGAATCTTGTTGTCGGCCGGACGGATCGGACGGGTGACCGCCTCCTATGTAGGTGAGAACAAAGAGTTCGCGCGCCAGTACCTCGGCGGCGAACTCGAAGTGGAACTGATCCCGCAAGGCACCCTCGCCGAGCGACTGCGGGCCGGCGGTGCGGGCATACCCGCCTTCTACACCCCGGCCGGGGTCGGGACCCCGATCAGCGACGGCGGCCTCCCATGGCGCTACGCACCGGACGGGTCGGTGGCACTGGCCTCACCACCGAAGGAAGTCCGGCAGTTCGGACACCGCCGCTACGTCCTCGAAGAATGCATCGTCGCCGATTTCGCCCTCGTGCACGCCGCCGTCGGCGACACCGAGGGAAACCTGGTCTTCGAGAAGTCGGCCCTGAACTTCAACCCCCTGGTCGCGATGGCCGGTCGGATCACCATCGCCCAGGTCGAGCGGCTCGTCCCCGCCGGTGAACTCGACCCGGCACACATTCATCTGCCGGGGGTGTTCGTCCAGCGCATCGTGCACACCGGCGCCCAGGACAAACGCATCGAGAAGCGGACCGTTCGACAGGAGACCACCCGATGAGCTGGACACGCACAGAAATGGCCGCCCGCGCGGCGCGGGAACTCTCGCCCGGGGAGTACGTCAACCTCGGCATCGGCCTGCCCACCCTGATCCCGAACCACCTGCCCGACGGCGTAGCGGTGGTGCTGCACAGCGAGAACGGCATCCTCGGCACCGGCCCCTACCCCAACGACGGCGACGTCGACCCTGATCTGATCAACGCGGGCAAAGAGACCGTGACGGTCGAACCCGGTGCCTCGTTCTTCGACTCGGCGCTCTCGTTCGGCATGATCAGGGGCGGACACATCGACACCGCGGTCCTGGGCGGGATGCAGGTCTCGCGTCACGGTGATCTGGCGAACTGGATGGTGCCCGGCGCGATGGTCAAAGGCATGGGCGGCGCGATGGACCTCGTCCACGGCGCCCGCCGGGTGATCGTGCTCATGGAGCACACCACCCGCGACGGCGCACCCAAGATCGTCGATGCGTGCACCCTGCCGCTGACCGGCCAAGCTGTTGTGCAGCGGGTGATCACCGACCTCGCTGTCCTCGATATCGCCGACGGCCAGGTGATCCTGCGCGAGACCGCGCCCGGTGTGAGCGTCGAGCAGGTGTGCCGCGCCACCGGAACGCCACTGACCATCGGTACCCAGCCGCTCACGCCACAATTCTGAGCGGGCTCTCGAGAAGGGTCTTCAGGTTCGCCAGGAATTGGGCTGCCACCGCGCCGTCGATGGCGCGGTGGTCCGCGGACAGGGTCACGCGCAGGATCTTGCGGGCAACCACCTTCTCGCCGTCGAGGCGTAGCTCGTCGGCCGCCGCCCCGACCGCGAGAATCGCGGACTCGGGCGAGTTGATGACCGCGGTGAATTGCTCGATGCCGAACATGCCGAGGTTGGAGATGGTGAAGGTACCGCCCGACATCTCCTCCGCGCGCAGCTTGCGATCACGGGCGCGAATCGCCTTGTCCCGACTCTCGGTCGCGATCTCGGACACGCTCTTGCGGTCCGCGTCCCGAATCACCGGCACGAGCAGCCCGGCCGGGGTCGCTACCGCTACACCGAGGTGGATTCCCTTGTGACGCAACAGTTTGTCGCCCGCGAAGCTGACATTGACCGAGCCGTCCTTTCGCAGCGCGACGGCGACCGCCTTGACGAGCAGGTCGTTCACGCTGACCTTGCTCTCGCCCGCCGCGTCCAACGTCGCGTTGATCTGCGCCCGGAAGGCGAACAACTCGGTCACGTCGATCGCGCTGGTCAGATAGAAGTGCGGCGCCTGCTGCTTGCTCTCGGTGAGCCGGACCGCGGAGACGCGCTGAATGTTCGTCAGCGCAACCTCCTCGAACTCCCCTGAGGCCGGAACAGGTTGCACAGCAGCCACACTCGCGTCACGTGACGGCGTCGCGATCTCAGCGGGTGCCGCGGTGACGGCGCTGTGGGCCGCCTCCACGTCACGTGCGGTGATCCGCCCACCCGGACCGGTGCCGACGACAGCGTCGATATCGACCCGCATCTCACGTGCGATCTTGCGGGCCAACGGCGAGGACTTGACCACCCCGGTCCGGCGCAGGCCCGCGTGCGCACCGGGCTGTGGCGCAGCGGTCGGGGCAGTCGAGGGCGTCACCGCAACACTTTTCGGATCCGCGGGTGCCGCAGTCGATGTGGTGCCATCGCCCACGATCGCGATCGGTTCGCCGATCGGGACACGAACACCCGGCTCGGCGAGGATCTTCTCGAGAACCCCGTCGTCGTAGGCCTCGAGTTCCATCAGGGCTTTGTCGGTCTCGATTTCGGCGACGATCTCGCCGCGGGTGATCTGGTCGCCGACCTGCTTGAGCCAGGCGGAGACGACGCCGTCCTCCATGGTGTCGGAGAGCCGGGGCATGACGATTTCGGGCATGATTGCGTCCGTCCTGTTCCTGGTTCTCAGCGCCGCCGGCCGACGGCCGCCAGAGTTTCCGTCACCGCGGTGTAAAGCGATTCCGCGGACGGCAAGGCGAGTTTCTCCAGCGGCTTGGCGTAGGGCAGCGGAACCTCGGCCATGGCGACGCGACGGACCGGCGCGTCGAGGTAATCGAACGCACCGTCGGAGATGGACGCCGCGATCTCCGCGCCGATGCCGTAGGTGAGCCAGTCGTCCTCGCCGATCACCGCGCAACCGGTCTTGCGCACCGATGCCACGATGGTGTCGCGGTCCAGCGGACGCAGGCTGCGCAGGTCGATCACCTCCACCGAAATACCCTCGCCCGCAAGGCGTTGCGCGACCTCGGTCGCGACGGTGGCCATCCGCGAATAGCCGATCAGCGTGATGTCGGTGCCCTCCCGGGTGACCGCCGCTTTGCCGATCTGGACAGGCGGAAGATCCTCGGGGACTTCGCCTTTGGTGTTGTACAGCGACAGGTTCTCCAGGAACAACACCGGATCGTCATCGGAGATCGCCGCCTTGAGCAACGCCCGCGCATCAGCGGGAGTGCTGGGCGCCACGACCTTCAGGCCGGGCACGAAGGCGTAGTACAACTCGATATTCTGCGAATGCGTCGCCCCGAGTTGCTGGCCGCCGCCACCGGGCGTCCGGATCACCATGGGCACATTGGTCTGCCCGCCGAACATGCCGTAGATCTTCGCGGCATGGTTGACGATCTGATCCAGCGCCAGCAGCGAGAAGTTGATCGTCATGATCTCCACGACCGGGCGCAAACCGAGCATCGCGGCGCCGATCGCCGCACCGACGAACCCTTCCTCGGCGATGGGGGTGTCGCGCACCCGCTTCTCGCCGAACTCCTCGAGCAGACCGGCGGTGATCTTGTAGGAGCCTTCGAAGACGCCGATCTCCTCACCGATCAGAAAAACATCGTCATCGCGGCGCATTTCTTCGCGCAGGGTTTCGCGCAGCGCTTCGCGATAGGTCATGACAGGCACAGTGAATGTCCTCAGTGGGTGAAGAGCGGATCGGCGGGCAGACGGCGGGAATCGCCCGGCACGGGAGTGGCGTAGGTGTAGTCGAACAGGCTCGACGGCTCCGGATGCGGGCTCGAATCGGCGAATTCGACGGCGGCGGCAACTCCGTCGGCCACCTCGCGGTCGACATCGGCCAGCGCCTGTTCGGTCAGCACCCCGGCGGCGAGCAATCGGCGCTGCCACAGCTCGATCGGATCGTGCTCGCGTGCCGCGGCGACGGTATCGGTGCTGCGGTACTTGGCCGGGTCGACCACCGAGTGGCCCTTGAGCCGGTAGCTCACCGCTTCGAGCAGCGCGGGTTTGCCATCGCGGCGGGCGTCTTCGATGAGCTCGCTCGCCAGGTCGCGCACGGCCAGCACATCGGTGCCGTCGACCCGCTCGCCCCGCATGCGGTACGCGGCGGCGCGCTTCCACAGATCCGGTTCGGCCGAGGACTTCTCGACTGTGGTGCCCATGCCGGTCTGGTTGTTGATCACCAGGAACACCACCGGCAGCCGCCACAGCGCCGCGATATTGAGCGACTCGTGGAAGGCGCCGATGTTGGTGGTGCCCTCCCCCATCTGACATACCACGACGTCGTCGCCGTCGCGGTAGTCGATGGCCAGCGCCGCACCGATGGCCAGCGGAACCTGTCCGCCCACGATGGCGTAGCCGCCCAGCAGCCGGGTCGCGGTGTCGTACATGTGCATCGAGCCGCCCCAGCCCTTCGAGGTGCCGGTGGAGCGCCCGTACAGTTCGGCCATCACTCGACCGGGTTCGATGCCCTTGGCCAGTGCGTAGCCGTGTTCGCGGTAGTTGGTGAACAGGTAGTCGGTGGGGCGCATCGCGGCGCCGAGGCCGACCACGGTGGCTTCTTCGCCGAGGTTGAGATGGCAGTAGCCGCCGATCTTGGCCTGCTGGTAGCTCTGCGCGGTGCGTTCCTCGAAGCGCCGGATGAACAGCATGTCGCGGTAGAGACCACGCAGGATCTCGGGATTCTCGGCCGCGACGGCGGAGTCGATATCCGAAGCGGTCTCGGTCTGCTCGCGGGCGGGCGTGCTCCGCGCGGTGGTCGTGGTCATGGTCTAGCTCCTCAACGCTTGCGTGGCGCGATGTGCACCGGCAGTCCGAGTCCGGCCATGGCCGCCTCCATACCGATCTCGCCGAGTGTGGGGTGGGCGTGAATGGTGTCGGCCAGCTCGTCGAGCGTGGCTTCCAGTGAGATCGCCAGTGCGCCCTCGGCGATCAGATCGCTGGCGGACGGGCCGATGATGTGCACGCCGAGCACTTCCTGATGCGCTTGCCCCGCAACGATTTTGATGAAGCCGTCGGTCTCGCCGAAGGTCTTGGCCCGGCCGAGCGCCGCGAACGGGAACTTGGCGGTGATCACCTCGTGTCCGGCGGCGCGGGCGGCTTCTTCGGTGAGCCCGACGCTCGCGATCTCCGGGTGGGTGAAGGTCGCGGCCGGGATGACCGAGTAATCGATGTGGGCCTCGTGCCCGGTGATCACCTCGGCCGCGGTGATGCCCTGGTGCGAGGCGACGTGGGCGAGCAACGCCCGACCGGTCACGTCGCCGATGGCGTACACGTGCTCGACCCCGGTCCGCAGTCGATCGTCGACTTCGATGAAACCGCGTGCGTCCGTAGCGATTCCGGCTACATCGAGCCCGAGTTCCGCGGTATTGGGTGCTCGCCCGACTCCGACGAGCACCACGTCGGCATCCAGGTCGGCTGCCGCCGGACCGCCGACCGAGACCCGCAGTACGTCGCCCTCGGTGATAGCGGTGACCGTGGCCCCGGTCAGGACGGTGATGCCGCGCTTGCGGAACGAGCGCCCGAGCGCGTCGCCGATCTCCTTGTCCTCCAACGGAACCAGGCGATCCTGCATTTCCACGACGGTGACCTGACTGCCGAACGTGGCGAACAGGCTGGCCCATTCCGCCCCGACCGCACTGCCGCCGATGATGACCAACCGTTGCGGCACCTCGGTCAGCCCGAACGCGCCGTCGGAGGTGACGACGCCGGGCAACTCAGCGCCCGGAATCGGCGGCTGAACCGGCACCGAACCGGTCGCGATGATCACGTCGCGCGCGCTCACCCGGCGAATCGCGGCTCCCGCGGCGGCGGCGTAGCGGGGGCCGTCGTCGAAGATCGGCGAGGCGCCGACCTCGTGCACCTCCACCACGGTCGGCTCGACGAACCGGGCGTGACCCTCGATCACCGTCACCCCGTTGGCCTTCAGCAGACCCGCCACACCGTCGGTCAGTTCTTTGACGATGGAGTCCTTGCGTTGCCGGACCGCGGCGAAGTCGTAGCGCACATTGTCGGCGTAGACCCCGAATTCAGCTGCGCTCGCGAGGGTGTGGAAGACCTCCGCCGAGCGGAGCATCGCCTTGGTGGGGATACAACCCCAGTTCAGGCAGACACCGCCGGGGCGCTCCTTCTCCACCACGCAGACCTTCAGGCCACGTTGCGCGGCGCGGATGGCGGCCACATATCCGCCCGGTCCACCACCGATCACCAATAGATCGAATTCCGGCACTCGTGGTGCTCCTCAGCTCGACGATCGACCCATCCACGGTCGTGGCTTGGATCATCTGTCGAGTCTCACGGTCCACAAATGCACAAACAATCTACCGACAGCCCAGAATTAGGGGCTCGAAAATGGGCGCAGCGCCCAATCTGTCCTGGCGGTGTGGCACTCAGCCCGGTGTCCGCGCGCCCATCTCCAGCGCGGCCAAGGCGAGGGAAAGCTCCAGGTAGGACCGTTGTCCTTCGAGTCGTCGACCCAACAGGGCGGAGATCCGCTGTAGCCGGTTGATCACGGTGTTGCGATGGCAGTGCAGTCGGGGCGCGGCATTCGCCGCCGAACAGTTCTCCTCCAGCCAGACCGCCAGCGTGCGCAACAAGATCTGGTGCTCTTTCGTCGGCAGTTCCAGCACGGGGCCGAGGGTGCGAGTGACCATCAGCGCGGTCAGGTCGGGCGAGCGCAGCAACAGCGCTTCCGGGTAGCGCTGCTCCAACGACACCAACCCCCGCTCCGTGTCCGGCAAGGTCTCCAAGCCGAGCATCGCCAACGCGTGCCCGGTCTCGATCTGCGCCAGCCCCTGCACCACGGGTGACGCCGCTGCTCGACCACGGATGCGATTCCGTACCTGGTCCAGCACCGCGGAACCGTCCCGCTGCTCGAGCGAGACCAGCCCCACCACAGTCTCGACGCGGTCGTGCCAGACCGACCGGATGCCCAAGGCCGCCAACGCGGCCTCGGTACCTATCTCCACGTTCGGGCGCTCTCCCCGCACGGCGACCACCAGGTACCCGCCGTGGGCGGGCACGTTCAGCTCCCGCGCGGCACGCGCGGCGAATGTCGCGTCGCGGGCACTGCCCGCCAGCAGATCCTCGATCAAGCCGTGCCGACGACGCTCGTCGCGACGTACCTGCTCCAATTCGGTGCTGCGATAGGAGGTGACCAGCGCCGACGACATGCCGTCGATAGCCGACCACGTGGCCACACCGATCTTGCGAACCTCGGCGGGCGGGAGTTCGCCTGCCTTGTCGAGTAGCGCCTCCCACACGATCTGACCGCCGAGCCGGAACGTCCGCAACATCACCTCCAGCGGCACGCCCTGCGCCGCACGATTGCGGCCGATGGCAGCGGCGACATCATCACGACCGGGGACGCTCACCTCACCGGCGACCAGATCCAGCACCCTGGTCAGATAGCGGCAACACGCGGTGTGCAGATCCTCCCGGCTGACCGGCGAGTAATCCGTCCACTCCGGGATGTCGGTGAAGATCGCGGCGATCAGCTGCCGAGTGAGCACCGGGATATCGGTTCGGCACGCAGCCACCAACCGCCTCGTACCCGCTGAGATCGGGGTGTGCTTGGTTCTCGCAGCCATAACGCCAGACGCTACGCCCGGGCGCGCCGCTGATCCGCACGCTTACCGTGTAGTCGACGCTCGCCTAGCCGCTCGGCCCGACACCGAAGGAACACCGATGGGTTTCGAAAACGAGGAGTTCGATTGTGACAGCCCACCATTGGCGATCTCCCCCGACCAGGCCCGCCGGTATTGGTTCGAGCACAGCCGCCACGATTGCGATCTCGGCGCCGCCGCGTGGGAGATCCTGACCGGATCCCGTGGCATCCCGTGGCCGCACGCAGCCCACCTCCAGAACCCCCGGGACTGGATGGATGCCTATCGACAGCGAGGTCTACCTACCGACATCACCGCCGACGGATCCGGGGTCGAGCTGGTATGCGACGACACCGTCACCGCTTTGCTCGTCCCCGCCGGACTCGCCGCCGCGACCTACGACCACAACGCGTTGGCGGTCCCCACCCTCGCCACGGCGCCACCGTATGTTCCGCTGCACCGGTGGGCGATGCTCACCAGGACCGCGCCCCTGTCCGACGAAGCCACCGGAGTCCTCGCCGATCTCCACGTCACCGTCCTCGCGCCCGGCGATCGGCTACGGCTCCCCACCGGACCCGACAGCCGCCTCGACCCACCGCATTACTGGCACGAATGGCCCCGAGAGGCCCATCCGGGCAAGCCGTACCTCGTTCTGCTGCTCCAAGTCGCCAACGTCCTGCTGCTCGGTAGCAGGGCCGGGTGCAGCCTGGTACCGATCAACGGTCGGCTCGAGGTCCGGCGCCACCGGTGATCACGCCGTCCGCAAGGCCGAGGCGTTCTGTCCGCGAGACAAATTCGAAGGGGAAGATTCTCCGAATGATGCAGTGACACAAGCCATTCGTGGCACCGATACTTGCACCGACCCGGGTTGCGGGATGGCACCGGCGCCGACCCTACCGGCCCGAGCGGCGCCGGTGGAGATGTCCGTCGCGCCGAAACGGCGCCGGAGTGCACGTGCGGTGCCCGCAATGAGATGAGGGCGGTGCGAGTACTCGCGCGGATGGCTGCGGGTCGACCGAAAACCGTGGTCGCGGTGATCGCGCTGGTGCTCGTCCTCGCGGGCGCGGGCGGGGCCTCGCTGCAGCAGCGACTGTCCGGCGGCGGGTTCTGGAACGCGGACGCCGAATCCGCGCGCTCCGCCCGAGTACTGGCGGAGAAGTACACCACCGGAACACCGAACGTCATCGTGCTGGTGGATGTCGCGGCCGCGTCGGGAACCGTCGATACGCCCTCGGTCGCCACCACCGGCCTGCGGCTGACCACCGAGCTGGCCACGGTGGCGGGCGTGCGCTCGGTGAGCTCGTACTGGTCCACCGGATCGCCGGAGTTCCTGCGCAGTGCCGATCGCGGCAAGGCGCTGGTCGCCGTGGATGTTCCCGGTGACGAGATCGTGGTGGACGCGGTGGTGTCGCGACTGATCGACAGCTACCGGGATCGGGACTACGGCGAGTTCCACCTGCGCCTGGGTGGGGCCGCGGTGAGCTATCACGACGTGACCGAGCAACTCTCGCACGATATGAAAGTCACTGAGGCGGTGACGATTCCGATCCTGCTGGTACTGCTGGTGTTGATCTTCGGCAGTCTGGTCGCCGCGGGACTGCCGTTGGTACTCGGCCTGGTCTCGATCATCGGTACGCTGGAAATCCTTCGGTTGCTCACCGAGTTCACCCAGGTTTCCAGCTATGCGCTGAATCTGACCACCGTGCTCGGTCTCGGGCTCGGCATCGACTACAGCCTGTTCCTGGTCAGCCGATTCCGGGAGGAACGGCACGGGGCCCGCGACGTGCCGACCGCGGTGCGGGTGACGGTGACGACCGCCGGGCGCACCGTACTGTTCTCCGCCGCGACGATCGTCATCGCGATGCTGGCGATGCTGCCCGAACTGACCGAGCTGACACAGCGCATCCAGCACCTGGACCATGTACGGCTGGTTCGTAGCCTGCCCGGGCCCGAGGGCGCGCATCTGATGGTGATCCCCGACCTCGACCCGTACTCGCTGGCCGCCGAAACCTTGCTCGACGACATCCGGCGAACGGACTCGCCCGCTCCGCTGCTGGTCGGCGGCGCCACGGCCGAGAACGCCGATACCAAATCCGGCTTGGCGGGGCGCCTTCCCTTGGTCGTCGCCCTCATCGTGGTCGCGATGCTCGTGCTGTTGTTCGCGTTCACCGGCAGCGTGGTGATCCCGCTGAAGGCGGTGCTGCTCAACACGTTGAGCTTGTCGGCGACCTTCGGCGCGATGGTCTACATCTTCCAGGACGGGCACCTGAAATGGCTGGTCGGCGATTTCACCGAAACCGGTTACCTGGCCGCCCCGGTGCCGGTGCTCGTCTTCTGCTTGGCCTTCGGGCTGTCGATGGACTACGAGGTGTTCTTGTTGTCCCGGATCGCCGAGGAGCACCGGGCGCGGGGCGTGACGGCCGACGCGGTCGCCTACGGGCTGGAGCGCACCGGCCGCATCGTCACCGCTGCGGCCGCGCTGATGGCGATTGTCTGTGTGGGACTGGCATTTTCAGAGGTTGCCTTCACAAAATTGATGGGCGTGGGCCTGACGCTGGCGGTGCTGATGGATGCCACGGTGGTCCGTGGCGTGTTGGTACCCGCCTTCATGCGCCTGCTGGGAACCGCGAACTGGTGGGCACCGGCATTTCTGCGACGAGTCCACCGTCACATCGCGGTGCGTGAGAACTGACTCATCGCCTGCGCGACGGTTTGGTTCCCGATGCAGTTCTTCGTCGTCGTATTCGTTTCACGGAACCAATTATCCGGACAATTCGACGTCGGGCCGGTCGATTATTCGCGTAAGTGACTTCCATTACGGCACAACAATATTGGCTATCGAATAGCCAGAATGACACAGTGATCGGAGCGCCTTTTCGGCGCACGGACCACTCGTGAAATCGCCCGATCAGCCGGGCGAAGATCGCCACCGGACGGAATTCGGATCGCAGCAGCGCCGCGCGATCGAGCACATTTCAGCTCTTCACCTCAGGGGTACATCCATGTCCGTTTCCATGCGCTATCCACTTACCGCCTATCAGCGCGACATCTGGACGATCGTGGAACATTTTCCCGGTCTGCCCAGCTATCTCTCCAGCGTGGTCGGCCGCTTCTCCCTCGCCGTCGATGTCGCCGCGATGGTCGCCGCGATCGAGCGGACCTGGGCACGCAACGACGGCCTCCGACTGCGGTACCGCGTCCTCGACGGTGTTCCCTACCAGGAACTCTCGACCGACCCGATGCCGCCGGTCCAGGTGATCGACGTCGGCGACGCCCCCGATCCGCGAGCCGAGGCGCAGCGACGGATCGAGCTGCTCACCGGTTCGGCGATCGACCTCACCGGGGCGGTGCCCTTCCGGGCGCACGTCATCCGTGCCGGCGCGGCGTCCTCCTACCTCGTCTTGACCACCCACCACGTCGCCGCCGACGCGACCGGGCTGTTCCACATCGGAGCCCAGATCCTCACCGACTACGCCACCACGATGGCGGGGAATCCGATCGAGCTGCCGGGGTCGTCGTTTCTGGGGTGCCTGCCGTTCGAACGTGACTATCGGGCCGGCGATCAGTACCTCCTCGACCGCGACGCTGTGGCCGGTGGGCTGAACGCCTTCACCCCCGCGCTGTTCGACCGGCCCCGCGCCACCGATGGGCTGGCACCGGTCACAGCCTACGAGTTCACGTTGGATCGCGTGCTGGTCAACCGAATTCGCGAGGCCGGCCTGTCGCTGTACCCGTATTTCTGTGCGATGCTCGGCCTCTACCTGTCGCGGGCCCTGCGCGCCGAAGAGATCGCCATCGGCATCCCCTTCGGCAATCGTGTCAACCCCACCGAGCAGGCCACCATCGGTAACTTCGCCAACACTCTTCCGCTGCCCATCCGCACAGCGGGCCAGCGCACCCTGCGCGAATTGGTGTCCACGGTGAAAGCCGATGTGCGCCGCCTGAAGCAGCACGAGCGTTATCCGCTCGGCGATCTCATGGGCGAGTTGCGTCGCCTCGGCAACCCGGCGAGACAGCTGTTCGATGTGACGGTCGCCTATCCGCGCCTGCCCTCGGCCGCCGGTTTGATCGACGGGCTCGAGGAGGTGCAGCAACCCTCGCAGGGGTACAGCCCACTGGCCATGGCCTGGACGATCTCCGAGATCGATGACGACGGACCGCTGCTGATCCGGCTCGATCACGCCGCCGACATCTTCGATGTCGACTACCCGATCGAGTCCGTCGCCGATCACCTGATCGCGTTGTTGGAGGCCGGGATAGACGCCATCGACACCGATCCGTCGCTGCTGCCGATGTTGTCGGCGCCCGAGCACGACCTGCTGGTCGACCGCGCTCGCGCGACGGCGCATCCCTACCCGGACCAGAGCACCGTCATCGCCCGGATCACGGCCCAGGCCGAGCGCACGCCGGACGCGGTCGCGGTACACACCGCGACCGGAGCCACGATCACCTACCGCGCGCTCACCGACCGCGCCGCCGCCCTGTCCGGTGTGCTCCGCGATGCCGGGGTCGAGGCGGGCGATCTGGTCGCGGTGCTGCTCGAGCGCGGTCCCGACATGCTCGTCGCGATCCTGGCCGCCCTGCACGCCGGAGCCGCCTACGTCCCGATCGACCCCGGCTATCCGGCCGACCGGATCGCCTACCTGTTGGCCGACAGCGCCGCCAAGGTGGTGCTGACCGACGCCGAGCTGTCCAGCGGAGCAGTCGTGCTGTCACCGGAGAACTGGTCGACGGACACACCGGCGCGGACTCCGGTCCCCACGGGCTCGGACCCGGCCTACGTGATCTACACGTCAGGCTCCACTGGTCGCCCCAAAGGCGTGGTGGTCGAGCATCATTCGGCTATCAATCGCATCGGCTGGATGCAGCGGCAGTATCCGCTCGGCCCCACGGATGTGATCTTGCAGAAGACGCCCTCCTCGTTCGATGTGTCGGTGTGGGAGCTGTTCTGGTGGGCGGTCGAAGGCGCCCAGGTGGCGTTGCTGCGGCCCGGTGGCGAGAAGGATCCCCGCGAACTACTCGCCGCTGTCGCCGACTTCGGGGTCACGGTCATGCATTTCGTGCCGTCGATGCTGACGCCTTTTCTGGATCTGCTGGAATCCGACCCGGCCGCGGTGGACAGGGCCGCCGGACTGCGGACGGTGTTCTGCAGCGGTGAAGCGCTACTCCCCCATCAGGTCAACCGATGGAATCGGACTTTCGCCGGACTGGGTGCCACCGCGCCCCGCCTGGTCAACCTGTACGGCCCGACCGAGGCCACCGTGGACGTGTCCTACTACGACTGCCCCGTCGACCCGGCCCAGACGGTGACCCGGGTGCCGATCGGCCGACCGATCGACAACACCCGCCTGTATGTGCTCGGCCCCGCCGACCAGCCCCAGCCGGTCGGCGTCGCGGGCGAATTGTGCATCGCCGGAGCCGGTCTGGCGCGCGGCTACCGCGACCGCCCGGAACTGACAGCGGAGAAGTTCGTCGCCGACCCGTTCCATCCGGGCGAGCGGATGTATCGCACCGGTGATCTGGCTCGCCGCCTCGCCGACGGAGAACTGGAGTATCTCGGCCGCATCGACCGGCAGGTGAAGATCCGCGGGAACCGGGTCGAGCTGGGCGAGGTCGAGAACGCGCTGGCCGCACTGCCCGGCATCACCGCTGCCACGGTCATCGACCGTCAGTCGCCCGAGCGTGCCACCTATCTGGCCGCCTATTGTGTGGCGGCATCCGCAATGGAGCCCGCCGCGCTGCGTGCTGCCTTGGCGAAGACCTTGCCGGAGTTCATGATTCCGTCGCTGTTCGTTCGGGTCGACGCGATTCCGCTGACCCCGAGCGGGAAGGCCGACCGCGCCGCACTCGCCGCGATCACCGCCGAGAACCCGACCGTCGGGCACACCGCGCCACGGACACCGGTCGAGGAACAGTTGGCGCTCATCTGGCGCGAGGTGCTCGACCGCGAGTCGGTCTCGGTGTTCGACAACTTCTACGACCTCGGTGGCGACTCGATCCTGCTGCTGCGCGTACGAGCCAGGGCCGAGGCCAGGGGGCTGGTGATCAGCGCCCGTGACATCGCCGAATGCCCCACCATCGCCGAACTGGCCGAGCGGGCGGGCACCGGCGCTGTCGCCGCCGCGGCCCTCGCACCGTTCGAGCTGGTGGCCGGCATCGACCGGGCACGCTTACCGCACGTGGTGGACGCGTACCCGTTGACCAGGTTGCAGCTGGGCATGCTGTTCCACAGCCGCGAACGTGCCGAGTCATCGCTCTACCACGATGTTTTCCGGTATTCGCTGCGGATGCCGTGGGACGAAGCCGCCCTGCGCGCCGCACTGCGGCGATCGGTCGCCCGGCACCCGATGCTGCGCACCTCCTTCGAGCTCGCCGGCTACTCCGAGCCACTACAACTCGTGCACGCCCACCTCGATCCGCCACTGACGATCATCGACCTGCGCACGACCGACACCGACGAGGCCGGCGCCTCGATTCGCGACCATGTCGAGCAACGACGCCTGCGCCGGTACGTCTTCGAGCAGCCGGGCCTTTTCGACCTCGCGGTGTTCCGGCTCGCCGACCGGATCGAGCTGGTGCTCTCGTTCCACCACGCCATCCTCGACGGCTGGAGTGTGGCGACGCTGATCTCGGAACTGCTGGCCGACTATCGGGGCGCGGGCACCTACCCCGCCGAACTACCGTCCTTCGCCGAATACGTTCGCGCCGAGCGTGATTCGCTGGACGATCCGGCCGACCGCAAATACTGGACAAGGGAACTGGAAGGCGCGGAGACGATCCGTGTCCCCGGATCGCGTCCCCATGTTTCCGTCGATGCGACGCTGCCCGTGGGTCCGCCGCAGGCGCGCGTTTCGGTGTCGGTTCCGGTCGGCGCCGATCTGCTGGCCCGCGCCGACGCGGTGGCCGCCGCCGCGCATATCCCGGTCAAGGCGGTCCTGCTGGCCGCGCACCTGTGCACCGTCGGCCTCCTGTCCGGTCGCACGGATGTGACCACCGGCGTCGTCACCCACGGGCGGCCCGAGCGCATCGATGCCGAGCGCATGGCCGGGCTGTTCCTGAACACGATGCCACTGCGGCTGAACTTCACCGGCCGCAGCGGGCGCGAGGTGCTGACAGGCGTCTTCGAGCGCGAGCGCAACAGCGCACAGCACAAGCGGTTCCCGCTCACCGACATCCAGCGTGAGGTGGGCGTCGTCCTCGACACCGCGTTCAACTACGTGCACTTCCATGCCGCGGGCGCGGCCATGAACGCGCTGGACGTGACCCTGCTCGGCATCGACATTCGCGAGGACACCAATTTCGCTCTGCTGATCAACGCCGTCCGCAACCCGCTCGACGGAACGCTGGCGCTGCGCGTCGACGGCGACCCCGCGTCCTATACCCGCGATCAGCTGGTCAGCGTCGGCGAGACCTACCTGCGGGTCCTCGACCTGCTCACCGGCGATCCCTCGGCCACGGTGGACTTCGGCTCGCTCGGCTCCGCCCCGCAACCACTGGTCGCCGCGCCCGCACCCGGCACGGTGATCGAGCTGTTCGATGCCTGCGCGGCCCGCACACCCGATGCGGTCGCCGTCGAGTTCTGCGGCTGGACCATGACTTACGCGGAATTGCTGTCGATCGCCGACCGCATCGCGGCGAGCCTGGTGGCACGCGGGGCGCGCCGGGGCGATCGCATCGCGATGGCACTGGACCGATCGCCCGAACAGATCGCAACGGTGCTCGGCATCGCCAAGGCGGGCGCGGCCTGCGTACCGCTCGATGTCAGTTATCCGCCCTCGCGTCTGCACGCGATGCTCGAACAGGCGCGGCCGTTCGCGGTGATCACCGGCGCGGGCCACGAAACCCTGGTGCCACCACGGTATTCGCGACTCACCGTCGACGAACTGATCGCTCCGGGTGACACCGTCGCGCTGCCGACGGGCGATCTCGACGCCACCGCGTACGTGTTGTTCACCTCCGGCTCCACGGGAACGCCGAAGGGCGTGGCCATGCCACATCGCGCGCTGGCCAATCTGATCCGCTGGCAGCTCTCGACCGCCAGCGGCGCTCTGCCCGCACCGGCGACAACACAATTCGCTCCGTTGTCGTTCGATGTGTCGTTCCAGGAGATCTATTCGACGCTGTGTGGCGGCGGACGCCTCATCTTGCTGAGCGAGGAGCAGCGCCGCGATCTGCCCGCGCTGGCACGACTGCTGGCGAGCACCGGCGCCGAACGGATCTTCCTTCCTTACGTGGCCTTGCAGCAGCTGGCCGAGGCCGCGATCCGGCTCGGCACGGCACCGGCCGGGCTGCGGGTGATCATCTCCGCCGGCGAGCAACTGCGCGTCACCGACGAGATCCGGGCACTGTGCGCGGCTGGTACCGAGGTGCTGCTGGAGAACCAGTACGGTCCCACCGAAACCCATGTCGCCACCCGGTACACGATGACCGGCGACCCGGCGCTGTTCCCGGCGCTGCCACCGATCGGCACCGCCATCGACGGGGTGGAGATCCTCGTCCTCGACGACCGACTGCGCCCGGTGCCCGACAACGTGCCCGGCGAGATCTATCTCGGTGGCGCCGCACTCGCCGACGGCTACGAGCACCGGCCCGATCTCACCGAGGCGGCCTTCGTGCCACACCCGTTCGCGCCGGGGAATCGGCTCTATCGCACCGGCGATATCGGCCGCAGGCTGCCCAGCGGTGCGGTGATCAGCGACGGCCGGCGCGGCGGCCAGGTCAAGATTCGCGGGCATCGAGTGGAGCCGATGGAGGTAGAGCTGGCGCTGCACCGCGTCACCGCGGATGTGCCCGGCGTCAGCGAGGTCGCCGTAGTGGCGCACACCGCCGCGGGGACTTCCAGCGCACAGACGCTGCTGGTGGCCTTCCTGGTCGGCTCCCGCGGCGATGTCGACGAATCGGAGATCGCTGCCGCGCTGCGGGAATGGTTGCCGGACTACATGATTCCCAGTCGTCTGGTCTGGCTCGACGCGATGCCGCTGACACCGAGCGGCAAGCGAGCCGACGCCGTCCTGGCCGGCATGGCGCTGCCCGCCGCTACCTCGGCGGGTCGGGTTCGCCCGCGCACACCCGCCGAATCGGGGCTGGCGGCACTGATGGCCGAGGCTCTCGGCCTGCCCGAGATCGGCGTGCACGACGACTTCTTCGCTCTCGGGGGCACCTCCCTCACCGCGATGCGGCTGATCGTGTCCATCGAACAGCGCTACGGGGTGTCCCTGCCGGTCTCCACCTTGGCCACCGGTCCCACGGTGGCCGCGCTGGCCGAGCAGCTCGACGAACGGGCCGAGGTGGGATTCGATCCGCTGGTGCCCCTGCGACCGGGTGCCGGGACGCCGCTGTTCCTCGTGCACCCGATCGGCGGAAATGTGCTCTGCTACCTCGAATTGAGCCGATACCTGCCCGGTGACCAGCCGCTGTACGGCCTCCAGGCCGCGGGTCTGGAGACGGGAAGCACCCCGGCCGAGTCCATCGCGGAGATGGCGAGCAACTACATCGCCGCGCTGCGCCGCGTCCAACCGGCGGGGCCCTACCATCTGGGCGGCTGGTCGCTGGGCGGGATGGTCGCCTTCGAAATGGCCCGCCAACTGGCCGAGGCCGGTCACGAGGTGGGCACGCTGGCACTCATCGACACGATGACCGTGCGCCACGGCGACGGCATGCCGGTGCCCGAGCACGCGCTCTACGAGTTCTTCCTGTGGGAGTTGCTGTGGCTGGCGCGCGGCGCCGACACCGCCGTGATCGAGATCCCGCAGGAGCTCGACACCGACGATGCCGTCTTCGATTTCATCCTCGCCACCGCCGTCGAAGCAGGCGTGCTACCGCCGACCGGGTCCCGTGCGCTGGTCCGGCGATTGTTCGAGGTGTTCGTGGCAGGGTGGCGAGCGATCGACGCCTACCGGCCGCAGGCCTACGACGGTGACATCACCCTGCTGCGCGCCGCGGAGCCACTGCCGCAGGTGCTTCGTCCCGCCCACGACCGGGCGGGCACCCTGCATCGCGATCCCACCAACGGCTGGGACGCCTACGCGACAGGCCATCTCGAGGTGATCGAGGTGCCGGGTGATCACCTGACGTTGATCCAGTCCCCCCATGTCGCCGAGGTAGCCGCCCGACTCACGCGATTGCTCGAACAAGCGGCGGCGACCGCATCATGACCCTGTCGAATCCCGCTATACAGCAAGGAATTTCAGTGAACTCTCCCGTGAAATCGGCACTGGTGGTCGGCGCAGGCATCGGCGGTCTCACGGCCGTCGCGGCCCTGCGCAGGGCCGGAATCGATGTCGTGTTGTGCGAGCGCGGCCCGGAACTGCGCGCGGCCGGATTCGGCCTGTCGGTGCAGTCCAACGCCATGAACGCACTGCGCACGCTCGACCTCGGCATCGACGAGGAACTGCTGCGCGTCGGCGGACAGGCTCGATCGTTCACCTTCCGCCGACCCGACGGTTCGGACATGCGACGGGTCGACGTGACCGCGATCGACGCCGAATTGGGCGCTCCCGCAGTCGCACTCGCCCGCAAGGACCTCCACGATGTGCTGCTGGCGGCATGCGGCGACGATCTGCGGGTCGAACTCGGCGCCGAGGCGGTCGGCTTCACCGAGACCGCCGACGCGGTGCAGGTCGAGTTCGCCGACGGCCGCACCCTCGGCGCCGATGTACTCATCGGCGCCGACGGCATCAACTCCGCGATCCGCGCCCAGCTGCACGGCACCGAGGCGCCACGGCCGGGCAAGTTCGTGTGCTGGCTGGCGCTGGTGCCGTTCGCGCACCCGGCGATCGAGCCGGGCGCCTCGATCCACTACTGGGGCAGGGGCATGCGCTTCGGCATCCACGACATCGGGCACGGCAATGTCTACTGGTGGGCCACCCTGACCACCACCGCCGAGCAAGCCGCCGACTGGCAGCACGGCAAGGACGATCTGCTCAGCAGATTCGCGGGCTGGGCACCGGAAATCATCGAAATCATCACCGCCACGCCGGAATCCGACATCCTCGCGCTGCCTGCTCAGGACCGGCCGCCGCTGACCGAGTGGGGCAGCGGTCGGGTGACCCTGCTCGGCGACGCCGCCCACCCGATGCTGCCCAGCCTGGGCCAAGGCGCGAACTCGGCGATCGAGGACGCGGTGGTGCTCGCGCACGCGCTGGCCACCCACGACGACGCCCACACCGCGCTGCGGGTCTACGAACAACGGCGGATTCCGCGCACCACGATGCTCGTCGACGGATCCCGCAAGCTGGGCCGCCTCGAACAGACCCGCAATCGCGCGCTGATCGTCGTTCGCGACGGCTTCATCGCCAAGGGCAACGAGGCGAAGCTGCAGGCCAGTCTGGCCGAACCGATGACCTGGCCAGGTCTGGGCGATCCCGAACCGGTCGCCGCGCTGCCCCGTCCGTTGTCCACCCTCGAACGCTGGCATTGGACCGTGGACCAGGTAGCGCCGCTGCACATCGTGTCGCGGGTGCGCGTCACCGGCGATCTCGACGCGGACGCGGTCCGCGCCGGGCTGGCCGCCCTGACTCGGCGGCATCCGATGCTGCACGCTGTGGTGCGCAGCGAAGACGGCCGTCGGCCTCGCTTCGTTCCGATCGCGATGCGGCCGATTCCGTTGCGCGAGGCGACATCCGGGGACTGGACCGCCGAGGTCGACACCGAGTTGCGGACACGATTCGACCCGGCGGCGCCACTTCTGCGCGCCACCTTGATCACCGCCGCGCCCGGCATCCACGACCTGGTGCTGACCTCCACCTACACCATCGCCGACGCGGTGACCGTGCTGTCGTTCGCCCGGCAGGTGCTCGAGCTCGCCGCCGAAGCCGGCGGCTGGGTCGCCGAGGTGCCCGCGCCACCCTCCCCGGAAGCCTTGTTCCCCCGGCCATTCCAAGGTTGGCGGGGCAAGCGCAAGGCCATCGCCCGGCTGGCGGCTGATGGGTTGCGCGACCTGCGGGTCAAACCGGTGCGAGTCAGTGCCGGGGCCGAAGTCGCGCCCACGCAGCGTTTCACCAAGCTGACGCACCGGGTAGTGGACGGGACCGAGTACCGAGCGCTCCTGGCCGCCTGCGATGAACACAACGTACCGCTGTCGAGTGTGGTCGCCGCCGCACTCGCCCGCGCGGCGGGAAACGATGCCGGTGCGCCGGAAGCCCACTTCCCGGTCGGTGTCTCGGTGCTGTTCCGCGAGCAACTCGAGCGACCGCTCGACGCCACCCACACCGGCGCCTACCAGGCGATGATCGCGCTGCCGACACCGGCAGGACAGCCACTCTGGAAGACCGCCGCCGCGTTCGCCACCGACTTCGCGAGTCGTATCGAACAGCGCCAGCACCTGGCCAACCTGGGTGGAATCGGGTTCATGCTGCCCAAGACACCGGCACAACCGGAGAAGGTGGTGAACCTGCTGGACGCTCGCGGGCCGGGCAACCTGTGCCTGACCTTCGTCGACACCCGCGACTTTCCCGCCCGCATCGGTGCGTGGGAGGTCTCCGGCGCCGAAGTCGTTTCCGGTATGTCGATCAGCGGTCTGATGATGCTGACCGTCGGCCACAGCACCGACGAATTGTCGTTGAACCTCGGCTATATCGAGGGACTGCTGTCGCCCGAACGCGCGGACGCCTTGATCGACACCCTCGTCGACGCTCTGCTCAGCCTGGTTTCCGCGCCGGAAGTCGCTGCCGTGCACTGAGTTCCGCGCGAACCGCGATCTCGGTCCGCATTACGGGCGTGGAAGATACTGGCTACCGTGCGTGTGGATCCGAGCAGGTGACTGCTCAGGGAACCGCCGGTGGGCGCTCGGGGACCAAGAGGGTACTGATCGCCGTGCCGATGCCGACGGCGTTGTTCTGGTTCGAGTTGGACGTCGGGCCCAGGGTGGCGTAGACGACGACGGTCGTCTCGGTTTTCGTGTCGTAGAAGGCGACGCCGTCGTAGCCGCCGTAGGACGGGTTCATGAACAGCCAGTCGGCGAGATGGACCACCCCGAAGGCGAAGTATTTCTCTGTGGTGAAGGGGCCGAGGCCCGCGGTCGACGGGCCCATCATCTGCTGGAACTGGTCGGGAGTGAGTCGTTCGCCCGTGCCGAGGGCGCGGACCCAGCGGCCGACATCGGCGACGGTGGAGTTCATGTTGCCGCTGTGCAGGAAGGCGGTGGGGTTCCAGAAGGTGGAGTCTTCGAAGAAGTTTCGTTCGTTGGTGTAGCCGTGCAGGATCGGTTCGTCGATCTGTGGGTTGAGTACTACTGTGCTGGCGTGCATCCCCAGCGGGACGGTGATGTGTTCGGCGATCAGCTCGCTCAGTGGCTTGCCTGCCGCCTTCTGCAGGACTTCGCCGAGCACGACCAGGTCGCTGTGGGCGTAGGCGAAGCTGGTGCCCGGCTCGAACAGTGGTGGGCGGGCGTTAGCGCGCTCGAGCAGTTGCGGTGCGGTCCATTCGCGGATCGGGTTCTCACCGAAGATCTTCAGGAACTCCGGTTCGGTCACATAGTCGGAAATCCCGGAGGTGCTGTCGGCGAGCATTCGCGGGGTGATCTTGTCGGCGCGGGGGAAATCGGGCAGCCAGCGAGCGATGGGTTCGTCGAGTTTCAGCACGCCGTGTCCGTCGAGTCGCCACAGGACCGTGGACAGCATGGGTTCCATCGGCTGGCCGACCCGCAATCGCATATCCGTGGTCGCGGGTACACCGAGCGGTGATCCGCCCAGCGCCCCGAGAGCGATCCGATCCTCACCTCGCCATGCGCCGTAGACCACGGAACTGAGGTCGAGTTCGCTCATCTTGGTGCGCACGATGTCGGCGATCTTCGCCGCTTCGGCGCTGTCGACCGGCGAGGAGCCGTCGGACTTCTCCTGCGTAGTGCAGCCGCCCGCGGCGATGGCGAGCACGACCGCGAGCACCGCACCTGCTCTGCGGCATCGGCGATGCCTGGGCGACTTGCTCATGACAGAGATCCCTTCGTCGAGGAACGCTCACGATCAGCAGCGATGCCGAATCTACGCCTCCACGGAGCTCAATCGGCTCAGACTCGCGAGCTGTTCGACGCCGCCGAACGTGCCCACCACGAGATCGGAACCGTGCAGCGTCGACGGAACGTCCGTGCGCTGATCAGCGCACTGAGTGGATCGGCACGACGGCGAGTGCCCCCAGTACCGAGAGCAAACCACCGAGAACGAACAGCGGTGCGTAGCCGACCAGGCTGACCACCGCCGACGCCACGAACGGCGCGAGAATCTGCGGGCCCGCGCTGGCGATATTCAGCACGCCCATATCGCGGGCGGCGTCCTCGGCCTTGGGCAGCACCATCGTGACCAGGGCGGTGTCCACCGCCATGAAGCATCCGAACGCCAAGCCGTTCAACAGGGAAAAGGTGAGCATGCCGCCCCAGGTCGGACTGAACACCGGGATCAGCAGCGCCACCGCCGCCAGCAGCGACGAGATCGCCACGAATGGTTTACGGCGGTCGAGTCGGTCGGACAGAATGCCGCCGAGGATCGTCGACAGCGTCATTCCCACCGCGGAAATGGGCGTGAGAACAGCCACCGCGGTAGCGGGTTTCATTCCCTCCGGCAGCCGGATGTGGTCCTGCAGGATATAGAGCTGATAGCCGACCACACAGAAGTAGCCGAGTACGAGCAGCGCACGGCCGATGAACGCCCAGCGGAAGTCCTGCTCGCGCAACACACTCAGGAACGCCGCCGCCTGAGTACGCAGGGGCACAGCCTTTTTGGGCGGCATTCGTTGTTCACGCGCTCCGGCGGTGAATATCACCGCGGCCACGGCGACCAGCACGCCGAGAGCGAGATAACCGGCGCTGTAACGGTCGGCGACGACCGAGGCCAGCACCACGCCGATCACCGACCCCAGCGGGACGCCGAGGCCGACCGCTGCCGAGGCCGTTCCACGGCGTTCGAGGGGCACTCGATCCGGGACGACCGAGGTGATGGCGGCCTGATAGATATTCATGACCGCCTGCCCCACGCACCAGGCGATGGCTACCAGCAGCACGGTGTGCATGTTGCCGAGCAGTGCCATGGCGGCGATCGTGCCGAGGCCACCGGCGAGAATCCACGGATTGCGCCGGCCGGAGCGATCCGACAGCGCACCCGCGACCGGGTTGAACACGGTGGCGAAGACCGCGGCGACACCGGCGACCAGTCCGAGGTTGGCGATCTTGTTCGCCGGGTCGATGTGCTCGATCTGCAGGGGCAGCAGCACCCCACCGACACCGGAGTACAGCGCGTACATCGCGGCATTGCCGACGAAGAGAAGAGGCAGCAAGCCCTTGGTGGGAGCGTTTGCAGTAGAAGGTGTTTCGTCGACAGAGAATTTGGCATCAGTGTTCGCCACGGTGAAATCCAGGGTGTGAGAGAAAGCGTGAACAGGAAGTTCGCCGCGGCTTCATCGAGAACGATCGACGCGAAGGTCCCTCGCCTCAGCCCACCTCGTCGTCCCGGGATTGCGCGGCCGGGACGACGAGGTGGCTCGCCACAGAGACGAGGGGGTGTATCAGCTGATTTCAGCGGTGAGCGGGAGTACGGATACCGACGTGCCGACGTGCAGGGTGAATGCACCCGGTTCGACGTCCCAGCCCTGGTCGGTCCAGTGCTCGAAGGCCCGCTGCGGCAATTCGATGGTGGCTGTGACGGTTTCGCCCGCACCGGCCTCGACCGCGGCGAAGCCCGCGAGCCACCGCACCGGACGGTCGATGGCACTGTCCGCGCGCGACAGGTACGCCTGCACCACCTGGCGGCCCGAACGCTCGCCGATATTGCGCACGGTGACGGTGGCGGTGTGACCGCTCACGGTCAGGTCCACCAGTTCCCAGCTGGTGTAGCCGAGCCCGTGCCCGAACGGATAGGCCGGAGCCACCCCGGATTTCAGCCAGGCGCGATAGCCGATGTGAATGCCCTCGGTGTAGGGCAGGGAGTTGTCGGCGGCGGGCTTGGTGTCCAGAACCGGCACGTCGGTCATGACCTTGGGCCAGGTGGTGGGCAGACGGCCGCCGGGCTCGGTCGCACCGGTGAGGACATCGGCGAGCGCATCACCGAATTCCTGGCCCGGGAACCACGAAAGCAGGACGGCGGCGACATCGTCGCGCCACGGCATCTCCACCGGCGCACCGGAATTGACGACCACGACCGTGCGCGGGTTCACCGCGGCCACCGCCGCCACCAGTTCGTTCTGGCGGCCGGGCAGCGACAGATCCTTGCGGTCGTAACCTTCGGATTCGATCGCCTCGGTGGTTCCGACCACGACCACAGCGACGTCGGAGGTGCGCGCCAGTTCCACTGCGGCAGCGAACTCTTCGTCGGCGGAGCGGCGCGGGCGACCGATGCCGAAGGTGAGACCCATGGCGGGCAGACCCTTGTCGAGCGCGGGAACCAGTTCGATGAGCACATCGACTTCTTCGCCCTCGGCGAGGGTGCGGCCGACCCAGCGCTGCGGCGGATTCAGCAACATCTCGACCGGATCGCCGCCCTCGGGGAAGACGGTCTCACTGTGCACGGTCTCACCGTCGAGCTCCAGACGCAGCGTGCCGACACCCGCGTAGCCGATCCGCCACTCCCCCGCCACATCGGCGCGCAGGCGACCACGGATCTCGAAAGACTTGGCCTGCACGGCGAAGAGTGTGCCGAAGAGCATGAGATTGCCCGCGGTGCGGTGCTCGGAATTCAGGACCGTCTCACCGTCGAGGAAGCGCAGGTTCACGCCCGCCGTGCCGGTCTCCGGATCGGTGACCAGATCCAACGGCACCGCGATCATGTTCTCGTTGAGGTGAACGCCCGGCGTGTAGACCACCGGCAGCACCTCGCGCAGGCCCTGTAGCGGCGAACTCGTGTGTGATGGAACGACTGTCGAGCTGCCGCCGCCACCGAAGCGCGGCTCCGCGGCGGCCGCGCCCAGCAGGGCGACCTGGGCGGGCTCGCTCATCGGCAGTACACCGTCGTTGGTGGCGAGCACCATCGCTTTGGCGGCGGCGTCTCGAACCAACCGGCGCGCCGCTTCATCGGTGAAAGCCGGTGTTTGCCGCGGGGTTCCGTTCAGCGCGCCCACTCGCTGCGCGAATCGCAGTATGCGGCGGACTTTTTCGTCGATCGCGGTCTCGGGCACCGTACCGTTGCGCACGGCCTCGATCAGCGGCGCGGCCCAGAGTTCCCACGGGCCCGGCATGGCCAGGTCAGTACCCATGGCGGCGCCCTCGGTGGAGCGCACGGCGATCCAGTCCGAGACCACCACGCCGTCGAAGCCCCACTCGCCCTTCAAAGGCTCGTCAAGCAAGGGGTTTTCGGTCATAGTGACACCGTTGACGGAGTTGTAACCGTCCATGATCATCCACGCGCCCGCATCCACGGACCGTTCGAACGGGTACAGGTACAGCTCGCGCAGGGTGCGATCGTCGACGATCACGTCGGCGGTGAAGCGCTCGGTTTCGGAGTCGTTGGCCACGTAGTGCTTCGGGCACGCGCTGACGCCGTGATCCTGGACGCCGGTCACATAGGCGGCGGCCATCTCTGCGGTGAGCATCGGATCCTCGGAGAAGCATTCGAAATGCCGTCCGCCGAGCGGGGATCGGTGCAGGTTGATGGTCGGGCCGAGCACCGCGTACACATTCTTGCGGCGCGCCTCGGCGGCGATGAGCCCACCGATCTCGGCGAGCAGCTCGCGATCCCAGGTGGCGCCCAGCGCCGAACCGGACGGCAGGCTCACCGAGGGGTCGCGCTCGTCCCAGGTCTCGCCGCGCACACCGGAGGGACCGTCGGACACAGGCATCTCGGTCAGGCCGATGCTCTCGTCACCGGCGAAGCGGAAGACATTGGATCCGGAGATGAGCCGGATCTTGGCCTCCAGGTCCAGCTTTTCCAGCAGCTCTTCGAGGTTGTCGCTCATGCCAGCTCTTTCCAGAAGTTCACCAGATCGGCGGCCACCTGTGCGGGGACGTCCTCGTTCGGCACATGTCCGATACCCGGGTACACCGCGGTCTCGGCCCGCAGCTGGCGAGCGAAGTTTTCGTGGACCTCGGGATCCCACAGATCGTTCGTGTCGCCATAGGCGATGAGCAACGGCACGCCGGCATCGCGCAGCGCGGCGGGATCAGCCAGCGGAGGGGTCTCCATGCATTTCAGAATGCCGAGAATGTTCGCCTTCTTGGTCTGCACGAGGCGGCTGTGCAGGAATTCGGCGCGCTCGGGCGAGGGCGCCTGCCCGGCGGCAGCCATGGCATCGCTCATCTGCTGCCAGAGAAATTCCTGGCCGGCGGACTCCACCACCTGCGCCACGAGCTGTGGCGGCGAGAACTTGATGTCCTCGACCGAGGAGGGGCCCGAGGCCAGCAGCGTAAGGCTGCGGAATCGCGTGGGCTCGTCGACCACGCTGACACGGGAGACGTAACCGCCGAAGGAGTGCCCCACCAGGTGCACGGGCGCGTCCGGCGAGACCTGATCGACGACACCGCGCAGGTCGGCGACGAAATCGGCCATCGTGTAGCCGGCGATATCGTCGGGCCCCTCGGACTGCCATTGCCCGCGCTGGTCGTAGGCGATCGCGCGATAACCGGCCGCCGCGAGCAGCGGGAGCATGAGTTCGAAGTCTTCCTTGGAACCGGTGAAGCCCGGCACCAGCACCACGGTGCCGAGGTTCGGCGTACCGAGGGGCGGGTTGACCTCCCACCCGGCGAGCAGACCCGCACCTCCTCGCAACGTGATCGATTCGATCGGCATCTCGGTGCCCTGAGTCATCGGCTGTCCTTCCTCGCACGCCCGTCCAGGTACGGCTGGCACGAGTGTGCCAGCGGACAACCAGTCTACCGAGTGACCACTCGGTAATGTTACCCGTTTGTTATCTGTCCGGTTTTACGAGTCCCCCCGTTCGACTACTGTCGCTGCTCATGACGCCGCATCCCCAACGCCGGAGACGGGGTGAGGACCGCCGCGAGCAGATCATCGACCAGGCGCTCGGGAGCTTCGCCGAAAACGGCTACCACAACTCCTCCATCGCCGATATCGCCACGCGCTGCGGACTTTCCCAGCCCGGCCTGCTGCACTACTTCCCGAACAAGGCGGCCCTGCTGGCCGCGGTCCTGGACTACCGCGATCGCCTCGACTACGACCGCCTCGGCATGAACCGCCAACTGCTCGGCAAAGACGCCCTGCAACAACTGGTCCGGCTGGTCGAGCACAACATGCACGTCCCCGGCCTCGTCCAACTCTTCACCGTCGTCACCAGCGAAGCAGTCACCAGCGACCACCCCGCCCGCGCCTGGGTGGTCAATCGCTACCGCATCCTGGAGACCTACCTGGCCGGTGCCCTCGATGGCGGCGTCACCGACGGCACCTTCCGCCCCGACATCGATACCCGCGCCGTAGCCCGTCAGATCTCGGCCATGATGGACGGCCTGCAACTGCAATGGCTCCTCGACCCCGAGCGCGTCGACATGGCAGAGCTCTTCCGCACCTACATCGACGACCTGACCACCCGGCTGTCGACGTAGTCCTGTTGCCACGCGGCGTTGCAGTGCGGTCGGGCTCAGGCCGCGTTGGCTACAGGGCAAGCACACCGCAGCCGGGCGGCCCCGATCATCGCAGCCGTCGCATCGCTCGTTCTGCGGCGTTGGCCCCGCACATGCCGTGCGCGCCGGGGCCGGGCGGGGTCGCTGCCGAGCACAGATAGTGGCCAGGGAGGCCGGTGTCGTAGGGCTGCAGGGTTTTTCGGGGGCCGAAGACCAGCTGGGGGATGTTCTTGGCACCGGTCATGATGTTGCCGCCGACGTAATTGGGGTTGTAGTCGGCGAATTCTGCTGTGGTGCGGGCGGTCAGGCCGACGACGCGGTCGCGGAAGCCTGGTGCGAAGCGTTCGATCTGGGCGATGATCGCTTCGGTGGCGTCGCCGGTGTAACCGTTGGGGACGTGGGCGTAGGTCCACACGGGATGCACCGATCCCGCGGATCGCCGAGGGTCGGCGAGGTATTGCTGGCCGACCAGGACGAAGGGGCGCTGTGGCATTCGGCCGGCGTGGATGTCGCGTTCGCCCGCGGCGACCTCGGCGAAGGAGCCGCCGAGGTGCACTGTGCCCGCGCTGCGGGCAGCCTCGCTGGTCCACGGGACGCCGCCGTCTACGGCGAAGTCGACCTTGAAAGCGCCGGGGCCGTACCGGAATCGGCGGTAGGCCCGCGCAATTCGTGTGGGGAGCTGGTCACCGAGGATCTCCGCGACCGCAGTCGGGGCGAGATCCCAGATGGTGATGTCGGAGGGTGGTAGGTCGGCGACAGAGCGTACGCGGACGCCGGTCTCGACCTTTCCGCCGTGGTCGGCCAGTACCGCGACCATGCTGTCGGCGATCTGCTGGGATCCGCCGACCGCGACCGCCCAGCCGTATCGGTGCCCCGCCGTCAAGATGCCGAGCCCGATGCTGGCGCTAAACGGATGCTCGAGGGGATGGAAAGCGTGTGCGGCGACGCCGCCGAACAGTGCCCGTCCCGCTTCGGTGCGGAAGGCTCGCGCCAGCAGCGTGGCGGGTGCGGTCGCCGGAATACCGAAGCGCGCCAAACGGATCGGATGCCGGGGAATCCGCAGCAGTGGGCGCATGATGTCGTCGCCGAACTCGTCGTAGTTCGCGACCGGGCGTTCGAACAACGTGCGCCACAGCCGTTCGTCGGCGCCAAGGCCCTTGGCGGTCTCGACGACCGAACGGTGCAGCACTGCGGCAGTATCGTCATCGAGGGGGTGGACGCAGTCGAGTTCCGCCCACGCCCATCGCAATCCGTAGCGTTCCAGGTCGATGCGCCGCAGAAACGGCGAGCCCACGGCCATCGGATGAATGGCCGAACAGTGGTCGTGCAGCAGACCCGGCACGATCGCCTCGCTCGAGCGGGTGCCGCCGCCGATCGTGTCGGCCGCTTCGAGCACCGTCACCTCCACGCCCGCGCGGGCCAGGGTGATGGCCGCGGCCAGTCCGTTGGGGCCGCTGCCGACCACTGTCGCCGTTGTCATCGACTTGCCTTTCTCTTGCTCGAGATAGTTTCCGGTACTCGGCTATTCGGCCGGAGCAACCACGCCCTGGTGCGGTACGGCGATCGCGCCGGTAACGTCTTCACGCCGCCAGGTCACGGTGTGCGGAATCGGCCCGTCCGGCAGCCACGGCATCGCCTCGACCGCGTCGGCGACCTCCCATGTCCCGCGTTCGATGACACCGAGCGCCGCGTCGACCACCATGTACTCCTGGGTGCTCTTGTGGACCGGTTGCGACTCCACCCACACTACGATCCATTCTCCCGGCGCGAACCCGACCCTGGCCTGGACCGCGTCGATCAGGTCGAGGTTGTGCAGGTGACCGTCGCCGAAGTTGAAGCCGATCAACGAGTTGCAGGCGAACTCGGCTTCACGCACGGTCCAGCGATCGATGTCGGGAAGGTGCTTGTACAGCAGCGAGAACAAGCCGCGGCCCTGACTGTGCATGGAACGCCAGGCGATGGTCTGCTGCATGGTGATCTCGGCGACCGCAGGCGGGTAGCCCATGGCCAGCAGCTGGTCGACCTGGTTGTCGGCGGGGCGGTGCGCGATGGTGTTGAGCTCGGCTTCCGCTCCCGGCGCGAAAGCCCACAGCGCCGAGGCCCAGTTGCCGGCGTACTGACGCATGGACGGCAGGAAAGACACCAGGTCGGGGCGCAGATTACCCAGCACGGGGAAGAAGGCGAGCCCCGCCGCGATCGCGACCGTCAACCACGGAGACGACATGTCGAAGACGCCGTACCCGGCCGAATTCGGGAAGCCGAGAAAGAGGAAAACGGTGAGGTAGGCGAATAGGATGTTCCACTCCAGCGGCACGGCCAGCGGGAAGGTGGAGGTGATGAACAGGTGGAAGATCACCATGATCGCGACACCGGCCAGGGTCAGCCAGAGGTTCGTCGAGAACAGCAACACGATCGGGATGAGCACTTCCACAGTGGTACCACCGACATGGGCCATGAACGAGGCGACGCGTGAGGGTCGGATATCGCGGGGGAAATCGCGGTAGTGCGCCCGCTTGATCGACCGGAACGGCATCGACGGGCTGTTGGACACCATCGGGGGCACCACATTGGTGAAGTGCTTGCCGAACTTGGAGACTCCCGCGCCGACCCACACGATCACGATCAGCAGTTTGGCCGCGATGATCATGTCGGTGAACGGCAGCACCGCGAAGAACAGCAGCGCGGGCAGATACTGCTCGCCGCGAGCCGCCAGGAAGATCGTCTTGTCCCGCAGACCGCACAGGATGTAGAGCACGATCGGCGCGATCAACAGCACCGGCCGGACCAGCCCGGAAGTGTTGTCCGGCAATGCTTCCAACAGTGCGGCGGTGGTCCGCCCCGGCGCGACGACAGCGATCACCAGCGAGGCGAGAAAGCCGAGGTACAGCACCACATCGACCGTCGTGCGTGAATCACCATTGGTGAACGGCACCCGATACCAGGGCCGCAATCGGATGCTTCCCCGTCGGGCGAAGTACAGAATGCCGCCGGTCATCGGCTTGAACTTGCCCGCCAGCGGACCCCAGGAGCCCGCGACGCCGACAGCTTCGACCAGCACCGTCCACAGGACCAGCTTCTGATAGACGACCGGCTGGTTCCACCACTGCGCCACATCCCAGAACGGGCCGGTGCCCGACGTCGCCGTCGCGATCGCGACACCGCCGATGATGTAGAGCAGAAGCACTTTCGCGAGATACACGGTATGGATCATCTTCGGCGTGCCGAATCCGTATTCCGCCCAGTGCAGTGCCAATGTTCGAATACGTTCGCGCAGTGGCAATTCCAAGAATGTCTCGGTGTCCACCGGCGGGAAATCTCCCGTCTTGAATCCCATGACTCGATCCCTTTCTTCCTGCTTCCGGGCGCGAGTGACCGCGACCGAAAGGCTGTCTTTCGTTCGAATTGCATTGCGGCGAGAAACCGCTCAGGTGCGCGCGGCCATGACCCGCAGCTGCTTCTTGTCGATCTTGCCGACCGGATTGCGTGGCATCTCCGCTGTCAACACGATCGAGGCGGGGACCTTGAATGCCGCGAGTTCCGCACGGCAGTGCTCGGCCAGCTCTTCGACGGTGACCGTGGCCTGGGGCGCCGTGACCACATGGGCGACCGGTACCTCGCCCAGCACAGCGTCGGGCACACCGACTACCGCGGCTTCGTGGACAGCGGGATGCCGGTAGAGCGCGTTCTCGATCTCCTTGGGGTACAGGTTCTCGCCGGCCCGGATGATCATGTCCTTGATCCGGTCGACCAGAACCAGGTAGCCGTCGGCGTCGAAGTAGCCGACGTCGCCGGTGTGCAGCCAGCCGTCTACGACGGTCGCGGCCGTTTCTGTCGGCTTGCCGAGGTAGCCGCGCATCACGTTCGCACCGCGAATGACGACTTCGCCGGGTTCACCGGGCGCCGACAACACGCCGTCGACATCCATGATCGCCACGGTCTGACCGGCCAGCGGAAGCCCGACGGTGCCCGGCTTCCGTTGGCCCACTACGGGATTGAGGGTCGATGCGCAGGTTCCCTCGGACAGCCCGTAACCCTCGACGATCGGCACACTGAAGCGCTGCTCGAACCGCGCGATGAGCTCGGCGGGCATGGGCGCGGCACCGCAGATCGCCAAGCGCAACGAGGAACTGTCGGGACGAGGACCTTCGGGCTGGGCCACCAGCATCGCGTAGATGGCGGGCACCGCCGAGAAATAGGTGGGTCGTACCCCTTCGACCGTGTCGAAAAAGCCTGAGGCGGAGAACTTTCCGGCGATGGTGGTGCGTCCGCCCGCCAGCAGCGGCGACAGCACGCCGGTTACGATGCCGTTGACGTGGAACAGCGGCAGGATCAGCAGGCTGTGGTCGGTCTCGTTCAGGCCGATCGACTCGACGATCATCGCGCACATGGCGGCGAGGTTCTCGTGACCGAGCAGCACGCCCTTCGGCCTGCCGGTGGTACCGCTGGTGTAGATGATCAGGGCCAGATCGTCGATCGGCGCGGCGGCTGGGACCGGATCGGCACGCTGGGCCAGCGCCGCGACGTCGAGCGTGACCGCGGGCCTGCCCGGTTCGCCGATGACGACCACGGCGCCCGAGTCCTCGATCTGGTATCGGATGTCGTCGTCGGTGAGCCCGGGATTCACGGGGGTGACCGCGGCGCCGAGCCGCCAGGCCGCGAACAGGACGACCACGAGGTCCACCCGGTTGGGCAGCACGACCGCGACGACGTCGTCGGGCCGCACGCCCGCCTGGTGCAGGACGGCGGCAGCGGTGTCCACCCGAGCGCTGAACTGCGCGTTCGACAGTGTGTCGGTGTCGTCGGCGATGCAGTGCCCGTTCGGGTCGGCAACGGCTCTGACCTCGGGCAATTCGGCGATGTGTCGCATGATTCCTTACCGGTGACGAATGTGATCTGGGTTACATCACTCACGGTAGGGCGCGCATTCGACTCCGACTACGGGCCCGCAGCCCAGCGTTGCGTCGCCGTGTTGTGCCACGAGCACAAACAGCGCCACGCACCCGTGCCCCGGGGGGTACTGTCTGCGGCCATGGCCGACGACAACGATCAACTGGTGCGTGCGGTGGCGGGCCGGATCAAGGCCGACCTGAACCACCTGTCACCGACGATGATCACCATGTTCACCGAGGTCATCCCCGAATTCCGGCACGACGACGAAGTGCGAAGGCTGATGGTGGCCAGCACCGAGTCCAACCTCTCCGCGATCCTGGACATGCTCACCCTGGCTATCGGCCTCGACGACGTCACCGTCCCACCGGCCGCCGCCGAGTACGCCCGTCGCTTCGCCCAGCACGACCTGTCGCTCGAAGCGCTGCTGCGCGCCTATCGACTCGGCGAGAACATGTTCATCCAGTGGACGATCGCGCTGCTGGCCGAGTTGAACCCGGCTACCGACGTGGCGATGGCCACCGCAGCTCGCATCGCCCACCTGGTCAACGGCTACATCGACCAGGTGATCGAGGGCTTGATCGACATCTACGAGAGCGAGCGCCGCCGCTGGGACGCGCGCACCGACGCCGCCCGCGCCGCGCAGGTGCGCGCTGTCGTGGAGGCCGATGACCTGGATGTGGGTTCGGCCGAGCAGATGCTGTCGGCTTCCCTGCGCGGCTGGCACCAGTTCGCGATGCTGTGGACACCCCAGGGAACCCGCGATCCTCGCGCGTCCTTGCGCGCGGGCACCGCCTTGCTGGCTGCCGCGACCGGCAAGACGCCGATGACCGTGGAGGTCGACGATCACAATCGGTGGGTGTGGATCTCCTCGGTGGCACGACCAGTGCTCGATACCGAACAGCTCGCCCACGATCTGCGCGCCCATCCGAATCTGTCCATCACCCTGGGTGATCCGGCCTCCGGACTGGAGGGGTTCCGCGAGACCTTCCGCGACGCGCAGCGGGCCAGGGCGGTCGCGCTGACCAGGCGAGAGCACGGACTCACCGTCCATTCCGACGTGGCATTGACCGCCCTGTTCGCCGACCGGGTGCCCGAGATGCAGGTATGAGCCGGGCGCGTCCTCGGCGCGCTGATGGGCCCCGACGAGACGGCCGCACGACTACGCGAGACCCTCCGCGCCTTCCTCGACGCCCGCGGTAGCTACACCGACGCCGCCGCCCGCCTGCACGTCCACAAGAACACCGTCCACTACCGGGTGCGCAAAGCCGAGGAGCTGCTCGGACACCCACTCGGCGAGCGCAGACTCGATATCGAAGTGGCTCTGCTGACCTGCGCCCAACTGGGCATCCCCGACGCTCCCCACAGCCCTCCTCGATGAGCTGATCAATCTCCGATGCAGCGTGCTCCTTTGATACCGACGGCAAGTTCGGACCCGTCGGCGGAGACAACGGAGACGCTGTTCACGTCCTCGGTGTAGGCGACAGTCGCTGCCGCAGTACAGATTCGGAGTGCGGTCTGAGCACCGGTCGGACCGTCGGCCAGATCAGTCTCGATGGTGACGGCGGTGCATTGGCCAGTTATCGAGACTCGGGTGATGGCGAACTCGGAAACGGCGTTCCTGATCTGATCGACATCGCCGCACCCGTCGCCGGTCGGCTGGAGACTCGCAGGAGATGACGCTGATGCCGGTACCCCGGTCGAGGTGTCCGATGTGCTCGCGCACGCGGCCGAGATGCCCAGTGCCGCACAGACAGCGAACCAGCGCAACGCATCGCAGGAGCTGCTCATCACATAGTCTGCGCGTCGATGAGCGCGCCGGTCGCGTGTACGACATCGAGATGCTCTACCACCGGCTCGCCCGGGCGGTGGCCGGCGAAGGCGGTGTCGACGGCGGGATGGATGCGATCTTCGAAGGCACGAGTGCAGTGCGCCTCGGATTCCCACACGTCGATGTAGCGCAGCCCGCCGTCGGCCCGGCGCACGCACAGGTGGAGGAGCGAGCCGTCGAGCGGCTCGGGGCCGAGCTCTTCGATGATCCGGCGGTAGAGCTCCTCACCGATAGGGACGTCTTGAATGTAGGCGTAGACCATGGCCGTATCCCTTCTGAATTGATCCGAATACGGTTCGGATCAATAGTGGGTAGGATAAGCGTCCATGGACGAGAACGTCAAGGTCGGCAAGCGTCGATACAACGCTCCGCGGCGCGCCGCGCAGGCGGCGGATACGCGTCGTGCGATCCTCGACGCCGCGCGGCGCTTGTTCGTTCAGAACGGGTACGCCGCCACCACTGTCAGCGAGATCGCCACGGAGGCCGGCGTTTCCGTCGACACTGTCTATGCGTCCATCGGTCGCAAGCCGGTGCTGCTCCGAGAGCTCGTCGAGACCGCCCTCTCCGGCACGGACCAAGCGATTCCGGCCCGGCAGCGGGAGTACGTTCGCGCGATCGGCCAGGCGACATCGGCCGAAGACAAGATCGCGATCTACGCCCACGCGCTGGCCGCGATCCAGCAACGGCTCGCGCCGATCTTCCTCGCCCTGCGCGATGCCGCGACGAGCGACGCGTCCTGCGCCCGGGTATGGGCGGAAATCGGCGATCGGCGGGCCGCCAACATGCGCGATTTCGCGGCCGACCTGCGCAGCACGGGGCAGCTGCGCAAGGATCTGTCCGACGACGAGGTAGCCGACATCCTCTGGAGCATGAACGCGACCGAATATTGGGTGCTCCTTGTCGGCGAACGCCGTTGGACGGCAGAGCGCTTCCGCGACTGGATTATCGACGCATGGACCCGCTCGCTGTTGACCGACCCCGAAGCGCCCCACGCCTGAGCCGGTACTGCCGCCTGTACCGAGCCCACGTTCGGGGACTGTCGAGGTGGCGGCGGTGTGCCATGATCGGCAGGGTGAACAATGTGGGCGATTCCGCATTCGATCGAGCCGGGTTCGATCAGCTCGTCGGCTCGCTGCGCGCGGAGTTGCATGTGCACTGCTATCGACTCCTCGGCTCGGTGCACGACGCCGACGACGCCTTGCAGGAGGCGATGCTGCGCGCCTGGCGTTCCCGTGCGAATCTCACCGACCCGCAGAAGTTCCGGCCCTGGCTGTACAAGATCGCTACGAACCGGTGCCTGACCATGCTCGAGCAGCGCGGACGCCGCGAACTGCCGATGGACAGCGCACCGAATGAGCCTGCGGCCGAACGGATCTGGCTTGACCCCTTGCCAGGTATCGGTGCGGGCGAGCCGGGACCGGAGGCTCGCTATACAGCGAGGGAGGCCGTGGAACTAGCTTTTGTGGCGATGATCCAGCAGCTGCCAGGACTCCAGCGCGGCGTCTTGATCCTGCGCGATGTCCTCGGCTTTACGGCACACGAGACAGCCGAATTGCTCGACGTGACCGTCGCGTCGGCCAACAGTGCCTTGCAGCGCGCTCGAGCGCACGCCGAACAGAACGCTTCCACTTCGTCACAAGACCCGGGTGATCCGCGGACTCGTCACCTCGCCCAGCGCTACGCGGCCGCGTGGGAGGCCGCCGACGTGGACGGCATCGTCGAACTGCTCGCCGCCGACGCGAGGTACGCCATGCCACCGCTGCCCGAATGGTATGCCGGGCAGGCAGCCATCCGAGACTTCCTGGTGGCCGAGCCGTTGCGCTGGCGCTGGCGTTTCCTGCCCACCGTGGCCAATGGCCAACCAGCCTTCGGCACCTATTCGTGGGATGCCGACAGCCGCGTTTTCACTGCCATGGCGCTCGATGTGCTGGTGGTGCGCGACGGCGCGATCACCGACGTGGTGTCGTTCCTCGATCCGACGCTTTTCCCCCGTTTCGCACTTCCGGGCACCGTGTCCGACTGAATTCCCGCCCGACGATTATTTCGGCACCCATCGCAGGGTCATATGGGCAGTGGGACGTCCCCACCGGCCGAGACCCGAGCGCCTCGGCACATCGAAGGGAGACCGACATGTCGGAAGACCAGGCCCAGATCCGCACACTGGTACACGCGTGGGCGAGCGCTATCCGTGACCGCGACCTCGACCGCGTACTGGCCGACCACACCGCCGACATCGTCATGTTCGATGTTCCGCCGCCACAGAACGGGGTCCGCGGCATCGACGCCTACCGGGAAACCTGGCCGCCCTTCTTCACCTGGCTGGCGCGCGGCGCGCAGTTCGACATCGTCGAACTCGACGTGACCGCGGGAGCCGACGTCGCCTACGCGAACGCTCTGCTGCGCTGCGGTACTCCAGAAGACGTTGCCGCACAGCCGGATACGCGCTTGCGTCTCACTCTTGGCCTTCGCAAGGACCACGGACGCTGGGTTATCGCGCACGAACACCACTCGTTCCCGGACACAACCGTCACAGACCCCCAGCCGCGTCTGAACGGATAACCCGAATGTCGAAGCCACGGCAAACGGCCTGATCGCTGTTGCGGCGGCGGGCAGCCCGACGGAATCACCCGAGCGAAGCTCGTCGCCACACTGAGTCCTACACCGGCACCATCGAAGACTTCCGTCAGTTCTACGGCGGTCTACCGGACCTGCCACGGCCCGGCCGGGCAGTCGCCGGGCCGTGGCATGAGTCCCGATCGCGCGTTGGCGTCAGCAGTCTCGGTCCGCGACCAGCGCCGCGAGCAGGTCCAGGTCTGCCAGGGCTCCGGCGTCGGACCCGACCTGCGAGATCGCCGACATCGCTTCCTCGTACAGCTGTCGCGCTTGCAGGCGACTCCATTCCCGCCCGCCTGCGGCTTCGATCAGCTCGGCGGCGCGAACCAATTCGCTGTCGTCGAGCGGCTTTTCGCGGAGGTAGAGGTCGGCGAGCGCACCCGCTTCGGGGGTGTTCGAGCGCAGTGCGAACACCACCGGCAGCGACTTCTTGCGGCTGCGCAGGTCGGAGAACACCGATTTGCCGGTGACGTGCGGGTCGCCCCAGATGCCGAGCAGGTCGTCGGTGTGCTGGAAGGCACGGCCGAGGCGCCTGCCGAACTCTTGCAGGTGCAGGAGCTCACCGGAGTCCGCGTTTCCGAACAGGCCACCGAGGGCGGCCGAACATCCGAACAGCGCCCCGGTTTTCTGGTCGACCATGGTGAGGCATTCGTCGACCTCGACATCGGTGCGCCGCTCGAATCCCAGGTCGGCGCACTGGCCCTCGACGAGGTGCAGCACCGAGCGGCTCATCAGGTTCGTCGCTTCGACGATCGGTGTGTTCGGCTCCGCGGCGAGCAGGGAATAGGCCTGGGCGACCAGCGCGTCGCCGGCGAGGATGGCAGGACCGATACCGAAAGCGGTCCACGCGGTCGGGCGGTGCCGTCGGGTGGTGTCTCGGTCCATCACATCGTCGTGGAGCAACGAGAAGTTGTGCACCAGTTCGACCGCGACGGCCGCACGCACGGCACCTGCCACGTCACCGCCGGTCAACCGGGCGGCCGACAGAACAAGCGCGGGGCGAATCGCCTTGCCACCGTCGTGCTTTTCCGGCCGCCCTGTCGGGTCCCACCAGCCGAAGTGGTAGCCGACGATAGTGCGAACCGTGGCAGGCATCATCTGCACGGCGGCGTGCAGGGTGGCGGAGCATGCCTCGCGACATTGATCGAGTACCTCGGCGGCCGTGCGTGGGCTCGGTGACACCGCGGGTGCTGTCACGGGTGTCTGCGCCAGGATCGGCGTGCTCGCGGCCTGCGGAGTGCTCATCGATTCACCTGCACTTCGGTCAGTGCACCGAGAGCGTCCGGAACAAGAACGGCCGCAGCGTGATTGGCGCTGATGAGGTAGGAGGCGATCGCCCGATCATCGATGCCGGTGAAGCGGACGTTGATGCCCGGCTCGACTTCGTCGGGCAGGCCGGTCTGGCGCAGGCCGATCACCCCGTCGTCGGATTCACCGATCCGCATCGCCAATATCGTGCTGGTCCCGCTCGGCGAGATCGGGATCTTGTCCGAGGGCAGTAGCGGCACATTGCGCCACGCGTGCACCCGCTTTCCCTCGATTTCAGTGGGATCCGGGTAGATGCCCCGGGCCGTGCACTCGTGGCCGAACTGAGCGATCACACGGGGGTGGGCGAGGAAGAACGCGGTCTTACGACGGCGAGCCAGCAGGCGATCGAGGTCATCGGGTGTCGGGCGGCCGGTGGCAGAACACAACCGCTGACTCGGGTCGACGTTGTGCAGCAGGCCGTAGTCGTGGTGGGTCAGCAGGTCGAGTTCCTGGCGTTCCCGCAACGCTGCTATCGACAGGCGCAGCTGCTGGTCGAGCTGGTTCATCGGCTTGTTGTACAGGTCGGTGACCCTGGTGTGTACGCGCAGCAGCAGTTGCGCGATACTGAGCTCGAGTTCGCGCGGTTGCTGGTCGTAGTCGACGTAGGTCCCGGGCAGGGTCGGCTCGCCCTGCTGGCCCGACAGCAGTCCGATCGCCGCCTGACCGTATTTGTCGGCACCGGTTCGTTCGGCGGCGACCGCGGTTCCGAGGTCGGCGACGTGGGCGGCCAGACGGGGTTCACGGGCACACAATGCGTCGAATACCGCGCGCGGCAACGCCAATACCGTGCAGGCGGTGTTCGCGGTAGCCGTGTATTCCCAAATGGCTTGTCCACCGAGAAGAGTGGCGGCGCCGAGGTGGCTGCCGTCGTCGAGCACGTCGAGCTGTACCTGCTGGCCGTATTCGCCGGGGCCGGTCAGCACGACCCGGCCGTGGGCGAGCACATAGGCCGCATCGATTTCGTTGCCGAACTCGCAGATCGTCTCCCCCGCCGCGAACTCCTGCTGAGTGAACAGGCGGGCGAGCTCGACCAAGGTGTCGTCGTCGTCGAAATCGCGCAGCGCCCGCAATTCGCGCAGTTCGGCCGGAATCACTTGATAGCGGCCGTTAGCCAGCGTGCAGGTGACGTAGCCGTCCCCGACGGTGTAGGTCAGGCGCCGGTTGACTCGGTAGGTTCCGCCGTCGACCTCTACCCAGGGCAGCATGCGCAGCAGCCAGCGGGGCGTGATTCCTTGCATCTGCGGAACAGATTTGGTGGTGGTCGCCAGCGTACGGGCGGCGGCGACACCGAAGGCGGTCGGTGGATTCTGGGCGGTGCTTGTCACGAGGAAGTCCTTCCCGGCGAGGTGGCATGGGTGGCGACGCGCGGACGAATGCGGGCGGCGGCGGTGCCGATACCCGAGGGTCCCCACGTGTGGACCGGGCGGGCGGCAGTGTGCGGTTGCCTGCCGACCGGGTAGTGCAGGTTCTCCGGGCTGTAGCGGCTGGTGCCGCGATGCCAGTGCAAGATGCCCGCGATCCAATCACGCAGTTCGTCGATGTAACTGGTCAGCGCCGCGCGAGCGGTGGCGTCGAGCCCGTGGTGTTCGAACAGGACGGGCAATTCGTCGTCGACGAGTCGCTGGAACTGTCGCATTCTGGCCCGCATCAGGTCGTCGACGACCTTGGCGGCGATGTCGCGGTCGCAATCGAAGAACGACTCGACCACCAGGATCGCGTTGTGCAACTCGGCTTCGTACTCGATCTCCTTCTGATAGGAGAAGAAGTCGTTGATCAAACAGCCGTAGTCATGCGCGGCGTGTTCGATGCCGCGCATGGTGGTGGACTCGAACACCGCATCGGGTATCAGGCCGCCGCGGGCGATCTTCGACAGCGCGATCGTCAGATCCGAGCCGAAGGTGCGACGGCGCATCTCCAGGTAGTCGACCGGGTCGGGGACCCGATGCTGGATGTGGTTGGCCAGCTCCCACAACCAGCTTTCGGTCATGGATTCCACCGCTTGCCGGAACGTACGCCGCGCTGCCGGCGACATCGGCCGCGCGGTGCGCGACCACAGGTCCACCAGTGACCGTTCCAACGGATTGACCGGTGTACCAACCACTTTCAAGTCCAATGGCATGAACGTCGACAGTCTGGCGTTGCAGGCTTTCGCCCCGGCCATCGCGGCAGCACCCTGGGTGGGTGGGAAGACGGTGGGAAAGTAGTCGTCGCCCCAGGTCCCCCAGGTGAGCCATTCGGCCGACAGCGTCAGCGCCTCGATATCGGCGTCGGGATCCAAACCGGCTGAGCACAGCGCGAAATCGAACCCGACCGTGTCCTCGCGAGCCCACAACTGCCGCCCACCGAGCTCGGGCAGCGGATCGTGGAATCCGACCTGTTGCGCCCACTCGATGCTGGCCGCGCGCGCCACGGGCAGGTGCGGCGACAGACTCAGTTCGAACGGCACATCGAAGTCCGGCAGCGGCAACTGCCCGGTGCGGCGCAACGGAATCTGGCGGTGACTACGCGCTCCGCCCGGCCCGGCCAGACCCTTCCAGAACCCGGGTCTGGCCAGTTCGGTGCCGAGCCCCGCGGGACCGAACGACATCGGTCCCGCCGCCGCGGAGCGGTTCATGTACCGATTGGACCGCAGATGCCATTCGTGGCCACCCGACTGCCAGTCCTGCAGACCTTGCGCATACGACAGCGTCGCCGCGCACTGCACCGCGTCCAGCCTGTGCTCGTCGAACAGCAGGGGCAGCTCGGTGAGCACGGTGTTCTCGAACTGGTGGATCCGCGAGGTGAGCTGGTCGTTGACGATGTCGGCGGCCTGCTGGGGCGAACAGTCGAAGAACCGCTCCACCACCAGGACTCCGTTGTTCACCTCGCCTTCTTCCTCGGTCTCGCGCTGATACGAGAAGATGTCGTTGCGCAGGTGCACCGCGTCGGAGAAGGTGTCCTTGAGCACGCGCATCGGCCGGGTGCCGACGACGGCTTCGGGAATCTCGGTGCCGCGGGCGTACTCCACCAGATCAGCCGACCACGGTGCGCCGCCGACTCTGCGCCGCATCTCGATGTAGTCGATGGGGTTGGGAATCCGGGCGGTATTGATGTTGCCGATCTCCCATACGCAGTCGAGCAGCAGGTTCCGGGTGCTTTCGCGGAACCGTTCCTGCCAGCCCTGCGACATCGACGGCACTGTCCGCGTCCACAGGTCGGCGAGACCACGTTCATCGGGGTTGGTCGGTTCGGGCATCGCGGCACCATCGGGCGGCATGAACGTGGCCAGGCGGTCGAGATATCGCCGTGCGCCGTCCATGTCACCGGTGCGTTTGAAGGCATCGAGGAAGTGGTCGTCGAAGTAGAAAACCCAGGTGTACCAGTCGGTGACGGTGTCGAGCACCGGTGCGCTCGCCTCCGGATGGGTATAGGCGCACAGGCCGGCATAGTCCATGCCGTCGAAACTCGCCTCCTCCCACACCACGTCGCCACCGACGGTGTCGCCGAGCATTCCCATCTCGTAGGCCCACTGTTTGGTATGTGCCCGTGCTTGTTCCACGTGCGCGTTCAGCCGCGCGGGATGAGCGACGTAGAACTCGGGCAGCTCGAAGGGCTGCACGATGTCAGGCCTCGGCGCCGAGCTGCACGTTCTCGAGAATGGCGAGGGCATCGGGCACCAGCACGGCGCCCGAGTAGTAGGTGCTGACCAGGTAGGAGATGATCGCCTTGTCGTCGATGCCCATGAAGCGCACGTTCAGTCCGGGCTCGTACTCGTCGGGAATCCCGATCTGGCGCAGGCCGATCACGCCCTGGGCCGCTTCACCGGTGCGCATCAGCATGATCGAGGTGGTGCGGCTGGCCGAGGTGCCGATCTTGTTGCACGGCAGGATCGGTATGCCGCGCCACGACGGCACCCGATGCCCGTTCAGCTCGGTGCTCGTCGGGTAGATGCCGCGGCGGCTGCACTCGGCGCCGAAGGCGGCGATGGCCTTCGGATTGGCCAGGAAGAACGTGGGTTCCTTCCAGACCAGGGCCAGCAATTCGTCCAGGTCGTCCGGTGTCGGCGGACCGGTGCGGGTGCTGATCCGCTGACGGGGTGTCGCGTTGTGCAGCAGACCGAAGTCGCGGTTGTTGACCATCTCGTCTTCTTGGCGCTCGCGCAGGGCCTCGATGGTCAGCCGCAACTGCTGTTCGATCTGGTCCATCGGCTTGTTGTAGAGGTCGGCGACTCGGCTGTGGACCCGCAGCACGGTCTGCGCGATGCTCAACTCGTATTCGCGCGGCGACAGGTCGTAGTCGACGAAGGTGCCCTGCAACTGCGGCTCACCGTCGTGACCGGAGGCGAGCTCGATCGAACTCTCGCCGTAGGGATTTGCCCGCTCATCGGCGACGGCGTCGTCGAGCTGGGCCACCCGCACGTGCTCGCGCAATCCTTCGATCCGTGCGCTGACCTCGGCCAGAGCGCGGGAGGTGAGGACCAGGCAGGTGCACGCGGTGACGGCTTTGACGGTGAAGTCCCACGGCTGCGCGTCGGCACCGAGGATCCGCTCTCCGATGAACCGGCCGTCGGTCATGATCTCGAGAACGGTCGACTCGTCGTAGGCGCCGGTGCCGAGCTTGTCGGCCTTGCCGTGGGCGAGCACCACCAGCTCTTCGGCCGGCTGACCGGCTTCGGCGATGACGTCGCCGGGCGCGTACTGCCGTTCGACGAAGGAGTCCGCAAGCACCTGCAGGGCAGCGTCATCGGAGTACTGGCGCAGATGACGCAGCTCACGCAGATCGGGTGCGAGTACCCGCGCCTGGCCCGCGGTGTCGTAGCAGGTGATCAAGCCGTCACCGACCGTGTAGGTGAGGCGACGGTTGACGCGGTACACACCACCGTCGGCCTGCACCCACGGCAGCAGTTTCAGCAGCCACCGAGAGGTGATGCCTTGCATCTGCGGCACGGATTTGGTGGTGGTTGCCAGATTTCGCGCGGCCACAGTGCTGAGGCTCAGCTGGGCGGCGGCAATGGTTCCAGAGAATGGTTCAGCCAGTTCAGTCATGAGTTCTTCCTGCTTCTAGAGACATGGGAGAAACGAGATGACACACCACGGGGGAACGAATGAATCAGTTATCCACCGGCTATCGATAGCGGCAAAATGACTGTAGCGGAAAGCATGCGATGTTCGAGGGCGATTGAGTCGAATTCTGTTGTGCGCTAATCATATTCAAGGTCATTGAGTCAATCTCGGCATGCGACAACCCAGGTCGGATCAGCCCTCGTGGCACTGCCACGAGGATGCGAAATAGTTGCTGTCACCGCTCACGAACGTCGCAATGCCGCCCTGGCCGCACCCGCGCTTCCCATGATCAGCACCAGGGCGGTCAGCGCCCAGCGCCGCTGTTCGACGGCCACCGGCTGGGCAACCACCGCGTCTGGTTCCTGCTCGGGGCGCGAAAGGAACCTCATCGGCGTGGAGACCAGGACGGGTGGGCTCGGCGCCTCTTGCGCGGGTGACGGAAGCGGCGGCGTGGGACTGACCGACACGCTCGGTGGTGGTGGCGGCGGAGGTGGTTCTCGGACCGGTGACGGTTCAGGTGCAGGCGGCACTATCGGCGGCGGGGCCGAGGGCAATGGCATCGGTACGGGCAGCGGCGCCGGCGCCGGAGAAGGCAACGGAAAGGGTGGGGGCGCCGGAACAGGCAGCGGGAGCGGAGGCCGGGGCGCCGGAACATGCACTTCCGGTCCATCGAACGGGCGGGCCGGAGCCGGCAACTCCAGACCCCCGTGGGGCGGTACCCGCTCCGGAGCAACCGGCACCTCGTACGAGCGTTCGGGAACGGGTATCTCCGGCCCGCCGAACGGCGGAACGACCGGCTTCTCGAATGCCCTTCTCGGCGTGGTTGTCTCCGGTCGATCGGGCCGTTCACTCTGGCCGGGGAGCAGGGGTTCCGCGAACGGTCGCCGGGTGTCAGGGGCATCCGGTTCCTCGAACCGAGGCACCGATCGAGGGATCCCGCCCGGCGTCGGTCGCACGGTCGTGGCGCCGGGTGGCACGCGAGGCGTATCAACGGGTTCCGCCGGGGCGGTGGTGAGCGTTCCAGCTCGCGGCGTGCTTCGGGGTAGGACGACACTCGGCGGCTCGACCGACGGGGACATCGGAGTCGCACCGACCGACCCCGGCGCGAACAGGCCGACCCCCGACAGCAGGGCAGCCCAGATCCCCCTCCGCACAGTCATTTTCACCTCAGCTGCGCCAGCACGGCGTCGAAGGCCGTCGGTGCGACCGCAGCGGCGCGGCCGTAGGGATTCTGCAGCTCGAAGATGGTGAAGATCATGAACGTCACCACCGCCGCGAAACTGGCCACCACGACGACATGAATGCGCGCGCTGGTGCCGGAGAACAGCAGTGACAAACCCACCGACAGAATCGCCCCGAGCGCCAGCGCCAGCCACATCATCGGCGACAACGCGCTGCCCGCGGCCTCGATCCTGGACTGCCTGGCCTCGTAGACCTCCCACAGCCGATCGGCCGCCGCGATCTGGCGCGAACGTTGCCATTCGTCGGCGGCGGGGGTGGCGGCAATGGCGGTGCGCACCGTCGACAGCTGGTTCCACGCCTTGTCGTCGACATCTTCGCCGGAGGTCATGGCGGGCCACTCGACCTCGATCACCTGGCCGGTGTAGGCATGCACGGCCCTGGTGACGGTGCCGCGGGCAGGTTCGGACAACGCGTCGCCCGCCCACTGCAGGGCGAGCAATCGGTCCGCTTCGTCGGACGCGGCCTTCGCCGCGCTCGCGTTGGTATCGAGCACGCCGATGAGCAGGAACGACGCCAGCACCACCTGCAGACCGCCGACGAGGGTGAAGACCTGTCCCACCGACTCGTTGGTGGCCTCGCCGTCGCGGCCCTTGCCGCGCCTGCGCAGCAAGTAGGCGGCGGTCCCGGCCAGTCCGGCGGCCACGATTACCCACAGCAGTGCTTCCCAGAGCATGTCTCGGTAGTCCTTTGTCGTCGAGGTGGGCGATGATGCGCGCCGGAAATCACTGAAGATTTGTGTGGACCACCTCCGAGGAAGGGAGGACACGCTGAAGAATCCTGCGACCGACAACCACGGAATAGCAAGGGGGCCAACGGTGTCGAGATTAGGCCGCGGGCACGGGTGCCGCAATGACCAAGCAAACCGTCGACGAGGTCCCGCACCGACCGCCGGATAACCGAAATCGGCAGGCGGGACCCTCCTTCGAGGCAGTCGACCGCGCGGCTCTCGCAGACGGTCCTGGCACGACATCCCGGCGAACCTGGCACGGAATGCGAGTGTCGTCCACGCGTCGATACCGAGATCGACCCGACCGCATCGGGTCACCGAATTACGCTGTTATCGTTGATATTTCGAGAGCGATTCCAGATTGTCGACAGGTGCAGGCAACCGGTGACGGATCCGCGTCCTACCCGTTTCCGGCGACCGCGCACCCCTGCGCGGAGGTGGGATATGCACAGCGAGACGGACGCGTACGAGATCGAGGCCGGACGGCGGACCGAAGCCGGCGGACAGCGCTCGGCCCGGGCGAAGGTCGATCCGACGACCTCGACCCGAAAGAAGTCCGTTTTGCTCGAATTGGGGCAATCGACGAGCGAATTGATCCGACCGGAAACAATCTGTCCGCTGGAACGTCCCGGCCCCGCCGATGACCAGGGCGTGGCCCTGCGTGGATCGCGCGATCTCCAGCGGGTGGGGTTCGGCTGCGACCTACGTGCCCGGGAGGATTTCGCTGCCACACTGTGGACCTCGAGCACCGGGTCGGTATTGGTTGCCCGGCTGCGGTCCTCGGACATCACCGCCGAGCGCGGTATCGGTGTCGATGACGACCACTACAGCCAGTACCTGCAACTGGGTTTGGTTTTGGCCGGACGAGCCACGCTCGAGCAACGGGGCCATCGATCGACCGCGGTAGCCGGGGAGGCTTTCGCGCTGTGCCTCGACAGCCCGTTCCGCTCGACTCTCACCCGATGCGAAACCCCTGCCACCGACGTGCTGTACCTCTACCTCCCGGCGGATTCGCTGACCGCTTGGGGTCTGAACGCCGCCGCGGCGGGCGGCAGGTCGTGGCCGCTGTCGCGGGCGGCAGTGTCTGCCCTGATGGTTGCTCGCGATATAGCCTGTGGCGCAACGATTCCCGGCAGCTTGCGGATAGTCGCGCGCATCGACGAGATCCTGTTCCGGGCGGCGGTCGTCGCTCTGCTGGAACGGGATCTCGCCGATGCGACAAAGGAACTCACCGCCGAGGATGTGCTGCGCCGCCGCGCGGCCGACTTCATCGACCGCAACTTCGCCGACCCGGCAGTGAACCCGGATGCGGTCGCGGTTCGGTTGCACGTGAGCAGGCGAACCCTGTTCCGGGCGTTCGAACTCCAGGGCATGTCCGTCGGACGGCTCATCCGCACCCGCAGACTGGCTGCCGCGGCGAGCGCGCTCGGTGACGACACCCGCGGGCTCCGCGATATCGCCGACAGCTGTGGTTTCCGCACGGTCGACCAACTCTCGCGAGCCTTCCGCGCCAAGTACGGGGTAACCCCCGCCGCCTACCGCACCGCACGGCGCAGGGATGCGATGGCGGGCTGGTGACCGCCGATAGCTCGACGTCGATCAAGGGCTCGGCGACGACGAAGCGACGCCGAGCACCTCCCGGCCGATCTCGCCGGCCAGTACCTCCGTCGAGTACGCCATGAGCTGCCCGGCCTCGGCGTCGCGTAGGTGTCGCTGGATCGGCGACCCGCGCAGATAGCCCGACGCTCCACCCACGCGCACACCCAATTGCGCGACGTCCACGGCCACCTTGTTCGCCAGGTACTTCGCCCGCGACAGAGTGGCGAAAAAGGCGGGGTTCGCACTGTCGGCTTCGCGCAGACCCTGGTCATAGAGGGCGTGCGCGGCGGCGAGCCGGATCTGCACGTCGGCGACCTCGTGCTGCACCCACTGTTGGTCGGCCAGCGGATTGCCGAGGATCAGTCGCGAGCGCGCGTGCGCGACCAACGCGGCAAGCGCCGCGTCGGCGATACCGAGGGAGATGGCAGGCAACCCGGCCGGGATCACCGCGAAATCGCCCGGTCCCGGTGCGCGACCGCGATATTCTGCGCGCAACACGGTGTTGTCGAAGGCCAGCAGCTGACTGCGGGTCGCTCGCAAACCGAGGGTGTCCCAGATCGGGATGATCGATACGGACTCGTCCGGTATCACCCCGAAGAACGTCGGCACTCCCGAGACCAGCGCGTTCACCAGCAAGTAGTCCGCGATCTCGCTACCGGAGACAAACCGTTTCGCACCGGAGAGCGACCAGCCGCCCACCGCGGGTTCGGCCACCTGCTGCGGCTGCAGAAAGCGGTTCCCGCTGCCCGGTTCGGACAAGGCGTTGGCGAACCGTTTACCCGCGAGGAACTCGTCGGCGAAGAACGACCCCGCCGAATCGCCGGTCAACTCCGCCAACGCGACGCCCGCACCAGCATGCATCACCCAGATCGTGGCGATGGACGGATCGGCCTTCGCCAGTATCCGGACCACTGTCCCGAACGACTGATAGCTCAATCCGAGCCCACCCAGTCGGCGAGGCAGCACCGCCCGATCGACCTGAGCATCATGCAGCGCGGTCAGCTCCTCGACCGGAATCTCGGCCCGCTCGTCGTAGTCGGCCGCGTCGGCGGCGAAACCCACCGCCAGTTCGGCCACCCGATCCAGGATCTCCTGCTCGCCCGACTCCGGCGACGATCCGACCTGCGCGCTGATCACGAATTGTCCTCCGCTCGAAAGGGTTTCGACCAGGATACGCAGCGCGCCGCACCCCGCCGCTAGATCGGGATCTCGGTCCGCGGAGATTTCGGCGGCGAGCCCGAATCTGCTGCTCTCCGTGATCATCCGGATGCTCGGCCTGTTTGAGATTCGATTGTCGAGGCATTCCGGGACAAGAGGCTCGTAGAAGGAGAACTTGTGACTTCCGGAATTCTGGTAGCTGTCATTGTCATCGTGGTCGTACTCGCCGGTGCGGCTTTTCTGGCCCAGCCGTACCTACGCCGGAGGCGTCTGCGAGGCCGCTTCGGGTCCGAATACGACCGGACGCTCGAACAGACCGACGATCGCCGCGCCGCCGAACGCGAACTGGTGGAACGTGAGCGCAGGCACCACTCGCTCGAGCTGCGTGAACTGCCCTCCGAACGCAAGCAGGAGCTCACCGCGGCCTGGACGAACGTGCAGGAACGCTTCGTCGACAAGCCCGCCGACGCTGTCAGCGAGGCCGACCGGCTCGTCACGACCGTGATGGCCGAACGCGGCTATCCCACCGAGGGTTTCGATCAGCAGGCCGCCGACCTCTCCGTCGAGCATGCCGCGACCCTCGGTCACTACCGCGACGCCCACGCCATCGCGATCAAGCACGCGGACGGAAAGGCGAGCACCGAAGACCTTCGGACCGCCCTCGTGCATTACCGCGCGCTGTTCCTCGATCTGACGAACGGCCACACCACGCACAAGAAGGACACAGTGTCATGAGCACCGAACACAACCGAATCAAGACCGATGCGCGCACCGACGACGTCGAGCATGCCCCTCTCGGCGAACGCGATCGCCTCACGGCAGGCAAGCACGTCGATCACCAGGTGATCGACGCCGAGGTCATCGATCCGGATTCCGGACGGGATCCGAAGGCCTCCGGCACCGTGGACGAGACGCGGCCGGATCGCCGTCCCGACGAAACCGCCGCCGGGAAGCGCGCAGACGGCAAGCACGCTCCCGTGGCGGCCGCCACCTCAGGGGAGGCCGATGCGGATCTCACCGGTACCCGGCCAGAGGTCGGCACCGAACGCGACGCGGTCGCCGATGAGACCGACTCCGTTCACGCGGGGCAGCCGGCAGTAACGCAGAAGAGCCCGGCTACCGAGGTGGAGGACGACGTCGTTCCGCTGTTCGACGAAAAGTCCCTGGAACATCTGCGCGGTCGCTGGCGCGATCTGCAGGGCTCCTTCGTCGACGATCCCCGTGATGCCGTGTCCCAGGCCGACACGCTGGTCGCCGAACTGATCCATGAGCTGACCAGCACCTATGCCGAACGCCAGAAGATCATCGCGGGCCGGTGGTCGGAGAGCCCGGACACCGAGTCGTTGCGGCGCGCGCTGCGCAGCTACCGCGCGTTCTTCGACCAGTTGCTGACCCCCACCGCCTGACCTCGGTATCTGCCACAGAACCGTACGAGCGCTCGATACACCGCAGCGCTCGTACGGTTCTGTCGTCTTCTGCGGACTACGCGAGATTGACCTCCCCCAGCGTGGGTACGCGCGCCGTATGGAACTCCTCGTGATCGTCGCCCTGGTCGTGTTCGTAGCGGTTGTCCTGCTGAGAAGCAACCGCACCAAAAAGCCGCCGGACCGTCCGTCGTCAAGGGAAAACGACCCGGAATAGGGTGCGCGATGGGCCGCGCCCGTGGACAGCCGTGATCCGCGGCGAGCCCGCACTGTGCGAGGTCAGTGATCGATTGCCGGTTCGGAGTCGCGGGACCGGGTAAGCGCCGATGTGACCAGCGAGGATGACCGAACCGAGGAGACGATCCACGACATGGTTCAGGTGACGCGCACGATCAAGGCTCCGGTGGACGAAGTGTTCGCTGTGCTCGCCGACGGATGGTCCTATGCGAGTTGGGTCGTCGGTGCCTCGCATATCCGCGGAGTGGACGACGCGTGGCCGGCCGCGGGAGCTCACATTCATCACAGCGTCGGGCCGTGGCCGGGCACGATCCAGGACACGACCGCGGTTCGCGCCGTCGATTCGCCGCACAGCATCGAACTCGATGCCAGGCTCTGGCCATTCGGCAGCGCAGTTGTTCGGCTGGAGCTACGCACCCTCGGCCCCACTTCGTGTGAGGTCGTGATGACCGAGCGAGCCGTTCGCGGACCGAGTCGATTCATTCCGCATGCGGCGCAGGCGCTGCTACTCGCGCCACGTAATCGCGAGTCGTTGTCACGGCTCGCCGATCTCGCCGAGGGCGGGTACGCGGACGCGAGGGCCGTCAGTAAAAACGGATGAAGTGCACCTTTCACCTCAGCGCCCATTACCTCTGAATTCCCATGAGCCGAGTTAGAGTTGCACCGCGCGGCATTTCCCCTCCTGAGCAAACGCCGATCGGAGAATCATGGGACACCGGACGAGTATCGCAGTGTTGGTCGCGACCGCGGGTTTGTTGATCGCCACGGGCTGCGGCACGTCGTCGGACTCCGGCGGCAGCGCCACGAGCACGCCGGCCCCCTCACAGGCCGAGCCCGCGTACGCCGCCACTCTCCGGCCGATGATCACCCAGCTGATGAAGGACAATGTCATTCCAGGCGCCGTCGTGGTCGTCAAATCGCCGACGAAGGGGAACTGGACCGAGACATTCGGCACCCGCGTCATCGGGGCCGACGACCCCATGTCGGTGGACGACTACTTCCGCATCGCCAGTAACACCAAGACCATGACGTCGACGGTCATCCTCCAGTTGGTACAGGAGGGCAAGCTCGCGCTCGATGACCCGATCGACAAATACTGGCCCGGTGTTCCGAACGGCGATCGCATCACCATCGCTCAGCTCTCCGAAATGCGAAGCGGCCTATACAGTTACACGTTCGACCCGCAATTCAACGCCTTGCTCGACAGTGACCCGAACAAGGTGTGGACGCCAGAGGAATTGCTCGCGATCGCCTTCTCGCACCCCGTCGATTTCGCGCCGGGTGAGAAATTCGATTACTGCAATACCAACATCATCCTGCTCGGCCTCGTCATCGAGAAGATCACGAAGATGTCGGCCGCCGAGAATTTCCAGAAGCGGATCTTCGAGCCGCTGGGCCTGAAGCACACCTCGCTGCCCGCGGCGGCGGACCCCTCGATCCCCGATCCGCACCCGCAGGGGTACGCGTTCGGCACCAATGTCTCCACCATCGACACCTATGCCCTGCCGCCCGAAGAACAGGCAGCCGCGCTCGCGGGCACGCTGCAACCCAGCAACGCGACCGACGAGAGCCCGTCGTGGACCTGGACCGCGGGCGCCGCGATATCGACCGTCGATGATGTGGCCACGTATGTGCGGGCACTCGTCGAGGGCGACCTCCTGGATGAACAGATGCAGCGGGTTCGCATGGACAGCATCCAGCCGATCGATCCCGCCGCTCCCGACGTCGCCGGATACGGTCTGGGAATCGTCCGATTCGGTCTGCATCTGTTCGGGCACGACGGTCAGATGCCGGGATTCATGACCTTCATGGGCCATGACCCCGCCTCGGACCTCACGATCGTGGTCGCCACGAACCTCGCGACGGTGCCGTCGGGCGAGGGGTCGGCGCTGGTGCTGGTCAAGGGCATGCTGCCGACCTTCTACGGTCCCGAGGCGGTGCCGGGCAATCCCGCCGCACCGAGCACCGGCGCGACGACCTCGCCCACCAGCCCTGCCGGACCGACCACTACGAGCCGCTGAGGTTACACTGCAGGACGAACAGAAGTTACTTGTGGTTCTTCTTCGCAAAGACTAGCAGCCAGCAGGCATGGCGAGCACTTACCGGGTTAGACCCTTGATACGAACTGTACTCAGATCGACGAACAGGGGGCAAATCACAAGCAGGCTTGATAAGTTACTATCCATTCTAGATCCACGCACAACGGCCGACGAGGTCGTCGACCGCACGATCGGGGTCCGTGGGCTCTCGACGAAGAAGGATGCTGCGGACGGCCGCTCTCGGGGCAGGCGGTCGACGACCGATGCCGTGTGGGTCGCGACCCGAAGGAGCCACGATGTCGATCGAACTGGACTGCTCGCCGATGCGGGCGCCGTTGCCTGATACGGCAAGCCTCGCAGGCCAGCTCGTCAGCCACTTCATCGACAATGTGGCCACCCGCGACACTCAATTGGGCGACGCGATCCACGAAGACATCGCCACGGTGACGAAGAAGTGCCTGGAGATCGGCGACGGTGTCATCGCCGGCCGCAACGTCTCCGACCAGCTGGACTGGTTCTCGGCTGCCGCAGCGGGCTGGGCCCGCGAAGCCGTGCCGATCGACACCATCTTGGATGCCTTCTACGAATCGCTGCGCGTGAGCGTCGACCGGATCTGCACTTCCGACGCGACCTACGATCGCGACGCGTTGATCGACAGACTCCGCACCACCATGGCGATTTCGAACCTCATGTCCACCACGATGATCAATGCCTACCTCCGCGAGTACCGCGGGGTGGTCAGCGAACACCTCACCGCGACGCGCGCATTGACCGCCGCCCTCCTCGCAGGCCGCGCCACGACCAGCATGGCCCGTGACTGCGGCGTCAGCGTCGCCGACACCTATGCGGTGATGGCAGTGTCGATCCCCCGGGACCCCGACGATCAACACCCGCAGATCGACGACGACATCGTCGCACGGCGAAAGCTCCGCAGAGTCCACACCGCACTCGCGGAGCACTGCGACGACGCTCTCGCCATGCTGTCGGTCGACGGCGGGACCATCCTGATTCCCGGTGCCGATATCGACGACACCCGACTCGACATCCTGATCGAGGCGCTCTCCCGCGCCGCCAGGGTCGACATCACGGCGACCCTGATAACGACCACAACGGGCCAGATCCCGGACACCACACAGGTCGCTCATGACCTTCTCGACATCATCGCGAGGCTCGGCTACGCCCCGCGCCTCTATCGATTCGAAGACCTGGCGCTCGAATACCAGCTCACGCGGCCCGGCCCCGGCCTGACCAAGCTCGGCGAGCTACTCGCGCCGCTGGACAACCATCCCGATCTCTATCAGACACTGCAGATCCTCATCGCCAATGACATGAACCGCCAGCGCACCGCCCGACTCCTGCACATCCATACGAACACCATCATCTACCGACTGCACCGCATCGCGAGCCTGACCGGGCTCGACGCGATGCACGCTTCCGGTCTGTGGCAGCTGAAGTCCGCGGTGATCGCCCGCGCATTCGAGCTGGCACGGTCATCACACCAGCGACCGATCGAGGGCACGGCGGCGGCGCATTCCCGCCAGGTACGACTCGAACGGATACAGCCGCCGGCGTTCGGAAAGCACTGACAGCGCGCGACCGAGGGTGCGCATCGTGACCTCGAACAAGCGCTGACGCCGATCGCTCCCCGGCGGGCGAGCTCGTCGCGACCCACCGGCGACCTCTGCAGCAACAACAAACGGACACGCTGCGCCGTCCACAACCACGCGGCGGACAGCTTGTAAGTTACTCATCATTTTGCCGACACTCTCCAACGAATCGCTTCGATGGTCACACGCGCGCCGCGTACGTGAGCGGATGACAGCGGATGACAAGGGGACTTAATAATACGCTGTCCAGTCAGTTTCCTGCCAACCAGCGACGATGCCGCCGGCATGAGCAGCGAAGCCCAGCGGGTTCGGCAAAAACCTCGACCGCATCCATAAACCTTGCTAAGTTACTATCTATTCTGAGGCTCGACCAGCTGAGACACGGGATAGTTTCATCACACCGCCGGGCCTGCGCATACTCAATGAGGAGTAATTTCATGGACGGCCTGAATAGACGCAACGCGTTGAAAACCGGCGGAATCCTGGGTGCGATCGGCGCGCTGTCGATCGTGACGCCCGTGCGAGCCGAGCCGTGGACCTGGTCCCCACAAGGGTCGGTGGCCGGGAGCGGGTCCGGCGTCGACCCGATGACCGTGTGGGATCCCGAAGCCGACGAGCTCGTCGCCGGACTGATCGATCGCGGCGAAGTGCCGAGGGTCAACGAACTGTTGCGGACCTGGACCAGAAACGGTCAATCGTTGCCGGACGGTTTACCGACAGAGCTGCGCGACTTCATGGAGTACGCCCGCCAACTGCCGCAATGGACCGATCTGGGCGCACTGGGGACCGCGATCGAGTTCAACAAGAAGCGCGGACTGTATCTCGGTGTCCTCTACGGGTTCGCCAGCGGCATGATGAGCACCGTCATCCCGAAGGAAGCGCGAGCGGTCTACTACTCCAAGGGCGGCCACGACCTCAAAGACCGTATTACCAAGACCGCGAAACTCGGTTATGACATCGGTAGCGCGAATGCCTACACCCCTGACGGGGAAATGATCGTCACCTGCGTGAAGACCCGGCTCGTTCATGCCGCGGTGCGCCACCTGCTGCCGCAGTCACCGCACTGGGTGCAGTCGGCCACCGAGGACATCCCGATCAGCCAGAACGACATCATGGTCACCTGGCACAGCCTGCCCACCACCGTCATGAAGCACCTGACCGCCTGGAACGTGCCGATCCCGGCGCACGAATCGGCGGCGTTCCTGCATTCGTGGCAGGTGGCCGCGCATCTGCTCGGCGTCCGCAACGAATACATCCCCAAGACGTGGCCCGACGCGAATTCCCAAGCGGCACAGGTCCTCGACCCCATCATCGAGGCAACGCCGGAAGGGGCGAAGCTCGCCGACCGACTGCTGGGATTGGGCGCCAACATCGACTTCGCGCTGCTGAGCAAGCCGATCCTCGGCGCGTTCACCCGCTTCCTGCTCGGCGACGCCATCGCCGACGGACTCGCGATTCCGCGGGAACCGGTCTGGGACCCGCTACTGCGGTTCAGTTGGGGTCCGTTCATCGCCGTTCGCGAGGGTCTGCTGACCGCGGTCCCGCCCCTGGGCGACCCCTACTGGCTCCTCGACGAATTCCTGCGCAAGGCCGCCCTGGTCTATCTGGCCGAACTGCGGATGCCGATCAGCATCGAGATTCCGACGATGAACCGCGACATGAACCAACCCCACCGCTGAACTACGGCAGGCGCTGCAATGATGTTCTACCCGCTACCGTCCGAAACCCCCGAACCGTGCGAGACCTCGTCGATCTACGAGCAGATCGGCGGCTATGAAGCATTACAGGCTGTCGTCGACGCGTTCTACACGCGAGTACTCGCCGACGAGGCGCTCGGCCCATTCTTCGCCGGCACCAACATGACTCGCATGAAAGGTCGTCAGGTCGAGTTCTTCTCCGCCGCCCTCGGTGGTCCGGACCCCTACATCGGCGCTGCGATGAAGCAGGTACATCGTGGCCGCGGCATCACGCAGGTCCACTTCGACCTCGTCGCAGGGCACCTCGCCGATGCCATGACTGTCGCCGGAGTCCGGTCGGATTTGCTGGCGCAGATCCTTGCCGTGGTGTCACCGCTAGCCGATGACATCTGCTCGGGCCCGTGACCGAGGCCCCATCCACCGTTCGCCTCACCCACTGAAACCGAGGACCACATGATGCGTACCACCTTGAATATCGCCGCCGTCACTGTCGCGGCAGCGGCGCTTGTCGGCACCGCTACCGCTGTCGCCGAAGGGCAAACCGGCTCGGCGGCAGTCGATTACGGCTCGTCGGCAGTGCAGTCGGCCGGCAGTTTCGTCGAGCGCGGCGACATCATCGGGTTGATAGTCCTGCTCGGTATCACCCCGATCCACATGCTGACCGGCGGCATCTGCGATCTGGCCACGTTCTCGGCCCTTCCGGATCCCTGCTCCCCCACCCGCTACTGACCCTAGCGACCCGCCGGTGCCGCCCGAAGCAAGGATCATCCGGCAGTGTGCGCGAGGACGGCGGCGGACAGTTCCGCGAGCACTTCGCTCGGGAGCGTGTGACCCATGCCCGCCACCGTCATCAAGCGCGCGTCGGGGATCTGTTCGGCGATGAACACACCGTGGCCACGCTTGACGGGCTCCTGAGTGCCTTCGATGACCAGCGTGGGCGCCTGGATCCGAGACAGGACGCCCACCGGTTCGAAGTCGGGGTCGGCCGCCGCGGCCAGTCGGTGGTTGATCACCGCCGACAGGTCGCGGGCCCGGTCGTGGATCCGCTCCTGCAGCGCGCGTGCCGCGTCCTCGTCGAACGGCAACTCGGCACCGTGCAGCAAACGCTGTTCGGCGATCATGCCCTCGATGCGTGCTTCTCGCTCCGTCGGCGGAGCGGCGGTCATCAGCGTGCGATAGAACGCCACGAACTCCGGTGTCGGTTCGGGCAGACTGCCTTCCGGTTGCGACTGACCCAGCAGTGCCCGCATGAGCACCTGCCCCTCGCCGCCACCCAGCGGCGAAGATCCGATGACGGTCAGCGAGCGCACCCGCTCGGGTCGCTCCACCGCGACGAACTGGCCGAGCAACCCGCCCGCCGAATGACACACCAGGTGCGCGCTCTCCATGCTCACCATCAGGTCCACGAACTCGTCCGGCCACAGAACCCCTTGAGACATCGACCCCATGATCAACAGGACCGGCACGTCCGTTTCCAGTCCGAACTCTTCACTCCAGATGTTCACGTCGCGCATTGCGTCTCCTAGCCATTGACTAAACCACTGCGTTCGTAGTGTTAAGAACGTAGTACTACAATTGGAGTACTGTCAACCATCCGCAGCGCTCATGCGGCCAGTCGCTTGGTCGAGCGACGAAACGCCCAGACGACAACCACCAGAGCCAGCGCCAGCAGTGGGGTTCCCATGACGATCCTGGCGGTGGCCAGTCGGCCCGTGGCTTCGATGTCGTAGAGCCAGTCCTGGACGAAGTAGCGTGCCGCGAACATCACGGTGAGTGCGAGGGTGGCGAGATCGTGCCCGCGCAGTGACGGACGGTCGTGTCGCCAGTCGAACTTGTTGCCGTGCAATATGTTCCACAGCAACCCGGTCAGCGGCCGACGTACCAGCAGCGAGACGAGTGTGACAACGGCACCGGCCAGACTGGCCCAGATGCCGACCAGGAAGAACCCGCCTGCCGAGCCGGTCCACGCGGCGACCCCACCCGCGACGACGACCCCGGCGAGCCCGCCGCTCGCCTGCACCACCGGCTCACCGCGAGCGATCCTGAGCCCCATGATGCCGAGGGCGATGGCGATGGCCGACCCGATGGCAATCGGTAGTGCGACCAGCGCGTTCGCCACGACGAAGGCAACGACCGGGATGGCCGTGTAGATCATGCCTGTCGGACCGCCCAGTTGGTCGATCAGGCTCTGCGTCGGATCGGTCGTCGCTACGCGCGGGGCTGCGGTCTCGTCGACGCTGCCGAGTGTGCGGTGGGATTCGGGCTGAAGCATGGTGTTCTCCAAGCTGTTGCGCGAGAAAGATGTTGTGCGAGGCACAGTTCCAACGTTCGTCGCCGCGGAGGCCGAAAAACAGTGCGTCCCAACACTGTTTCGAGTGACAACGCCACGGATGCGGCATGACATCTGTCAGGACAGGCCGGTGTCGGCGCGTCGATCTGCCCGGGACTCTCGCGACAAATGGGGGATTGACCGATTCGGTGTCGGCGTGATGATGATGTATCGAGTTCCCGCTCACTTGGTTCCGCTTTGTCTCGAGGTCAACCTGATGCCGATCCACGCCGATCCACAGCGCAAGCGTCCCCAGCAGGATCGTGCGAAGGAGACACGAGCACGGATTCTCGAGGTGGCCGCCGAGCTGTTCGGCGCCCGCGGTATCGGCAACACCTCGACCAACCGGATCGCCGCCGAAGCGGGCATGAGCATCGGCACCCTGTACCGGTATTTCACCGACCGCGAGGAGATCGTCAAGGAGCTCACCGACAGCCTGTTCGTGCAGGCGGAGGAAGAATACGCTCGGCTGCTCACCATGTCGGTCGTCGACAAACCGCGGCGAGACACGGTTGCCGAGATCATCCGCGTCGGGGTCGAGATCCTCGTGGCCAACGGCCCACTCGTGCGGGCTCTGGTGGCCGATCTGCAGTTCTACGGCAGCGGTATCCCCGAATTCGAACCGCGGCTGCGCATGCTCATCAAGCTCTACCTGATCCAGTCCCTCGGCCCGACCCATGGTCTCGACGTCGACACGATGGCCTACATCGTGCTCAACGCTGGCTTCTCCACCGCGCTGCGCTCGGTCAAGATGGAAGAAGAGGGCATGGACCGCGACGCGGTGATCGACCAGACCGCCGACATGATCGGGCTCTGGATCAGCGCGGTGGCACTGGAAGACTCACCCGGCACCACCCCCGAAGTAGCGCAGGAGCGCAGCTCCCGAAGCTGATCGGTCGAGCATGACGTTGCGGGGCGATGCGGTTCGCCTCGACCGGCCAGCCGACCGAGGCGAACCCTTCCCCATGCACCCACACTCCGCCGCCACGTCGCGGGGCAAGGTTCACTCTAGGCGCTTCAGGGGCTCGAACGCGGGAGCCGCGCCAGCGCAATCACAAGTGGCACAGGCAGCTTCGCCCGGACCGGCTCCGATGCGCTGTGCGGCCGCCTATCGATCGCTCTCAGTGGCTGGAACACCGCTCCGTCTCGGATCCACGCGCTCGAGCTCGGTCCAACCGGTCCAGCCCCGCTGCTTCAGCAACTCGATCAGTCGACGGGTCGGCGGCGCGGCGTCGAATGCCAGCGCGTCGAGCAATTCGACCAGAGACGGCTCGAAGCCGCCGCCGACTTAGTCCTCGCCCTGCTCATCAGCGAGCTGTGTGAGGTAGGCGGCCATATTGTCGACCAGTTCGATCAGCATCGGGTCGTTGTCGGTTCGGTCGAGGGCTTCGCCCAGGGTGCGGTAGACCGAGTGCCCGCAGGTGGTCGAGTAACTCCACCACCTCCGGCGGCAACGCCAGACTGTCCCCCGCGGCGAGGCGGGCGATCCGTTCGCGGTGTCGCTGCCGTTGCCAGATCTCCGCCCGCAACCGCGTATCGATGTCCGCGATCGCCGCCGCGAATTCTTCGGCGTCGGCCTGGAGCAGTTGTCGCACGCGCGCCAACGGAACCCCCGCCCCGGCGAGGGTCCGGATTCTTATCAGCTCCACCACGGTCCCCGCGTCGTACCTGCGATATCCGGAGTGGTCTCGTTCAGGCTCCGGCAGTAGCCCTTTGGCGTGATAGTGCCGCACAGCACGCACGGTCACTCCGGCATACGATGCGAGCTCGCCGATCGTCAGCATCGGATCAGTCTCCCCGGCCCGCGACCAGTTCAGGAAGCCGCCTGGTCGGCGGGAGTTCGCTCGCTCCGAATGATCCGGGCGATGTCCGGAGCGTGCGTGAGGACCAGCGCGTGACCGGCATCGAGCCAGGAGGGGCAGATGTCCGGCCGCTCGCGGACCAGCCGGTCGATGCCTGCCCGCCAGAGCCGATTGTGCCGCGGCGCTCGCACCTCGACGCTGTCACCGGCCATCGAGGTCGACATGATCACGCGGATCGAACGGTCGATCCGGCGGTACCGGTCGAGAATTCCTCCCAGAGCACGCGAAATTCCGGCAGGTCGATCTCGGTGATGAACGGTTCGGGGATCGGATTCGCCCCGTCGATGACAACGAGTTCGCTGACAGCGTCGGGATATTCGCTGGCGTAGTGCACGACCAGATCCGCACCGTACGAGTGACCGGCGAGCACGGGCGCGGCGGGCAGGTCGCGGCGGCCCAGCTCCGCCATCACGGCGACGAAATCGCCGAAGAACGCCTCGAAGGAATAGCGGTCCCCGGCGGAGGAAAGGCCGTGGCCCCGGAGGTCGAAGGTCACTACGTCGAAGTCGCGCCGCAACAGGTCGATGAGTTCGTGCAGGTCGGCCTGTGTCGAAGCCAGGCCAGGACACAGAACCAAGGGTCGCCCTTCGCCACCGCGAGACACCGGGATCGTGACGCCGTCGTGGCGGACCGTGAAGTGATCGGCTGTCGTAGTCATGCCGACCATGCTGCGGGGTTTACCCAGCGTCAGGGTCAACCGTGCCCTAGGCCATCAGACTCAGCAACCCCAGGTCCTCGGCCAGCGCGCCGTCCTGGCCGAGCGCGGCGAAGTCGGCCTCGACGTCGGAGAGGGCGAGCTTGCCCGCGCGCACCGCTCGGTAGCGCACATACGACCAGAGGAAGACGTCGAGGTTGTCGAAGCGGGTGCCGCCCTCGAGCACTTCCTCCTCGTGGAACCACACCGCGATCTGGCCGGTGGTGAGCAAGACATAGAGGTTGCCGCCGCCGTCGGCACCGAGGGAGAACACGTCCTCGTCGGTCAGTTCGGTGGTGTAGTCGGCATCGAGAATCCCGCAGCCGTTGTCGGCGAAGTCGAAAGCGTAGGACCAGTCGAAGATGTCGAGGAACTGCGGCAGCCGACCGGAGCGCACCCGGCGGTCGAAGGCCGCCAGCGCGGCAGCATCGACAGGGGCCAGTTTTTCGAGAAATGGCTCCACCGAACGGGTTTCGGCCGAGACGGCAACGGGTTCGCTGTCATCCGGGAACCAGCGGGCGAGATCGGCATCGAGGCCACGATCGGTGTAGCCGACGAGGTCGGCGAGGGTGAGCGTCACGCTGAGATTGTAGAAACGATGTCCGACATGCGCAGTCCGGCATGACGTTCGGAAAGTCAGTGCTCGAGCGAGGGATCCCAGCGGTTGGCGAGCAGTGTGAAGCTCGGCAGGTCCTCCAGCGAGGTCAATGCCTCGTAGATGCGCTCGTACCGCGTCGAGGCGATCCGCCACGCCCCGTCCCGGTCGCGACGATAGGTGTCGGAATAGTATCCGCCGCCGCGGATCTGAACCTTCGCGCTCGGCACGAGGACAGTGTCCTCGAAGGCCCAGGAACCCTTCGCAGTATCGCCGTCGACCTCGATCTCGGGGTGGTTGGCGATGTGGATCGTGACGATCCCGGGCCCGAGGTTCTTCTCCATGAACGCCACGACGTCGGCCCGGTTGTCGTAGTGCAGCGGCTCGCCCATAGCTTGCGTGCCATAGCGCGCGGAGACGTCTTCGGCGAGGCAGTCCGCGAACTCGTCCCACAGCTTCAGGTCGAGTGTGCGGAAGTAGCGGTGCTTGAGACGCTTGATCTCCTCGATCGCGACAAGGTCCATGGCCGGATTGTAGAACGTGTTCTAGATCCTGGTGAGCGTTCGGCCGACGTTGTCAACTCAGGAGGCTTTCCCGCCGCGATGTCACGACGGACTGATCGGCGCAGCGCCATCAGGCAAGCACGGACTCGCAGATCAGGCACCGCAGAATGCGCGCTTCTACTCGTTCGCATCGCTGCGAACGACCCTTCTTTTCGATCTGCGCGAATCTCTGGCCGCTCTCCGGCACTGCACCAACCATGAATGCGGAGATTCGTATGTCGCAACCCATCGACCCGAGGACGCCGCCATGACCGTCACAGACGAATACCTGAGCAACAACACCGCGTACGCAGCGCAATTCAAGGGCCCACTCCCCCTGCCTCCCAGCAAGCACGTCGCCGTGGTGGCGTGCATGGACGCCCGCCTCGACGTTTACCGCATCCTGGGTCTACAGGACGGTGAGGCGCACGTCATCCGCAATGCGGGCGGCGTGGTCACCGACGACGAGATCCGCTCGCTGGCCATCAGCCAGCGGCTGCTCGGTACCACCGAGATCATCCTGATCCACCACAGCGACTGCGGCATGCTCACCTTCACCGACGACGATTTCAAACGGGCCATTCAGGACGAGATCGGCATCAAGCCGACCTGGTCCGCCGAGGCCTTCGGCGATCTCGACGAGGACGTCCGCAACTCGTTGCGCCGGATCGAACGCAGCCCTTTCATCACCAAAACCACATCCCTGCGCGGATTCGTCTTCGACGTCGCAACCGGGAAACTGAACGAAGTGCTCGACTGATCCTCGGGTGAGACTGCCCGAGCGGCCGAACCACTCGGGCATCTGCACTTCTCGCCGCGCCCCGCTCAGGAGACGAGCTTGCCGAGGATGTCACGCAGCGAGGCACGCTCCACGTCGGTGAGTCTTCCGAAGAAATCGTCGGCGTCCTTCGTCCGGGCCTCGGTCAGGGTGTCGAGGATTCGCCTACCCCGTGCGGTCACGGACACGAGAGTGGCGCGGCGGTCTGTCGGGTCGGGCTCGCGCGTGACCAACTCCGCCTTCTCGAGCGCGTCCACCACCTCCGTGGCCGACCGGGGGCTGATCCGCAACGCGTCGGCGACAGCCGACAACCGGAGTCCGTCGTGCTCGCCTGCCACCCGCAGCGCGCGGGCCTGGTGCGGGGTCAGCCCCATCGGCGCGTACACCGCCGACCAGCGCCGACGCAGCGTCCTGGCCACCTGCATCAGCAGGTCGCTCTCGTTGTCGGGCATAAACCCGCCTCTCGCCTTGTTCCCCCTACCAGATAGTGAGGTAACCTCAGCATAAACACAACCCAAGGGGGTTGCATATGGAAGTGAAAGTCTCTGGCGGCCGCACCCGCCGACCTGACCCGGCCGACCGCGCACAATTGCGCGAGTCCCCGGTGTCTCTGCGCCGGATCGCCGCGCTCTTCGCGCCGTACCGGCTTCAGCTGACCCTGCTGACCGTCCTGATCGTGGCGGGTTCGACGATCAGCCTCGCCTCACCGTTCCTGCTGCGACTGGTGATCGATGACGCGCTGCCCCACCAGGACGTGTCGCTGTTGCTCTGGGCCGTGGGCGGCATGCTCGCCGTCACCGTGCTCACCGCGGTGCTCGGCGTCGGCCAGACGCTCATCTCCACCACCGTCGGGCAGCAGGTCATGCATGTGCTGCGGGCCGATGTGTTCCGCCACCTGCAGCGGCAGTCGCTGGCGTTCTTCACCCGCACGCGCGGCGGTGAGGTCCAGTCCCGCCTGATCAACGATGTCGGCGGCATGCAGTCGGTGGTCACCAGCACCGCGACCTCCATCGCGAGCAACGTCACCACCGTGGTCGGCACCGCCGTCGCGATGGCCGTGCTGTCGTGGCGGTTGTCGCTGCTGTCGCTGGTGGTGCTGCCACCGGCGATCTGGCTGACCCGACGCGTCGCCCTGCTTCGCCGCGACATCACCGCCCAGCGCCAACGCCACCTCGCCGACCTGCACGGTCAGGTCGAGGAGGGGCTCTCGGTGAGCGGCGTGCAGCTGGGCAAGACCCTCGGCACCGGTCCCCTCGCCTCGGCCCAGTTCGAGAAGACCTCGCACGATCTGGTCGGCCTCGAAGTGCGCTCGCAGCTCGCGGGCCGCTGGCGGATGGCCACGATGAGCATCCTCTTCGCGGCCATCCCCGCCCTGCTCTATCTCGCCGCCGGCCTTCCGGCGACCAGTAGCGGCATGACGATCGGCACGCTTGTCGCCTTCACCACGCTGCAAGCCGGGCTCTTCCGGCCGCTGATGGCCCTGCTCAACGTGGGTGTCGAAGTCACCAGTTCGATGGCGTTGTTCAGCCGGATCTTCGGCTACCTCGACCTTCCGGTCGAGATCGATGAGCCCACCCAGCCGGTCGACCTCGACCCGCGCGATGTCGTGGGCGAGGTCCGGTTCGAGGATGTCGGTTTCCGCTACGACGCCGCGGGCCCCGACGTGCTCGACGGCGTCTCGCTCGTCGTGCCGGCCGGGTCGACACTGGCCCTGGTCGGCGAGACCGGCTCGGGCAAGACCACCCTCGCCTCGCTCGTCGCCCGACTGCACGACGCGACCGCCGGGCGGGTGAGCATCGACGGCGTCGACGTCCGCGACTTGGAGCTCGGCACCCTGGCTCGCATAGTCGGTGTGGTGTCGCAGGAGTCCTACCTGCTGCATACGACCATTCGCGAGAACCTCCGCTTCGCCGCGCCGAGCGCCACCGACGCCGAGATCGAGCGCGCGGCCCGCGCCGCCCAGATCCACGAGCTGATCGCCTCGCTGCCGCAGGGCTACGACACCGTGGTCGGGTCGCGTGGACACCGGTTCTCCGGGGGCGAGAAGCAGCGCATCGCCCTGGCCCGCACCCTGTTGCGCGACCCGCGCGTGCTGGTGCTCGACGAGGCGACCAGTGCCCTCGACAACGAGACCGAGCGCGCGGTGCAGGCCGCCATCGACGTGGTGGCCCAGGGCCGCACGGTGATCACGATCGCCCACCGGCTCAGCACCATCCGCGACGCCGACCAGATCGCCGTACTCGACCACGGCCGGGTCGTCGAGCTCGGCGATCACACGACGCTGGTCGACGGCGGGGGACGCTACGCCCGACTCAACGGCGCCGCCGAGGTAGTGGCGGCCTGAGCCGACGGACTCTCCCCCGGCGACCGTCGCTCGTTCCAGGATCTCCGCTCTGCCGGTCTCGGTACATGAGCACGCGCACCTTCCGGCAGGGTGCGCACCTCACCTCGGATGACGATGATCAGGGGGCGAGCAGGACGGTCTTTCCGGTCAGGCGGCCTTCGCCTGCGTCCGCGTGCACGTCGGCCAGCTCTGCCACCGTGCGGCGTTCGGCGATGTGGAGGTGGAGCTTGCCTGCGTCCACCTTGGCGACCAGCTCGCTCAGCTGCGCTCCGTCGCTGCGGACCCACAGGCTCTCGCTGCGGACCCCGCGGGCAGTGTCCTCGGGAATCGGGCCTGCCGAGCTTGTGGCGATCCCGCCGTCGGCGACATAGTTCGTCAGTTGTGCGAGTTCCTCAGGGGAAACCCGGACGTGGTTCACCACGACCTGGAACGGACCACCCACCGCGTCCGGACCGTCGGCGAGATCGAGGGGGCCTTCGACCCGGACCGCGCCGTAGCCGCGGAGCCGGTCGGCGTGTTCCGGCGCGTCCACCGCGGTCACCTGCGCTCCCGCATCGACGGCGAGCTGCACCACGAGACTGCCCACCGCACCCGCCGCCCCGTTGACCAGGACCGTCTGACCCGGTTTCAGCTCGGCGAGCTCGAATGCCAACTGCCAGGCCGCGAGGCCGGTCAGCGGCAGCGCCGCGGCGTCGACCAACTCGATCGTCTGCGGTGCCGTGGCCAGGGACTCGGCGGGGACCAGCGCGAATTCGGCTGCGCCGCCAGCGGAGTCGAGGGGCAGCATCGCCACGACCCGGTCGCCGACTGCCCAGCTCGTCACGTCCGCACCGAGTTCGACGACGGTGCCTGCCAGGTCGATGCCCGGTACATAGGGCAGCGCGATCGGAATCATCTCCGCCAGATGGCCGGCGCGGATGTGATCGTCGACCGGGTTGAACGAAGTGGCCTCGACCTGCACGAGCACCTGCCCGAGCGCGGGAACTGGACGGTCGACGTCTTCGTAACGCAGGACTTCACTGGCGCCGAACTCGTGGAAACGGATTGCCTTCATGGAACTGTCCTCCGGGGTGTTTCGATGTCGTCGCCCCGAGATGAGGCGATCGAGTGGGAAGGGGAAAGTCGTTCCGGCTCAGGTCAGTTGGACCGAGCGGATGGAGTTGCCCATGACCAGACGGTCGATGGCGCTCACCGCGCTGGCGGGGTCGGTAGCGGCACCCACAGTGAGCAGCAGCGGGACGAAGTGTTCGGCCGTCGGGTGGGCGACGGCGGCCCCGGGTGCCTTCACGCGGTAATCGGCGAGGGCATCGACGTCGCCGCGAGCGAGAGCATCGGTTGCCCATTCGTCGAAAGCTGTTGTCTCGGTGACGAGCTCCGGTCGGCGGAAGACGGCGAAGCTGTGCGTCATGAAGCCCGAGCCGAGTACGAGGACACCTTCTTCGCGCAGCGGCCGCAGACGTGCGCCGAGTTCGAGAAGCGCGCGGGGGTCGAGGCTGGGCATCGACAGCTGCACGACCGGGACGTCGGCTGCGGGATACATGGCCATGAGCGGGATGAACGCGCCGTGGTCCAGGCCGCGGTCGGCGAACTCGTGCACGGGCGTGGAGCCCAGTAGACCAGCGAGTCGGCGAGCGAGGTCGGTGGCGTCCGGGGTCGCGTAGGGAAGGGTCTTGTAGTGGGGGTCGAAGCCGCTGAAGTCGTAGTAGAGCGGGGTGCCTGCCGCGGCTGCGGTGATCGCGGCCGGTGCCCGTTCCCAGTGAGCCGAAACGACCACGATCGCACGGGGTTTGGGCATCGATCGAGCCCAGGCGTAGAGGTCGCCGAGCCATTGCGGATCGTCGAGGGTGAACGGGGCGCCGTGGCTGACGAACAGGCTCGGCAGTGGCCCATCGGCCGGACTCCACAGGCGTTGGTCGCGCGCCTGTGGCACAACGCGAGCGAGGAGATCCGCGTAGGCCGCGGCGGGCCTGTTGGAAGCTCGGTCGTTCATGGAAGGCCCTCGGCTCGTAGTCATCGAAATCAGCTCCTCAGCTTGCCCGAGGAAGTGTTTTTACTTTCCTAGGCAAGTCAAAATGTAGCGCACCTTGACTTGCCCAGGCAAGTCAAGGTTTCCCAGGCAAGTACCATGAGCGCATGAACACCCCCTCACCCTGGCTCGATGACGAACAACAGGAGCTGTGGCAGGCACTGCTGACGGTCGTCATCGCCCTGCCGGCAGCTCTCGACCGCCAGCTACAACGCGACGCGAGCATCTCCAACTTCGAGTACGGGGTGCTCGCCCAACTGTCCATGGCTGACGACGACACGATGCGTCTGAGCGACCTCGCCCGGGTCTGCGACAGCACCCAGCCCCGCTTGTCGAAAGCGATGGACCGCTTCGAAGCCCGCGACTGGGTCACCCGCCGACCCGACCCGAGCGACGGCCGATACACCTTCGCCACCCTCACCGACGGCGGCCGCCGGAAGCTCGCCGAGACCGCCCCGGAGCACGTCGCGCACGTGAAGCGGCTCGTATTCGATCCGCTGACCACCGCTCAGCGCCGCAACCTCGGGACCGCACTCACCCGCATCGCCGCGACCGTGCGCGGGGAACTCGAACAGGGTTGAGCGGGTGGGATTCGCCGTAGCGGATACCTATCAGCCGGTGATGAGGTGTTCGACCTCGCCGATATCGTCGAGAGTCAAGGTGAGGACGTCTCCCGGTTCGAGCCAGTGGCCGGTTTCCATACCGCTGCGGCCGGGCAGCGTGCCGGTTCCGAACAACTCTCCGGGATAGAGATGTTCGCTGCGGGAAGCGTGGGCGAGGACTTCACCGAGGCTCCATCGCATCCCGGCGCTCGACACCGTCTCGACGGTGTCTCCGTTGATTCTGACCGACCCGGTGAGATTGTCGATGCGGGACAGGATTTCGTCCGCGGTCACGGCTGTCGCCGACATCGAACTGGCGAAATGCTTGGATTTCTGTGGCCCGAATCCGCTGGCCATCTCGGCTCGTTGAATGTCTCGCGCGCTGAAGTCGTTGAGCAGGACGAACGCGCCGATCGCGGCGGCGGCCTGCTCCGGCGTCGCACAGTACAACGGCTCAGCGAGAACGAATCCGATCTCGAGTTCGTAATCCAATGCCGACGAGTAGGCCGGTGCGCAGATCGGGGTACCCGACGGAACGAATGTCAGATGGTTTCCCATGTAGTAGATCGGCTGCTGATAGAACAACGGCTTCGGCTTGAACAGCGGAAAACTCCGACCGCTCAGCCGTTCTACCGCGGCGGCCAACCGGTACTGCGTCGGATGGAATCGGCGCACCAGACCGCGGCTGGCGTCGATATTGCGTTGCTCGAACAACATGAAGTCCCGAAATGAGGCCGGGTTGAACGGCAGCAACAGCTCGGACTCCCGCAGGTGCCCGTCAGCGACGCCGAGCTCCCACTGATCACTGAAGACCGTGCCCACCATCGGTTCGTGATGCGCAGACCACTGCCCATCACGGAAAGACTGTGTCTGCAAACCGTCCTCGGTCCGAACACGACGCAACTTCATCGACGATCCTCTGTTCGCTGTGGCCGAAGGTCGGCTCGGCACCGATGCCACCTCCGCAAGTTGTGGTACTTCACAGACCTGATCCAAGGCCTCGGTACCCGTTCTCCGTGACCATAGGGTCGACGGATGCCGAGTCAACCGAAACCCAACAGGCGCGGTGCGATCCAGTTGGCGGCGATCGTCGGCGCAGGTTTGGCACTGTCCGGTCTCCCGGTCTCCGCCGCCGCCGATCCGAACGTTCGATACCGTGGATACTCCGCCGAGGACCGCGCCGAACCGTACGCGAAATTCATGGCCACGCACACTGCTCCCGTTCTGCCGTCGGTGGCTGCGGCCTATCTCGGCGGCCCGACACCACCAGAGCAGATTCCCGAGTTCTCCGCACTTCCGACGGACCTCTCACCGCACGGTGTCGCCGCGGTGGAAACCGGCTACGGCACAACCGCATCCGGCGCGATCTGGGTCGCGGTACATACCGAGATGCGGGGCGTCACCGCCGCCATGTGGGACTGGTGGTTCGCCTGGCACACCGTCGAATCCGCGCGCTACAAACTCTGGCACCCCGACGCGCACCTCTACTGCGCCATCGCCCGAGACCGGTCGGCGGAACGCATCCCCGACCGCGAGAAGTACATCGGCAACATCGCCTACGTCGACGAGTACATCGGCCCGAAACTCCAGCAACTGGCGATTGCCTTCACCGATCCACGCGCCCATGGCTTCCACGTCCCCGATCAGCACACGATCATTCTCGGACGGGTCGGCAGCATCGTCGCACCGGTCGACCTCGGATGGCTGGCGCACCAGGTGAGGCCGACACCCGCGGGATGCGAGATGCGCAGTCGCTTCTACCTCAATATGCACGGCCTCCACCAACCCGACCTGTCCCAGGCCGCACAAGCAATCGAACGCGGGCCTGCCGTCGACCCCCGAGACCTCCTCCTCGATGTCGACCTCGCCCGCGAACTACTCCTGCACTGCGGTCAGGAGATGAATCATCTGGCCGGATTTCTGCCGCAGCTCTACCAGGAGTTCGCCCGCTGACGCCGAGTGAGCGCGACCCCTTCGAGCCCGGGTCATAGGTCGAATGCGACGTCGAGAATTTCGCTTCGCGGCAGTGACTGACAGGCGAGTCGGGTACCGCGAGCCAGATCGTGCTCGTCGAGGGTGTGGTTTTCACGCAGGTGGACCTCGCCTCGGCGCAGGGTGTACGCGCAGCCGCCGCAGGTTCCCTCGCGGCACACATAGGGCGCGTCCAATCCGCGAGCGAGCAGCACATCGAGGAGCACGGCGTCAGTCGGCCAGGTGATGGAATGGATCTCATCGTCGAGTTCGACCGTCGCTGTCGAGCTCGACGCACTGTCGCAGACCACCCGAGTGGGTGGGCTGAAAGCATCGATGGTCAGCGACAGGAAGGTCTCGGCGTGAATATGCTGCGCGGCAAGGCCGTTGTCGACCAGTGCGCCGCGAGCTGCCGCCATGAAGGGCGCCGGACCACAGAGGTAGGCGTGTGACTCCACGGGTGCGATGAGCCAGGACCGTAGCGCGACCTCGGTGGGGCGGCCGGATTCCGATTCCAGCCAGTGCGTGAGGGTGAGACGATCGGGGTGGCATCGGGCCAGCGCATCGAGTTCGCGAATGAAGATGACGGACTCGGCAGTGCGGTTCGCGTAGGCCACCGTGATCGGATTGTGGTGCAGGGCAAGGGCAGTCCGCAGGATGGACATGATCGGGGTGATTCCGCTTCCCGCGGCCACCAGCAGGAACGGCGCGGTCCAGTCCCGCGGAACGAAGCTGCCAGTCGGCGCGAGAACGTCGAAAACCGTTCCGGGCGAGGCATTGTCGAAGATCCAGTTGGATGCGCGGCCGTCAGGGACACGTTTGACCGTGATGGTCGGGCGGGCCAGTAGATGCGGCGAACTCGACAATGAGTAGCAGCGAGCGAGCGACCCGTTCGGGCATGGCACCCGCAGTGTCAGGAACTGTCCCGGCTGGTAGTCGAACGGGGTTTCCGGACCCGCCACCGCATCCAGCGTCAACGACACCGCATCCGCTGTCTCCCGGATGACATCGCGGACTTTCACCTGGTAGATGTGCTGTTCGAGCCCTGTGGCTGACATCGTCGTGCTACTCCCTCGTGGCGGGTATCGAGTCTCGGCGCCCCTGCAGCCACAGTGTGGACCACAAATGCGCCATTGACAAATGGCACATAAGCTGATGACACTGGGGGCCATGACAACAACAAGGTCAACGGCGACCTCACGGTTGGCGAATGTGGTGGCGGTGCCACCTTCACGACGATCGCGACTGGCACTGACAGCGGGCCACCACGTGCTGCGTCCTATCAACTGCGCGCTTCCACACAATCGACTCGGCATAGCCGCGGCCAGAACGGTGACAGCCGCGATCATGGCCGTGGGCGGACCGCCCCCTAGGGGAACCCGGGTCACGCCCGTGCGGTCCGGTGCGGTGCGCGGAGAATGGGTTCGGGCCGCGGATGTCGAATTCGGCGACCGGGCAATCTATTTCGTCCACGGAAGCGGATACGTGCTCTGCTCGGCGCGGACGCACCGCGGTCTGGCGGCCCGGCTGTCACGGGAGACCGGGTTGCCGGTATTCGTGATCGACTACCGGCTCGCGCCGGAGCACCGGTTCCCGGCCGCGGCCGACGATGTCGCAGCCGGGTATCGGTGGCTGCTCGGAAACGGTTATCGCGCAACGGATGTGCTCATCGCGGCTGACTCCGCCGGTGGCCATCTGACGGTGGACCTCCTGCTGGACAACGCCAGGACCACCATCCCGCAGCCCGCCGGTGCCGTGCTGTTCTCGCCGCTGATCGATCTTTCGTTCAGGTTGGCCGAGCACCATCAGCGCCACGGCGCCGAAGCCATGGCCTCGGCGCGCGTAGGCCGCAGCGCTGCCGAACTGTACATGGCGCAGGAACCGGCCGACTCGCCGCGACTGCGGCTGACAATCCCGCCCGGCACGGCGCTGCCGCCGCTGTTCGTGCAGGCCAGTGACACGGAAATGCTGGTCGGCGATGCCGTGCACCTGCGCGAGATGGTGACTGCGGCCGGCGGCTCCTGCGAACTCGAGCTGTGGCCCGGACAGGTCCACGTGTTCCAGGCCCTGCCGCTGTTGGTGCCAGAGGCCGCACCGGCGCTGCGCCGAGCGGCCCGTTTCATCGCCGACGCACTGGCGGCATCCGATACCTCGACCCGAGAGCGAGTGAGCTGACCGTGGGAATACTGGATTATCTACCGGGCAACAGCCGTCGATCCTATGGCGCCAAGGCCGTGGTCACCGGGGCGGGCAGCGGCATCGGCCGGGCGTTCGCGCTCGAGCTCGCGGCCCGCGGCGGCCAAGTGGTGTGCGCCGATATCGACAAAGACCGGGCCGAGCGGACGGTGCGATTGATCGAACGCATGCACGGCGCGACCGCGCATGCCCTGTTCTGTGATGTCGCCTCCCGCGGCGACATGGAGAGCCTGGCACTGCACACCGAATTGCTCCTGGGCGGCCCACCCACCCTGGTGATCAACAACGCCGGCGTCGGCATCGGCGGTAGCCCTGTCGGCGACATCGGTCTCGACGACTGGCAATGGGCACTCGGCATCAACCTGTGGGGTGTGGTCCACGGCTGTGAGCTGTTCACCCCGCAACTGCGTGCCGCCGAACGCGGCGGCATCATCAATGTCGCGTCGGCGGCGGGCTTCGCCGCCGCACCGACCATGGGGCCCTACAACGTCTCCAAGGCCGCGGTCATGTCGCTGTCGGAAACACTGGCCGCTGAGCTCACCGGCAGCGGAGTCGCGGTCACCGTGCTGTGCCCGACCTTCGTCAAGACCAATGTCGCCCGCGACGGCCGCATCGACACCACGGCGATGAACCTGGCCGAAACGCTGATGCGCTGGACCGGCTACTCCCCCGAGCGTGTCGCCCGGATGACCCTCGATGCCAACGACCGAGGCCGGCTCTATGTGTTGCCCCAGCTCGACGCTCGGCTGATCTGGCTGCTCAAGCGGCAATTCCCCACCCTCTATACCCGCGGCCTCGGCGCCCTCAATCGCCTTCTCCCGCAAGCCGATTCGAACCCGAAGCCCGTCACGACCGACACCGAGAAGACAGGAGTCTGAGATGTCCTTCGACTTCGACGACATGCTGGCCAAGATCAAGGCTCGACAGTGGGCACTGGCCGATATCGACTGGGACGCACCGGGCGCCGAACTCGTCGACCCCGCGTTGCACGCCAAACTGAAGCCGTTCATGGCCGATCTGATGTGGATAGAAAACGTCGGCGCCCGCGGATTCGCCGCCATGGCGCAAAAGGCGCCCACCGAGACCTTGCGCGAGATCTACCGCTACTTCCACGCCGAAGAACAGCGCCACGCCAACGCCGAACTGGCGCTGATGCGCCGCTGGGGAATGCTCGACGGCGACGAGATCCCGGAACCGAATATCAACGTCAAACTGGTGATCGACTTCCTCGACAAGCACGCCGACGGCATGTCGCTTTCCTTCCTCGGCACGGTCATTCCGATGCTCGAGGTCGCGCTCGACGGCGCGCTGATCAAATTCATCACCGACGAGGTCACCGACCCGGTCGCGCAGGACGCGTTCAAGAAGATCAATGCCGACGAATCCCGGCACCTGGCCACCGACTACGCGGTCATGGAACTGCTCGGCCACTCCCCCGCCCGCAAACTGCTCATCGACCTGGTCGGCGGCTGGGCCAAGCCCTCGTTCCTCATAGGCGTTCTGAGCTATGTGCCGCTGTTGAACAAGATGCGCGACAATGTCGTCGACATGGGCGTGGACGAGGAACGCCTGTACGCGGCTATGCGACGCTTCAGGGCTGTCGGTGAACGTAATCCGATCGCTAACCGCGTACCGATGTACCGCATCGTCAAGATGCACGCGAATTGGGTGATCAACCGCGATCACCCTTACCACCTGCTCGCCGACGCGCTGGTGAAACTGACCGCACGTGTTCCCGACCGCTTCCTCGGACCGCAGCCGACCTGGTCCAAGGAACTGACCTACGAGCCGGTCGCGTGAGCGCCGCCGAGCCGCTGGATGTGGCCATCATCGGCGCGGGTTTCGCGGGGATCGGTACCGCGATTCGGTTGCGCCAGAAAGGGATCACCGACTTCGCGATTTTCGAACGCGGGTCACAGGTGGGCGGAACCTGGCGCGACAACACCTATCCCGGCGCCGCGTGTGACATTCCCTCGCGGTTGTACTCCTACAGCTTCGCGCCCAATCCCGACTGGTCGCACACCTACTCCGGCAGTTCCGAGATACTCGACTACATCGAGTCGATGGTCGACGAATTCGACCTGCGGCCCCGGATCAGGTTCGGGCACAACGTCACCGGAACCACCTTCGACGAGGTGAGCGGCCTGTGGACCATCGCCATGGCAGGGCGTAAGCGCGCAGTGCAGGCGCGCACGATCGTCATCGCCTCTGGACCATTGTCCAATGCCAGTCTTCCCAGTATTCCCGGGATCGAGGACTACCAGGGGCACAAGATCCACAGCGCGCGCTGGGATCACGACTACGACTTCACCGGTAAGCGGGTCGCGGTGGTCGGCACCGGCGCGAGTGCCGTGCAGATCGTTCCCGAACTCGTACGTCGTGCCGCGGCGGTCAAGGTATTCCAGCGGACTCCGGGGTGGGTGCTACCCCGGGTCAACCGACCGACCAGCCAACGAACCAAGCAGATGTATCGTCGGCTGCCGGTCACCCAGTCCCTCGCCCGCCGAGGCTGGTTCTGGGGGCATGAGTCGGTGGCGCTCGGGGTCGTCTGGAACACGCCGCTGACCCGGGTCGTGGAATCGGTGGCCAAGCTGCACCTGCGTTCCCAGGTGCGCGACCCGTGGTTGCGCCGCCAGCTCACCCCGGGATTCCGCGCCGGCTGCAAGCGGCTGCTGATGACCAGCGACTACTACCCGGCACTGCAGAAGGACAACTGCACCCTGGTCACCTGGCCGATCGCCCGCATCAGCGAACACGGCATCCGCACCGCCGAGGGTATCGAGCACCGTTTCGACGCCATCGTCTTCGCCACCGGATTCGAGGTTTCCAAGACCGGCAGCCCGATCCCGGTGACCGGCCGCGACGGACGGGTCCTCGCTGACGAATGGAGCAAGGGGGCCTACGCGTTCAAGAGTGTCGCCGTGGCCGGATACCCGAACCTGTTCCTCACGTTCGGACCGAATTCGGGACCCGGCCACAATTCGGCGCTGGTGTACATGGAAGCGCAGATCGACTACCTGACCGACGCCATCGGCATGATCCTGACGCAGAATCTGCGCACCCTCGAAGTGCGGCGCGATAGACAGGACCGGTACAACGAGCAGCTACAGCAGCGCCTGACGGCGACGACGTGGAATTCCGGCTGCCGCAGTTGGTATCTCACCGAGGACGGCTTCAACGCGACGATGTTTCCCGGCTTCGGCACCCAGTACGTTCAGCAATTGGCTGTCGTCGACCCCGACGACTTCCTGTTCACCCCCGCCGACGGGGAATCGGTGATCGGAACCAGCGACCATGCCGTGGTCCCGCTCGGCTAGGGTGACAACGATCCCTGTGTCCATGTCCCCGAGGACGCATCCCGGGGACATGGACACAGCCGGTGCCTGCTCGGTGGCCGCGAGACGAACAGGAGACGAGACGGGTGTCGGAGTACCGCATCGATGATCTCGCCCGCGCCGCAGGAACCACCGCCCGCAACGTGCGCTCGTATCAAGAGCGCGGACTGCTCCCGGTGCCGACCGCCCGCGCCGGGCGCGCCCTGATCTACGACGACACCCACCTCGAGCGCCTGAAACTCATCGACGCGCTGCTGCAACGCGGCTTCACCACCGCGCACATCGCCGACTTCATCACCAGCTGGGAAACCGGCAAGGATCTCGTCGATGTCCTCGGTTTGCCGCGTACGGCGACCCCCGACCCGGTCGACGCCTCACTCGAGGTCCCCCTCGAACTGGTCGCGACCTTCCTCGGCGCCGAGGCGAACGACCCGACGATGCTGACTCGTCTCAGCGAGCTCGGGGTGCTCCGAGTCCGCGGCGACATGGTGGAATTCACCGATCCGCTCCTGCTCGAGACCTTCGCCGACCTGCGCGAGTACAAGTTCGACCTCCGCCGCCTCGCCGACCTGCAGGCAGTGGTCCAGGACCGCCTCGACGACATCGCCCACCAGATGTTCACCGTCACCCGCGACCATCTCGTCGAACTGCACGGCCCCGGCTGGCTACCGACCACCGACGCCGAGATCGCCGAAACCACCACCATGATCAATCACCTGCGTGACGTTGCCGTTGCCGCCGTGCAGCACAGTCTCGTCCAAGCGCTCGACCGCACGTTGACCCAGGAATTGGGCGAATACCTCGCCACCACCGCCGAGAGCCGCTCTGCCGCGGACCCGGAATAGCTCCTCGTCCACCGCCTTCCTCCACGCGATCGCCGCATACCGACCGCAGCTGAATGCGTTCGCTCATCGAATTGTCAGGACTTCCACCCGCTGCGCGCGAGCCATCCCGGGAAGTCCAGCAGCTCCGGACGGAGACGGCGCAGCTCGTCGATGTCGATGCCGAGATCCGGTACGGTGTCGAACGCCTCGAACATCTCGGCAACATGTTCATCGAAAGCTCGCACCATCTCGATCGACAGCCGATTGCTCCGGGCCGGTCGCCCGCTCACCGCGCCGAAGGCCGAGGCGATCTCCGGCGCGGTGAGCCGGTCGCCCGCCAGCGACACCGTGGCACCGAGGTAGTCCACCGGCCGGGCGAAGGCGATCGCCGCGAACGCCGCGATGTCCTCCACCGCGATCAGCGACAGCGGAATGTCTTCCCGCACAGCCAGGTTGACGATCAGGGTGCCGTCGTCACCGACGGCGGGCCGGTTCAAGGTGTCGAAGTTGTCCATGAAGAAGGTAGGCCGCAACACCGTGGCGGGCACCCCGCTGTCCGCGATGTAGGCCTCGAGGTGTTCCTTCACCTTGTAATAGGTGACCTTCGTGCCGAGCCCGGCGCCGCGCAGCGAGCTGTAGACCAGATGCTCGACACCGGCCGCACGCGCCAGATCGACCACGAGCTCGCCGCGTCGCCGCTCGGCAGCCAGCCCCGCCTCGGTGATGTGAACCCCTTCCATCATGGTCAGCATGAGGAAGACACCGTAAGCGCCGTCCAGCGCGGACTTCACCGCGGCCGGATCGTCGAGATCACCGATGACCAGCTCCGCGCCGGCCGCCGCCAACCGCTGAGCCGCCGGAGCCGCGGGATCGCGGACGAACGCACGGACCGGACGCCTCTGCGCCAGCAGCTGACGCACGGTCGCACTCCCCTGACGACCCGTGGCGCCGATGACCAGAATTGGCCGGAATTCGTTGCTACTCATGGTAACTGCTTCCTCGTCGTCGGTGATGTCGTCGATCACCTGCTGATATCGACGCTAGATCGCCCAGCGACGCTGGTCCTGGTACGAATACTGCTACCCAGAACAGCAATGTTCACTGATTGACCCGGTGAGGGAACCACCTGATGATCGACAAGCACCGCGCCGAACTCGCCGATTTCCTCAAGGCACACCGCTCCCGCTTGCAACCCGCCGATGTCGGTCTGCCTGAGGATCTGATCCCAGGCCGGAGGCGCACCCCGGGGCTGCGTCGTGAAGAGGTTGCCGAGTTGGCCGGGGTGAGTCTCACTTGGTACACGTGGCTGGAGCAAGGCCGCAAGATCGCGGCCAGCCCGCAGGTAGTGGACGCGCTGGCGCGGGCGTTGCGTCTGGAGCCTGTCCAGCACAGGCAGTTGCGGAGGCTCGCTGGGCTCGCCGATCCGGTGGTGAAATATCAGGCAGGGGATGAGATCACGCGTTTGCAACGGTTGGTCGACGCGACGTATCCGACCCCGGCGGTGGTGCACGATGCGCGGTTGGATTTCGTCGTGTGGAACAGTGCGTTCAGCCGGATCCGCGCCGACCCGGCCGCGCTGGCGCCCGAGCACCGGAATCTGCTGTGGTGGATGTACACCGACGAACGTAACCGCGCCATGATGCGCCGCTGGGAAGCCGCCGCCCGGGCGATCATCAGCCAGTTCCGAGTTCTGCTCGGCAACAGTCCGGGTGACCCACGCCTGACCCAAGTGGTGACCGAATTGAGCGCCGCCAGCCCGGAATTCCGCACCTGGTGGTCGGAGTATCCGATACAGGACTTCAAGCCGACCATCATCAGCATCGACCACCCCGAGGCAGGGCCGATCGACCTGGAACTATTCCAACTGCGGCTGGTCGAGAACCCGGAACTGCTACTCGTCGTCCAACTTCCGGCAACCGACGACGACCGCGAACGCGTCCACACCTACCTGAACACGTGACGTTCGACGAGCCGGTACAGATCGCGATCTCTCCCATACGATCGGTTCCATGCGACTCGGACTGGCCGATCTGATCGATCCTCGCCTGCGGCTTCTTGCCGACGAGTCACGCGCCTTCTACGAAAAACGCTCGGCCGGACGAGGTCCGAATTGTTTGGAGGAGCTTCGCGCAGTCCGATCCAGTGCCGCAGATCCTGCCCCAGTGAATCCACCGCCCGTCGAAGAGCTTGTGGTTGTCGACGGACGCCGTGTCCCACTGCGGATCCACACACCCGTGAGCGGAGCGGTGAACGGTGTGTTCTTGGAGATCCACGGGGGCGGCTTCTACATGGGATCGGCTGCCGACAGCGATGTCCGCAACCGCAGACTCGCGGACACTCTCGGCCTCGCTGTCGTGAGCGTCGAATATCGGCTCGCGCCCGAACATCCGTGGCCCGCTGCGCCGGACGATTGCGAAACCGCCGCGCGATGGCTGATCGAGAATGCCGGGCACCGCTTCGGTACGGCAAAGCTCGCTGTCGGCGGGTTCTCGGCCGGCGCAACGCTGGCGATGACGACGCTGCTGCGCCTGCGTGACCAGGGGGTCACCGCATTCGACTGTGCCGTGCTGCAATTCGGAACCTACGACCTGAGCGCACAGACACCGGCCGGACGTCTGATCGCAGACGAATACTTCCTCGAAACGTACGCCGGTACGGCGTCAGATCGAACCGACCCCGACCTTTCCCCGATCTACGCCGAGCTCTCCAACCTGCCCCCGATCCTCATGGTCGTCGGCGATTTCGACATCCTGCTGCAGGACAACCTGGCTATGGCCGCTCGACTATCAGCCTCGGGGGCAGAGGTCGATCTCCGCATCTACCCCGATTCGCCCCATGGGTTCACCGGACACCCGACCCCGATGGCGCGCGCCGCAATCGACGACATCCACACTTGGCTCGGAAGTCATCTCAGTCCTGCACGCTGATATGGGCCCGAGCCCTTGGACTGACCGCAGAACGCCGCTAGACGATGTCCTGGTTACCTGTGCTCTGCACTGTCGACGTACCCCCAGAGCCTCGCGGCGGATGACCGCTCGCAGCGACTGAGGGCGCGGTTACACGCCAGCGGATCGTTAGCAGCTCCAGCTATAAGGAGTGCGGAGGTGGTACGACCCGCTGGAGTGAGCTGATAGTTCATACTCCTCGAACCCGAGCACGGGAGACGACAACGTCACCTCGCCCGTCCGACCGGTCTTCAACCACATCGCTACCACCGAGTCGATCTGAGGATCCTGAAATGCCGATGACGTGAGCATCATGGGCAGCCAGCCGGGCTTCGCATAGATACGGTACCGCTGTGGTAGCGAGACTGAGACAGGGCGATGGCTGCGAACTGCCCGCCGTCGCCGTTTATTGGCTTACGGACGACCCACAACCGGGCATCGTTCTCGTCGAATTGCTAGATGCACACGGCCGACCTCATCAACTGGTCGGCAAGAGCGTCTACTTCGGTGGGGAGCTTCTTCCAACGTCGCCCTATCCGTGCCCGACAAGCATCCGGTGCACAATCGAGGACATCGACGACGACCTCGCAACGGTCAGCACAGCGGACTGGTTCACCGGCGGCCCCGACCACGTACCTTTCGTCTTCGAAGTGCTTCTGGATATTCTCGATCCGACAAACTCTCGGCCGCCCAGCGTCTGAGCCAGACGCCTATTTCGATTTGCCGCCTTGACAGTGCTGGCCAGAGACCGCAGCGGCAGTAGATCCGACTGTGGTCTATGTACGTGCGGGCAACATCGGATTCGGTCCGGTAGTCGCAGCGACTGTCAGACTGGCTGGATGAACCCTGATGGACAGGCGCGGGCACTGTCCTCGTTGCGTGGTTTGGCGGTAGGGGACGCGTTCGGGGCATGTTTCGACGACGCGATCAATCATGGCGCGTTGCGATCGCGAACCCTGTTGCCCGGGCCGTGGTTGTGGACCGACGATACGCAGATGGCGTGCTCGATCTTCGCTGTGCTCAGTGCCCACGGTCGCATCGATCAGGGGGTGCTGGCCGGTTCCTTCGCTGAGCATTACGACATCTATCGCCGATACGGGCCCGGAACCAGCCGGATCCTGCGGCTCATGCGCCAAAAGGGCTATCACTGGCGTGAACTCGCTCAACAGGCACGTGAGGGGCGGGGGTCCTGGGGCAATGGTGCCTCGATGCGGGTAGCGCCGCTGGGTGCGTGGTTCGCTGACGACCTGGACCGGGTCGTCGACGAGGCGACAGCTTCAGCGGTAGTCACTCATACCCACCCCGATGCTGTAGCCGGTGCGGTCGCGGTAGCTGTCGCTGCTGCCCTGTTCTCGGCGCAACCGCAGCTACGCCGTAGTCAGTTTCTCGAAACGGTCGCCGCCTGGACGCCATCCGGCCCGGTCCGAGACAAGATCACCAATGCCCAGGATGTTCGCGATGCTGTCACTGCAGCTGTGGAATTAGGAGTCGGACACGACACCTCCGCGCTCGATACCGTCCCGTTCTGTCTCTGGGTCGCGGCTCACCACGGCCATGACTTCGCCGACTCGTGCTGGACAGCCGCCTCCGCAGGTGGTGACAGCGACACCACCTGCGCAATCATCGGCGGAATTATCGGTGCCGGCCCCGTCATCGACGGCGTGCCGCCTGAATGGTTCGCGCGTTGCGAGCTGCTACCTGAATGGGCAACCGCGGCTGTACCGCTCGCCTGAGCGCACGCTGGAGTTCCCGCGACCCGCGCGGTTCGTCCGGCCAGCCAGATACTCAACCCAACGCACGGTAATGCCGAATCGAGGGCGTTTCATCTACCGTCGTCGCAGATTCCAGAACGACGGCGCCGACATCCTGATGCAGACTGGAGCCCATGGCGAAGGATCCGATCGAGCTCGAGGGTGAGCGCGGGCAGTTGTTGGCTCAGTTGGGTGAGCTGCGCCGCGCGGTCGCGGAATTGTCTGATGGGTATGCGGTTCTCCCCGAGTCGGGGCTGATCATCGACACCGTTGGTGCGGGCGCTTTGACTACTCCGGGCTACTGTGTCGCCGGGGCGCGGGAAGTGCTGGACGAAGTACTCATCGAGCTGGACGCGGCCAGCGACGCAATGGAGAGAGCTGCCCAGTACACGGCTCGGCTACGCGGTGTGGTGTTCGACTGAATACCCGCGCGGATCGCTGAATGAACGCACGGTATTACCGCATATCGCGAGGTCGAGTACGTCCTCATCTGCCGATTTCAGCGTGTGTCGATCCGTCAGCTTCTCGCCCGCGGCCGACACCGAACCTCGATCTCGACGCGCTGGTCCCCGGTTCGCCGAGCACGTCGTCGACGCACCGCGTGTGCGTCTTTGAAGGTGAAATACATTGAGTGACAGGCTTTATCGAAGACGCCGGACCCCACAGGCCATGACCGCCATCGTCGTGTCGGTGGGCCTGCTGACGGGCTGTGAAGCGGAGACCGGGTAGTACCGACTCCGGCACCGGTCACGAAGTCTGGATCGTCGATGCATCCGTCGAAGATCGCGTTCACCGACAACGGAGGACCCTCCGGCCCGTCGGTGTATGTGATGAATTCCGACGGCACAGAGCTGCGCGCGCTGCTCGAGGATGCGATCACTCCGGCCTTCACTTCGGATGGATCCGGGATCGTCTTCGCCAGCGGACGACGCGGCCATAACCGGACCGAGACCTATCTGATGGATGCCGACGGCGGCAATATCCGCCCCCTCACCGGCGAGGGCACAGCACTTCCCTCGCCCGACCCCTATTATTCCACGACCCTTCCGGCGTTCTCCCCCGACGGCACCCACCTGCTCGTCACCCGCTGGACCCAAAATTCGGCAAAGGTGATGACCGGCGCCGAGATCTGGGTGATGAACCCCGACGGCAGCGATCCGCGCCGCCTCACCGAACCGAATCAGCCCGCGCGAGCGGCAAGCTGGGGCGGCAATCCCGATTCATGAGTGGCCATTCCCTCTCGGACGCGATCGGTCGCTCGACCAAGCTGGCTGAGCTGCACGCACACCCGCTTGCCGGGCCGTTCCGACCAGTCAGGCCGTGGTCGGCTGAACGCACGCACATGCCGCTGGGCGCGCGTCTGCTCCGGAGGCACATTAAGCCAGGACGGGGATGTATTCGGGGGTCCGGTTGTGAGGCAAAACGGGGTGCTCATGTCTGCCTCTGTCCGCCCGAAACTGCCCCTGTTGTGTCACCGCCGTGTCAATCACCCCATGGGCCGAACCACGCAAGACCTGGTCCTGTTCTAGGCTGAGTTGTCGGCTTCTGAACGTCCGCTCATGCCGATGAGCGATCATCCTCCCGGGAGGCTGTCCGACAAGCGGTCAGCCCGACCTGTCGGACACCTCTCCTGCTGGACACGGTTTCTCGACACGTCTGACGCCATGCGGCGCGGGCCAGGTGACTCGCAGCGGTAGATAGCGGTGTTCTCACTCTCAGGTGGCGCCAATGACCAGTGTGCAGCGGGCGGTCTAACGACGTCGGCAGTGATGGTATGGAGTTCGTTGATCTTCAGAATGCGGTGGATCTGAGCGAACAATCGTTGCAGGAGACGGAAATTGCCGCCGGTTATGCGGGCGACCGCAGTCACGGCTTGGGCGTCGGTGAAGTTGTCGGGGTCGAGTTCGAGGCCGAGTTTGTGCCAGTGCCGGTTCAGGACGAAGGTGAGCTCTTCGCCGGTGAGAGGTGGCGGAGAGGCGTTCGGACTCGTCGATGACGACCAGCTCGATGTAGTCGGGCATCGGCCGTGGACGGGGCTGGGTGTCCACGTGCTGGTCGATACAGCTATTGACTCGGCTGTGCAGGCGTTTGAGGTCGTCGCGCAGTTCACGTGAGGCAGCCGCTACGGTGGGTGTAGAACACGGTGCGCGAGCGCGACAGCGCGGGTGGCCGACTGGTCACCGTCGGCTGGCTGGACCCCCGGCCGGCGCCGTATCCCGCCGACCCGATCACCATGACCCGGTGCATGAGCTTCGAACACCCTCGATCCGGTGGTCGTGCGCCGTATCGCCGCATTTCTGACCGCAGGCATCCGCACCGGCGCACTGCGGCCCACCATCGACACCGCGTTCACCCTCGACGACATTGTCGCTGCCCACAAATACTTGGAACAGGGACATCACACCGGCAAAATCGTCGCCACCATCTGACCTGCCGTGGCCGAGTGCGCTTGCGGCGCTGCGCGGTCAGCGCCTCAGTGGCTGACCGTTCTGCTACTTCATTGCTCGAAGGGCAGCACCGCGGCCAGCGCGCGTAGTGCCGCGAGGTAGTCCTCGTTCAACGGCTGGATCGCGACATGATCGGCGCCCGCGTCCAGGTGCGCCACCAGTCCGGCTGCTACCTCGGTGGGTGTGCCGTGGACGGCGAGAGCATCGACGAGCCTGTCGCTGCCGGGCTTGGTGATGTCCTCCTCGGAGAATCCCAAGCGGCGCAGATTGCCCAGATAATTCACCAAACCCAGATACATCGACAGCGTGCCCCTGGCAATCTCACGCGCCCGCGCCACATCATCGTCCAGGACCACCTTCTGCTCCGCGACGAGTAACGCGCTCCCACCAAGGGTTTCGCGGGCGATCGTGGTGTGTGTCGGCGGGGCGAGGTAGGGCAGAGCGCCCGCGGTCCGGTCTCGGGCGAGTTTCAGGACGCGGGGGCCGAGCGCCGCCAATGCCCTGCGCTCCTTCGGCACACCCGCCGCGTCGAGTTCGTCCAGGTAGGCCACGAGCGCGTCATACAGCTTGATCGCCTCCGTGCCGTTGGCCTCCCGATGGCCGACCCCGATGCCGAGCAGGAAGCGGCCAGGAAATCGCTGGTCGATCCGGTGAAAAGATTCGGCGACGATGTCCGCCGGTGCCGTCCAGATGTTCACGATGCTGGTACCGACAGTCAGCGACTCCGTCGCTTCCAGCAGCGATTCGGTCACCGGCAGATCAGCGGGCGGCGAACCGCCGAGCCACAACGCGCTGTATCCCAATTCTTCGATCTCGCGGGCCGCCGCTGGGGTGGACCCCTTGTAATGCCGCCACACACCGAATTTTCCGAGATCATCACCGGTCATGCCGAAGGCAACGCGGGCCTCCTCCCGACTATTCCGAGACCGACACCGACGTTTCACAAGGCAGCTTGCACAACGGCTTCGGCGGCGACGGTCGATGGTGCTCGGGCGTCGTCGAGCAGCTCTCGAAAGCTCGCCCGGGTCCGGCTGGCCAGTCTCTGTTCGTCGCGCAGGCCCCATCGCCGCGCGACCTCGCCCGCCCGCACCGCGGGTCGCAGGAGCGTCGGTAGGTACTTCAGACTCGTGTTCGGCAAGCCGAGACTGTCGGCCACATCCTCGCCGGCCCATCGCCGGGTCAGTGCGTACAGCGTCGCGACGAGAGGGCGGGTGCCGATGCCGATCATCGACTTCGGCAGCACGGTAGCCGGGTCGAAACCATTTTCGATCAACGCCTTCACCAGCTGTCGCGAATCCGCGTCGGCGGGTGTGTCCGTGAGGTCTTTGATCGCGATGATTTCCCTGGCACGTGCCGCGTTGTAGGGCAGCAGGTCGTCGGGTACGCCGAGCAGGTAGCCGATATAGCGCCACATATGTTGGATGTCATCGAGGTCGCGCTCGGTGAAGTGCACTCCCGCGTCGCGCATAGCGGCCAGCGGAATCGTCGAGAATTCCCCCGACACGCCGTAGGCGGTATCGGTGAGGTTGATCGGCACCCCCCACGCCTCCTGATTCCATTCGCCGGACTGAAGAATGCGCTTTCGCACGCCGGCATGCATGAATCGGACGCGCACGGTCTCCCGAAAGCCTTCGCCGTTTCGTCGCAATGCCCCGGGTGACGTCGCCGCGAGAAACCACCGTCCGGTCTCCTGCATTCGTCGGCGAGACCGGTAGTTCAATTCGCCGGTGAAGGTGAGTGGTTTGACCCCTGCCCCCGATTGATATCCGGCCGCCAGGGCCGCGCAGTTGAAACTTAGCCCGATCCACAGGATCCCATTGCGCCACAACGCCGTCGAACCCCGCTCGAGCGCGTCCTCATCGAGCCAATCAGGGAGCTCGGCGATCGGCTCCAGCATGGTCGCGAGACTGTCCGGAACACCGGTTTCACCGTCGAGCCACGCGTTGACGGCGCGGAACGAGTGTTGCGGACTCGAGCCGAAGGAAGCGACCACCGCGTCGGCGAGCGAGTCCGCCTCTTCGAGACCCTGTTCCAACCGCCGCACGAGACGAGGATCGAAACGGCTGTGCGCGAGGTCTCGGTTCAGAAAGCGCGTGGTCGTCATGCACTACGCCGTTAACAGGGGTTAGACACGCTGTCCAACCTCAAATACTCACGCATGGAGGCTGTGCCAGATAATGGTCGTCAGCGCTCGGGTCAGGCGCGCACGTTCCTGCTCATCGCTGCCACCGATCATTCGGGAGCAGGTGCGCTCCACCATCCAGACCAGTGCCGAGGCGGTCTCGACGGCAGGCAGATCGCCGCGAACAGTTTCCCGCTGTTGAGCGAGTTCGATAGTGCGAGCGGATTCGGCGATGAACGCTTGCACGTTGTCCTCCATACGCCCGGCTACCTGGGCATCAGTGACAGCCGCATCCATGACCGCGGTGATCAACGGGTACTCGCGCGCGAATATCTCGACGAAATCGGCGAGGGCCGCTTCCAACGCGCCGCGATCCCCGGCGGCTCGCCACACTGCTGCGACACTCCCGGCCAACTCCGCGCGAACGTGATCGACAAGGCGCAGCGAGAACGCCGAGCGATCCGGAAAGTACAGATAGAACGTCGCACGTCCGATCGCCGCCGCCCTGACAATCCGCGAAATGCTCAGATCGGCGAAGCGCGCACCGTCAGCGCAGAGATCCGAGACGGCCGCGATCAGCCGCCGTTCGACGTCCGGTCGCCGTTCATCACGGGATGCGCTTCCTGAAATTTCCGTCACGCGCTGCAACGTAGCCCGCCTCGGTATGTCCGCGCCTACTGTGACACGTACGCACGCGTCGGGTATGCGCAGGTCCGACCTAGACTACTGCCGATCAGCTGGTGGGATCTCCTGGAGTTCTCGCTCTCGACAAGGAAACGAGGCGGGCGATGCGGTCGGGACCAAGGGTGAGTCGATGAATGACAGCAAGACGCTGCGGGCCTGGTGGGTGGACCCGGTCGACTACCGATGGCTCGTGCGCACCCTCGCGGCTCGATCGGCGCTGCTCCCGCTGAAGGTGCTGATCGGCCTCGCGGGAGCGACGATCGCGGTGATGGGCGCGGTGATCGCGGGAACACCGGTGGGGCCGCCCGGTCATCCCGGCGTCGCGTCGACAGTCGGAGTGCTGTCCGGAACCCTGTGGGCGCTGCGCTGGTGGCTGCTGCCCTGGCCGAGCAGGACCGAGTCGCTGGTGCTGATCGCCTGTGCCGATGTGCTGTTCACGATGGAGTTCCTGCAGTTGCAGGATCGGCTGTTCGGGGCGATGGGCACGGTGCTACTCCTCGGCACCGGCAGCTATCTGAGCTTTTTCCACAACACCCGGGCGCTGGCCGTGCATTCGGCCTGGTCGTTGCTGTCGGTGCTGGTGTTGTCGGTGCGAATCGCCACCGGCGGCGGTGGCGTCCACCTGGCGGTCGCGGTCGCGCTGCTGCTCTCGTCGGTATTCATCGCGGTCCCCGCGTTCCAGTTCCTCTATTGGCTGTTGCGCACGGAATCGTTGTCGGACCCGCTGACCGAACTGCTGAACCGACGCGGCCTCGAGAACCAACTCCCGCTGCTGATGGACCGCAACCTCTCGATCTGTGTCATCTGTTTCGATCTCGACCGCTTCAAGAGTGTCAACGACACCTGGGGCCACCGCATCGGCGACATCGTCCTGGTTCGGACGGCGCGGCGGTTGCGCGATGCGGCCGGTGAGACGGCGGTGGTGGCCCGTACGGGGGGCGAGGAGTTCGTGGTCGCAGTCCCCGCCGCCGCGGCTGCCGCGCGCGGCGAAGCCGAACGGTTGCGCTGTGCGGTCGCCGAACCCGCAGAGGCCGCGGTGGGGGTTACCGCCAGCGTCGGGGTGGCGGTGTTCGACGCGACAGCCTGTGCGCGATGTCCCCATCCGACTGCGGACCGGCTGCTGCAATCCGCCGACGCGGCGATGTACCGGGCCAAACAGTCCGGCGGGAATCTGGTCGTGGTCGACGAACTCACCCCGCCGCTGGATCATCACCACACGACCGATCCCGGAGACGAAAAGTAAGGGCGACCGGCCGTAGGCGCACAGGCCGTTGCGTCGATTCGGGGGCTCGGCGGTGCTGACCCCGTCGGTGGCCGGACTGCGGGGCGATGCAGGGAACTGGGCCTACGACGCGCGTCCAAAGGCGCGTTGATCAATCTGGTCCGCGCGGTCGCGATCGACTATGCGGCCCAGGGCGTTCGGATCAATGCCATCGCCTCCGGGCTCACCCGCACCGGTGTCACCGCAGGGGTCCAGCAGGACCCGGCGCTGCTCGCCGCGATCGAGCGCCGGATTCCGCTCGGACGATTCGCAGAGCCCCGAGAACAGGCCGAGGCGATCTGGTTTCTCGCCTCGCCCGCCGCCGGATACATCACCGGCACGACCCTCGTCGTCGATGGCGGCCTCGATGCCAACCTCGGCATATTGCCGCTACCTGGGCAGTCGTTCTGAACGAGGCTGCTCGCTGACGCCGATCTCGGCCACACGGTTCCATCGACTCGGGCGCTGTGCTGTGATTGTCACCGGGAGGGCAACCATGCACAAAAAACTCTGTGGCCGGGTCAGGCGAGCGAGATCGCCGAAATGATCGCCCAGCGACTCCGATGAACCCACCCGCCTCCTTCCCGCCGTCCGTTCTGCGCTGGGTAGTTCGGCCGATGGCCGGTGCCGTGGGTGCTGCCGCCGGGTTGGTCTGGTTGCGATGCATCTACGTTGTGCTCGCATTTCGCCTCGTGACCGACCCCGGCTTCGATCCCCACGGATACGGACTCGTCGCGGGAACCGTGCTGTCGGTGCCCGCCGCGCTCGTCACCGCGGTGGCTGTCCCCTTCGTTTTCGCTCGCCATCAGCGAGCGCGGGTCGCGCGGATCACCACACCGGTCCTGATCGCGATCACGGCGTTGCTGTGGGCCGCCTTCATCACGGCCTAGGGCCGAACTCGACGCCCTCGTCGACCGTGTACTGCGCACAGCCATCAAAATATGGACGTTAAATTGGACATGTGTCTATACACTTGTTCACACCGTGTGTACCGTACGTGCTATCTCTCGGACTCGGCGCTATGCGGTGCGGAGTCCGCTGTACAGATCGGAGCAATGTTCATGCCCTTTCCCCGCGCCGAACTCGACGAAATGGTCCAACGGTGGTTGCAGGCGAACATCGAGTGCGAGCAGGCAGGTGACTGGCGGCCACTGGCTGAGTTCTATACCGAGGACGCCACCTACGGCTGGAACTACGGGCCCAAGCACGACTTCATGGCGATCGGGCGCACCGAGATCCGCGATTACGCGATCGGCCTGGAAATGGACGGCCTCGATGGCTGGACCTACCCCTATCAGGCCTGGGTCACCGACGAGAAGACCGGCGACATGCTCGGCCTGTGGAAGCAGGTCTGCGAGGTCAAACGCGCCGACGGCACGAACTACGCCCTCGACGGCATTCAGGGCAGCTGGTTCAAGTACGGCGGCGACTTCCAATGGAAGTGGCAGCGTGACTTCTTCGACTACGGCAATCTCACCGTGCTGTTCACCGAGATGATCGCCAACGACGACCTGCCCGCCGGCGTGACCAAGCGCATCGAGCGCGTAGTGAACTCCAAAGGCAAGCTGCCCGGCTGGTACCGCCTGGGCGCCTCTCCGGTCCCCCTGTGGTGAACGCGATGACTGAAACAGTGCGGGGCGTTATCGCGCGCCGAGCCGGTGCCGAGGTGGAGATGGTCGACATCATCATCCCCGAACCCGGAGCCCATGATGTCGTCGTCAAGGTGCTGGCCTGCGGGGTCTGCCACACCGACCTCACCTACCGCGAAGGCGGGATCAACGACGAGTTCCCGTTCCTGCTCGGCCACGAAGCAGCCGGGGTCGTCGATCGGATCGGCACCGCCGTAACCCATGTCGCCGTAGGCGATTTCGTGGTTCTGAACTGGCGTGCGGTCTGCGGGAGTTGCCGCGCGTGCCGTCGCGGCCGCCCCTGGTACTGCTTCGATACCTTCAACGCCGAGCAGAAGATGACACTCGCCGACGGGTCACCGCTCACCCCCGCACTCGGGATCGGGGCCTTCGCGGACAAGACGCTGGTGCACGAAAAACAGTGCACTGTCATCGATTCCACCACCGACCCCGCCGTGGCCGGCCTGCTCGGCTGCGGCGTCATGGCCGGGTTGGGGGCCGCTCTCAACACCGGAAACGTCAGCCGTGGCGACTCGGTCGCCGTGATCGGCTGTGGCGGCGTGGGGGCGGCCGCGATCGCGGGGGCGCGCTTGGCGGGAGCGAGCACCATCGTTGCCGTCGACCGTGATCCGACCAAACTGACCGGCGCGACCACACTGGGTGCGACCCACACCGTCGATGCCGGAACCGAGGATCCCATCGAGCGAATCCGCGAGCTCACCAACGGTTTCGGCGCCGACGTCGTGATCGATGCGGTGGGCCGCCCCGAGACGTGGAAGCAGGCGTTCTACGCCCGCGATCTGGCCGGAACAGTCGTCCTCGTCGGCGTACCGACGCCGCAGATGCAGCTGGAGATGCCACTGCTGGACTTCTTCTCCCACGGCGGCGCGCTGAAATCCTCCTGGTACGGCGACTGCCTCCCGGAACGCGATTTCCCGACGCTGATCGAACTGTATCGCCAACAGCGCCTGCCCCTCGACCTGTTCGTCACCGAACGCATCGGCCTGGCCGACGTCGAAAAGGCCTTCGAGACCATGAAATCCGGCCGCGTATTGCGCTCCGTGGTGACGTGGTGAACCGGAAAGAGTTGACACTCATGAAATTCGGGATCGTTCTGTTCACCAGCGACCGCGGCATTCGGCCCGCGGTGGCCGCCCGGGCGGCGGAGGAGCGCGGCTTCGCTTCGTTCTTCGTGCCCGAGCACACCCATATCCCCATCAAGCGGGAGGCGGCCCACCCGTCGACCGGCGACGCGTCGCTGCCCGATGACCGGTACACCCGAACCCTCGACCCCTGGGTGTCGTTGGCCATGGCGGCGGCGGTCACCGAGCGGATCGAGCTGTCCACCGCCGTGGCGCTGCCCGTCGAGCACGACCCGATCACCTTGGCCAAAACGGTCGCGACCCTGGATCATCTCTCCGACGGGCGGGTGACGCTCGGAGCCGGATTCGGTTGGAACACCGATGAACTCGCCGACCACGGGGTGCCGCCGAACAAGCGGCGCACGGTGCTGCGCGAGTACATCGAAGCGATGCGAGCGCTGTGGACCGAGGAGGAAGCCGCCTATCAGGGTGACTACGTGTCGTTCGGACCGAGTTGGGCGTGGCCCAAACCTGTCCAGCGCCACGTCCCTGTCCTCATCGGCGCGGCAGGCACCGAGCGCACCTTCGAGTGGATCGCTCGCAACGCGGACGGCTGGATCACCACGCCGACCGAAACCGACATCACCGCACGATTGGCGCTGCTGCACAAGATCTGGGCCGACGCCGGGCGCAGTGACCGACCACGCGTGGTCGCACTGGACTTCAAACCCGACCCGGCCAAGTTGGCGCTGTGGGCCGGGTCCGGGGTCACCGACGTGCTGTACGGGCTACCCGACCGCACCGAGACCGAGGTGCTGCAGTATCTCGACCGGCTCGCGGCGAAACTCGCCGATCTGACCGGGTTCTGACCCGAGAACAGCGCCCCGAGATGCGGGCCGGGCTACTACAGCCCGGCCCGCATCTCGCTATCGCGCACGTGCGGTGTCGACCATGTCCTCGACCCGGGTGAACTTGACCCGAGGACGGCCCGCCGCAGCGCCGTTGGCGCGCTCCGCGGCGTCGATCAGCGCCCATCCGTCCCGGTCGACGAGATTCGGGCAACGACGCGACAGCAGGGCCAGCAGGTCTTCCCGGTCGCCCGCTGGCGTGGCCAGGCGTCCGGCGGTGAAGTCCTCGACGATCCCGGCGACGGTCTGCTCCGCGTCACCACGGTTGGTGCCGATCACGCCTCGCGCCCCGCGCTTGATCCACCCGGCGGCATAAGCACCGGGTAGTACCGCGCCCGCGCTGTCGAGCACCCGGCCGCCGTCGTTGGGGATGATGCCCTTGGCCGGGTCGAACGGCACACCGGGTACCTGCCTGCCGCGGTAGCCGACGGCACGTAGCACCAGGGAGGTATCGATGGTTTCTACGCGCTCCGTCGCCACGGCCACCGGCCCCTGGGGGCCGCTGTGAATCTCGTTGTGTGCCAGCTGAAGTGATTCGACCCTGCCTTCGCCGGTCAGCGCGACAGGGGTGACACGGAAACGGAAGTCGACGAGCCGAGGTGCGCCGGTGATACCCCGCGTGCTGTATTCGTGCGCCAGGGTCAGCTTGAGGCGGGTCGTCGGATCGATGGCCGGATCCGACAGTGCGGCGACCACGTCGTCATCGATGTCGGCGGGATCGATGACGACGCCGGTACCGGACGAGTGCCCGAGCGCGAGGAATTCCGGGCCGGTGTAGGCGGCCTGGCGAAGGCCACGTCTGCCCAGCAGCAGGACCTGGCGGATATTGCTGTGGCGCAACGCTTCCACCGCGTGATCGGCGATATCGGTGCCCGCGAGCTGATCGGGATCAGTGGTCAGCACTCGCGCGATGTCCAGCGCCACATTGCCGTTGCCGACGATGACCGCCCGCTCACCGGACAGGTCGAAACGGTGGTCGGCGTAATCGGGGTGCCCGTTGTACCAGGCCACGAATTCGGTGGCCGAGTGACTGCCCGGCAGATCCTCACCGGGTATGTGCAGTCGCCCGTCCGCGGAGGCGCCGACCGCGTAGATCACCGCGTGGCAGTGCTCCAGCAGTTCGGCATGCGAAATATCGCGTCCGACTTCGACATTGAGGTGGAATCGGACCGAGTCGCGTTTGAACGCCGACGCGAACATGGTGGTGACGCCGCGGGTTTCGGGGTGGTCGGGAGCGACTCCGTACCGAGCCAGCCCCCACGGCGTCGGCAGGCGATCGAACATCTCGACCTCCACATCGCCCCGGCCGAGCAGATGCTCGGCGGCGTAGCAGGCCGCGGGCCCGGTGCCCACGATCGCCACGCGCAACCGGCCCGCCGCACGCGACAGTCGGGCGGGCGCGGCGTCGACGGCGATATCGGTGTCGAGCGGGCGGTGCTGGAAGTAGGCGGCATTGATCTCGGCATAGCGCAGCAGGTTCACCGGCAGGTCGTCGGCGTCATAGATCGAGTCCACGGGACAGGCGTCCATGCAGGCGCCGCAGTCGATGCAGGTATCGGGATCGATATGCAGCATCTCGGCGTTCGCGAAATCGGGATCGCCGGGTCGCGGCCGGATGCAGTCGACCGGACACTCCGCGACGCAACTCGCGTCGTTGCAGCATCGCTGGGTGATGACAAAGGCCATGAGCACACCTTCCATGGACGGTAGATCGGACAGGGTCAGCCCGCGGCTTGCGAGCGATCCGCCCCACGGTCGGGGATCATCTGACGCAACTCCGCCATGGTCCACGGAGGTGCATCCCGATGGTCCCGGTAGCCCACGATGGTGGGGGTAGGGCGTTCGAAGCGGCCGACGAATCCGCCTGCCGCGATGTAGATTTCACCGGTGATATCGGCCGCGATATCGCTGGCCAAGAACTGATAGAGCGGCGCCACGTAGTCCGCGGGAGGCGCGTCGAGCGAACTGCGCATCGTTATCTCATCGAGCATCTGCCGCCGATAGAGTTCGAGAATCTTGGCCTCGTAGGCAAATCCGGAGGAAAGGCGCGTCTTCGCGCCGGGGCACACCACGTTCGCCCGAACTCCGTGCTCTTTCAGCTCCGCCGCGATCGCCAACGTCAGGCTGGTCACCGCTCCTTTGCCCGCTGGGTATCCCGTCCCGCCGTAGTCACCGAGGTAGGCGAAAGAGCTCGTATTGATCATCGAACCGCGCCCCTGCTCGACCATCCGGGGCGCGGCGGCGCGACAGGTGTTGAACACCGTGGTGAGATGCGAATCCAGCAGGGCCCGCCAATCCCATGGCTTCGCATCCAGAATCGACGAGGCGGGCGGCTCGGCGATTCCCGCGCAGTTGACGAGAACGTCTATGGCGCCGAATTTCTCGACACAGACATCGATCGCTCGGGTCGCGACGGCCACATCGGCCGCGGATCCCGCCACTCCCACAGCCGAATGTCCGGAGAGCGTGATCGCCTTGGCCGCCCTGTCGACGGCCGCCTCGTCACGCCCGTTGATCACCACCCCCGCACCGTTTTTGGCCAGCAGTGCGGCAACTGCGAAGCCGATCCCCCGACTGCCGCCGACCACGACCGCCCCGCGCCCACTCAACGATCGCTCGCCGTTCATCCCGTTCTCCACTCACGTCGACCACATCCACACCGCGTCGAATCGCGCTGTGGTCCAGAAGAATTCCTGCCGTAAATCCGAGTTCCCGTCAGGACATCAAGCGTCGCGCGATCGCGCTGCCGAACCCGTACTTCAGAGTGCCTGCGATCATCGCGACCGACTCCTCGGTGTACGGGTACCAGATCCGCTCCCGCTTCAACTGCCACCGATCGAGCAGAATCGGCTGAGCGTGGGTGAATCCGCGCAGGCCATGGCGGCCGTTCGTCTGTCCGAGGCCGCTGCGTTTGCGGCCGCCGAACGGCGCCTCCGGCACTCCGTAGATCACGGCGGCGTCGTTGTGAACAACCGATCCGGTGTCGAGACGCTTGGCGATACGCAGCGCTTTCGCTGTGTCCTTGGTGAAGACGCTGCCGCTGAGCCCGTACTGAGAGTCGTTGGCCAGTCGGATCGCTTCCTCCTCGTCCGCGACCCGCATGATCGCCGCGACGGGGCCGAAAGTCTCCTCCCGCATCAGTTCCATGTCATGGGTGACCTCGACCGCGACCGTCGGCTCGAAGAACAGGCCACCGGCGGTGTCGGCTTCCCCTCCGACCAGCAGCACGGCGCCACGGCGTTTCGCGTCTTCGAGGTGGCGGGTGACGATCGCCACCTGGCGATCCCAGCACATCGGACCCATATCTGTGCCGTCACCGGCACCGTAGGTCAGCGACTTCGCCTTCTGCTGGACCAGCCGAATGAACTCGTCGGCAACGCTTTCCACGACATAGATGCGCTCTACGCTCAGACATACCTGGCCGCTGTTGAACATCGACAGGTACACCGCCCCTCCGCGGCCCGTTCGATGTCGGCGTCGTCGCAGACGATCATGGCGTCCTTGCCGCCCAGTTCCAAAGTGCACGGAATCAGCTGCCGCGCACAGGCTTCGGCGACCTTTCGGCCGGTGGCGACACTGCCCGTGAACGAGATCTTGTCCACCCCGGCGTCGACGAGAGCGGCGCCCGTTTCGCCGTCGCCGTGGATCAGCTGCAGCACATCCGCCGGAACACCGGCTTCGTGCAGGATCTTCGCCACCCAGCCGCCCGAATGCGGCGTGACCTCCGAGGGCTTGAGCAGTACGGCGTTGCCCGCCAGCAGCGCCTGCGCCACCGGATTCATCGACAGCACGAAGGGCGCGTTCCACGGCGTGATCACGCCGATCACGCCCAACGGGCGGTAGTGCACGGTGAGCTTCTTGAACGGACGGATATAGCCGTGCAAGCGTTCACGATGATCGGCGAGATCCCGCTTGGCTCGGCGGCTCCAATAGTTCAGGAAGTCGCACGAGGCCAAGATCTCGATCGCCAAGGCTTCGACGCGCGGCTTGCCGGATTCGGCCCGAAGAGTGTCGACGACTTCGTCCTGCCGGGCGATCAAGACCTCGACCGCCGCACGGATGATGGCAGCGCGCTCGCGCACCGGCCGCGCCGCCCACGCCACTTGGGCGACCCGGGCACGGGCGACCGCTTGCCCGACTTCTTCGGCCGTGCTCACGAGGATGTCGCCGACCGCTCCCCCGTGCACCGGACTGCTCAACCCGAGACGACGTCGACCATCCGACGCCTGCGGCAGCGCTTGCACAATCGCCATGTCGATCTCCTCAACTAGGTCTTCGAGGTGTCGATGCCGAGCACCCGACCGAATCTTCGACACGACAGGCGAGAAGGGACTACGGTTGGACACTCACCTGGACACTTGTCTGGACGCTAGCATGAGGCGCACTCGAATGGCAATGACCATCCCTCCCCCGCACGGCCGATCCGGCGAGTAGACAATTTTTGAAATCTGTATACATCCGACGATAGCGTGTTCTAAATTCGGCCCATGGCTGCAACGGTCACCGAACTTCTGCTCGCGCGAGCCGAGGACGATTCCCTCGCGATCACCTGTCCCGGTCGGACCTGGACGTGGCGCGAGCACATCGCCGAGGCGCGACGCCAGGCCGCGACGATACTGTCCGTCGCCGATCCCGCCCGTCCGATGCATGTGGGAACGCTGCTGGGCAACACGGCCGAGATGCTCACCAGCCTCGCCGCCGGTGCGCTCGGCGGATACGTCACGGTCGGCATCAACAACACCCGGCGCGGCGCTGCCCTCGCCGACGACATCCGGCGCGGCGATGTCCAGATCCTGCTCACCGACGCCGAACACCGAGCACTGCTCGACGGACTCGACCTCGACGGCGTCACCGTCTTCGACGTCTCGCTACCACGCTGGGCCGAATTACTGGACAGTGCAGCCGAATTGACGCCGCACAGCGTGCCGGGCGCGATGGATACCTTCATGCTCATCTTCACCTCGGGCACGAGTGGGAACCCGAAGCCCGTGCGGCTCGCGCACATGATGGTGCCGTTCGCGGGACCGCCGCTGGTCGACCGGTTCGGCCTCGGCGCCGACGACATCTGCTATCTGTCGATGCCGCTGTTTCATTCGGCCGCGATACTCGGCGGCTACTGCGTGGCCCTCGCCAGCGGGGCAGCCATGGCGCCCGCCAAATTCTCGGCCTCGACATTCCTCGCCGATATCCGGCGAAGCGGCGCGACATACATGAACTACGTCGGCAAACCGCTGTCCTACATTCTCGCTACCGAGCAGCAGCCCGACGATGCCGACAATCCGCTGCGCGTCGCTTTCGGCAACGAGGCGACCGACCGCGATATCGACGAGTTCACCCGGCGCTTCGACTGCACGGTGTGGGACGGATTCGGCTCGACCGAACTGGCGATCATCATCACCAGGGAACCAGGTACCCCGCCGGGTTCCATCGGCAAGGGTTATCCCGGTGTGGCCGTGTACAACTCGGTGACTGTCACCGAATGCCCGTGCGCCGTCTTCGACGAACACGGCGCCCTGGCCAATCCGGACGAAGCCGTCGGCGAACTGGTCAACGCCGACGGGACGGGCCTGTTCATGGGCTACTACGGCGACGAGGAAGCCACCGCCGAGCGGACCCGCGGCGGTCTCTACTGGTCGGGCGATCTGGCCTACAAGGACGCGGACGGCTTCCTCTATCTCGCCGGTCGTACCGCCGACTGGATGCGCGTCGACGGTGAGAACCTCGCCGCGGGTCCGATCGAACGGATCCTGCAACGGCTCGACGCGGTCAGCCGGTGCGCCGTCTACGCAGTTCCCGACGACCGGGTCGGCGACGCGGTCATGGCCGCGATCGTCTTGCGCGACAACGCCTCTCTCGATCCGGGCGAGCTCACCGTGTTTCTCGGCGAGCAACTCGACCTCTCCCCCAAGGCCTGGCCGCGCTTCGTGCGCTTGGCCGCCGACCTGCCGACGACGGCCACCAACAAGATCCTCAAACGCACGCTCGTCGAGCAGGGGGCCACGGCAGGCGAGGGCACCCTCTGGCGACGCGAATCACGCTCGACCACTTACGAAATCGCCGCACCGGAGGTGCCTGCCGATGTCAGCAGATGAACAACTCCCGCCACAGCTGACCGAACTCGGCTACTACGCGCTGTCGCGGCATCCCGTCACCCCCGCCGATCTCGCGGCCGAGGCGGTGCTGGCCGACCGGATCGGGCTGGGCACCGCCTTCGTCTCCGAGCGGTTCAACATCAAAGACGCCGCGGTTCTGTCTGGCGCACTCGCCGCTGTGTCGACCAGGCTGGGTATCGCCACCGCGGCGACCAACCACAACACGCGTCATCCGATCGTCACCGCGAACATGGGCGCGACCCTCGCCGAACTCAGTGGCGGACGTTTCGCGCTCGGCCTCGGACGCGGAATCGCGCCACTGTGGCAGGTTCTCGGGATACCGAACGTGACCGGCGCGCAACTGGCCGAGATCACCGACATCGTGCGTAGGTTGTGGCGCGGGGAGACGGTCATCGGCCACGACGGCGCGATCGGTTCCTATCCGGTTCTGCATCTCGGCGTGGCACTCGATTCGCCACCGCCGGTGCTGCTGGTCACCATGAGCCCACGGACTCTGCGATTGGCGGGCCGCATCGCGGACGCGGTTGTCCTGCACACCTTCCTCAGCGCCGAAGCCACCGCGACCGCGGTGTCGACGGTGCGCGAGGCCGCGGAACGCGCGGGGCGCGATCCTGCCTCGGTGCGGATCTGGTCGGTCGTGGCCACTGTCGGTGACGACCTCGACGAGCAGGATCAACTGCGGCGGCTCTACGGCCGCCTGGCCACCTACCTGCAGGGCTATCCCGAGATTCTGATGCGAGCCAACGGCTGGCGCAGCGACGATCTGGAGCGGGTGCGGGCGAGCACGGCCTTCACTTCGGCGCGTGGCGCGATCGACGCGACTGCCGATGCCGCCGAACTCGCCGAACTCGCCGCGGTGATTCCGCGGGAATGGGTGAGCGACTGCGCGACCGGTTCCCCGCACGCCTGCGCCACGGCGGTCGACCGACAATTCGAACTCGGCGTCGACTCGGTGATCATGCACGGCGCTACCCCCACCGAACTGGTCCCGGTCGTCGAGGCCTACCGAGCGATCCGCTCGACCCGGCGCGCACTGCCGGCCAACCCGGGCTCGGTCACGCTGCCGGTCTCGTCAGGAGTTGTCGCATGACCGCCGAATACACCCCTCCCGGAACGGTGTCGGAGGACATCCCGACCGATCCGGATGCGCTCACCCCCGCCTGGCTCACCGCGACACTACGGGCACACGGTCACGCCGTGGAGGTCGACAGCGTGACCGTGACGCCGGTGGGTTCGGGTCAGATGGCCGGCTCGTACCGGCTGCTGCTGCGCTATCGCGACAACACCAGCTTGCCGGTGAGCATGATCGCCAAACTCGCCATCGGCTCCGAGGAGCATCGCCGGTTCGGAGCGGGCGCCTTCCGCAACGAGGTGCGCTTCTATCGCGACCTGGCGTCGACGCTGCGGACGCCGGTGCCGGGCTGTCACGCCGCGGTCGTCTCGGAATCCGGCAGCGAATTCGTGCTGCTACTCGATGATCTCGCGCCGGCGGTGCAGGGTGACCAGATCGCGGGCTGCACCGTCGAACAGGCGCGCGCGGTCGCCGTCGCCGCTGCGGGACTGCACGGCCCGCGCTGGTGTGACGACACGTTGTTCCAGGTATCGGGCCTGTCGCTGCCCACTGCCGAGGATCGCGACCTGATGGACTCGGTCCTCGGCCCGATGGCCGACGCCTTCGTCGAGCGTTTCGACGATCGGCTCACCGACCTCGAACGGGCCGCCGTCGCGTGGCTGGTCGCGTCCGCCGGTGCGTGGCTGATCGCCCCGCTGCGGCATTTCGCGCTGCTGCACGGGGATCTCCGCGTCGACAATGTGATGTTCGCGCCGGACGGCACAGTGACGGTGCTGGACTGGCAGACGATCACCCCTGGGCAACCGTTGCGCGATATCGCCTTCCTGCTCTCGACGAGTCTCACGATCGAGGACCGTCGCCTGCACGAGCGCGCCATCGTCGCCGACTACCACCGGGAACTCACCCGGCACGGCGTCACCGGCTACAGCGCCGAGCAGTGTTGGGCCGACTACCTGTCGTCGCTGATCCACGCACCGCTGATCGTCGTATTCGGTTGCGGCGCGGCCGCTCCCACTCCACGCGGCGACCAGATGTTCCACACGATGCTCACGCGCAGCGCCGCCGCGATCGACGACCTCGTACCGGGCGCACTGCGCTGAATCCGATACTCGGTGCGATCGCGGCGGAGAAAGCCGGTGCGGCAACGACTTACGGCTGCTCCGGGTTCGCCGCCATCGCCCGTACCCGGCCCAGCACATCCGGGTAGCGACGCAGGTGTGCGCCGCCGTTGAGATCGATCGCCGCTCCGGTCATCCAACTCGCGCGGTCGGAGGCGAGGAAGGCGACCGCTTCGGCGATCTCCTCCGGTCGTCCGCTGCGGCCGAGCGGAGTGTTGTCCAGGTACTCCTCGGTCAGCCCCGGCACCATCGAGATTCCGGCGACCAGTGGGGTGTCGACCAGGCCGGGAGAGATCGCGTTGACGCGAATGCCACGCTCGGCCAGTTCCAGCGCGGCGACCTCGACCAGCATGAGCACGCCGGCTTTGGCCGAGCAGTAGGAGGCCATACCTGTCCCTGGTTGGCGACCGTTGAGTGAGGCGATGCAGATGATGCTGCCGCCCTCGGTGATGTGGCGACCCGCGTGTTTGAGGACCAGGAAGGTTCCGGTCAGGCAGACATCGATGGTGGTCCGCCAGTGCGCCAGGTCGAGTTCGGTGATCGCGCCCGGAATCGAGAGCCCGGCACAGTTCACCACGGTATGCACACTGTGCGCGGACTCGAATCCTGTCGCCACCGAGTCCTCGTCGGTGACATCCATTCCGATCGCCGTGACATCGCCGCCGAGCAGCGCCGCGGCGTCACGGGCCGCACCTTCGTCGATGTCGGCGATGATCACCTGGTACCCGTCGGCTGCCAAGGTGCGTGCGGTTGCCAGGCCGATTCCGGACGCACCGCCGATCACCAGTGCTGAACGTCGATCGCCGGTCATGCTGTTCCCTCCGTAATCCGAACCTGGCTGTGCGCTGCGTCGAGCAGATGTCGTCGTAGGAAATGCGCCTGGTGGGCGACGGCGGTCTCGAACCACTGGTTGCCCGCGAAGAGATCGAAATGGTCGCACGGGTAGTGCCTGACCTCGGCGCGGGCCTTGAACGCCGCCTTGGCCGCGGCGTGTGGGGGCGCGGCGCGGTCGAAATCGGCGATCTGCACGAGGACAGCGGCGGTGATGCGGTCCGCGTGCCGATCGGCCCGATAGCCGCCGAGCTCGAGTCCGACGGCGGCGTCGACTTTGTTGCGCCAGGTCGGCCCGGCCAACGCGGTGTAGGACTCGAAATAGCCCGCGGCGGTCAAGGCGGCCCGCTCGCCGGGTTTGCCGACCAGCGGCATCATGATCGGCGAGCCGCCCAGGCGCCCCGCGATCGCGCTGCGCACACCGGTCATCGCGGAGCGGGTGACCGCGCCGACGCCCACTTGCCTCAGGGCGTTGCGACCCGCTGAGATGCCGTCGATCATGGGCGCCATCGCGATCACCGCGCGGATGTCGGTCCGCTCGGCGGCCACGCTCAACACGTGGCCCGCGGACTGGGAGATGCCCCACAACACTGTCCGCGCCGGATCGACGCCGGGCTGCGCGATCGCCGCGGCGATCGCGGCGTGATAGTCCTGGACCTGAGCGGCCATCGAAACCCGTTGGCGCGGTTGACCTTCGGACGCGCCGAAGCCGCGGTAATCGAAAGCCAGAACGGCCAGGCCGGAGTCGGCGAGGTGCTGCGCGAACGGAGCGAGACCGGAATCCTTGGTGCCGCCGAATCCGTGCGCCATGACCACGACGGGCGAGCCGGTCGGCCCGGTGAGAGAACTGTCCGATGCCGGAGAAAAGAACCAGGCATCGCAGGTGGTTCCCTGGGAGAGAAAGGAGATCTGCCGGTACTCGTCGGTCATCGGGGCGCTCCTACGGTCGTGGTGTCGGTATCGGCCACCCGGGCCCACGGCGGCGGTCCGTGGACCCGGGCCCGTTCCGCTCCCGCCGGTAGTTCTCGTGTCCGCATATCGTGTTCGTAGAGGAAGTAGTCGACCTGCTGGGTGTGGCGGGGACGGTCGAGCATGTGCCCGGTGTAGCGCTGCTGATCGGCGACGATCACCTCGCGCATCCGCTGTGGCTCGGGCAGCCGGTACCGTCCGACCGCGTACGCCCCGACCAGCCGCGCCTGGGATTCCACGAAGGGGAACAGGGTGGGCGTCGACTGGGCGAATCCGGCGAAGACCAGGTCGTCGATGCCCGGCACGAACATCCGCTTGTAGAGATCGATCCGATTGTCGGGTGCGCTGAGGAACTCCGGATCGAAGAACGGGAAGGTGATGTTGTAGCCGGTGGCATAGATGACGATGTCGAAATCGTCGCTGGTGCCGTCGGTGAAGTGCACCGTGTGCCCATCGAACCGCGCGATATCGGGTTTCGGGATCACATCACCGGATCCCAGGCGCAACGGGAGTTCGACCGATTGGGTCGGATGTGCCTCGAAGAACTTGTGATTGGGCGTCGGTAGGCCGTAGCTCTCCGGGCGTCCCGAGATGAGCGGCTGGCCCCATTGCGCGATCTTGCGCTGCCACGAGTACGGGATGTGGGGGCTGGTCCGGTAGTACTTGTCCGCCGGTCGGCCCGCGATGTATTTGGGCACGATCCACCCGCCGGAGCGGGTCGACAGAGTCAGGGTGTTGCCCAGGGCTTTCGACGACAGTTCCACGGCGATATCGGCCGCGCTGTTGCCGAGACCGACCACGAGAATCCGCTGGTTCGAGAAGTCCATCGGTGTGCGTAGGTCGACGTACTGGTGCGCGTGCAGGGTGGCGCCCGCGAACTCGCCGGGAAACTGGGGATACCGCGGATCCCAGTGGTGTCCGTTCGCGGACGAGCAGATCGAAATACCGCGTCCCGGTGCGTTGGGTGCCCAGCTCCCAGCCACCGTCGGGCAGGCGGCGCGCGTGTTCGACGCCGTTCTCGAATTCGATGTGCTCGGTCAGCTCGAAGGCGGTGCTGTAATCGTCGAGGTACTGCTTGATCTGCGTGTGGTGCGGGAAGTCCGGGTAGTGCTCGGGCATGGGGAAATCCCGGAACGACAGCTGATGTTTCGAGGTGTCGATGTGCAGCGACCGATAGGCACTGCTGTGCCCGTTCGGATTGCCGAAGGCCCAATTGCCGCCCACCCGGTCCGAGGACTCGAAGCAGGTATAGGGCATGCCGTAGTCGTTGAGCATCTTTCCCGCGGTGAGGCCGCTGATACCGGCGCCGATGACCGCGGTCCGCGGTTGATACATATCCCGATCCCTCCGAGCCGATCCGTAGACAGATTCGCAAGAGTGTCTACTCGCAGTTGTCACATTCTCAGATCTGTCCACTGCTTGCTAGGGTTTCGAGAAACCCGATGTCGTTCCCGCGTGAACGACGACCATGGAAGGCGAGGAGCGTGACCGAAGCCCCGACGGCGACGGTCGTGGATCGGTTACTCCACGCCGCACAGAAGTTGTTGGCAACCAAGGGAATCCGGGCCACGACGGTGAGCGAGGTCGCCGAGGAGGCCGGAGTCTCGCGAGCCTGGCTCTACCGGCACTTCCCCGACAAGACGACACTGCTCGGCGCGGCGCTCGTGCGGCTGACCGACGCTTTCTGGACCGATGCGCGGGGACAACTCGATGCGATCGACACCTTCGGCGAACAACTCGCGGCGGGGGTGCGCATCGGCAGAGGGGCATACGACGATCCCGGCGCATTGCTCATTCGGCTACGAACCGACGAGCCCGAGGAATTCGCCCTGTGCACCGACGCGGGCGTTTCCGGCCTGATCCCCGATCTGGCGTCCTTCTGGCGTCCCTACGTCGAAGCCGCGGCAGCGCGGGGCGAGATTCATCCCGGTCACGACCTCGCTCAGGTCTCCGAGTGGGTGGCGCGCGTGCTGATCAGTCTGGGCACGATCCCCGGTGACACCATCGACCCCGATGACAGAGTGGCGGTGCTGCGGCACGTGCGGCGCTACATCCTTCCCGGCCTCACGGCGGATCCTGGCGATTCCTGAGTCCGCATGGGGCGGCCGACTTCCGATCGCATCGGATCAGCGGGTGCTGACGCAGACCACGTAGCGGCGCTGGTCGTAGACGACACCGCGGTCGCCGATCGTGCAGACGTTCACATCCGTCGTGTCACGGCGGACCTCGAGGACGCGGACCCGACCGGGGATGTCGGCGGCGCAGTCCACGTGCCTGACCGCGTCACCCTCCAGGTCGAGGCATTCGCCGACGGTCCAATCGATGTCCAGGCAAACGGTCTGGTCCACGCCGCCCGGCAGCGTCCGAGGTTGTGCGCGGTCGACATCGCCCGGGCAGTGACTGCCCGTGGACGCCAATTCCGTCACGCGGTAGCGGGAGTTGGCTTCGCCGCACGCGACCTGCCGAATATCGGCCGAATTCGCATTCAAATCCACACAATCGCCGACACTGAGTTCCACCCAGGGAATCCGCGTCGCGGACTTGGTCAATGTGGACGCGACACCGCCATAGAAATCATTATTAGTTCCCACTGGTTGAGTCGCTGAAACCTCTGTCGGCAAAGTTTCTGCGGCAGCGGCATTGCCAGGCTGTTCGGAGTCTTCCGCGGCGAACCCCACGACGACGGAAAGCGCCAGGTAGAAGGTGCCTGCCAGGGCAAACACCGCCCCCATGGACACGCCGAGTAAGGCTAGGTTTCTCCGACGCGCCATCTGCGTTGTCCCTACTCATCCGCTGGACGTCCCCGACAGACGTCCCACTCGCTGACAGTTCTTACACGGCACACTCGAACGTGTCTAATTGTGAATCTACGTCTTTTAACAATGAGAAATCCTGGTCCGCTGCCCAATTCGGCAGGGTTAACCAACGGCCGGAAAAGGGTGCTAGGGTCTGCCCGATCTCTCTGGCGGACAACATGGTTCGTGCCCCTACAGGAGCACGCCGTTCTGCCGCGCAATTATTCGTGATGCGTAAAGGAATTCCCTGATGAAGCTCGGTTACCTCCCCGCTGCCACGCTCCTTGTCGGCGCCACCGTCTGGATCAGTGCGGGAACCACCGCCGCGCAGCCGGTCGCACCGACCCCCCAGGCCACCACGTCCGGAGTCGACCAGTCCGTGCGCTACGAGGCCACCCTCACCGAGTTCTCCCGGGTGCTGACCACCACCGTCGCCGGCGGCACCTTTGCCACCACGGACGACAACACCGCGGTGACCCTCGTCGCCGACTCCGGCGCCGTCGTCACCCGTATCCCGCTCATCTATCAGATCTCCGGCAAGGAGATGCGGGTGGCGCAGACGATCTCCGACGACGGCCACCACCTCGTCCTCGCCCCGCAGGCGCGCACCGCCGAGATCGGCGAGATGCAGGCCATCAGCCCCATGTCGCAGCTGTCGAACGAGATCAACCGCAACGTGGTCGGCGTCGTCGCGGGCGGCATCCTCGGCGGCCTCATCGGCACAGTCCTCGGCTTCGGTTTCCTCAGCATCATCACCGGCCCTGTCGGCCTGGTCCTCGGCGCTATCGCCGGCGGTTACGCCATGGGCGGACAGCCCTTCCTCGACGCCGTCACCGCGGCCGTCAGCGGCCAGCCCTGACCCACTGATGCGCCCGGCCGCGGCATTCCCGCGGCCGGGCGGTCCGATCAGCCGAAGTAGGCCGCGTAGTCGCCGAATGGAACCTGGCCGGTCGGGCTCGCATTGATGGCCTCGACGACCTGCGCGGGTATCGGAGCCCAGTAGGCCGGCATCTCGGCCGCCAGGGCCGGGTTCAAGATGTAGATCAGGGCGAAGTTCACAATCCACAGCGGCGGTGCCATCGACATGCCGACCACGGTGCTCACGCCCCCCTTGGTGTTGGGCACCAGTTGAGCCTCGCCCGAAATCTGCTGTGCCGCGAAGCCGTAGGCAGCTTGCACCGTGTAGGCCGACCGGTAGAGCGCGGCCAGGGTTCGAACCGCACCGTTGTCGCGCAACCAGGTGCCGACGTAACCGCCGGGCGCGAGCAAGGTGTTCACCTGCCTGGTCGGCGCGTCCGTGTTGGCCGGGCTCTCCAATAGCCCACCGGGGTTCACATACAGTCCGTAGCTGCCCAGCACCGAGGGCGTGCTCTGCCCGTCGACCTCGGAATAGAGTGGGTTGCCGACCGTATTGGTGAGGATCTCGACGCAGGCGACGATCACCTCGGCCGCCTCGCGGCTGCCGCCGACACCGCCGCCGGTGCTGAGGTCGCGATACTGCTGCTCGGTCAGCGCGTCGGTTCTGTCGAGACCTATCTGACCGGCGATCGTGTCGGCCCGGGCCTGACCGAGCGGCTGGTTGAGCTGCTCCGGACTCGTCATCAGCGGCGGTGCCACGTATTCGTAGGCGGGCGCACCGGCGAAGGGGATAGCGAATCCGGTGTCCGAGGGGTTTGCCATGGGTTGCCCGGAGACGGTCTGAGTGGGCGTCAAGGAGAGCAGGCACGCACCGATCAGTGCCGATACCGAGAGGGCTCCGCGGCGGGCGAACGATCCACGCCGACGCCCCGAGCTCACTGTCCAAGTGTTGGCCATAGCCGACCTCTCAGAACACTGTCGTAGGAGGTAACACCGGTTTCCGAATAAGTCAAAGCCGTGTCCGGCACCGTGTCAAGCCCGCACCGCTTCACGAGGGACGTGCGCGCATCCCTCTGATCGGACCGTCGGACCAGCTCCCCCACCTGACATCGACATCCCATTGCCGAGAATTTGCCTTCGATACTTCGGCCTGAGCTTGTCGAGAATCCGACCCACGTGGGTTTCACGGTCTGTTCGGCGAGTGTGGGAGTGTCGGCGATCAGCGCTGCCAACCAGGCCCGATCATCTCGCCGCCTCCGTAGGTCTACGCGGAGGCGGCGAAATCGAACTAGTAGGCGTGCAGATACACCGGAACAGTCGCGTGTCCGTTGGAGATGAAGCTCGGTACCGGCGCCAACTCGGCCTGGCTGGTGGCCAGGCGCATCTGTGGAAACCGATCGAACAGCGCGGGCAGCGCAACGGCCGCTTCCAGACGGGCCAGTGATGCGCCGATGCAGTGGTGCGCCCCGTAGCCGAACGCGAGGTGCTGCTCGCGGGTGGCGCGGGTGGGGTCGAACTCTGCGGTGTCGGCGCCGTGCACTTTCGGGTCACGGCTTGCGCCGGCGTAGGAGGCCAAGATGGCCTCGCCCTTGGCGATCCGATACTCCCCGGCGATGTCGATATCCTCGACCGCGTACCGCAGGGGCAGGTGTGCCACCGGTGCCTGGAAGCGCAGTGTCTCCTCGACCACGTCTGTCCACGACACCCGACCGGCTGCTACCGCGGCGCGCTGCTCGGGATGGGTGAGCAGGGCGACGATCGCTTGGTCGAGCAAATTGACCGTGGTCTCGTGGCCGGCGTTGATGACCAGCATCAAGGTGTCGACGAGCTCCTTCTCGGACAGCTGAGAGTCGTCCTCGTCGCGCGTGGCGATCAGCACGCTGGTGACGTCGTCACCGGGATGCGCACGCCGGTAGGCAACGAGTTCGCCGACCAATCCATACATTTCGAGATAGTTGGCCTGCGCCTGCTCGGCGGTGAACGAGCCGTCGAAGAACCCGTCCACGCACTTGTGCAGCGCAGGCCCGAAACCTTCGGGGACACCGACCAATTCGGTGATGACCCGGATCGGAACCGGGTAGGCGAAGCCGTCGCGCAGGTCTACCGGCTCGCCGACAGGGGCGGCCGCCAGTGCGTCGAGCAGGTACTCGGTGATCTCGGCGATCCGCGGACGCAGCGCGGTACTGCGGCGATGACTGAAAGCCGGGGCGACCAGGCGGCGCAGCCTGCGGTGATCGGCGCCGTAGGCGGTGAACATGCTGTCTACGGCCACCCATGGCAGCAAGGGCCACGCCTCGGTGATCTCGCCGTTGATGAACGACATCCAGTGCTGTCTGGGGTCTTTCGACACCCGAGGATCGGCGAGCAGGCTCCGGAGTACGGCCTGATCGGTGACCGACCAGGCGGGCACGCCGCCAGGCAGCTCGACCAGCGCCACCGGGCCACGCTGCTGAATGCGCGCCGACTCACCTTGGATGTCGGCACCGGTCGTATCCAGCACGATCGGTTCCATGACGATCTCCTCAATACCAGGGTTCGCGGCCCGTGATCGACAGTGCCGCAAACAGTTTCGACCACGTGTGGTTAAAAACCTACCCCGGGGCCGGGCCGTCGATGGGACGAATAGGACGGTGGCTCCGACGCCTCCCCCACCCCGACGCCTCGAGGCCGGATGGACCTCTCACCGACGGTGGAGTCAGGGAGTTCCCTGATGTAGTTTTCCGGGCTTACGCCGGATGTCATCGACTCGGAGCCTGCCTACCGTCTACTGCAGAACCTCAGAATCTCGCCTCGATGCTCTCGTTGGTCTCAGGACTGTTCCTGCGGTCGGCGCTGTATCTGTGGCTGCGGTGGACGATTCTGTTCGATGATCGCGCGCTGCACACAGTCGACGAATTGCACCGCACGGCACAGGAAATCGAGGTCGCGCACACAGTGCGTGTGGTGCTGGGAGCACTCACCGCACTGTTCGCCGTGGTCGCGGCACTGCGCATATACCGCGACCGGATTCTGCTCGGCGTCGAGTCGACGACAGCGGCCACACAGTCGAAGGACCCGCGTTCGGAAAGCACCCAAGGCTTGGTCACCTGACGCGGTCACCGTCGCCGGGCGCACACGGTGGCGCTCGGCGACGGGACTGCTTTTCTACTTCGCGACGTCCCGCAGGAGTTGGCGTGAGATGGCGTACTTGTGTACCTCGGTCGGACCGTCGTAGAGCCGGAAGGCGCGGATATCGGTGAAGATCGCCGAGACCGGAGTCTCGTCACTGATTCCGATTCCGCCGAGTACCTGCACGCAGCGATCGGCGACCTTGAACAGTTCCTCGGAGACCATCGACTTCGCCATCGAGGACTCGTGGCGGCCCTTGCCTCCCTTGTCCAGAGTCCAGCAAGCCCACCAGATCATCAGTCGGCATTGCTGCAGCGCGATCTCGTTGTCGGCCAACATGAAACCGACACCCTGGTGCTCACCGATCGGCTTGCCGAACGACGTGCGGGTCTTCGCGTGTTCGATGGCGATCGCCTGCGCACGGGAAGCCGCGCCGAGCCAGCGCATGCAGTGCGTGAGGCGAGCCGGGGCCAGCCGCAGCTGCGCGTAGCGGAACGCTTCCCCGACCGAGCCGAGGATCGCCGACTCGGGCAACACCAGATCTTCGAACCTGACGACGCAATGTCCTTCGACATAATTGCGATCCATCGTGTTCATGACCCGCTCGATGACGATGCCCGGCGTATTCCCGTGACACAGGAACAGCGTCGCGCCTTCATCGGGAACATCGGCCATGATGATCCAGGTGTCGGCGTTGATCGCGCCGGTGATCAGCCACTTACGGCCGTTGATCACGAACTTGCCGCCGTCGCGGACCACTGTCGTCGTCAACTGGCTGGGATCCGAACCCGCGCCATCGGGTTCGGTCATCGCGAAGACCGAACGGCGAGTGCCGTCGATGACGGGCTGCAGGTACTCGGCGGCCTGCTCAGGAGAGGCGACCTTCGACAGCAGGAACATGTTGCCCTCGTCGGGCGCGGCGCAGTTCATCGCGACCGGACCCAGCGTCGACCACCCGGCGGCCTCGAAGACCACCGCCTGCTCCAGATGCGACATCCCCTCGGGCCGCTGCTGGATGGTCAGCAGACCGGCCGCCTTCGCCTTCGCTACCAGCTCACTGCGCAGCTCGTCGGTCGGACCGTGCGAGGTGACGCGGGGGTCACGTTCGTACGGAACAACTTCGGTTTCGACGAACCTCCGTACCCGGGCACCCAGTTCAGCAAGCTCGGCAGGGATCTCGAAGTCGATCATCACTCTCCACTCATCAAGGATTGCGCACGTTCGAACAGGCGCAGAGTTGTCATATGCAGTCGCTCACCGAGACTCATCGGCGCCTTGCCCGCCAGCGCCCTGGCATAGCTGCCCTCGAGCACGATGCCGAGTTTGAAGCACGCCAGCACGGTGTACCAATCGATCGCCGCGACATCGCGATCGGACTGCTCGGCGTAGCGGGCGACCAGTTCTCGGGCCGTGGGCAGGCCGCCCATCCGGGTCAATTCGCCGGCGAACTCGTTCGGCGCACCAGGTAGCTGCCAGGTCGCCAGGAGCCAACCGAGGTCGAGCAGCGGGTCACCGATCGTGCACATCTCCCAGTCGACCACCGCCACCACGTCGGGCCCGGTGCGGGAGAACATCACATTCGACGCATGGAAGTCACCATGCAGGATGCCCGGCGAATACGCCGTGGGCCGGTGCTCGTCGAGCCAGCGCGCGACCTCGGCGACCGACCCGATGTCCGGGCCAGGATATTCCGCGAACGCCGAGTAGGAGTCGAGTTCGGCGAGCCATCGAGGCACCTGACGTTCGAGGAAGCCGTCCGGTCGACCGAGATCGCCGAGCCCGACCGCGATGTGGTCGACCGCACCGAGCCTGGTCTGCGCGTCGATGAGGCTGAAGCACATTTCTCGACGCACGGCGACATCGCTCGCGTGCAGGTCGGGCAGTTCGACCCCGGCATTGAACCCGGCGACCGGTTCCATGAGATAGAAGACCGCGCCACCGAGGACCGACTCGTCGCCACACGCGGCGATCAAACCCGCATGCGGGACATCGGTTTTCGCCAGGGCATCCAGGATGGTGAACTCGCGCCGGATGACATCGTTGCTGCGCGGACGGAGGTGGCGCGGACCGCGACGCAGGATGTAGCCGCGGTCTTCGCGCTCGAATCGGAGCATCACGTTCTGGGTCCCGCCGGTCACCGGCTCGACCGACACCAGCGGCCCCGATCCGAGGCCACGGGTATCCATCCAGGTGGTCAGCGCTGTCAGATCGGTCCGCGTGAGAACGGCACCAGCATCGATCGCGTCTTGCTCGGACATGTTCTCCTCGAACGGGGTCAGGCCTCCTGAGCGCGGAGCGCCGAGGTGATGAGCAGGGCGGCACCGGCTCAGGATGTCTCCGGGCAGGTTTCTCATACAGCCGACACTTTGCGAGAATTGTGATTAACATAGAGTCCCAGGAAGTGCCCTGTCAACATCCGCCAATCCGCTACAGGGGTTGCAGGACTCCAGAACGAGACGTCACTTTGTTGATACGAAGCCACTGACGCGACACCTTGGCCAACCACGACTTCTGATGGGCTCGACCACGCCACCGTGCAGCCCGGCGCACCCACGCACCTAATCTGAAATGAAAATGTGTCTGAAAGTGTCTACGGAACCGACGGCGAGTGGCGAGAATTGGCCCCGACGGTTCGACACGATTCAGCACCTGCCGTACCGTCTCGAATCCCCTTCGGCAACAGAGGTATTGGACGATGAACAGGTTGTCGAGATCCGCCGCGGCGACATTGGTTGCCGCCGTCGTCGCGGCCGGGACTGCGGCAGTCGGCGTCGCAGGAGCGGAAACGCCTGGCGCGCAGCCCTGCACCCCGTACACCGCAATTTTCGGGCCGGGGACCTGGGAGACCACGCCGGGCGCCGATCCCGAGGTGCCCGTCGGCATGCTCGGGCCCGTCGGCGACGGACTGCAACGGCAGTTCGGTCGCGACATCACTATTCTCTACACCCCTTATGCCGCAAGTGCTTTCGACCAGGGTCTGACCTACGCGGAGTCCCTGAGCACCCTGGAATCCCGCTTGGGCCAGATGCTGCGTGGCCTCTGCGGCTCGACGCGGGTCATCCTCGCCGGCTACAGCCAGGGCGCGGACGGCATCGGCGATCTCGCCACCGAGATCGGCAACGGCGACGGTCCCATCGGTGCCGATCGCGTGGTCGGGGTCGGGCTACTGTCGGATCCGCATCGCGACCCGAATACCACACTCTCCCTGGGAAATACGCAGCCCGGCCGCGGCATCGCCGGAACACGGAGCCGGGATTTCGGTGCGTTGACCGAGCGAGTTCGCACCCTGTGTGCCGACGGCGACCTGTACTGCTCCCTCGATGCCGCCACTTCTCCGTTCCTCGCCGTGTTGGGCAGGGTTCTGAGCGGTGATCCCACACCGATCGCGAACCTCGTCCCCGCTACGACCGATCCCAGCAGCCTGATCACTCAAGCCGTCACCATGGGCGCCGGCTGGACCGCCACCGCGGCGAACCTGCCCACCATTCTCGACAACCTCACACGCCTCCCGGAGTTCCTCGCGGCCGGTGACATTCGCGGTGCGCACCGGAGCGCGCGTGCGGTCAACGTTGCCCTTACCCCATTGGTTCAGGCCGCCGCGGGTGTAGACCGAGTCCTTGTCGCCCAGGTCATCCGCGCAGCCGCCGCCGTCGACCCCTCCGGTCGGACCGCAGGCCTCAGCGTGATCGCCGACGCTCTCATGGACATCGATTTTCTGAGTATCGCCGACAATGTCGGCCGAATTCAGGAAATCCTGTGGCGTGCGGTCGAATCCCTCGATCGCAACGACCCACTCGCCGCCGCCGCAGACCTGGCGCCCCTGGCCGCCACCGGCGCCGACCTCACCGGCTCAGTACTCGGCCCCCTCGCCGCGGGCATCCGAGCAGACCTCCGCGCAACCACCCGAACCCTGCTCAGCATCACCGACCCCGACACCGTCGACGAGCTCGTTCAGCTTGGCCGCCAAGGCGTGGACGTTGCCAACTTCTACGCCTCCGACGCCCACATGGACTATCGCGACGACGTCCAAATCCTCCTGAACTACCTCAGCTCCCAGGTCGTTTCGTAGCCCGTTGTGTCGGCTCGACCTGCATCGAGCCGACACAACGGCTTTCAGATCAGCACGACACTGCATCTCCGACCGAGTTGCCGAGCCGCACTCCCAGAACTCGCGATAATTCGCCGACATTGTTCGCACTGGGTGTCACCACATCACGTTCCCAACGGCTGATCTGGTTTCCGTCCGCGATTCCGATCCAGTCGGCCAACTCCGCCTGGGTGAATCCGGAGGCCATCCTCGCCGCCCGAATAGCTTTGCCGATCGTCGTGGACATGGTCTCCCCTCTCTCTCGATGCCCTCAGCACGGACCGCATCGGTGCGAGTGCCCCGTGGGCGAACACTCGTACTGCTGATGTGGTCTCGCGCAGCCACATTCGAAAGATATCGGTGAATCGACCTTCGAAGGAGACTGTGACTGCACGGCAGCTGACTGTGCACGCACAAAATTTGCGCGCCGTCAGGCACACAACTCCCGGCTATTTCGGTGGGTTGTCCGCAGCGGTGGCGCTGCGGCGCCAGTCACGAGGTGTCATGCCGAATGCTTCGCGGAATCGCCGGGCGAAGTGGGCGGCATCGCGGAAACCCACGGCGCCGGCCACCGACGCGATGGACCGGTGCGCGTAGCCGATGTCGATCAGCATGTCACGGGCCCGGACCAGGCGTTGTTCGATGATCCACTGCTCGAGGCTGATACCCGACTGCGCGCATACCTTGTACAGGTGCCGCACGGAGATGTTGTTGGCGGCGGCGATACCGGGGATCTTCAAGGTCGAATCGGACAGGTTTGTCCGCACATACCCGAGGATCTGCTCGATCAGCAGTTGCTCAGGTATGGCGGCTCCGTCACCCGGTCCGCGGCCCGCCGCCGAGATCAACAGTGCCCGAACCATTTCCAGACACGACTCACCCACAGAGGCGGCGGCCGGATCAGCTTCGAGCTGGTCGGCGATCCCGACGAGATGCTGGATCTGCGCCGTGACCATCGGGTACAGCGGCGATGCCGCCAGCCGCCCATGAGCCGCGACGACCGTCTCCGCGGAAATGCCGAGGCGCTCCCTGGACAGCTGCAGGCACAACGTTCCGCCGAGACCGTGCCAGCCGGAGGCGAACGCGGTGGCCAAATCGATCACTTCGCAGGCGCCGGGTTCGATCAGCGTTTGCGCACCGAACTGTTCGTGCTTGCGGACCTGTCCGTTCTGAACGGTAACCGTCAACGTGTCGCTGGGCGTGGCTCGCTCATGGCGACTGGTTCGGCAGACCTGGTGACCGGATACCTCCGAGCGGGTCAGCGCGATCGGACCCAGCATCCAGGCCTGATGTCGGCTGACCACCTCGGCCGGCGAATCCAACATCTGCAGGTTCGCCCCGATATCGGCTTCCTGCAGGATTGCGGTGACCGCCTCCCGCCGGTCCGCCGGCGTGAAGAAGTCGGAGTCGATCAGCACTGCCATTTGTGATCTCTACTTCGGATTCTCGCCGGCGGTGGAGCCCCTCCCGTCGCCGGCCGCTACGCGTTTCGGGTGGTGGAAATTCAGGCAAAGCGCTTGCGTGGGTTCGTAGTCGGCGATGTTATCGCGCTCCGGCGCGCCCGGAGCCCGATTCGGTAGGGATTGCGCACCGACTTCACCGACCCACGATGGCGTGTTCCTTTGCCGCGGTAGGCCGTAACGTCAGGATTCGACGTTCGGCAGGTGTCGCCGTCGCAGCCCATTCCGGCCGCAAAGCCGCATAGGTGCACACATCGCGCCACCGACCCTGGGTTCGGTAGAGCTGCCGCAGCCGCGCCTCCGGCGTCAAGCCCACTCCCGACATCACCGTGTCCATCACCGGATGATCGTGCCGGTGCCCCGCCCATACCCGGTGAATCCCGAGCGGCCCGAAGGCGAATGCCGCCAAGAGCCGCCCCGCCTCGATACCACCCGCCCGCAGCGCCCCTTCCGGAACCACGACCAGACCGCCGATCATCGCGTTGCTGCCGAAATCCTCTACCAGCAGACCGATGGTGCCGACCATGGCGTCCTCACCGGGTGCGGTGATCGCCAGCGTGTACCTGCGCCGCGGACTCTCGCCGCGGGAGCGCAGGGCGGCATCGAACGACGTCGCGGCCGCCCGGACACCCATGCTGTCGGTGCCCATATATCGGGTCAGGTGCGGGTCGGTGAAAATCCGCTGATAGACGCCGAGATCACCGGCACGCAGATCACGCAACCGCAGCCGCGCGCCGACCAGTTCCACGTTGCGCAGGTCGATCGTCAACGGACTTCCTCCATCGCCCGCACGCATGCCGGAGCAACCCGTGGACCTACCGCGGGTACGAGCTCGTCGAGGTCGACATAGGTTCGCCCCGACGGGATCAGCTCGCCGAGCAGGATCCGGCGAGCCGTGTCCGCCACCAAGGCGCCGCCGAGCATCACCCCGGAGGCGAGTTGAGGCCAGCTGGACAGGCTCCGGCCGATCTCACCGACAGCGTCGCGCATCGCCGGACTCAGCCGCGGCTCGTCGACCACTGCCAGCAGAAACGACAGCCGCTCGCCCCGGTTCATCCTCGCGACATCGGCGGAGGTCGACCCGCCGGTGCGGCCGTGGAACAGCGGGCGATGGGGTTCACGATCGAAACGCTCCACATCCAGCAAGCCGCGATCGTTGGTGTCCATCAGTACTGGGACGGCGCGGCGCCGCGCGTACTCACGGACAGCGACTTTCGCCCATACCGTGTCGCATTCCTCCACCACCAGGTCCAGCGGCCGGGTGCCGCTCACGCCGTCGAAGAACGGTCCGATCGATTCCTCGGTCAACCCGTCCGTGAACACCTCGATGTCGAGATAGGGGTCGATCTCGAACATCTGACGCGCCGCCAGCACAGCCTTGGAAACCCCGAGATCACCCACCCCGGCCCGCAGCCGGTTCAGATTCGACAGCCCGAGGTTGTCGAAGTCGGCCAATCGGAACGATCCGCCGACCCCCTCCATCGCCAGCGTCACTGCCGCACTGTTGCCCACCGACAGCCCGACCACCCCGATCCGCCGCTCGCGCAGATCTCGCTGCTGCGCTCGGTCGATCTTGTTGCGATTCCGATCGGTCCGCACCCGCTGAAAACCCTCGCGCGGCAGCACATGTACCAACCGGCCGTTCCACGGATAGAACACCCACGTTCCCCACTGCCACAGCGGAGTCCCACCACAGATCCGACGACGCGCCGCTGCCAGCGAACCCGTCGAATGCGCGACCGCGGGCTCCTCGCAGCGGATCAGTTCGTCGAGCTGATCTTCGATCGTGTCGTGCACGGCACTCACAGAACTCGACGCTGCCAACGCTTCCAGATCACGCAGTCCTTCCGGGCTCGACGCATCGAGCAGCACGGGAAGGAAATGTGATGTTGCAGCGCCGGGCGTGAGTACTTTCGGACGCGGAACCGAGCGATGCCGAACCATGTATGCACAAACCTCCGAACCTCATGAGACGAACGGTCACTCGCTCGTCTCTGTCGACCAGGACGCGCAAAGGATACACACAGCACACCTTCAGCAAATCGACCTTCGGTCCAGCGGCATGGCGCGAAAATACCCCAGCCGAAATGGGACTACGACCAATTCGGTCGGCATGAGAGGCGACCGCTCGAGCACCCTTCCTCAGTCTCGCAATAATCCCGCAAGCATCGATTCCAGGACCGGCAGGATCCGAACCAGACAGCGACGGCGGCGATAGGACGAAGGATTCCCCGAGCGGGCGTTACATGCGCGACAGCAGCAATTGCGCCGCTTCGCCCGGGTGGGAGTAGGGCCACCAATGTCCCGCATCCACAGCGACGACCTCGACGTCGCTGACCCAGTCGTGCACAGCGTCAGTGAGGTCTGGAGCCAGGAATCGATCCCGGCGTGGGGCCACGATCGTAGTGGGGACAGCGCAGACCGATGCGGGTCCACCCACAAGCCGTGCGACGACGTTCGCGCGATAGAGCGCGATGCCCCGTCGCTGATTCTCCGGCGATCGCGGCGGTGCGTCCTCGAAGTATCCGGCGGCCGCGAGCAGTCTGGGGATTCGCCGCGAAAGAACGGGAACATGGAAGCCCCAGATATACCAGGAACGCGCGAGCTGCGAAATCACCGACGGCCAGCGGGACAGCACGACAGCGCGGGCCCTCGCCAGCTGACGTAGATGATCCAGGCTCGGCCCGGAGACTGAGGTATACGAAGCGAAGGTCGATGCCGCGCGAGGTGCGGACATCGCCTCCCACATCTGCACAGAGCCCCAGTCGTGGGCGAAGACGTGGATCGGAGTTCGTTGGGCCGGAATCGAATCCACCACGGCAAAGACATCTTCGGCCAGTCGCGGCAGGGTGAACGAGCGCAGGGAGTCGGGACCGTCGACCACGGTATCGCCGCCGCCTCGCGTGTCGTAGGCGATGATTCGCACCCGATCGCCGAGAGCATCGATCATCGGCAGGAACAGTCGATGATCATCCGGGTACCCGTGCGCGAGCAGCACGGTGTTCTCGGCGTCCGGATTCCCGTATTCGAAGACGGCGATCGTGGCGCCATCGGTTCGCACTGTCCACCGTGTCACGCGCTGACGAATTCCTGATTCGCGGCCTCGGCCCGGAGCAGATTCGCGATCACCGTGAGCCGCAGCTCGTCTTGCCCGGGGTCAGGATGGACCACGGCGGCGAGGGCTTCTCCGTCGAGGAGGTAGACCACGCTGAAGATGACGGTATCCAAGCGCTCCGCAGCGATGGTGGCCGCGAACGGCAATGTCCTCGCCAACTGTGCGATCTGCTCGTGGTACCGAATGGTGAACGGCGTCAGCCGTTCCCGGAGCGCGGGGTCGCTGCGGGCGGCGATGAGTAGCTCGTACCACGCCCCGTTGATCGGAGCACGGCATGCCGCTCGAAGCAGTGTGAGGCAGTGGTCGATGGAATCGGTGCCGAGTCCGCTCAGTCCGGCGCGGAATTCGGTGAACTGCCGAGAACGGACCTCTTCTGCTGCTGCCACCAAAAGGTCGAGTCGCGTGGGGAAATGGCGGAACAGCGCCCCGGAGGACACCCCTGCCCGCGCGACGATCTCGCTGACTGTCGTTGCGGCATAACCTTTTTCGCACAGCGAATCGATAGTGGCGTCGATCAGATTGCCGATGGTTTCGGTGCGACGTTGCTGCTGGGTTCGACTCACGTGTTCACCGTGACGGCGATGGAGTCGTCGGCGCCGGCCCGCAGGTATCGACCGGCACGTTCGGACACACCGAACCACGGCGCGAACTGCCCCTGTCGATAGGCGATCTTGCCGGCTATCAACGTCGCCGTCACCGCTCGATCATTGCGGTTGACCATGCGGCTGAGGCCGCCGAACTCGGGCATGATCTCCTCGTGATAGGCGGTGACGTCGTCATCGAGGCCCGCGGGATCGATGATCACCACATCGGCACGTCCACCGAGCCGCAGATGCCCGGCGTCGACGCCGTAGAAATCGCCGAGTTCACCGGTGAGCTTGTGCACCGCCTTCTCCACGCTCATGAACGGATTCCGTTCACCTCGCGCGCTTTTCACACGGTGGAGCAGCCGGATACCGAAGTTGTAGAACGCCATATTGCGCAGATGCGCACCCGCGTCGGAGAATCCGACGGTTACACCGGGCGCGTTGATCAGTCGGTCCATGGCTCGGGGCCGATAGTTGGCGATGGTGGTGTGCCAGCGCAATGCGCGTCCATGCTCGACCACCAGATCGAGGAAGGCATCGACGACGTGGATATCACGAGATTTCGCGATATCGGCGACCGTCTTGCCCACGAGCGAACCGTCGGGGCATTCGGTTATCTGCACATCCGCGAAGTCGCGGTGCCAGACCCGTGAGCTGAACTTCTTTTCGAAGTCGGCGCGGAACCATCGTCGATACGCTTCGTCGGACAGAAGTTCGTTGCGCTCCAACTCGTCGCGCAGGTGCAGTGCCGCCCGGCCGGAGCCGAATTCTTCGAACACCACCAGGTCGATGCCGTCGGAGTAGACGTCGAACGGCGTGGGCAGATGCTGCCATCGGAACTGACCTCGGCCCGGGCCGTTGACAGCGGCCGCGATCGGTCCGAAGATCCGATGGATCCACGGCGACGCCTTGGGATCGGCCGCGGCCAGCAACGACACCTTCAACGACTCGCGGCCGAGACCTGTTGCGGCGCCGAGGAAGAAGATCATGTCGTATTTGGTGTTGAGATTCGGGATGCTCTGCAACAGTCGTCCTCGCTTGCGCAGGATCTTGTGCAACCGACGGAACTCGCTCCATCTGGCATAGGACGACGGCAGCGACCTCGAACGATATCGATCGCCGTCCAGCTTGTCCCATGGATTGGTCATCGTCGACATACCGAGCATTCCCGCGTCCAGGGCTTCGCTCAACGCCTCGGCCATCGCCCGAGATTCCGCACCGGTGGGCTTCTGGCGACGATCGGTCGACCGATCGAGTCCCATGACGTGCGCGCGCAAGTCGGAGTGCCCCACGAGCAAGGCGACATTCGGTCCCAGCGGCAGACGCTCGAGGGATTCGATATACTCCTGCGGCCCGGACCATGTTTTCGCGGTATCGACAGCTTTGAGGACGTGATCTCGCGGCAACGCCTCCACGCGTGAGAACAGATCGGCGATGTCCACGGCGGTGCTGTAGATGGTCGACAGCGAGCAGTTGCCGAGCATGACGGTGGTAACACCGTGTCGGACAGACTCTTTGAGCCCGGGGCTGACGAGAACCTCGGCGTCGTAATGGGTGTGGACGTCCACGAAGCCGGGCATCACCCACTGGCCGGTCGCGTCGATCACTTCTCCGGCAGCGGAGGAATCGAGAGGTTCCACGGAGAGGGCACAGACGACACCGTCGCGAATCCCCACGTGGCGCACGACGCCGGGGCCGCCACTCCCGTCGTACACCGTGCCACCGCTGATGATCACGTCGAAGAGGTGAGCGTTCATGTGACCTCCGTCATAGATTCCCTGCACGCTAACTTAGATAGCGAGCACTCGCAACCTTTTGGGTTCGCTACGACCAGGCCATCGTCGTCTTGCTACCGTGGTGCGACAGTTGTCGTACGCGAGCGAGGTTGCCCGATTGTTCTTCCGAGCTTTTCACCCGGCCACGCAGTCCCCTGACCGCGTCGTCCTCGAATGCTTCGGAGAGTGCCATGCCAACTCAGATCACCGCGCTCGCGGTCAGTAAGTCGTTCGACGGCGATCCCGTTCTCACGGATGTGACATGTTCGCTCGACGTCGGCGAGCGCACCGGGATCATCGGCGAAAACGGCTCCGGCAAGACCACCCTGCTGCGGTTGTTCGCCGGGCGGGTGCAGCCCGACAGCGGCGAGATCATCGTCCACGCCGAGGGTGGCATCGGCTACCTCGCGCAAGACGAGCAACTCCCCCAGCACCTCACTGTGCAGCAGCTCATCGACCGAGCCCTCACCGAGCTGCGAGCGGTCGAAGCCCAGATGCGCCGCCTCGAGATCGCGATGGCCGACGGCGACGAGTCCGGAATCGACGAATACGGTGATCTGACACTACTTTTCGAACTTCACGGCGGCTACGACGCCGACGCGCGAGTGGAACAGGCTTTCCACGGACTGGGATTGAGCCTGGTAGATCGCGACCGCACGATCGGCGAGCTGTCGGGCGGTGAGCAGGTCCGACTGCGCCTGGCCGCGGTGCTGGCGGCAGCTCCGGAACTGCTGTTGCTGGACGAACCGACCAACCACCTCGACGACGTCGCCCTGACCTGGCTCGAAGACCATCTGATCGCACGGCGCGGCACGACGGTGGCGGTCTCCCATGACCGGGCCTTCCTCGAACGGGTGACAACCAGCCTGCTGGAGGTCGACGCGGACCGGCAGCGCGTCGTCCGCTACAGCGACGGTTACCCAGGATTCCTGGCGGAAAAGGCAGCCGAGCGAGCACGATGGGTGCAGGCGCACGCGCAGTGGCTGGCCGATACCGAACGATTCCGCGAGGCCGCCGACACCACCGCCCGCAGGGTCGCACCGGGCCGGGCGATGGCTGACAACAACAAGATGGCTTACAGCCGAGCCGGTGGACGGGTGCAGCAATCAGTGGCCAGCCGGGTGCGCAACGCGCAGGAACGGCTGCGGCGCCTGCTCGCCGACCCGGTGCCTGCACCGCCGCAACCCCTACGATTCGCGCCCACCCTGGCGACCGCCGGCGGAGCTGGGACCGGGCTCGAGGCCACCGACATCTCCGTCGCGGGCAGACTCGAACCGACCAGCCTGACGCTCGCCGCGGGCGACCGCCTGCTGATCACCGGCCCGAACGGCGCGGGCAAGACCACCCTGCTACGCGTGCTGGCCGGTCAACTCGCACCCGACACCGGCACCGTCGCCCGGACCGGCAAGATCGGCTACCTCGCGCAGGAACCACCGCCCGCCGTCCGCGGACGCATGATGTTCGTCGCCTTCGCGCGCGATCGCCCGGGTGACCCAGAATTCCACGGCAACCAACTGCTCTCACTCGGCCTGTTCGACGTCTCGCAGTTCACGACACGAGTCGAGGACCTGTCCACCGGCCAGCGCCAGCGCCTCGCTCTGGCGCGCCTGGTCACCGAACCCGTCGACGTGCTGCTCCTCGACGAGCCGACCAACCACCTGTCGCCCGGTCTGGTCGAGGAGTTGGAAACCGCGCTCGCCCATTTCCCGGGAGCCATCGTCGTCGTCAGCCACGACCGGCGACTGCGCAGCCGCTGGGAAGGCACCCACCTTGCCTTACAGGCAGCAACAGCCCGGACCACAGTCCCCGATTCTGGCGTCGACGAACGACGTGCCGGACTACGAGGTGGTGCGGGTATTCGGTGAAGTCGCCGGCCGGGTGCCGCTGCGACGTTCTCTCGGCGATGCTGAAAACCGAGCAGCCCTAACGAATTTCGGAACCGGTTGCCGCTCGAGGATCGGCGCGCACGAGGTCGTAAACATAGGATCGTTCGCCCTTGCGGCTCACCCACACGCCCTCGGGAGGAAGCTCGCCTTGCCCGGGTTCGTCGAACGGGCGGCTCGATACCTCATCGGCCGCGTCGCACACCACCCAACCGAAGTCGGGCAGTCGGCGACACCAAATATCGAGGTCGACCCGCCTATACGACGGGAACCCGTACGCGTCCCCCTCGCGGACGAACTCATAGGTCAACCCACGACGCGTCGCACGAACTTCACACCAGACATTCCGCCATCTTGGCCGACCTCTTCGCCACGTCGATCAGCGCGGCACGGGAACAGGCAGCGGCGATTCGCCAGCCGCTCGGTCTCCACCGCGATGTGCTTGCGCTGCGCCGAATTCGCTGCGTGCACAGATGCCGGTCCCGACCGGCTCGAGCGCCGAATCACTGCCGTGCGAAAAGTAGGGTGTGCCCAACTCGATGCGCTCAGGAGGTTCCGCCGTGGCGGTGCACACGCTCACCCTCGATGTGGCTACGGCCGACGGCAAGGCCGATGCCTTCCTCGCCTACCCCGACGACAACGCTCCACACCCCGCGGTTCTGGTGTTCTCCGACGCGTTCGGGCTGCGGCCGGTGGTCCGCCGTGACGCCGAACGCCTCGCGGCCCTCGGCTTCACCGTGCTCGTTCCGAATATGTTCTACCGCAACGGTTCCGCACCGGTAATCGAGCTTCCCGACTTCATCGGGGCCGACCGACGCGGCGAGATCTTCGGCGCACTGCGCCCGCTGCTGACCGCGTTGACACCCGAACTCGTTGTCGCGGACGCCGAGGCGTATCTGTCGTGGCTGGCCGATTCCCCCTTGACCACCGGCAATCCGGTGGGACTGTCCGGATACTGCATGGGCGTGCGCAACGCACTGCACACCGCCGCCGCCTACCCCGACCGCGTAGCCGCGGTGGCCGGCTTCCACGGCGGCAGACTGGCTACCGAGGACCCCACCAGTCCACACACCGTGGTCGACCGAATCTCCGCTGAGGTCTACCTCGCGCACGCCGACGCCGACCCCGGCCTCCCACCGGAACAGATCGACCGACTCGACGCCGCCTTCACCGCCTCGGGCACCACCTTTCGCACCGAGGTGTATCCCGGCGCCCACCACGGCTTCACCCAATCCGACACCGATGTCTACAACGCCGAGGCAGATGCCCGGCACTGGACCGAACTGACCGACCTGTTCACGCGCGTCCTGCGCTGAATCTCTATCGAAGACGCCCGACGAGCCTGGCCGACGGCTCCGGCGACAAGTTGGTCGGGTCGCGCCAGGCGCATCGACCGACACCTGATAGAAGCTCTTAGCGCAGCGAACCATCGGTGACATTCGTGCCGGCTACGAGGAAGATCGACTGAGAATCAACTGGTCGCAACCAAGACGCGCTGGAGCGTGACGTCACTAGAGCCCACTCTGGCTGAATTTCGAGGCTCTCCAGGAGGTTGCGGTGACAGATGGCGTAGCGTCAGCCGAGACGTCCGTTCGGATAGAGCGCTGCGACGTCTGCGTTGTCGGAGCCGGCATCGCCGGGGTCAATGCCTTGTTCGTCGCCAGTCGATACCTGTCTCGCTCGCAGAAGATCATCCTGGTCGATCGCCGCGATCGTTCCGGCGGTATGTGGGTCGACACCTATGCCTACGTTCGACTGCACCAACCGCACGGCCTTTTCACCGCCGGAAACATCAAGTGGACACTTGACCAGGATCGCTCCTACCTGGCAACCAAGGACGAGGTGCTCGCCCACTTCGAACACTGCCTCGAGATTGTCAGACAACGAGTTCAGGTGGAGGAGTACTTCGGCTGGGCGTTGGATTCACAGGAGGAGTCCGCCGGGACTGTTCGCCTCACCTGCAAGTCCTCGGATGGCCGGCTCATGGTTGTCGAGGCGAAGCGACTGATCAAAGCCATCGGATTCGGGATTGTGCCCAACGACCCGCTCGAGATTTCCAGCGCACGCATCGTGTCGGTGTCACCCGACTTCTGCGATATGCGGAGGGACGAGATGCGGGCGAGCGACGCCCCCGTGTGGATCGTGGGCGGGGGGAAGACCGCGATGGACACCGCTCACACGCTGATCACGGAATACCCCGGTCGGGAAGTGAACCTCGTGGCAGGTTCAGGCACGTTCTTTTCCGACCGTGACCGCCTGTTCCCGGCCGGCGGACGACGATGGTGGGGCGGCGCGCTGGCATCCGGCGTTTTCCGGGAGTTGGGTCGGCGCTTCGACGGGACCAACGAGACCGATGTCGCGACCTGGTTTCGCACGACCTACGGCACGTGGTTGACCCCCACCACAGGCAACTACCTGCTGGGCTTGCTGTCCGAATCGGAGAACAAGACGATTGCCGACGGCCTGAACGAGGTGATCATGGATCACGTCGTCGATGCCGTCGACCGCGACGGCGATATCGACTTGGTGTTCCGCAGCGGATCGGCGAAGAAGATTCAACCGGGCAGCTGGATAGTGAACTGCACCGGATATCTGCTGCGCGGCGACCCGCCACCGCCCTACGAGCCCTACGTTTCCGGCAGCGGTGCGGTCGTCTCGGTGCAGCCGCGCTCCGCGACATTCCATCTGACGTCCTACATGGGCTACTTCTTGACCCATCTACTGTTCTTGGACAAGCTCAGGGAAGTCCCGCTGTACGAACTCGACGCACTGGACCTACGGACGAAGTCGAGTGCGGCACTTCCGTATGTGCTCGGCTCCCTGGCCATGCACAACCTCAGCCTCGTCGTCGACAGCGTCCCGAACACAGTGTTCCTCGGTTGCGGATTCGATCTCGATCGCTGGTACCCGCTGCCGCGCCGCATGATCGGAACGACGCGGTTCCTGCTCACCCATCGCCGCGGACGCGAGCACCTCCGGCAAACCCTGGACACTGTGCGCACACGATTCGATGTACGCTGCGGTCCGATCCCGGTGTAGCTCGAAGAATTTCAGCCTGTGGACCAGTCCACGAGGATGCGCGAAACAACGCTGACAGGAAGGCGGAAATGATGGGGATCGACGATCCGAGTGTCAAGGAACTCGCTGTCGACGAGTGCTGGGCGTTACTCCGCGACGGGGAGGTAGGTCGCCTCGCGGTGTGGGTGGAGGACCATCCGGACATTTTCCCCCTCAATTACGCGGTCGATCACGGAACCATTGTGTTTCGATCCGCGCGGGGTACCAAGATGTCGGCCGCGTTGTCGGACGCACCCGTCGCGCTGGAAGTCGACGGCTACATTTCTGGGTCTCACGAAGCCTGGAGCGTGGTAGTCAAAGGTCGTGCCGAAGGGATCCGTGAGATCGGCGAGGTGATGGATACCGTAGATCTGCCCCTCTTTCCGTGGCAGGCCGGGGCAAAGGACTTCTTCATTCGACTCGTACCCACCGTGGTGACCGGTCGCCGGTTTCCCGTTGTGGACCCGGCTGCGTGGCAGACTCCCTTCTCGAATGTGCGACAGTCGCCTTCGGAGTAGGGCACCGTTCGCTGCGGTAGCGCCCGCTGCCCAAGATCCGACGCTACAGTCCATGATCGCGGTTTCCCCTGCGATCAACTGGCTCCAACGCATCGAACTCACACAGAAATCACGGCGTTGCGTACGTCGTTCCATCACCATCTGAACGATCAGAACTAGGAGAACCCGGCCGACCTTTCGCCGAACACAGAGTTCCCGACTACAGCACAACGGTGTCCGCGTGATCAAGGCGGATCAGCTCGATCCGAACACCGCGCGGACACCCGGAATCGAGCGTACTGGTGCGCAGCGACAGCGAAGCCGTGGTCGTCCCGCCGGCCGTAGCCCTCACCTGCGACCACTTGGCGCGGGTTCCACTTGTCCGGACCCCGCCATCGGGAGGTGCGCCGAGGTAGGGGTCGGCTAGGGGTGGCGACGGCATCGGCTGTCGCCTGTGATGTCCGTATCACGTTGGTAGGCAACGTATTCGCGATACGGAGAGCTGGATTGTCCGAGATTTACTCGACCGAACCGAATCCCGACCGTAGCGGTATGAGTCGACGTCGTATGCTCGCGGTCACCGCCGCGGTGATCGGCTTCGACATCGTGGCCGGCCAGTGGATCACCCACGGCACCGCCGCGGCGCAATCCCCGTTCGACAATGTGCCGGAGCTGGACGGCGAACTTCTCCTGGACAACGGCGCACGCGCCAGTATGTCCACCGACCGCGGCCAGATCGTCACCAGGATACCCGCGGCCGTCCTGCGTCCCGGCTCGGCCACAGACATCCAGAAGATGATCCAGTTCTGCTGTCAGCGGGGGATCCCGGTGAGCGCGCGCGGTGACGGCCACGCCACCCACGGCCAGTCCCTGACCGACGGGCTCGCGATCGAGACCCGTTCGTTGACCGCGATTCACGAGATGTCCGACGACCACGTCGTCGTGGATCCGGGGATCTTCTGGGGCGACCTGGCCGTCGCGACGTACAACGCGCGTCGACGCACGCCGCCGGTGATCACCACGATCACCAAATTGACTGTGGGTGGCACCCTCTCGGTCGGCGGCGCGGGCGCCAACGTCCATTTCGGGCTGCAGACCGACAACGTGCTCGAGCTCGACATCGTCGACGGCACCGGCACCCTGCGCACCTGTTCCGCGACCCGGAACCGGGATCTGTTCGAGGCGGTGCTGGGCGGTCTGGGTCAGTTCGGCGTGATCGTTCGCGCCACCATCCCGCTGATCCCCGCGCCGACGCGGGTGCGGGAGTGGCGATTCAACTACATCTCCAACGCCGATCATGTCACCGACACCCGCCTGTTCACCCTGCGCGGTGAACTCGACGAGGTGCACTCGGAATGGCTGCCGGGGTCCACCGGCCCGGTGCGGCTGGTGACGGTCGCGAAGTATTTCGAACCCGGTGCCGAACCCGATGGCGGACATTATCTGCGCGGCGGGACCGTCCCCGGTGTGCTGGCGATCCAGGAGGACTACGACTGGTTGCCGTATCTGCTCCGCAGCGACGCCCTGGTCGATCCATTCTCGAACCTCGGCTACGACCAACTGCTCAAGCCCTGGTTCGACGTGATGCTGCCCGACTCGGTCGCCGCGGAATTCATCGCCGCGGAATTTCCCGAATGGACACCCGAGATCATGGGTCTCGGCGTGATCGACCTGAAAACGGTGCGGCGATCCCGAGTGTCCAACCCGATGTTCCGGCTGCCCGACCCGGACGGCAGCGATATCTACCACACGCTGAGCGTGCTGCGGACCTCGCTGCATCCGGGCCCCGACCCCGCCTACGTCGAGTACTGGCTGACCCGCAATCGCCAGATGTACGAGCGGGCACGCGCACTCGGCGGCGTCCGATACGCGGCCGACTCCCAAGACTTCACCACGGCGGACTGGGCGGCCGAATACGGCGACCGCTGGCCCGAACTGCTCGCCCGCAAGCGTCGTTACGATCCCAAGTCGATCCTCGGTATCGGCGTCGACATGTTCGCCGGCGCCTGACGACGGGAAGTAGTTGTCGCGAGCGGAACCTGGAGTATTGCTGAACGGACGCTTACTGCATTCACATCGTTGGCGTCCGCGGCTGGTGCCGAGGTTTCTCAGTCTGCGACGACGGGGTGGTGGCCGCTGAGACGGTCGGCGATCGTGCGCATGATCTGGCCGCCGTGCTCGGCGAGGTAGAAGTGGCCGCCGCGGTAGACGTCAAGGGTGAACGGTGCGGTGGTGTGGTCGGCCCACGCCCGCGCCTCATCCTCGGTCACCATCGGGTCCGCGTCCCCGATCATCGCGTGGATCGGAGAGGTCAGTGCGGGACCGGGGCGGTAATCGTAAGTCTCGGCGGCCTTGTAGTCGCTACGGAGGGCGGGTAGCGCCATGGCCAGCACCTCGGGGTCGTCGAGGATCCGATCGTCGGTCCCGCTGAGCGAGCGGACCTCGGCGACGATTCCGGCCGCTGACGCGAGGTGAACGGTGCAGCCGAACCGATGCCGAGAGGGCGCCGGTCGACCTGAGACGAACGTCACACGTGGAATCATGTCCGCCGCATGGAAGCGACGGGCCAGCTCGAAGGCGAGGGTAGCGCCCAAACTGTGTCCGAATAAGGCGAAATCGTCTGCAACGTTGCGCTGTAGCACCGGGAAGATCTGGTCAGCTAGGTCGTCGACGGTCTCGAGGCCGGGCTCGCGGAAGCGATCCTGGCGGCCGGGATATTGGATAGCCATGACCTCGTGCCGCGGCGCCAACGCGCGGGCCATCGGGAGGTAGTAGGGCGCACTGCCGCCCGCGTGCGGCAGACAGATCAGTTGTGGCGCACCACCATCAGCCTCCCGGTAGCGACGAATCCACACACTGTCGATGCTTCGTGTACCTGCCATAGTCAGCGCGTCCGTATGTCGTGGTCGATGTAGTCGAACCATCACGATAGAACGCAGGCGCCTCACATGCCCGCTGGAGCGGCGTGAATCACACCTAGGATGATCCCGGGAAGTGTTGGGAGACAAGACCTTTCACAGCTTTATTACTTTCGCTCACATACCACCGCCGCCGGATCCTCCGTTAACAAAAGCCCTCGGGTGCCGCTATCGTCATCCAAGGGACGATGTTGTCCACGATGGTTCGAGATCGATTTTCGTGAGCAAGGCTCACGAACAGCTATCGGGGGTCGCCACGTTGAGCGTTATCGGAAGCAGCGCAGGGTCAACATCGAAAGACCCAGGGGAAAGTTCGGTGCAGTGGCCGCGACCAGCGGCAGCCGTATTGGCAGAACTACGAAAAGGCGGACCGCGACAATTTCAAGTCGCCCAGTTACTCGCAGTACTCGACGAGGCTGTCTCATTGCCGATCCTGGCTCAGATCCTCGCCATCGACATCGAGTCGCTACGCGCGGTCATCGGTGAGCTGACCGACGCGAAACTCATTGCCTACACAGAGTTTCGGCGCCGCGATTTGCGCGAAGCGGTGCTCCGTGAGACACCGTTGTCGACACGGAAACGGCTACGCCACCGAGCGGCGGAGGTGCTGCACGATCGCGAAGCGCCGGATGTGCGGGTCGCCGACCAGCTACTGGGCGCCGACGACATCCGATTCCCTTGGGCCGTACCGGTTCTGCGTCGAGCGGCCGCGGCCGCCATCGCCGAGGACCAAGTCTCCAAGGCGATCGACTACCTCGAGCTCGCCTGGCGGCTGACCCGCGACGGGAGCGAGGGCGCGGTAATCCTGCTGATCATCGCGGTCGTACGCTGGCGGCTGAATCCGTCTACGGCGAACCGCAGCTTCGCGCGGCTTGTCACCGCATTGCGCAACGGGGCGATCCCGGTGCAGTGTCTCCCGACAACGGCGCGCTATCTGCTCTGGCACGGCCGACTCGGTGAAGCCCGCATCGCTCTGCGGATGCTCGACGACGCGGCCTCCGCAGGTGAGGAATCCGGCGTCGCGGCGCGCGGCGCCATGCAGGAATGGCTGTCGTGCAACTATCCGGGGCTGCTCGAGATCCGCGACAACCACTCTGCGGATTCGCCCGCGGTTCTGCTGCGCGCGCAGTTCCAGGAAGACTCCGCGCTGTTCCCGCAGCAGGGTTGGGCCGAACCCGACGAGGAAGCAGCTCGGCTGCTGCTCGATGTCTTCGCGAACGGCGCGTCCGACTCCATCGTCGCGCGGGCGGAGCGGCTGATCCGCGAACACCGGCTCGACGACACGACATTGGGCGCGTTGCTGATGGCCCTCGATGCGCTGATCTACATCGATCGGCTCGATGTGGCCGGGTATTGGTGCGAGGCGTTGATGCTGGAGGCGACCGCGCGGCGGGCACCTGCCTGGCGTTCCATCTTCGCGATCTGGCGGTCGGCGATCCTGCTGCGAGAAGGCAAGCTGGAGGCGACGATCGCGCTCGGCGACGGCGCGCTGGTTCGGGTGCGCGACGAGAACCTGGGCAACTATGTCGGCCTGGCAGTGGCCGCACTGGTCTCCGCGTTGACCGCGGCGGGCCGCTATCAGGAAGCGGCAGGCTACCTCGACATCGAACTACCGGAGACCGTCCTGAACTCACGGGTCGCGCTGCCGTGGCTGCGCGCGCGCGGCCAGTACATGCTGGCCACGAGCAACTACGAACAGGCCTACGCGGACTTCGCGGCCTGCGGCGGTCGGATGCAGCGATGGAACATGGACATCCCCGGTCTGATGGCCTGGCGTAACGACCTGGCCATGGTCTCGCTGGCACAGGGCGACCGCCATGGCGCCCACTATTGGGCGCTGGCGCACTTGACGCACCTCGGGTCCGTCACCAAGCATTCGAGCGGCGGGGTGTCGCTGCGGCTGATCGCCGCCACCGACCTGTGCGAACGGCACCTGGAATTGCGACGCCTCTCCGTCGATATCGCGTCGGCGGGCAACGACACCTTCGAACTGGCGACGGCGCTGGCCGATCTCGCGCAGACCTATCGCTCGCTCGGCGAGCGTGACCGGGCGCGGGCCGCGACGCGACGCGCACAGCTCCTGGCCGAGCAGTGCGGCGCCGAACCCCTGCAACGTCGATTGGCCGGGACGACGAACGGCCCGGGTCCGCTCCTCGAGACCGAACGAACGGACCGGACCACCGAGACACTCAGCCCGGCCGAACTCAAGGTCGCCAGGCTGGTCGCGACGGGCAGCCGCAACCGCGACGTGGCGCGCGAGCTGCACATCACGCAGAGCACAGTCGAACAACACCTGACCCGGATCTACCGCAAAGTCGGAGTGCATCGACGCGCCGATCTGATGATGGTGCTGGGTGATCCGGCGCAGTGGACGATCGAATCGGAAGCCAGCTAGGACCGGTAACAAGCCCATTAGGGGACGCATAGGGGTTTGCACGCATCACCGATGACGCGACAGTGAGGTCATGCGCACAATCTCCGGTGCCGGCTCGACAAACCGGTCCCCCCGCCGTCGATCCCCCGGTCAGCGACGGCCACGAGTCGGGCACATCGAGTTCCTGAACTGGCTGCCGATCCTCTGGGGGCTCGCTCGCACAGGCAATCTCATCGATCTGGATCTAGTCCGCGACACGCCGGAGAACCTCAGCGACGCACTGGTCGCCGACGATCTCGACATGGGTCCCATCAGCCTGATGGAGTTCCTGAGCCACTCCGACCAACTCGTGATGTTGCCCGACATCGCGATCGGCTGCGACGGCCCGGTCATGTCCTGTCTGATCGTGAGCAAGATTCCGCTCGATCAGCTCGACGGCGAACGCGTCGCGCTCACCTCCACCAGCAGGACCTCGGTGCGGCTGACGAAACTACTCCTCTCGGAACATGTCGGGGTCCAGCCCGAGTATTTCGTGAGTCCGCCGAACCTGGAAACAATGCTGGCGCAGGCGCCCGCGGCGGTGCTGATCGGTGACATGGCCTTGCGCGCCGCGCTGTTCGACGCTCCCGCCGCAGGACTGCTGGTGCACGACCTCGGGCAGATGTGGCGGGACTGGACCGGACTGCCCTTCGTGTTCGCGGTGATCGCGGCCCGGCGCGACTTCGTCGAGCGAGAACCAGAAACCGTGCGCCGCGTCCACGCCGACCTGCTCGCCGCCCGCGACATCGCCATGTCAGAGATGGACGAGCTCTGCGAACGCCTGGCTCACTGGGAGGAGTTCGACGCCTCCACCCTGCGCCGGTACTACACCGACGCACTCGACTTCGGACTCGGCCCACGACACCTCGCCGGCATCGCCGAGTTCGCGGCGCGGGTGGGCGGCCCCGCGGCGGGCTTTCCGGTGGATGTTTTTACGACGCTGCTCGATTCGGCCTGAGCCGAGACCGACGAAGGAGATAGTGATGCCATTTCACGGGTCACCATTCAGCAGCGATCTGAGTCCGGCCGCGCGCGTCGACGAGCTGGCCAGGAATCGCGGCAAACAGGTCGCGGTGGTGTACGAGGGCGCTACCTACAGCTATGCCGTGGTCGCGGCACAGTCCAGGCGATTGGCCGCCACGCTGTCGGACAGCGGTGCGGTGGAAGGCGAGCGGATCGGCTATCTCGGCGGCAATAGCCTCGCCTTTCTGACCACCTTCCTGGCCGCGGCTCGGATCGGTGCGGTTTTCGTGCCGGTGAACTCGCGGCTGACATCGCCGGAGCTCGCGCTGATTCTCGATGACTGCGCCCCACATGCGCTGATCGTGGAGCCCGGCCATCGCCAGATCGTGGCCGAAGCACTGGCCGAGACAGAGAACGACCGGGTGCGGCTGCTGTGGGCGCCCGGCGATCCGGTTCTCGACGGACCGGCCACTTCCCCCGCCTTCGCCGACCGCACACCCTCCGAGGAATTCGCCGACGACCGGTCGACCCCACTGCGCTGCGACGCGGACCGGGTCGCGATGCTCACCTACACCTCGGGCACCACCGGCCGCCCCAAGGGCGTGGAACTCACCCACGGCAACCTCTGGTGGAACGGCGTGAACCTGGACATGGTCGCACCCGCGATGCCTGGGGACATCACCTTGGTGGTGGCACCGCTGTTCCACACCGCGCCGTTCGGCTGCTTCACCTTGCGCACCCTGCTGCGCGGCGGAACGGTGGTGCTGCGCCGCGACTTCGAGCCGACGCATCTGCTGGCAGACCTCGTCGACTACCGGGTCAACACGGTGTTCGCGGTACCCGCGATGTTCGCGGCGGCGGCCGCGGTACCCGAATTCGCCGACGCCGACCTGTCGGCGCTGCGCACCGCTGTCACCGCAGGAGCCCCGGCACACGCCGAACTCATCGGCCGCTACCTCGACCGCGGCGTCACCCTGCAACAGGCATACGGCCTGACCGAGACCTTGTTCGCGACCTGTCTGCCCGCCCAACAGGCCGCGACGGCGCCTGCCTCGGCAGGACTGCCGTTGCCCTACACCGAGATCCGGGTGATCGACCCGACGAGCCGAAATGTTCTCGACGAGCCGGGCGCCCGCGGCGAGGTGTGCCTGCGCGGTCCGACCGTGGCAGGGGGCTACCGCAACAACGATGTCGCCACCGCCGCCTCGTTCGACGCGGATGGCTGGTTCCACACCGGTGACGTGGGTTATCTCGACGACGACGGCTGCCTCTACCTAGTCGACCGGCTCAAGGACATGATCATCGTGGGCGGGGACAACGTGTACTCCGCCGAAGTCGAGCAGGTACTCGCCCGCTTCCCCGGCATCGTCGATGTGGCGGTGGTCGGCGTGCCCGACCCGCACGAGGGTGAGAGTGTCGTCGCGATCGTGCTGTGCCAGAAGGGGATCGAGCCGAGCTTGGTCGAACTGCGCCGCTTCGCCCGAACCGAGCTGGCCCGGTACAAACTGCCGACCCGCGTGGTACACGCCGAAAAGATCCCCCGCAACGCGATGGGCAAGATCGACAAGGTCGATATTCGCGCCGTGCTCGCCGATGGCGACGAACACCGCTTCAGCGAAGCGGCAGCGGGCGGGCCCGCGCGAACAGCCGGCACCGCATCGGAGCCGCGCGCGGGCGGATTGCGAACCCTGGCTTCCCTGCCGCCCGACGAACAGCGCCGCGCGGTCTTCGATCTGGTGACCGCGAGCATCGCCCGCACCCTGCACGCCGCGCCCGCCACGCTCACGGCACAGGACCGCTTCGACGACCTCGGGTTGAGTTCACTCGCGGCGGTCGAGCTGAGCCGCGGGCTCGGCGTCGCGCTGGGTCGGCGTCTGCCGACCACTGTGGTCTTCGACCACGCGACGGTCGGCGCCCTGGTGAAGCACCTGCAAACCCAACTGGCCGCCGAAGTCCGCCGCTTCCCTGCCCTCGAGCATCTGACCGAGTTCGAGCGGGTGGTCCGGCAGGACCCGCCGAGTGACGCGCTGCGCACCGAACTTCGCACCCGGCTGCGTAGTTCGCTCAATCGTCTCGCGACGACCGAAGCCACGATGACCCGACCAGACCCCGTAGCCGAAGCATCCGATTCCGAATTGTTCACCCTGCTCGACGCTGAACTCGGATCGGTCTGAGTACCCCGATCCCGGCCTGAGAGGTACCTGTCGATGACCGACGAGACAACGCTGCGGCACTATCTGCGGCGCACTGCCAGCGCACTACTGCAGACCAGAAACGACCTGCACCGGTTGGAAGCCGCACGCAGCGAACCGATCGCCGTCGTCGGCATCGGCTGCCGCTATCCCGGTGGCATCCAATCGCCGGACGACCTGTGGGACTTGGTGAACTCCGGCGCCGATGTGGTGTCGGATTTCCCCGATGACCGCGGCTGGCGACTGGATTCGCTGTTCGACGACGATCCCGATCATCCCGGCACCGTCTATGCCCGCACCGGCGGATTCCTCGACGACGCCCTTGATTTCGACGCCGGCTTCTTCGGCATCGCACCACGCGAGGCACTGGCGATGGATCCGCAGCAACGGCTGCTGCTCGAGGTGTCGTGGGAAGCGCTCGAACACGCGGGCCTCGACCCGACGCAGCTGCGCGGCAGCGAATGCGGTGTGTACGTCGGCGCGATGTACCACGATTACGCGAGCAGGCTGCGCACCGTGCCCGTCGAGCTGGAAGCCCAACTCGGCACCGGTAGCGCGAGCGGTGTGTTGTCGGGTCGGCTGTCCTACGTCTACGGGTTCACCGGGCCCACGGTGACAGTGGACACGGCGTGCTCCTCGTCGCTGGTGGCGATGCACCAGGCGATCGGGGCGTTGCGCGGCGGCGAGTGCGAACTGGCACTGGCGGGCGGGGTTACCGTGATGTCGAGCCCGTCGAGCTTCGTAGAATTCAGTCGCCAGCGGGGCCTCGCCCGTGACGGTCGCTGCAAGGCGTACGCGGCAGGCGCGGACGGCACCGGATTCTCCGAAGGTGTCGGCATCCTGGTCCTGGAACGTCTTTCCGACGCGATCCGCAACGGCCATCAGGTACGGGCGGTGTTGCGCGGATCCGCGGTGAATTCCGACGGCGCCTCCACCGGACTCACGGTGCCGAACGGGGCCGCTCAGCAGCGCGTGATCCGGCAGGCGCTGAGCGCCGCGGGTATACAGCCCGGCGACATCGACATGCTCGATGGACACGGCACCGGTACCACCCTCGGCGATCCCATCGAGGTCCGCGCCCTACTCGATGTGTTCGGCGGGGAACGCGATGCCGAGCCGCTGTGGCTGGGATCTGTGAAATCGAACCTCGGACATACCCAGGCGGCAGCGGGCGTCGCGGGCGTGATCAAGACCATCATGGCGATCCAGCACGCGACAGTGCCCGCCACGCTGCACGTCGACGCCCCGACACCGCACGTCGACTGGGCGGATGGCGCCGTACAGCCCATCACCGAGAGCCGGGCGTGGCCGCAGACCGGCAGACCACGGCGCGGTGGGGTGTCGTCGTTCGGGATCAGCGGGACCAACGCCCACGTCATCGTGGAGCAGGCACCGGAAACCGAACCGGCACAGTTGAATTCGACACCGGCCGCACGGGAGCAAGCCTCGCCGCTGGCGACGTGGGTCGTGTCGGCCAAGTCCGACGCGGCCCTCGCCGACCAGGCGGGACGGCTCGCACAGTGGGTCCGCGCGCGACCTGACCTCGCCCCCACCCCGACCGGGCGCGCGCTCACCGCCACCCGGTCGATATTCGCCCACCGCGCCGTGATCTTCGGACGCGACCGCGGCGAGTTGCTGGCCGGCTTGGACACCTTGGCGGTCGGCGGCGAATCCCCCAGTGTCGTGCGCGGCGTCGCCCACGAAGGTCGGATCGCGGTGATGTTCCCCGGCCAGGGCGCCCAGCGCAACGGCATGACTCGCACGCTCTATGCGACAAGTCCTACCTACGCAGCGGCTTTCGACGAGATATGCGCCGAATTCGATCGGCGCTTCGACGGCATCGGTCTGGCCGACGTGATCTTCGCCGAGCCCGGCACCGCGCCCGCGCAGCGCCTCGACCGCACCAGCTACACCCAGGCCGCATTGTTCACGGTGGAAGTGGCGCTCTACCGGTTGGCCGAATCCTTCGGTCTGCGACCCGATTTCCTGATCGGCCATTCCATCGGCGAACTGACCGCCGCCTATCTGGCCGGCGTGTGGAGCCTGGCCGACGCGGCAGAGCTGGTGGTCGCGCGCGGGCGCATGATGGACCGCCTACCCGGCCGCGGCGCGATGCTCGCGGTGGCGGCCGGGGAACACAAGGTGGCGCCGCTGCTGGTCGGCCGCGAACACACGGTATCGGTGGCGGCGATCAACGGCACGGCCGCGGTGGTGCTCTCCGGCACCGACACGGCGGTGGACGAGATCGCGGCCACCTTGGAGACCTTGGGCCGCCGCACGAAACGACTCCAGGTGGCGCACGCGTTCCATTCACCGCTGATGGATCCGATGCTCGCCGAGTTCACCGAGGTGTGCCGTCGCCTCGAATACCACCCGCCCCGGATCTCCCTCGTGTCCGACGTGACCGGCGCGGTGGCCGATCCGGAGGTGCTGTGCACGCCCGAGTATTGGGCCGCGCAGGTTCGTCAGCCGGTGCGCTTCTACGACGGGATCACCGGCCTGCACGCCGATCGCGACGTGCGCATGTTCCTCGAGATCGGACCGGGAACCACCCTGACGGCACTGGCCAGGGAGGCGTTCACCGGACAGACCGGCGTGACCACAGCGCCGCTGCTGCCGGGACGTCGCGACGAGACCGACGCGGTGATCGCCGGCCTCGCGACCGTCTTCGCGGCCGGAACACCGGTCGACTGGTACCCCGAACCCACCGGCGCCGATCCGGTGCCGCTGCCGACGCACGCCTTCCAACGTCGCCGGTACTGGCTCGACGCGGGCTCGGACGAGCTGCCCGGCGCCACCACGACCGGGCACCGGCTGCTCGACCGCGCGATGACGCTGGCCGACGACGCGGTGTTGTTCTCCGGGTCGTTGTCGCGCGAGGGCTGCCCGTGGATCGACGACCACGTCATCCACGGCGCCGCGCTGCTGCCCGCGACCGCCTTCGTCGACATTGCGCTGTTCGCCGCGAGCTGGTGCGGCCAGGACGAGCTCGGCTCCGTCGACGAACTCACGGTGGTGGCGCCGTTGATCGTGCCCGCGCACGCGACGCTGTCGTTGCAGGCCGTGGTCGGTGCGCCCGAGCCCGACGGCACCCGATCGCTGACCATCCACTCCCGCGTCGGCGACGACGCGGCGGATCCGTGGACGCGCCACGTGGAGGCCACCCTCGGCGCCGACGGCCCGGTACACGATTCGACCGGTCCCACAGCGGTGCGCGATTGGCCGCCCACGGGCGCGGTGCCGATCGACGTCGACGCGCGCTACCGGGAACTCGCGGCGGCCGGTTTCCACTACGGGTCGACCTTCCGCGCCACCGCGCTGTTCACGCGCGGTGACGACCTGTTCGCCGACGTGGTGCTCGCACCCGAGCTGGACAGCGACGGACACCGCGTCCATCCGGCGATCCTGGATGCCGCACTGCACCCGCTCGCCTCGGTGGACGCCGAGCGAACGCGACTTCCCTTCTCCTGGCGGGGTATTCGACTGCATCGCGTGCCGGGGCCAGGTCCGCTGCGTGCCCGGCTGAGCATCGTCGACGATCATTCGACCGTCGAAATCCTCGACACCGCCGATCGCCCGGTGCTGTCGGCGGCGGCACTGGTGCTGCGGACCGTCGACCCGAAGATGCTCGAGGCCGGGTCGGCGAACGGACGCACCGTCGACTCGCTGTTCGGGCTCTCCTGGGTGGAACTGCCCGGTACCGCCCGCCCGGCGCAGGGACGCACCGCCGACATCACCGGCGCGGCGCCGACCTGGTTCGATGTGCCCGCGAGCGACCCGACGCCGGCCGGGGTTCGCGTCGCGCTGACCGCGACCCTGGACCGGCTGCGATCATGGCTGGCCGAGGAGGAATCCGCCGTCCTGACCATCCGTACCCGCGGCGCTGTCGCCGTCGACGCGGAGACCGTGGGCGATCCGGGCGGCGCTGCGGTCTGGGGCCTGGTGCGCTCGGCGCAGACCGAGCATCCTGGCCGGTTCGTCCTGGTCGACGTGCTGGACGGCGAACCGGCCACCCTGCCCTACGGCGAACCCCAGATCGCGGTCCGCGCCGACCGATTCCTCGCGCCACGACTGGTTCCCGCGCAGCGGCGCGCGGCCGAGTCCGACCAGCGCGCATCGGTATGGAACCCCGAGGGAACCGTGCTCATCACCGGTGCGAGCGGCGGCCTCGGTGGGCTGGTCGCACGACACCTCGCCGACGAGCACGGGGTCCGGCATCTGCTGCTGGTGAGCCGCGGCGCCATCGACACCGCCGAGCTGACGGCCCGTGGGGTCCAGGTCAGCACGGCTGCCTGCGACGTCACCGACAGTGCCGCCCTGGCCGAGGCGATCGCGACGATCCCGGCCGAGCACCCGCTCATCGCGGTGGTGCACGCGGCCGGTGTGGTCGACGACGGTGTGGTCGACACGCTGACCCCCGAGCAGTTCGAGCGGGTGCTGCGTCCCAAGGTGGACGGAGCATGGAACCTGCACAACGCCACCCGCGAGCTGAATCTGACCGCTTTCGTGCTGTTCTCCTCGGTCGCGAGCGTCCTGGGCGCGGCCGGTCAGGGCAACTACGCGGCCGCGAACGCCTACCTGGACGCCCTCGCCGGTCAACGCCGCGCCGAAGGGCTGCCCGCGACGGCGCTGGCCTGGGGGCTGTGGGCCCGTCAAACCGGCATCACCGGCCACCTCGACGCCACCGATCACGCCCGTCTGGCGCGCACCGGCATCGTCGCGCTGTCCGACACCGAGGGGCTGCGCCTGTTCGACGCGGCGTGCGAGCGCGAGGAGACCTTCCTGGCCGCGGGCGCACTCGAGGCCGGCGCGCTCGATCCGGCCGGTGCGCCACCGCCGTTGCGCGACCTGATCCGCCCGCGTCGGCGCACCGATATCGGCGCGGGCGCCACCCGGCGCCACGACACCGGCGCCACCGATCCGGCCGACCTGTCCGCCCGAATCGCTGTGATGGACACCGACAGCCGCCGCGAATACGTGCGAGATCTGGTGCGCGACAACATCGCGACCGTCCTCGGCCACGCCGCGGACTCGACTGTCGACGCCGACCGCTCGTTCAAGGAACTCGGTTTCGACTCGCTCACCGGAATGGAGTTGCGCACCCGGTTGGGTGCGGCGACCGGCTTGCGCCTGCCCGCCACCCTGGTCTTCGACTATCCGACACCGGATGACGTGGCCGCTCATCTCGAGGAACGTCTCGAGGCCGAGATCCCTTCCACAACAGGACTTTCCGATGATGCCGTGCGCGCGACACTGGCACGGATTCCGATCCAGCGACTACGCGAGGTCGGATTGCTCGATTCGGTGTTGCGGCTGGCCGACGAACCGGCGAGCCACGAACCGACCGCCCCCGACCGCTTCGCCGAAGTGGCCGACCCCGGCACCGCCGCGATCGCGGCGATGTCGGCGGCCGAGCTGATCCGGATGGCTCGCGGCGACAACGACAGGACCGTAGCGTGAACGATCAGGAATACGACGTCGTCGTGGTCGGTGGCGGATCCGCCGGGGTTGCCGCCGCCGTCGGCGCCGGCCGGGCGGGCGCGAGAACACTGCTGGTGGAACGCGGTCCGTGCCTCGGCGGGGCGGCCACGCTGCGCAATGTGCTCACCTACTGCGGGATCTACACCAGGTCGGACCCGCCGCAGCAGGTGGTGTTCGGCATCGCCGACGAGGTGTTGGCCGGCCTGCGGGCGATGGACGCGGTGACCCCGCCGACCCGATTCACTTCGGTCGCCGTCGTTTTCGATCCGGAAGCGGTGAAAGTCGTCCTCGACGAGATCTGCGCGGAGGCAGGCGTCGAGGTCCATCTCGACAGCCAGCTCGTCGCCGCCGATCGTGGCGCCGGCGAGATCATGTCGATTCGCGTCGCCGATCATCAGGGTGTTCGCCAGATCAGCGCGGCCGCGTTCGTCGATGCGACCGGCGAGGCCGATCTGGCGACGTTCAGCGGCGCCACGGTGCGCTACGGCAACGACGGAATCGTCCAGAACGGCACGCTCGGTGTCCGATTCGGTGGTATCGCGGCGGACGCCGACATCGCCCGCGACACACTGTCGGCGGCCATCCGGGCCGCCAAATCCGGCGGCGCTCCGCTGCTGGCCGAACGCGGACTCGTCGCGCGCCTGCCGGTGTCGGGTGACGTCATCACCTATGTGGTCGACGAAGGATACGACGCCCGCGACGTGGGGCAGCTGGCCCGCGCGCAGACCCACGCGCGGATCCAGGCGCGCGACTATCTCACCGCGCTGCGCGCCGTCCCGGGATGGGAGCGCGCCTACATCGTGAGCACCGGCCCCGAGATCGGTACCAGGGAGTCACGCCACGTCGTCGGCACCTATCAGCTGACAGTGGACCAGGTCCGCAGCGGCGCCCGGTCCGAGGACGCCATCGCCCTCGGCGCCTGGCCGATCGAATACCACCCCGGCGCCGGTGTCCTTCCGCAGTGGGAGTTCATCGACGACGACGGCTTCTACGACATCCCGTTCGGCGTGCTCCAGAGCATCGACACCGTCAACCTGTTCGCCGCGGGCCGCGTCGTCGACGCCGACCGCCTCGCCGGGGCGTCACTGCGGGTGATGGGCACCGCGTTCGCCACCGGGCACGCCGCGGGCATCGCCGCGGCGGTCTACGCCGACCGCACAACGGCGCTCGCCGTCGGCGCGGTCCAGAAACATCTCATCCACCAGGGCGCCTACCTGCCCACGATAGATTCCCGCTGATACGAGAAACGGGGCCTGGTGACAGGCCCCGTTTCTCGTATCGGTACCAGGAGATCAGTCCACACCGACGACAGCGGCGGTGCGTTCGACAACGCGGGCGCCGAACGCGGGGTCCCGCGACGCTGACGACGAACGGGCAGGTCCGTTCTTGTCGTAGTAGCCGCCACTGTCGTGTGCCAACTCCGGGTCGGTGGCCAACCGGACGAGCGGGGCCGCCCCGCTGTGCGCACTGGTCATGAACGGGCGCCCCACGGTCTGGATCACCCGGAACAATCCGCCTGCCGCCACGCCGAACTGGGTCGCCACCGCGCCCGGATCGGCCCCGTTCACGGTGACCCCGGAGCCCTGCCACCGCAGCGCGAGCGCGTAGCTGTAGGCGAGGGCGGCCAACTTCGCGTCACAGTACGCCGCGACCTGGCGGAACTTCCGGTCGTAGGACCAGTCGTCCAGGTTCGGGTTGCCGCGTTTCTCCATGAACGACGACGTCACGATCACCCGCGACGGCACCCCGGCCGAGTCGGCGCCGGTACGCAGTCCGTCGAACAGCCGGTGCGTCACCGCCGCGACGGCGATGTGGTTGAGGGCGAACGACCGCTCCACCCCGTCCGGTGAGAGCTCACGGTCGGCGAAACCGCCGCCCGCGTTGTTGAGCAACACGTGCACTCCGCCGGGCGCGGCCCTCCCCACCTGTTCGGCGAACGCGCGCACCCCGCTCAACGAGCCGAGATCGGCGGCGACCGGAACGAAACGCCCCGCGCCCGCGGCGCCCAACTGCTGCGCCGCGGTCGCTGTCCGCCGCCGATCACGCCCGTGCACGAGCACTGTCGCGCCCGCGCCGCCGAGGGCCGCCGCGGCCGCGTAGCCGATACCGCTGGTCGAACCGGTGATGACGACAGTGCGCCCGGACATCGATCCGGGCGCCGGGTCAGCCATCTCAGCCCTCGGCCGACTCGGACAGCGACACCACGGTCTTGCCGATGTTCTCGCCGCGGATCATCGCCGAATACGCCTCGAACGCGTTCTCGATCCCGTCGAACACCGTCTCCTCGGCCTTCAGCGAGCCGTCGGCCAGCCAGCCCTTCGCCTGGGCGAGATAGTCGGGCAGGACCGCGAAGTAGTCGGCGGCGTTCATGCTGAACAGCGACACCCGCTTGCCGATGATCAATGGCAGGTTCTTCGGGCCGGGGGGCAGCGAGTCGGTGTCGGCGTCGATGGTCGCGAGCGAGCCGGACAGGACCACGCGGCCGTGGGGTTTGATCGCGCCGAGCGCGGCATCGAGCTGCTCGCCGCCGACATTGTCGAAGTAGACGTCGATACCGCCCGGTGCGGCAGCGGCCAACTGGCCCGCCACATCGCCGGCGCGGTAGTCGATCGCCGCGTCGAACCCGAACTCCTCCACCAGCTTTCGGGTCTTCTCCGGTCCACCCGCCGACCCGATCACCAGCTTGGCCCCGAGCTTGCGCGCCAGCTGACCGGCCACCGAACCGACAGCGCCCGCCGCCGCCGAGATGAACACCACGTCACCCTCGCTCACCTTCGCCACCTCGGTGAGCCCGACGTACGCGGTGAGCCCGGTCGTGCCGAGCACGCCCAGATACGCCTGGGGCGCAACGGAGGTCACGTCGAGGGGCTGCGCCCAGGCCGCCAGGGTGTACTCGCGCCAGCCGTCGAAGTGGCTGACTACCGCGCCGACCGGAAGAGCGTCGTTGGCCGAGGCGATCACCGTACCGACGGCGGCACCGGTCAGCGCGACGTCGAGATCGAACGGCGGCAGATAGCCGACGCCCGCGTTCATCCGGCTGCGCATATACGGGTCGACCGACATCCAGTCGTTGCGGATCAGTGCCTGGCCGGGGGCGGGATCGGCCAGCGTCACCGTGGCCAGTTCGACATCGGCGAGCGAGGGGGTTCCGTCTGGACGGGCGATCAAACGCCATTCACGGCTGGTAACAGGCAAGGCAAGCTCCTTCGCTCAGGGTGGAACGACGCGCCGGGGTCATGCCGACGCGGGGTTGCTGTCGATGAACTCGAAAATCGCGGTGTCGTCGGCCAGATCGATCCGATCACCGACGACGTCGGGTTGTTGTGGGCCACGCAGTCGTTGCGCGGCCTCGAGCAGTCCGGCGACGGCACGATCGCGTTCGGCGTCCGACGGATCGGCCCCGCCCAATCTGTCGAGCAGAGCGGTCAATTCGCCGAGCAGCGGCGCGACCGCGTCGGCATCGGATGCCAGCAGGCCACACAGGTGTTCAGTGAGCGCATACGGTGTCGGATAGTCGAACATCACTGTCGTCGACAGCATGACGCCCATCGATTTCTTCAGGTGGTTACGGAGCTCGACCGTTGTCAACGAGTCGAACCCCATGTCTACGAATCTCTGTTGTGGATCGAGTGCTTCATCGGCCACCCGACCGAGCACGGTGGCCACATGTCGTGCCAGTAGCTCCGACACGACGCGACGCTGGTCGGCGCCACTGCGCCCCACGAGCAGCAACGCGGTGTTCTCCGACACCGACGCCGACTGCGCATTGCGACGCATACGAACGATCGTACTCAACATCGTGGGTACCGGCGACCCGGCCGTGGCCGACGCCCTCGCCGCCGCGACATCGATGCGCATCGGCACCGATGCCGGCGTGCCCGACGTCAGCGCCGCGTCGAACAGCCCCAACGCCTCCGCGGTGGACAGTGGCGTGAACCCGTTGCGGGCCATCCGGTCCAGATCTCGCTGCGCCAGATGTCCACTCACGCCGCTTCGCTGTGCCCACAGCCCCCACGCCAACGATGTCGCGGGCACCGCGGATCGGGCGGCGCGCACCGCGAGTCCGTCCAGGTAGGCGTTGCCCGCCGCGTAGTTGGCCTGGCCCGCGTTGCCGAGAACGCCTGCCGCCGAGGAGAACAGGACCAGCGCCGACAGGTCGAGGTCGCGGGTCTGCTCGTACAGGTTCCACGCGGCGTCGACCTTCGCGGGCAGCACCCGATCCAGATCCTCGACGGTCAACTTCTCGAACGCCGCGTCGCTCACGGTGCCCGCGCAGTGGATGACAGCGCCGAGCGGGCGCTCGGGATCGATACCGGCGAGCACGGCTGCCAACGCGGCCCGGTCAGCGACATCGCACGCGGCGACCGTGGCTTCGGCGCCGCCCTCGCGCAGCTCGGCGACGAGTTCCGCCGCACCCGGCGTCTCGGCACCGCGTCGGGACGTCAGCAGCACCCGCTGAACTCCGTACTCGGCCACGACATGTCGGGCGAGCGCGGCACCGATCGTGCCGACACCGCCGGTGATCATGACGGTGCGGCTCGGGTCCAGCGGCGGCGGCACGGTGAGGACCACCTTGCCGACCTGGCGGGCCTGGCTCACGAACCGCAGGGCGCTGGTGGCCTGCCGGACGTCCCAGGTGGTGACCGGCGGTGGGGTGAGCGCGCCCGCGTCGAACAGGGCCACGATCTCGGCCAGCATCTGCGCGATCCGGTCGGGCGCGACCTCGGTGATGAGGAACGAGTGGTAGCCGACACCCGGATACTCGGCGGCGATCACGGCGGGATCGCGGCGATCGGTCATGCCCATCTCGACGAACTGCCCGCCGCGCGGCAGCAGCCGCAGCGACGCGTCGACGAATTCGCCTGCCAGCGAATCGAGGACGACGTCGACACCGTCGCCGTCGGTCGCGACACGGAACTGTTCCTCGAAGTCCAGGGTCCGCGAATTGGCGATCCGCTCGGGCGCCAACCCGTCCGCGACCAGCACGTTCTGCTTGCCCGGACTCGCGGTCGCGTAGACCCGCGCACCCCAGTGCTTCGCCAATTGCCGAGCGGCGGTACCGACGCCACCGGTCGCGGCGTGGATCAGCAGGGACTGACCCGCGCGCAGGTTCGCCAGGTCGAGCAGACCGTAGTACGCGGTCAGGTACACCACCGGGACCGAGGCGGCCTGATGGAAAGACCAGCCCGCCGGAATCCGCACGATCGTGCGGTGGTCGGTGACCACCGTCGACCCCACACCGTCGAACAGACCCATCACTCGATCGCCGGGCGCGAAGTCGGTGACGTCGGGCGCCACGTCGACGACCACACCGGCGCCCTCGCCGCCGAGTACGGCGTCCGGATTCGGATACATGCCGATGCTGATCAGCACGTCGCGGAAATTGATGCCGGCCGCCCGCATCCGCACCCGTACCCGGCCCGGGGCCAACACCGGAACGGGATCCTCGGCGAGGCGGGTCAGACCGATCGTGGTCAGCGTGCCCTTCTCTCCGATCGTCAACCGCCAGTGCGGATCACGGATCGGGTCGGCCACGTCGTGTATGTCGTGGCGGATCATTCTCGGCACCGAGGCACTCGCTCCGCGCCAGGCCACCTGCGGCTCGCCGGCCGCGACGGTCGCGGCGACAGCGTCATCGAGCACGGTGTCGGGGCCGAGGTCGAGCAGCACCAGCCGATCCGGGTTCTCGGTCTGGGCCGACCGCAGCAGTCCCCAGATCGCCGCACCGCGCAGATCGACGGTATCGGTCACCTCGACCGCCACCGCACCGCGCGTCACCACGACCAGCGTGGTGTCGGTCAGCCGTTCGGTCGCGAGGAATCGCTGGACCTGGTCCAAGACCAGCGCCGTGGTGGCGCGCACCTCCGAGGGCTCGTCGGTGCCGTGTGATGCGACGACCAGGACCGCGTGCTCGGGTGCGCTCTGCGTGCCCTCGAGGTCGGCGATGCTCGGCACGGGCGCCGAGGGCGTACTCGGCAGCGCTACGCCGGGCAGTGGAATCCACTCCACCGCGTAGAGCGGATGCGCGCTCGATCGGGTCCGCTCGTCGGATCCCGCCGACTCGCGCAGCAGCAGGGCGTCCACCGACAGCACCGGTCGGCCCGCGGTGTCGTCGGCGGTGACCCGGAGACGATCGGGCGCCGTCGCCGTGAGCGAGACGCGCAGAACCGACGCACCCACCGCGTGCAGCCGCACGCCCTCCCAGCTGAACGGCAACCGCAGGCGTGCACCGGGTTCGGTGTCGACCATGCCGTGCAGCGCGGCGTCGAGCAACGCGGGGTGCAGGTGGAACGCGGTGGTGTCGAGGTGGTCTGGCGCGGTGACGGTGGCGAACACGTCGTCCCCACGGCGCCACAACTGGCGAACACCCCGGAACAACGGTCCGTACTGATAGCCGAGTCGCTCGAGCCGCTGATAGAAGTCGGCGGTCTCGACCGGCACCGCGCCTTCGGGCGGCCACGGCGCCGCCGAGCCGGTGTCGGTCGCGGCGCGCTCGCCGAGCTCGCCGCACGAGCTGAGGGTGGCTTCGGCATGGCGGCGCCAGCCCGCACCCTCGCTGGAGTGCACCGTCACCGAGTAACGGCCGTCTTGCGGTACATCGACGATGAGTTGGACGCGCACGTCATCGGTGCCGGTCAGCGTCAGCGGGGCGACGACGATGAGGTCGTCGACGCGGTCACATCCGACACTGTCGGCCGCCCGCAACAACAATTCGACGAACACCGTGCCCGCCACCACGATCTGGCCGTCGATCCGGTGATCGGCCAGCCACGGGTGCGTCCGCGTAGACAACACGCCGGTCAGGACGACGCGACCGCTGTCGGCGACCGAGATCTCCGCCCCGAGCAGGGGATGCGCCGCCGCGTCCAGACCCGAGGCCGTGACATCACCGGCACCGGCCTCGACCGTCAACCAGAAGCGCTGGTGCTCGAAAGCGTAGGTAGGCAACGTGATTCGTCGCCCGCTCGCCAGCGCGGGCAGTCCGGCCCAATTCACTGCGACGCCGGCCGAATAGGCGCGGGCCAGCGCGGTGTACACCGAGAGTTCCTCGTCCTGCGCGGGGCGCAGCAACGGCGCGACAACCGCGTTCGACGAACCGTCGTCGTCGGCGAGGACCAGCGACGACAGCGCCGCACCCGGCCCGACCTCCAGGAAAACGCCCACCCGACCGGATCCGCGCAACCAACTCAACCCATCGGCGAAGCGCACCGGGTCGCTGACATGGCCCACCCAGTACTCGGGCGAGCACAGCTCCGCCGCGGTGGCGCGTGCGCCGGTGCGGTTGGACACCACCGGAATCTTCGGCGCGTGATAGGTGAGATCGGCGCACACGGCGGCGAACTCGGCGAGCATCGGCGCCATCAACGGCGAATGGAACGCATGGCTCACCCGCAGGCGTTTCACCGACGCCTCGTCGAAGTGCGCGGCGATCTCGGCGACGGCAGCGTCGGCCCCCGAGATCACCACCGACCGGCGCGCGTTCACCGCGGCGATGCTCACCTGGGTGGACCGCTCGGCGATCAGCGCCGCGACGGTCTGCTCGTCGCTCGCGATCGACAGCATCGCCCCACCTTCGGGCAGCGACTGCATCAGGGTGCCGCGCGCCGCGACCAAGCGGGTGGCGTCGGCCAACGACCAGACCCCGGCCAGATACGCCGCGCTCACCTCGCCGATGGAGTGTCCGACGAGGAAATCCGGTCGCACACCGAATGATTCGAGCAACCGGAACAGTGCCACCTCGGTCGCGAACAACGCGGCCTGGGCGTAGCCGGTGCGGTCGAGCAGTCCCGGCTCGCCCGCGCCGTCGATGACGAGCTCGCGCAGGGATCGACCCAGTGTGTCGTCCAGGTGGGCGCACACCTCGTCGAAGGCGGCGGCGAAGACCGGATAGCGCGCAGCGAGCGTCGCGCCCATGCCGACCCGCTGAGCGCCCTGGCCAGGGAACAGCATCGCCACGCGGGCCGAGGAGTCCGCCGAGCCGAGGTGGACCGCGCTGGATTCGGTGCCCGCCGCCAGCGCCGCCAGCCCGGATTCGAGCTCGTCGCGACCGTGGCCCAGGATCACGGCTCGGTGACTGAACCGAGAACGGCTCACCGCCGCGCTGAAGCCCACATCGGCGGCCACGTGTTCGGGATGCTCGGCGAGCACCTCGGCGAGCCGGGTGGCGTTGGCGCGCAACGCCGCCGAAGTCTTGGCGGACAGGATCCACGGCGTCAGCGGTGCGTCGACCGGGGCAACGGTCAGCGGTTCGCCGGCCATGGCGTCGACTGTGTCGGATTCGAGGATCACGTGCGCGTTGGTGCCGCTGATCCCGAACGACGACACCGCCGCGCGCCGGGGCCTGCCGGTCTCGGGCCACGGCCGGGCCGTAGTGACGAGTTCGATCGCGCCGCTGTCCCAATCCGCGTGCGGCGTGCGGTCATCGACGTGCAGCGTGGGCGGGACGACTCCGCCACGCATCGCAAGCACAGCCTTGATCACCCCGGCCACGCCCGCGGCGGCCTGGGTGTGGCCGATGTTCGATTTCGCCGATCCGAGCAGCAGCGGACGGGTCCGCCCCTGCCCGTAGGTGGCCAGCAGTGCCTGCACCTCGATCGGATCGCCCAGCCGGGTGCCCGTGCCGTGCCCTTCGACGAGGTCGATGTCGTCGGCGGTCAGGCCCGCGGCCGCCAGCGCCCGCCCGATCACCCGTTCCTGCGCCGGTCGGCTCGGCGCGGTCAAACCGTTCGACGCACCGTCCTGATTCACCGCGCTGCCGCGCAACACGGCGAGGACTTGGTGGCCGAGACGTCGTGCGTCCGAGAGCTTTTCGACCAGCAGGACCGCCGCGCCCTCGGACCACCCGGTCCCATCGGCGGCCGCGGCATAGGACTTGCACCGGCCGTCGGTGGCCAGCCCGCCCTGCATCGCGAACTCGGCGAACACCTTCGGCGTCGACATCACCGTGACGCCGCCGACCAGTGCCATCGAACAGCCACCACGACGCAACTCCTGCGCCGCGGTATGCAACGCCACCAACGACGACGAACACGCCGTGTCGATGGTCACCGCCGGACCTGTGAGCCCGAGCGCGAAGGCGACCCGGCCGGACACGACACTGGCCAGACTGCCCGTGCGCAGATGGCCCTCCACCTGCTGGGGCACGGCGTGCAGGCGATCGGCGTAATCGTGGTACATCACCCCCGCGTACACGCCGGTCTCGCTGCCGCGCAGGCTGACCGGATCGATACCCGCGCTCTCGATCGCCTCCCACCCGACCTCGAGCAGCAGCCGCTGCTGGGGGTCCATCGCGAGCGCCTCACGCGGCGAGATCCCGAAGAACGCCGGATCGAAATCCATGGCGTCGTACAGGAATCCACCGAGATGGGGATACGGCGGCGCGTCCGGTTCGTCGGCCCAGCCCCGGTCACCGGGGAAGTCGCCGATGCTGTCCGCGCCTTCGAGCAACTGCGTCCACCACCGGTCCGGCGAATCGGCGCCGCCGGGTAGTCGGCAGGCCATGCCCACAATGGCGATCGGTTCGGACAGCTGGGCACTGAGCTGATCGTTGCGCTTGCGTAGCTGATCGCCTTCCAGCAGCGAACTACGGAGCGCTTCGACCAGTTCGTTGTCGTGTGGCGTCATGGCTACGGCTCCTAGTTGCGGCCGCAGCCGCTGCCACGCAGCGCGGCGATATCGATGAGGTCGGCCATGGCGGCGTAACCCGCGGGACCGACGTGGTTGTCCAGGCCCCGGTACTGCGACAGGATGATCGCGTCGGCGTTCGGGTCGGCCAGCAACGCGTCGTAGTCGACGACGCCGTCAGCGATCTGCTGCGTGCGCACCCAGTCGTTGAGTTCGACCCGGCGCTGATCGGAGAACGGTGCGAAGTTGCCCGCCAGCAGCGAGTACTTCAGCGGCGGATTGGTGCCGAGCACCACCCGGATGCCCGCGGCCTGCAACCGGTACACGGCCTCGGTGTAGCCGGCGATCATCTCCGCGGTCGTCGCCCACTCGGGGATCGCGAAGTCGTTGGCGCCGAACATGACGATCGCGTCGGTGACTCCGGCCACCTCGAGCACGTCGGGCTGGATCCGGGTCAGGCCACGGGGTCCGAGTTGCGGCAGGGTACGCAACGGATCGTCGAGCAGCCGATTGCCCCAGATACCCGAGTTGACCACCGAGACCGGGATACCCGCCGCGTCGAGTCGATGTTGCAGGAAGTCGGTCGGGCGCAGGTTCTGGTCCACGGCCGCCGGTGACTGCGGCACCTCGGAGTAGCCGCTGCCGACGAAACCCTCGGTGATCGAATCGCCGAAGGCCACCAGCGTCGACGCAGAAGCCGGGGCGAGCACGTCGACACCGGCGACGTACAGCACCGAAGTCGTTGTGCGGTCCAGCGATCCGCCGCCGAGCTCGTGCGTCTGATCACCGGTGCCCGGCGAACCGTAGTAACTGGTCGCCATGCCCTGCAGGTGTTCGGTCGGCGCGCGTGAGCTGCCGGGAACGTACACGCTCACCGCCAGCGGTTCGAACGAACCGAACGACAGGGAGACCGGGTCACTGACCACGTCGCCGCCCGCCGGGACCGTCACCGACGACGCACCGTCGAAGGTCACCGTCCGCAGCGAGTCGGACGAGACCTGCGGTCCCCCGGCCTGTTTGCCGACCGTCACCGAGGTGAAGGTCACCTCGGCGGGGCTGAGCCGGTTGGTCAGGTGCACGCGCAGGGTCGCGCCCGCCCGATGCGGGGTGATCACCATGCGGTAGGTCTGGTCACCCACCGACGTGATCGGATCGAACGAGAAGTCCGCCAGCGACGCCGAATCCGACGGCGCGGCCATCCAGGTCGCCACCCAGTGGTCTCCCCCGCAACCACCGCCGACCGGAGCCGACCCGGCAGACCCAGCGGTGACCGCGACGAACCCCGCGAACAGCGGCACTATCGCCAGCACTCGCCAGTTGGCCCGGTTGCGTCGGCGTGTCATCGCCATCCACTTGCTCCTATGTTCGCGAAGGCGGCGCGCAACGCGGCCGCCGGATTGTCGTTCGTACCCAGGCTGCGCCAGCACACATGGTGGTCGGGGCGGACCAGGATCGCCCCGTCGTCGGCGATCTCGCGGACCCGCGACCAGGCGCCGTTTTCGCGATAGGTGGCCGCGCTGTGGTCGTCGCCGATGGTCGCGACCACGAACGGGGCAGCAGGATCGGCGCTGAGCTCACGCACGGCGTCGAGCCACGGCTGCCCCGCGGGACCGACCAGCAGCACCGGGCGGTCGCGGGGAACCAGGTCCAATGTCGAGAGCCGGGTGCCGTCCTTTTCCACCCACGCGTGCGGCAACCGGTGCCCCGGCCGCGTGGTGGGGTGGTAGATATCGCCCATCGGCTCGCGGGGCGGTGCCGTGGTGCCATCGGGGGTGAGGGCGCCCTCGGCGTAGGCCAGGCCGAGTTCCATGTCGTGCGCCTGGCAGTCGACCCGGTGGGTGCGGAACACCTCACCGGCGCGCGCCCTGGTCGTCGCGCCACGACGGGAATCCTCGAAGTACACGTGGAAGAACGCGGGCCGCACCAGCCGCGGCACCTGGGGACCGAAGCCGAGCGCGTTCTCGGTGATCAGCTCGGTGTTCTTCAGGATGCCCAGCGCCCAGTCCAGGTTGTCCCGGCCGATCGGGCGCCGCTCGGATTCGTAGCTGTCGAGCAGGGAGGCCTGCGACCGCCCCGACTCCACGGCCGCGATCTTCCAGGCCAGATTGTGTCCGTCCTGGATGGCGGTGTTCAGGCCGAGACCCGCGGCCGGTGGCATGCGGTGCGCCGCGTCGCCGGCCAGGAACACATTGCCCACCCGGTACTTCGCCGCGAGCACCGCGTCGACGGTCCAGCTGCTCACCTTGTGCAGAGTGATCGGCAGGTCCGGCGCCTTGAGCACATCGCGAATCCGTTGCAGCAGCGCGTCTTTGCGGGTACGGGCCGGATCGTCGGCGTCCGCGGTGAAGTGCAGACCCCATTCCTCGGAGAATTTGCCCCAGGTGGGGCCCATCTGCACCAGCATCGCGCCGGACAACTCGGCCTGTTCGGGGTTGATGAAGAAGGTGATCAGGGCGCCGTCGTGCTGCCAGCGCGACAGGTCGGCCGAGAAATGCGCCGTCGTGACCTGGTGGAACTTCGGCCACCCCTCCATCTTCACCTTCAGCCGCGGCCCCACGGTGCGACCGCCGTCGGCGGCGATCAGGTACTTGGCCCGCACCGTCGACTCCACGCCGTCGGCGTCGCGCAGCCGGGCCACGATCGTCGATCCCTCGTCGACCCAGTCGAGCAGTTCACACCCGTACCGGACGCGACCGGGCGCACGCTGCTCCGCCAGGTCACGCAGGATCGGCTCCAGCCGGATCTGTGGCAGGTTGGTCGAATCGACCGGGCTGTCGCCCGCGTAGCGTTCGCTCAGCGAGCCCGCCCCGAAGGCGTCGAGTTCGTAGAGCACCTTGCCGTCGTAGGGGCCTCGGCCGGTCAGCGAGGTCTGCCACACCACCTTGCCGAACTTGTCCAGTGGCGCGCCGACCGCGGTGATCGCGTCGGCGACCCCGTGCTGGCGGTACAGCTCCATCGTCCGCTGGCTCAGGTAATGGGCCTTCGGCAGCCGCGACGTCTCGCCACGTTGCTCGATCAGCAGATGATCCACGCCGAGATTGGAGAGGAAGATCGACGTGGACAACCCACACCCGCCCGCGCCGACGATCAGTACGGTGACGTTGTCCGACTGTGTCATTGGTGCGCTCCGATCAATTGTGGCTGTGCCCGGCGGCCATACCGGGTGTGACCGGATGCGGATCGGCACCGGCCTCGAGCTCGTCGGGCCAGACCGGGTACGGGAACGCGGTGTCCATGCCGCCGACCACCCCGGGAATGTCGCCGAACGGGCTCAGGTCCGTGGCCACCGGCGTCGTGGGGTTCGAAGGGTCGAGGAAAATGTGTACGTCCCAGCCGCGCGGATGGACCAGCCCGGACGGTGTCGACCCACCCGGCAGTGGGGTCTCGCCCCGCTTCTGGCCGAGATAGTCCTCCTGCGGCGGCATCATGTACATGTCGAACTTGGGGAAGGTGTGCACGCCACGCTCATGGAAGGCCCAGTCGCCGCGGAACATGCACAGTCCCACCTCGTTCGGGGTCTCACCGGGGATGTAGACACCGGCGTAGAACCAGCCGACCAGGTCGTACGGGAACGCAGGCGTCACGGCGTCGTGGTAGTCGAAGCCGGTCTGTCGTGAGCGGTAGAACAACCCCGCGGGCTTGCCGCTGACCACGGTGTCGCGGCCCGGGTTCATGCCGGGCATCTGCTTGCCGATGATCTGCAGTGCCTGGTTCAGGTCGAGCAGCGCCACACCCATCCGCTCGTACTGCACCCAGCCGTGCGAGTCGGGACCATAGGTGCCCGCGGCCGCCAGCGGCGCCAGGTCCTCCGGGCCGTTGAGCGTCCGCAGCGGACCGAGCAGGTCGAACACGCGCTGCTGGTCGGCCCGCAGCGACTCGGTGCGCTGTTCGGCGGTACACCGATCGCTCGCGATCGGCACTCCCGGTTTCGCCACGGCAGTCGGTGACGCCACGACGTTGGTGATCACCGCCAACGCGGACACCAGGAGGGTTCCGGGCACCGTCAGCCGTCGGCGCCACGCTCCCGGTGCGGTGCGCATCGCTCCGGCGGCACCATGATGTCGCATTCGCATGAGGTCGGTATTTCCTTTCTGACGACCCGACGCCGTCTTCGACGACGCCGGGTCAGGGGTGAAATGACAAACTGTGCCGCCGCCGTCCGCTGCGGTGCCCGGGATGCGGCGGCGGCCGACCTACCCCAGGCTCGCGGGGTCGTTGTCGAAGAACTCGAACAGTTCGTCGTCGGCGGCGCTGCCGAGTTCGGAGATCACGGCATCGTCTTCCTCGCCCCGCACCGCGCGAAGGAGCGCGTCGAGGCGGTCGGCGATGTCCACCCGTTCGGCACTGCTCAGTGCCGCTGCCGCGAAACCCGAAGCGACGGTGTCGATCTCGGCGAGGATGCGCGCCGCGGCCGCGTCGGCCGGGACGATCTCCTCGCACATGTACTGCGCCAGGATGGCCGGCGTCGGGTAGTCGAACACCACGGTCGTGGTCAGTTTGAGCCCGGTCGCCGACTTGAGCCGGTTACGGAACTCCACCGCGCCGAGGGAGTCGAAGCCGAGGTCGGTGAACGCCTGGCCCGGTCCGATCTCGTCGGGCGAATCGTGCCCGAGCACCGCGGCGGCATGCGACCTGATCAGGTTGAGCATCGTGCGCTCCTGATCCACCGGACTCATCGCGAGCAGGCTCTTCGCCAACGACGAGGACTCGCCCGCCTCGCCCGCGCCACCACTGGCCCGGCGAGGCGCGGCCCGCAGCAGACCACGCAGCGGCGGTGGCAACAGCGTCGGGTCGTCGGCACCCGCGGCCCTGATCGCCGCGAGATCGAGTCGCGCGGCCACTGTGAGTGCCGCACCCATCGACAGCGCGTTGTCGAACATGACCACACCGTCGGTGGTGTCGATGCCGATCATGCCGTCGCGACGCATGCGTGCCCGGTCGATGTCCGACAGTTCGGCGGTGATGCCGCTGGCCTGCGCCCACAGTCCCCACGCGATCGAGGTCGCGGGCAATCCGAGTCGCTGCCGGTGCTGGGCCAGCGCGTCGAGATAGACGTTGGCCGCGGCGTAGTTCGCCTGACCCGGACCGCCGAGCACACCGGCTACCGAGGAATAGAGCACGAACTCCGCCAACGCCAGATCCTGGGTGGCCTCGTGGAGGTTCCACGCGGCATCGACCTTCGGCCGCAGCGCGGTCTCCAGGCTCTTCGGGGTCTGTGCCCCGAACACCGCGTCGTCGGTCACGCCCGCCGTGTGCACGACCGCGGTCAGCGGGTGTGCCTGCGGGATGTCGGCCAGCAGCGCTGCCAGTGCGTCGCGGTCGGCGACATCACACGCGGCGATCTCGACTTCGGCACCGAGCGCGATCAATTCCTCGCGCAGCGCGCTCGCACCCGCCGCCGCCGAACCACTACGGCTGGTCAGCAGCAGGTGACGCATGCCCCTGGCCTGCACCAGGTGGCGAGCGATCTCCCCGCCGAGCACGCCCGTACCGCCGGTGACGAGCACCGTGCCTTCGGGATCGAGCAGGGCCGGAATCGTCAGCACGTTCTTGCCGACGTGCCTGGCCTGGCTGAGGAAGCGGAACGCCTCCGGTGCCCGGCGCACATCCCAGGTGGTGACCGGAAGTGGCTGCAGCGCACCGGATGCGAACAGCGCCACCAGGTCGGTGAGGATCTCGTGCAGCCGGTCGGGTCCGGCTTCCATCAGCACGAATCCGCGGTAGGCGACACCGGGATACTCCTGCGCGATCTTCTCCGGATCACGCACGTCGGTCTGGCCCATCTCGATGAACCGACCGCCGCGCGGCAGCAGCCGCAGGGACGCGTCGACGAAATCGCCTGCCAGCGAGTCGAGCACCACGTCCACGCCGCGCCCGTCGGTCGCGGCCAAGAACTTCTGCTCGAAGTCGAGGGTGCGCGAGTTCCCGATGTGGGCGTCGTCGTAGCCGATCTCGCGCAGGGTCTTCCACTTCGGCTCGCTGGCCGTCGCGTAGACCTCGAGCCCGAGGTGCCTGGCCAGCTGGGTCGCCGCCATACCGACACCACCGGTGGCGGCGTGGATGAGCAGCGACTCCCCTGCCTGCACGCCGGCCAGGTCGACCAGCGAGTAGTAGGCGGTACCGAAGACCGCGGGAACGGCCGCCGCTTGCGCGTAGGTCCACCCTTCGGGCATCGCGGCCACCATGCGCTGATCGGAAACGACGGTGGAACCGAGCCCGGAGAACAGGCCCATCACCTTGTCGCCGATGGCGAACTCGGTGACATCGTCGGCGACGTCGACGATGATGCCGGCGCCTTCACCGCCGATCGGCGCGTCCGGATCCGGGTACATGCCGAGCACGATCAGCACGTCGCGGAAGTTCATTCCGGAGGCACGCAGTTGCACCCGCACCTCACCCGACTGCAAGGGCTCGCTGTCGGAACTCTCGACCAGCACGATGTTGTCGCCGTGCAGCGTGCCCTTGCCGAGCGAGGTCAGCAGCCATGGCTGGGTACCGACCCGGGCGGACCCGGCCGCGCTGTCCGCGCCGGGACGGGCGAGGCGGGGGACGTGCGGCACGCCGCGCCGGAACGCTACCTGCCCCTCGGAACCGCCGAGCGTCGCGGCGACGGCGGCGCGGTAGTCGTCCGCGTCGTCGACGTCGACAAGCTGGATGCGGTCGGGCTGCTCGGCCTGTGCGCTGCGCAGCAAGCCCCACACCGGTGCCACCGCAAGGTCGCCGATCGCCTCGGCTCCTTCGATCGAGACCGCGTGGCTGGTGACCACCACGAGGGTGGCGTCGGCGTTGCGCTCGTCGGCGAGCACGTCCTGTACCCGCCGCAGCACCGTGGTCACCGTGGTGCGCACCGCGTCCGGGCCGGGCACTTCGGGGGTGTCGCTGCCGAAGCGCAGCACCACGGCCTTGTCGCTCCCGGTGGTGACCACCTCTTCGTACTCGTTCTCGACGTCGGCGTAGGGCTCCCAGTTCCCCTGTGCCGCTTCGATAACCGGCTGCGGCACCCAGGTGAGGGCGTACAGACCCTCGGCGGCCGCCGTCTTCGTGGACCCGCCGAGCGCGTCACGTGACATTGCCCGCAGCGACAGTCCGTCCACCGTGACGACCGGTGCGCCCGCCGCGTCGACCGCGGTGATCGACATCCGATCCGTGCCGGTGGCGGCGAGTCGAACGCGCACCGCCGTGGCGCCGACCGCGTGCAGGGTGACGCCCTCCCACGCGAACGGCAACCGGATCTGGTCGCCGTCGGTATCGCCACCGGCGACGGCCATCGCGTGCAACGCCGCGTCGAGCAGCGCCGGGTGGATCCCGAAGGCTCCCGCCGCGCCGCGCGCCTGCTCCGGCAGTTCCACCTCGGCGAACAATTCCTCGCCACGTCGCCAGACGGCGCGCAGGCCCTGGAACACCGGGCCGTAGCCATAGCCCGCGTCGGCGAGTTCGGCGTAAGGATCACCGATCTCGACCGCAGTGGCGCCGGACACGGGCCAGGTGGCCAGCTCCGCTGTCACGACCGCGGGTACATCATCGACGACCAGCGAACCGGTGGCGTGCACTGTCCACTCCGCCTGCTCACCCTCGTCGTCGAGCTGCTGTGGCCGCGAGTAGATGGTGATGGGCCGATCGTCGCCGGAACCACCGACGACGGCCTGCACCTCGACACCGCCCCGCTCTGGCAACACCAGCGGCGCCTGCAGCACCAGTTCACCGATCCGAGGGACACCGACCTGGCCACCCGCCAGCAGGGCGATCTCCACGAACGCGGTGCCCGGCACCAGGATCGAGCCGCCGACCACGTGATCGGCCAGCCACGGCTGGGCCCGAGTCGACAACAGACCGGTCACCAGCACATCGTCGCCGCCGCTCGCCTGCGTGATCTTCGCGCCGAGCAGCGGGTGATCGACCACGCCGAGGCCGACACCGGCGACATCGCCGGTCCCGGTCGGCTTGTCCAGCCAGTAACGCCGGTGCTGGAACGCGTAAGTCGGCAGGTCGACCTGCGCGACCGCGCGCACATCGATGCCCTGCGTCCAGTCGACCGCGGTGCCCGCGGCGTGCGCGGCGGCCAGACCCGCGTAGAACGCGATCGGCTCGTCGTGCTTGGGCCTCAGCAATGAGGTCGCCACGGCGACTGCCTCGTCGACACCGTCGTTGAGCACCTCGTCGACCAGGGTGGTCGAACTCGCGCCGGGGCCGACCTCGAGGAACACCGTCGCGCCGAAATCATGCGCGGCGCGCACGCCGTCGGCGAAGCGGACCGCCTCGCGGACATGGCGCACCCAGTATTCCGGGGTGCACAGCTGCTCGGGCTCGGCGACCGCGCCGGTGACATTGGAGATGATCGGAATAGCCGGCCGCTGGTAGGTGAGTGACGCGGCGACCGCGGCGAACTCGGCGAGCATCGGCTCCATGAGCGGCGAGTGGAACGCATGGCTCACCCGCAGCGGTTTGACCGTGTGCCCGAGCGAGCGCAGCTCTGCCGCGATGTCGTCGACGACCTCGGCCACCCCCGAGATCGTCAGCGCCGACGGGCTGTTGATCGCGGCGATGGCCACATTGCTCTCGCGACCGGACAGCAGCGGCAGCACCGTCTGCTCGTCCGCGCGCACCGACAGCATCGCGCCACCCTCGGGCAGTGCCTGCATGAGTCGCCCGCGCGCGGCGACCAGGGTGGCCGCGTCGTCCAGCGACAGCACGCCGGCGACATGGGCTGCCGAGATCTCGCCGATCGAGTGTCCGAGCACCAGATCCGGTCGCACACCGAAACTCTCGGCCAACCGGAACAGCGCCACCTCGACGGCGAACAACGCGGCCTGGGTGAAGGCGGTGTGGTCGAGCAGCGCCGCCTCGTCGGTGTCGGGCTCGGCGAAGACGACCTCGCGCAGCGACCGCCCCAGTGCGGGGTCGAGCCGGGCGCACACCTCGTCGAAGGCGTCGGCATACACCGGATACCGCTCGTACAGCGCGCGTCCCATGCCGACGCGCTGCGCGCCCTGGCCGGGGAACATCACCGCGGTCTTGGCCGAGCTGCCCGCCACACCGACCGCGACGTTGGCCCCGGAATCGGCCGTCGCGGCGTCTTCGACAATCGCACCGGCCGTCTTCAGCGCCGCGATCAGTTCCTCGCGGGTGCTACCGAGCACCACCGCGCGATGAGCGAACCTGGCTCGCTGGGTGGCCAGCGAATACCCGATGTCGGCGGGCGAATGCTCGGGGTGATCGTCGAGGAAGGTGCTCAACCGGGCGATCTGATCCGACAGCGCGGGCGCGGTGGCCGCGGAGACGACCCATGCCGTCGCCGCGGGCTCGACCTGGACACCGGTCTCCTCGGGCCCGCTCGCCTCGGTGGCGGGGGCGGGCGCCTGTTCGAAGATGACGTGCGAGTTGGTGCCGCTGATACCGAAGGCGGACACCGCTGCCCGGCGCGGACGGTCGACCTCGGGCCACTGCGTGGCCTCGGTCACCAGCTCCACCGCACCCGCGTCCCAGTCCACCTGGTGCGACGGCTCGTCGACGTGCAGGGTCGGCGGCACCGTCCCGTGCCGCATCGCCATGATCATCTTGATCGCGCCGGCCACACCGGCCGCGGCACTGCTGTGCCCGATGTTCGACTTGATCGAGCCGAGCAGCAGCGGCGTCGTGCGGTCCTGGCCGTAGGTGGCCAGCAGCGCGTTCGCCTCGATCGGGTCACCCAATGGGGTACCGGTGCCGTGCGCCTCGACGACATCGACGCCGGACGCCGGAATCTTGGCATTGCGCAGCGCGGCTTCGATGACCCGCCGCTGCGACGGGCCGTTCGGTGCGGTCAGACCGTTGGACGCACCGTCCTGGTTCACCGCGGATCCGCGCAACACGGCCAGGATGGGGTGGCCGTTCTTCTGCGCGTCCGAGAGTCGTTCCAGGACAAGCAGTCCGACACCTTCGGACCAGGTGGTGCCGTCGGCGGCGGCCGCGAACGCCTTGGCCCGCCCGTCCGCCGAGATCACGCGCTGACGGGAGAAGGCGATGAACGCCTCCGGTGTCGGCATGATCGTCGCGCCGCCGGCCAGTGCCAACGAACATTCGCCCGACCGCAGCGAATTCGCTGCCTGATGAATCGCCACCAGCGACGACGAGCACGCGGTGTCCAGCGAGACCGCGGGGCCCTCGAGGCCGAGTGAGTACGCCACTCGGCCCGACGCGACGCTGGAGGTCCGGCCGATCAGCAACCAGCCCGCCAGACCACTGCGGTCTTCCATGATGGTCGGGCCGTATTCGACCTCGATGATGCCCGCGAACACACCGGTATCGGTGCCGCGCAAAGTATTCGGGTCTATGCCCGCACGTTCGAGCGCCTCCCAGGCGACTTCGAGCATGTGCCGCTGCTGCGGTTCCATCGCCAGCGCTTCACGCGGGCTGATACCGAAGAAGGCAGCGTCGAAATCGGCAGCGCTGTCCAGGAAGCCGCCGTGCGAAGAGTACGACGTCCCTTCGTGGTCGGGGTCGGGGTGATAGAGACCGTCGACGTCCCAACCGCGATCGGTCGGAAACTCCGAGATCACGTCACGCCCGTCGGCGACCATCTGCCACAGGTCCTCGGCAGATTTGACGCCGCCGGGATACCGGCAACCCATGCCGATCACAGCGATGGGCTCGCTCGACCGGTTTTCCACCTCCTGCAGACGCTGCCGGGTGCGATGCAAGTCGATTGCGGCTCGCTTCAGGTATGCCCGAAGCTCCTCTTCGGTCGCCATTGCGCGTTTCCTCCGATGAACGATGTGATTCGCGGTTCGCCGATTCCGACGCGACTTCGCGTGGATCGCACTCCGGCTGGCGTGTTCGCCGTCGATTGCTCCGGCGGCCAACATCACCCATCGTCAACGGACCCGGCACTCGCTGGAACCCCTAGCTACTCCCCTACTTGCCGCACAACCGTTCGGATGGCTACCTGCCGTCTACCGGGGTAGCGTTCGTCTCGGCATGACGACTTGACGACCCCCACATTGCGTGCGTAAATAAGAACGATCGTTCGTTCAGAGCACAGAAGATCGCCATCGGACGCCAAGGGGAGATAGGGCCGGAAATGACCTCGCAGACTTGGACAGAAGAGACCGACCCCGACTGCATCGACGACGCCAGCGCCGCGGCGATGCTCGACGGTGCTCCGTGGCGGCGGCTCGCCGTCATCGGCGACAGCACCGCGATAGGTCTCGGCGCGCCCTATCGGGGCTACCGCAGGCTGACATCGTTCGCCCGGATGGCCGATACGTTGGCGATGGCGGTCGGTCCGATCAACTACATGAACCTCGGCACCCCGTGGGCAACTTCACGTCAAGTCGTCGAAGAGCAGAAAGACCTGATGGTGGCGTTCAAGCCCGATCTGGTGATGATCTCGTGCGGCGGCAACGACCTGATGGCCGAGACCCCGGACTACGCCGCGATCGCGGCCAATCTCACCGAACTGTTCGAGGCAGGCAAGAGCATCGGCGCGCAGACGATGACAATGACCCTGGCCGACGCTTTTCCCGACGCGGCGATGGTGCGCTTTCGGAGCAGCTTGGCGCGGCTCAACGAACTGGTGCGCAGCATCGCCGCCGAGCACGACGCGATCCTCATCGACCTGTGGCATCACTCGGTCGGGCATCGCCCCGACGTGATGAGCAACGACCGGATCCACTTCAACATGTCGGGCCACGCCGTACTCGCCGCCGAAGCCGTCAAGGCGCTCGCGGCCCATATTCCGCAGCAGGCCAACACCGCCTAGCCGATCAGGGCCGGCGCGCGATCCCCGCCGGTGGCGCATTCACGCAGCAACCGCAGCATTGTGGCGCGCGCCCGATCGAAGACGTCCGGGTCGCCGAGCAAGATCATGTCGGACGCGGCAGCACGCTCGATCGCGGCCAGTTCGAACGCCAGTTGGGCCGGGTCGGTCTCGGCCGAGATCTCACCCAGCTGCTTGGCCTCGATCACGGTCTGGCGGTGAAACTCGTGCCACTGCTGCCAGACCGCCACGATCGCGTCGCGTACCCGTCCCGGCCGTGCGCCGAATTCCGCGCCGACCGACAGGAAGAAGCACGCCCCACCCGAACCGATGTCCTCGTTGAGATGGTCGATCCACGCATCGCAGAGGGTACGCAACCGGACGAGGCCGGACGGCTGGCGCAACGCGGGGCTGATCACCGACGCGATGAACTCGGCCTTCGCCTCCTCGATCGCCGCCAGCTGCAATTCCTCTTTGGAACCGAAGAGCCCGAAAACGCCGCTCTTGCTGGCACCCAGCGAAGTTGCCAGACGCCCGATCGTGAGCCGGTCCAGCCCCTCGACCGCACCGACCCGGACCGCTTCTCGCAGGATGGCACGGCGGGTGTCCTGCCCACGCGCGGTCTGGATATCGCTCATCGACCGAACTCCTTTCCTGATAAAAGTCCGATACGCCCGTTTGTCGTGGCGTACCCATCACCCACGATAGCCGAACAATCGTGCGGCCAGTTAGAGCACCTCGCGGCGGCGGAGCCAACATCTCTTGCATGTCCAGGATGCCCGTGCGTTAATAGATGCGTACGAACGTTCGGTTCAACATAAGACTGAGAGGTCGTCATGAACGTTTTCCCCTCCACCGCGCGCCCGCGCGGACGGTGCGACGATCGGACAGGTAAACGATGACCGACAAGACCACGACCGAAGCGCCGTCCGCGGTGGAGCCCCGTCGCGTTCTACTGATCACCGCGCTGGCCACCTTTGTGGCGTTCCTCGACATGTCCGTGGTGAACGTCGCGTTCCGCAGCATCGCCGAGGACTTCTCGGACACGTCGCTCTCCACGCTGTCCTGGGTTGTGAGCGGCTACGCCGTGTTCTTCGCGGCGGTACTCACCCCGGTCGGCCGCTATGCCGACCTGATCGGCCGCAAGACAGTGTTCCTGTGGTCGCTGCTCGGGTTCACCGTCGCGTCCACGTTGTGCGCCGCGGCGCCGACCATCGAAGTTCTCATCGGCGCTCGCGCACTGCAAGGTATGGCGGCGGGTGGCATGATTCCCGCCGCGCTCGGCCTGGTTCTCGGCGCGTATCCGCCGGAGAAGCGGGTCGCGGCGGTCGCGGCGTGGGCAGGCGCCGCATCGGTGTCCGCGGCGTTCGGTCCCGCGGTCGGCGGCTTCCTGGTATCGGCCTTCGATTGGCCCGCCATCTTCCTCATCAACGTCCCCGTCGGGATCTTCGCCCTGATCGCGGGCCGCGCCTGGCTGCCCGAGATCAAGGTTCCCTCCTCGGTACGGCCCGATCCGATCGGCGCCATCCTGGTCGCGGTCGGCGTCGGCGCGGCCGTAGTCGGGTTGACCCAGGGCGGCTCATGGGGTTGGACCAGTCCGGCCTTCCTCGGCTGCACCATCGGCGGGCTCGTGCTCCTCGCGCTGGGCATCCTGCGCTCGATGCGCACGCCGGTGCCGACCTTCGAGGTCGACCTGTGGCGCAATCGCACCTTCGCCTCGGCGAGCGCCGTCTCCTTCCTGTTCGGCATCGTGATGTTCGCCTGGCTACTGGCGACCCCGCTGTGGACCCTGCTCGTCTGGGACTACTCCGTCTGGGAAACCGGTCTGGCCAACACTCCCGGCGCCTTCACGGCGGCGGTCGGTGCGGCCATCGTCGGCAAGTCCAAGCACCCCGACATCGCGCGCCTCGCGACGATCGCGGGCACCATCTGCTTCGGCGTCTCGGCGGTTCTGTTCGCGCTCCTGCTCGATGAGACGCCGCACTTCTGGACGGTGTGGTTCCCGGTCGGCCTGCTCCTCGGCCTCGGCATCGGCCTGGTGATGACGGCGGTGTCCAGCGCCGCCGCGACCTCGGTGCCGGAGCAGAAGTTCGCCTCTGGCTACGGCATGAGCACCACCGCCCGCCAGATGGGCGGTGGCCTGGGCGTCGCGGCCTTCGCGGCGATCACCACGTCGGTTACCACCGGCTGGCTCGACGGACTGCAAACGGTGTTCTGGTTCAGCGCCATCGGGTGCATCCCCGTAGTCCTGGCCGCCCTTCCGATGGGTCCGACCGTTTCGGCACCGCTCGCCGAGGCCATCGCCGAGCCGGAGCCTTCACCGACACAGGCATAACCGCGCCCCTGAGCGGGGCCGCGGATCACTCATTCGCGGCCCCGCTCAGGTGTTTCCGGGGCATGGCGCGCACCGGAAAGCCATTGGCTCGGCGATCGCCGACCGCATCGCCACGTGGACAGCCACCCTGTCCTGAGCCACTCCCGCACGAAATCCCACGACCGGTCACAACCGCGAACCTCCGTTTCTCCTACTGATCAGGAGCCTCGTATGTCCACCAAGGAACAGAGCCCGAGCAGGCCGCCATTGTTGAACCGAAGTGTCATCCAGGTCGCCGCGGCGGCGAACGCAGGTCTCGGCCTAGCGTCATTCGCGCTCGCGGCAGACCTCTGGAAACTCGACGACGGCCTGTCGACCCCGCTGCTGTACCTCATCGGAGCACTGTGCTCCGTCGCCGCGTTCGTCACTGCGTGGGGCAGCCGCGAGGTCGGCGAGGGGGGATGGATCGTGGGAGTCGTCGCGATCGACGCTGTCGTGACGATCGCCTTCATCGCGACGATGATCCTGTCGTGGGATCAGATCACGCTCGCCGGCGGCTATTTCGCGATGGCCGGAGTATCCATCGCGACCCTCGCGTCGCTGGCTACCGTGGCAGCGGCACTGGCGACCAAAGATGTGGATGCTTCAGCGAGTCCGGGGCACCAGCCGCAGCGTTTCCCGGCTAGAGACCTTCGCGGACAGCTTCTTTCGCCCCAGCTCAACTGACAGCGCATCCGGGCGGACTCCCGCCCCGCCTCAGCACATCAGGCCGCTGCGGTAGGCGAGCACCACCGCCTGGGTGCGGTCGCGAGAACCGGTTTTGGCGATGACGTGGGAGACGTGGGTGCGGGTGGTGGCTTCGCTGATGAACAAGCGAGCGCTGATCTCGGCATTCGCGTATCCCATCGCCATCAACACCAGCACCTCGCGCTCCCGGTTGGTCAGCCCGGCCACGGTTCCTGGTGTAGCGGAGGTGGGCGGGGTAGCCGATCTCAGTGCGGTCAGGACGCCGCTGACCACGGCGGGATCGAGCCAGCCTTCGCCCGCGGCGCAGGCGCGAATCGCCTCGGCGAGGTCTGCGGGTGCCGCGTGCTTGAGGAGAAATCCGCTGGCACTCGCGGCGAGGGCTTGTTGCACAGCCTGCTGTTCGTTGAAGGTAGTGAGCACGAGAACTGCTGGTGCGTCGATGGATTCGCAGATTTCGCGGGTGGCGCTGATACCATCGGTCCCTGGCATGCGCAGGTCCATCAGAACCACATCGGGCTGGACTGCCGCGGCGAGTTCGACCGCCGTGGTGCCGTCGCTTGCCTCACCCACCACCTCGATGTCGGAGATGCCGCCGAGTAGCAATACGACACCGGCACGCACCAGGGCTTCGTCTTCGGCGATGATCACACTGATCGTCACGAGGCGTTCTCCTGGATTGCGGTGGGGCTCAACGGTATCTCCGAGACCACGGACCAGCCGGTGCCATCCGGTCCGTATTCGACTGTGCCACTGAGTGTTTGCAACCTTTGAGTGAGCCCGGCCAGGCCCTGGTGAGTGGAGAGTCGATCGACCTGTGCGACGGGACCGTCCCCGCCTGTACTGCGCACCGCGACGGTCACACTGGTGCGATGCCAGCCGATGCTGATATCGACGGTCGCACCGGCGCCGGCGTGTTTGGCGACGTTGGTCAGCGATTCCTGCACGAGCCGGTAGGCCGCCAGGTCGATGTCGGGGTCGACGTTCGGTGGACGGGTGCCATCGGTGTCGAGGCGAATACGCAGCCCACCGGCGCGATTCAGCTCGATCAGGCTCTCGAGTGTGGCCGGTGCGCTGCCACGGGAGTGCGCCGCGCGCGAGACGTCGATGGGGGCGCGCAACAGTCCGAGCAGGTCGTGTAGTTCGCCCATCGCCTGTGTCCCTGCTCGTTCGATCACCGCCAAGGCTTCGGCTACCTTCGGATGACCGTCGGGGGTGAACGCGCGGGCGGCCGCGGCGTGCAGGATCATTGCGGCCACCGCACCGGACACGCTGTCGTGGAGCTCGTGCGCCAGCCGCAGCCGTTGCGCCGCCAATGCGGCCTCGGCCTCGGCGGCCAGGCGCGCCTGCGTCGCCAGCGCGCGGTGCTCGCGCAGATAGAGCAGGCGGCCCACACCCCACACGACACCGAGTGCCAATTCCCACATCGTTCCGGCGATGAGGTAGTGACTCAGCTCCGGCCCAGCGGCTCCGGCCAGCCCGTTGTGATAGGTGAACAGTCCGAGCGAGAGCGCGGACCCGGCGAGGATCAGTCGAGCCGCGGACGCGGACACCCGGCAGGCAGCCGCGAAAGTGGCGACGAGCAGATAACCGACCGGGAAATACGTCGGCACAACGAAATTCATCGCGGTGAATCCCCAGGCCACCGCCCACACCGCGATCGGGAAACGTCCGCGCGCCAGCAGCGTCGTACTCAGCAGGACAGCCGCGGTCGGCACCACCCACAACGGAAGCGAACCGCCGCCGATGAGCTGACGATCGCCACCCCACGCCGCCAGATCGATACCACCGACAGCGACGACCAGTGCGACGTCGGCGAGGCGGCGTAGCGGTGTGGTCTCGGGGCCGAGTTCAGCCACCGCCAAGGAGCTTCCATACCCAGGTCAGTGGGTTGCCGATCGACATCGCCGGCGGCGGGGTCGCGGCGGCGATGTCGGTGAGTACGTTACGTACGGCCGCGATGACGTCGTCGCGACTCGGTTCGGCCAGCCCGCCGTCGATCTCACCGAGGGTGACCGGAACCCCGCGGGGCGGTGCCGCCGAGATTTCTGCCAGTTGGAGCAGCACGATATCCGGTGCTTCCGGCACGACAATCGTCGCCGAGACATCGACCACTTCGCCATACTCGTGCGCCGCGCTGAACACCCCGAGCCGCAGTGGCGTTTCTCGCTCAGCGAGCCTCGCCGCCAACGGCGGGTGCGCGAGGGCGAATTCCCGCTCGAGCAGCGTCGCCCGGCCGACCGGCAGACCGGTGGCGCCACCTTCGTCCACTGCGTACACGACTACGAAAGTGCGTGCTGTCATGGGCAGAAGTGTCCCACGACAAGGTATTCGGGGCTATGCCTTCGCGGTCTGCCTGCGCGAACTCGCGGACGCTGCACAGCGACGCCGGGCGATCACCGAGGCGAAGGCGGCGGCGGCCACCAGGTCGGCGAGAACGAACACCCAGATCCCGGTGCGGACGCCGAAGTGTTCGCCCAGCACGCCGCCGAGTAGCGCGCCCACCAGGTTGGCCGCGGTGGTGCCGGTGCCGAGCAGTGCCCCCACACGAGCGAAGTAGCGGTCACCCACGTCGGTGCCCATCACCGTGATCAGGGCGATGTTCATGATCGCGCCGAAGAACGTCGGCAGTGCGGTACTCGCGCACACGATCAGCAGGGCGAGGGGCAACGATCCGGTAGTCAGGGGTAGCGCGAGCGCGCAGACCGCCGCGGCGAGAACGGTCGCTCGCAGCACTCGGTCGGCCGAGATCCCGACAGCGAGGATGCGTGGTGCCGCGAGCGCGCCGAGAGCTGCGGACAAGGTGGCGGCAACGGCGGGAATACCGTACGCGGATACCGGGATTCGTATGTCGTTGAGCAGGAACACCGCACGCATGGCAGCCACACCGCCGGACGCCGCGCCGCCGATCAGCAGATACAGCGCCAAAGCGGCCAGCACCTTCGAGTCGCGCAGCACACGTACCCCGTCGGCGAATTCGCGGGCGATGCCGCCTCGTTGAGCGGTCTCCCGGTGATCGGGTGTCGACAGGCCCGCGAGGCAGAAGGCGCTGAACAGATACGTCAGCACATCGCAGCCGAACATCACCGCGGCGCCGACGGCGGTGAGCAACGGCCCCGCCACCGAGGCCCCGGCCGAGCGCGCGAGCAGCGAATTCGATTGCAGCCGTGCTCGTGTGGTGCTCAGATCGCGCACACCGAGGGTGCTCAAGTGCGAAAAGTACAGTCCCGCTCGCGCAACCCCGGTCACCCCGAGCGTCAGGGACAGACCGATCAGGGTGGTCACGGTCAGTACGCGAGCGAACACCGCCACCGCACAGACCGTGATCGCCGAAGCCGCGATCAGATCGGCGACGATCAGCAACCTTCGTGGCCGGCTCACTCGGTCGAGCAGCACGCCGGCGAAAGGTCCGAGTACCAGTGGCGGCACCGCCGACGCGGCGACCACCAATGACACCTCGCGCGGCCCTGCTCCGAGGACAGCGACAGCGGTAACGGAGACTGTGGTGCTGGTCAGCGCGCTTCCGAAGGTCGAGGCGACTTGGGCGACGGTGTAGCGCCGCAGATCCGAAATCTGTCGCGTCGAGAGTAGATCGCCCATGGTCGGTTCCTTGCCGGATAGCGGATATTCGCTGGGCGCGGGCCTTGGAAGGCCCGCGCCCAGTAGTTGTTTCGTGCCTCTACGCCTCGACGGCGTTGGTGCAGTTCTGCATGCTGAGGGTGCTCCAGCCGGCGTCCTCGCCGTCGTTCTTGGCGGTCTCGGCCTGCAGCTTCAGGATCTGGGTCATGGTGTTCACCTCCCTTCGAATAACTGGTGCTCACTACATTTCGTGAACATTGGTGCAGTTCTGGACACTCCAGGTGCTCCAGCCGCCGTCCTCGCCCTCGTTCTTGGCGGTCGCGGCTTGCAGCTTCAAGATCTCGACCATGGTGATCACCTCCCTTCAGGTGTATTCGGATCGTCCGGGGCTCACTGCATTTCGTGGCCGTTGGTGCAGTTGGCCATGCTGAGGGTGCTCCAGCCGGCGTCTTCGCCGTCGTTCTTGGCGGTCTCGGCCTGCAGCTTCAGGATCTGGATCATGATGTTTCACCTCCTCTGGGATGTGGTGGGGTGTGTGGTCCGGTGGTCGTCTACCGCTCGACGGGCTGGGCTACTGGTGCAGGCACGGCCGCGTCGAGGGTGAACAACGGATCAGGGAAGCCGGTCAGGGCGTGGTGCAGGGCCAGTAGGACACCCGCCGATCCGGTCGCCAGGTCGGCACTGAGTCGTTGACCGTGTCCGCCGAGCCAGCGCACGCCGGTCTCACCGGGAATCGCGTATTTGAACAGTGCGGTCAATCGCGACCCCGCACCGGCCGGGAGGTCGGCTCGAATTGCGGAATCCGCTTGTACCAGAGCCATTCCCGCTTGCCCATGGAAGAGTCCAGGAGCAGCCGTGAATCGGATACTCAGCGCTCGCAGGCAACCGCGAAAGCTGTCCGCCAGCTCCGGCTCGTCGTAGTTGTTCAGATACCGAGCGAGCACCTGCGCATAGCCTGCGCTCCCGGATGCGAGGTAGGGCATCACGCGGAGGTCGCGCTGCGAGGCGCGAAAACCCAGGGCGTCCACCGGGATCGGCTCAGCATGGACGAGTTCCTCGCGCAGCAGCCGCAGGCCGCGCTCGAAGTGGTGCTGCTCGCCGGTGAACGCGGCCAGATAGTACAGCGCCAACGCGACACCGGGGCGGCCGTGCACCAGCCCGGAAGCATTGTCGGCGCCCAGCAGGGGAACCAGATCCTCGGGCAACCCGCTGAGCAGTCGGTGGGCGTGTTCGAGGTGGGCGAAGTCGCCGGTCCGATGGTGAAATGCCAAGTGCGCCATGGCAACACCGGCCGCACCTCCGCCCCAGGTGGCAGATTCGGTACTCAATCGATGCTCGCTCGCGGCAGCGAGCAAGGTCAAGCCTGCCTCGCGTTCACCGAGATCGTCGAGGACCCAGGCGATTCCGGCATTGCCGAACAGCAGGCCGGGGCAGGTGTCGCCGCGGGCGGCCAGGGATTCATCGCGTAATCGCGTGACCACCGCCGGGTCGATGGCGCATCCCGCCAGTCGCAATGCGTGCAGCACGCCTGCCGTACCGTGGGCGATACCGCGCGTATTGGTCCTGTGTCCCTCCGGCCCGAAGGGATACGGATCGGACGTCTGAACCAGCGCATCAGCGGTGCGGTCGCGCAGCCAGTGCAGCGCGGCAACGGGGTCGGCCCGTACAGCACCCGGATCCGGCAGACTCGGCCCGTGTTCGCTGCCCCGATAGCGCACTACCGCGTCCCACAGCTGCCGCGGTGGTGCCGCCAGTTCAGTGAGATCGGCGAGGAGATGGTCCAAGCACTGCGGTGACCGCTCGGCCACTTCGTGCATCGGGAAGATGAGCATCTGCGCGAGCGCGGCCAGCCCGTAGGAATCGACATAGCGTGGGTCGGCCTTCGAGCGCCCCGCGGTCGTTCGCAACTCCGGCGGGATGAAGCCCGGGGTGGACAGGAGTCCGAGTGGATGGTCCAGTCGCTGAACAGCTTCCACGTCGATCAGCCGCACGGTGTCGTCGTCGGCGACGAGCACGTTGCCCGGGCTGATGTCGACGAAGGCGTAGCCGAGCCGGTGCAAGGTGGCGATCTGCGCGGTGACCTGGTCGAGGATATGGCGGCACCGCTGGTAGTAGTCGGCGATCGTCGTCGCGTTCGCGCCCGCGTGGATCAGCGGTGTCGTGGCGACCATCCAGCTGGTGAGCGTGCGGCCCGGCACGAACTCGGTGACGAGGTAGGTGTGCTCCCACTCGGTGAACAACTCGACAGGTCGCGGCGCCAGTCCGGGCGCCGCCGCGTGCAGCGCGCGCAACGTCAGGTACTCCTGCTCGAGACGTCGCCGCGCATCCTGCACGCCGACGTAGCCGTTGTGGCCGCGGGCCTCCTTGACGAAACAGGCTGCCCCCTCCAGATCACGGGCCCGATAGGCGCCGCCCGCATTGCTGTGGCGCAGCACCGCCTCGAAGGTGTAACCGTGAAAGCTGACCTCGGACTCCTCGTCGAGCGGCTCCGGCGACGACGCGAACGGATCCACCACCCCGGCAGGCAAAAAGAATTCGGGACGTCGCTCGTCGGGGACCTCCGTACCGTCGACACCCCGCAACGTGGGCAACTTGGAACCGTCGGCCTGCAGTCGATAGCTCGGGCGGAACGCACCGAACCGATAGGACACACACTGTGAGCTCCCGAACCGGCGGTCGGTCAGCACATACGGTCCGGCGATGCCGGCGAGTTCCCGCTCCAGCCGCACCAGCACCTCGTGCGCACACTGCGGTGTCGGCGGATAGAGCGCACAGAATTTCCCGCTCTGCACCCGACTGCCGTGCTTGCTGTGCAACCACCCGAAGAAGGTCCGCCCGGTCAGATGCTTGAACGGCACCCCGAGCTCGCCACACACACCCGCGACGACGTCCAACACCAGATGGGTGTTGTCCAGCGAACTGGAGACATGAACCTTCCAGCCCTGATCAGGCAGTACAACCTCGGGCGGCATCCAATAGGTCCACACCCCCGATTCCCCCCGCGCCCACCCAGCCGGTGGCACTGTGGGGGCATATCGCCGACCAGGATCGGTGCGCTCGACGGGCTGGAAGTAGTCGGGGTCGGCGAGCAAGAACGCGGCGTCGTGAAGCATTGCGGTCCAACCCTTCTCAGGTAGTGAAGCCGTTCGTCGGTCGATCGAACGAACTCCAGAATGACCGCCGCACACCTCTCGCCGAATCAGTGCTCAGTCGCGGATTTCCCCTACCGCCCCACGATGACCACCCTCATCGCCCTGCGGTAGACGGCGCCCTCGCGCGGATCGAAGCGCGGTGGCTACTTCACGGTCAGGGACAGCTCGACCCGACCGTGGCTGTGGTGGCCGCACTGCAGGGAGTGGCACGGAGACGCTGGCCGTGCGCATCCGCGCTGCCGAACTTCGACGAGTGCCGCGAACTGCTCACGACCATATCGGGCAGAACACGCCAAGTTTCCGGGCACAGAAGGCCCTCCACCCGAGGTCAGAGTGGTTTTCTGTCGGGTTGACGGGATTTTGACAGGCCACCACCTGTCGCGGGTTCCAGTTGTCCGGAGATCCGGGCTGAACATGGTGTAGAGATGCGGTACCAGCCGATAACCAAAAAGGAGACATTCAACTGCTCCTTCCTCAGTTAGAGCTCCGCATCTGAATCAGCTTCGGGCTCTCCTGTGTCTTCCGGCGGCCTTCGCCCATCAACTTGTTGAACGAGGTGTGTTGTAAGGTCAGCCAGCCGATCTGTCGCATTCTCGACATCGGCGAGCGAGTAAGAATTTTCTTGGCCGTGCACAATACGATTCCACATCGCAGGAATTGTCCGCAATTCACTCATCGTTTCAATATCGAGAATCCCGGAACACTCCAACGTCTCCCGAAACTGCGAATAGCGGCGCTATCTGGATTCAGCTCTCTTTCCAGAATTCCCAGCTTACCGAGCAGATATGTCGTCAGCTCGTAAAGGTTTACGCCTTCTGAAGATTTTCAAGCGCGATCTCCGCAGAGATCGCCAATCCATTTAGTTGATCCAACAGAGCGTACTCTTCGCCCGAAAAATCGCCATCCAGAGGTTTGTAAACCAGATCATACTCAACCTCTGACCAAGGGGCCAGGTGCGATATGCGTTGGGGCGCAAGAAATTGCACACGGGGCCGCGACGGCGATTGCAGAACTATCGGGAGAGCATCCTCACGCCGTCGTCGCGCGATTACGCAAGCAACTACATGAAACAGGGCGAAGAGGTTCAACTGTCGAACAAGGAGAGCGTAGAGGCCAAAATTGCTCAGCATGCGAGCGATCCCTCGATGCGGCAGAGTCGGATAGACACTGCAGTGCAATCCAGTTGACAGGAGTCGACAACCGCTGTCCCGCACTTGCATTGATTCGCAAACTTGTTGAAGCCGAGTTCGTTTTGTGGAAGTTCCAGACAGAACTCGTCGTTACCTACCAGAACCTGTTAGGAGCCCTGAGCCCGACCCGCGTCGACCTTCAACCGGCTGCATGCGCAGTCGGCTACGGTGCGGCCGTTGCCTCGCTGACGAGGATCGTGGCGACGCGGCCCGCGTAGTCGATGACTGCGGCCGGGTCGTCTCCCGCGTCGACCCGGCGCACGCACGCGTCGACCAGCGCCTGTAGCGACGCCGTCACCAAGGCGGGATTCGTCACCGCCGCTGCGGACAGCTCCACGCGCAGGAGGTCGGCCAGTTCGGTGTGCAGTGCGATCACCCTCGCCCGCGCGGTCGCCGAGAGATTCATCCGCGAGAGCGCGGTGCGCCAGGCATGATCCCCGTCGACGGCCTGCTCGACGTTGGCGCGCACATACGCCACCACACCTGCGGCCGGTGTCGGCGCGGCCTCGACCGCGTCGCGGACCGCGCCCGTCCAACGCGGAAAGCCGCGAGTGGCCACCATCTCGATCAGATCGTCGATCGAGTCGACGTAGCGGTAGATGCTGTTGCGGGCGATTCCCGCGCGGGCCGCCACCGCCCCGGCGGTCAGGGTGGTGCCGCCGTCCTGGGTCAGGAGGAATTCGGCGCTGTCGATCAGCGCCGCGAGTACTTGGGCGCGATGCGCGCGGACGCTGTCCGCATTGATCTTGGGCATGGACTTCGGCTGCTTCCTTTCCCCGTGTCTGTTCCAGTTCGGGTGCGTGCTAACGTGCCGTCGAGCTCTTAGAGACACCATGTCTCCAAGATGGGTTCGTGTGCGGCCCGAACCTGGTCAGATCTGCGTCGCGCACCCGACGACACGGAGTTACTTCGATGAACGACTTTAGTGGGATCGACGGCTTCCTCGGCACGAGGGCATCGTTCTCGATGGACATGATGGTGACGTTGATGGTGCTGGTGGTGCTCGCCCTCGGATGGAGTGTGTACCAGGTCAAGGTCGGCCGGCGGTTCCGGCTGCACCGCGGGGTCCAGCTCGGGCTGGGTGTCGCGCTGCTGGTTGCCGTCGTGCTGTTCGAGCTGGATGTGCGCTTCAATGGCTGGCAGGAGCGCTCCGCGGGAGTCGTGGGCGGCACGGCATCCACCGCGGTGTGGATATCGCTGGTGATCCACCTGGTGTTCGCGGTCACCTCGGTGCTGTTGTGGCCGGTGGTGATCGTGCGGGCGGTGCGCAATTTCGGCAATCCGCCGCACCCGGGCGCGCACGCCGTGTGGCACCGGCGGTGGGCCGAGGTCGCGGCGATCGACATGACCTCGACCGCGGTGTCCTGCTGGGTCTTCTACTGGCTCGCGTTCGTCGCCTGACCGGCAGCGGAAGTTCGTACTTACCTGCGGACCTACGTGCGAGCCGATCCCTCATTGGCGGTCAACCTCGCGCGTCTCCAGGCCCGAGGCAGCCTGGCCGCATACATCGACCCGATGTCGAATATATTGTCGCGCAACGACTTGTTCGCCAATGCCCTGACCTGCATTGATGACATCGGATCGATACCGGCGACTCCCGGTGCCTGTTACACGCACGCGGCACCGACCCCAGTGGAGGCTCCTACCAGCTGTCACTGACCGACAGCAATCGCCTCCAAGCACAAGCGGCCATGGCCGCTGATGCACCGAAAGCGTTGGCCGCCATCGCTTCTGCCCGAGCCACCAACATTCAAGCGTGGCTTCGGATTTCACTCGTTGTGGTCGTTCATCGATCACGGACCCGCCGGCACCGGTGAACCGGCAGCGCCGATGCTGCGCCCGGGAAACGCCGGCTCCAATACCCGGCCGATCATAAGCAGGTCCTGCATGAGGCCCTCGCACGGCTGCCAAGCCACTATCCTGGCGAGTCGGGCGCAATGTGTTGGTGCGCACCGATTCCGGTGGCGGCACCCACGAGTTCCTCGACTACTGCCACCGCCGCCGGCTGCAGTACTCGATCGGATTCACCCTCACCGACGACATCGTCACCGCCATGGACACCCACCTGAAAGTCTCCGATTGGACCCCGGCCTACGACGCCGACAGCCAAGTTCGTGACGGGGCATGGGTCGTGGAGGTCACCGGCATCACCTCGCTGCCGGGTTGGCCTGCGGGTATGCGGTTGATAGTCAGGAAAGACACCAACTCCACCCGCGGTCAGCTCCCCGACCTGGAATTACGACACCGCCAACGGGCCCGCTGCGAAGACCGGATCCGCAACGCGAAAGACACCGGCCTGCGCAATCTTCCGTTCCACGGATTCGACGCCAACCGGATCTGGCTCGGGTTGGTCGCGCTCGCGATGGATCTGACCGCGTGTTGCCGAACTTTGGCCCTGCACGATCATCGGGCTCGTCGCTCGTGGAACCCAGCAGCGAGCCCGCTGCGCGGGCCGTCTGCCCTGCCTCGACCCGGAATCCTACGATCGAATCGGCAATCCGAAACCCGTCAGACCGACACGTCAGCCCGACGAAAGATCGAGGTGTGCAGCGACGGTGGCGGAAGCGGCCCCACAGAATCCCACACTTTTGGCCGGAAGCAATGGGAATTCATGCGGATCGTTGAGGAGAATTGTTTCGCGAAAGATCCGGGTATTGGGCACTATTGGCTCTGATGGGTAGGGTCTGGACAACCGGAACCCGCGGGGCGGAAATGCAGCTTGGGATTTTCGCCTGTGTCCCTGTTTGTGGTGCGGAGGAAGACAATATTGATCCGGGCGGTACGAGGCCGTCAACTCGGTGCTGTCGAGTTCGGCGGGCAGCCCGGGTGCAGCCGTAGTGTGTCGTGCCGGGTCTCGATGCCGCTGTAGCAACGCAGCACCATGTCGGCGGTGCCCGCCCGGCGTGCGCGAGGCGGAGCCGTGGCTGGTGCGGGCGATGTAGTAGTCGACCGGGAGGGGGGACGAGCTCGGTCGGTAGCGCGTGGCCGAGGTGTTCGAACACTTCGCGGAGTTCCTCGGCGGAGAACAGGTAGAACAGCATGAGAACGTCGGCCTGCTTGGAGACCCTGTAGCGATTGGTGGGGTCTTACACGTGCGCCGCGTCGATGATTGCACCCACCTGACGACCAATGGCCCGGTGGCGGAGGTCTGCGGTCCCTGGCGACGATCGCTGGCGGGTGGTCGAATCGAAAGGTCTCGTTCGACAGCGAGATGCGGACGTCGTTTCGAGCTTCTTGCGCGGCAGATGGCGACTCCGAACTCGGACATGCAGATTCTGGACGCCAGGGAGACCATATGAGAATCGATGGAGTCCTCGACACTGTAGGAGATGCGAAGTCGGTCGAAAATGTGTATGCCCCGCCGAGAGAATGTGACAAAACGACGGTAATCGGCGTCGCCACGATCTGCGGCGGTGCCGGAGGCGAGGCGGTGGGCAGGGCCCGGATGGCTCCGGCTCGGAACAAAGCTGGTCGGTGCATTCGTCGTTCGAGGTGGCTGGGTGTGGTGGCAGCCAGCGGTCGACGCGAATCGGCTGACCGTCGTTATAGGGGTTGTAGCACTCGCCATCGGCGTGCTCTGGGCGAACAGGCGTTGGTCGAGGTCCGAACTCGCCACCGGCGTCGTCGACTCCGCAAGTCCGCTCGGTACATGGTGAACATCGGTCGAGGACTGTGACGTCGGCGAAGAAGGCGGGCGCGGATTCGGCGGTCGCGTCCTGTGCGAGCACCCTCGCTGGAGATGTTCGCGTGGCCGATCTCGGCTTGTCGTCGGCGCAGGCGGCGCAGCGATTGGCCGAAGACGGCCCGAATGCGTTGCCGAAGCCTCCTCCTGTCCGCCTTCGGCAACGCGTGGGGCGACAGCTACGTGATCCGCTTGTTGTGGTGCTGTTGGTCGCGGTGGTACTGACTGCTCTGACACAGGACTGGACCGACATGGCGGTGATCCTGCTGGTGATCGTCGTCAACAGCGTTGTCGGTGTGAGCCAGGAAGTGCGGGCAGACCGCGCGATAGCTGCGTTGTCCGCGCTCACAGCTCCGGTTGCGCGGGTGGTCAGAGATGGAAGCCAATTCGAGATCCCGGCTACCGGGGTCGTTGTCGGTGACATTGTGGTGCTAGCCGAAGGCGACATCATCCCCGCAGATATCAGAGCCATCGAGACCGTGGCGATGATGGTCGACGAGTCGGCACTGACCGGGGAATCGGTGTCAGTAGACAAAGCTGCCGGTGATGACCTTTCGGCGGGAACCGTCGTCGTCCGCGGCCGAGGGCGGGGCGAGATCATCGCCGTAGGAGTGCACAGCGCGACGGGGAGGATCGCGCATCTGATGGACCGAGGCGCCGAATCTACGCCGCTGCAGCAGCGTCTGAAAGATATCGGGCGGTTGCTGGCCGGCGTTGTGGTGGCGCTGTGTGCAGTCGTGCTCGTGCTAGGGCTCATCCGTGGTGTGTCGGTGGAGTTGATGCTGATTACCGCGATCAGCCTCGCCGTGGCTGCGGTTCCGGAGTCGCTGCCCGCCGTGGTCACGCTCGGCTTGGCCTTGGGTGCTCGGCATATGGCAAACCGGCATGCGTTGATCCGCAGGTTGCCCGCCGTAGAAACCCTGGGTTCGGTCACGGTGCTCGCGACCGACAAGACCGGCACTTTGACCGAAGGGCGGATGGTCGCGCGGAAGCTGTGGACACCAGAACGGGAAGCGGAGGTTGTCGGCACCGGCTATTCTCCCGACGGCGCCGTCTACTCGGCCCAGGACCGCCTGCAGCCGGTCCACCCCGGCGATATGACAGAACTTCTGACCGCAGCGGCACTGTGCAATGACGCACGCCTGGTGAAGTCCGAACCCGATGGTTGGCGCGCGCTAGGTGATCCGACCGAAGCTGCGCTGTTGGCTGCTGCGGCGCGCCTTGGGCTCGACCACGATGCCTTGAACGCCAGGTTCCCGCGCCAGGCCGAGCTTCCTTTCGACAGTGATCGCAAGCGGATGACAACCGTGCATGAGCAACCCAACGGTGGACATCGGGTGATCTGCAAGGGTGCCCCTGAGGCGATATTGAATACGAACGTACTGCTCGACGCGGACGATGTGATCCAGAGGGCCTCGCGGTGGGCCACCGATCTGGCCGCAGAGGGGTACCGGGTTCTGGCTGTGGCCGCAGCCGACCACGCCGCCGGGCCTCGAGTCGACCACGGCCTCGAGCACCAGCTGCACCTGCTCGGTCTCGTCGCTATCGTCGACCCCCCGAGGAAGGCTGCCGTCGGCACTATCGCCGCGTGTAGGCGAGCCGGTATCCGGCCCGTGGTCATCACCGGCGATCACCCGGGTACCGCGCACTCGATCGCCGTCGACCTCGGGATCATCGGTGGCTCCGACAGCGTGGTCGACTGCCGACACCTGTCCGAGCGGCAACTGGCGGGCGGCACCGTGTTCGCTCGTGCCACGCCCGGTCAGAAGCTCGACATCATCGACGCGCTCCGGGCGGACGGCCAGATCGTGGCGATGAACGGTGATGGCGTCAACGACGGGCCGGCCCTGCGCCGTGCCGACATCGGTGTCGCGATGGGCGGGAGGGGGACCGAGGTGGCCCGTCAGGCCGCCGATCTCGTGCTCGCCGACGACGACCTGGAAACCGTCGTCGTCGCGGTGGAGGAGGGGCGGAGGGTCTACTCGAATATCCGGCGGTTCCTGGTCTATGGGCTCTCCGGCGGTGCCACGGAGATCGCTGTCATGCTCGTCGGTCCGTTCTTCGGTCTGGCTCTGCCGCTGCTACCGGCCCAGATTCTGTGGATCAATCTGCTCACCCACGGACTTCCCGGTGTCGCCATGGGAGGAGAGCCCGCCGATCCGGCGGCGATGTCTCTGCGACCGCGCCCTCCGTCCGAGAGCATTCTCGGTGCCGGACTCTGGCAACGGGTCTTGCGTATCGCCGTGGTGCTGACAGCGGTCACCTTGGGAGTCGGGTTATGGGCTTATCACACCGACCGGCCATGGCAGAGCATGGTCTTCTTCACCCTGGGCGCCATTCAATTGGGTGTCGCGCTCGGCTCGCGCACTCGGATCGGCTCGTTGGCCAATCCGATGCTGTTGGTCGCGGTCGCTACGGCGGTGGCTCTCCAACTCGCAGGACTCTATGTGCCTGCACTTCGCGAGGTTCTCGGAACCGAGCCGCTGAGCGGGTTCGAATTGCTCATCGCCGGGTCGGTGTCGATTCTCGGTTACGTCGCGGTGCGGCTGGATCGCGTCATTCATCCCAGCGCAGCGGCACGCGCGACCGCGCCGCACACGACGGTCCCGGGTTCTGCACCTATCGAAGCGAGTCCGAACACGCGCGTGATGCGCGGCCGAGGATAGGTTGCTCCTCGGGACGATATTCCTGGCCGTGCAACGGCTTTCGCCCCGCCGCGGCCGCGCTGGCGTTGGACACCGGTGTCGAAGCCGCCCTGCGGTCGCGGCCACGATCGCCGCCAACCTCCGGCCCACCGTAGGGTCCTCGACCATCTCTGCGAGGCGCTCTCGCACTCGCGCCCCTGGGAGGTCTACTCGAGCTGGCAGCGGATCAAATCGCCCACCATGATCATCGGCGCCGGGAACATCACCATCGCCCCGCCGGCCACCGTGGCAAAACCGTTCTACAACAACGTCTGTGGTCCCGGACAAGGCGTATCTGGAATCCCGAGGCGGGAGTCACTCCACACCTGTCGCGCCCAGCGAGACCACAGGTGCTCAATCACCTTCAGGGCCGCGGCGACGATCTGTTCGCCAGCGGCCCTTCGGTCTCATTTGTCCTCAGCATGAGCCGCGACTACATCGGCCCCATTGGTCCCATCGGTGGGAAGACGCCCCATTCGTGCATGAGCATCATGATGGTATGGAAGATCTGATGGATCTGATTTCCCAGCATTGCCTGATTCCTCCTCGGGCCGTGCGGAATGCACGGCTCACCATCCGACTGTGCGCGGGGCCGTGATCGGGTGAGTAGGGCCGGAATGCCCTCCCTGATCGCCACAGGTCACCAGGCGTATCGCCGATCGGCTGACAGGTCTGGATGGAGGTCACCGGTCCCGGGGCCCGGTGACGTTGGGCTCTTTCCCGGCGACCGGCCGGCGCGCGATCGTCAGTTGATTCGTTGGCTGTACCCCACAGGGGTTTCCGGTATCTGGTAAGTGTTGGTTAGCGAGTCGGTTCGGGCCATCGCCCCACGAGCTGATCCACGTTTGGATGCCAGCGCGGAGTTCGGTGATAGTGCCGACCGTGACTGTCGGCCCAGCGCGATCCAGTTGTCGACCGTGAACTCCCTCCAAGGGATCCGTCTGTCCAGGCGCCCAGATCGATCAGGCGCGTTCGCCTAATTCAGACTTTTGCGGGCCTTGCCCGATAGATCGCTTGGTCGGAAATATTCGCCGCGCAATGGCTGTCGCCCGTGGTGCTGGCCGGAAGGCTCACCCCCGCTCGCGCGGGCAGCACACTAATTCACCTGCACGTTTGCACGCCAATCACCCGATTCACATTCGCTTTCGATCAACCTCCACGACCAAACACCAACGGGTCCAACTACTCTCGCGCATGCCTCCTCCTGAAGAACCAACCATCCTTGCGGGTGAGGTTCTCGCGCGCCACTATGTCGATGGGTGGAGCGCCAGTCCTATCTCCGGTGATCTCGGGCGTAGCCGCTCGGCGGTCAGCCCGATCCTGTGCGACGCCGAGCGACTCCGTGCGCACTCCGGCGCCGACGGTACGCACACACAGGCCCAGTCGCCTACCGACGGCGCGCACGCCGAGGCCGAGCCGCCCACAGCGCGTGCGCACGCAGAGATCGGTCGTGCGCACGCAGAAACGTAGGCAGCCGGTTGAGCCAGCCAATAATTCGACGTACCCGCATGCCGCCCGCATTTTGCCGTGCCCGAGATCGATCTGCACGACCCTGTGGGATCTGTCAATCCCGTGAGCCCGACATCCACGTCGACATCGACGGCGGACGCGTCTGCCCACGCTGCGTGCTGACCTGCGCACAGTGCTACCGCTGCGGTGCCCGCTCGCTCACCCTCACCGACACCGCCGAAGCAGGCAACTGTGTTCGACCTGCGTGAGCAGGTTGCACCGTGCGGGTCCTGCTCCGACGTCACCTTCACCCGGCTACCGGTCGATACCGGTGGGTTCGTGTGCGGGATCTGCGCACACCAGCTCTACGACCAGTGCTCCCAATGCGAGCGCTACACCCTGCACAGCCGCTACGTCGTCGGCAACCAACGCGCCTGCCCCGCATGCGCACAGTTACAGCGCGCATGCCAGGACTGCGGCACGCTGATTTCCGCGCGCCGCGGCTGCGACCGTTGCGCTGATCCGCACGCGTTGTGGAACTACACCTACCGGCCCGATCCGATCTTCCATGGCACCGGGCCGCTGTTCCTCGGGCTGGAACTGGAAGTCATCGTCCCCGACGATCGCTTCGACGACGCGATCACTACCGCGACCGACGCGCTCGGTTCACTCGGGTATTTGAAGCGCGATTCCTCGATCCGGCCATCCGGTTTCGAGATCGTGTCCCACCTTCTGCTGCGTGGCCATCACCCATGGTCCGCGATCACCTACACCCTCGGCACGGTAATCGCGGGCATGGTGGCGACGGCGGTCGGGATCGCCCTGGGTACGTGGATGACATCGTGGCGCGGTGAGGAGCAGAATTGATGGTGCTATGGGTTGGGTTGGCTGGGAGTGCCGGTGCGGTGGCGCGGTTCGTTCTCGATGGGATGATCCGGTCGAGACGGACATCGGAGTTCCCGTGGGCGACGATCATCGTCAACGTGACCGGGTCCCTGCTCCTGGAGTTCATCGCCGGGCTGGTCCTGTTCCACGGTGCGCCGGGTTCGGTTCAAACAATCGTGGGCGTGGGGTTCTGTGGTGGGTACACCACCTTCAGTACCGCCAGTTTCGAAACAGTGCGATTGATCCAACGCCAACGCTATCGAGCCGGCCGCGGCAAACGCGTTCGGAACGTTGGCGCTGACCGTCCTAGCGGGCGCAGACGGACTGGCATCGGCCGGATGGTGAGGAGAAGACAATGAGCGAATCCCAGCATCGGCAACCCGGTGACCGAGACTGGCGAGAGCCATTGCGCGTGGACGGCCCCTCAGGACCGGCAGTCCCGGCGACCCATGTCGTGGTCGGGTTCGACCGGCACAACGCCAGCCATATCGCGCTCGACTACGCGATCGGGTTGGCTGCCGCGCTCAATGCGTACCTGCATGTCGCCCACGTCATCGATACCGACGACCTGCCCATCGACCCCGATGCCGCCGATTGGGACCGCGCGATCGCCGAGGTCGTCGAGCGCGAACGCGCGTACGCGTGCTCGATGCTGGCCGCACTGCCCGGCAACTGGTCCTACCACGCACATCGAGGCAACCCCGCGCATCTGCTGGGCTCGATAGCCGACGCCAACGACGCGGCGATGATCGTGATCGGCGCCCCACGCCACGGCTTAGCATCGCTGTTCGAGCGTTTACTCGGGGAGTCGGTGTCGGCCCAGTTGATCCATCACGGCCAACGGCCCGTGGTGTTGGTTCCCGAACACAGCCCCGCCTCGGCCTGGCTGTCTCGGCCAGCACGGTGAACCCGCCCAAGCGTCTCGAACCACCGAGAATCCGCCCGCCGATGAGCGCGTAGCGGATGGGTCCCCCCATGCCAGCGGAAGCGGCAGGTGGGGTGTGCCCGCACGCGGCTCCGGGCTGTGACGGCCTCCGCCGCCCGTGGTGAGACCAGCAAAACACCTCGATCGACTGATTCACACACCCGACCAGACACGCGCGTCGTCCGTCAAGTGAACGCAAAATCAGCTTCGGCAACCAGCTGACCCAAGAGAATTCCCAGGTCACTCGCGTTCCCTTCTTCGATGTGCCCGGCCGTGGGCGCGAACCTGCGACCGCCCCTCGCAACAGTTGATGGATTCGGATTTCTAGCGCTCACCCATGCCTCAGATTGGACGCTGATGTACTGCAATCCCTCATCTGGTCACGGGCTACCGGGTTCAATCGCCGGTGTTTCTACGATTTTCAGACGGGTTTGCACAGGAGCTTCCGGGAAACGCTGGGTACCTTCAGGGCTACCAAATAGTCATCTACCTGAGGAAACAGGGAAATAATGGGTTTTGTCGGCATCCTCGGGAACCTGTGGAAACGCTGTGCCGACTTTCATGACCGACAATGCCTTAGAGGATGTCTCACGTCGTAGTCGGGTAGTCGTGATCTAACCGGAATCTCTTGTGGTGCATGATGTTCGGTAGTGACCGACAAATTGTCGTTGCGTCTGGTACCCGATGAGCTGTGGGAGCTGGCCGAGCCGCTGTTGCCGGCGTGCTCGCCCCGCCGCCAAGGCGGCGGGACCGCACCGACCGATGAACGGGCCGTGTTCACCGCGGTGGTCTACGTGTTGACCAGCGGATGCGCGTGGCGGATGCTGCCACCCTCGTTCGGGGTCACAGTCCCGACCGCCCATCGCAGGTTCACGAAGCGGACCGAGGCGGGTTTATCGCGGCGACTACAGTGCGCCGTGCTCGACGAACTCGGTAGTCAGGGATTGCTCGACTGGTCGCGCGTCGTGGTCGACGGTGCGTCGGTTCGGGCAAAGAAGGGGACCGATGACCGGGCCGAATCCGGCCGATAGGGGCGAGTCGGGCTCGAAACTGCACAAGCTGTCCGACCGTTCGGACATACCCATCGCGGTGGCGGCCCCGGCGGCGACCACTCCCGACGCCGAAGCTCTGATCCCGGTGTGGTCCCGAGGTGTCGAAAGCCGGGAAAGTTACACGCGGACAAGGCCTATGACGACCGGCAGCTGCGGGATCGGGTGCGTGATCGAGGAATCGGTGTGCGGCTCGCCCGCAATGGAATCGAGTCCAGCCAGCACTTCGGTCGTCACCGATGGGTGTCGAACGCACCTTCGCCTGGCTAGGCGGGTACCTGAGCCGTCACGGGCTGGGGGCCAAGTGCGCTACCGGATTCCCCGCCAGAGGGGCTGGCCGGTGCAGTGAGAACGGTTACCTACACCGTTGACGCCGCCGACATCTCATGTTGACTCAGAGTCTCGATCCACACCTGGAAACTGCGGCTGCCAGGGACGGGCTGCCCGATGTGGCGGCGGGAGCGATCACTCCAAAGCCCATCCAGGCGTATCCCCAGCCACTGACATCGTGGTCGTACCAGTACATTTTCGATCTCCTTCCGCGATCCGAACCGCGTAACACGGCGATCTGCCGGTAGTGCAACCCTCGCCCTTCCTGCCACGGTGAGGTAAGGGCCGACAGGCACCATCGGGGAGTACCAATTTCTCCCAAATGACTTTGGTCGAAGCCGTCAGGGACCAACGCCTCTCACCACCGAGCAGGGGGCGGAGAGACAGTTGTCGACGGGCCGCGGAAAATATCCCGTTCCGACGCAACAACATCGGAGGAAGCATAGTGAGCGATATCACTTCCAGCTCGGCTTACCACAGCAAGCCGGGCGAGAGCCTCGCCGATCCTTACAACATTCCCGGAATTCTGCTCTTCTTCATCGGAATAGTCGGACTCGCGTCGACACTGACGGCAGCCGGGTACGGGTTCGGCGGCTGGACCACGCTCGGGGCGATCGCCACCGCGTTGAGCTTCACCGCGAGCATCGCCGTGTTCGTCCTCGAACACGAACGGCTGCGTAGACTCGCCACCCGTCGCTGAGGCGGCTCTGTTCTGGAGAATCCTGACGAAAGAGCCGTCATGAGCCCGACAGTCCCGCAACTGCTCCTTGTTATCGCTGTCGTGTTCGCGGTGAACTTGCTGCCCGCCTTCGGGCCGCCCAACGCGCTGCTCGTGGTGTTCTTCGGGCTGAACTGGAACCTTCATCCGGTCCCGCTTGTCATCGGTGCCGCCGTCGCCTCGGGTGCGGGGCGTTATGTCCTCGCCACCGCCACCCGTCGCGCCCGTAGCCACCTCAGCCCGCGACGCACAGCCAACCTGCGGGCCGCCAGCGACTATCTCACCGGTCGTCGTGGCCGCAGGTTCGCCACGATCGGAGTCTTTCTTCTCTCTCCGCTACCGTCAGCGCAGATGTTCGAGGCGGCCGGACTCATGGGTCTGCGTCTTGTTCCGATCACCACCGCGCACGTTGTGGGCAGACTGGTCAGTTTTTCGCTGTACATCGGTGTAGCCGGGGTCGCCGAGCGTAGTCTCGGCGAAACCCTGACCTCATCGTTCACCACGCCCTACGGCATCGCCGTTCAAATCGGGCTCCTCGTCGGTGTCGTCATGCTCGCCCGGATCGACTGGACCAAGTACCTTCCGGTCGCGAAACCAGCATCCAGCACCGATCAGCAGTCACCGTCCGGGCGGTCCTGACGGTGACCGAGAAACTTGCGTGCGGCGGCGGCAATTCCGTTGGCGCAGAACAGATCGAGCACTTCCGCGCCCTGGTCCCCCACCGTCGAGGCGCGCCGAGTCGTCGACGTCGACGACAGTGCTCAGCCAAGAGCCCGTGCTGGTCCGCCTGGGTATCCGTCGTGGCGTCGCCCGGCTGCCGTCAGTGCGATGAGTGCCGCGCAACTCACCCATTCGTTCGACAACCGGCGACTGGTCGGTCCCCAGCTGACCGACGACGACCCCCCGCCGGGGTGCGCGGAGCTGACACGATAGAACTTGGCCTGCGCGGGAAATCCTCCGTCGCTCAACCGTTTCGCCTCGAGCACGTCCAGCGCCTCGGTACAGCGTGGATCGCTGATCAGCTCCGACTCGGCCAGAACCGTCAGCGCGAACAGGACGTCGTAGTGCCAGTAGCACGGAAAGTGCAGCTGCAGAAAGGCCGGATCGATGACGGAGCCGTCGGTGCGGCGGCGAAAGAGTCGACGTTCGAGGAACAGCTCGGAGGCACGGAGGACCGCCTCGCGAGCACCGGTACGTCCGGTGATGCGGGCATACGCGTTCAAGGAACGCAGCGGGACAAGACTCTCACCGAACGACGACACGCGGCCGGTCGCTCGGCGATCACAGTTCCAGCCGCCGTCGGGCCATTGCGCACGGAGCAGACGATCGACAAGGCGATCGACCCGCTCGTCGGCCAGCCCCAACCGCAGCAGCGCCCAGACCAGGTTTCCCTCGATCGACGCGTGCAACGTCGGCAGCTCCTTTCCCCGGACCCGGCCGATATGCCGCCGCTCGTACTCCTGCGACAGCACCCAATCCAGTGCTTGCTCACGCAACGGCGCCAACGACTCGTCACCCGCCGGATACCCGAGCTCGGCCAAAGCGACAAGCACCCAATGCGCGCCGCGCCATTTCGCGTTGTAGGGATGGAAGGGCAGCGTGCCGTCGGCGACCCGTTCGGAGAGCAGCCGCCGAACGCGTTCGCTCCCCGGTACCGCCGCGGTCGCCGCGGCAACCACAGCGTCGCGAGGCGTCAGACCGAATACACCGACGAGCGTCCGCCATCGGATGGACGGCTCCCCGGAACGGAGTAGCCGTGCCACGATCGGGTCCGGTTCGACCGGCATCCTCAGCGCCTTCTGGTGGCCGCGCACCCGGACGGCTCTGCGGCGCCGAGATGCTCGGTGAACCACACCGCCGCCGAATACGCGGCCCGCCAGGACAGATGCCCGGGCCGCGACGACCGCCCCGGCGAGCTCAATTCCGTCACCCGGCACTCGTCGGCCAGCAACTCCGCGGCGTGTCGATTATGCTGCAACACCCGCGGATCCACGCCGCCGACCATCAGTAACGTCGGCGCGGTGATCCGGGTCAACCGCTCGCCTGCCAGGTCGGGCCGACCGCCGCGTACCGCCACCGCCTCGACCCGCGCATCGGGTTCAGCCGCCGCCCACAAAACGGCAGGTGCTGCCGAACCGGTGCCGAACAGACCGACCGGAAGACGCCGTGCCTCCGGGATCATCGGCAGCCGTCGCAGGACGCCCGCGAGACGGCCACCGAGTAGTTCGGCATCGAGCACCTTGGCCTTGTCCGCCGACTCGGCAGCTGTCAACACATCGACGGTCAGTGTCGCGAGCCGATGCCCGCCCAGCAGATCGGCGATGAACCGGTGCCGTGGGCTGTGCCGGTCGCCGCTGCCACCGTGGGCGAGAACCACGAGGCCGAGCGGACGCACCGGTGTTCGAAGGCACCCTTCGAGCACCGCGCCGTCACACGTCATCGCGATTTCGCGCTCCCCCACCACCGGTGCCGTTCTCGTCGCGAGAACATTCACGACACACCTCCTCGACGATCGGCGGCGCGCCCCGAACAACCCGCCGCCTCGATGAGCCGCATCTACAAAGCCGCCGGTGTGAGGAGGCCGTAGTGGCCGTCGTAGCGGTGGTACAGCACCCGTCCACGGCCCCGCTCCATGTCACCGAAGAACACGAACGGCCACCCCGTCACCTCCAGCCGATCGACAGCGGCTTCGATACCGAGCACCGGTGGTCGCGCGGAACTGATCGAGACAGGTACCGCGCCCGGGCTCACCTGATCAGGTCGTGGGTCCAGCTGGGCCAGCCGAAGGCCCGTCGGGCCCGACCGGTACAGCACGCTGTCGACGTCGCTTCCGGATTCGGTGAACAAGTGGAAGTCGTAGTCCAGCAACGACATATCGAATGCCGCCTCGTCACAGGTCTCCCGCGACAAAGCGAACGACTTGCGACGCAGTACCTCACGCTCCTCGATGGGGCGGGGGAAATACGGTAGTCGCGGTCGGGGCGTGGCGCCATGGTGCCAGCTCGCCGGGTCGGTGGGCAGGTGGTCGCCTCCGCGCTGTGCTTCCCAGCGCCGCGACAAGCGCTCGAGCCGAACACGCAACCGCTCCGCGAGCGCATCGATAGCTTCGCGGGTAGTCGCGGCCGTAACCTGTACCCGGACCGATACACCGGCCATGTTCACATTCGCTTGCGCCACGATCGGATCGATGATCGCCGGGTCTGCGTGACCAACGATCCGAACCCGCACCGCCAGCACCGGTTCCGAGGCGTACCGCAACGCCCACGCGATCTTGTCGCGGGCATACTCGGTCGCCGCGGCGGAAACGTGTCGCCCCACCGAGATCCGCACAACCGCGTCCAACGATTCTATGCTCTCCAGCATCGTATTCTCCTTCTGTCTCACCTGATCAGACTCGCCGAGCCGAGCACGGGCGGGCAGGGCCCCAATACCGGCTCACGCGGCACATTCGGCACAGATGCGGAGGACTTTTGTCACTCGCACCGCCGCCGCGTGATTCGCGCGCAGCTTTCACCAGCGCCCTGCGAGGGAGTCCGAATTCGTACGCGAGGGGACCAATGGCTCTGTGACACCATTCCTCCAGCAGGAGAGTGGAGGGGCAGATCCCACCTACGAAAGGAAGCCATGCCCGAGATGCGCTTCGTCGGGTTCGTGCACCACCGAGATCGCCGCGTTCAACGAGTTCACCGGACTGCTCGCCGGCACCGACGGCATGGGCACCGAATTCGATCATGTCCTGTTCGACACCGCCCCTACCGGCCACACCATCCGGCTCCTTCAACTCCCCGGTTCGTGGACAGAGTTCCTGGACACCGGCCGGGCGACGCGTCCTGCCTCGGCCCCCTGTCAGGCTTGGAGAAGCAGCGGACCGTCTACGCCGCGGCGGTTGCGGCGTAGACCGACGCCGACCGGACCCGTCTGGTGCTCGTCGCGCGCGCAGCCGTCAACACTGCGGGAGATCGCGCGTACCCACCGAGAGCTCGCCGCGATCGGCCTGACCTATCAGTTCGTCGTGCTCAACGGTGCCTTGCCTGCTCCCGCCGGTGACGACGATCTCTACGACGCCATCTACCGCCGCGAGCAGCAACGGCACTACCGCGATGCGCTTCGCAGTCACGGCACCCGCGCTAGCACGCGCCGTGGTTCGCGCGGAGCACGCCGAGGTGCGTACGACTCGCCAGATGACTACAACGCTGCAAGTTCGACGGTCCCGCGCGAGAGGCAGCACCACCCGGAACAGTAGGTCTCGACGAGTCGCGACTCGTCCGCCTTCGAACGTCCCCTCGAGCCGATTTCCGTTCTGACAGTTCGAGCCCCTGCTCGCGGCGTGCGACCGCACGCAGTCCCACCCCCATCAGTAGATTCTGTGGTGCTGTTGCTGCCCTACGTCCTTGCTGGGCAGAGCCATCCACCAGTGCCTGCAAACGCGCCTGCCTTTGCTCGCGCGTTGAACCCCACTCATCCATGTCGAACCCCTGACGCGTGTTGAAACCCGATACGGAAAACACAGCGCCCCAACGGTATCCAGCCGCCCGCACCTGTTGGCTATATCGGAGAAGATGCCCGCGCCGCACCGGATCGACACGGCGGGTCAGGTGAGCGGTCGGCGGTTTGCACTACCGGACTCCTGCACAACCTCGCCGACCATCCGATCGAACGTCCGCTCATGACGAATTGGGCGTGCTGTACGACGCGGGATGGTCACGTGGGCATCGGACTGATCGCATGCGAAACCCCCAGCAGCGGTGAAGCTACTGGAGGTCATGCGATCCGTCGTGAACCTGGCTGCTGCGGGTCTACTCCACGGCCTCGAACCGCCAGCGCTGGTGCGCCTGCGCCCGGCCACGATAGGTGAAGGCCAAGGCCTCCCCCTCGCTCCCATTAGCGGGCAGGAAGCTGAGCACATCTCCGAACGGGCCATCGGGTGACGGGACCTCCCCGTCGGGAGCATCGGGATCAGCGGGCAATTCCTGGTACTGCTGTGAGCCTTGCGTGAACAGGAATCCGTCTTCGGTCTCCCACACCGGCGCCGAATTCGAACTGTTGCCGATCAGGCCCAATGTGGTCATCATCCAAACCGGGAAATCCGGGTTGTACTCTTCGCCTCGCGCGTTGGCTTCGGACGCGGCTTGCTCGAAGGGCTCGTAGTCGCGTGCAGTGACATTGTCAGGACCGACGCCGGTCAAGGCCAGGTAGCCCAGGGTGCTGTCCTCGGCTTTGCAGACCAGATGCTTACTCACTCCGCTGGAGGTGTCGGCGCCGCTGAGGTCGACGAACCAGAGCTGGTTGGGTGAGTCCTCACGGCCGAGTGCACGCACGCCCGACCCTTTTACTGAGGTCAGAGCCAGGCCCGTTTCCTCGTTGATGATCCGGAACTCTCCCTCGGGAAGTCCATGCAGGGAAGTCATGACAGCGCCTCCTCGGCGTACGGGAAGATCGACATCTGTTGCGCCGCAACACCATATGCGGTCCGTCGCCGATGTTATCGCTCACAGGTAGCTGAGCGCGGCCGATCACGCAGAGCTACTGCGCGCCCCAATGCAGGCTCATCAGCCACAGAGCAATCGAGTCGAAAGCGGCGGCACAGCGTCCACCCGCACGACGGGGCCGGCGAGAAGCGACCTGAATCCGGCGGCACGGCTCGGCGGGAGTGCGATCAGAGGTCGAAGTCCAGCATGCGGGCGAACTCCTTCCAGACTTCGACCACATCGGGTCCGTATACGGGGTGCCCGACCTTGAACGCCTTGCCTGTGAGGATGCGGCCAGCATGGACGCGTACGTCGCGAAGGTCGTCGAGGTCCATGCTCGCGGCCGCGCCTGCCGCTTCCAGCTTCGCGGCTTGTCCGGCAGCTCGGGGTAGGCCGATCGAGGGTGGCGTGGTCGTCAGCTTCCGCTGCCGCCGCCGGTATACGCACCACCCAGTAGGCGACGCCGCCGACGGCGCTTGACGTCCGGGTCGGGCCGAGGCTGCTCAGCGGCCGACTGCTGCTCAGGGTCACGCTTGGTTTTGCGGAAAATTCCCATGTCGAGCTCCTGTTCGGTAGTGCGATACGAAGTAGTCGGCGAAACTCGTTCTTGCCGAGGGTTTTCGAATCAGGACGGTGTCGGCTGGCTCACCGATGGCGCGGCGGCGACGATTTCCTGGAGGGCGGCGACGTGCCCGGCGAAGGCGTGCCGCCCACGCTCGGTCAGGTGAGCGCGGACCTTGTGGCGACTGCCGTCCAGACGACGTTCGGTGGTGACGTAGCCGGCCGCCTCCAGGGTCGCGAGTTGCTTGGACAGGGCCGAATCCGACAGTCCCAGGCGATCTTTGAGGAAGACGAACTCCGCCCAATCGGCAGCTGCGAGCGTCGCGACCAGCGAGAGCCGGGTGCTGGGGTGGATGAGTTCGTCGAAGCGGGCTTGCGTCACGCGCCGAACCGATGCCGCAGGACACGAAGGATGTCCGGACCGCCGAAGCCGATGATCGCCGCCACCAGCACAGCCGCCCAGATTCCGGGATTGCGGTCACCGTCGGAGTCCAGGACCATCGCCACAGCGATGGTGAGGGCGACAAGCGCGAACAGCATGCCCACGACCACGAGCGGGGTGCGGCGCCCGGCCACGGCTGCGCTGACGTGCACCTGATCAGTGCGACGACGCCCGCTGAGCAACCGCGAGGCGACGAACGCATGCCCGGCACCGAAGCTCACAGTCGCGGCGATGATCAGCCATGCCGGCCCGAGGTCACCGATCGCGCCCAGCATGACCCATCCGGCGGCCATCGCCCACCAGTACGCGCGTGGCAGCCCGACCTCCTCGGCCACTCGGCTGCGCGCCCGTTCGACCGCCTCCAGCGCGGCGCGCGCCTGGTCCGGAGCAACATTTTCCATGGCCAACTCCCTTTCCTCCCTGGAAAGTCAGGGTCCCACTTTCCTACAAGGAAAGTCAAGACCTCGCGAGTCGAGACCAAGGTGACCTCCGCTCTGCCGTTCCGCAGAGACCACGGACAGCAAGCCAATGGTTATGCCCATCCGATTGGTGACGGTGGCCGTCGGGGCGAACGCTCCGTTTGACTACCCGACCTCCAGCCCACGCAGCCTCGAACACGCCGGACCAGCCACATACCGCGCAGTCCTCAGAGACCGGCCGCGTCGGCGTGGTCGTGAGGGTTTGGACTCCGTCGAAGATGCGGTCCAGGCCGAAGGTGAGTGGGTCGATCGGCGTCGTGGTGCCGGTGAGTGTTTTCGCCAGTGCGGGAAAGTGTTCGACATGGCGGTCGACGAGTTCGACGGTGAGCCGCTGCCACTCCTGCGCGTGGTCGGCGTCGAAGTCGATGTGTTGTTGGGCGAGGTTGCGCGCGTGTCCGGCGATGAGCAGGAAGATCTGGTGGCGCTCGACAGCCTTCAGACGGTCGATTCCAGCGCCGCCAGTGCCGCGTCCATCCAGTGGAGTCGATACGGACCCAGGAGCTGACGGCGCATGGCGGTGGCAGCGAGCAGCCACGGATGCTCTCGGTAGATCGCGAGCAGTTGGCGTGACCAGACCAGTAGTTGTGCACGCCAACCCGCCTCGGAGTCGGGTAACTCGGGCTCCACGATGAGGACGGCTTCGACCATCAATTCGATGAGCGCTGTCTTGCCGGGGATGTGGCGGTAGAGGGCCGTCCCGGAGACCCCGAATTCGGCGGCGACCTTGTTCATCGACACGGCTTCCAGCCCGTCGGCATCGGCGCGAGCGACCGCAGCCGCGGTGAAACGTTTTTCGACCCACCCACCGACCCGTGTCGGCACCCGCCGGAAACCGGCAGCTCGCACTCCACCCGCTCCGGGGCACAACCCGGTCTGGCGTAGGCGCCGGTGGTAGGTCCGCTCGATCCAGGGTTCTTTGCAGCAACGCGAAAAACGAGTCCATCGCTGCATTGTCGCCACACGCGCCGACCCTGCCCATCGATCCGACCAACGCGTGAATTATCAAGGCACAGAAGCCTTTTCGAGACAGGAATTATGACCCGCGGTCGCTGTGAACAGTGCAACCAGCGATCTGGTCGCCGGCCGTGCGTCGTCGGGCCACTACTGAGCCCAGAGCATCAACAGCGAGGCGAGCTTCATCCTCGAGCCGATCGAGTAGCCCACGATCCGATTCGGGAACACATCCTTGACCGCGCAAAGATAAAGTTTCCCTTCGACGGCGTGGTGCTCGGTAATGTCTTTGATCCACAACATGTTTGGTAAGTCGGCGCTTCACCACTTGTTTGTCGAGCAGATCCGCCACGCGGTTCGCGAGGCCATCGACTGGCCCACGTCGGCGGCCTCGTCTGCCAGGAATCGGTACCCGAACTCGGGATCGTCGCGGTGCGCGTCGAACAAGGCGTTGGCCCGATACGCGTGCTCGAGTTCAGCATTGGTGAAAGGATCGGCGCAGGACTTCGTTTTCCTGTTCGAGAAGCTTGATCCGTTTGCGGGCTTGGACGAGTTCGGCGTTCTCGGTCGCGGTGGTGCGGGGTTTGGTGCCGTCCTCGACGTCGTCAGCCTCGAGCCAACCGGCCAGGCACGACTCGCTGATCCCGAAGTCGGCGGCGATCTGTTTCAGTTATTGGCTGGGTTCTCGGTTGCGGGCCACGCGCACGACGTCGTCGCGGAACTCTTCGGGGTAGGGCTTGGGCACGACATACATCCTTCCAGCAGTGTCTGTCGGCACCACAGATCAGATGCCACCTCCTCGTGCAGCAGTCCCGTTCCCTGGGGTCTCTGTGTGCCATGCCGCCGGACAGACTCGTCGCGGCCACCCAGCAGCCAGTTCAGCCATGATCCGCCCGAGCGGGACGACGTGAACTTCCCAGGTCGCCTGACGGGATCGGCCGCATCGAAACGGCCGGGTGAGCGGGTCGCGTGAGTAGACACACCACTCGCACCTCCGCCACCGGTGGTTTCGCCTGCGCGCGGTCCAGTGCGCGAAAGATCCCGATGAACGGGATACCCCGTATTTGATTCGGGCGAATAGCTGCTTCTGTGAGACGCGACACCCCAAATTCCGGTTCTTCGACATACCTGAATTGGCGGTCGCCACGATGAAAGGCATTCTTACCCATGCAAATCCGATCTCTTCGATTGTCCATTGCGATGATGGCGGCCGCGGTCGCGGCCGCAACCGCTACCACCGGCGGCGCGTCCGCCGATATCGACTTCGGAAGCTCTGGCAGCAGCTCCGGCAGCAGCGGCGACATGGTCATCACCCTGGTGCGCCATGCCGAGTCCCTCGGTAACACCTCCGGCCTGATCGACACCAAGGTGCCCGGACCCGACCTGACCTCACGCGGCCGGACACAGGCAGACAATCTGGCCATCCAGCTGTCCGACAAGGATTACGACTGCGCCTTCGCGTCCAACATGGTGCGTACCGAGCAAACGGCGGCTCCGACCGTCGCCGAGCAGGACCTGAACCTCAACATTCAGCCCGGTTTCCGGGAGATCGAGGCAGGCCAGTACGAGGGCACCCCGGAGGCCCAGGCGATGACCGGGTACCTCCAGGCGCCGATCAAGTGGCTCTCCGGCGACCTGAACGCACAAATCCCAGGCTCCATCGACGGCAACGAGTTCGACGGCCGCGTCGATCAGGCACTGCTCGATGTGCAGCGCCGCGGCTGCGCAAACCCGGTGATCTTCTCGCACGGCGGCACCATCATGTTCTGGTCGATGATGAACGCCGACAACGCCGACACGAGCAAACTCGGCACCGATCCGATGCGCAACGGCGGCCGCGTCGTCCTCGAGGGCAGCCCTCAGAAGGGCTGGACGATCGTCGAGTGGATCGGCCACCCGGACCTGGGCTGATTCACCCTTCCGCGCCCCGGATGTCACCGACACAATCGATGGCACCGGGGCGCGGTTGTGTCCCATCTCAGGGTCCCTATCAGGACGTGGCTGGGGCTCGTTGCTTTCACCATGCCCACGAGGAACAGGCAGGGGCATCTCCCGGTCGAGCAGTGGTGCCCCCTACATGCACTGTCCCCTCAGAACGCTGAATGTCGGGCGGCTCCGAAGCAGCGGACAGCTCGGTCACAAAGTCGGTGGCGAGGCACTATCCAAGGCCTTCTGCCGCCGCATCCATCGCCTCCCCGTCGCCGCCACAGCCAGGTGCGCGAGCAATCCGATGCCCGCAACCACCAGCCCCGCCATGCTTCCCAACCATAGGTGTAGCGCGAGGCCGACGACAATCAGCGGGAGGAGCGCGTGGCGCAGTGGTCCGGTCGCATGCACAGCCCTCACCGGGCCGATACCGGCTTGACGGCGCTGACATACCGAATCCATGGGTGCAGATCGCCGGAACGGACCTGCTCGAATCCTGCATCGGCAACCATCGGCTCGAGTAAGTCGATGGGATTGTGCTGCATGAGTGGACTGACCAGCGCGCCGATCAGGTGAAGTCCCATCGCGTTCTCGGGCGGCCGGAACTCCCCGATCAGCAGCCGCCCGCCCGGCCTCAACACCCGCAGCATCTCGCCCAGCGCTGTCGAACGCAGATTCTCGGGAAGGTGGTGCAACATCAGACAACTCGCTACCACATCGAACGAATCGCCTTCTGCGCCCAGTGATTCTGCGACGCCTACGACGTAGCTGCAGTTCGGATTCTTGTTCAGTCGGGCGGCACGAGCGATCACCCGCGTTGACGGATCCACGCCTACGACCGAACCGACCTCAGCGATTTCGGCGAGCTGCCTTGTCAAATAGCCGGTTCCACAACCGACATCGAGAACCCGATCACCGGCCCGCGTGCCACTGAGCTCGACAAGGCGGCGATAGACACGGCCGCGGCGCCCGCCGAACAGCAGTGCGGCGAAAACTTCGTAGCCGCCGCCGTGGTCCATGGTGAGCCCGGCCGTGCCGGGTTCCGAGTTGTGATGCAAGAGCTGCCCGAGGCCCATGGCCCTACTCCTAACTTAGGAACGACTAAGATAGACAGTAACTTAGTCGCGACTAAGTTATCTGGCAAGGGCAGATAAGATACCGGCATGGTTCGAACCTCATCGGATCCCGCCGGCCGACCACGCACCAGGCTGCGCGCCGCCGACCGGCGAGCGTCGATCATCGATGCCGCGACGGCCGTCTTCGCCGAGTCGGGATTTCAGCGCAGCACCATGGCGCACATCGCGTCGCGGGTCGGCGTAACCGAACCCGTGCTGTTTCAGAACTTCGGTTCCAAGACCGGCCTCTATGCCGCGGTGGTAGCGCACACTTCTGATCAGATGTGCACGATGATGCGTGGTTTTGCCGACGAGTGCGGCTCGAGCGCAACACTGTTCACGCAGCTGCTCAGTCCCGAACACATCGACGAACTCCACGCTCCGGGTTCGCTCGGTGTCGTCTTCGCCGACGCGATGACGTTGACCGCCGAACCGGCCGTCGAAGACGCTGTCCGCCAGCATCTGGGCAGGTTGGCCGATGTTGTCGCCGAGATCGTCGTGCGTGGACAGCGATCCGGCGAACTACGCGCCGACCTGGACCCGGCCGCAGCGGCATGGATGTTGCTGTCGTTCATGGCGGGCCACCGCTTTCGCAGCAGTGTCATGCCCGACAGGAACCGACTCGAAACTCACATCGCGCAGATGACCTTGCGCGCGCTACTCGACCCAGATCGACACCACGAGGACTGACAAACGCCACAGGGGTCAGGTGGCAGCTACGTGGCGTGCAGACAACCGCAGGGCAACCACGTCGCAGTCACAGTCGACAAGATGCCCGCCAGGACCTCACCGACGCCAGGCTTGATCCCGGCAACCTGGGGAAACATCACCGAATAGTCGCGCTTTCTACACCCGCGCGGCGCGCGGCTATGGAGGCATCGACAGAGTTCGCCGTCGCAATAGGTCCACGCCACCCACCTGCGGCGCCACCGAACAACTTCGATATCGGTCTGCGGGGAACCCGATTCGCACTCAACTGTGGAATTTCACCTACGGGTACTTCCTCGATCCGAGGCTGAACCGGGGCGGCAAGAGTTTCAGCGACTTCTACCCGATCGTGATCTGCCGGACTACCCGAATTCGATCAAGGAGTCGATCAGCGCGGCCGAGGCCTTCTTGGCGCCGGTCACCGGCAAAAGCACCCTCGGGTCGACCCTCGGACACCTGAAGAAAGACAGTTCCTTCGCCCACCCCGCGCTGCTGGAGGCGCCAAGCACCGAGTTATGCCCCGGGGCTTGGCGATGAAGGGCTGCCGATCCGATCGCGGCACCCTCACAGAAGCCGGCGATGCCAGCAAAGGGTCCATGATCTTCCGCGACGGCTTTGATGCAGGGAAACGTCGAGCTCAACCACCCGCCATGCGGATCGACAAACCCCACCTAATAATTCAATCGAACGTGCAGCCGGTGATCGGCTTATCGGCCAAGCGATCGAGCAGGTAGGTGATCGCGTTGTCCGGACCGAATCCGTCGATCAATTCGGGTCCGAAGTGGTGGGGAATGGTCGCACCGGAAAAGATCGGCGGCAGGTCGTTGGTGCGGAAGGTGACGGTGGCCCCGGCGAGGGCAGGAGCGGCCTCGGGCATGTCGCGCAGATGCTCGATCAGTGGACGGCCGTCATCGGTGAGTGAGCTGGTTTTGAGGAACGGGTGTTTGACGATGATGTCGCCGACGCACTCATTGTTGAGGGTTTCGAGCATGGCCCGCCCGGCCGGGCTGGTCACCCGGTCGACAGCCGCGTTCAACTCCGGGTAGCGGGCGAGCAGTCCGTTGATGGCGAATCCGATGGCGCCGCCGATGAGGGCACCGTCGATGCGGGCGAGGATCGCGGCGAGATCGGCGGTGGATCCGCCCGCCCAGGTGCCCTTGAGATCGAGCTCAGGTGCGTAGCTGTGGTGCAGTTCCGCGGCGCCCGCGGTGGCGCCACCGCCCTGGGAATAGCCCCAGAGGGCGAGCGGTGTTTCCGGCCCCACTCCGCCGAGAGCGTTGGCGGCGCGAGCGCCGTCGAGGATGGCGTGCCCTCCTTCGATCCGGCTGATGAAGGTATGGATGCCGGGAGTGCCGAGACCGATGTAGTCGGCGACCAGGACGCGAGCTCCCAGTGCACTCCAGACAGCTGAGGACGGCAGTTCCTGGTTGGCCGACAACGACACTGAGGGGTCGGCGGTCAGGGTGAGGCCGGTGGAGAAGGCGACCGACATGGCGCACTGGTCGCCTTGGCCCGCGGTACCGGGCCCGATGACGACCGTGGGGCGCTCCCCCGCGCCCTGCCATGGTCCCTGCGGCTCGATGTAGGTTCCGGTGACCGCGGCGGGAGAGCCGTCCTGATACTGCGTCGTGTACATGACACGCCTGGCACTCACAGGCCAACCCGCCTCGGTCGGCAATGTCGCCAGAATGCTCATCGGCTCGGTCTTGACGATCGTTCCCGCCCACCGGAGCAGCGGCCGCTTGCGGTAAACCGATACCTCCCGCGCTACGCCGACAGCGGCGACACATGCTGTGGCCATCGCCGCGGCTACCACCCGAACCGAACCGGGCAGCGCATTCGCCTTCTAGCGCAACCCATGCTTCCTATGCATTCAGATACTCTCCGTGAATTCGGTTCGGCACCATCGCCGAGTGTCGTGGGTCGCGATAGAGGTCATAGATGGCGCTCATCACAGCCACGCGACCACGGCCCAGTAACACGGCTACTCTCCAGTACGGAACCCGTCTCGCATAGACTGGACAGTCCTGCAGGGCCCCGAATTCGTGTCTCCCCAGCGAATTTGGACCGTTCAGCGAGGATGGCCCCGATTTCCGCCGCTGCCTCGTCCGCACATTCGAGGTGTGGTCGCGCCAGCGGTATCTCGCGATCGGCGTCAACCCGGACAGGGCAGAACAGTGTGCCCGCCAGTTGTCCAACCGATCCCAGGATTCTGGCGCAAGCTCATCGATGTAGAAGCAAGGATGCCGGCATCCACGTACGAATCGTTCTGCTCGCCAGCTTCGACCGCCTGGAATTGGCGGTGGCCGCAGCCCGTGCGGGGTCTGTAAGGACGGTTAGCAGGGGGTGAGGGTAGCGAGGACTGTTTCCAGGGCTTTGCGCATGTCTTCGGCTTCGATGCGCATGAGGGTCGCCTCGTCCAGGGCGTACGGGTCGAGGGACTCGTTCATGGCTAGGCGGTATTCGCGTTCTTCCTCGGCCGCTTCGATGATGTTGCGGATGAAGCGGCCGTTGCCCGCGAGGTCGATGCCGCGGCGGGGCAGGCCGCTTTGATCGGTGTCCTCGGCGGTGTAGAGGTCGGTGCACGCGGCGCGTAGGAGGTCGATGGCGTCGTCGGAGGTGGTCGAGTCGCGTTTGTTGGCGATGAAGCGGCCGATTTCGCAGAGCTCGTCAGGTGAGTAGGAGTCGAATTTGACGCGTTTGGCGAAGCGGGAAGCCAGACCGTCGTTGCTGGCGAGGAACCGGTCGATCTCGCCGTCGTAGCCCGCGATGATCACCACCAGGCGGTCGCGGTCGTTTTCCATGCGGGCCAGCAATGTGTCGACAGCTTCGCGACCGAACGCGTCACCGCCGGAGAGACCGCTTTGGATCAGGGTGTATGCCTCGTCGACGAACAAGACGCCGTCCATCGCCGAGTCGATGAGCGCGTTGGCTTTGATAGCGGTCGAGCCGAGGTGCTGACCGACGAAGTCGGCACGTTTGGCTTCGACGACCTTGTCGGTTTTGAGAAGGCCGAGGCCGCAGTAGATCTTGGCGACGACGCGGGCGATGGTCGTCTTGCCGGTGCCCGGTGGACCGGTGAAGGCCAGGTGCTGGCCGCGCGGCATGCTGTTGAGGCCCTTGTCGGCGCGGATCTTGGCCATGGTCGCCGACGATTGCAGCTTGGCAACCTGCACTTTCACCGCGGCGAGACCGATTTGCGCGGTCAATTCAGCGCGGGCGGAGGCGAGGATCGTCTCGGCTCTGTGGTGCTGTTCCTCTTCGGCTGCTTCCTCGAGCGAGGGCGCCGATGCGGGGTCCCAGCGGTTGGTTCGCGCCTCGATCTGCTCGCGGTTGGTGACCAGGATGCGGAACTTGGGGTCGGCCATGGCCTGGGCGTTCGCGGCGAAGCCGGGGACCTGGGTGTACACCGTCTCGAACAGGGCGCGCGCCTCGTCCTCATTGCCCTGTTCGCGCAGCGCCAGCCCCCGGCAGTACATCGCGGCGGTACGGGCGGACGGGATCGGGCCGCGTTCGGCCAGTTCGAGGCGGCGCGTCGCCTCACCGAACAGGCCGAGGTGCGCGCAGGCGGTGCCGACCATGACGTGCGCGCCGGCGGCCATGTACTGGTCTTGCCATTCGGCCGAGCCGGCGAGCACGGCCATCACATCGGGCCACAGTTGGGCGGTGAAGTACAGGACGCCGCGCGCGTAGGCGCAGACCCGGTCGTCGACGACGCGGTCGGGATCATCGGCAAGCGCGGCGCGGCGCTTGTCCAGTTCGATGAGCAGTTCCTCGGCCTCGTCGAACTCCTTGTCGTCGATGAGCCGCATCGCTTGCGCGAGCCAGATTTCGGTGAGGCCGGCCACCGGGTAGTCGATGAACTGGCCGATGTGGAACCGACCGGCGAGTTGGCGCGGCGGGAGGCCGAGACGACGCTGCTCGCGCAGGAGGGAGGTGGTCGAGGTGCGGTGCAGGTGGCGCAGGGTTTCCTGGGTCATTTCGCCGGCCGCTACCCGGCCGAGCCAGGCGTCGCACATGTCGGGGTCGAGTTCGGTCGCCCGCCGGAAGGCGACCTTGGCGTAGTCGAGGTTCTTGGCAGCCTGCTGCCCGTCGACCGGCAGACCGAGCGAGAGGACGCCCGCGTCGAAGATCTGTTGTGCTTGCCGAATCGCTGACATGCCCGCGAACCTAGCCCGAGTACGGGCCGGTGGCACCTGCACGCTGATCTCAACCACCCCGGGTTCATCGGCAGTTCACGTGCCGCGGCCGACACTTTTGCGAAACCGCATGTCGCGCTCTGGTCGACGGTTACGACGAGACGAACACCTCCGTCGCGACCTGCCGCGCCAGCTGTGCGTTGCTACGGTCCGAACGTCGTAACCAGGGAATTCGGGAGTCGTCACGTGATGGAGTCAACGGCGATCGAGCCGCAACTGTGCCGGGTCTCGATCATCGGCGGAAACACCCAGGTCGATGTGGTGCTGCCCGCGACGGTCCCGATCGCCAATTTCATTCCCGACGTTGTCGATCTGGTTGCCTCGCGCAATCCCGACCTGTCGGAGAACGAGGAAGACGGACCGCTCGCCGCGCAGCACTGGACGCTGTCGCGGCTCGGTCACACCGCGATCGACCCGGTCCGCACGCTGACCGAGGCCGAGGTGTTCGACGGCGACCTGCTCGTGCTGCGTGCGGTCGATTCGGTCGAGGCGCCGGCACTTTTCGACGATGTCATCGACGCGGTCGCCCGCCTGACCGACAACGCCTTCGCCAGCTGGACCGCCGCGACGGCCGGTCGGGTCGGGCTCGCCGGCACGATCGGGGCGGTGCTCGGTGCGTGCCTGCTCCTGCTTGTCGCCGCCGGGGACGGGCTCGGCGTCGTCGCGGGTGTGAGCGGGCTGAGCGTGGGATTGCTGACCCTGGTCGGCGCCGGCCTTGTCGCGCGCTTCTACGCGGCGACCCTGCCCGCGACTGTGCTCGCCTTCTGCGGGCTCGCGCTCGCGGGGACGGGGGCCGTCGCGCTTGTCCCCGGCCCGCTCGGAGCGGCGCATGTGCTGCTCGGCTGCGCCGCGGTCGTGCTGCTGTCGGTGATCACGATGCGGCTGCTCGCGGTGCGGCCGACCATGTTCACCTCGGTCATCACCTTCGCGTCGTTCGGTACCGCGGCGACCGGTGTTTCGACGGTGTGGTCGGTAGCACCGGCGAAAGTGGCTGCGGGCGTTATCTTCTTCGCGCTGCTCGGGATCACCCTCGTGCCCCGCATAGCGGTGGCGGCGGCGCGGTTGCCGGTGCCGCCGGTGCCGACCGCCGGTGGGGTGATCGATCCGCGCGATCACGAACCGCGACCGACCATCGAGGGCATCGGCGCGATCGGCGCGACGGCGATTCCGTCGGCCGCGGGACTCGGCGAGCGGTCGCGACTCGCCAATGACTATCAGACCGGGATGGTGGTCGGCATTGTCGTCGCGACGGTGTTCTCGACGATCATGGTTGTCGCCTCGGCGACCGAACATCTTTGGCAGACAGGGCTTTTGGCAGTCGCGGTCGGGATCGTGCTCGCCAGGCGCGGGCGGGCGTTCTCGGATCTGACGCAGGCTGCGGTCATGGTGCTCGGCGGGTGTGTCGCGCTGATCGTTCCCACCGTGCTTTTCGGTATCGGTCTGCAAGACTCAGCGCTGCTCATGGCAGGCGCGCTGCTCGTTGTCGCCGCCTTGGCGATGCTCATCGGAGTGGCCGGACCCAATCTGGAGATTTCCCCGGTGGTGCAGCGGGCCGCTGAGTTGTTGGAGTACTTGATGATCTGCCTGATCGGGCCGCTCGTCTTCTGGATCATCGATATCTACGCGATGGCCCGCAATGGGTAACGCGCTCAGGGCGATCGTTGTCGCGGTGGCGCTGACGACGATCCAGGCGGGCGAGGCGGCGGCGATCGAACCTCCCGTTGTCGACCCGGGCGCGTTGATCCCCAGCGCTCCCGTCGCGCCGCCCGAGCCGGCCCAGCAGCGACTGCTGTGTTCGCAGCCGAACTGGACCGGGCATCAGCCGGTCGGTGTGCCACCGGCGCAGAAGGCGCTCGGGCTCGCTGACGCGCACGCGTTCAGTCGTGGTGAAGGACAGGTCATCGCGGTGATCGACACCGGGGTCAACCGACATCCGCGCCTGCGGGTCGACGCCGCAGGCGACTACGTCGCCGATTCCGACGGAACGGCCGACTGCGACGGCCACGGCACCCTGGTCGCCGGGATCATCGCCGCGCACCCCGCGCCCGACGGGGGCGACGGGTTCGTCGGCGTAGCACCGGCCGCGACCGTGCTCGCGATACGCCAGACCAGCCTCGCCTATCAGGGCAAGAACAGCTATGCCGCCAACGACCAGCCAGGTGGCATGTCAGCCGGTGGGTACGGGACGGTTACCACCCTCGCCAACGCGGTCGTGCACGCGGTCGGTTCCGGTGCGACGGTGATCAATATCTCCGAGGTGTCGTGTCAATCGGCCGGGACGAGTCCGGTCGACGGTGCGCTCGGCGCGGCGTTGAAATACGCCTACGACCACAATGTCGTTGTTGTCGCGGCGGCGGGCAATCTGCAATCACAGGGGGCGTGCAAGGAACAGAACGGGACGGCGGGCTGGAACTCGGTACGCACGATCGCGACACCCGCGTGGTTCGCGCCGTATGTGTTGTCGGTCGGTTCGGTCGAGCTCGACGGGTCGCCATCACCGTTCACCCTGTACGGGCCGTGGATCTCGGTCGCCGCGCCGGGCAGCAACTTGATGTCGCTCGATCCGACACCGGGGGGTACCGGCCTGGTCAACGGCACACCTCAAGCCGACGGTCGGATCGCGCCGGTCTCGGGCACCAGTTTCTCCAGCGCCTACGTCGCCGGGCTCGCCGCGTTGGTGCGTGCGCGTTTTCCCTGGCTGAGCGCGGGACAGGTGATGGAACGCATTGTCGCGACCGCGCACGCGCCAGGCAACGGCCATGACGCGCGCACTGGCGCCGGCATGATCGACCCGGTCGCCGCGCTCACCGCCGCGCTACCGGCCGTAAACGCAAACCCCTTGTCGGCCAAGGCAATAGCGGGCCCGACCCCGACCGTCCCGGCGAGTCCGTGGCCGCGCCGGATCAGCATCGGCGGCGCGACCGCGTGCCTGACGGTCCTCGCGCTCGTGCTCACATTCTCGATTCCCTTCCGGCGCAGACAGCGCGCGCCGCTGGTGCTGCCAGGCGACGACTAAGGAACAGCGATGAGTACACAAGGTTTCATTCGACTCGCCCGCATCGCCCCGCCGCGACCGCCGGGCGGTGAGGTGGTGCTCAACGCACCGCCGGAGATCACCGCGCCGATCCCAGCACCCCTGTGGCAGCGGCTTCTGCCGCTGGTGATGGTGGTCGCCATGGTGGGCATGATGGGGTTGATGTTCACGATGAGCGGCAAGGCGATGCTCACCAACCCGCTCACCATGATGTTCCCGATGATGATGCTGATGTCGATGGTCGGCATGTTCGCGGGGCGTACCGGCGGCGGCGGCAAGAAGGCGGCCGAGCTCAACGAGGAGCGCAAGGACTACTTCCGCTACCTCGACCAACTGCGCCGCGATGTGCGCGGCACCGGGGTCGCGCAGCGCGAGGCGCTGATGTGGAGTCACCCGCATCCGGCCGACCTGGGCGCCCTTGTCGGAACCCGGCGCATGTGGGAGCGCAGACCGACCGATCCCGACTTCGGACACGTCCGGGTCGGTGTCGGCAGCCACCGCGTCGCGACCAAACTGGCCAGGCCGGAGACCGGCCCGCTCGAGGATCTCGAGCCGGTCGCGACGGTGGCGCTGCGACGGTTCGTCCGTACCCACTCGGTCGTGCACGACTTGCCGACGGCGATCTCCCTGCGCGCGTTCCCGGCGATCAACATCGAAGGCGACCGCGAACATGGCAGAGCGCTCGTTCGCTCGATCCTGATGGAGCTCGCCACTTTCCACGGACCCGACTCGATGATCTTCGCGATCGCCACGGCCGAACCCGATGGCGAGGCGTGGCGGTGGACGAAATGGCTTCCACATCTGCAACATCCACGTGATACCGACGGCCATGGCACGAGTCGGATGCTGTACCAGTCGCTTTCCGAGCTGGAGACGGCACTGTCGGAGGAGTTGCTCGAGCGTGGCCGATTCCTGCGCAACGCCGCGCCGACACCCGGCCGATTGCATGTGGTCGTGGTGATCGACGACGGCTACGTGAGCAGTTCGGAACGCACTATCAGCGACGCCGGACTCGACTCGGTGACCGTGCTCGACCTGACCGCCCCGCAAACCGGGCTCGCGGTGCGGCGCGGCCTGCAGTTGGTGGTCGGCGCTGAGCGGATCGGCGCGCGCACCGGCGGCTCGGTGGAGAACTTCGCCGGGCCGGACCGGGTATCGCACGAGGTGGCGGCGACTTTCGGGCGGACGATGGCACGCTACCGGATCGCCACGACGGCACAGATCGTCAACCTCGGCGAGGAGACCAGCGGGGACCCCGGCTTGATGATGTTGCTCGGCGTCGCCGACGCGGCGACGATCGAACCGGACGCGGCGTGGCGACCGCGCTCGGCGCGCGAGCGGTTGCGAGTGCCGATCGGGGTCACCCTGGATGGCACGCCGGTCGATATCGATATCAAGGAGTCGGCCGAGAACGGCATGGGCCCGCACGGGCTCTGCATCGGCGCGACCGGTTCCGGCAAGTCGGAATTCCTCCGCACACTGGTGCTTTCGATGGTGACGACCCATTCGCCCGACCTGCTCAATCTCGTTCTCGTCGACTTCAAGGGCGGCGCGACCTTCCTCGGCCTCGACCCGCTCCCCCACGTCTCGGCGGTGATCACCAACCTCGAGGAAGAACTCTCCATGGTCGACCGCATGCGCGACGCGTTGGCCGGTGAGCTGAATCGTCGCCAGGAATTGCTCAGGGCGGCGGGCAATTTCGCGAACGTGACCGAGTACGAGAAGGCCCGGACCAACGGCGCTCCGCTCGACCCACTGCCCGCGCTGTTCATCATCGTCGACGAATTCTCCGAATTGCTCTCGCAAAAACCTGATTTCGCCGAACTGTTCGTGATGATCGGGCGCCTGGGCCGGTCGCTGCGGGTGCATCTGCTGCTCGCTTCGCAGCGGCTGGAGGAGAACCGGCTGCGTGGGCTCGACTCGCACCTGTCCTATCGGATCGGCCTGCGGACCTTCTCGGCCGGCGAGTCACGGCAGGTGCTCGGCATCACCGACGCCTACCACCTGCCCGGTCAACCAGGTGCCGGCTACCTCAAGAGCGACGCGTCAGATCCGTTGCGGTTCAACGCGACATACGTGTCGGGCACCTATGTGCCACCGATGGCCGGCGACGGAAGCCGCAGAGGCGCGACGACGGCCGCCGGCGAGGTCGGCCTGTTCACCGCCGCACCGGCGCAGGCCCGTGCGGTCTCCCGCGACCCAGTGCCCGTCGAGCTGCCCGATCTTTCCGAATTGCTCGGTGCGGAGACGGCCACCGCGCCGCAGCAGGAACGCTCACTGCTGCAGGTCGTCGTCGAACGGCTGACCGGGCACGGCCGACCCGCGCACGAGGTGTGGTTGCCACCGCTCGACATCTCGCCGAGCGTGGACATGATGCTGCCCGAACAGGATTGGCGTGACCAGGGCAATCGCCATGGGAATCTGTGGCTACCCATCGGCATCGTCGACAAGCCCTATGAGCAGAAACGCGATGTGCTGACCATCGACCTGGCAGGCGCGCAGGGCAACGTCGCGGTGGTCGGCGGACCGCAGTCGGGCAAGTCGACCACTTTGCGCACCATCATCATGGCCGCCGCGGCGACGCACACGCCTGAACAGGTGCAGTTCTATTGCCTCGACTTCGGTGGCGGCACTCTGTCGGCACTGGCCGGACTGCCGCAGGTCGGGTCGGCGGCGGGTCGGTTGGAGGGCGACCGGGTGCGACGCACCGTCGCCGAACTCTCGACGCTGCTGCGCCAGCGCGAACGTCGCTTCCTAGACCTCGGCATCGAGAACATGCGTGACTTCCGTAGACTCGCCGCACAATTGGCCGAATCGCCCGCCGAGGAACGTCAGGCCCATCCCCTCTCCGCCGACCTCTTCGGTGACGTGTTCCTTGTCATCGACGGCTGGGCCGCGTTCCGCGAGGACTTCGACATGCTCGAGTCGCAAGTCCTCGCGCTCGCCGCGCGCGGACTCTCCTACGGAATTCACCTCATGCTCGGCGCGAACCGGTGGGCCGAGATCCGGCCCGGGGTCAAGGACCAGATCGGCACCAGAATCGAACTGCGCCTAGGTGATCCGTCGGATTCGGACATGGACCGCAGGGCCGCGGTCGGGGTGCCGATGAACCGGCCGGGCCGGGGCCTGACCAAGGACAAGTTGCACATGCTCATCGCCTTGCCCCGCCTCGACAGTGTGGTCGATCCGGCGAGCCTGTCCGAGGGCGTCGCGACCGCCAAACGCGAGTTGACCGAGTTCTACGGCGATCGACGCGCGCCGGCGGTGCGGCAGCTGCCCCTCGAGCTCGACCGTGGGCAGGTCCTCGCCGAGGTCGAGGCACACGGCATCGGCCTGGACCATCGGCGGATCGTGATCGGGCTCGGCGAGTCCGAACTGACCCCGGTGGTGCTCGACTTCGAGCAACAGCCGCATCTGCTGGTCTTCGGCGATATCGGCTGCGGGAAGACGACCCTGCTGCGCAATATCGCGCAGGGCATCGTTGCCAACTCGCAGCCCGACGAGGCGCGGGTGATCCTGGTCGACTACCGCAGGACCATGCTCGGGGCGATCGAGGGCCCGCACCTGGCCGGGTACTCGACCTCGGCGCAGACCTCGGTGCCGACCATGAAGGAAGTCGCCGGGTTCGTCTCCCAGCGCATGCCGGGTACCGACATCACGCCCGCGCAATTGCGCGATCGCAGTTGGTGGACGGGGCCCGAGGTGTATGTGATCGTCGATGACTACGACATGATCGCGTCGAACAACCCGCTGCTGCCCCTGGTCGACCTCCTCCCCCAGGCTCGCGACATCGGCCTCCACCTGATCATCGCCCGCCGGGCCGGTGGTGCCTCGCGCGCGCTCTACGATCCGGTGCTCGGCCCGTTGAAGGACATGTCCGTCGACGGCTTCCTGATGAGCACACCCAAGGACGAGGGCGTGATTCTCGGTGACGTGCGACCGGCCCAACATCCGCCTGGGCGTGGACTTCTGGTCTCGCGCACCCACGGGCGCGAGCTCGTGCAGGTCTGTCAATTGCCGCCGGTGTGACCGGCGTTGAGCGCGAGAGGGGCACATGTCGATGGTTGAGTTCGCGGAGCAGGGGGCCGAGTCGCCCGACATCGGGTTCGCGCTGACGTCGGCGATCGCGCCGACCGATCCCGCCCTCGGATTGATCGAGGCGATCGGTGAGCCGGGTCCCGTTGGCTGGCAACGGTTTACGGCGTCTTTCGCGATCACTGTTGTCGCCGCGGTGGGGTCGGTGAGCTACTTCGACTCCGAGGAAAGGCACACCAGTATCGACGCTTCGGCGGCGATGCTGGAGGCGGCGCGGGGGTTGCGGGAGCGATCTGTCGGCGAGGAGCGGGGGCCATGGTGGCGGGTCGCGGTGACGGCCGACGCCGCCGGCGGGTACGAGGTCGACTATGACCACGGTGATGAGCCGTTTCCGCCCGAGCACCTGTTCACCCCCGAGGCGTATCTGTTCGACCTGCACACCTATCCACGCTCGCGCGTGCCGGTGTGGTTGTCGGCCTATGTATTCCACAACACGTGGCAGCTACGCAGTGCGCGGGCCGCCGCTGATGCTGCTGAGCGGCCAGCTGTCTCGGTGCCGGACGAGTTCCCGCCGCTCGGGGTGTTCTTCGCGCGGTGGGCCACTATCGCGGCCGCGTTCGTGGCAGTCGGGTCGGAGTACGGGCCGCGAATCCTGCCTGCGCTCGGGGTCTTCGAAGGGGCCGGTCGCAGCGGGTCGACGTTGCACGTGCTGCCCGGTCGACGGGCGGTCCTCTCGGGCGGGGTGTGGAACGCGCCTGAGCTCGATGCCGCCTACAACGATGGCACGTCCTATCCCGATCTCTACGCGGGTGCGCCCGCGTGGGTGACCGATCAGGTCCTCAATCCGCGCGCGAGTACGGGACTGCTCTCGTTCTGCTACTGGTGGGAGGGCGGGAGCTGGTATCGCGGGCAGTCGCCCGGTGCGGCCGCGGTGAGCGCGGCCGTACCAGGGGTGTGGACGGTCGCCGATGTCGCCGAGGTGATGTGCGCGGTCGCCTATCCCGATGCGGCGCAGCCGCCGCGCGCCGCGATGCTCGACGTGATCGCGGCGGCCGAAGCGGGCACGGTGACTCGCGAGCTGGTCGAGAGGTGCTTCGCCGACCCCGGGCACGATGTCGCGGGCGCGTTCGCCGAGTTGTCGATGGCGGGACCGATCAGCATGTGAGCGCGCTCAGCGGAAGCCGGCGCGCGAGTCTTCCTCGGTCGCCTCGAGGCCCCCTGCCGCGCGGTGCATGCCGTGGGCGAACTCGGCGAGGGTGCGCGCTACATCGAGGCCGCCCTGCAGCAGATTCGTTCGCATCCCCACATAGCCGTTGGCGCCCGTGGCGAAGGACTTACCGTAGGAGTCGGTGCCCCATGGCGGGTTGTCCGACGACCCACTCACCACCTCGGGCGCCGTAGCGCCACTGTCGTTGACCGCGAACGGATCCCCCGCCACGGACAGGGTGCGAATCAGGGTATTCACCGCGTCGCCAACCGCCGCCGCCACCTCATCCATGGCCGTCGCCGCCGCGTGCAATTCGCTTGTCGAGTCGACAATGATGCGCTGCGCCATCGGTTTCCCCCTCCGTCACGGTGTGTGCGGAGTCGATTGTGGTCGGCACGGTCGGCCAGGTTCGAACACCCGAGCCGCCACCACGGAAACATTCCGTTAACTCGCGTCTCGATATGCTAATTCTGTTGTTTCAGAACATATTTCGCTTCATCTCATAACGGGATGCGCAGTCAGATGTCCCGACCTCAGGATCACCGGGTCACGCAGGATCGCCCGGCAGCCGCGGATCGCCCGGCAGCCGCGGGTCACCCGGCAGCCGCGGGTCACCCAGCAGCCGCGGGTCACCTGGCAGCCTCCGGTCGTGCGGCTCGCGCGGGTCACCTGCGAACCTGGGGTCACCCGGCTTGCGCGGGTCGCCGGGCAGTCGTGGGTCGCCAGGCAGTCTCGGGTCGCCGGGTGCGCGTGG